>NZ_CP095045.1:1200000-2400000 GCF_022919155.1 Leucobacter allii
AGACCTACGTCATCGACGCCGCGCTCATGGCCGTCGGCGCCGAGGCCTGCAGCACGGACAACGCCGACTACCAGCGGGCGCTCGATCTCCTGAACGAGTTCAAGCCGAGCATCAAGATCATCAGCTCCGACGGCACGATCGACCGCCTCGCCGGAGGTGAGACGGTGCTCTCCACGATGTGGAACGGATCCTTCGCCCGCGCTCAGGCTCAGGATCCCGCGCTCGAGTACGTGTTCCCCGAAGAGGGCTTCATGATGGGATCGGACAACCTCGCGATCCTCACGAACGCGCAGAACCAGGACAACGCCAAGATCTTCCTGAACTGGATGCTCGATCCCGAGAACGCGGCCATCAACGCGGACTTCATCAAGTACACCTCGCCCGTCGAGGGCATCGAGGAGTTCCTGCCCGAGCCCGGCGACGGCGACGCGCCGGTGATCGTGGCCGACGCCGAGACGATGGAGCGCGCGCACGATCAGGTGCCGTGCTCGGCCGATGTCAAGGAGCAGTACGACAAGCTCTGGACGATGTTCAAGGGCTGATTCCCGCCCCGGGCGAGCGCGGGCCGTCGGAACGGACGGCTCGCGCTCGCGCGTCAGCCCGCGGGCGCGGCAGTATGCTGGAGGCATCCTGTCCAGGCATGCTAAGGAGCGCTCCGTGACCCGTACCATCAAGCTCGCAGTCATCCCCGGCGACGGCATCGGCCCCGAGGTCGTCGCCGAGGCGAATCGCGTGCTCGATGCGGTGCTGACCGGCGGCGATGTCGCGCTCGAGCGCACCGAGTTCCGCCTCGGCGCCGAGCGCTTCCTCGCGACGGGGGAGACCCTGCCCGCCGCGGAGCAGGCCGCGATCGCGGAGCACGACGCGATCCTCTTCGGCGCGGTCGGCGGGGTGCCGGGAGACCCGCGGCTCAAGGACGCGAACATCGAGCGCGGGCTGCTGCTCAAGCTCCGCTTCGACTTCGACCACTACGCGAACGTGCGCCCCTGCACGCTGTTCCCGGGGGTCGTCTCGGCGCTGGCCGATCCCGGCGCGGTCGACTTCGTGGTGGTCCGCGAGGGCACCGAGGGCCCCTACGCGGGCAATGGCGGCACGCTCCGCGCGGGGACGCCGGGCGAGGTCGCCACGGAGGTCTCCGTGAACACGGCGCACGGCATCGAGCGCGTGGTCCGCTACGCCTTCGAGACCGCCCGCGAGCGGCCGCGCCGCAAGCTCACCTGGGTGCACAAGACCAACGTGCTCACCCACGCCGGCGCGGTCTGGCAGCGGCTCGTGCAGTCGATCTCCGCGGAGTTCCCCGAGATCGCCGTCGACTACATGCACATCGACGCGGCGACGATCTTCATGGTGCAGGATCCGTCGCGCTTCGACGTCATCGTGACTGATAACCTGTTCGGTGACATCCTCACGGACCTGGCCGGCGCCATCGGCGGCGGCATCGGGCTCGCAGCCTCCGGCAACATCAATCCCGAGGGCGCCTTCCCGAGCATGTTCGAGCCCGTCCATGGATCTGCTCCCGACATCGCAGGGCAGCAGAAGGCGGACCCGACCGCGGCGATCCTCTCCGCGGCGATCATGCTCGACCATCTCGGCCTCCCCGGCGAGGCGGAGCGCGTGCGCGCCGGCGTGCGCGCCGACCTCGCCGCCCGCGGCGCCGAGCCCCGCGCGACCGCCGCCATCGGCGACGCCATCATCGCGGCCCTCCCCGGCCGCCGCGCGTAACCATTCGACCGCAGAAAGCACCCTCATGAGCGACCTCGCATTCACCCGCACCGACGCGACGCGGAAGCCCCAGTCCGAGCGCGACGCGATCCTCGCGGACCCCGGCTTCGGCAACCACTTCACCGACCACATGGTCTCGATCGCGTGGACGAAGGACGGCGGGTGGCACGACGCCGAGGTCGTCCCCTACGGGCCGATCCCGATGGACCCCGCCTCCTCGGTGCTGCACTACGGCCAGGAGATCTTCGAGGGGCTGAAGGCCTATCGCCATGCGGACGGCTCGATCGTCGCGTTCCGGCCCGAGGAGAACGCCCGGCGTCTGAACGAGAGCGCCCGGCGCCTCGCGCTGCCCGAGTTGCCCGTCGAGCTCTTCGTGCGCGCGGTGCACGAGCTCGTGGAGGTCGACGCCGACTGGGTGCCGAGCGGGGCCGACCAGAGCCTCTACCTGCGCCCGTTCATGATCGCCGACGAGAGCTTCCTCGGGGTGCGCGCCGCGCACCGGGCGCGCTTCATGATCATCGCGAGCCCCGCGGGCGCGTACTTCACCGGCGGCGTGAAGCCCGTCTCGATCTGGCTGTCCTCCGAGCTGGCCCGCGCCGGGCACGGCGGCACCGGAGCGGCCAAGTGCGGGGGCAACTACGCGTCCTCCCTGCTGCCCACCAACATCGCGGCGGCGAACGGCTGCGCCCAGGTGCTCTTCACCGACTCCGCCACGGAGGACACGATCGACGAGCTCGGCGGCATGAACCTGTTCCTCGTGCGCGCCGACGGGACGCTCATCACGCCCGCGCTCAACGGCAACATCCTCGACGGCATCACGCGCAAGAGCCTCATCCGGCTGGCCGGGGACCGCGGCCACGCGGTCGAGGAGCGCGCCGTGACGGTGTCCGAATGGCGCGACGGCGTGGCCGACGGCTCCATCGTCGAGGCCTTCGCCTGCGGCACGGCCGCGGTGATCACCCCGATCGCTCGGCTCAAGGGCGAGGCGGGGACCATCGTCGATTTCGGCGAGGCGGCGCCCGGCGCGCTCACGATGTCGCTGCGCGAGGAGCTCACCGGGATCCAGTTCGGGGTGCGCGAGGACCCTCACGGCTGGCTCGACGTGATCGTCCCGGCCGCCGTCGGCGCGGGGATGCGGGCGTGAAGGTCGCGCGCTTCCAGGCCGAGGGGGAGATCTCCTACGGGGTCCTCGATCAGGCGGAGCACGGGGGCGGCGTCGAGCTCGTCGAGCTCACCGGGGATCCGATGGTCGCGGGATACGACACGACGGGCCGGCGCTTCCGACTCGAGGACGTGCGCCTGCTCGCGCCCGTCATCCCGCGTTCGAAGGTCGTGTGCGTCGGCAAGAACTACGCCGACCACGTCGCCGAGATGGCCGACGTCACCGGCGGCGAGGCGCCCGAGGCGCCGCTCCTCTTCCTGAAGCCGAACACCTCCGTGATCGGCCCGGGCGACGCCATCGTGCGCCCGGAGGTCTCCGAGCGGGTCGAGCACGAGGGCGAGCTGGCCCTCGTCATCGGCGCCGTCGCGAAGGACGTGCCTGAGGAGGACGCGCTCACGGTCGTCTTCGGCTTCACCTGCGCGAACGACGTCACGGCCCGCGATCTCCAGATCGCCGACGGCCAGTGGACGCGCGGCAAGGGCTTCGACACCTTCTGCCCGCTAGGACCGGTGATCGAGACCGATCCGGATCTGCGCGATGCGCGCATCGTGACGCGCGTGAACGGCGAGATCCGCCAGGAGGGCCGCACCTCCCAGCTGATCCACTCGCTCGCGCGCATCGTCTCCTACGCCTCGCAGGCGTTCACGCTCCTGCCGGGCGACGTGATCCTCACCGGCACGCCGGCGGGCGTCGGGCCGCTCGATGCGGGCGACACGGTCGAGGTGGAGATCGAGGGGATCGGGATCCTCCGCAACAGCGTGGTCTGACACCGCGCGATCCGCCGGTCGCGCGGCCGACCGCGGATCGCTGTGCGACACTGGTCTCCCCGACGAAGGACAGGTGCACAGATGGCAGCGCGCATCGCGAGCGCCCCGAGGTTCGGGGTCGAGGAGGAGTTCCTGCTGCTCGACGCGGAGACCGGACTGCCGCGCGACGGGGTCATGGAGATCGCGCAACTGCGGCCTGAGCTCCCCATCGAGTTGGAGTTCTTCCACAGCCAGATCGAGACCGCGACGCCCGTCTGCGAGCGCGCCGAGGATGCGCTGGAGGCGATCCTCGGGTTCCGCGGCGCCGTCGCGGAGACCGCGGGAGCGCTCGGGCTCGTGCTCGCCGGGACGGGACTCCCGCCGATCGGCGGCGACGCCCCCGGCAGGGTCGTGCCGAAGCCGAGGTATCTCGACATCCACCGCACCATGCGCGGCATGGTCACCCGCTACTACTCGACCGGCACGCACGTGCACGTCGAGGTGCCCTCCCGCGACGCCGGTGTGGAGGTGATCGCGCGCATCGCCCCCTGGTCGCCCGCGCTGCTCGCACTGACCGCGAACTCGCCGATCTGGCTCGGCGGGGACAGCGGCTACGCGAGCTGGCGCTTCCTCTCCATCCAGCAGTGGCCGAGCTCCGGGTACCCGCCGCGCTTCGCCGATGCAGCCGAGTACGAGGCGACCGTGCAGGCGCTCGTGCGCGCCGGCGCCCTCATGGACACGGCGCTCGTGAACTGGTCGATCCGGCTCTCCGAGCGCTACCCGACCGTCGAGCTGCGCACCGCCGATGCCCAGCTGCGCGGCGAGGACGCGGTCGACTTCGCGCTGCTCCTGCGCGCCCTCGTGGCGCGCGCCCTCCGAGACGCCGCCTCGGGCGCGCCCGCGCCGGGGGCCCAGCGGGACGTGCTGCGCGGTGCGCACTGGCTGGCCGCGCGCAACGGGCTCGGTTCGGAGCTCGTGCACCCCGCGGAGGGAGCCCCCCATCCCGCGTTCGACGTCATCGACGCCCTGCTCGCGCATGCGGAGCCGGAGCTCGAGGCCGCGGGCGATCTCGCCCGCGTCCACGCATACCTCGCGCGACGCCGCAAGGACCTCGGCGGTGCGCAGCAGCAGCGCACCGCCTGGGAGGCCGGCGGGATCCGCGCGCTCCTGGAGCTCTACGGCGCCGGGCACGCGCCGGGCTGATCCCGCGCCGGCGTCGGTTCCGCGCCCCGGTGACAGCCGGCCGGGCCTCGGGTACGCTCGAGGCAACCGGGGCCGCGAGGAGGGGGTCGGGATGACCAACGGGTGGCAGGCCCTCCGACGGGGGGAATCGGCCCTCGAGCGCCGACGCTTCCTGGAGCGCGCGCACGAGCGCTTCATCGGCGAGCGCGCGACCCGGCTCGACGGCGGCTTCGACGGGGACCGCGGCACGGAGCGCGCTGCGGAGTCCGCAGGACTTCGCGCGGTGGTGCTCGATTCCTGGATGCGCGCGCGGAGGCTGACCGTCGACCCCGATCGTCTGCCCGAGCGGCAGGCCATCGACGAAGCGCAGCTCGCCGAACTGCAGCGGACGCACCCGATCGGCGAGGCGCTCGCGGTCGTGCGGCGGCTGCTGCTCGCAGAGGCGAGCGAATCCGGCTTTATCGTCGCGCTCGGCGACGCCGCCGGACGGCTGCTGTGGGTCGACGGCGATGCGCGGCTGCGCGCCCGGGCCGAGGAGATGGGCTTCCGCGCCGGGATGGACTGGTCCGAGCACGCCGTCGGCACGAGCGCTCCCGGCAGCGCCCTCGCCCTCGACCACGCGATCCAGGTGCTCGGCGCGGAGCACTACTCGCGGGCCGTGCACCCGTGGAGCTGCACCGCCGCTCCCGTCCACGATCCCGCGAGCGGAGCGATCATCGGAGTGATCGACGTCACGGGCGGCGACGGCGCGGCATCGCCGCATCTCATGCCGCTCATGGACGCGACGGTCGCGGCCGTCGAGGCCGAGCTGCAGCTCGCGGCTCTGCGTCGGCGCATGGAACAGGAGCGCGGCACGCGCGCGAGGCCGTCGCGTCCCACGACGGCGCCGCCGCGGCTCGTCGTGCTCGGACGGGACCCGGCGATGCTCGAGCGCGACGGCGGCGCGCTCCCGGTCAGCGGGCGCCACGCCGAGATCCTGCTCGCCCTCGCCGCAGCGCCGAACGGCCTGCCGGCCGCGGAGCTCGCGCACCGGGTGTACGGGTACGCGGGGGCAGAAGGCACCCTCCGGCCGGAGATGGTCCGACTGCGGCGGTGGCTCGAGCAGCACGCGACGGGCATCGCACTGCACTCCCGCCCGTATCGCCTCGAGCCGCCCCTGCGCGTCGACGCGCACGAGACCCTGGAGGCGCTGAGCCGCGGCGCGCACCGCCTCGCTCTGGCGGCCTACGAGGGGCCGGTGCTCCCCGCCTCCGACGCCCCCGTCGTGACGGAGCTTCGGGCCGCCGTGGATGCGACGCTGCGGGAGGCCATGCTGCAGTCCGCCGCCGCGGAGCCGCTGTTCGACTACGCCCAGAACTGGGCCGCAGACGATGCCAGGGTGTGGGAGACGCTGCTGCAGGTGCTGCCGCCGCTCTCGCCCAAGCGCGCCAGAGTCGTCGCGCGGCTCGAAGGAATCGCTCGGGAGCAGTGACCCGCGACGGGCCCGTGCAACGCGAGTGCAACCTCGCGCGGCCTAGCATGCCGAGTACCGGATCGCCGATCCGGATCGACAACGACGTCAAGAGGAGTCCCATCATGGTCGTGTACGCCGCCCCGGGCCAGCCGGATGCGCTGGTGAGCTTCCAGAGCCGCTACGAGCACTACATCGGCGGAGCCTGGGTCCCGCCCGTCCAGGGCCGATACTTCGAGAACGTGACCCCCGTCACCGGAAAACCGTTCTGCGAGATCGCCCGCGGCACCGCCGAGGACATCGAGGCGGCGCTCGATGCGGCCCACGCCGCCGCCCCGGCCTGGGGACGGACCAGCCCCGCCGAGCGCGCGGTGATCCTCAACCGGATCGCGGATCGCATCGAGGAGAACCTCGAGGCGATCGCGGTCGCCGAGACCTGGGACAACGGCAAGGCCGTCCGCGAAACCCTGAACGCCGACATTCCCCTCGCCGTCGACCACTTCCGCTACTTCGCCGGCGCGATCCGCGCGCAGGAGGGTGGGATCTCCCAGATCGACGAGGATCTCGTCGCGTACCACTTCCACGAGCCGCTCGGCGTCGTCGGTCAGATCATCCCGTGGAACTTCCCGATCCTCATGGCCACCTGGAAGCTCGCTCCTGCGCTCGCCGCCGGGAACGCGGTCGTGCTCAAGCCCGCGGAGCAGACCCCCGCGTCGATCCTGTTCCTGTTCGAGCTCATCGGCGACCTGCTCCCGCCGGGGGTCGTCAACATCGTCAACGGCTTCGGCGCCGAGGCGGGCAAGCCCCTCGCCTCGAACCCCCGCATCCGCAAGATCGCGTTCACCGGGGAGACGACGACGGGCCGGCTCATCATGCAGTACGCCTCCGAGAACATCATCCCGGTGACGCTCGAGCTCGGCGGGAAGAGCCCCAACATCTTCTTCGAGGACGTGCGGGCACGCGACGACGCCTACTGGGACAAGGCGCAGGAGGGCTTCGCCATGTTCGCCCTCAACCAGGGGGAGGTCTGCACCTGCCCGTCCCGGGCGCTCATCCAGGAATCCATCGCCGACGACTTCCTCGCGGCCGCCGTGGACCGCACCGAGCGCATCACCCGCGGCAATCCGCTCGACACCGACACGATGATGGGCGCGCAGGCGTCCAACGACCAGTTCGAGAAGATCAAGTCGTACCTCGACATCGGCCGGCAGGAGGGCGCCCAGGTGCTCACGGGCGGGGAGGTCGCCGACCTCGGCGGCGAGTACGCGGACGGCTTCTACATCCAGCCGACCATCTTCCGCGGGGACAACTCCATGCGCGTCTTCCAGGAGGAGATCTTCGGCCCCGTCGTCGCGGCGACGACCTTCCGCGACTTCGACGACGCGATCGGGATCGCGAACGACACCCTGTACGGCCTCGGCGCGGGGGTGTGGAGCCGCGATGGGAACACGGCCTATCGCGCGGGCCGGGCGATCCAGGCCGGTCGCGTCTGGGTGAACAACTACCACGCCTACCCCGCGCACGCCGCCTTCGGCGGATACAAGTCGAGCGGCATCGGTCGCGAGAACCACCTGATGATGCTCGACCACTACCAGCAGACGAAGAACCTGCTCGTCAGCTACAGCGAGACCGCCCAGGGCTTCTTCTGAGCCGCTACGTCCCGCCCCGTCCCGCGAGCGCCGCGGGACGGGGCGTACCATGAGACCGAGCGGCACCGTCGCCGCAGCGAGGAGGGCATCGTGTCCCGCACCGTACCGAATCCCGACGTCGATCGCGTCCCGCCGCAGCTCGGGAGCTGCGAGCTCGACGGCTCCGCGCCCCCTGCGCCCGCGCCGCCGGCCGCGGAGCCGATCCCGGGCGCCGTCGACGCCCGACCCGAGGTGCCGGGGGAGACCGCCAGCCGGCTCGCCTTCACGCCGGCGGCCCTCGCGCTCATCGAGCAGCTCTGGGAGATGCACGGGCCGCTCATGTTCCACCAGTCCGGAGGCTGCTGCGACGGCAGTTCGCCGATGTGCTACCAGGCGGGAGAGTTCCGCACCGGTGCGCAGGACGTGCTGCTCGGCACGCTCGAGCTCCCCGCGGCCGATGCGGATGCGGGTCCCCGAGAGATCGGATTCTGGATGTCCCGCGAGCAGTTCGCGGTGTGGGCGCACACGCACCTCACCGTCGACGCGGTGCCCGGCCGGGGGAGCGGGTTCTCGCTCGAGGCTCCGGAGGGCCGGCGCTTCCTGATCCGCTCCCGACTGCTGTGACCACCGAGGCCTCGCGCGACGAGTCCTCCCGTGCGTAGGGTGGGGGCATGACCGCTCAGCTCGCGCATGACGGATCCGCCTTCCCGGCCATCGGCCTCGGCAGCTCCCGCCTGAACGGCGTCGCGGGCGCCGACGCCGTGAGCGCCGCCCTGCGCGGCGGGTACCGGCTCGTCGATTCGGCCTTCGCCTACGAGAACGAGGGCGCCGTCGGCCGCGGCGTGCGCGAATCCGGCGTCGACCGTTCCGAGGTGATCGTCACGAGCAAGCTGCCCGGGCGGCACCACGACTACGATGCGGCGTTGCGCACCGTCGAGGAGAGCGTCTACCGGATCGGCGCCGGCGCGATCGATCTCTATCTCATCCACTGGCCCAACCCCGGGGCGGGGAAGTACGTCGAGGCCTGGCGCGCGCTCATCGAGGCGCGCGAGTGCGGCCTCGTGCGCCGCATCGGGGTCTCCAACTTCCTGCCCGAGCACCTCGAGCGCATCGAGGGGGAGACCGGCGTGCGCCCCGTCGTGAACCAGATCGAGCTGCATCCGAGGTTCCCGCAGGAGGAGGCGCTCGCCTACCACCGGGAGCACGGCATCGTCACGGAGGCGTGGAGCCCGGTGGGCCGCGGCGGAGACGTCGTCGAGGACCCGGTGATCGCGCGGGTCGCCGCTGCGCACGGCGTCACCCCGGTGCAGGCGATCCTCGCCTGGCACGTCGCGCGCGGCGCCGTGCCGCTGCCGAAGTCGCAGGATCCCGCGCGGCAGTGCGAGAATCTCGCGGCCGAGAATATCGTCCTCGCCCCCGAGGAGGTCGCCGCGATCACGGCGCTCGGCCGCCCCGATGGACGGCTCAAAGGTCAGGATCCGGCCGTCTACGAGGAGTTCTGAGCCGCGCATCCGCGGCTCGGACGCCGCCGGGCCCGGGGGATGCGACAATAGAAGGCGATGGATCCGAACAAGCTCAACCACGGCGCGGCCGCGCAGCCCTCGCCGGAGGCGCCGCCGAAGCTCATCAAGACGCGGCCCCGCGCCGCCGCGGCGCGCCCGCAGGTGCGCCCGAAGGCCGAGGGATGGCAGCAGCTGACGAGCCCCGACGGCCGTCCGACCCTCCAGTTCGCATCGCCGCGCGTCAAGCAGCCGGACACGCACCTTGCGGACATGACCCTCGCCGAGCGCGAGGCGAAGGTCGTGGAGCTGGGGCTGCCGAAGTTCCGTGCGAAGCAGCTCTCGAAGCACTACTTCGAGCACCGCACGACCGACCCCGAGCGGATGACGGATCTGCCGAAGGACCGGCGCGATGAGCTGGCCGCCGCGTTCTTCCCGCCGCTGCTCACCGAGGTGAAGCGGCTCGTGACCGACGATGGGGACACCGTCAAGTTCCTCTGGCGCCTCTTCGACGGTGCGCTCGTCGAGTCGGTGCTCATGCGCTACCCGGGCCGGATCACGCTCTGCGTCTCCAGCCAGTGCGGCTGCGGCATGAACTGCCCGTTCTGCGCGACGGGCCAGGCGGGGCTCACCCGCAACATGTCGACCGCCGAGATCCTCGATCAGATCGTGCAGGCGAACCGCGTGATCGCCGAGGGCGGACTCGGCCGACGGCGCGAGGCCGGCAACGGCGCCGAGCCGGAGCGCGTGAACAACATCGTCTTCATGGGCATGGGCGAGCCGCTCGCCAACTACAAGCGGGTGATGCACGCGGTGCACCGCATGATCGCGCCGTCGCCCGAGGGGCTCGGCATGTCCGCCCGCGGCATCACGGTCTCGACCGTGGGGCTCGCCCCGGCGATCCGCAAGCTCGCGGCGGAGGACATCCCCATCACCTTCGCGCTGTCGCTGCACGCGCCGGACGACCAGCTGCGCGACGATCTCATCCCGGTGAACAGCCGGTGGAAGGTCGAGGAGGTGCTCGACGCCGCATACCACTACTACGAGACGACGGGGCGCCGGGTCTCCATCGAGTACGCGCTCATCAAGGACATGAACGATCACGCCTGGCGCGCCGACCTGCTCGCGGAGAAGCTCAACGCCCGCGGGAGGGGCTGGGTGCACGTCAACCCGATCCCGTTGAACCCGACGCCGGGCTCCATCTGGACCTCCTCCACCAAGGAGGTCACGCGCGAGTTCGTCGACCGGCTCAACGCCGCCGGGATCCCGACGACCCTGCGCGACACCCGCGGCAAGGAGATCGACGGGGCCTGCGGGCAGCTCGTCGCCACGGAGCAGGACCGCGCCGAGGCCGAGGCCTTCGCGACGGCGGGCTGAGTGGCGGTGTCCGGCGCCGTGCGCTGCAGGCGGAACGGCTGATCGCGGGATCGCTCCGCCTCCGGTCGTGCCCACGACGGTGCTAGCGTGGCGTGCATGGGAGAGCACCGTGACGACCGCGGCCTCGCACTGGGCGTCACCGTGTGCGTGCTCGCCGCGCTCGGGCTCGTGATCACCGCGCTGCCCCGCTTCGAGCCGCAACAGTGGGGTGCAACGATCGTCGTCGGCGTGCTCGGCCCGATCGGGGGCGTACTGCTCGCCGTGCTGGCCTGGAGGGCGATCACGCGGGCGACGCGACGCCCGGCGACGACGGTCGCGCGGGTCGCTCTCGCGCTGTCCGTCGCGGGCGTCCTCTCGGCCCTGTCCCTCTGGGGCGTCTGAGTCCGGCGGCGTCGCGCCGGGCATAATGGCCGCGAATGAATGTTATGTCTTGCTTCATCATGGATTATGATCGGCTACACTGCAGGTCATGAGCACGCTTCGCACCTCCGAGCCGCTCGGCTCGATCGACTCCACCGAGCTGCGCATCCTCCACGCGCTCGCCACCACCGGATCCCTCACCGCGGCGGCCGGCACCCTCGGCCTCAGCCAGCCCGCGGTGAGCCAGCGGATCAAGCGGGTCGAGACGCGTCTCGCCGTGCCGCTCATAGAACGGAACGGTCGCGGGATCCGGCTCACCCCGGCGGGACGCATCCTCGCCGACCACGGGCGCACCGTCGTCGCCGAGATCGACGCGGCGCTCGCCGCCATCGACGACCTACGCGGCGAGCGCGCCGGCACGCTCCGGCTCGTCGGCTTCCCCTCCGCATCGGCGACCGTGGTGCCCTCGCTCATGCGCGCACTCGCGGTCGAGGCGCCGGAGGTGTCGCTGCAGTACCGCGAGGCCGAGCCGCCCGCCGCCACCGCGATGCTCCGCGACGGCGAGGTCGACTGCGCGCTGATCTTCGACTACGAGGGGGCGGGCGGGCTGCCCGCGGGCAGCGCCTTCCAGCCGCTGTGGCGCGAAGAGGTGCGGCTCGTCGTGTCGCAGGCGCGCGGGGTCGCAGGCGGAGCGGCCGACCTCGCGGACTACGCGGAGGAGCACTGGATCGCGGGCTGCGAGAAGTGCCGCGGGCACCTCCTCAGCGCCGCCGGCGAGGCGGGCTTCGAACCCGACATCATCCAGGAGACCGACAACGTCCCCGCGATGCTCGCCATGGCCGCCGCGGGCGGCGCGGTGGCCCTCGTCCCCGGGCTCGCGCTCGCGGCGGCGCGCTCCCTGCCCGATGACGCGAGCGCGCTGCCCCTGACGCCCGCCCGGTACCGCACCATCGGCATCGTCTCCATGGCGACCGCGAACGAGAGCCCGCAGGTGCGCCTGGCGAAGCGGCTCCTCTCGGGCGTCGACGGCGCGCAGTGGGGGCTCGAAGCGGTCTCGTGAGCCGCGTCGTCGCGCGTCGCGGAGCCCGTACGCAGTAGACTGGGGACGATGTCTGAGACCGCCAGCCCCCAGTTCTCCACAGCCACCGGCAGCGACGTTCGCGTGCGCTTCTGCCCCTCGCCGACGGGCACCCCGCACGTCGGCATGGTGCGGACGGCCCTCTTCAACTGGGCGTACGCCCGGCATACCGGAGGCACCTTCGTGTTCCGCATCGAGGACACCGACGCCGCGCGCGACAGCGAGGAGAGCTACGGGCAGATCCTCGATTCCCTGCGCTGGCTCGGGCTCGATTGGGACGAGGGCATCGACGTCGGCGGCCCCCATGGGCCGTACCGCCAGTCCCAGCGCGGCGAGATCTACCAGGACGTGATCGCGCGGCTCCGCGCGGCAGGCTACCTGTACGAGAGCTACTCGAGCGCCGAGGAGATCGACGCGCGCAACCTCGCGGCCGGCCGCCCCAAGCAGCTCGGCTACGACAACTTCGACCGCGGCCTCACCGAGGAGCAGCGCGCGGCGTTCCGCGCCGAGGGCCGCGAGCCCGCGCTGCGCTTCCGGGTCCCCGACGCGGATCTCTCCTTCACCGATCTCGTGCGCGGGGACATCACCTTCCCCGCGGGCTCGACGATCGACTTCGTCGTGGTCCGCCCGAACGGCGCCCCGCTCTACACCCTGGTGAACCCCGTGGACGACGCGCTCATGGGCATCACCCACGTGCTGCGCGGCGAGGATCTGCTCTCCTCGACGCCGCGGCAGATCGCGCTCCACCACGCCCTCGTCGAGCTCGGCATCGCCCGGGCGATCCCGCAGTTCGGGCATCTGCCCTACGTGATGGGCGAGGGCAACAAGAAGCTCTCCAAGCGCGACCCCGAGTCGAACCTCCTGCATCACCGGTCGCGCGGCTTCATCCCCGAGGGGCTGCTCAACTACCTCTCGCTCCTCGGTTGGTCGATCGGGCCGGATCGCGACATCTTCAGCAGCGCGGAGATGGTGGCGGCCTTCGACGTCGCCGACGTCAACCCGAACCCCGCCCGCTTCGATCAGAAGAAGGCCGACGCGATCAACGCCGACCACATCAGACTCCTCTCCGAGGAGGACTTCGGCCGGCGCATCCTGCCCTACCTCATCGCGGGCGGCGCGCTCCCGGTCGAACCGAGCGCGCCGCAGCTCGACGTCGTCCGGCGCGCCGTCCCCTCGTGCAGAGCCGCGTCACCGTGCTCTCCGAGGTCGTGGGCATGATGGGCTTCCTCTTCACGACCGCCGACGCGCTCGTCGTGGAGGAGGATGCGCTGCGGTCGTTGAAAGCGGACGCGCCGCAGGTGCTCGCCGCCGGAATCCAGGCGCTCGAGCCGATCCCGGAGGCCGAGTGGGCCACCGAGCCGATCCAGCAGGCGCTCCAGGGTGCGCTCATCGACGGGCTCGGGCTGAAGCCCCGCGTCGCGTTCGGAGCGCTGCGCGTCGCCGCCTCGGGGCGTCGCGTCTCGCCCCCGCTCTTCGAGTCCTTCGAGCTGCTCGGCAAGGCGGAGACCCTGGCGCGGCTGCGGAGCCTCGCCGCCCGGCTCGAAGATCCGGCCGGCGCGGCGTAGCGATGGCGGCGGAGGATCGGACGGCGCCCGTCGGCGTCGCCATCATCGGCGGCGGACCGGCCGGGCTCTCGGCGGGCCTGCAGCTCGTGCGCGCGAACCGGCGCATCGCGATCCTCGACAGCAATCGACCGCGGCACTCCGCGACGCTCCGCTCGCACGGCTTCCTCACGCGGGACGGTATCTCGCCGCTCGAGCTGCGCCGCCTCGGGCGCGAGGAGTTCGAAGCGTACCCGAGCGCGATCACCGCGCAGGCGGTGGTCCGCGAGGTGCTGCCGCTCGCTGCGGAGGAGGCGCTCGCCGTCGGCTTCCCCGACGGCATCGGCTTCCGAGTGCGTGCGACGGGGATCCGCGGCGCCGCCGACGAGACCTTCGTCGCGCGCCGCGTCCTCCTCGCCGCGGGGCTCACGGAGGAGTTGCCTGCGCTCCCCATGATTCGCGCGTACTACGGGACCGCTCTGCACAGCTGCGTCGAGTGCGATGGCTTCGAGAAGAGCGATGAGCCGCTCGCGCTCATCGGGGAGACGACCGATGTCTTCTCGCGGGCCCTGCTCATCAGCCGGTTCAGCTCGGATCTCATCGTGTTCACGAACGGGGCCGACACGATCCGGGCCGAGCAGGAGGCGCAGCTCGCGGGCATCGGCGTCCGCGTGGAGCGACGCGCGATCGACGACATCGTGGGCGAGAAGGCAGAGATGACGGGGGTCCGCCTCGCCGACGGCGAGGTGATTCCCCGGGTCGGGGGCTTCGTGCGACCCCGTTGGCACGCACCCGTCGAATTCCTCGGCGAGCTGCCCATCGCGCGCGACGCCTGGGGGCTCGTCTCCGTCGACGCGCGCGGCGAGAGCTCGATCCGCGGCGTGTACGCCGTCGGCGACATCGTCCCTCCCGGCCCGCAGCAGCTCATCATCGCGGCGGGCAACGGCGCGCGCGTGGCGGCCAAGCTCAACCTCGACATGATTCGAGGCGCGCTCGGCGTGGGGCGCGTCGACGACTGAACCGGGCCGAGCCCGGGACGCCGCCTAGCTCGCGGTCGCGGCGTATCGCGCGGCGGCCTCGCGGGCGAACTCGGGACCGTACTGCCGGCCGAGCACCTCGTCGCGCAGCTCCGCGAAGTCGCCGTCGATGATGCTCTGCCTGATCCGTTCGACCAGACGGACGATGTAGCGCTCGTTGTGGATCGTCGCGAGCGTCGAGGAGAGCATCTCCTTCGCCTTGAAGAGGTGGTGCAGGTAGGCCGCCGTGTAGTGCTCGCAGGTGTAGCAGTCGCACTCGGGATCGAGCGGCTCGAAGCGGCGGCGCTGGGCCGAGGCCTTCGCATTGATGCGCCCGCTCGGGGAATACATGCTCCCGCCACGGGCCTGGCGCGACGGCGCCACGCAGTCGAAGGTGTCGGCGCCGGCCGCGATCCCCGCGAAGAGGTCGTCGGGCTCGGAGATCCCGAGGAGGTGCCTGGGGCGATCCTCGGGGAGCTCGTCGCTCACCCAGCCGACGATCGTGCCGAGCTCGCGCTTCTCGAGCGCGCCGCCGATCCCGAAACCGTCGAAGCGCTGGGCCTCGGCCTCCGCGCCGCGCATCGTCGCGAGCCCTCGTGCGGCCGCGCGACGCAGGTCCTCATACTGGGCGCCCTGCACCACGCCGAAGAGCGCCTGGTAGGGACGATGGCCGCGCGCCGCCGTCTGCCTGGCGTGCTCGTCGAGGCAGCGCACCGCCCAGCGCGCCGTGCGGGCGACGGAATCCTCCTGGTAGGCGCGCGTGTTGAGGAGCGTGGTGCACTCGTCGAAGGCGAAGATGATGTCTGCGCCGAGTTCGTGCTGGATCCGCATGGAGACCTCGGGGGTGAAGCGATGCTTGTCGCCGTTGAGGAAGGACTTGAAGGTGACGCCGTCCTCGTCGACGTGCGCGAGGCGCTCCTTCGTCTTCGCGATGACCTCGGCGTCGGCGTACGCGGACTCGGTCATCGAGATGACCTTCTTGAAGCCGACGCCGAGCGACATGACCTGGAATCCGCCGGAGTCGGTGAACGTGGGGCCTTCCCAGTTCATGAACCTCCCCAGACCGCCCGCCTCGTCCACGAGATCGCTGCCGGGCTGCAGGAACAAGTGGTAGGCGTTCGCGAGGACGGCCTGGCCGCCGAGCTCGCGCACCGTCGCCGGCAGCAGGGCCTTCACCGTGGCCTTCGTGCCGACGGGGATGAACGCGGGGGTCTGGATCTCGCCGTGCGGCGTGCGGATCGTCCCCGCACGGCCGAGCGGCGCGCCGTCCGAGCCGAGCGCCCCGCCCGCGCCGAGACGATGCTCGACGGCGAAGCCGAAGTCGTCGGGGGAGGGCGGGGGAGTCGCTGCAGTCTGCTCGTTCACCCGTCCATCTAAGCATCGCGGTGCTGCGGGCGGGCCGGGTGGCCCCCTCCGGGAGTCGCCGCACGGTGACGGCGTGCGCGACACGCCCGGGTGTGGGGTGGATGTTGCTGCGGGTCGCGGTTCGGCGTAATGTATTCCCTTGTCAGCGCATCGGAGCCGGGCCGCGAAGCGGTTCCGGCGATTGTGATGCGCTTCTCACCGCACTTGGTGTGGTAAGTTGGACAGGTTGCTGTTCGGAGCCTCCTTGGTTGGGGGTGACGGGTGGTGTCTGGTCTTTGAGAACTCAATAGTGTGCACTTGAAATTGGTGTATGCCAATATGTTTTATCCCCGTCACCCGGACCCTTTTGGGGTGTGGGTGTGGGTGATTCCTTTTTTGGATAACGAGACTGTCAGTTTGATGGTTTCTGTTGCCAGTTCGAACTCGTAACCCTGTGTGGGTGGCTTATTCCGCTGCCCGGGGTTGCACTGTTTTTTTTACGGAGAGTTTGATCCTGGCTCAGGACGAACGCTGGCGGCGTGCTTAACACATGCAAGTCGAACGCTGAAGCCCGAGCTTGCTCGGGTGGATGAGTGGCGAACGGGTGAGTAACACGTGAGTAACCTGCCCATGTCTCTGGGATAAGCGCTGGAAACGGCGTCTAATACTGGATATGTCCCATCACCGCATGGTGTGTGGGTGGAAAGATTTATCGGACATGGATGGGCTCGCGGCCTATCAGCTTGATGGTGGGGTAACGGCTCACCATGGCGACGACGGGTAGCCGGCCTGAGAGGGTGACCGGCCACACTGGGACTGAGACACGGCCCAGACTCCTACGGGAGGCAGCAGTGGGGAATATTGCACAATGGGCGCAAGCCTGATGCAGCAACGCCGCGTGAGGGATGACGGCCTTCGGGTTGTAAACCTCTTTTGTCAGGGAAGAAGCCGCAAGGTGACGGTACCTGGAGAAAAAGCACCGGCTAACTACGTGCCAGCAGCCGCGGTAATACGTAGGGTGCAAGCGTTGTCCGGAATTATTGGGCGTAAAGAGCTCGTAGGCGGCTTGTCGCGTCTGCTGTGAAATCCCGGGGCTCAACCCCGGGCCTGCAGTGGGTACGGGCAGGCTAGAGTGCGGTAGGGGAGATTGGAATTCCTGGTGTAGCGGTGGAATGCGCAGATATCAGGAGGAACACCGATGGCGAAGGCAGATCTCTGGGCCGTAACTGACGCTGAGGAGCGAAAGCATGGGGAGCGAACAGGATTAGATACCCTGGTAGTCCATGCCGTAAACGTTGGGAACTAGATGTAGGGCCTGTTCCACGGGTTCTGTGTCGTAGCTAACGCATTAAGTTCCCCGCCTGGGGAGTACGGCCGCAAGGCTAAAACTCAAAGGAATTGACGGGGGCCCGCACAAGCGGCGGAGCATGCGGATTAATTCGATGCAACGCGAAGAACCTTACCAAGGCTTGACATGTAGAAGAACGGGCGAGAGATCGTCAACTCTTTGGACACTTCTATACAGGTGGTGCATGGTTGTCGTCAGCTCGTGTCGTGAGATGTTCGGTTAAGTCCGGCAACGAGCGCAACCCTCGTCCTATGTTGCCAGCACGTGATGGTGGGAACTCATGGGATACTGCCGTGGTCAACACGGAGGAAGGTGGGGATGACGTCAAATCATCATGCCCCTTATGTCTTGGGCTTCACGCATGCTACAATGGCCGGTACAAAGGGCTGCGATACCGTAAGGTGGAGCGAATCCCAAAAAGCCGGTCTCAGTTCGGATTGGGGTCTGCAACTCGACCCCATGAAGTCGGAGTCGCTAGTAATCGCAGATCAGCAACGCTGCGGTGAATACGTTCCCGGGCCTTGTACACACCGCCCGTCAAGTCATGAAAGTCGGTAACACCCGAAGCCGGTGGCCTAACCCCTTGTGGGAGGGAGCTGTCGAAGGTGGGACTGGTGATTAGGACTAAGTCGTAACAAGGTAGCCGTACCGGAAGGTGCGGCTGGATCACCTCCTTTCTAAGGAGCACTCGTGACCCTTTGTGGGTTGCGCAGAATGTCCCGGTTGTCGCCGTTCGTGTGACACGGAGACGCTCATGGGTGGAACATACATCAACGAGCGAGCTTGGTTTCTCGCCTGTGCTAGTACTCTTCTCGTCTTTGGGCGGGGGGATGGAACGTGTGGGTGTGTGACGGGGTTTGTTTTTTCGGGTGCGCATTATTGGGTCCTGGAAGCCCAGCCGGCTCATGCCTCCTTGCGGGGGTGTGGGTGGACTTGGTTTTCTGGCCCGGGCTGTTCGGACGTGTTGCCGGGCGGGTCGGGACTGACCGTACGTTGAGAACTACACAGTGGACGCGAGCATCTCAACATCATCCTGTTTTGCGGGGTGGTGTTGAATACTTAGATTTATTTCATTGGTCGTGCCCGCATTGATGGTCACCTGTTTGGGTGGGTGTTGGTGTGTGGTGCGTGTTTCTGAATACTTATGTGATTTCAAGTTTCTAAGAGCAAACGGTGGATGCCTTGGCATCTGGAGCCGAAGAAGGACGTAGTAATCTGCGATAAGCCTCGGGGAGCCGATAAACGGGCTGTGATTCGAGGATTTCCGAATGGGGAAACCCCGCCAGGGCGCGTGCGTACCTGGTGACTCCCGCCTGAATATATAGGGCGGGTAGAGGGAACGTGGGGAAGTGAAACATCTCAGTACCCACAGGAAGAGAAAACAACATGTGATTCCGGGAGTAGTGGCGAGCGAAACCGGATGAGGCTAAACCGGTGGTGTGTGATACCTGGCAGGGGTTGCATCATCGGGGTTGTGGGACGTGCCGTGGAGAGCTGCTGATCTCCGAGCGTGAGCGTCAAGGTATAGCGGAACATCTTGGAAGGGGTGGCCGGAGTGGGTGAGAGTCCCGTACGCGAAATGCCTTGGCCGCGTGGTGTGTATCCCAAGTAGCACGGGGCCCGAGAAATCCCGTGTGAATCTGTCAGGACCACCTGATAAGCCTAAATACTCCCAGATGACCGATAGCGGACTAGTACCGTGAGGGAAAGGTGAAAAGTACCCCGGGAGGGGAGTGAAAGAGTACCTGAAACCGTTTGCTTACAATCCGTCGGAGCACCCTTGTTGGTGTGACGGCGTGCCTTTTGAAGAATGAGCCTGCGAGTTAGCGATATGTGGCGAGGTTAACCCGTGTGGGGTAGCCGTAGCGAAAGCGAGTCTGAATAGGGCGATTCAGTCGCATGTCCTAGACCCGAAGCGAAGTGATCTATCCATGGCCAGGCTGAAGCGACGGTAAGACGTCGTGGAGGGCCGAACCCACTTAGGTTGAAAACTGAGGGGATGAGCTGTGGATAGGGGTGAAAGGCCAATCAAACTTCGTGATAGCTGGTTCTCTCCGAAATGCATTTAGGTGCAGCGTTGCGTGTTTCTTGCCGGAGGTAGAGCTACTGGATGGCCGATGGGCCCTACAAGGTTACTGACGTCAGCTAAACTCCGAATGCCGGTAAGTGAGAGCGCAGCAGTGAGACTGTGGGGGATAAGCTTCATAGTCGAGAGGGAAACAACCCAGATCGCCAACTAAGGTCCCTAAGCGTGTGCTAAGTGGAAAAGGATGTGGAGTTGCTGTGACAACCAGGAGGTTGGCTTAGAAGCAGCCACCCTTGAAAGAGTGCGTAATAGCTCACTGGTCAAGTGATTCCGCGCCGACAATGTAACGGGGCTCAAGCACACCACCGAAGTTGCGGCATTCAGCGTGTAGACAAGCCTTCGTGGTTCAGTTCGTTGGATGGGTAGGAGAGCGTCGTGTGGCGAGTGAAGCGGCGGAGTGATCCAGTCGTGGATGCCACACGAGTGAGAATGCAGGCATGAGTAGCGAAAGACGGGTGAGAAACCCGTCCTCCGGAAGACCAAGGGTTCCAGGGTCAAGCTAATCTGCCCTGGGTAAGTCGGGACCTAAGGCGAGGCCGACAGGCGTAGTCGATGGACAACGGGTTGATATTCCCGTACCGGCGGTGGACCGTCAAAGACCTAACCAGTAGTGCTAAACAAACCAATGCTTGGGTGGATCCTTCGGGTGATGCCTGGGTGGCGGCTGTGAACCCGATGCTGGGGTGGTGAGCGTGAGGTGTGACGCAGGAAGGTAGCCTGTGCCGGGCGATGGTTGTCCCGGTGTAAGCATGTAGCCCGGAGCGGATGAATAGTTCGTTCTGTGTGGGTGAGATGTGATGCGGACCCGTATGGGGAAGCAGGTGATCCTATGCTGCCAAGAAAAGCATCGGCGTGAGGTTCATTGTTGCCCGTACCCCAAACCGACTCAGGTGGTCAGGTAGAGAATACTCAGGAGATCGAGAGAATCATGGTGAAGGAACTCGGCAAAATGCCCCCGTAACTTCGGGAGAAGGGGGGCCACCCGCTTATACCGCCTTGCGTGGGAAAGGGTGTGGTGGCCGCAGAGACCAGTGGGAAGCGACTGTTTACTAAAAACACAGGTCCGTGCCAACACGCAAGTGGATGTATACGGACTGACGCCTGCCCGGTGCTGGAAGGTTAAGAGGAGAGGTTAGGGCTTTGGTCCGAAGCTTTGAATTTAAGCCCCAGTAAACGGCGGTGGTAACTATAACCATCCTAAGGTAGCGAAATTCCTTGTCGGGTAAGTTCCGACCTGCACGAATGGCGTAACGACTTCCCAGCTGTCTCCACCGTGAACTCGGCGAAATTGCACTACGAGTAAAGATGCTCGTTACGCGCAGAAGGACGGAAAGACCCCGTGACCTTTACTACAGCTTGGTATTGGTGTTCGGTGTGGCTTGTGTAGGATAGGTGGGAGACTGTGAAGCTGGCACGCTAGTGTTGGTGGAGTCGTTGTTGAAATACCACTCTGGTCATATTGGATATCTAACTACGGACCCTGATCGGGTTCTGGGACAGTGCCTGGTGGGTAGTTTAACTGGGGCGGTTGCCTCCCAAAAAGTAACGGAGGCGCCCAAAGGTTCCCTCAACCTGGTTGGCAATCAGGTGGCGAGTGTAAGTGCACAAGGGAGCTTGACTGTGAGACTGACAGGTCGAGCAGGGACGAAAGTCGGGACTAGTGATCCGGCAGTGGCTTGTGGAAGCGCTGTCGCTCAACGGATAAAAGGTACCTCGGGGATAACAGGCTGATCTTGCCCAAGAGTCCATATCGACGGCATGGTTTGGCACCTCGATGTCGGCTCGTCGCATCCTGGGGCTGGAGTTGGTCCCAAGGGTTGGGCTGTTCGCCCATTAAAGCGGTACGCGAGCTGGGTTTAGAACGTCGTGAGACAGTTCGGTCCCTATCCTCTGCGCGCGTTGGAGATTTGAGAGGATCTGACCCTAGTACGAGAGGACCGGGTTGGACGGACCTCTGGTGTGCCAGTTGTTCTGCCAAGGGCATGGCTGGTTGGCTACGTTCGGGATGGATAACCGCTGAAAGCATCTAAGCGGGAAGCCGGCCTCGAGATGAGATCTCCGTACACCCTTCGGGGTGTGTGAGGCTCCCAGGAGATGACTGGGTTGATAGGCCAGATGTGGAAGCATGGTGACGTGTGGAGCTGACTGGTACTAATAAGCCGATGACTTGATTTCTTCACCCCCTCCGCTTTGTGTGTGGGTGGGTGCATGGGTTTTTTCTAACGATGTTCGCGTTCACTTTGTGGTTCCCAACGGACGGCCACACCAACCCCTCGTGCTCGTGTGTGGGGGTGGGTGGTTGATATGTTGATAGCGTTACGGTGGTTATAGCGTCAGGGAAACGCCCGGTCACATTCCGAACCCGGAAGCTAAGGCTGACAGCGCCGATGGTACTGCGAGGGGGACCTCGTGGGAGAGTAGGACACCGCCGGACACCCTTGTGTGGGGGGTGTCGTGTTCTGGTCCGACAAGAGTGTCGGGTCGGGACACGACACCCCCCTTTTTTTTGTGTGCTTGCACCACCGCACACACCCGACACCCGCGGGATCGCGCACCCGGAATCGTCAGGCGGCTTTCCGGTAGACTGGGTGGAGAAATCCAAACGACGACCGAACCGGAAGTGGGCCGCCTATGGGAGCGATGATGGGCGCGTTGCTCATCCTCGCTCTGGCCTCCGTGATCGCGCATCCGCTGGCCCGCCGACTCGGACGAAACGTCTTCTGGATCTTCGCCGCACTGCTGGCGCTCGTCTTCGCGGGGCTGCTCGCCCTCGCCCCCGCCGTGCTCGCGGGGGAGACGCGCGTCGAGTCCGTGGCCTGGGTGCCGCAGCTCGAGCTGAGTCTCACCTTCCGGCTCGATCCCGTCGCCCTGCTCTTCGCGCTGCTCGTCACCGGCGCCGGCGCCCTCGTGCTGCTCTACTGCACCCGCTACTTCGAGGCCGGTGAGGCCGGCGTCGAACGCTTCGCAGCGGTCTTCATGGGCTTCGCGACCTCCATGCTGGGGCTCGTCCTCGCCGACGACGTCTACCTGCTCTTCATCTTCTGGGAGGGCACGACGGTGTTCTCCTTCCTCCTCATCGGTCATGTCACCCGTCTGCGCACCTCGACGGCGGCGGCGCTGCAGGCGCTCATGGTGACGACCCTCGGCGGCCTCGCGATGCTCGTCGGGCTCGTGCTGCTCGCGCAGTCCGCGGGCAGCTCCCTGCTCTCCGACATCGTCGCCTCGGAGCCCTCGGGCGCCGTCGGCGTCACGGCGGTCTTCCTCGTGCTCGTCGGGGCGCTCTCGAAGTCCGCGATCTTCCCGTTCCACTTCTGGCTGCCGGGCGCCATGGCGGCGCCGACCCCCGTCAGCGCGTATCTGCACGCCGCCGCCATGGTGAAGGCGGGGATCTACCTCATCGCGCGCATCACTCCGGCGTTCGGGGATGTCCCCGGCTACCGCGAGACGCTCGTCGTCCTCGGCGCGATCACGATGCTCAACGGCGGGATCCGCGCGCTGCGCCAGTTCGACATCAAGCTCATCGTCGCCCACGGCACCGTGAGCCAGCTCGGCCTGCTCGTCATGGTCTTCGGCGTCGGCGATCCGCGAGCCAGCTTCGCCGGGTTCGCCCTGCTCTTCGCGCACGCGCTCGCGAAGGCGCCGCTCTTCCTCGGCGTGGGGATCATCGACCACTCCACGGGGACCCGTGACCTGCGCAAGCTCAGCGGCCTCGGCCGTCGCATGCCCGTGCTCGCCTGGGTGACGGTGCTCGCCGCGGCCTCCATGGCCGGCCTGCCGCCGTTCTTCGGCTTCGTCGCGAAGGAGTCGATGTTCACCGAGCTCATCGAGGTCGGGCACGCCCACCCCATCGCGATCCTCGCCCTCGTCGTCGCGATCGCCGGCAGCATCCTCACCGTCGGCTACATGGGGCGCTTCCTCTGGGGCGCCTTCGCGAGCAAGCGGGGGGTCGCGGACACCGCGATCCAGCACGCACCGGGGTGGTCGATCATCGTGGCTCCCGCGGTCTTCTCGCTGGCCGTGCTCGCGGCCGGGCTCGCCGCGCCCTGGGCGGACGGCGTGCTCCAGACGCTCGTTCCGGAGCAGTCGACCGCGGCGGGCACCGCGGCCGAGCACCTGGCGCTCTGGCACGGGGTCACCCCCGCGCTCCTGAGCTCCGTCGCCGTCCTGCTCGTCGGCGCGCTGCTCGCGAAGCTGCTCAGCCGGACCATCCTCCTGCTGCCGCCGCCGGCCGAGCGCTGGTCGGGCTCCCACGCTTACTGGGTGGTGACGCAGTTCGTCGATCTCGTGGCCGTCAAACTGACCTCCATCACCCAGCGCGGCTCGCTGCCCTTCTACCTCGCGGTGATCCTCATCGTCCTCGTCGCCGCGCTCGGCGGCAGCGTCGTCGTCGGCACGCTGCAGGGCGGCGCGCCGCTCTGGCCTGCGGACGTCGTGCTCGCGAGCTCGCCGGTGCAGCTGCCGATCGCGATCGTGATGATCGTCGCCGCGCTCTTCTCCCTGCGCGCCCGCACCCGCTTCCAGTCGGTCGTGCTCGTCGGGGTCACGGGGTACGGCATGGCCGCGATCTTCGCGATGCACGGGGCGCCCGACCTCGCGCTCACCCAGGCACTCGTCGAGACCGTCACCCTCATCGCGTTCGTGCTCGTGATCCGTCGCCTCCCGCAGCGGATCGGCACACGGGCGACGCCGCGGAAGCGCTGGCTGCGCGCCGGCATCGGCGTCGGCGTCGGCGTCGTGATCGGTGCGCTCGCGATCATCGCCCTCGGCTCGCGGATCGCCGAGCCCATCTCGCTGCGCTTGCCCGAACTGGCCTACGCCGGCGGTCACGGCGCGAACGTGGTCAACGTCATGCTCGTCGACATCCGCGGGTGGGACACGATGGGCGAGCTCTCCGTGATCCTCGCGGCCGCGACCGGCGTCGCCTCCCTCGTCTTCGTGAAGACGCGCGTCGATCACCGCCCCAAGCTCAGCCGCCGGGACGCGCGCGTCGCCGCGCGCGAGCAGCTGCTCCGCGTGGCCGACCCGAACGACCCCGCGCGCCGCGTGTCCTGGCTGCTCGCGGGCCGGCACCTCGATCCGGCGCGCCGCTCGATCCTGCTCGAGGTCGTCGTGCGCCTCATCTTCCACGGCCTCATCATCCTTTCCATCTACCTCCTCCTGACCGGGCACAACAGTCCCGGCGGCGGCTTCGCCGGCGGTCTCGTGGCGGGACTCGCGCTCGTCGCGCGCTATCTCGCGGGCGGCCGGCACGAACTGGGGGCGACGGTGCCCCTCGACGCCGGCCGCATCCTCGGCACCGGTCTCGCGATCGCGGTGTCGATGGCCTTCCTGCCGATGCTGTTCGGCCAGTCGGCGCTCGCCTCCGCGTGGATCGATCTCGACCTCGGCGTCTTCGGCTCGCTGCCGCTCGTGACCTCCACGCTCTTCGACGTCGGCGTCTACCTCGTCGTGTTCGGGCTCATCCTCGACGTGCTGCGCAGCCTCGGCGCGGAGATCGACGAGCACGAGGAGGCCGAAGTCGCGCAGTTCGAAGAGGAGGAGGTGAGCACCCGATGACGATGCCGCTCGTCCTGGTCGCCGTGATGGTGGTGCTCTACGCCTGCGGCGTCTACCTCATGCTCGACCGCTCGCTCACCCGGCTGCTGCTCGGCTTCCTCCTCGTGGGCAACGCGACGAACCTGCTCATCTTCCTGATGTCTGGCTCCTTCGGCGAGGCCCCCATCTCCGACGGGGCGCGCGCCGAGGAGATGAGCGACCCGCTGCCGCAGGCCTTCATCCTCACCGCGATCGTCATCACCTTCGGCGTCAGCGCATTCCTGCTCGCCCTCATCTACCGCTCCTGGCGCCTCGCCCACGATCACGACGACCGGGTCGAGGACGACGAGGCCGATCTCGAGATCGCGACCGCGGAGGCGCTGGCCGCCGACGAGGTCACGGACGAGGACCTCGCGGAGACGCAGGAGTACGACGATGCGGACGTCCCGGCGGACGCCGCGCCGGGCGGGGAGGGGCAGCGATGATCCCGCTCGTCCCGCTCGCCGTGCTCATCCCGCTCGCGGGCGCCGCCCTCGCCCTCGCCGTGCCCGGGCACCGCCGTCTCCAGCAGGGCATCACGCTCGTCGCGCTCAGCGCCGTGGTCGCGCTGAGCGGCTTCCTCATGTGGGCGGTCGACGCGCACGGCACCCTCGTGATGGAGGTCGGGGGCTGGGCGGCGCCGTTCGGCATCGCGCTCGTCGTCGACCGGGTCTCGGCGCTCATGCTCGTCGTCTCCTCCGTCGTGCTGCTCGGGGTCTTCCTCTTCTCCATCGGCCAGGGGCTCGCCGACGGCGACGAGGACACGCCGGTCTCCATCTACTACCCGACGTACCTCGTGCTCGGCGCCGGCGTCTTCAACGCGTTCATCGCCGGAGACCTCTTCAACCTCTACGTCGGCTTCGAGATCCTGCTCGTCTCGAGCTACGTGCTCATCACCCTCGGCGGCACCGCCCAGCGCATCCGCGCGGGGGTCACCTACGTCATCGTGTCGCTCGTCTCCTCCGTGCTCTTCCTGGCGGCCATCGCGCTCATCTACGGAGCCACCGGCACCGTCAACATGGCCCAGCTCACGCTCCGGATCGCCGAGCTGCCGAGCGAGGTGCAGCTGCTGCTGAACCTCGCGCTGCTCATCGCGTTCGGCATCAAGGCCGCCGTCTTCCCGCTCGCGTTCTGGCTCCCCGATTCGTACCCCACCGCGCCCGCTCCGGTCACGGCGGTCTTCGCCGGCCTGCTCACGAAGGTCGGCGTCTACGCGATCATCCGCAGCCAGACCCAGCTCTTCCCGCAGTCCAGCGTCGACCAGCTGCTGCTCGTTATCGCCGGACTCACGCTGCTCGTGGGGATCCTCGGCGCGGTGTCGCAGCTCGACATCAAGCGGCTGCTCTCCTTCACGCTCATCAGCCATATCGGCTACATGATCTTCGGCATCGGCATGGCGAACGCTGCGGGCTTCGCCGCGACGATCTACTACATCGCCCACCACATCATCGTGCAGACGACGCTCTTCCTCGCGGTCGGCCTCATCGAGCGGCAGGGCGGCACGACGTCGATCTCGGGGCTCGGCGGGCTCATGCGCACGGCCCCCGTCATCGCGATCCTGTTCTTCATCCCGATGCTGAACCTCGGCGGCATCCCGCCGTTCTCGGGCTTCATCGGGAAGCTCGGGCTCTTCACGGTCGCGGCCGAGCTCGCCACCCCCGCGGCGTACTGGCTGATGGGGATCGGTGCGCTCGTCTCGCTGCTCACCCTGTACGCGCTCGCCCGCGCCTGGGTGCTCGCCTTCTGGCGCTCCCCGAAGCGCGCGGAGGCGAAGATCGAGGCGAAGGCCGAGGCCCCCGCCGCGAAGCCCGCGACGACCGAGGCGCTCATGCTGCGCGACCGGGAGCAGGCGCTCTTCGAGCGGCTCCAGGACGCGCCCGATGCGCTGCCCCAGGCGGAGCAGAAGGAGATCCCCAGGCTCATGTTCGGCGCGACCTGCGGCATGGTCGTCGTGAGCGTCGCGCTCACGGTGTTCGCCGGACCGCTCTACGCCTTCGCCACGCGGGCGGGGGAGGAGCTCGCCGAGCCGGGGAGGACCGTGGAGCTCGTGCTCGGCGACCACGGCGACGGCGGATCGCCGGGGGGCGGCAGCGGGGACACCGTGCCCGAGGTCGCCGTGCTGGACGAGGAGGGGGGCGCGCATGGGTGAGGCGAGGATGGCCGGACGCCGCGCCGCACGACGGCTCGAGATCGGCGTGCGGCTGTACGAGCTGCCCCTGCTGTTCGGGCTCGTCGTGCTGTGGATGATGCTCTGGCAGGAGGTCTCGCCGCTCTCGGCGGTGAGCGGCTTCGTCGTCGCCTTCTTCGTGATGCGGCTCTTCTACCTGCCGCCCGTGGCGCTCGCCGGCCGGTTCAACGCGTGGTGGGCGCTGCGCTATCTCGGCTACTTCTTCTGGCACCTGGCTCGGGCTTCCTGGGAGGTCGCGTGGCTCGCGGTGCGGCCGGGGCCGCCGCCCGCGACGTCGATCATCGCGGTCCGTCTGACGACGCGCTCCGACTTCATCCTCACCATGGTCGGGCTGACGAACTCGCTGATCCCCGGCTCCCTCGTCGCCGAGGTGGACCGCTTCGAGTCGACGCTCTACCTGCACGTGCTCAACACCCCGACGCAGCGCGAGCTCACGAAGATGCGCCGCGAGGTGCGCACGATCGAGCGGCTGCTCGTGTACGCGGTCGGGTCGAAGGCCGAGATGCAGGCCGTGAACGCGAGGAGGACGGCATGACCACCTTCACCACGATCCTGCTCGTCGCCACCGGCGTCGGGCTCACCGCGACCGCGCTCGCCTCCCTCGTGCGGATCGTGCGCGGTCCGACGATCCTCGACCGCATGATCGCCTCGGACGTCCTGCTCACGACGCTCATGCTGGCCGTGGGGGCGGACATGGTGGTCCGCGGGCACACGGACACCATTCCGCTGATGACCGTGATCGGGGCGACGGCGACGCTCGCGACCATCGTGGTCGCGCGCTTCGTGAAGCGCCGCGCGGCGCACCAGCCGCAGCAGCCGAGCACGGGGGTGGGACATGTCTGAGATGCTCCTCGACCTCGCGGCGGTCGTGTGCGTCTTCCTCGCCGCCGTGCTCTCGGTCGCCGCGGGGATCGGGATCCTGCGCTTCCCCGACGCGCTCAGCCGGCTGCACGCGGCGACGAAGCCCCAGATCTTCGGCCTGCTGCTCACGATCGCCGCGATCGCGCTCGACCAGCGCTCCTTCGCGACGCTGCTCGCGCTCGTGCCGGTGTTCGTCTTCCAGTCCCTGACCGCGCCGATCGCCGCGCACATGGTCGGCCGTGCCGCGTACCGCACGGGACAGCTCGACACGAGCACGCTGACCGTCGACGAGCTGGGGCCGGCCATCGAGCGGAGCGATTCGCTCCACCGCTGATCCCGGCAGAAACTTCCGGCTTCTTCCGCTTGTCGGAACTTCTCGTCCCTGGCACCATGGGGGTATGACGCTCCTCCAGACCGCTCCCGTCCCCGAGGCCGCCGCGCCCCCCGCGGAGGCCGGCGACGCCCTCACGCTCGGCCGTCGCATCCGTGAACGCCGCACGCAGCTCGGTCTGACGCTCGAGCAGCTGGCCCAAGCCGTCGAGCGCGCCCCCTCCCAGCTGTCCGCAATCGAGAACGGCAGGCGCGAGCCGCGGCTGCCGGTGCTGCGCGCCATCGCGCAGGCCCTCGGCGCGACGGTCGACGAGCTGCTCGCGGACGAGGCGCCCAGCGAGCGCGCCGCCCTCGAGATCGCGGTCGAGCGCGCGCAGCGCGGTTCCGTCTTCGCCTCCCTCGGGATCCAGCCGATCCGGGTCTCCAAGGCGACGAGCGACGAGACGCTGCGCGCGGTGCTCGGCCTGCATCAGGAGGTCGAGCGGCTGCACCGGGAGCGCGCGGCCACCCCCGAGGAGGCGCGCCGCGCGAACACCGAGCTGCGCGCCGAGATGCGCGGGGTGGGCAACTACTACGCCGAGCTCGAGGCGGCCGCCGCGGAGCTGCTGCGCGGGGTGGGCTATGCCGGCGGACCGGTCTCGCAGCAGCTCATCGCCGACGTCGCGCAGAAGCTCGGCTTCGACCTGCACTACGTCACGGACATGCCGCACTCCACCCGCTCGGTCATCGACCGGCGCAACGGCCGCATCTACCTCGGCAGCGATGTGCCCACGCGCGACGCCCGCGCGCCGATCCTGCGCGCGCTCGCGAGCGTCGTCTGCGGGCACGAGGAGCCCCGCAGCTACGGCGACTTCCTGCGGCAGCGCGTCGAGGCCAACTACCTCGCCGGCGCCGTGCTGCTGCCCGAGGCCGCCGCGGTCTCGGTGCTCGCTGACGCCAAGCAGCAGCGGCGCATCTCGATGGAGGACCTGCGCGACGCCTTCAGCGTCTCCTACGAGATGGCCGCCCACCGCTTCACGAACCTCGCGACGGAACGGCTGGAGCTCCAGGTGCACTTCATGAAGGCCCACGAGTCCGGCACGCTCATCAAGGCGTACCAGAACGACGGGGTGAGCTTCCCCTCCGACGCGCTCGGCAACCTCGAGGGATCGATCGTGTGCCGCAACTGGACCGCGCGCACCGTGTTCGCGCAGCCCGACCGCTTCAACCCCTGGTACCAGTACACGGACATGGCCGGCGGGGGCACCTACTGGTGCACCTCGCGCGTGGAGAAGGCGAAGGAGGGCATGTACTCCGTGAGCGTGGGCGTGCGGTTCGAGGACGTGAAGTGGTTCCGCGGTCGCGAGACGCCGCATCGCACGCAGTCCTTCTGCCCGGACGAGCGCTGCTGCCGCCGCGCCTCCTCCGAGCTGACGCGCAAGTGGGAGGACGCGGCGTGGCCGGAAGCGGCGACGCCGACGAGCCTGCTCGCGGCGTTGCCGACGGGCACGTTCCCCGGCGTGGACGCGCACGAGGTGTACGCCTTCCTCGAGTCCCACGAGCACTGAGCGGCGTGACCCGCGCCGTCGAGGAGCGGGACCCCGCCGCGCCGCCGGAAGCGCTGGGAATCGCGGGCCGCGAGGTGCGCCGCCGACCCCGGCTGCGATAGCGTAGAGGCACCGGCGGACGACCGGTCCGCAGGGCTCGAGATCAGGAATGGGTGATGACGTGAACACCGAACAGCATGCCCGTCGCGCCGATACGCCCGAAGTGCGCTCCACCCAGCAGTTCCGGGACGATCTCGGCGCGCTCATCCGCGCGCACGCGACGGATCTCTCCGTCGACGAGCGGGAGGCCGTCGAGGCGCTGCCCTCCGGAGCCGCACTGCTCGTGGTGCGTCGCGGACCGGATCTCGGCGCCCGCTTCCTGCTCGACCAGGACGTGACGGTCGCGGGGCGCCACCCGGCGGTCGACATCTTCCTCGACGACGTCACGGTCTCGCGACGCCACGCCGAGTTCCGCCGTCAGGGGACGGCGTTCTCGGTCGTCGACCTCGGGTCCCTCAACGGCACGTTCTGCGACGGCACCCGCATCGAGGGTGAGGTCGTGCTGAGCGACGGCGCCGAGGTGCAGGTCGGCAAGTTCCGCTTCACCTTCTTCGCCTCGCGCTTCGACCTCGCCGAGGACTCCTGAGGTGGCGGCCGCCGAGGCCCACCCGCAGCCCTCGGGGCTGCTGAGCATCGGCCAGGTGCTCGCCCGGCTGCAGGGCGATTTCACCGACCTCTCGCCCTCGAAGCTGCGCTTCCTTGAGGAGCAGGGGCTCATCACGCCCGCACGGACGAAGTCGGGGTACCGCAAGTTCTCGCAGGAGCACATCGAGCGGCTGCGGCTCATCCTCACCCTGCAGCGCGACCACTACCTGCCGCTGAAGGTCATCGCCGAGGTGCTCGAGGAGGTGGATCGCGGGCGCGACCCGGTGATCCCGGGCGCCGCCCAGCGCAACGTCTCGAGCATCCTCGCGCCGAAGCGGGTGCTCAGCGCGGAGGAGCTGCGGCGGGCGACGGGGGCGAGCCCCCGCTTTCTGGGCGAGGCGATCGCGGCGGGGCTGCTGCCCGCGGCCGAGGTCTTCCCGCACGACGCGGTCGCCCAGCTGACGTCGCTGCTCGAACTCGCGGCGCGCGGCATCACCCCGCGCCACCTGCGACCGCTCCGGGTCGCCGCCGAACGCGAAGCCGAGCTCATCGACCACGCGGTCTCCTCGCGCGGGGTGAAGTCGGGGACGCCGCTCGGCGCCGAGGACTCCCTCGAGCTCGCCGGACATCTCGACACGGTGCGCTCCGGCGTGTTGCGCCGGCGGATCAGCGGGGCCTGAGCGGGACCGGATCGGCGTGATTTCAACCTTCAAGTTCAAGTAGAGGTCGACACGCCGGAATTGCCGTTCGTCGGTCGTTGCACGGGGCGGATCCGCTCGGTAGCGTTAGGGGAGTCCGGCGCCCCTGTCGCGCCGCGTGAGGAAGGAACACGATGGAAGAGCCCCAGCAGCCGAGCGGCGACCCGGGGTCGTCCGGCGAAGCGACTGCGGAGCGCCTCACCATCGACGCCGACCTCCTCTTCGACGACGGCCTGCCCCGGCCGAATCAGCAGGGCGGGTTCAAGGGAGCCACGGCGGCGCGCGCCGCCGGGATCAGCTACCGCCAGCTCGACTACTGGGCCAGAACCGGACTCGTCGAGCCGACGGTGCGCGGCGCGCAGGGCTCGGGCTCCCAGCGCCTCTACGGCTTCCGGGACATCCTCGTGCTCAAGCTCGTCAAGCGGCTGCTCGATACGGGGATCTCGCTGCAGCAGATCCGGACGGCCGTCGCCCAGCTGCACGAGGCGGGCGTGCACGATCTCTCGCAGACGACGCTCATGAGCGACGGCGCCAGCGTCTACCTCTGCACCTCCAACGACGAGGTCATCGACCTCGTGAGCCGGGGCCAGGGCGTCTTCGGCATCGCCGTGGGCAAGGTGCTCCGGGAGGTCGAGACGACGCTCGTCGACATGGACGAGCACCGCGATCCGGGCGAGGACGAGCTGGCAGCACGGCGGAAGGCCCGCAAGAAGATCTCCTGACCGCGGGCCGCGCGGCGAGCACCGGCCTCAGCCGGGAACCGCGACGGCCTCAGCCGGGAACGGCGCAGGCACCCGGTCGGTGCCGATGTCAGTCGGTGACGGTGTCAGTCGGTGACGGTGCCGGGGCGCGGCGCCTGCGCCGCGGCGGCGCGGGCCGCATCCATCCCCGCGGAGCGCAGCACCCGATCCAGCACGGTGTCGAAATTGCCCGCCATCTCCTGCGAGGCCTCGCCCGGCCACATGTGCACGGGCTTCGCGGCGCCCTGCGCCTGCTGCAGCGAGGGGCGCTCGGGCAGCTGCGGGCTCAGCACGAGCGGGCCGAACATCTCGCGCAGCTCGCGGATGCGGAACTGATGCTCCATCGATCCGGGCTGCGTGCGGTTGATGAGGATCCCGAGCGGCTGGAGGCGAGGGCTCACCCCGCGGCGGATCTCCTCGATCGCGCGCAGCGCCCGGTCGGTGGCGGCCACGGCGAAGAGGCTCGGCTCGGCGACGACGAGCACGCGGTCGCTCGCCGCCCAGGCCGTGCGGGTGAGGGCGTTGAGCGAGGGGGCGCAGTCGATGAGCACGAGGTCGTACTCGGACTCGACCACGGCCAGGGCCTCCTCGAGCTTCCAGATGTCCCGAGTGGACGGGTGCGGTCCGTCGAAGTTGATGGCGGAGGGGCTGCCGACCATGAGGTCGATCGTGCCGCCCTCGTGGTAGTCGTTCCAGCCGCTGTGCGCGATGGCCGCGCGCACCGTCCTCTCCTTCGGGCTCTCGAGCACGTCGGCGACGTTCGCGAAGCCCTCGGGGTTCACGGCGAGCCCGGTGGAGACGTCCGACTGCGGGTCGAAGTCCACGACGAGGGTCCGCAGACCCCGCGAGAAGGCCGCCGATGCGAGGCCGAGCGTCACGGTCGTCTTGCCGACGCCGCCCTTGAGGGAACTCACACTCAATACATGCACACGACGAGTTTAGTGGATCCCTCCCCGCCGCATGGCTGGAATCGCGGATCCCGCGCCGCGCGGGGCCGCCCACCCGGTGAGATGCGCGTCGCGCTCGCACCGTCATGTATCTTGATATCGAACGATTCGACGGTCTGGGCAACCCGAGAAACACCGACACGAAGGGGTATTTTCCGTATGTTCGAGAAGGTTCTGGTTGCCAATCGCGGTGAGATCGCGATCCGGGCGTTTCGCGCCGCGCACGAGCTCGGCGCGTCCACGGTCGCGGTGTTCCCGTACGAGGATCGCAACTCCCTGCACCGGCTGAAGGCCGACGAGGCGTATCTCATCGGGGAGGTCGGGCACCCGGTGCGCGCCTACCTCGACGTGGAGGAGATCGTGCGGGTCGCCGTCGAGGCGGGCGCCGACGCGATCTACCCGGGGTACGGCTTCCTGTCCGAGAATCCCGAGCTCGCGGCCGCGGCCGAGCGGGCGGGGATCCGCTTCATCGGTCCGGGGCGCGAGGCGCTCGAGATGGCAGGGAACAAGGTCGCCGCGAAGGAGCACGCGATCGCGGCCGGCGTGCCGGTGCTCGCCTCGACCCCGCCGTCGACGGACGTCGACGCGCTGATCGCGGGGGCGCGGGAGATCGGCTTCCCCGTGTTCGCGAAGGCCGTCGCGGGCGGCGGCGGGCGCGGCATGCGCCGGGTGGAGCGCGAGGAGGACCTCAGGGACGCGCTGGAGTCCGCGATGCGCGAGGCGGAGTCGGCCTTCGGCGATCCGACGATGTTCATCGAGCAGGCGGTGCTGCGGCCCCGGCACATCGAGGTGCAGGTGCTCGCGGATCGTTCGGGGGAGACGGTGCACCTCTACGAGCGGGACTGCTCGGTGCAGCGCCGCCACCAGAAGGTCGTGGAGATCGCCCCCGCGCCGAACCTCTCGGAGGAGAAGCGGGCAGCGCTCACGCGCGACGCGATCGCGTTCGCCCGATCGATCGGCTACGAGAACGCCGGAACGGTCGAGTTCCTCCTCGACACGGAGGGCGAGCGCGCGGGCGAGCACGTCTTCATCGAGATGAATCCGCGCATCCAGGTCGAGCACACCGTGACGGAGGAGGTCACGGATGTGGACCTCGTGCGCTCGCAGATGCGGATCGCGGCGGGGGAGACGCTCGCGGAGCTCGGGCTCACGCAGGATCGCATCCAGCTGCGCGGAGCGGCGCTGCAGTGCCGCATCACGACGGAGGATCCCGCGAACGGCTTCCGCCCGGACCTCGGCCGGATCACGGCGTACCGCTCGCCGGGCGGCGGCGGGGTGCGGCTCGACGGCGGCACCATCGACGTCGGCGCGCAGATCAGCCCGCACTTCGACTCGATGCTCGCGAAGCTCACCTGCCGCGGGCGCTCGTTCGCGGACGCGGTCGCGCGGGCGAGCCGGGCGCTCGCCGAGTTCCGGATCCGCGGGGTCGCGACGAACATCCCGTTCCTGCAGGCGGTCCTCGCGGATCCCGCATTCCAGGCGGGGGACGTGGCGACGTCGTTCATCGAGGAGCGCCCCGAGCTGCTGTCGCTGAACAAGCCGAAGGATCGCGCGACGCGACTGCTGCAGCACGTCGCGAACGTCACGGTGAACCAGCCCCACGGGCCCCGCCCGGGCAGCCTCGATCCGGCGGCGAAGCTGCCCGGCATCGATCTCGCAGCGGCCGCGCCGTCCGGCCATCGGCAGCGGCTCCTGGAGCTCGGCCCGGAGGAGTACGCGCGGAGCCTGCGCGCGCAGACGGCGCTCGCGGTCACGGAGACCACCTTCCGCGACGCCCACCAGTCGCTCCTCGCGACGCGGGTGCGCACCAAGGATCTCGCGCGCGTCGCCCCCTACGTCGCCCGGCTGACGCCGGAGCTGTGGTCCGTGGAGGCGTGGGGCGGCGCGACGTACGACGTCGCGCTGCGATTCCTCGGAGAGGATCCGTGGGAGCGGCTCGCGGCGCTGCGCGAGGCGCTGCCGAACGTGCCGATCCAGATGCTGCTGCGCGGCCAGAACACGGTCGGCTACACGCCGTACCCGGCGCAGGTGGCGCGCGCCTTCGTCGCGGAGGCCGCGGCCACGGGCGTGGACGTGTTCCGCATCTTCGACGCGCTCAACGACGTCGAGCAGATGCGGGTCGCGATCGACGCGGTGCGGGAGACGGGCGGCGCGGTCGCGGAGGTCGCGATGGCCTACACCGGGAACCTGCTGTCCCCGGCCGAGGACAAGTACACCCTCGACTACTACCTCGCCCTCGCGGAGCGGATCGTGGACGCCGGCGCGCACGTGCTCGCGATCAAGGACATGGCGGGGCTCCTGCGTCCGGCCGCCGCGGCGAGGCTCGTGTCGGCGCTGCGGGAGCGCTTCGAGCTGCCCGTGCACCTGCACACGCACGACACGCCGGGCGGCCAGCTCGCGACCCTCCTCGCCGCCTCCCAGGCGGGCGTCGACGCGGTCGACGTCGCCTCGGCGCCGATGTCGGGGACCACGAGCCAGCCGTCGCTGTCGGCGCTCGTCGCGGCCCTCGCCGACACCGAGCGCGACACCGGCCTCTCGCAGGAGGCCGTCTACGCGCTCGAACCCTACTGGGACGCGGTGCGGAGCGTGTACCGGCCCTTCGAATCGGGGCTGCCGTCCCCGACGGGACGGGTGTACGCGCACGAGATCCCCGGCGGGCAGCTCTCGAACCTCCGGCAGCAGGCGATCGCCCTCGGCCTCGCCGACAACTTCGAGAAGATCGAGGACCTGTACGCGGCGGCCGACCGGATCCTGGGCCGCATCCCGAAGGTGACCCCGTCCTCGAAGGTCGTGGGCGACCTCGCCCTGCATCTCACGGCGGTCGACGCCGATCCGGCCGACTTCGAGGCGCATCCCGAGAACTACGACGTGCCGGACTCGGTCGTCGGGTTCCTCGCGGGCGAGCTCGGGGAGATCCCGGGGGGCTGGCCCGAGCCCTTCCGCTCGAAGGTGCTCGCGGGGCGCGACGTCGACATCGCCGTCGCCCCGCTCGGAGACGCGGATCGGGCACTGCTCGAGCGCCCGGGAGCCGAGCGCCGCGAGACGCTGAACCGCCTGCTGTTCCCGCAGCCGACGCGTCAGTACGAGGCGGTACGGGAGCAGTTCGGGGACGTGTCGGTGCTCGACACGCCCGACTATCTGTACGGGCTCGAGGCGGGCACGGAGCACGCGATCGATCTGGCCAGGGGCGTGCGCCTGTACGTCGGGCTCGAGGCGATCGGCGAGGCCGACGACAAGGGCGTGCGCACGGTGATGGTGCGCGTCAACGGTCAGCTGCGGCAGGTGTTCGTGAAGGACGAATCGGTGCAGGTCGACATCGCGATCGCGGAGAAGGCCGACCGCACCCAGCCCGGGCACGTGTCGGCGCCCTTCTCGGGCACGGTGACGGTGAAGGTCGCGGTCGGGGACGCGGTCGAGGCCGGGCAGCCGGTCGCGACGATCGAGGCCATGAAGATGGAGGCCGCGATCACGGCCCCGGTCTCGGGCACGATCGAGCGGATCGCGTTCGCCGGCGCCCGCGCGGTCGAGGCCGGCGACCTCATCGCCGCGATCTCCTAGCCGGCCGCGCGGCGGGGCGCCCGAGCGGGGCCCTGCCGCGCTCGCGCGCGGTAGGCTGTTGAGCCATGGCCATTCGAGAGATCCGACTGTTCGGCGATCCCGTGCTGCGCACGGTCTGCACCCCGGTCGCGGAGATCGACGACGGCGTGCGCGCCATGGTCGCGGATCTCTGCGAGACCGTGGCCTTCGACGGCCGGGCCGGCCTCGCCTCGACGCAGATCGGGTACACGCAGCGCGCGTTCAGCCTGCACATCGACGGCGAGGTGAGCTACGTGCTCAATCCCGAGATCGTGGCCCTCGAGGGCGATCCGGTGCCGACCGGGGAGGGGTGCCTCTCGGTCCCCGATCTCTGGTTCGACGTGCAGCGGCATCCGCGGGCGACGGTGCGGGGCATCGATCTCGACGGCCGGCCCGTCGAGATCTCGGGCGAGGGCCTGCTCGCCCAGGCGCTCCAGCACGAGTGCGACCACCTCGACGGCAAGCTCTACCTCAGCAGGCTCGACCGCGAGACCCGCGGCGAGGCGATGCGCCGCATCCGCACCTCGGCCTGGTTCTGAGGCTCCGGCGGGGCGGTGCCGGGACGCCGACGGGCCCGGCACCGCGCCCTCAGCGGTCGATCGCGACGGCCTCCGTCTGCGGGTTCTCGCCGTAGAGCGCCGCGATCTCGCCCGCGAAGTCCCTGAGGATGTTGTCGCGCTTGATGCTCATCTTGGGCGTCAGGTGACCGTTGGCCTCCACGAACTCCGTCGGCAGGATCACGAACTTGCGGATCGACTCCGCCCGGGAGACGTGGGCGTTGCCCGCGTCGATCGCGCTCTGCACCTCTGCGAGCACCTTCGGGTGCACCGCCGCCTCCGCGAGCGTCATGTTCGGGTCCTCGCCCGCGTTGTTCAGCCACGCCGGCAGCATCTCCGGGTCGAGGGTGATGAGCGCCGAGATGAACGGCTTCTGGTCGCCGACGACGACGACCTGCCCGATGATGGTGTTCGCCCGGATGGGATCCTCGAGCGCGGCCGGGGCGACGTTCTTGCCGCCGGCCGTGACGATGATCTCCTTCTTGCGCCCCGTGATGGACAGATAGCCGTCCTCGTCGAGCGAGCCGAGATCGCCCGTGCGGAAGAAGCCGTCGTCGGTGAAGACTGCGGCGGTCGCCTCGGGGTTGTTCCAGTACTCCTTGAAGACGTCGATGCCCGTGACCTCGATCTCGCCGTCCTCGGCGATCCGGATGGTGTGGCCGGGGAGGGCCGGGCCGACCGTGCCGATCTTGAACTTGTCGGGAAGGTTCACCGTCACCGGTGCGGTCGTCTCGGTGAGGCCGTAGCCCTCGAGGATCTTGACGCCGAGGCTGCGGTAGAAGTGTCCGAGGTAGTGGCTCAGCGGCGCAGAACCGGAGACCGCGTAGCGGACGTTGCCGCCGAGCTTCTCCCGCAGCTTCGCGTAGACCAGCTTGTCGAAGACCTTGAACTTCAGGCCGAGGAGGAACGGCACCCGGCCGGCGTCGAGCGCCTCGGAGTGCTGCACGGCCACCTTCGCCGCGGCGCGGAAGATCTTGCCCTTGCCGTCGGCCTCCGTGCTCTGCTCGGCAGAGTTGTACACCTTCTCGAACACGCGGGGCACCGCGAGGAGGAACGTCGGCTTGAAGGTGCCGAGGGCCGGCAGCAGCTTCGTGGTGTCGGCCTGGTGCCCGACCCGCACCCCGGCGTGCACGGCCAGCACGGAGATGAAACGGGCGAAGACGTGGGCGAGGGTGACGAAGAGGAGCGTCGAGGAGCCCGGCTGATTGACGACCTGGTCGAGCGCGCCCGCCGCGTTCCGGGAGAGATCCACGAAGTTGGCGTGGGTGAGCACGCAGCCCTTCGGGCGCCCCGTCGACCCCGAGGTGTAGATGAGGGTGGCCGTGTCGCTGCCGACGGCGAGCCCGCGCCGGCGCTCGATCTCGGCGTCGTCGATCCCGGTGCCGCCGGCCGCGAGGTCGGCGAGCGCGCCCTCGTCCATGCGCCACGAGAGCGTCACCGCCGGGGACTCCGCGCTGATCTCGGCGAAGCGCTCGGCGTGGTCCGCCGACTCGGTGAGGATCGCCCGGGCGCCGGAGTCCTCGAGGATCCAGTGGATCTGCAGCGGGGAGGAGGTCTCGTACACCGGCACCATCACGGCGCCGGCGTAGTGCAGCGCGAAGTCGACGAGCGTCCACTCGAAGCTCGTCTTGCAGATGAAGGCGACCCGGTCGCCGGGCTCGACGCCCGCCGCGGCGAAGCCCTTCGCGAGCGCCACGACCTGCGCGCGGAACGCGGCGGCGCTGAGGTCGCGCCAGCCGCCGTCCTCGGGGACCGCGAAGAGCGCCCGGTCCGGGGTCGCGGCGACGCGCTGCTCGAGCAGGTCGGTGATGTTGTCCTCGGGCACCGGGGGCACGAGGATCGGCGTCTCAGACTGTTTCACGGCAGCTCCCTTGATACTCATGTCACCGGTCTGCGGCGTGCGGCTCTCGGCCGCACTCGATAGGACTTCCAGCCTATACGCATACCCGCACGCGGCCCCGGGTCGGCTATTCTGTTCCGAGTCGAGAGGAAACCGCGCGACGTGCTCTACTGGATATTCAAACACCTGATCATCGGGCCGTTGCTGAAAACGGTCTATCGTCCGTGGGTGGAGGGTGCCGAGAACATTCCGGCCTCCGGGCCCGTGATTATTGTGGGAAACCACCTCTCGGTGATCGACTCCTTCTTCATGCCGCTGATGATCGACCGGCGCGTCTACTTCCTCGCGAAGAGCGACTACTTCACGGGCACCGGGCTCAAGGGCTGGCTCGTGAAGTCCTTCATGCTCGCGGTCGGCCAGCTGCCGATCGACCGCTCGGGCGGCAAGGCCTCCGAGGCGTCGCTCAACACGGGGCTCGCCGTGCTCGATCGCGGCGACGTGCTCGGCATCTACCCGGAAGGGACCCGGAGCCCCGACGGCCGGCTCTACCGCGGCCGCACCGGCGTCGCCCGACTCGTCGTGGAGTCCGGGGCCGCCGTGGTGCCCGCCGTGATGATCGACACGGAGAAGGCGATGCCCATCGGCGCGAAGGTGCCCAAGATCCGCAGGATCGGCACCGTCATCGGCAAACCGCTCGACTTCAGCCGTTTCGCCGGGATGAGCGCCGACCGCTTCGTGCTGCGCGCCGTGACCGACGAGATCATGCTCGAGATCCAGAAGCTCAGCGGCCAGGAGTACATCGACGTCTACGCCTCCAGCGTACGCGGGCGTCCGCAGGCGAGAACCGCCTGAGGCTGCGGGTAAGCTTGAGGGACCGCGGCGCCGCGTCGCGGTTTCCCTGTGCCCGAATGCCACATTTGAGGATCGAAGATGAGCCAGTTCACTGACACCGCTGCCGCACGCGCGTTCGCAGGCCTCGACGCCTATCGCGCGCTCGAGGCGAAGCAGCAGCCGGTCTGGCCCGATCCCGAGGCCACGCGGGCCGCCGGCGAGGAGCTCGCAGCGCAGCCGCCGCTCGTGTTCGCCGGCGAGGCCGACCAGCTGCGCGAGCGCCTGGCGGCGGCCGCGCGGGGCGAGGCCTTCCTGCTGCAGGGCGGCGATTGCGCCGAGACCTTCGCGGCGGCGACCGCCGACAAGATCCGCGATCGCGTGAAGACCATTCTGCAGATGGCCGTCGTGCTCACCTACGGCGCCTCCATGCCCGTCATCAAGGTCGGGCGCATGGCCGGCCAGTTCGCCAAGCCCCGCTCGAGCAACAGCGAGACCCGCGAGGGCGTCACGCTGCCCGCGTACCGCGGTGATCTCGTCAACGGCTACGACTTCACCGAGGAGACGCGCGCTGCCGATCCGCGGCGCCTCGTGCAGGGCTACCACGTCTCGGCGTCGACGCTCAACCTGATCCGCGCCTTCACGCAGGGCGGCTTCGCCGATCTGCGCCAGGTGCACGCCTGGAACCAGGGCTTCGTCTCGAACCCGGCGAACCAGCGCTACGAGTCGCTCGCGCAGGAGATCGACCGCGCGCTGAAGTTCATGGACGCCTGCGGGGTCGATCACACCGCGCTCACGCGGACCGAGTTCTACGTCAGCCACGAGGCGCTCCTGCTCGACTACGAGCGGCCGCTCGTGCGCGTCGACTCCCGCACCGGCGAGCTGTACGACACCTCGGGCCACATGCTCTGGATCGGGGAGCGCACGCGCGAGCTGGACGGCGCGCACGTCGAGTTCCTCTCGCACGTGCGCAACCCGATCGGCGTGAAGCTGGGCCCGACGGCGACGGTCGACGACGCGCTCCGCCTCATCGACAAGCTCGATCCCGAGCGCGAGCCCGGCCGCCTCACGTTCATCACGCGCATGGGCGCCGGCAAGATCCGCGACGTGCTGCCCGAGCTCCTCGCCGGGGTCCGCGACGCCGGCGCGTCGCCGCTCTGGGTCACCGATCCGATGCACGGCAACGGCATCACGACCGCGACCGGGTACAAGACCCGGCGCTTCGACGATGTGATGGACGAGCTCCGCGGCTTCTTCGAGGCCCATCGCGAGGTCGGCACCTTCCCCGGCGGCATCCACGTCGAGCTCACGGGCGACGACGTCACCGAGTGCCTCGGCGGCTCGGAGAACATCGACGAGGCGGCGCTCGAGACCCGGTACGAGTCGCTCTGCGATCCGCGCCTCAACCACATGCAGTCGCTCGAGCTCGCCTTCCAGGTGGCGGAGGAGCTCAAGCGCAGCGCGTAGCCCGGCGCGAGACGACGCTCGAGCGCCCCGGGGGTCCGCCTCCGGGGCGCTCGGCGCGTCCGCGGCCGCCGCGGACCCGTGGAACCGCTGATCCATCCGCGGCCTCGCCGCGGCGCTGGCGTCAGAGCGAGATGGTGCTGCGCACCCGGATCTCGGTGCCCGAGGGGACGCGTTCGCCGGCCGCGGGGTCGGTGCCCGTCGCCTTCGCGAAGCCCCGGAGGGCGTCGGGGACGAGGGTGGACGGGGCGAAGCCCGCAGCGGTGAGCGCGTCCATGGCCTCCTGGAGCGCCATGCCGGAGACGTCGGGGATCTCGAAGAGCTCGGGTCCGAGCGAGACCTGCAGTCCCACGGCGTCCCCGGGGCGCACCGGGTCGGTCGCGGGCAGCAGCGCGATGACCGATCCCTCAGGGATGTCGGCGCTGTGCGCTTCGCTGCCGAGGGTCTCGTCGACGACGAGCTCGCGGTCGGCGAGCGTCCGAGTGGCATCCGCGACGGTGGCGCCCACGACGTCGGGCAGCGGCCCGGCCGAGACGATCAGATCGATCCGTTCCTGCTCGGGGTACTGCTCGCCGAGGCCCTCGCCGTCCGTGCCGAGCGCGGCGAGGACGGTGTCGGCCTCGTCGTCGGAGAAGCGCTGCTCGAGGACCTCGCCCACGGTGAAGCCCGCCTCCGCGATCGCGGCCTCCGCCGCGTCCCGGTCGAGTCCGATGAGGGTGGGGACCGGCTTCATCTCGGGGCCGATGGACCGGCAGAGGGTCACCGAGCTGCCGCGATCCAGGCGGGTGCCCGGGGCCGGATCGGTGCCGACCGCGAGGCCCGCAGCGATGTCGAGGCTCGTGCAGTCGACGACGTCGGACTCGAGGCTCCGCTCGGCGAGCGCGGAGCGCGCAGCCTCGATCTCGAGGCCGGCGACCTCGGGCACGGCGACCCGCGATCCCGGGCCCTGCCCGAACCACCAGCCGGCGCCGCCCGCGAGCACGACGAGCAGGACCGCGAGCGCGGCGAGCCAGCGTCCGCGGCGTCCGCGAGCCGCGCCCTCCTCCGCGGCGCGGTCCAGCGGCGTCGCGGGCGCCTCCGGCTGCGGCGCGGTCGCCCCGGCCGAAGCGGCGCCGGCGAGCACGGTCGTGCCGGTCATCTCGGTCGCCCCGCCGAGCACCGTCGTCCCCGCCAGCACGCTCGTCTCGGGGGAGACGGCGTCGGCCGGGTCGGCCGCGGGGAGCACGCGGGTCGCCTGCGGCGGCACGAGGCCGTGGCGCAGCGGCTCGAGGTAGGCGAGCGCCTCCGTCGCGTCCCTCGGGCGCAGCTCCGGGTCGCGCTGCGTCGTCCAGCGCACGAGCTCGTCGAGTTCCGGCGAGGCCTCGGCGCTGCGGAGCGAGGGCACGGGGACCTCGTCGTGCGCGTGCTGATAGGCGATCTGCATCGGCTGCTCACCGGTGAAGGGCTGCACGCCCGTGAGCATCTCGTAGAGCATGATGCCGAAGGCGTAGACGTCGCTGCGCGCGTCCGCCACGCCGCGCGTCACGAGCTCGGGGGAGAGGTAGGCGATGGTGCCGAGCAGCGCCTGACCGGTCGTCGTATTGGCGCTGACGGCGCGCGCGAGCCCGAAGTCGCCGAGCTTGATGCGGCCGTCGTCGGCGAGCATCACGTTCTCGGGCTTGAGATCGCGATGGACGATGCCGGCCTGGTGCGCCGCGGCGAGGCCGGAGAGCACGGCCTCGCCGATCTCCAGCGTCTGCTCGGCGGTGAGGCGCTTCTGCTGCTTCAGGAGCTCGCGCAGCGTGATGCTCGGCAGGTACTCCATCACGAGGTAGGTGCGCCCGAGGTCGTGCCCCTGGTCGAACACGTTCACGAGATTCGGATGGGAGAGCCGCGCGGCGCTGCGGGCCTCCTGCTCGAATCTGCGGGTGAAGTTCTCGTCCTCCGCGAGATGCTCGTGCATGACCTTCACGGCGACGCGGCGTTCGAGCCGCAGGTCGGCCGCGAGGTACACCATCGCCATGCCGCCGCGGGCGATGCGCGAGCGGATCGCGTATCGCCCGTCGAGCGTCTGCCCGATCAACGGGTCGGCGGGGGCTGAGGTCACGACGAGAGTCTACGGAAGTTCGGGGCGGAACCGCCTGATGCGCGCCGGTGTGTAGCGGCTCGGGCGCGTCGACCCGGCCCCGATCGCGCGTCGGGCGGCTCCGGGCGTCGGATTGCGCAGCCCGCGAGACGCTGGCAGAGTGGAAGCGTGTCACTGCATCTCGACCCCGATACCGAGTTCCTGACGATCCCGGAGCTCGTCGAGCGCTTCGAGCTCACGCCAGGGAAGATCCACCGCCTCATCGAGGATCGGCACCTCGCGGCGGTGCGCGTCGACGGCGTGCTGCGGGTCCCGGCCGAGTTCGTGCTGGACGACCACCCGTTGCCGCCGCTGCGCGGGACCCTGCTGGTGCTGCTCGACGCCGGATTCTCCGAGGAGGAGGCGGTGGCCTGGCTGCTCGCCGAGAACGAGGAGCTCGGGGAGCGTCCCGTCGCCGCGCTGCGCGCCGGCCGCAAGAGCGCGGTGCGCCGCGCGACGCAGTCCCTCGCGTTCTAGCGCGAGGACGGAGGATCGGAGCGCTCAGCGGAGCGGATTGGAGACTCGACGGGCGTTCGCGCCCCGGCCGCGGAGAGCCTCAGAAGCTCCGACGGGTCGCGCGGTCCGCGAGGCGTGAGAGCTGCTCGGCCGCGTCGCGCCGGATCGCGGCGTCGTCGAGCGCCCCGAGCGCGCGCTCCACGTTGCGCGAGATCATCGTCTCGACCCGGTCGACCGCGCCGCTCTCGCGGATCGTGCGCTGCAGCATCGCGACCTGCTCCCCGTCGAGCTCCTCGCCGATGAGGTCGTCGAATATGCGCCGTGTCGTGGTGGGGAGCTGCTCCCTGGCGAGCGTGACGAGCACGGTCCGCTTGCCCTCGGCCAGGTCGTCGCCCGCGGGCTTCCCCGTGATCTCCGCGTCGCCGAAGACGCCGAGGAGATCGTCCCGCAGCTGGAATGCGACGCCGATCGGCAGACCGAAGCCCGCGAGGGCGGACTCCTGTGCGTCATCGGCGCCGGCGAGCGCCGCGCCGATGAGCAGCGGCGCCTCGACGCTGTACTTCGCCGACTTGTAGACGAGCACGCGCGTCGAGCGCTCGAGCTGGGCGTCGTGGGCGGCGAAGCCGGGCTGCTGCTCCTCGAGCACGTCGAGGTACTGGCCCACGGCGACCTCGCTGCGCATGCGGTTGAAGTGGGCCCGCGCGCGGTTCGCGGCCTCGGGGTCCGGGATCGCCGCGCGCGCCTCCTCCATGAGCTCGTCCGCCCAGGACTGCAGCAGGTCGCCGAGCAGCAGCGCTCCGGCGAGGCCGAAGTGCTCGGCCGCGCCGCGCCAGCCGTGCTCGCGGTGCCGCGCCGCGAACGCGCGGTGGACGGCGGGCCGGCCGCGCCGCGTGTCCGAGCGGTCGATGATGTCGTCGTGGATCAGCGCCGCCGCGTGGAAGAACTCGAGCGCGCAGGCGGCGTCGAGGACGGCCCCGAACTCCGCGTCGACGGGGCCCTCGACGTCGAGCGGGCGTACCGCGCGGTACCCGAGCACCGCGAACTGCGCCCGGAAGCGCTTCCCGCCGCCGAGGAAGCCGGCGGCGCCGTCGAGCAGGGGGTCCGCATCGGCTCCGAGCGGCGCGAGCGCCGCGCGATGGCGGGCGATCGTATCGCCGATCCGCTCCTGAACGAGGGCTGCGAGTCGTGTCGTTTCCTGCACGCAACTAGCCTAGTGCCGGGCGGGGGACGTAGACTGGACTGCATCAGGATATCGAAAGCCGGGAGGGTCGTCATGGCGCTGTCAGAACACGAGCAGCGGCTGCTTGACGAGATGGAGCGTGGCTTCTATCAGAGCGAGGCCGATGTCATGCGTACGGCGCCGGGGGCCCGGCGTCGGGTGAACTACCGATCGCTCGTTCTCGGCGTGCTCGTCGTGATCGTCGGCGTCGGCGTGCTCATCGCCGGGGTCGCCGCGCAGCAGCTGTGGCTGGGCCTCATCGGCTTCGCCGCCATGCTCGGCGGCGTCATGCTGATGCTCGCGAAGGGATCGGATCCGGTGGTGGATGACGCTCCCGCCGCCGGAGGCTCCGACGATCGGAAGCCGTCGTCCCGCGAGTCCTTCAGCGAGCGCATGGAACGGCGCTGGGACGAACGCATGGAGGGCGAGCGCTAGCGCTCTCCCCTCTGCCTCATGGGCCCGCACGGCGTATCGCCGTGCGGGCCCATTGCATGCACGGCCCGTGAGCTCGTGAGCTCTTGAGCTCTTGAGCTCGTGTGGTCGTGAGCGCTAAAGCGCACGCCTGCCGAATGCGCGCCGGCTCCCTGGGCGTGTGCGCGCCCGCTGAGTGCATGCCCGCTCCCTGAGCGCGTGCGCGCCTGGCGAACGCGCGCCCGATCCCCCCCCCGCGCTGCCTCCCGCCGCGGGCGCGGCAGCGCCGCGTCCAGAACTCTCGGCCCTGATCCCGCACGCTGGACGTGCCTGCCCGCTCGGAAATGACGCGTTGCGCGGCCTCCCGCGCGTACCGCACCGCAACGCGTCATCCGTGAGCGGAATCGGGCGTTCCCCGCGCGGGGTGGCGAGGCGGACCGGGGCGGGCGGCGCGGGGCGGGGCCCGCTTCCGCTGCGCGGCCGCGTCTCGCCCGCGGTCCGCGCGGAGATGACGCGATACGGCGTTCCCGCGCTGCTTCCCACCGGAATGCGTCATCCGTGAGGCCGTCGCGCAGCCGCGCGTGTCGCGGGGCGCGCGGCTCGGGGCGGAACGGATGGGGAGGACGCGGCGCGGAACGGGACGGGGAGAACGCCGCCGAGGCTGCGGGCGGCCCGGCGCGGGCGGCGCGGGGTGGGCGGCGCGGGGCGGGTGGCGTGCGGGGCGGGTGGCGTGCGGGGAGAGTCGGAACGGGATAGGGAGGACGCGGCGCGCGGTGCAGCGCAGCGCGGCCTGGCACAGCGCAGGGCGGGAACGGCGCATCCCCTCCACTTTGCTCCACCGGATCGGTTCCACCGCCCCCGGGTGACGGTTCGGTGTCGCGAGAAACCGCACGATTCTGCGGAATCATGAGAGCCGGCGCGACGACGCGCGCGGCCGGGTCCGCGCGTGCGCGGCACGTCGACCCCCGTTGCGGTGCCGGAATGTCGCGCATGGAACCCGCGGAATCTCGCCGAAGTCGAAAGTCGCGGGAATAAAGTGGAGCCCGTCTGAAGTGAAGTGGAGGAAAGTGGAGTAATGTAGGGGCAAATGCGAGCCGGTGGAAGGAGGGATCCGTGTTCCTCGGTACCTTCACGCCCCGGCTCGATGAGAAAGGACGCGTCATCCTCCCCGCGAAGTTCCGCGACGAGCTCGCGGACGGCCTCGTGATCACCCGCGGCCAGGAGCGCTGCCTCTACCTCTTCAGCGAGCGGGAGTTCGCCGAGATGCACGACCGCATCCGTCGGGCCCCGCTGGCCTCGAAGCAGGCCCGCGACTATCTCCGCGTCTTCCTCTCCGGGGCGCACCCCGAGACGCCCGACAAGCAGAGCCGCGTCACGATCCCGCAGGGCCTGCGCGAGTACGCCGGCCTCGATCGCGAGCTCGCGGTCATCGGCGCAGGGTCCCGCGCCGAGATCTGGGACGCCGCGGCGTGGCAGACGTATCTGACGGCGCAGGAATCCGCGTTCTCCGACATCGAAGAGGAGGTGATCCCGGGCATGTTCTAGCCCGGGCTCCCGATGACCGAAGACGAGACGAACACGCCCGACGGGCGGGACCCGAGCCGGCTGCACACGCCGGTGCTGCTCGAGCGCTGCCTCGAACTGCTCGCCCCGGCGATCGCGCACGACGGCGCGGTCGTCGTCGACGCGACCCTCGGCATGGGCGGCCACAGCGAGGCCCTGCTCGACGCCCACCCCGGCCTCACGCTCATCGGCCTCGACCGCGACACGGAGGCGCTCGCGCTCGCCGGGGCGCGGCTCGGCCGCTTCGGCGACCGCGCGATCCGCGTGCACGCCGTCTACGACGAGATCGCGCGGGCCGTCCGGGAGGCGGGCGTCACCCGCATCGACGGCGTGCTCTTCGATCTCGGCGTCTCTTCGCTGCAGCTCGACGACGCCGAGCGCGGCTTCGCCTACGCCCAGGACGCGCCGCTCGACATGCGCATGGACCAGCACGCGGGGGAGACGGCCGCCGAGGTGCTCGCGACCGCCCCCGAAGGGCGGCTGCGCGCCATCTTCGAGCGCTACGGGGAGGAGCCCCTCGCGGGACGCTACGCCCGCGCGATCGTCGCGGCCCGGCGCGAGGAGCCGATCCTCCGCAGCGGCCAGCTCGTCGAGCTGCTGCAGCGGGCGACTCCCGCGGCGGTGCGGGATCAGCGCCACCCGGCCAAGCGGGTCTTCCAGGCCCTGCGCGTGGAGGTCAACGGGGAGCTCTCCGTGCTCGAGCGGGCGATCCCGGCGGCGCTGTCGCTCCTCGGCGTCGGCGGTCGCGCCGTGATCATGTCCTACCAGTCCCTCGAGGATCGCCTCGTGAAGCGCGAGCTCGCGAGCCGCAGCACGTCGACGGCCCCGCCGGGCCTCCCGGTCGAGCTCCCCGAGCATCGGCCCGAGTTCCGCCTGCTCACCCGCGGCGCCGAACTCGCCTCCGAAGACGAACGCGCCCGCAATCCGCGGGCGATCCCGGTGCGACTGCGCGCCGCCGAACGGATGAGGGACACACGATGAACACCACCGTCCCGATCGAACGGGAGCCCGACTGGGCGCGTGCGGCCGACCCCTCGCCCGTCCGCGCGCCGGGCGCTCCCGGCGCGCCAGGCGAGCGCCACCTGCGGCTCGCGGAACCCGCGCCTGCGGCGGCGAAACGCGCCGGCCGCAGCCCCCTCGTGGGGGCGCTCCTCGCCGTCGGCGTCATCCTCGCGATTCTCGCGACCCAGCTGGGGCTGAGCATCGCGATCTCCCAGGGCGCGTACGAGGCCCGCGCCCTCGAGGTCGAGCAGCGCGACCTCAGCCGGGTCGAACGCGTGCTCTCGCAGAACGTGGACAAGCTCTCCTCGCCGCAGAACCTCGCCGAGAACGCCGCGCAGCTCGGCATGGTGCAGAACGTCAGACCGGCCGCTCTGCGGCTCAGCGACGGCGCCGTGCTCGGCTCGCTCGAGACCGAGACGACGGCCGCGCAGGGGAACCTCGTGCCGAACGCGACCCTCGAGACGATGCCGGTCGTGGACGCCGCGGGGCTCCTCGTCTCCCGCGACGCCCCGGCCGCCGGATCCCAGGACGCGTCCACGGAGGCGCCGGTACGGTGGAAGGGCAAGCTGCCCGCCCCGGCGACCCACTAGGGGGCGGGCGAGAGGGAAAGCGGAAACATGCGGAACTCGCGCACTTCACGGCAGCGCCGCGCGATCGCGCTCGGCGTCGTCGTGCTCGCCTCGCTCGTCTTCCTCGTGCGGCTCGTCGACGTGCAGATCGTCTCGGCCGCCGCGCTCAACGCCGACGCGCTCGACAAGCGCGCCGTGCCGGTCACGATCGCGAGCGTGCGCGGCGACGTCGTCGACCGGGACGGCGAGGTGCTCGCGACGACGGACGAGCGCTACGACGTGCAGCTCTCCCCGAAGAACACGAAGCTCAACGGCGGCAAGTTCTGGCGGAGCGACCCCGAGCGCGGGGGAGCGGCCACCGTCGAGGTCACCGCCGAGGAGGCGTTCGCCGAGATCGGCGCGGTCACGGGGCAGAGCGCCGCGGAGATCCAGAAGATCGTCGACGACGCGCTCGCGGAGAATCCCAAGTCCGACTTCGCGTACGTGAAGCGCGGGATCGACCTCACGCAGCTCAATGCGCTCAAGGAGCTCGAGATCGGCTGGCTCACCTTCACCGAGCACCATACGCGGAGCTACCCGAACGGCGCCGTCGCCGGCAACCTCATCGGCTTCTCCGGCTTCGAGGACGTGCCGCAGGCGGGGGTCGAGGTCTCGCAGGACGCGTGCCTCACGGGCGTCGACGGCACCGAGACCTACGAGCGCAGCGAGGACGGCGTGGCGCTCCCCGGCAGCGTCGTGGTCACCGAGCAGGCCGTGAACGGCGGCACCGTCGAGCTCACCATCGACCGCGACCTGCAGTGGGAGGCGCAGCAGGCCATCAACGAGCAGGTGCTGCAGGTCGGGGCGGAGTGGGGCTACCTCGTCGTCATGGACGTGCGCACCGGCGAGCTCGTCGCCGTCGCGGAGGACGGCTCCGTCGACCCGAACGACGTGGACGCCTCGGATCCGACGAAGCGCGAGGCCCGGTCCTTCGTCGCGCCCTACGAGCCCGGCTCCACCTTCAAGACGATCACCGCCGCCTCGCTCATCGACCAGGGAGCCGCGACGCCGACCACGCAGAACCTCACCCCCGACTACCTCGAGCCCGAGGCCGACGTGCGCTTCGGCGACTCCTTCCCCCACCCGCCCATGCAGTGGACGCTGACCGGCATCCTCGTGCAGTCCTCCAACGTGGGCACCTCGATGCTCGGCAGCCGGCTGAGTCCGGAGACCCGCTACGACTACCTCCGCAAGTTCGGGATCGGCGAGTCGACACAGGCCGGGATGCCTGTGGAGGACTCCGGCATGCTCGCGCCCTACGCCGACTGGGACGCCCAGACCTCCTACAACACCATGTTCGGCCAGGGGCTCTCCTCGACGATCGTGCAGACCGCGGGCGTCTACCAGACGATCGCGAACGGGGGCGTCCGCGTGCCGCCGAGCGTGGTGAGCTCCTGCACGGAGGCCGACGGCACCCGCACCGTCCCCGATCACGGGGAGGAGGTGCGCGCGGTCACCGAGGACACCGCTGGGCAGGTGATGGCGATGCTCGAGACCGTGACCACCGAGGGCTGGTTCTCGGACCTCGTATCGATCCCGGGCTACCGGATCGCGGGCAAGACGGGCACCGCCGAGCAGGTCGATCCCGCGACGGGCCTGTACCGCACCGACTACGTGCACTCCTTCGCGGGGATCTTCCCCGCCGACGACCCGCAGTACGTCGCGGTAGCATCGATTGCGTTCCCGGCACCGGGGGAGACGGCAGCTCCGCGGCGATCGCGGCGTTCCACGACGCCGCCGAGGCCACGATCCGCACGTTCCACATCCCGCCGTCCACCGGGGAGTTCACCCCGCTCCCCACGGAGTACTGAGACCCGCCCAGGAGGCCACCCCACGTGAGTACCGGAGATGCGCTGAGCATTCGCCCGAAGCACCCCGTCCCCGTCCCGCTCGCCGCACTCGCCGAGCGCTTCGGTCTCGCGGCGCCCGACGGGGCCGCCTCCGCGGCCTCGGCGACGGGCGTGTCGCTCGACTCGCGCGACGTCCGCCGCGGCGACCTCTACGTCGGGATGCCCGGGGCGCGCCGGCACGGCGCGGATTTCGCCGCCCAGGCCGCGGAACGCGGCGCCGTCGCGATCCTCACCGATGCCGCCGGCGCGGAGCTCGTGCGCGAGGCGGGCGCGACCCTGCCCGTGCTGGTCTCCGCCGAGCATCCGCGGCGCCTGCTCGGCGAACTCTCCGCGACCGTCTACGGCACGGCGGACTTCGACGCGAAGATCCTCGGCATCACCGGCACGAACGGCAAGACGAGCGTCGTGTACCTCATCGCGGAGCTGCTGCGCGCCGCGGGGCTCACGCCCGGCCTGAGCTCGACCGCCGAGCGCCGGGTCGGCGACGAGGTGATCCCGGCGAACCTCACGAGCCCGGAGGCCTCGGAGCTCCACGGGCTCCTCGCCCGGATGGCCGAGGAGCACGTCGAGGGCGTCGCCATCGAGGTGTCGGCGCAGGCGGTCGTGCGCCACCGGCTCGACGGCGTGCACTTCGACGTCGTGGCCTTCAACAACTTCTCGCAGGACCATCTCGACGAGTTCGGCGATCTCGAGTCCTACTTCGCGGCGAAGGCCGCGCTGTTCACGCCCGAGCGCGCCGCTCGCGGCGTCGTGGTGGTCGACTCGCCCTACGGCCAGCGCATCGCGCGCGAGTCCCGGATCCCGGTGACGACCCTCGCGACGGAGTACGGCCAGGAGGCCGACTGGTATCTCGCCGTCACGCGGCAGTCGCTCGACGGCGTGTCCTTCGTGCTGCAGGGGCCCGAGGGGGCCATGTTCCGGGGGAGCGTGCCCGTCTTCGGCCGGTTCATGGCGGAGAACGCCGCGCTCGCCCTCATCATGCTCCACGAGGCGGGTATCCCGATCGCCCGCGTCGAGGCGGGCCTCGAGGGCGGCCGCATCCCCGTGTTCATCCCCGGCCGCCTCGAGGAGATGACGACGGGGGGCGCGGGCCCGCGCTTCTTCGTCGACTACGGGCACACGCCCGGCGCCTTCGAGGCCATGCTCGACGCGCTCGGCGAGGTGGCCCCCGGCCGCATCATCTTCCTGTTCGGCGCCGACGGCGACCGCGACACGAGCAAGCGCGAGGAGATGGGGCGGATCGCGGCCGCCGGCGCCGACACCGTGATCGTCTGCGACTACCACCCGCGCTCCGAGCCGCCCGAGGCGATCCGCGCGCAGCTGCTCGCCGGCGCCCGCTCGGCGAACCGAGCGACCGTGATCGAGGAGGGGGATCCGCGCGCGGCCGTGCGCCTGGCCATTTCGATGGCCGGCCCCGATGACGTTATCCTGTATGCCGGTCCCGGACACGAGGACCATCAGGAAGTCGCCGGGCAATTCCTCCCCTACTCGGCGCGTGACGAGGTACGCGGCGCGCTCCGCGAGGCAGGATTGCTCCCGTGATCGATTTGACGCTCGCAGAGATCGCGTCCGCAGTGGGCGGCGAGCTCCTCCTCGGGACGGGAGGGGCGACGCCGGAGACCGTGGTCGGCGGCGCGTCGCAGACCGACTCGCGCGAGGTGCGCCCCGGCCAGATCTTCTTCGCCCGGCGCGGCGAGGAGACCGACGGCCACCGCTTCGCGGGCGCTGCGGTGGACGCCGGCGCCGCGCTCGTCGTCGCGGAGCGCTCAGTGGACGATCGCGTGCCGCAGGTCATCGTGCCCGAATCGACGCTCGCCCTCGGCGCGCTCGCGACCGAGGTCGTGCGCCGCGTGCGCGAGATCGGGAGGCTCACGATCGTGGGCATCACCGGCTCGAACGGCAAGACCACGACGAAGAACCTCGTCGCCGCGATGACCGAGCGCGCCGGGATCGCGACCGTCGCCTCGGAGAAGTCCTTCAACAACGAGGTGGGCGGACCGCTCACCATGCTCCGCGTCGACGCGGGCACCGACGCCCTCGTCGCGGAGATGGGGGCGAGCGCCGAGGGCGAGATCGCGCGGCTGACCGCGATGGCGCCGCCCCATATCGGCGTCGTCCTCTCGGTCGGTCTCGCCCACGCGGGCGAGTTCGGCGGCATCGAGACGACCTTCCGCACGAAGAGCGAGATGGTGCGCGACCTCCCGGCATCCGCCGTCGCCGTGCTCAACCGCGACGACCCGCGGGTCGCGCAGATGGCGGGACTCACGGAGGCGCGCGTGCGCTGGTTCGGGCTGCACCCGGAGGCCGAGGTGCGCGCCGAAGACGTCGATTCCGGCCCGGACGGCACCCGCTTCCTCCTCCGCGCCGGCGAGGCGTCGGCCCGCCTGCACTTCCCCGTGCTCGGCGAGCACCACGTCGCCAACGCGCTCGCGGCCTCCGCGATCGGCCTCGAGCTCGGGCTCTCCCTGGATGCTGTCGCGGAGAGCCTCGCCGAGACCGCGATCGCGGCGCCCGGGCGCATGCAGCCCCTCGGCGGCCGCGACGGCATCACGATCATCAACGACGCCTACAACGCGAGCCCGGACTCGATGAGCGCCGCCCTGCGCACGCTCGCGCAGATCCGCAGGCCCGAGGGACGCTCCGTCGCCGTGCTCGGCGCGATGAGCGAGCTCGGCGAGTTCTCGATCGAGGAGCACCGGAGGATCGGCCTCCTCGCCGTGCGGCTCGGCATCTCGGAGCTCGTCGTGGTGGGAGCCGAGGCCAGGCACCTGCACATCAGCGCGATCAACGAGGGCTCCTGGGACGGCGAGAGCGTGTTCTTCGAGACGCAGGACGAGGCCTTCGGATACCTCGCGGACACGCTCCGCCCGGCCGACACCGTCATCGTGAAGTCGTCGAACGCCGCCGGGCTCCAGTCCCTCGGCGATCGCCTGGGGGAGGCCTTCGCATGATCGCGCTGCTCATCGCCGGCGGCTTCTCGCTGCTGTACTCGCTGCTCCTGACGCCGCTGTTCGTGCGCGGCTTCAACCGGCTCCGCTGGGGGCAGCCGATCCGCGTCGACGGTCCGAAGGAGCACGAGGTCAAGCGCGGCACGCCCACGATGGGCGGCCTCATCTTCCTCTCCGGCTCCGTCATCGCCTACTTCGTCGGCAAGCTCGTGATGGGCGAGACGCCCTCGCCCTCCGCGCTCCTCGTGATCCTCATGGCCGTCGGCGCCGGGCTCGTCGGCTTCATCGACGACTACATGAAGGCGCGCAAGCAGAACTCCGCCGGCCTCAACGGCTGGGCGAAGATCGCGGGGCAGGTGGTGATCGCCGTCTCCTTCGCGTTGCTCGGCCTGCAGTTCGCGAACGAGGCCGGGCTGACGCCCGTCTCCACGCGCATCTCGGCCTTCCGCGACCTGCCCTTCGACTTCATGACCTTCGGCCCGATCATCGGCGTCGGTCTCATCGTGATCTGGGTGATGGTCATCGTCACGGCCACGACGAACGCGGTCAACGTGACCGACGGGCTCGACGGCCTCGCCGCGGGCGCCGCGATCTTCGCCTTCGGCGCGTACCTCATCATGGGCTTCTGGCAGTCGGCGCAGAGCTGCGCGAGCACGGCGGGGGAGCCCGGCTGCTACGCGGTGCGGGATCCCATGGACCTCGCGGTCATCGCCGCCGCCTTCCTCGGCGGCGTCGCGGGCTTCCTGTGGTGGAACACCAACCCCGCGCAGGTCTTCATGGGGGACACCGGCTCGATGGGCATCGGCGGCGCGATCGCGGCGCTCGCGATCCTCACCCGCACCGAGCTGCTGCTCGTGCTCATCGGCGGCCTCTTCATCATCGAGACGGGCTCCGTGATCCTGCAGCGCCTGTACTTCAAGGTCACCAAGGGCAAGCGCATCTTCCTCATGAGCCCGATCCACCACCACTTCGAGCTCAAGGGGTGGGCCGAGGTCACCGTCGTCGTGCGCTTCTGGATCATCGCCGGGCTCTTCGTGGTCGCCGGCGTCGGGGCCTTCTACGGCGAATGGTTGCTGCAGCAGTGACCGCGGACGGAACGACGGAGCAGAACGTGCCCTCAGCTGAACATCCCGCCTCGCGCGAGCGCGTGCTCGCGCTCTCGAGCTGGCACCACGACTGGTCGGGGCTGCGCGTCGCGGTGCTCGGACTCGGTGTGACCGGCTTCTCCGTCGCCGACACCCTCGTCGAGCTCGGCGCGCGCGTGCGCGTCGTCTACGGCGCGCCCGACGCCGATCGGGAGCGCCTGCTCGACGTCATCGGCGCCGAGCGGTTCTGCGCCGAGACGAATCCCGAGCAGCTCGGCGACCTGGCCGCATTCGGTCCCGACCTGGTGGTCGTCTCGCCCGGCTATCGGCCCGATCACCCGCTCACGGCCTGGGCCGCCGAGCGCGGCATCCCGGTCTGGGGGGACATCGAGCTGGGGTGGAGACTGCGCGACAAGACCGATCGGATCGCCGATTGGATCTGCATCACGGGCACGAACGGCAAGACCACCACGACCCGCCTCACCGCGCACATGCTCGCCGCCGGCGGGCTGCGGGTGACCCCGGCGGGGAACATCGGATCCCCGATCCTCGATGCGCTGCGCGACCCGCAGGGCTACGACGCGATCGTCGTCGAGCTCTCGAGCTTCCAGCTGGAGCGGCTCGGGGAGATCTCCCCCTACGCGAGCGCCTGCCTGAACTTCGCGGACGATCATCTCGACTGGCACGGCGGGCGGGAGGCCTACTGGGCGGCGAAGGCGAAGGTCTACGCACACACCCAGGTCGCCTGCGTCTACAACCGCGCCGACGCCGAGACGGAGCGCATGGTCGAGGAGGCCGACGTCGTCGAGGGGGCCAGAGCGATCGGCTTCGGCCTCGACTCGCCGCCGCCGAGCGGCTTCGGCGTGGTCGAGGGCATCCTCGTGGATCGCGGCTTCCACGCCGAGCGGCAGCGCGAGGCCTTCGAACTCGTGACGGTCGCCGAGCTGGCGGAACGCCACCTCGCCGCGCCCCACATGGTGCAGAACGTGCTCGCGGCGAGCGCGCTCGCGCGCTCGCGCGGCGTCGAGCCGGCCGAGATCACCCGCGCCGTCCTCGAGTTCGAGCCCGATCCGCACCGCGCCCAGCCCGTGGGCACGGTCGCCGAGGTGCGCTTCATCGACGATTCGAAGGCGACGAACGCGCACGCCGCCGACGCCTCGCTGCGCGCGATGCAGCAGGTCGTGTGGATCGTCGGCGGGCTCCTCAAAGGCGTCGACGTCGACGAGCTCGTGGCGGCGCACGCCCACCGGCTGCGCGGCGCCGTCATCATCGGTCTCGATCAGGAGCCGCTCGCGGCGGCCCTCGGCCGGTACGCCGCCGGGATCCCGGTCGTGCGCGTCGCTCCGGGCGAGAAGAGCGCGGCCGACGCCGAGCGGGTGATGCGCGAGGCCGTGCGCGCGGCCGCAGAGATCGCCGGGGCCGGCGATACCGTGCTGCTCTCGCCGGCGGCGGCCTCCATGGACCAGTTCGCCGACTACGGCGACCGCGGCCGCCGATTCCAGGCCGCCGTGCGCGAACTGGAGTGACGGGCATGGCGGGCGAACGCGGCGGCGGCTCCGCAGGCCTGCCCGGGCAGGCGCGGATCTCGCTCGGCGCCGCGCTGCGCACGGGCTCGGACCGCACCGTCGTGGCGCTGTACGCGATCACCTTCCTCCTTGTCGGCTTCGGGCTCATCATGGTCCTCTCCTCCTCGTCGATCACGTCCTACGTAGCCGACGAGGGCTTCTTCGGCGGCTTCTGGAAGCAGGCGACCTTCGCCCTCATCGGCATCCCGCTCATGCTCATCGCCGCGGCCCTGCCGCTCGCGTTCTGGAAGCGCTGGGCGTGGTGGTTCCTCGGACTCGGCATCGTGCTCCAGCTGCTCGTGTTCACGCCGCTCGGCATCGACGTGTACGGCAACCGGAACTGGATCCAGATCGGCGGCTTCAGCGCCCAGCCCTCCGAGGCGCTGAAGCTGGCCCTCGTCGTCTGGATCGGCACCGTGCTGCTGCGCAAGGAGCCGCTGCTCGGACGCATGCGGCACGAGATGATCCCCGTGATCCTCCCCGGAGCGCTCATCGCCCTCGGAGTCGTGCTGCTCGGCCGCGACCTCGGCACCGTGCTCGTCATGGCCGCGATGGTGATCGGCGCGATGTACTTCGGCGGGATCAGCTGGAAGACGCTCGGCGTGATCGCGCTCGGAGGCGTGCTCGCCGTCGTGTTCTTCGTGCTCACGAGCGAGAACCGTCTGAACCGCCTGCTCGGCCACGCCTCGGGCAACGAGGACTACAGCGGGCTCGGCTGGCAGCCGCTGCACGGACTGTGGGCGCTCGCCGGGGGCGGCCTCTTCGGCGTGGGCCTCGGCGGCTCGAAGGCGAAGTGGTCCTGGCTCCCCGCGGCGGACAACGACTACATCTTCGCCATCGTCGGCGAGGAGCTCGGCCTGATCGGCGCGCTGCTCGTGATCGCGATGTTCGTGGTGCTCACCGTCGTCATGCTCAGGGTCATCACGCGGGCGCGCGACCGCTTCGGCAAGGCCGTGGTGGGCGGCGTGCTCGTCTGGATCGTCGGCCAGGCCTTCATCAACATCGGCGTCGTCATCGGGGTGTTCCCGGTGCTCGGCGTCCCGCTCCCGCTCATCAGCGCGGGCGGCACCGCGCTCGTCGCCTGCCTCACGGCGCTCGGCGTCGTGATCTCGATCGCGCGCGACGGCGCGCAGTACCAGCACGAGCTCGCGGAGGCGGGCGGAAGGACGTCGACCCCCTGATGACCAGCTATCTGCTCGCCGGCGGCGGCACCGCCGGGCACGTGAACCCGCTCCTCGCCCTCGCCGACCTCATCCGCGCCGAGGAGCCCGAGGCCCGGATTGCGGTGCTCGGGACCCGGGAGGGGCTCGAGGCTCGCCTCGTCCCCGAGCGCGGCTACGAGCTCGTCACGATCGAGCGCCTGCCGTTCCCGCGCCGTCCGAACCTCGACGCGCTGCGCTTCCCCCGGCGCTTCGCCCGCGCCGTGCGGGCGGTGCGCGCGCTCATCAGGGAGCGGGGGATCGACGTCGTCGTCGGCTTCGGCGGGTACGCCTCGGCACCCGCCTACCGGGCGGGAGCGGCCGAGGGTGTGCCCGTCGTGATCCACGAGGCCAACGCGAAGCCGGGAATGGCGAACCGGCTCGGCGCGCGCGCCACCCGCTTCGTCGGCGTCACGTTCCCGGGGACGCCGATCCCGCACGCCCGCGTCACCGGCATGCCGCTGCGGCCGGAGATCACGGGGCTCGACCGCGCCGGGCTGCGCGCCGAGGCGCGCGCGCACTTCGGCCTCGATCCCGCGCGCCGCACGCTGCTCGTCACGGGCGGCTCCCTCGGGGCGCGCGCGATCAACCGGGGGATCGCCGGTGCGGCGGCCGAGCTCACCGCCGCGGGGATCCAGGTGCTCCACATCTGGGGCGGGCTCACGGAGCTCGAGGATCCCGGCGTCGCCGACTACCGGGTGCTGGAGTACTGCGATCGCATGGACCTCGCCCTCGCCGCCTGCGACCTCGCCGTGTCGCGCGCGGGATCGACGACCGTCAGCGAGCTCGCCGGGCTCGGCGTCCCCGCCGTCCTCGTCCCCTACAGCCACGGCAACGGCGAGCAGCGCTTCAACGCCGCGAGCGTCGTGGCGGCCGGCGGGGCGCTGCTCGTGGAGGACGCGGAGCTCACACCGGCGTGGGTGCGGGAGACACTGATCCCGCTCGCGCTGGACGGAGCGCGACTCGCGCGGATGTCCGAGCGGGCCCGCGGTGTGGGGACGCTCGACGGCACGGAGCGGCTGCTGGCACTCGTCCGCGACGCGCTCGCGGCGCGCTGAGCCGTGCGCGTCCCCGCCCGGCTCTGGGCGATGCTCGGCGTCATGGTCGTGGCCCAGGCCGCGACCACCGTCGTCACCGCCGCCCCGGCCTTCCTCATCCCGCACCTGCACACGGCGGAGGGGCTGAGCCTCGCCGCCGCCGGCCTCCTCGCCGGCGCGCCGAACCTCGGACTCGTGCTCTCGCTCGTCGCGTGGGGCGCCGCCACCGATCGCTTCGGCGAGCGCCGCGTGCTGCTCGCGGGTCTCGCGCTCACGGTCGTCGCCGTGGCGGCGTCGATGCTCGTCCACGGCTTCGCCTGGCTCGGCGTCGCGCTCGTGGTCGGCGGCGCGCTCTCCGCGTGCACGAACAGCGCGAGCGGCCGGCTCATCACCGGCTGGTTCCCGCCCGAGCGGCGCGGACTCGCGATGGGGATCAGGCAGACCTGCCAGCCCCTGGGCATGGCGATCGCCGCGCTCGGCGTGCCGCCGCTCGCGGAGGCCGGCGGGATCCCCGCGGCCCTGGGGCTCGGCGGCGCGCTGACCCTGGTGAGCCTCGTCTGCTGCGCGGTCGCCGTGCGCGATCCGCAGCGGCCGCCGCGCGCCCAGATCGCGGCGGCGGGGAACCCCTACCGGGCATCGGGGACGCTCGCCCGGATCCACACGGTGTCGCTCCTCCTCGTCGTGCCGCAGTTCGCGCTGTCGACCTTCGGGCTCGTCTGGTTCACCGTCGGCTTCGGGTGGAGCGCGCTCGCTGCCGGCGCCCTCGTCGCCGGCGCCCAGTTCGCGGGGGCCGCGGGACGGATCCTCGTCGGCGTCTGGAGCGACCGGGTCGCCAGTCGCCTCGGGCCGCTCCGCCTCGTGGCGATCGTCGGCATCGTCGCGCTGCTGGCGACCGCCGCCTGCGGCTGGGCGGAGTGGGCGATCCCGGCCGCCATCGCGTACGTCGTGGCGAGCTGCGTGAGCGTCGCGGACAACGGCCTCGCGTTCACCGCGGTCGCGGAGATCGCCGGGCCGGGATGGGCCGGCCGCGCGCTCGGCGTGCAGAACACGGGGCAGTTCCTCGCGGCGGCCGCCGTCGGTCCGGTGGTCGGCGCGGCCATCGGCCTCATCGGCGTCCCGGCCGCGCTGGCGCTCACGGCGCTCGCGCCCGCGATCGCGACGCCGCTCGTGCCCCGCCCCGAGGCCGAGCGACCCGCAGCCTGACCGCGCCCCGCTCCGGCCGTCCGGCGACCTCGGTTCTCCCCGGCCGGGCGCGCGGGTCTCACCGCGCGCCCGGGCGGGGAGCGGTACGCTGGAGTGTCGTTTCGCCCCGCTAGGAGGACCCATGATCTATCCCGATCTCGAGCTCGAGATCCCCGCCGATCTGGGCAGGGTGCATTTCGTGGGCATCGGCGGCTCCGGCATGAGCGGGATCGCGCGGATGATGCACCAGGCCGGCGTCCCCGTCACCGGCTCCGATCGCAGCGCGAACTACTCGACGGCGGCCCTCGAGGCCATCGGGATCCCCGTGGCGATCGGGCACGACGCGGCGAACGTCGGGGATGCCGACACGCTCGTCGTGACGGGCGCGCTGTGGCAGGACAACCCCGAGTACCGTGCCGCCCTGGAGCGCGGTCTGCCGGTGCTCCACCGCTCGCAGGGCCTCGCCTGGCTCGCGCGGGGCAAGCGGGTCGTGTCGGTCGCCGGGGCGCACGGGAAGACGACCTCCACCGGGATGATCGTGACGGGCCTGCTCGGTGCCGGCGCGGATCCCTCGTTCGTCAACGGCGGCATCATCGAGTCCCTCGGCGTGAGCTCCGGGCAGGGCAGCGACGAGCTCTTCGTGATCGAGGCCGACGAGTCGGACAAGTCGTTCCTGCTCTACGACACCGCCATCGCGCTCATCACGAACGTGGATCCGGAGCACCTCGACTTCTACGGCTCGCGCGAGGCGTTCATGGCGGCATTCGTCGACTTCGCCCGCGGCGCGCGCGAGCAGCTCGTCATCTCGGCGGACGATCCGGGGGCCCGCGAGGTGCTCGCGGCGCTCCGCGCCGATCCGGCCTTCGACGCCTCCCGGATCCGCACCTTCGGCGAGGCCGCCGACGCCGATGTGCGGCTCGTCGAGGTCGACACGAGCGGGCCGGCGCGGTTCGCCGTCGAGCTCGCGGGCCCCGACGGCGTGGAGCGCCACGAGGCCGCGCTCTCCGTGTACGGCAGGCACAACGCCGTGAACGCCGTCGGCGCGCTCGCGGTGCTCACGGGACTCGGCTTCGAGGCCGGCGCCGCGCTGGCCGCCATCGCGGAGTTCGGCGGCACGAAGCGCCGCTTCGAGTTCCACGCAGAGGTCGGGGGAGTGCGGGTCTACGACGACTACGCGCACCACCCCACGGAGGTTGCGGCGCTGCTCGACTCGGCCCGCGCGGTCGTGGGCGAAGGGCGGCTCATCGCCGTCCATCAGCCGCACCTCTACAGTCGCACCGGCCTCCTCCACCGCGAGTTCGCCGAGGTGCTCGAGCGCGGCGCCGACCACACCGTCGTGCTCGCCGTCGACGGCGCCAGGGAAGATCCGGTGCCCGGGGTCACCGGCGCGCTCGTGGCCGATGACTTCACGGACGCGGATCGCGTGGCCTACGTCCCCGAGTGGCAGGAGGCGGCGGACTACCTCGCCGCGTTCGCACGGCCGGGCGACGTGCTCGTCACGATGAGCTGCGGCACGGTGTACCGGATCATTCCGCAGATCGTCGAGGCGCTGCGCGAGCGCGTCTCCCCGGAAGGCCGATGAGGCGGCGCGAGCGATGAAGCGGCCGAGCGGCTTCGACCGGCGCCCGGAACCGCGGCGCCCCGGGCGCGGGCGGACGGGCGACCGCGCCGCGGAGCCGTCGGCCGCGCCGGTGACCGGACTACCGGAGACCGGACCGCCGGGAGCCGGTGCGCCCGGACCCGGACTGCCGGGGTCCGGGGCACCGGAGACTGCGCCGCGCGAGGCCGATGCGCCGGAGCGCGACGCGCCGTCCCCCCTCGCTCCGACGGTCGATCTCGGCGAGCTCCGCGCGGGGCGCGACGACGCGGCCGTCGCCCCCGCCGGGGACGGGCGGCTGGGGGCGGCGCTCGCCCGCCTGCGGCGGGAGCCGGGCGAGGATCCCGTGCGGGACGCGGAGGCGCGCGTGCGCGCGGCCGAACGCCGGGTGCGCGCCGCGGGTCGCGAGCGGAAGGCGCGATTCCGGCGCGAGCGCCGACGCTTCTCGGCGCTCGCCCGCGCGCGACGGCGGCGCTGGCTCATCGCGGGGTCCGCGGTCGCGGCGCTCGCGCTGTTCGTCGGCGTCGGCGTGCTCACGCCGCTCATGGCCGTCGCCTCGGTGCGGCTGGAGGGGGCGTCGCAGGTCGACGCCGCGGCCGTCGAAGCCGCGCTCGCCGAGCTCGAGGGGAGACCGCTCGCGCTCGTGGAGGACGCCGATGTGCACCGCGCCCTCGAGGGCTTCCCGCTGATCCAGAAGTACGCCGTCGAGCGGGTGCCTCCGCACACGCTGATCGTGCGGATCGAGGAGCGCGTCCCCGTGCTCGCGATCGGATCCGACGGGGACGGCTACGCGCTCTACGACGCCGCGGGCGTCGTGCTCGGGGCGTCCGAGACCCCGATCGCCGGCGTGCCCCTCGGCGGCGGGGCGATCGCGGACGTCTCCTCACCGGCCTTCGCCTCGGCGTCGGCCGCGCTCAGGGACATGCCGGCGGAACTGCGCTCCCGGATGACCGCGGCGACGGCGACGAGCGCGCAGGACGTGACCTTCACGCTCGACACGGGCGTCTCCGTGCTCTGGGGCGACGCGGATCGCTCGGCCCTCAAGTCCGTCGTGCTCGGGCAGATGCTGACCGCGCTCGGCGACCGTCCCGTCGAGCAGATCGACGTCTCCTCCTCGGAGGCGCCCGTCTTCCGGTGACCGAGGCTCGCCGAGCGACTCGCCGACCGCGGGGAGCGAGCTGCGCTCGTTCGGCGTGTCTCGGGGCGCGCGGTCGTCGCTGGCCCTACCGTGGTGCGCAGGAAATGTATACGGCGATACTAACCTTGAATCTTAGGTAAAGGTTGAAGGTTAGGGGCGGAGGATCCAGGTGTCAGGCAACCAGAACTACCTCGCGGTGATCAAGGTCGTCGGTGTGGGCGGCGGCGGCGTGAACGCCGTCAACCGCATGATCGAGCTCGGCCTGCGCGGCGTCGAGTTCATCGCCGTCAACACCGACGCGCAGGCGCTGCTGCTCAGCGACGCCGACGTGAAGCTCGACGTCGGCAGGGAGCTCACGCGCGGGCTCGGCGCCGGCGCCGACCCGGAGGTAGGACGGCGCGCCGCCGAGGACCACGCCGAGGAGATCGAGGAGGCCCTCGCGGGCGCCGACATGGTGTTCGTCACCGCGGGCGAGGGCGGCGGCACCGGCACGGGCGCCGCGCCCGTCGTCGCGCGGATCGCCAAGTCCATCGGCGCGCTGACCATCGGCGTCGTGACGCGCCCCTTCAGCTTCGAGGGCAAGCGCCGCGCGGCCCAGGCCGATGCGGGCGTCAGCACGCTCCGCGAAGCGGTCGACACCCTCATCGTCGTGCCGAACGACCGCCTCCTCGACATCAGCGAGCCGGGCATCAGCATGATCGAGGCCTTCGCCGCCGCCGATCAGGTGCTGCTCGCCGGCGTCTCAGGCATCACGGACCTCATCACGACACCCGGCCTCATCAATCTCGACTTCGCGGACGTCAAGTCCGTGATGCAGGGCGCGGGGGCCGCGCTCATGGGCATCGGATCGGCGCGCGGCGCCGACCGGGCCATCAAGGCGGCCGAGCTCGCGGTCGCCTCGCCCCTGCTCGAGGCATCGGTCGAGGGCGCGCACGGCGTGCTGCTGTCGATCCAGGGCTCCTCGAACCTGGCGCTCAGCGAGATCTACGAGGCGTCGACCCTCGTGCAGGACGTCGTCCATCCCGAGGCGAACATCATCTTCGGCACGGTGATCGACGACACCCTCGGCGACGAGGTGCGCGTGACGGTCATCGCGGCCGGATTCGACGCCGAGCCGAGCCCGCAGGTCTCGGCCCCCGAGCGCGGTCGCCGCGGCAGCCACGTCGAAGGCCTCGAGGAGGTCGCGGCGGGGCGGCCCGCCGCGGCGGCCACCGCCGAGGCGACGGGGCTCGGCTTCCCCGGGTTCAACGGCAATGTCGAGCGCGATCCCGAGCGCGGGGCGCCGGCCACCGGTCAGTTCGGCGAGGTGCTCGCCAACCCGCCGGTCGAGGCGCAGCTGCCCGACCCCGCCTTCGACGGCGACGACGACGACCTCGACATCCCCGACTTCCTGAAGTAGGCGCGATGGCAGTCGAGGCATCGGCGGATCCCGCCCTCGCGGACCGCCTCTCCGCGGTCAGGGAGGGGATCGCCGTGGCCAGCCGAGCGGCGGGACGCGGCGAGGACGCGACGACGCTCATCGTCGTCACGAAGTTCCACCCCGCCGCGCTCGTACGCGCGCTCGCCGGGCTCGGCGTGCGCGACGTGGGGGAGAACCGGCACCAGGAGGCGCAGGCCAAGGCGGAGGAACTCGCCGGGCTCGGGCTGCGCTGGCATTTCGTCGGGCAGTTGCAGACGAAGAAGGCGCGGCAGGCGGCGCGGTACGCGGCGGCGATCCACTCGATCGACCGCGAGCGGCTCGTCGACGCTCTCGCCCTCGGACCGGAGGAAGCACCCGGTCGCGTCATCGACGCCTTCCTCCAGATCAATCTCACCGACGACCCGGGGCGCGGCGGCGTCGCCCCCGAGGGGATCGAGGCGCTCGCGGAGCGCGTCCTCCAGGCGCCGGGCCTCCGTCTGCGCGGCGTCATGGCCGTGGCGCCGCTCGAGGAACCGCCGGCCGCGGCGTTCGCGCGGCTCGCCGGATACTCGGATCGCGTGCGCGCGCTGGACCCCGCCGCCGACCGGATCTCGGCCGGCATGACCCACGACTACGCCGAGGCCATCGCCGCGGGGGCGACACACCTCCGCATCGGCAGCGCAATCACCGGGAAACGCCCGGAGCCCCGGTAGTCTCGAAGCACCGCACCGTTGGGAGAGAAGATGAGCAACCCGCTGAAGAAGACCATGGTGTTCCTGGGCCTCGCCGAGGAGGAACTCGAGGAGCAGGCCGCCCAGTCGCAGCAGGCGCAGCCGACCCAGCGCCAGAGCGCACCCGCCGCCCAGGCGAAGGCGGAGCCCGCACCGCGGCCCGCCGCCCAGCGCGCCGCGGTGACGCCGCTGCGCCGCGTCACCCCGACCAAGCCCCAGTCGGCCCCGTCCATGAACGAGATCCTCACGGTGCACCCCGGCGAGTACCGGGACGCGAAGGTCATCGCCGAGAGCTTCCGCGAGGGGATCCCCGTGATCATCAATCTCTCGCGCATGGAGGACGCCGAGGCGAAGCGCCTCATCGACTTCGCGAGCGGGCTGACGATGGGGCTCCACGGACGCATCGAGCGGGTCACGAGCAAGGTCTTCCTGCTCTCGCCCGAGCACATCGAGGTGGGCAGCGCCGAGGAGGCGCCGCAGGGCGACGGCGGTTCCTTCTTCGTCGCTCCCTCGGCGTAGGCCGTGGGGATCGTCCTCGCGATCGGGACCGTACTGCAGATCGCGCTCCGGATCTACATCTTCGTGCTCTGGGCCCGCTTCGTGCTGGACTGGATCCTGGTGCTCAACCGCCGGTTCCGTCCCCGGGGCGTGCTCGCGGTGCTCATCGAGCTCGTCTACACCCTGACGGATCCGCCGATCAAGATGTTCAGGCGCGTCCTGCCGCCCATCAGGATCGGCCAGATCTCCCTCGATCTCGGCTGGATGCTCACGCTCCTGGCCTGCTGGATCCTGCTCGCGCTCATCCCGGGATGGGCGTAGCCCGAGCGCGGACCTGCGCGAAACCGACATTATTTGCTAGCGTTGATGCAGACCACGTCAGTGGTCACGAAGCGAAAGAGACGTAACGATGGCCCTGACTCCCGAAGATGTCGTGAATCAGAAGTTCACGATCACCAAGTTCCGCGACGGCTACGATCTCGACCAGGTCGATGATTTCCTCGACACGATCGTCGAGGAGCTGCGTCTGCACGAGCAGGAGAAGGCGGAGCTGCGCGGGCAGATCGAGGAGCTCGAGGCGAAGCTCGCGGCCTGCGAAGCCGGCAAGGGCGCCGAGACCAGCACGCCCCGGGAGGATGCCGTGGCGTCCGAGCAGACCATCGTCGTCGAGGCGCCGGCACCGGCCGCCCCCGTGGCGGCCGCGCCGCCCGTGGCGGAGTCCGCGGCCGTGCCGCAGCCCGACGCGGTGAAGTCGAGCGCCATGCTGCAGCTCGCCCTCGAGCTCCACGACAAGCACGTGCACGAGGGCGAGTCCACCCGCGACGCGCTCATCAGCGAGGCCGAGGCCAAGCGCGATCAGATGATCGAGGACGCGGAGCGCACCGCGCGCCAGCTCGTCGAGGAGGCGCAGAAGCAGCGCGCCGAGGAGCTGCGCGTGCTCGGCGACGAGCGCAGCGATCTGCAGTTCAAGATCAAGGACCTGCGGCAGTTCGAGGGCGAGTACCGCTCCACGCTCCGCTCCTACATCCAGTCCCAGCTGCGCGGGCTCGACGGCTCGCCCGAGCCGGCCGGCGCGCCGGACGGCCTGCAGTAGCCGGGAGCGTGAACGAAGCTTCCGACGCGGCGGGTCATCCCGCCGCCCCCGTCTCATCGCGACGCCGAGCCGTGCCCCTGCTGCTGCTCGGCGTCGCGATCGCCGTGTTCGCGGCCGATCAGCTCGTCAAGAACTGGGTCGTCGCGACGCTCCCCGAGGGCGAATCCGTCCCGGTGCTCGGCGAGTTCCTGCAGTGGCACTTCGTGCGCAATCCGGGAGCCGCGTTCTCGTTCGCGAGCGGCGCCACCTGGATCTTCACGATCCTGGCGGCGGTCGTGGTCGTCGTGATCCTGTGGCAGATCCGGCGCCTGCGCTCCCTGCCGTGGGCCATCTTCCTGGGTCTGCTCCTCGGCGGCGTGCTCGGCAACCTCACGGACCGCCTCACGCGCGCACCCGGATTCCCGGAGGGGCACGTGATCGACTTCATCCTCACCCCGTGGATGTGGCTCGGCTTCCCCCCGGCGATCTACAACATCGCCGACATGGGCATCGTCGTCGGCATGGCGCTGTTCATCGTCATCACGCTGCTCGGCCTGCCCATCGACGGATCGCCCCGGCAGCGTCGGCGCGCGGAGGCGCCCGAGGCGAGCGAGGAGCCGGGCGATGGAGCACCGTAGCCTCCCCGTCCCCGACGGACTCGCGGGCGAGCGCGTCGATGCGGCGCTCGCCAAGCTCCTCGGCTTCTCGCGCAGCTTCGCCGCGGAACTCGCGCAGGGGGGCGGCGTCGCCGTCGACGGACGCGTGCTCGGCAAGTCCGATCGTCTCCCCGCGGGCGGCTGGCTCGAGGTCTCCTGGGAGGAGAAGCGCGGTCCCGAGATCGTGCCGATCGATCTCCCCGAGCTCGGGATCGTCCACGAGGACGACGACCTCGTCGTCGTGGACAAGCCGGCCGGGGTCGCGGCCCACCCCTCGCTCGGCTGGGAGGGGCCGACGGTGCTCGGCGCCCTCGCGGGCGCGGGGTTCCGGATCGCGACCTCCGGGCCGGCCGAGCGCCAGGGCGTCGTTCACCGACTCGACGCTGGCACGAGCGGGCTCATGGTCGTCGCCAAGAGCGAGCGGGCGTACCGCGAGCTCAAGCGGGCGTTCAAGGAGCGGGAGGTCGACAAGATCTACCACGCCGTGGTCCAGGGGCACCCCGACCCCTTCTCCGGGACGATCGAGGGGCCGATCGGGCGCCATCCCGGGCACGAGTGGCGCTTCGCCGTCACCCGCGACGGCAAGCCCTCCGTGACGCACTACGAGACCCTCGAGGCCTTCCCCTACGCCACCCTGCTCGAGATCCGGCTGGAGACGGGGCGCACCCATCAGATCCGCGTCCACATGTCCGCGCAGCGGCATCCCTGCGTGGGCGACGGCATGTACGGCGCGGATCCGACGCTGTCCGAGCGTCTGGGGCTCCAGCGCCAGTGGCTGCACGCGAAGCGCCTCGGATTCCGCCACCCGGGCAACGGCGAGCCGGTCGCCTTCGAGAGCGGGTATCCGGCCGATCTGCAGCACGCACTCGACGTCCTCGACGCGGGCTGATCGCGGGCGCGGCCGGCCCGGCGGGACGACGGCGGCGCACGAGGATCGAGTATCGTTGAACCGTCGTCCGCTTCGGCGGCTCGGGGCCGGTCCCCGTGCGAAGCGGCAGCCGAGGAGGAGAACGCCCGATGACCGCTGGATTCGACCCGAGCGCCGTCGGCCGCGCGGGGGACCAGTCGGCCGATTCCGCCGAGTTGTTCGCGGCGGAGCTGCGCGCGCTCCGGATGTCGGTGGGCGATCCGACGCTCGCCGCGCTGAGCGCGAGCACCGGCGTCTCGAAGAGCGTCATCTCCGAGGCGTTCTCCGGGAGACGGCTGCCGACCGAGCGCACCGTGGTGAAGCTCGTCGAGGCGCTCGGCGGAGACCGCGAGGCCTGGGTCGCACGGCGCCACTCGCTCGACCCCCGGAGCGCGGCCGCGGCCGCGGCCGACCCCGAGGTCTCCGTCGCGAAGGCGCCGAGGCGGCTCTCGATCGCGCAGACGCTCGTCATCGCCGTGGGCGCCGCCGTGGTCTCCGCGGCCCTCACGAGCACGATCTGGCTCGCGCAGATCGGCGGGATGGAGGAGCGCGCCGGAGGCGGACGCTCCGCGGTGCTCGACGCGGCGGACGGCGTCGATCCGCGTCGGACCGTCTGCACCGATGACGCGGAGATCCTCGCGAGCGAACTGCGCGCCGACGACGAGGTGCAGGTGCAGATCTTGTATTCCCCCTCCTGCATGTCGGCGTGGGGGCGGGTGACGCGCTACGACGGCAAGAGCGCGGGCAACTCGCTCTCCTTCAAGCTCTACCCGGCCGCCGACCTCGAGAGCGCACGCGCGCAGGAGCAGACCGCCTACGATGTGCAGTCCGTCTCCACCGCGATGATCGCCGAGGTGGACGCCGACGCCAACCTCTGCGGCATCGCGAGGTTCACGGTCGACCGGGAAGCGGTCGAACTCGCCCCGCCGATCTGCCTGTAACGCGCCGAGCGATGCCCGTCATCCCGGGCGTCGCCGGCGACGCAGGCGTTCGGACTTTCCGTTCGGGTCCGGAAACGGCCAGAACGCGCCGCCGGGCTGCTTGACTGCAGGCAGAGGCGGGGGACGTCACCGTAGCATCCGTTCGCTTCCGTACCCATTCCCATACCTCGAAGGGGCGAGACCATGGCGAACGCGATCGCGGAGCGTCCAACGGCGCTGAAACTCACGGCATCGAAGACCACGCGCGGCGACTGGATCCTCCGATCGATGTGCCAGCAGTGGCACACGGTCTTCAAGCGCATGGCCCGTCCCGAAGCGGCGTACGACTGCCCGTACTGCGGCGCCGACGTGCGCTGACCCCGCCGGGAGGTCGGGACCGGGCGTCGGGATCCCCGGCGCGCCGTCGTATGCACGAACGCGCATACGACTCGGGCGGTCGGCGCGCGCCGACGCGGAGCCGTGAGCGGTACCCTGGAAGTCCTCGGCGAAAGGGGTTCCATCGGTGTCCGACACAGACGGCTTCGTCCACCTGCACGTCCACAGCGAGTATTCGATGCTCGACGGCGCAGCGCGCGTCGGTCAGCTCATGGACGCGGTCGAATCGCACGGCATGCCCGCCATCGCGGTCACGGACCACGGTAACGTCTTCGGCGCCTACGACTTCTGGCGCCAGGCCAAGGACCACGGGCTGAACCCGATCATCGGCATCGAGGCCTATCTCACTCCGGGCACCCATCGCTCGGATCGCACCCGGGTGCGCTGGGGCGACGGCGCGGGCGACGACGTCTCGGGCGCCGGCGCCTACACGCACATGACGATGCTCTCGGAGACGACCGAGGGCATGCACAACCTCTTCCGGCTGTCGAGCTACTCGTCGATGGAGGGCTACTACTTCAAGCCCCGCATGGACCGCGAACTGCTCCAGACCTACGGCAAGGGGCTCATCACCACGACGGGATGCCCATCGGGCGAGATCCAGACGCGCCTGCGCCTCGGCCAGTACGACGAGGCGATCGCCGCGGCGGCCGAGTTCCAGGACATCTTCGGCAGGGAGAACTTCTTCTGCGAGCTCATGGATCACGGCCTCGAGATCGAGCGCCGCGTGCAGTCCGATCTGCTGAAGATCGCGAAGGATCTGTCGATCCCGCTCGTCGCCACGAACGACCTGCACTACGTCCACGAGGCCGACGCTGAGGCGCACTCCGCGCTGCTGTGCGTGCAGTCGGGCTCGCGACTGGACGATCCGAACCGGTTCCAGTTCAACGGCTCGGGCTACTACCTCAAGAGCCCGGCCGAGATGCGGCACCTCTTCCGCGACTTCCCGGAGGCGTGCGACAACACCCTGCTCATCGCGGAGCGGTGCAACGTCGAGTTCAACCCCTCGGCGAACTACATGCCGCGCTTCCCCGTCCCCGAGGGGAGAGCGAGGCGAGCTGGTTCGTGAAGGAGGTGGAGCAGGGGCTGCACTACCGCTACCCGAACGGGATCCCCGACGAGGTGCGCAAGCAGGCGGAGTACGAGATCGGCGTCATCACGCAGATGGGCTTCCCCGGCTACTTCCTCGTCGTCGCGGACTTCATCAACTGGTCGAAGGACAACGGCATCCGCGTCGGGCCGGGGCGCGGTTCGGGCGCGGGCTCGATGGTCGCCTACGCCATGCGCATCACCGACCTGGACCCGCTGCAGCACGGCCTCATCTTCGAGCGCTTCCTGAACCCCGATCGCGTCTCGATGCCGGACTTCGACGTCGACTTCGACGATCGCCGTCGCGGCGAGGTCATCAAGTACGTCACGGAGAAGTACGGCGACGAGCGGGTCGCCCAGATCGTCACCTACGGCACCATCAAGTCGAAGCAGGCGCTGAAGGACTCCTCGCGCGTGCTCGGCTTCCCCTTCGGAATGGGGGAGAAGCTCACGAAGGCGATGCCGCCCGCGGTGATGGCGAAGGACATCCCGCTGTCCGGGATCACCGATCCCGAGCACGCGCGGTACAAGGAGGCCGCCGAGTTCCGCGCCGTGCTCCAGGAGGATCCCGATGCGAAGACCGTCTACGAGACGGCGCTGGGGCTCGAGGGGCTGAAGCGGCAGTGGGGCGTGCACGCGGCCGGCGTGATCATGTCGAGCGATCCGCTCATCGACATCATCCCGCTGCAGAAGCGCGAGCAGGACGGCCAGATCGTCACGCAGTTCGACTACCCGACCTGCGAGGGGCTCGGCCTCATCAAGATGGACTTCCTGGGGCTGCGCAACCTCACGATCATCTCCGACGCGCTCGAGAACATCCGCCTGAACCGCGGCGAGGAGCTGGACCTCGAACGGCTCGAGCTCGACGACGCCGCCTCGTACGAACTCCTCGCGCGCGGCGACACGCTCGGCGTCTTCCAGCTCGACGGCGGGCCCATGCGCGGCCTCCTCCGGCTCATGAAGCCGGACAACTTCGAGGACATCTCGGCCGTCCTCGCGCTCTACCGGCCCGGGCCCATGGGGGCGGACTCGCACACCAACTACGCGCTGCGCAAGAACGGGCTGCAGGAGATCACGCCGATCCACCCCGAGCTCGCGGAACCGCTGAAGGACATCCTCGACACCACATTCGGCCTCATCATCTACCAGGAGCAGGTGATGTCGATCGCCCAGCGGGTCGCGGGCTTCTCGCTCGGCCAGGCGGACATCCTGCGGCGCGCGATGGGCAAGAAGAAGAAGTCGGAGCTCGACAAGCAGTACGCGGGCTTCTCGGGCGGCATGAAGGAGCGCGGGTTCTCCGAGGCCGCGGTCAAGGCGCTCTGGGACATCCTGCTGCCCTTCTCCGACTACGCGTTCAACAAGGCGCACTCCGCCGCCTACGGCGTCGTCAGCTACTGGACCGCCTATCTCAAGGCGCACTATCCGGCCGAGTACATGGCGGCGCTGCTCACGAGCGTGGGCGACTCGAAGGACAAGCTCGCGCTGTACCTCAACGAGTGCCGGCACATGGGCATCAAGGTGCTGCCGCCCGCGGTGAACGAGTCGTTCGCGAACTTCTCCGCCGTCGGCGACGACATTCGCTTCGGCCTCGGCGCGATCCGCAACGTGGGCACCAACGTCGTCGAGGCGATCCGCGAATCGCGCGAGTCGAAGGGGAGCTTCGAGAGCTTCCACGATTTCCTGAAGAAGGTGCCGCTCGTGGCCCTCAACAAGCGCACCGTCGAATCGCTCATCAAGGCCGGGGCGTTCGACGGCCTCGGCGGCACGCGCCGCGCGCTCGTCGAGATCCACGAGCCGTCGATCGAGAGCGCGGTCAAGGAGAAGCGGGACGCCGAGAACGGCAACGTCGGCTTCGATTTCGACAGCCTGTTCGCCGAGGCGGCCGAGGCCTCGGGCGAGCCCGGCGACGCCGTGTCGCAGGTGCCTGACCGTCCCGAGTGGACGAAGAAGGACAAGCTCTCCTTCGAGCGGGAGATGCTCGGCCTCTACGTGTCCGACCACCCGCTGCGCGGACTCGACGCCGCGCTCGCGAAGGAGGCCAGCACGACGGTGGAGCAGGCGACCCACCCCGACCAGAGCTCGGTCATGGACGGCGAGATCGTGACCATCGCGGGGCTGCTGACGAGCGTGCAGCACCGCACCGCGAAGTCCGGCAATCTCTACGGAATGGTGACGATCGAGGACTTCACGGGTGAGATCCAGGCGCTCTTCATGGGGAAGTCCTACCAGGAGTTCGGCTCGCTGCTGCAGCCCGACTCCATCGTCGCGCTGCGCGGCAAGCTCAACGCGAGGGACGACGGCATGTCCATGCACGCCTACGGCGTGAAGCCGATCGACGCGGCGGTGCAGGAGGACGCCTCGACCCTCATGCTCACGCTCTCGGACAGCCGGGCGACCGAGCCGCTCATGCAGGACCTCAGGGACATGCTCGGGCGGCACCGCGGGGAGAGCGAGGTGCGCATCAATCTGCTGACGGCCACGAGCGTGCGGGTCTTCGAGCTGCCCCAGCAGGTGCGGATCTCCGCGGACCTCTTCGGGGAGCTGAAGGGCCTGCTCGGGCCGCGCTGCCTCGTGCCGTTGGAGGAGCTCGTCGGGGCGCCGATTCCGTAACGGCCAGGCAATCACGGCGGAGTAGGGTGGGGCATGAGCGAGTTCCAGCAGCAGATCGTCCGTGCGCTCGGCTCCCGGCCGGCCGTCTCCGCCCCCGAGGAGGTCGAGCGGCGGGTGTCGTTCCTCGCGGAGTACGCGCGCTCGGTCCCCGGGGCCCGCGGCTTCGTGCTCGGGATCTCCGGTGGACAGGACTCCTCCCTCGCCGGACGGCTCGCGCAGCTCGCGGTCGAGCGGTTGCGCGCCGAGGGGCGCGAAGCGGAGTTCATCGCGGTGCGGCTCCCGTACGCGGTGCAGCGCGACGAGGACGACGCGCAGCTCGCGCTCTCCTTCGTCCGCCCCGACCGCTCGGTGGCGGTCGACATCGCTCCGGGGACCGATGCGATCTCGGCCTCGGTCGCCGAGGCGCTCGGCGAGCCGGTGAGCGACTTCAACCGCGGCAACGTGAAAGCGCGCATGCGCATGATCGCGCAGTACGCGATCGCCGGCGACCGGGGTCTGCTCGTCATCGGCACGGACCATGCCGCCGAGGCGATCACGGGATTCTTCACCAAGTTCGGCGACGGGGCGGCGGACGTGCTGCCGCTCTCCGGGCTCACGAAGGGCCAGGGTGCGGAGCTGCTCAGGGCCCTCGATGCGCCGGCGCGGCTGTGGGAGAAGACCCCGACGGCGGATCTGCTCGACGAGCAGCCCGGCCAGTCGGACGAGTCGAGCCTCGGCGTCAGCTACGGGGAGATCGACGCGTATCTCCGCGGTGAGGAGGTGCCGGCCGAGGCCGCTGCGAACCTGGAGCGCCGCTACCGCGCGACGGCGCACAAGCGCCACCTGCCCGTGGGGCCGGACGACGACTGGTGGCGCTCCGGGCCGGGGGCCGCGGGATCGGCCCGGGAAGCCCGGGCCTCCGCCTCCTCGGGCCCGTCGGACGCGCCCGCACCGGCCGGCGTATCCGCCGCACCGTCACCCGCCGCCGAGCTTCCCCGTGAGCAGGGGCCCACGAGCTACGTGCTCGCGGGCGGCTGCTTCTGGTGCCTCGACGCGGCATACCGCCAGCTGCGCGGGGTGACCGAGGTGGTCTCCTGCTACACGGGGGGCGGTGCGCCGAACCCGAGCTACGAGCAGGTGTGCACCGGGACGACCGGTCATGCCGAGGCGGTCGCGGTGACCTTCGATCCCGAGGTGATCCCCGAGGAGGTCATCCTCGACGCGTTCTTCACCATGCACGATCCGACGCAGCTCAACCGGCAGGGCAACGACGTCGGCACCCAGTACCGCTCGGCGATGTTCCCGGCCGATCCCGCGCAGCTCGCGCGCTTCGAGGCCGCGAGGGATCGCGCCTCCGAGTGGTGGCCGGGGGAGATCGTGACGACCCTCGAGCCGCTCGGCCCGGTCTACCGGGCCGAGGAGTACCACCAGGACTTCTTCGCGAAGAACCCGACGCAGGGGTACTGCCTGGCGGTCGCCGTGCCGAAGGTGAACAAGGTGCGCGCCGCCTTCGCGGAGTACCTGCGCTGATCCCGCGGCGCGGCGATCTGCCCGGGCGACGCGGCGATCCGCGCGTGGTGCCCGGGCCCCGACCGCGGCGGTCGATGCTCACGCCGCGACCGGGACGAAGCCGTCGCCCGCGGCGGCATCCTCCGGGGACGCGGGCGGCTCCTCGCCCGGCGCCGAGCGCGCATCCGCACCCGGCACCGGGCTCTCCGAACTCCCCGAACCCTCGGGGTTCCCCGAGCGCGCGGCGCGGCCGTCCCGCGTGAACACGGAGGTGCCCCAGCGCAGATCGTGGCCGATGCCGTCGGCCTCGACCTCGGCGGTCGTGCCGGAGCGCTCGTCGGTCTCCCAGCTGCGGATGCGCAGCCGGCCGGAGACCACGACGCGGTCTCCGATCTGCACCGACTTGAGCGTGTGCTCGGCGAGAGTGCGGAAGGCGTTGACCGTGAACCAGTTCGTGGCACCGTCGACCCACTCGGCCTTCTCCCGGTCGTACCAGCGGTCGTTGCTGGCGACGCGGAAGGAGCAGAAGACGGTGCGGGTCGAGGTCGTGATGAGCCGGGGCTCCGTCGCGACGGTGCCGATGATGCTAAGCGCGGTGGACATGGGATCTCCTTCGATGCCTGCCGGGCCGGTGCCCGGGCGGTGACGATGCCGAGCGGGCGGCCCGGGCCGTGCGTGTCGCCGGACCGCCCGCTCCCCTCCACTCTGCGCCCGGCTCCCGCCGAGCGGGGCGCGCCGGAGGGATCTGTGGATGGATCGAGGCGGGCGGCCGTCGTCCGGGGGCTGTGCACGGAGTTCGGACGCGGAGCGCGGGCGCGGCGTCGACCCGCCGCGCCGCCGCACAGTCGCCTGCGCGGCGCAGTCGCCGCGCAGTCGCCTGCGCGCCGACAGCGGCCGCGCAGCCCGACTGCGTACACTGATCGGGTGCGCTCTCAGATCACCCCGAAGCCCGGCCGCCTCGCGCTCAGCGCCCTCGTGCTCGGACTCGCGTCGACCACGCTGACCGGCTGCTTCCTGCTCGAGGGGCCGACGCCCGAGACCCCGACCCGCGAGGCGCCCGCCGCACCGGAGGTCGCCCCCGAGTTCGTGCCCGGTGGCACCGCCGAGGAGAACCTGCCGTACTTCACGGAGGTGCTGCGCGACTACGCCGCGGGGGACGGTGCCGTGCAGGGGCAGCCGATCGTCGACGCGGTCGCCGGTGCCGGCTTCGACCGCGCCGCGATGCAGGTGAGCTTCGACGAATCGAAGACCGGCCTGCCCGCGGACAACATCTTCGTCTCGGTGCGGATCGGCGCCGACTGCCTCGTCGGCCAGATCGTCGCCGCCGACCGCAGCTTCGCGGCCGAGAACGAGCCGGCGCTCGGCCCGAACGGCGACATCTGCCTGATCGGCAGCACCCGCGCCATCGACTGGTGAACGCTAGAGTAGTGGCGATCCGAAACATCCGTCCGACGCAGGGAGTCCTGGGCGCCGACGCGCCCGAGAGAGCATATGGCTGAGTACATTTACCAGATGGTCCGCGCGCGCAAGGCGCACGGCGACAAGGTGATCCTCGACGACGTGACCATGGCGTTCCTGCCTGGCGCGAAGATCGGCGTGGTGGGCCCGAACGGCGCGGGCAAGTCGACGATCCTGAAGATCATGGCGGGCCTCGACACGCCCTCGAACGGCGAGGCGATCCTCACCCCGGGCTACTCCGTCGGCATCCTCATGCAGGAGCCGGAGCTCGACGAGGAGCAGACCGTCCTCGAGAACGTGCAGCAGGGCGTCGCCGAGATCAAGGGCAAGCTCGACCGCTTCAACGAGATCTCCGCGGAGATGGCGAACCCCGACGCGGACTACGACACCCTGCTGCCGGAGATGGGCGAACTGCAGGAGGCGATCGACGCGGTCGACGGCTGGGACCTCGACAACCAGCTCGAGCAGGCGATGGACGCGTTGCGCTGCCCGCCCTCCGACGCCGTCGTGAAGCATCTCTCCGGCGGCGAGAAGCGCCGCGTCGCGCTCTGCAAGCTCCTCCTCGAGAAGCCCGATCTGCTTCTCCTCGACGAGCCCACCAACCACCTCGACGCCGAGAGCGTGCTCTGGCTCGAGCAGCACCTCGCGAAGTACCCCGGCGCCGTCATGGCCGTCACGCACGACCGCTACTTCCTCGACCACGTCGCCACCTGGATCTGCGAGGTCGACCGCGGCAGGCTCTACCCCTACGAGGGCAACTACTCCACCTACCTCGAGCAGAAGGCCGCGCGCCTCGAGGTGCAGGGGAAGAAGGACCAGAAGCTCCAGAAGCGCCTCAAGGAGGAGCTCGAGTGGGTGCGCTCGAACACGAAGGGCCGCCAGGCCAAGTCGAAGGCGCGCCTCGCCCGGTACGAGGAGATGGCCGCGGAGGCCGAGCGCACGCGGAAGCTGGACTTCGAGGAGATTCAGATCCCCGCAGGACCGCGCCTCGGCAACCTCGTGCTCGAGGCGAAGGGGCTGCAGAAGGGCTTCGACGGGCGCACGCTCATCGACGGGCTCTCCTTCTCGCTGCCCCGCAACGGGATCGTGGGCATCATCGGCCCGAACGGCGTCGGCAAGACGACGCTGTTCAAGACGATCGTCGGCATCGAGCCGCTCGACGGCGGCGAGCTGAAGATCGGCGAGACGGTTCAGCTGAGCTACGTCGATCAGACCCGCGGCGGCATCGATCCGAAGAAGACGGTCTGGGAGGTGGTCTCAGACGGGCTTGACTACATCCAGGTCGGCAAGACCGAGATCCCCTCGCGCGCCTACGTGTCGACCTTCGGCTTCAAGGGCCCGGACCAGCAGAAGCCCGCCGGCGTGCTCTCGGGCGGCGAGCGCAACCGCCTGAACCTCGCCCTGACGCTCAAGCAGGGCGGCAATCTGCTGCTGCTCGACGAGCCGACGAACGACCTCGACGTGGAGACGCTGACGAGCCTCGAGAACGCCCTGCTCGAGTTCCCCGGCTGCGCCGTCGTCATCACCCACGACCGGTGGTTCCTCGATCGCATCGCGACGCACATCCTCGCCTACGAGGGGACCGAGGAGCACCCCGCGAGCTGGTACTGGTTCGAGGGCAACTTCGAGGCCTACGAGGCGAACAAGATCGAGCGGCTCGGGGCCGACGCGGCGAAGCCGTCGCGCGTCACGTACCGCAAGCTCACCCGCGACTGAACGGCCGCGCATGGCACGCGTGCACGTCGACATCGAGCTCCGCTGGGGCGATCAGGACGCCTACGGCCACGTCAACAACGTGGCTTTCGCGCGCCTCCTCGAGGAGGCGCGCGTGCGCACCTTCTGGACGGGGGCGACCCGCGAAGAGGCCGGCATGGAACGGTACTTCCGCGGCGACGCGCCCGAGGACCCGAAGATGCTCGTGGCGAGTCAGCGGATCGAGTTCGTCGGCGTGCTCGAGTACGGCGACCGCCCCGTGACGGTCGAGCTCTGGATCGGGAGGCTCGGCGGCTCGAGCCTCGAGGTGCATTACGAGATCGTCGACGGGGCCGCGCCGGAGCGGCGCGTGGTGGCTCGGGCGGTCACGCACGTGGTCGTCGTCGACGGCCGTTCGCTGCGCCCGATCCGGCTCTCGAGCGAGGGTCGGGCGGCCGTCGAGCCGTGGCGCGACGCGCCGGTCCCGATGCGGCACGGCTGACGCCGGCGCCTGCGGGCGCCGCGCCGGCGCCTGCGGCGTCTCGCCCCGGGTTACTGGGGGAGCCGGAGCATGCTCTCCTGGGCGACGCTCGCCACGAGCGCTCCGTCGCGATCGTAGAAGCGGCCGTGGGCGAGTCCGCGCCCGCCCTGCGCCGTGGGCGAGTCGAGCTCGTAGAGCAGCCACTCGTCCACGCGGAAGGGGCGGTGGAACCACATCGCGTGGTCGAGGCTCGCCCCGCGCATCCCCGGCGTGGCCCAGGGGATCCCGTGCCGCCGCGCCACCGGCTCGAGGAGCAGGTAGTCGCTGCCGAAGGCGAGCGCCGCGGCGTGCAGCATCGCGTCGCCCCGGAGCGGGTCGCGGCTGCGCATCCACACGCGCTGCCGGTTCGTGCGTTCCGGCACCTCGAGGATGATGTCCGACTCGAGGTAGCGGAAGTCGAATGGCCGGTTGAGCACCCAGGAGGCTCCGCCGTCGCCCGCGAGGTGCCCGTAGCGCTGCCAGACGGACGGCAGCGATTCGGGGTCGGGCAGGTCCGCGACCTCGATGCGCTCCTGATGCTCGAGCCCCGCAGCGTCCTCCTGGAAGGAGGCGATGAGCGACATCAGCACGCTGCCCTCCTGGTAGGCCTGCACGCGCCGCGTGGAGAAGGAACGGCCGTCGTGCAGCCGGTCCACCTCGAAGGTCATGCCCAGGTCGCTCGCGCCCGGGCGGATGAAGTACCCGTGCATCGAGTGGATGGGGCGATCGGCCGGCACGGTCGTGCCGGCCGCGGCGAGCGCCTGTCCGAGCACCTGGCCGCCGAAGGAGCGGCCGTGCGGGGTGGGCATCGGCGGCCCCGTGAGGATGTCCTCGCGGGTGCGCGCGCCGGAATCGAGCACGGTGAGCATATCGAGGAGCGACGGGGCATCGGTCATGGAAGGGTCTCCTGCTCGGCGTCGGTGCCGCACCCGGGACGCGGTGCGGACGGGTACCGCCAGTCTAGGGCCGTCGCTGGCGCTAGGCTGGGCGCGATGGCTGACACCGTGCTGCTCGAGGACCACGCGACCCGCGACGACCTCAGGATCTTCCTCGAACGACTCGGCCGGGCCGGGCAGCCCGAGGTGCGCGTGACATCGCGCGGCCGGGCGCTCGCCGTGTACGGCTGCACGCAGGCGCCGCGCGGGCTCACGGACCCCGTGCCCGTCGTGCTCGTGATGCGCGCCTTCGCGCTCGCCGAGGCCCCCGTGCCGATCGACTCGACGGTCGCGGTGCGCGCGCTGCTCGATCGCATCGCCCGTCTCGGGATCGTCGGACTCGCGCTCGAGCTCCCCGAGGTGACCGCGATGGCCGCGTGGTCGGGCGTGCTGCCCCCCGTCTCCGGCTGGGACGCGGCCGGCGCCCTCGACGCGCCCTCCCTGCGGAGGGTCGCGGACGAGGGCATCGGGCGCGTCGCGGCCCTGCTGCCCGAGGAGCCGGGAGAGGCGGTCGTGCAGCGGGTGCGCGCCTCGGTCTGGGGCGCGCAGATCGCGCCGGGCGTCCCGGCGGCGGCGGCCTTCGCCGCGGAGGTCATGGGCTTCCTCCGCGACGAGGAGCGCGTCGCGCTGTCGCGCTCGGTGACGTGGACGCGGCTCTCGGCGCGTCGCGGCCACGTGCTCGTGCGCTCGCTGCTCGGGTGAGCGGTGCGCGGGATCGCCGCACCTCCGGTAGAATGGTGAGGTCTACAAGAGGAGTGTGTACATGGCCAACCCCAACGGCATCATCGATCCGCCCATCGACGACCTGCTCGAGAAGGTGGATTCGAAGTACGCTCTGGTGGTTTTCGCGTCGCAGCGCGCCCGCCAGATCAACGATTACTACACGGATCTGCACGACGGGAACCTGTTCGACAACGTGGGACCGCTCGTCGACTCGTCGGTGGACGACAAGCCGCTGTCGATCGCGCTGCACGAGATCGTCGAGGGCAAGCTCACGATGACCCCGCGGGCCGAGGCCGCCGCGGAGGAGGTCCCCGCCACGGAGGCCGCGTAATCTTCCGCTGCGCGCGCGGCGACGACGGTGGCGTCGGATACCCTGAATGGGGATCCGGCGCCACCGCCCGTTTCCGGCCGCGCCCGATCCCGCGCCCATCATCGCCCGCCAGACGCTAGGAGCCCACGTGCCGCTGCGCCAGTTCACCTCGGAATCGGTCACCGAGGGGCACCCGGACAAGATCTGCGACCGCATCTCCGACACGATCCTCGACGCGATGATCGCGCAGGATCCGGGCGCCAGGGTGGCCGTCGAGACCCTCGTGACCACGGGACTCGTCCACGTCGCCGGCGAGGTCTCGACCTCGGGGTACGTCGAGATCCCGCAGCTCGTGCGCGATGCCGTGCGTGAGATCGGCTACACGAGCTCCGAGATGGGCTTCGACGCCGCCTCGTGCGGCGTGTCCGTGTCGATCGGACAGCAGTCGCCCGACATCGCCGGCGGCGTGGACGCGTCCCTCGAGGTGCGCAGCGGCGAGGACGCGGACGACGAGCTGAACCGGCAGGGCGCCGGGGACCAGGGCATCATGTTCGGCTTCGCGACGGACGAGACCCCCGAGCTGCACCCGCTGCCGAGCTGGATCGCGCACCGGCTCGCGGAGCGGCTCACCGAGGTGCGCAAGGCCGGCATCCTCCCCGAGCTCCGCCCCGACGGCAAGACCCAGGTCACGGTGGGCTACGACGGGGACCGTGCGGCGTCGATCGAGGCCGTCGTTGTCTCGACCCAGCACCACGCTGACCTCGCGCTGCCCGCCCTGCAGGAGGCCGTCGCGCGCGAGGTCATCCGCCCGGTGCTCGACCGCGTGGAGCTTCCGAGCGGCGGTGCCGAACTCATCATCAACCCCGCCGGCCCGTTCGTCGTCGGCGGCCCCATGGGCGACGCCGGGCTCACCGGGCGCAAGATCATCATCGACACCTACGGCGGGTGGAGCCGGCACGGCGGCGGCGCCTTCAGCGGCAAGGATCCCTCCAAGGTCGACCGCTCGGCGGCGTACGCGATGCGCTGGGTCGCCAAGCACGTCGTGCGGGCGGGGCTCGCCCGTCGCGCCGAGCTGCAGGTCGCGTACGCGATCGGCCGGGCCCATCCCGTCGGCCTCTACGTGGAGACCTTCGGCACGGAGACCGTGCCGGTCGAGCGCATCGAGCGTGCGGTGCGCGAGGTCTTCGATCTGCGCCCCCTCGCGATCATCCGCGATCTCGAGCTGATCCGCCCGATCTACGCGCGCACGAGCGCCTACGGCCACTTTGGCCGCGAGCTCCCCGAGTTCACCTGGGAGGCGACGCCGCGCATCGCCGAGCTGCGGGCCGCCGCGGGGGTCTAGCGGTGGCTCCGGCCTCGGCGGCGGAGCGCGCGGAGGCTCCGGGGGACCGCCCGGTCGCGCAGGTGCTGCTGGATTCCGCGCTGCCCCAGCTCGACCACCTGTTCGATTACGCCGTGCCGCCGTCGCTCGCGGCGGAGCTCCGGGTCGGGCAGCGGGTGCGGGTGCCGTTCCGCTCTCGCGAGCGGAAGAGCTTCGGCTACGTCGTCGGCTTCGCCGAGCGCAGCGAGTTCGGCGGCGAGCTCTCCCCGATCGCCGACATCGTCGGCCCCGTTCCCGTGCTGCAGCCGGAGATCTGGCGGCTCGCCCGCGCCGTGGCGGACCGCGCGGGGGGCTCCGCGGGCGACATCCTGCGGCTCGCGATCCCGAGTCGGCAGATCCGCGTCGAGAAGCGGCACCTGGCGGCCTCGGAGACGCCGGAGGACGCGATCGCCGCGGGATCGGAGCCCGGGGGCGTCGCGGAAGCGGGATCCGCCGCGGAGGCGCCGGAGGAGGTGCCAGCCGCGGAGTCGGCTGCCTCGGAGTCGGCTGCCGCGGAGCCCGGGGGGTCGGATGCGGCGGCCGGGGCAGCCGCGCCTCCGGCCGAGGCCGCCGTCGCCGCGGCGCTCGTCGCGGGCGAGCGGCTCGCGCTCACGGCCTCGCACGGCCCCGAACGGCTCCACACGGGGGAGTGGGTGGGCGGCTGGGCCGCGCAGCTCGCCAGGGTCGCGCTCGCGGTGCACGCGCTCGGCCGCAGCGCGATCCTCGTCGCCCCGGACTACCGCGACCTCGACCAGCTCCGCGACGCCCTCGACGCCCTGGGCGCGGGCGACGCGGTCGTCCGCGTCGATGCGCGGCAGTCGGGCGCCGAGCGATACGCCGGGTTCCTCCGCGCGCTCGACGCGCAGCCGCGGATCGTGCTCGGCAACCGCTCCGCCGTGTACGCGCCGGCGCACGCGCTCGGCGCGATCCTGCTCTGGGACGACGGCGATCCGGTGCTCGCGGAGCCGCTCGCCCCGTACGTGCACGCGCGCGACGCCGCGCTCGTGCGGGCCGAGCAGTCGGGCGCGGGGCTCTTCTTCGCCGCGCACGCGCGCAGCGCGGAGGTGCAGCGGCTCGTCGATCTCGGCTACGTGCGCGCGCAGCGCAATCCGCCGCGGCGCGCGGTCATCCGCCACGCCGATGCCGCGATGACCCCTGACGTCTTCGCGGGCCGCGTGCCCGAGTTCGCGGCCCGCACGATCCGCGGCGCGCTGCGGGAGGGACCGGTGCTCGTGCAGGTCGCCACGCCCGGCTACGCTCCGGTGGCCGTGTGCGGCGAGTGCGGTGAGCTCGCCCGGTGCCGCGCCTGCGGCGGGCCGATCGGCTTCCGCACCGTCGGGCGCGCCTCCTGCCGCTGGTGCGGCGAGTACGCCGCCGGCTGGCGCTGCGGCGGCTGCGATGGGCGGCGCCTCGAGGAGCGCGGCATGGGCTCGGCCCGCACCGTCGAGCAGTTCGAACGGCAGTTCGCGGGAGCGCGGGTGCTCCTCAGCGACGGCGAGCACCCGCGGGAGCGCGTCGACGGACGACCGGCGCTCGTCGTCGCGACGCGCGGCGCCGAGCCGCTCGCCGCGGGCGGCTACCGCGCCGTCGTGCTCCTCGACGCCGACCGGCTGCTCGGACTCGAGACCCTGCGCGCCGGTGAGGACTGCCTGCGGTGGTGGGAGAACGCCGCGGCGCTCGTCGCGGAGGACGGGGTGTGCCTCATGGCGGCCGGCGGCGGTCCCGTCGTCCGCGCCTTCGTGACGGGGCGCGTCGAGGAGTGGCTGCACGGGGAGCTCCGCGACCGGCACGCCCTGCGCTACCCGCCGGCCGTGCGCGTCGCGAGCGTCAGCGGCGGCGCCGAGGAGGTCGACCGCGCGCTCGCGGCGCTCGCGCAGCTCCCCGGCGTGGACCACCTCGGGCCCACCGCGATCCCCGCGGGCGGAGCCGCGAAGACGCCGCACGGGCTCGTCCGCGCGATCGTCCGCTTCGACTACGGGCAGGGTGCCGAGGTCGCCAGGCGCCTGCGCGGCGCGCTCGTCGCCGACGCCGCGGGATCCGCGTCCCGGACGCGCGGCCGCGCCCCGGGCCGGGCACGGCCCGAGGCGCTGCGACTCCGCTTCGACGACCGCGGCGTCTTCGACGGCTAGACGGTCGCGGGTGCTCCGGAGCGGAGCCGGTCGGCGACGAAATCGACGTCCTTGTCGCCGCGGCCCGACAGGTTCGCGATGATCACGGCGTCGCTCGGCAGCGTCGGCGCGAGCTTCGCGACGTGCGCGAGCGCGTGCGACGACTCGAGCGCGGGGATGATGCCCTCGGCGCGGGTGAGGAGCTGGAACGCGTCGAGCGCCTCGGCGTCGGTGACGGTGACGTACTCGGCGCGCCCGATCTGCTCGAGGTGCGCGTGCTGTGGCCCGACGCCGGGGTAGTCGATCCCCGAGCCGATGGAGTGCACCGGCGCCGGCTCCCCGTCGGAGCCGAGCAGCACCTTCGTCTGCATGCCGTGGATCATGCCGGGCACGCCGAGCGTCATCGTCGCCGCGTGGCGATCGGTGTCCAGGCCCTCGCCGGCGGGCTCGACGCCGATGATGCGGACGTCCTCGTCGGGCAGGAACGCGTCGAAGAGGCCCATCGCGTTCGAGCCTCCGCCGACGCAGGCGACGAGCGCGTCGGGCAGCCGTCCCTCCGCCTCGAGGATCTGCGCGCGCGCCTCGCGACCGACGACGGACTGGAAGTCGCGCACCATCGAGGGGTAGGGGTGCGGTCCCACGACCGAGCCGATCGCGAAGAAGTACTCCTCGGGCGCGGCCGCGTAGACGCCGAAGGCGGAGTCCACGGCCTCCTTGAGGGAACGTCCTCCCGCGTCGACGGAGACGACCTTCGCGCCGAGCAGCTCCATGCGCACGACGTTCGGGTGCTGCTTCGCGACGTCGATGGCTCCCATGTGGATCTCGCACTCGAGCCCGAGCAGCGCCGCCGCCGTCGCGAGGGCGACGCCGTGCTGGCCGGCGCCGGTCTCGGCGATGAGCTTCGTCTTGCCCATGCGCTTGGCGAGCAGCGCCTCGCCGAGACAGTGGTTGATCTTGTGGGCGCCGGTGTGGTTGAGGTCCTCGCGCTTGAGGTACACCTTCGCACCGCCGAGGCGCCGGGTCAGGTTCTCCGCGAAGTAGAGCAGCGAGGGCCGGCCGACGTACTTCGCGAGCAGGGCCTGCAGCTCCTCGAGATAGCCAGGATCCTGCGAGGCCTCCGCGTAGGCGGCGGCGACCTCGGCGATCGGAGCGGCGAGGAAGGGCGGCAGCGCGGCGCCGCCGAACTCGCCGAAGAAGCCGGCCTCATCGGCGCGGTAGACGGAGGGGGAATCGATCTGGGTCAATGCAGTGGTCCTTTGCTTCGTTGCGCCACTCGGAGACGACAAACGGCACCGTCTCGCGAGGAGCGCGGTGCCGGGTGCATGCAGCTGCGTACGGGGGACCGCCCTCAGGCGATCCACCACTCGCGCGCAACGTGCATGCGGCGAGTGTAGCAGGATCCGCGGACCCTGCCGCGGTGCGAGAATGGGGGGATGCGCATCGTCTTCGCCGGGACCCCGGAGGTCGCCGTCCCCAGTCTGCACGCCCTCGTCCGCGCGGGGCACGAGGTCGTCGGCGCGGTCACCCGCGAGGACGCACCGCTCGGGCGCAAGCGGGTGACCACGCCGTCGCCGGTCGCGACCGCCGCCGCCGAGCTCGGGATTCCGACGCTCAAGGCGAACCGGCTCGACGCTGCCGCCACGGAGTGGGTGCGGGGCCTCGCCCCCGATCTCGGGGTCGTCGTCGCGTACGGCGGGCTGGTCCGCGAGCCGCTGCTCTCGGCGCCGGTCCTCGGATGGATCAACCTGCACTTCTCGGAGCTGCCGCGGTGGCGGGGAGCGGCGCCGGTGCAGCGCGCGCTCCAGGCGGGCGAGCAGCGGCTCGGCGTGACGGTCTTCCGGCTCGTCGCCGCGCTCGACGCCGGGGACGTGCTCAGCCGCGACGCGCGAGAGTTCCCGCGCGGCACGTCCGCGGGGGAGGCGCTCGCCGCGCTCGCGGATTCGGGGACCTCCGCGCTCCTCGCCGCCGTCGAAGCGCTCGCCGCCGACCCCGCGGCGGGGGAGCCCCAGGACGGCGAGGCGAGCTATGCGCACAAGCTGGCGCGGGAGGACGGCAGGATCGATCTCGCCCGCTCCGCGGACGAAGTGCTCGCCCACTGGGCCGGGGTGACGCCCGAACCGGGTGCCTACGTGCTCCACGACGGGGCTCCGCTGAAGCTGCACGCGCTCGCCGCGGCACCCGACAGCACCCCCGACGCCGAGGGGCCCGCCGGGGCGCCGGTCGAGGGCGTGGCGGACCCGGCGGGGACGGTCACCCTCGAGCACGGCGCGGCGATCCTGCGGCTCGGCGGCGCCGACGGCACGGCGCGCACGGCGCTCGAGCTCGTGCGGGTGCAGCCCGCGGGCAAGCCGGCGATGGACGGCGCCGCATGGTTGCGGGGCCGCGGCGGGAAGGCGGTGCTCGCGTGAGCGGCGCGGGCGCACGAGGTCCTCGCGGCGGCGCCTCTCGCGGCGGCGCTCCCCGCGGCGGCGCGCCTCGCGCGCGCATCTCCGCGGCGCGCCTCGTCGCCTACGACGTGCTGCGCGACGTGGAGGAGCGCGACGCCTACGCCAACCTCGCCCTGTCCGCCCGCATCGGGGACGCCGGGCTCGCGGCGCGGGACGCCGCGCTCGCGACGGAGCTCGCCGCGGGCGCGCTGCGCTGGCGGGGACGCTACGATCGCATCATCGAGCTCGCCGCGGAGCGCCCGATCGACCGCATCGACCCCCGCACGAGGAACGTGCTCCGCCTCGGCGTCCATCAGCTGCTCGGCATGCGGACGGCGTCGCACGCCGCCGTCAACGAGAGCGTCGAACTCCAGCGCCGCGTCGCCAATGCCTCGGCGGCCGGCTTCGTCAACGGCGTGCTGCGCGCGATCGGACGGGAGACGGATGCGGCGTGGGACGCGCGCATCGACGCCGAGGCGCGCACCGCGGACGACGCGCTCGCGGCGCGGAGCTCCCACCCGGGCTGGGTGCTGCGCGCCCTGCGCGACGCGCTGCGGGCGGAGGGGCGCGCCGACGAGCTCGAAGCGCTGCTCGGCGCCGACAACGATGCGCCGCGGGTGAGCCTCGCGCTGCTCCCGGGCGCCGGCATCGAGCCCGAGGAGGTCGCCGCGCGCGAGGAGTCGCTCGCGGTCGTCGGCCCGTCGCCGATCGGGCTCGAGCTCTCGGGCGGGGACCCGGCGCGCGCGATCGCGCGCAGCGGCGCGGCCCACGGCTTCGCGCGCGTCCAGGACCAGGGCTCGCAGCTCGCAGCGCTCGCCCTCGCACGGGCGCGCGAGGCCGCAGCGGGGGAACGCTGGCTCGATCTCTGCGCCGGCCCGGGGGGCAAGACCGCCGTGCTCGGCGCCGAGGCGCTCGCCGCAGGGGCGCGGCTGCGCGCGAACGAGGTTTCCGCGCACCGCGCCGAGCTCGTGCGGCGATCGGTCACCGGCGTCGCCGAGGCGGTCGAGGTGGTGTCGCACGACGGGCGGGAGGCGGCGGCCTTCGGCGGCGACGACGCCCGTTTCGACCGCATCCTCGTCGACGCGCCGTGCTCGGGGCTCGGAGCGCTCCGGCGGCGCCCCGAAGCGCGCTGGCGGAAGCGTCCCGCGGACCTGCCGGAGCTCACCGCGCTGCAGGGGGAGCTCCTCGACGCGGCGGTCGCGCATCTCGCCCCGGGCGGATTGCTGGCCTACGTCACCTGCTCGCCGCACCTCGCGGAGACTCGGGTCGCGGTCGAGCGCCTGCGGCGGCGGCGCCCGGCGCTCGAGGAGCTCGACGCCCGGGCGGTGCTGCAGGGGATCGCCCGCGGACCGCTCGACCTGCCCGAGGGGCCGGGAGCCGCGCAGCTCTGGCCGCACCGGCACGGCACCGACGCGATGTTCATCGCCCTGCTCACCCGGGCGGCCTGAGCGGCGGCGCTCGCGGATGTCGGCGGCTGCGCCTACGCTGATCCCATGAGCAGCGCAGCCGTCGCACCGATGACGCCGCCTCCCGGAGGGATGCGGACCTTCCTGCACGTGCTCGTGAACACGGCGGTGGCGAACCTCACGACGAACTTCCTCTGGTTCGCGGTGGTGTTCTGGGTGTACCTCGAGACGCGCAGCATCATGGCGACCGGCGTGCTCGGCGGCGCCTACATGATCCTCATCGCGCTGAGCTCGATGTGGTTCGGCTCGCTCGTCGATCGCTATCGCAAGCGCCGGGTGATGCTCGTCTCGGCGTGGGCCTCGCTCCTCGCCTTCGCCGTCGGCATCGGCGTCTTCTTCGCCGTGCCGGGCGACGTGCTGCTCGACCTCGGCGGGCCGTGGTTCTGGATCTTCACCCTGGTCGTGCTCGCGGGCTGCGTCGTCGAGGTGCTGCGCAATCTCGCGCTGTCGACCACCGTCACCCTGCTCGTGCCGGTCGAGCGGCACGCGAACGCCAACGGCCTGGTCGGCACGGTGCAGGGGATCGCGTTCATCGCCACGAGCGTCTTCAGCGGGCTCGCCGTCGGCCTGCTCGGGATGGGGGCGACGCTGCTCATCGCGCTCGGGCTCGTGGCGCTCCCCATCGTGCATCTCCACCTCCTGCGGATCCCCGAGCCCGAGATCGCGCACGATCCCGGTCGCTCCGCCGTGGACTTCCGCGGCGGGATGGCGGCGATGCTCGCCGTGCCCGGGCTGTTCGCGCTCGTCATCTTCACGATGCTCAACAACCTCTCCGGCGGCGTCTTCATGGCGCTGCTCGACCCCTACGGGCTCAACATGTTCCCGGTCGAGTGGTGGGGCATCGTCTTCGGGATCGCCTCCACGGGCTTCATCGTCGGCGGCGCGGTCGTCGCGAAGCGCGGTCTCGGCGAGAACCCGATCCGCACGATGCTCGTGCTCGTCGGCGTGCTCGGAGCGCTCGGGGCCGTGTTCACCGTGCGCGAGCTGCCCTGGCTCTTCGTCTCGGGGATCTGGCTGTTCATGGCGCTCATGCCGGCGATCGAGGCGGCCGAGCAGACCGTCATCCAGCGCGTCGTCCCCTACGAGAAGCAGGGGCGCGTCTTCGGCCTCGCGATGACCTTCGAGGCCGCGGCGGCACCGATCACGTCCTTCCTCGTCGCGCCCATCGCCGAGTACTGGATCGTCCCCTACATGGACGAGGAGTCCGGGCGGCGGGACTGGGGGTGGCTGCTCGGGGCCGGGGACAGCCGCGGCATCGCCCTCATCTTCCTGTGGTCCGGGCTCGCGATGATCCTGCTCGCCGTCGGCGCCTCGCTCACGCGCTCCTACCGGCTCCTCTCGCGGAGCTACTCCCAGACCACCTCGGGCACCGGAGCCGAGAAATCGACGGAGGGCGTGAGGAACTCGCCGCCGTAGAGCAGCTCCCCGCTCACGATCTCGCCGCCCAGCACCGCCTCGACGCGCGTGGAGACCGGGAGGTACGCGGAGCCCGTGACGCGCCCCGGTGCGGCCGGGTCGATCACCGGCTCCAGCTCCAGAAGGGCGGCCTCGCCCTCGGGACTCAGCGTATGGGCGATCGTGCCGTCGATGGGCGCGGCGCCGTCCGAGAGCTCCGCCTCGATATCGAGCCCGCAGGGCGTGACGAGCGTCGTCATGGCGAGGCACGCGTGCGCGGACTCCGCGACGAGCGCGCGGAACTCGGCCGTCGCGGCATCCGTGAGTCCCGGCCGGGCGTTCGCGAGCAGCTCGACATCGTCCTCGTCCGCGATGCTGAACGCGGCGGCCCCGTCGCCCGCCTCGAACTCCTCGATCCCCAGCTCGAGTTCGTAGCTCCCGGGGAAGGCCAAGGGGAAGGCGTCCCGCGGCTCGACGCCGTTGACGCGAGTGCCGAAGCCGTCGAAGCGGGAGAGCGGCAGCATGACGAGGCCGTCCGAGATGGTCCAGCCGTCCCCGGAGCTCCAGAGCTGGAAGCGGCGCTCCACGCGGCGCTCGCCCAGCGTGAAGCCGGCGTCGACCTCGGCGCGGAAGGAATCGTCGGAGGCCGTCGGCTCCACCCGGACGTCCCCGAGCGGCGCGAGGGCGTTCGAGCGCGCGAGCACGGCGTCGCTGAGCAGCGCGTCCTCCGCGGTGCCGCCCGCGAGGGCGCGCGCCGTCTCGGCGTCGCCGGCGGCCAGGGCCTCGAGGAAAGCCGTTACGGTGCCGGCTGCGGTATCCGGCTCGCCCTCGGCCTCCGCCGCCGACGTTCCCGGCGCGTCGGCCGCGGGCCCCGTCCGCGGAGCGAAGGCCGAACCGAGCGCGGAGACGCCGAGGCCGAGCACGAGGAGCGCCGCGACCCCGCCGGCGATCCAGAGTCCCGCGCGCTTCGCCGCCGTCCCGGCACGGCGGCGGGGGGCTGCGCCCGACGCGGAGGCGGGCGCCGTGGAGACGGAGGCGGGTGCCGCCGCGGCAGCGGCGACGGGCGCCGCCGGAGCCGCTGTCGGAGCGGCCGGAGCGGCCGGAGCCGCTGTCGGAGCGGTCGGAGCCGCTGATGGTCCGGGCGCCGGGGGTGCCGGCGCTGCCGGGGCCGTTGGCGCCGCTGCCGCTGGCGGCGCTGCCGGGGTCCCCGGGGCCGCCGGCGGAGCGGACTCCGCGGCCAGATCGGCGGCCCGCGCCCGCGCGGGGTCCGTCGGGGCGTTCGGCGGCGTCCGGCCCGCCGATGCCGCGAGACCCTGCGGCAGCCCGAACCCCTCGGGCGGAGCGAAGTCGCGCGGCGGCGCCAAGCCGGGCGACGGGGCGAGTCCGGGGGAGGGGGCGAGGCCGCGCGGCGGCTCCGCGCGGAGCCAGGGTTCCGCGTCGCGGGGCGGCTGCGCGCGCGGTTCGGGTCCGCGGGCGCTCCGCGGCTCGGGCAGCTCCTCGTCCATGGCTCCAGCCTAGAGGTGGCGACGGGTCCGCGGCGCGCGGTCGACCGTCGTGCCGGGCGCGCCCGACCGCGTAGGCTGGGCGGGTGACCGCGCAGCGCATCAACCCGAGCATCCTGTCCGCCGATTTCGTGAACCTGCAGGCCGAGCTGGAGGCGATCCGCTCCGCAGACCTCGTGCACGTCGACGTCATGGACAACCACTTCGTACCGAACCTCACGATGGGACCGCCGATCGTGGAGCGGATCCAGGCCGTGTCGCCAATCCCGCTCGACGTGCATCTCATGATCGCCGACGCCGATCGCTGGGCCCCCGGATACGCCGAGCTCGGCGCGAGCTCCGTCACCTTCCATGCGGAGGCCGCGGCGGATCCGGTCGCGCTCGCCCGCCGGCTCCGGGAGATCGGCGCCCGCGCCGGCATCGCGCTGAAGCCCGGCACCGACCCGGAGCCCTACCTCGAGCTGCTGCCCGAATTCGATCAGGTGCTCGTCATGACCGTCGAACCCGGGTTCGGCGGGCAGTCGTTCATGCCCGACATGATGCCGAAGCTGCGCCGCTTCGCGGAGGCGAAGCGGCGGCTCGGGCTCGAGGTCTGGCTGCAGGTGGACGGCGGGGTCTCCGTCGACACCATCGGGATCGCGGCCGAGGCCGGCGCCGACACCTTCGTGGCGGGCTCGGCGGTCTACGGCGGCGTGCCCGAGGAGCGGATCGCCGAGCTCCGCGCCGCGGCGGCGGCGCACGCGCACTGACGCGACGCCGGAACACGATAGCCTAGTGACGTGAAATCGTTCGATGCGCTCTTTGCCGAACTCCGTCTGAAGGCCGAGACCCGGCCGGAGGGGAGCGACACGGTCGCGCGTCTCGACGCGGGCGTGCACGCGATCGGCAAGAAGATCGTCGAGGAGGCGGCCGAGGTCTGGATGGCCGCCGAGTACGAGTCCGACGAGGCCTGCGCCGAGGAGATCAGCCAGCTGCTGTACCACCTGCAGGTCATGATGCTCGCCAAGGGGCTGAGCCCCGAGGACGTCTACAGGCATCTCTAGCGTCGGCGCCCGGACCCCGTCCGCGGCCCCGACGCTCGCCGACGCTCGCACGCACTCGGCCGGCCCCGGCCACTACGGAAGGATTCCACAGACCATGCTTCGCATCGCGGTGCCCAACAAGGGCTCACTCTCGGAGGTCGCGGCGCAGATGCTCGCCGAGGCCGGCTACTCCGGTCGCAAGGACAGCCGCAAGCTCGTCCACGCGGACACGCGCAACGACGTCGAGTTCTTCTACCTGCGCCCGCGCGACATCGCCACCTACGTCGGCTCCGGCGCCCTCGATGTCGGTATCACCGGGCGCGATCTGCTCCTGGACTCCGGCTCCGAGGCGCGGGAGATCGCCGAGCTCGACTTCGCGGATTCGACGTTCCGCTTCGCGGCGCCGGTCGGCAGCGGAATCGCCGACCTCGCGCAGCTCGCCGGCAAGCGCGTCGCCACGAGCTATCCGAAGCTCGTCGACGACTTCCTGCGCGCCCGGGGCGTCGTCTCGACGCTCGTGCGGCTCGACGGCGCCGTGGAGTCCGCCGTGCAGCTCGGCGTCGCCGACGCCGTGGCCGACGTCGTCTCGACCGGGGCGACGCTGAAGGCCGCCGGGCTCGAGATCTTCGGCCCCGTGATCCTCGAGTCCACGGCGGTCCTCATCGGCGGGCCGAGCGAGGACCCCGGCATCGAGCGCCTGCTGCGCCGCCTGCGCGGCGTGCTCGTGGCCCGCAAGTACGTGATCATGGACTACGATCTGCCGGCCGAGCAGCTCGAGGCCGCGTCCGCTGTGGCCGGCGGCATCGAGTCGCCCACGGTCTCGCCCCTGAAGGACGGGGCCTGGGTGGCCGTGCGGGTGATGGTCCGCGCCGACGAGGCCAACGAGGTCATGGACCGGCTCTACGACCTCGGCGCCCGTGCGATCCTCGTCACGGCCATCCACGCGGCCAGGCTCTGAGGGGGGCGCGGACGATGCCGATCGCGACCCGCGTGATCCCCTGCCTCGACGTCGCCGCGGGGCGTGTGGTCAAGGGCGTCAACTTCCTGAACCTCCGCGACGCGGGGGATCCCGTCGAGCTCGCCGCGCGATACGCGGAGCAGGGCGCCGACGAGCTCACCTTCCTCGACGTCACCGCGACGGTTGACGACCGCTCCACCACCTACGACGTCGTGCAGCGCACCGCCGAGCAGGTGTTCATCCCGCTCACCGTCGGCGGCGGGGTGCGCAGCGCCGAGGACGTGGCGCGGCTGCTCGGGGTCGGCGCCGACAAGGTGGGCATCAACAGCGGCGCGATCGCCCGGCCCGCCGTGATCGGCGAGATCGCCGATCGCTTCGGCGCGCAGGTGCTCGTCCTGTCCCTCGATGTCACGCGCAGCGCGCGCATGCCCTCCGGCTTCGTCGTGACGACCCACGGCGGCAAGCGGGAGACCGACATCGATGCGATCGCCTGGTGCCGGGAGGCGGTCGAGCGCGGCGCCGGCGAGCTCCTCGTGAACTCGATGGACGCCGACGGCACGCTCGCCGGCTTCGATCTGGAGCTCACGGCGCTCGTGCGGAGCGTCTCGGCGGTGCCGGTGATCGCCTCGGGCGGCGCGGGGCGGCTCGAGCACTTCGCCCCGGCCGTCGAGGCGGGGGCCGACGCCGTGCTCGCGGCCTCCGTCTTCCACGACGGCACCTTCACGGTCGGCGAGGTGAAGCGCGCGCTCGCGGAGGCCGGGCACGAGGTGCGGCTGACGGACGGGGCCGGGCGATGACCGCGCCCGATCCGGTGCCCGCGGAGCTCGTCTTCGGGGAGACCGGACTGCTTCCCGCGATCATCCAGGACGATGTCTCAGGCGAGGTGCTCATGCTCGCCTGGATGGACCGGGAGGCCGTGCGCCGCACGCTCACCACGGGCCGCGTGACCTTCTGGTCCCGGTCCCGTCGGGAGTACTGGAGGAAGGGCGACACCTCCGGGCACCGGCAGTACGTGCGCGGCGTCGCGATGGACTGCGACGGCGACACCCTCCTCGTGCGGGTGATCCAGATCGGCGCGGCGTGCCACACCGGCACGCGCAGCTGCTTCACCGACCGCGAGATCCCGGCGCTCGTGGGGGATCCGGACGCCGAGGCCGGATCGGGAGGCGCCGCCGCGCCGGGAGCCGATGCCTGAGCGGGGCGAGCGGGTCGCCGGCCGCGCGGCGGACGCTAGGCTGGGACGGTGACCCTGACGACCACGCGCGCCGAGTTCGAGGCCGCGCGACGCTCCCACGCCGTGATCCCGGTCTGCCGCGAGATCTTCGCCGATGCCGACACCCCGGTCGGCATCTACCGCAAGGTGGCCGGCTCCCGCCCGGGCACCTTCCTCCTCGAATCCGCCGAGCAGGGCGGGGTGTGGACGCGTTTCAGCTTCGTGGGCGCCGGCAGCTTCGGCGTGCTCGGCGAGCGCGACGGCCGCGCGCACTGGGAGCCGGCGGGCCCCGCCGTGCCCGAGGACCGGATCCTCCCCGGCGGCGTCGCCCGGCTCGCCCCCGTCGCCGCCCTGCGCGCGGTCTACGAGCGCTGGCGCTCGCCTCAGGTGCCGGGGTTGCCGCCGCTCGCGAGCGGCTTCGTCGGCTACCTCGGCTGGGAGACCGTGCGGCAGTTCGAGCGCCTCGAGCACGGGCCGACGGAGGGGCCGGGACTGCCCACCCAGGGGCTCAGCTTCGTGTCGGAGCTCGTCGTCATCGACCACCGGGAGGGCAGCGTCGTGCTCCTCGCGAACGTGCTGGGCGACCCGGCGAACGACTCCCCGGACGACGTGGCGTCGGGCGACGCGCTCTGGGCCGATGCCCAGGCGCGCCTCGACGCGCTCCAGGAGGCGCTCGCCGCGCCGTCGCCGTCGCCGCTCGGCGTGCTCGATCGCGCCGCGGAGCCCGATCCGGCGCGGCTCACCGAGACGCCGGCCTACGTGGCGGCCGTCGAGGCCGCGAAGCGCTACATCGTCGACGGCGACATCTTCCAGGTGGTGCCCTCCCAGCGCTTCGATCAGGAGTGCGCCGCCGACCCGCTCGACGTCTACCGGGTGCTGCGCCACCTGAACCCCAGCCCCTACCTGTACCTGCTGCAGCTCGTCGACGCCGCGGGGGAGCCCTTCGCCGTCGTCGGCTCGAGCCCGGAGGCGCTCGTCACGGTGCACGAGACCGGCCAGGTGATGACGCACCCGATCGCGGGCTCGCGCCCCCGCGGCGCCACGGTCGACGAGGATCAGCAGCACGAGCGCGAGCTCCTCGCCGACGAGAAGGAGCGCGCCGAGCACCTCATGCTCGTCGACCTCGCGCGGAACGACCTGCTGCGGGTGTGCGAGCCCGCGTCGGTCGAGGTCACGGAGTTCATGCGCATCGAGCGCTTCAGCCACATCATGCACATCGTGTCCTCCGTCGAGGGCCGCACCCGTGCCGGGGTGAACCCCGTCGACGTGTTCCGGGCGACCTTCCCCGCGGGCACCCTGTCCGGCGCGCCGAAGCCGCGCGCGCTCGAGATCATCGACGAGCTGGAGCCCGTGCAGCGCGGCGTCTACGGCGGCGTGGTCGGCTACTTCGGGCTCGGCGGCGCCGCGGATCTCGCGATCGCGATCCGCACCGCCACCATCTCGGGCGGCATCGCGATGGTGCAGGCGGGGGCAGGCGTCGTGGCCGACTCGGTCCCGGAGACGGAGGACGCCGAGTGCCGCAGCAAGGCCGCGGCGCCGCTGCGCGCGATCGCCATCGCGAACACCCTCGCGGAGCTCGCGGTCGGGGAGACAGGCGGACGTCATGCGCGCTAAGCTCTCCACGCTCGCCGCGGTCGCGCTCTCCGGCGGGCTCGGACTCGTCGCCGGATCCCAGCGCTGGGTGTCCTTCATGCTCGAGACCGAGCACCGCGTCGAGACGGTCGCGGGGAACGACGTCAATTCGGCGCTCGCCCCCGTCTCCATCGCGGTCGTCGCCGCCGCTCTCGCGCTCACGATCGCGGGACCCGTGTTCCGCCGCGTGCTCGGCGTCCTCGTGGCGCTGCTCGGCGCCGGCCTCATCGCCCTGACGCTGGGCGTCGTCGTCGATCCGCTCTCCGCGATCCGCGGTCGGATCACGGCGCTCACCGGCATCGCCGGATCCGATACGTCGGGGATGGTCGTCTGGCACGAGCTCTCGCCGTGGGTGTGGGCGAGCGTCGTCGCGGGCGCCGTCGCCGTCCTCGGCGGCATCGCGGTCGTGGTCGCCGGCGGCCGCTGGGCGGCGGCCGGCCGCAAGTACGATGCGAAGCCCCGGGCGGAGGCCTCCGGCGCGCCCGACCGCATCTCCGACTGGGATGCGCTCAGCGGCGGCGACGACCCGAGCGAGGCCGGCGGCGACGCCGACCCCGGCCGCGATATCCGCTAGGCTTGACCCATCCGCAGTTGTTCAGAGGAGATTCATGAGTACCCAGCACGGAGACCCCGGTCACGGTGATTCGCCCGCCGCATGGACGGCGGTCGTGGTGATGCTGCTCGGCATCGCAGCCGGCACCGTCTTCTTCTTCCTGCACAACGCCGCCATGGTGTGGGTGTGCGTGGGCGTGGTGATCGTGGGAGCGCTGCTCGGCTGGATCCTCTCGAAGGCCGGCTTCGGCGTCAACGGCCCAAAGTACAGCCCCCAGACCCACGACTGAAGTGCTCGAGCAACTGCTGGCGGGCTCCCTCGAAGACGCGCGGACCCGCAGACAGCTCCGACCGTACGCCGTGGTCGAGGCCGAGGCGCTCGCGCGCCCGGCCGCCCTCGACGCGCTCGAGGCGCTCGCGCCCGCCGAGCACATGAAGGTGATCGCCGAGGTCAAGCGCGCGAGCCCCTCGCGCGGCGACCTCGCCGAGATCCCCGAACCGCACGCGCTCGCGGCCCAGTACGAGGCGGGCGGCGCGAGCGCGGTCAGCGTGCTGACCGAGGAGCGCAAGTTCAAGGGCTCCCTGGCCGACCTCGAGGCGGTGCGCAAGGCCGTCAGCATCCCGGTGCTGCGCAAGGACTTCATCGGCGACGAATACCAGGTGCTCGAGGCGCGCGCCGCGGGCGCCGACCTGGTGCTGCTCATCGTCGCCGCGCTCCCGCAGGCGCGGCTCGTCGCGCTGCACGAGCTCATCCGCGGGCTCGGCATGACCCCGCTCGTCGAAGCGCACTCCGCCGAGGAGGTGGCCCGCGCGGTCGACCTCGGCGCGCAGCTCATCGGCGTGAACGCCCGCGACCTGCGCAGCTTCGAGCTCGACCGCGAGCTGTTCGGCCGGGTCGCCGATCAGATCCCCGCCGGCGTCATCCGCGTGGCGGAGTCGGCGGTCCTCGACGTCGCCGACGTCGAGCGCTACCGCGAGGCCGGCGCCGACGCGGTGCTCGTGGGCGAGGCCCTCGTCACCAACGACCCCATCGCCACGCTGAGCGCCTACACCAGCGTCTGACCCGGACAGGCAGCATGACCACACACGAGAGCCCCCAGCCCGACGGCGCCCGCGCTCTGCGCGACGCGCGGGGCCCCTTCTTCGGCGAATACGGCGGGCGGTTCATGCCCGAGTCGCTCATCGCGGCGATCGACGAGCTCACCGAGGCCTATGCGGAGGCGCAGGCCGACCCCGCCTTCGCGGCCGAGCTCTCCGAGCTGCTGCACTCCTACGCCGGACGCCCGTCGCCGATCACCGAGGTGCCCCGTTTCGCGGCGCACGCGGGCGGCGCCCGCATCTTCCTCAAGCGCGAGGACCTCAACCACACGGGCTCCCACAAGATCAACAACGTGCTCGGCCAGGCGCTGCTCACGAAGCGGCTCGGCAAGCCGCGCGTCATCGCCGAGACCGGGGCGGGGCAGCACGGCGTCGCCACGGCGACGGCAGCCGCGCTGTTCGGCCTCGAGTGCACGATCTACATGGGCGAGGTCGACACGGAGCGCCAGGCGCTCAACGTCGCGCGCATGCGGCTGCTCGGGGCGGAGGTGGTCCCGGTCACCGCGGGCTCCCGCACCCTCAAGGACGCCATCAACGAGGCCTACCGCGACTGGGTGGCTTCGGTGGACCGCACCAATTACATTTTCGGCACGGCGGCCGGTCCGCACCCGTTCCCCGCGATGGTGCGCGACTTCCAGAAGATCATCTCGGAGGAGGCGCGCGCGCAGCTGCTCGAGCGCGCCGGCCGTCTGCCCGACGCGGTCGTGGCCTGCGTCGGGGGAGGCTCGAACGCCATCGGCATGTTCGACGCCTTCCTCGACGACGCGGAGGTGCGCCTGTACGGGGTCGAAGCCGCAGGGGACGGCATCGACACGGATCGGCACGCGACCTCGATCGAGCGCGGCCGCCCCGGCATCCTCCACGGCGCGAAGACCTACGTGCTGCAGGACGAGGACGGGCAGACGATCGAGTCGCACTCGATCTCCGCAGGGCTCGACTATCCGGGCGTCGGACCCGAGCACGCCTGGCTCTCCGACATCGGGCGCGCCGAGTACATCCCCGCGACCGACGACGAGGCGATGCAGGCGCTGCGGTTGCTCAGCCGCACCGAGGGGATCATTCCGGCGATCGAGTCCGCGCACGCGCTCGCGGGAGCCCTCCGGATCGGCAAGGAGCTCGGACCCGAGGGGCTCATCGCGGTGAGCCTCTCCGGGCGCGGCGACAAGGACATGGCGACCGCGGGCCGGTACTTCGGCCTGCTCGACGAGAACGCGGCGGGGGCCGAGGGATGACCGGGCACGACTCCCAGGTGGCCGCGGCGATCCGCGCGGCGCGGCGCGACCGGCGCGGGGCGCTCGTCGGCTACCTCCCGGTGGGCTTCCCCGACCTCGAGACGAGCATCGACGCCGCGATCGCGATGGCCGAGAGCGGCGCCGACGTGCTCGAGCTCGGCGTGCCCTACTCCGATCCCGTGATGGACGGCGCCGTGATCCAGGAGGCGACGCAGACCGCGCTCGCCGGCGGATTCCGCCTGCACGACGTCTTCGAGGCGGTGCGGCGCGTGCGCGCCGCCGTCGACGTGCCGATCCTCGTCATGACCTACTGGAACCCCGTGCTGCAGTACGGCGTGGAGCGCTTCGCGCGCGAACTCGTCGAGGCCGGCGGGGCGGGCCTCATCACGCCGGACATCACGCCGGACTCGGCGGCGGACTGGATCTCCGCGAGCGAGCGCTTCGGGCTCGACCGGGTCTTCCTGGCGGCGCCGAGCTCGAGCGACGCGCGGCTGCGGCTCGTCGCCGAGTCGAGCACCGGCTTCGTCTACACGGTCTCCACCATGGGGATCACGGGCGAGCGCGCGCAGCTCGACGCCGCGGCGCGCGGGCTCACGGCGCGCCTGCGGGAGCAGGGCGCCGAGCTCGCCTGCGTGGGGATCGGCATCTCCACCGCCGAGCAGGTGGCGGGCGCGCTCGAGTACGCCGACGGCGCGATCGTCGGCACGGCCTTCGTCCGCGCGCTCCGCGACGGCGGTGTGGACGCGCTCGCGCGCACCGTGCGCGAGATCGCCGCGGGAACCGCGCGCTAGGATTGACCCCGGTGCCGCGACGGGACGATCCGCGCGGCCGACGAGACGAGACCCCCGCGGCCGCGGGCCGCAGGCGAAAGAGGAGTGAATGATTCTCCCGTTGAGCATTCCGAGCCCCGAGATGCAGTACCTCGAAATCGGGCCGCTGCGGATCTACTTCTACGCGCTGTGCATCATCGTGGGGATCATCCTCGCCGGCGTCTGGACCGCGCGCCGGATCGGTCGCCGCGGCGGCGAGCGGGGGGCGGTCTTCGACTTCCTGGTCTGGGCGCTCGTGCTCGGCATCGTCGGCGCCCGCCTCTACCACGTCGTCACGCACTGGGGCGACTACTTCGGCGAGGGCAAGAACCCGCTCGAGGTGTTCGCGTTCTGGAACGGCGGCATCGCCATCTTCGGCTCCCTCATCGGCGGCGCGATCGGCGTGCTCATCGCCTCCCGCATCACGGGGATCCGGTTCTGGTCCTTCGCCGATGCGCTCGTGCCCGGCATGCTGCTCGCGCAGGCGGTCGGCCGCCTCGGCAACTGGTTCAACCACGAGCTGTTCGGCGGACCGACGACCCTGCCCTGGGGGCTCGAGATCGAGTCCTCGAACGCCGCGTTCCCGATCGGGCTGCCCGAGGGCACGCTCTTCCACCCGACCTTCCTCTACGAGGCGGTCTGGAACCTGCTCGGCATCGTGGTGCTGCTCGCGATCGAGCGGAAGTGGCGGCCCCGCTGGGGCACCTTCTTCGCCCTCTACCTCATCTGGTACGGCATCGGCCGCTCGGTCACCGAGTCGCTCCGCGTCGATCCGAGCCTGCTCTTCCTCGGGATCCGCACCAACGTGCTCGCCGCGCTGCTCGCGATCGTCGCCGGCATCGTGATCCTCGTCGTGCAGCGCCGCCGGCACGTCGGCCGGGAGCTCTCCGTGTACCTGCCCGGCCGCCGGAACCCGGCGGACTCGGTGCTCGTCGACACGGCCGACCCCGAGGCGTACTACCACGTTCTGGACCACGGCGACGCGGCGACGCCGGTCGCGGAGGCCGAGGACGGCGCCGCGGAGCCCGTTCCGGCCGCGACCGACGAATCCGCTCGCACCAACTGACAAGGAGCCGCATGCGCCACGCCAAGATCGTCGCCACCTGGGGGCCGGCCGTCTCCAGCTACGACCACACGCTCGACCTCATCCGCGCCGGCGTGAACGTGGCGAGGCTCAACATGTCGCACGGCACCTACAACGTGCACGAGGGCATCTACCGCAACATCCGCCGCGCCGAGGAGGAGGTCGGGCGACCCATCGCGGTGCTCGCGGACCTGCAGGGCCCCAAGATCCGCCTCGGCAGGTTCGCGGACGGCCCCTACGAGCTCGAGGTCGGCGACGAGTTCGCGATCACGACGCGCGACGTCGTCGGCACGCGGGAGATCTGCGGCACCACGCACCAGGGGCTGCCGGGCGATGTGAGCCCCGGCGACCCGCTGCTCGTCGACGACGGCAAGGTCGCGCTGCGCGCGGTCCGCGTGACCGAGGACACGGTGCACACGGTCGTCGAGGTGCCGGGCGCGGTGTCCAACAATAAGGGCATCAACCTCCCCGGCGTCGCCGTGAACGTGCCCGCGCTCTCCGAGAAGGACGAGGAGGACCTGCGCTGGGCCCTGAGCCTCGGCGTGGACTACATCGCGCTCTCCTTCGTGCGGGACGCCGCGGACGTCACTCGCGTGCACGAGATCATGGCGGAGGAGGGTCTCCGGCTGCCCGTGATCGCCAAGATCGAGAAGCCGCAGGCCGTCGAGCACCTCGAGGAGATCGTCGCGGCCTTCGACGGCATCATGGTCGCGCGCGGCGATCTCGGCGTCGAGCTGCCGCTCGAGCGCGTGCCGCTCGTGCAGACCGAGGCGATCGCCATCGCCCGGCGCAACGCGAAGCCGGTGATCGTGGCCACGCAGGTGTTCGAGTCCATGATCGAGAATCCGCGGCCGACGCGCGCCGAGGCCTCTGACTGCGCGAACGCGGTGCTCGACGGGGCCGACGCGGTGATGCTCTCGGGCGAGACGAGCGTGGGCGCCTACCCCGTGGAAGCGGTGGCCACGATGGCGCGCATCATCGAGGCGACCGAGGAGCACGCGCTCGACCGCATCGATCCGCTCGGCGCGGCCCCGAGGACCCAGGGCGGGGCGCTGACGCTGGCCGCCTCCGAGGTGGCCGACTTCATCGGCGCGCGGTACATCTGCGTGTTCACGGAGTCCGGCGACACCGTGCGGCGCATGTCCCGCCTGCGCCGTCCGATCCCGATCATCGGCTTCACCCCTGACCCCGCGACGCGGCGCCGCATGGAGCTCACCTGGGGGGCCCGCAGCTACCTCGTCGAGCGCGTCGAGTCGACGGATGCGATGTTCGCGCAGGTCGACGAGGTGCTGCTCGCGCACTCCCGGGCGGAGCTCGGCGACAAGGTCCTCATCATCGCCGGATCCCCTCCGGGGGTCGTCGGCACGACGAACACCCTGCGGATCCACCGCATCGGCGAGGCCACCGGCCGGCTGCCGGAGGCGGGGCCGCGGAAGTTCACGCGATAGCGGCTCGGACGACGGAGGCCGGGGCGCGAGCCCCGGCCTCCGTCGCGTGCGGTGCCGGATGCGGGACTCGAACCCGCACACCTCTCGGCAGCGCATTTTGAGTGCGCCGTGTCTGCCAATTCCACCAATCCGGCGTCGCCGACCGCTGCGACGAGCGGACGACCCAGACCACACTAGCGCAGGCCGCCGGGCGCGGGCGGCCTCCCCGGGCGTTTCCCGGGAAGCGGGAGGCGCGGATGCCGTAAGCTGGTGGGGTGAATGACCAGAGCACTGCCCCGAGCGCCTCGCGACGCGTCGTCGTCGCCGAGGACGAATCCCTCATCCGTCTCGACATCGTCGAGACCCTGCGCGACAACGGCTACGACGTCGTGGGGGAGGCCGGTGACGGTGAGGAAGCCGTCCGCCTCGTCGAGGAGCTGCGTCCCGATCTCGTCGTCATGGACGTCAAGATGCCGAAGCTCGACGGCATCTCGGCGGCCGAACGCATCAACAAGGACCACATCGCGCCGGTCGTGCTACTGACCGCGTTCAGCCAGCGCGAGCTCGTCGAGCGCGCGAGCGAGGCCGGGGCGCTCGCCTACGTCGTCAAGCCCTTCACGCCGGCGGATCTCATCCCCGCAATCGAGATCGCGCTCTCCCGCTTCGCCCAGATCGTCGCGCTCGAGAGCGAGGTCTCCGACCTCGCCGAGCGCTTCGAGACCCGCAAGCTCGTCGACCGGGCCAAGGGCATCCTCAACGACAAGATGGGGCTCACGGAGCCCGAGGCCTTCCGCTGGATCCAGAAGGCCTCGATGGACCGCCGCCTCACCATGCAGGACGTCGCGAAGACCATCATCGATCAGCTCGGGCCGAAGAAGGACTGACGACCCGCCGCTCCGCGAACGCCCCGGCCCCGCCGGGGCGTTCGTCGTCTCAGGCGTCGATGCGCTTGTAGAAGTTCGTGATCCGGATGGTGGAGCAGCGCCGCCCCGCCTCGTCCGAGACGACGATCTCGTGCACGCTCACCGAGCGTCCGATCCTGATCGGCGTGCACACTCCGGTGACGCGTCCCTCGACCGCCGATCCCGTGTGCGTCGCGTTGATGTCGAGCCCCACGCCGACATGGCCCTCCGGGGCCATGAAGTTCGCGTGCATCGAGCCGAGCGTCTCGCCGAGCACGACGTAGGCACCGCCGTGCAGCAGCCCGATGGGCTGGGTGTTGCCCGCCACCGGCATCGTCGCGACGGCGCGGTCCGGCCCGAACTCGACGAACTCGATCCCCATCTTGTCGGCGAGCGCCCCGAGGCCGCGCCTCCTGAGGTAGGCGAGGCCGTCCTCGCCGCGGATCGCGGCCATCGCGGGGGTGGCGGTCATCTGGGCCCTTTCCCTGTCGGACCCAGCTTGTAGGCTGGGCACGTGTCGAATACGCCTCAGCCTACTCTCATGATCATCGACGGCCACTCGCTGGCGTTCCGCGCCTTCTACGCGCTGCCGGTGGACAGCTTCCAGACCCAGACCGGTCAGCACACGAACGCCATCCACGGCTTCATCGCGATGCTCATCAACCTGCTCGGCAACGAGCAGCCGGACGCCCTCGCGGTCGCGTTCGACATCTCCCGTCACTCCTTCCGCACCGAGGAGTACCCCGAGTACAAGGGCACGCGCGGCGAGACGCCGCCGGAGTTCAAGGGGCAGATCCCGCTGCTGCAGGAGGCGCTGCACGCGATGGGGATCCGCACCCTCGAGAAGGAGAACTACGAGGCTGACGACATCCTCGCGACGCTCTCGCTGCGCGGCGCCGAGGCCGGCTACCGGGTGCTCGTCGTGAGCGGGGACCGCGACACGATCCAGCTGGTCGACGACCGCGTGACGCTCCTCTATCCGTCGAAGCAGGGCGTGAGCGAGCTCACCCGCTACGACGCGGAGAAGGTCATGGAGCGCTACGGGATCCGCCCGGAGCAGTACCCCGAGATCGCGGCGCTCGTCGGGGAGACGAGCGACAACCTGCCCGGCATCCCGCGGGTCGGCGAGAAGACGGCGGTGAAGTGGATCACCCAGTTCGGCTCGCTCGACGAGATCCTCAGACGCCGGGACGAGATCGGCGGCAAGGTGGGCGAGAGCCTTCGCGAGCACGCCCACCTGGCGGAGCGCAACCGCAGGCTCAACCGCCTCGTGCGCGACGTCGAGCTCGACGTCGAGCTCGACGAGCTCAAGCGGGGCGAGATCGACATGCACGCGGTGCAGGACGTGTTCGCGCGGCTCGAGTTCCGCACGCTGCTGCAGCGGGTCGGCAAGCTCGCGGGCGCCGAGGTGCCCAGCGGCGGCGCGACGACGGCCGCGGCCTCGCTCGTGCCCGAGCGCCCGGCGGCGAAGAACCTCATCGACGAGGAGCTCGGCGACTGGCTCGCGAAGCACGAACGGCCCGGCATCCAGATCCAGGAGCTCGGCGAGGGCTACGAGGTCGGCATCTCGACCGCCGAGTCCTCGGTCGTCTTCCACTGGCTGCCAGGCGGGCGCGACTACGCGCTCTTCGAGCAGTGGCTCGCCTCGGACGCCCCGAAGGTGTTCTTCGACGCGAAGCAGCAGCTCGCGCTCGCCGCGCGGGCGGGCGCGAGCATCGGCGGCATCGACGGCGACCTCCTCATCGCGGCCTGGCTGCTGCGTCCCTCGACCGCGGAGAAGAGCGTGGCGGAGGCCGCGTTCCGCTTCCTCGGCGAGCAGGTGCCCGAGGGCGACCCCAATCAGCTCGTGCCCGATGAGGAGAGCGTCGCGGGCCCGGCGACCCTGGCCTGGTACATCGTGCGCGCCCACGATGCGGCGGTCGAGCGCTTCCAGTCGCGCACGGGCGAGATCTACCGCGGCATCGAGCTGCCGCTCGTCCCGGTGCTCGCGGCCCTCGAGCGGCGCGGGGTGCAGATCGACCTGCCGCTCATCGAGGCGCACCACGCGGAGCTGAGCGCGCGCGTCGCCGAGCTGCAGCAGCGGGCGTTCGACGCGATCGGGCGCGAGGTGAACCTGTCGTCGCCGAAGCAGCTCCAGGAGGTGCTCTTCGAGGAGCTCGACATGCCCAAGACGCGCAAGACGCGCACCGGGTACACGACCGACGCCGCGGCGCTCGTCGATCTCCAGGCGAAGCACCCCCACCCCTTCCTCGACGCCCTGCTCGCCCACCGCGACGCGAACAAGCTGCGTCAGATGGTCGAGACGCTCATCAAGGCGGTGCAGGAGGACGGACGGGTCCGCACGACCTTCGTGCAGACCGGCTCGAGCACCGGGCGCCTCGCCTCGACCGATCCCAATCTGCAGAACATCCCGGTGCGCTCCGAGGAGGGACGGCGGATCCGCGAGGGCTTCATCCACTCCGCGGACTTCGAGACGCTCATGACCGCCGACTACTCGCAGATCGAGATGCGGATCATGGCGCACCTCTCGGGCGATGCCGGGCTCATCCAGGCCTTCAACGAGGGGGAGGACCTGCACCGATTCGTCGGCGCCCGCATCTTCGGCGTCGAGCCGGCGGAGGTGACGAACGAGATGCGCGCGAAGGTCAAGGCCATGTCGTACGGCCTCGCCTACGGACTCTCCGCCTTCGGACTCTCGAAGCAGCTGAACATCTCCGCCGCCGAGGCCAAGCAGCTGATGGTCGACTACTTCGAGCGCTTCGGCGGTGTGCGCGACTACCTGCGCTCGGTCGTGGACCAGGCGAAGCGCGACACCTTCACGGAGACCATCTTCGGGCGCCGCCGGCCGTTCCCCGATCTCGCGAGCCCCAACCGGGTGCTGCGCGAGAACGCGGAGCGCGCGGCCCTCAACGCGCCGATCCAGGGTTCCGCCGCCGACATCATCAAGCGCGCGATGATCCAGGTCGAGCGCCGCATGCGCGAGGCGGGACTCGCCTCGCAGATGCTGCTCCAGATCCACGACGAGCTCATGTTCGAGGTGGCCGCGGGCGAGTGGGACGCGCTCGAGGCCATCGTGCGCGAGGAGATGGCCGGCGCCGCGGAGCTCTCGGTGCCGCTCGAGGTGCAGGTGGGGCACGGCGCGAACTGGAACGCCGCGGCCCACTAGCCGCGCGCGGCCGCGCTCAGTCCGCGGCGCCGGCGAGCGGCAGCGCGCGCCGGCTCGCGAAGCGCCGGGGACCGCCGTCGACGGGATCGTCGAAGGCCAGCCCGCTCGCGAGCAGCTGCAGCGGCGTGCGGAAGTCGTCGACGTCCACCTCGCGGATCTCGGGGTAGAGCGGGTCGCCGACGATCGGCGCGCCGAGCCCGAGCAGATGCATCCGGAGCTGATGCGTGCGGCCGGTCTCGGGAGCCAGGCGGTACCGGCCGAGCCCGCCGGGCAACTCCTCCTCGAGCTCGATGTGCGTGCGCGCGTTCGGCGCCGCGCCCGGCACGACCTCGGCCTGCCAGCTGCCGTGGCGCTTCCTCAGATGGTCCTCCACCGTGACCGGCAGTTCGAGGCCGGGCACGAGCGGCGCGATCGCCCGGTAGACCTTGCGCACCGCGCGCTGCTGGAAGAGCGACTGGTACGCCCCGCGCCAGCGGCGCTCGGTCGTGAGCACGAGCAGTCCGGAGGTGACGCGATCGAGCCGATGCGCCGGCGTGAGCTCGGGGAGCCCGAGCAGGTCGCGCAGCAGCACGACGACGCTCTGCCGCACGTGCCGGCCGCGCGGGATCGTCGACATGAAGGGCGGCTTGTCCGCGACGACGATGCGCTCGTCGCGGTGCAGCACGGCGAGCTCGCCTGGCACCTCCGGCTCGTCGCGGAGCACGCGGTGGAACCACACGAAGACGTGCTGGCGATACGGGTCGTCGGCCCGGAGCCGGCCGCCGTCCTCGTACGCGAAGCGGCGCTCGGCGAGGAGCAGCTCGACCTCAGCCTCCGGCGGCAGGACCGCCCGCAGCCACGCGCCCATCGTGGACCAGGGCTCGGGCTCGCCGCGCACCCGGCTCGGCGTCCGCAGCCAGGCGGGGTCGAGTCCGTGACGGGGAGGGAGCGGGGAACGCGGCGGCACCCGTGCAGCCTAGTCGAGCTTGTCTCCACCGGACCTCCGGGGTAGACTGAATCGTCACATGTGTGGCGACTCAACCATGTCCGAATGTGGGTGCGCGCACGGATCGATCGCGATCCGACCGGCAGACGGTGCGCCCCGCCTGAATACCCTGTCCATTCTGGAGACCAATTACATGACGAACGCAACGACCGAGAGCAAGCAGGTCGCGATCAACGACATCGGCTCGGCCGAAGACTTCCTTGCAGCGGTCGAATCGACCCTGAAGTTCTTCAACGACGGCGACCTCATCGAGGGCACCGTGGTGAAGATCGACCGCGACGAGGTGCTCCTCGACGTCGGGTACAAGACCGAGGGCGTCATCCCCTCGCGCGAGCTGTCCATCAAGCACGACGTGAACCCCGACGAGGTCGTTCAGGTCGGCGATCCCGTCGAGGCGCTCGTGCTCCAGAAGGAGGACAAGGAAGGTCGCCTCATCCTGTCCAAGAAGCGCGCGCAGTACGAGCGCGCCTGGGGCGATGTGGAGAAGATCAAGGAGAACGAGGGCGTCGTCACCGGCACCGTCATCGAGGTCGTCAAGGGCGGGCTCATCGTGGACATCGGGCTCCGCGGCTTCCTCCCGGCGTCGCTCATCGAGCTGCGCCGCGTGCGCGATCTGACCCCCTACCTGGGTCAGGAGATCGAGGCGAAGATCCTCGAGCTCGACAAGAACCGCAACAACGTGGTCCTGTCGCGCCGCGCGCTCCTCGAGGAGACGCAGTCGGCGACCCGTTCCTCCTTCCTCGCCGAGCTCAAGCCCGGCCAGGTCCGCAAGGGCGTCATCTCCTCGATCGTCAACTTCGGCGCGTTCGTCGACCTGGGCGGCGTGGACGGCCTCGTGCACGTCTCGGAGCTCTCCTGGAAGCACATCGAGCACGCCTCCGACGTCGTCGAGGTCGGCCAGGAGGTCACCGTCGAGGTGCTCTCCGTCGAGCTCGACCGCGAGCGCGTCTCGCTGTCGCTGAAGGCGACGCAGGAGGACCCGTGGCAGGTCTTCGCCCGCACCCACGCGATCGGCCAGATCGCCCCGGGCGTCGTCACGAAGCTCGTGCCCTTCGGCGCCTTCGTGCGCGTGGCGGACGGCATCGAGGGCCTCGTGCACATCTCGGAGCTCTCCGGCCAGCACGTCGAGCTCGCCGAGCAGGTCGTGTCCGCGGGCCAGGAGGTCTTCGTCAAGATCATCGATATCGATCTCGAGCGTCGCCGCATCTCGCTCAGCCTCAAGCAGGCGAACGACGGCGTGGATCCCGAGGGCACCGAGTTCGACCCGGCGCTCTACGGCATGACCACCGAGTACGACGAGAACGGCGAGTACAAGTACCCCGAGGGCTTCGATCCCGAGACGCAGGAGTGGAAGGAAGGCTTCGAGTCGCAGCGCGAGAAGTGGGAGCAGGAGTACGCTGCCGCCCAGGAGCGCTGGGAGGCTCACAAGAAGCAGGTCGCGGCATCGCTCGCCGAGGCCGCTGCCGCTCCCGCCGCCGAGGCGCCGTCCTCGAGCTTCTCGAGCGATTCGGCGTCGAGCGGCGCGCTCGCCGATGACGCCGCGCTCGCGGCCCTGAAGGCGCAGCTCGAAGGCAACTAAGGCTCTGCCGCGTCGCGGCTGAGCACCCGTCCGGGCCCGGCCCTCGTTCATCGAGGGCCGGGCCCGTTCGCGTCCGCGCCGATCCGGGGCCGGGCGACGGCCGGGTCGGACTCGCCGACGGACCGATCACGGACCCGGCGGCGGCCGGATCAGACCGGGCGTCGTGCGGCGCGGGCGCGCAGGGCGCGGCGCATCCGCCGCACGAGGAGGACCACCACGGCGACCAGCAGCAGCAGGGACAGGAGCGGCACGACGACCGCGAGGACGGTGAGCGCGACGGCGCCGAGATCCTCGAGCGCGCTCATGGCGATCGCGCCGGCGCCGGCGGTGAGCGCGTTGACGATCGGCCGTGCGACGGCCTTGAGCACGTGCGGGACGAGCGCGACGGCGATGCCGAGCAGGAACGGCCAGAACTGCGCGGAGGCGACGAACGCCGCCGGATCCGAGACGGCGACGGTGTCGCTCGCCGAGCCCGCCGAGAACACGATACCGCCGGAGGCCGGGCGCACGACGGTCTGCAGGACGTCGTTGACGGTGTCGAGCGCCGGCACCTTGTCGACCACGAGCTCGATGAGCAGGAGCACGCCGAGGACGCCGAGGCACCAGCCGTTCTCCAGCCACGCCCAGCCGTCCGGCAGCTCGACGAGGGGGGTGAAGCGCGAGAGCAGGCCGAGACCGAGCATCGGGATGTAGGCGTTCAGCCCGGCCGAGGCGGCCAGGACGATCCCGGTGACGATCTCGAGCATGCGGCACCTCCGCTGCCAGTGTACGCAGCGCGGCCCGTCGGCGCTCGCTAGGCTGGCGGCCATGACCATCATCGCGCTCACCGGCGGCATCGCCGCTGGGAAGTCCACGATCGGCAGGCGGCTGGCCCGGCTCGGAGCAGTGCGCATCGACGCGGACGCGCTCGCGCGCGACGCGGTCGCGCCGGGCACGCCGGGACTCGCGCGGGTCGTGGAGCGCTTCGGCTCCGGGATCCTGCGTGCGGACGGCGCGCTCGACCGTCCGGCGCTCGGGCGGATCGTCTTCGCGGACGCCGAGGCCCTCGCCGAGCTGAACGGGATCGTGCACCCGGAGGTGCGTCGGCTCTTCGACGCCGCCGTGGCATCGGCGCGGAGCCGCGACCCCGAGGCCGTGATCGTCTACGAGATCCCGCTGCTCGTCGAGTCCGCCTCGGACGTCGCCGCGGCGCCGGAGTGGGACCTCGTGGTCGTCGCCGAGGCGCCGGCGGCGCTGCGCATCGAACGGATGGTCGCGCTGCGGGGCATGAGCGAGACCGAGGCCCGAGCCCGCATCGCGAACCAGGCGGGGGACGAGGCCAGGCGCGCGGCGGCCGACGTGGTCATCGACACCTCGGGCAGCGAGGAGGAGACGCTCGCGCAGGTCGATCGGCTCTGGGCCCGGCTCCGCAGCGCGGACGCGGAGTGATGGCCGGGTCTCAGGCCCGGGAGAACTCGGCGAACCAGTCGAGCTGCAGCTGCGCGATGAACGCGATGATCACGTAGCAGAGCAGGATCAGCACCCACGACCACGAGGCCAGGAACGCGAAGACGCGCCGCCCCGATGCCGTGAGCGGGACGAGGCCGGAGGAGTGCGGGACCGCGAGCGAGACCCACCACAGCGGGATCATCACCGCCCAGACCACCATGCACCAGGGGCACAGGGTGTGCAGGACGAAGACGCTCTGGGAGAAGAGCCAGCCGATGAAGACGAAGCCGCCGAGGAGCCCGAGCTGGTAGATCCACCAGAACCATCGCGAGAAGCTCGCACCCGCGAGCAGGGCGACGCCGACCGCGATGGGCGCGACGAACGCCGCGACCCCGATGATGGTGTTGGAGAATCCGAAGAGCGAGCCCTGCCAGGAGTCCATGTTCGGGCCGCAGGTGACGAGGACGCTCACCGAGCAGTTCGGGATGTAGTCCGGGTTCTGCAGGGTCTTGATGTACTCGGTGAGCAGCTCGAACGCCGCGAACCAGCCGATCGCCCCGGCGACGATGGAGAAGACGGCGAACGCGACGGGGCGCCGGGCGGCGCGGGCCTCAGTGGTCATGCCGCGATCCTATGACGCCAGGCTGCGAATTCCGCCCGCGACCCGGCGTTCCTGCGCGCATCGGCCGCGCCGTGACATAATGAAGTGCGGTGCGAGGCCCCTGCGGCACCCGCACGCACAGTCTTTGACGTCGGCCACCAGGTCGGCAGCGGTCCCACAGCGACCGGGCGCGGATGCCGGCATCCGCGGAGAACAGGTTTTGCGGCAGCAGCCGCTCGAATATGGTCTCCGGGAGTACCCACGAGGCTCCCGGGCAGAGGAGACACCAGCGATGGTGAAGCACACTACAGAAGAACAGCACGAAGCAGTATCGGGCGCCGAGGCCGCGATCGAGGGAGCGTCGCCGGAGGAGGCGACGGCCGTCACGGTCCCGACGGACGGCGCCGCGGCGGAGTCCGTCGGGACCGGCGACGACGCGGACGGCGCGCCGGCAGACGGCGCGCCGGGCGAAGCCCCCGCGGACGGGCCCCGGCTCATCCTGCCGCTCGCCGACATGACGCCGCAGGAGCGCTTCCGGGCGACCACGCGCCTGCTCTTCCTCGCGCCCGACGTGCCGCCGGTGCAGCCGCGCCCTCGACGGAGCGAGCTGCGCCAGAGCGAGCTGCGCCAGCTCGACGAACTGCTCGACCAGCACCACGCCGTCGATGAGCCCGCGGAGCCGCGCGAGGGCGGCGCCGGAGCGTCCCGCCGCACCCGGCGCCGCTCCGGCGGGCAGTTCGAGGACGAGGAGAGCCCGCGGCCGCGGCAGCGCCAGGCGCCCGTCGTCACCGAGCCGCAGCGGGTGAAGGGATCCACCCGGCTCGAGGCGAAGAAGCAGCGCCGCCGCGACGGACGGGACGCCGGCCGACGCCGCACCGTCATTACCGAGTCCGAGTTCCTCGCGCGTCGCGAGTCCGTCGATCGGGAGATGATCGTCCGCACCACCGCCGATCGCGTCCAGATCGGCGTGCTCGAGGACAAGGTGCTCGTCGAGCACTACGTCGCACGCTCCAGCGAATCGTCGCTCATCGGCAACGTCTACCTCGGGCGGGTGCAGAACGTGCTGCCGAGCATGGAAGCGGCCTTCGTCGACATCGGCCGCGGCCGCAACGCCGTGCTCTACTCGGGCGAGGTCGACTGGTCGGAGTTCGAGGGCGGCAACACCGCCCGGAAGATCGAGAACGCGCTCAAGCCGGGCGATCAGGTGCTCGTGCAGGTGACGAAGGACCCCGTGGGGCACAAGGGCGCCAGGCTCACGAGCCAGATCTCGCTGCCGGGGCGCTTCCTCGTCTACGTGCCGGGCGGCGCGATGAACGGGATCTCGCGCAAGCTCCCCGACACCGAGCGCGCGCGGCTCAAGAAGATCCTCAAGGAGGTGCTCCCGAGCGGTGCCGGCGTGATCGTGCGGACCGCGGCCGAGGGCGCCAGCGAGGAGCAGCTCACGCACGACGTGCAGCGCCTGACGCGGCAGTGGGAGTCGATCAGCGCGCGCGTCGCGAAGGGCGGCGGACCGGTGCTGCTGCACTCGGAGCCCGACATGCTCATCAAGATCGTGCGCGACGTCTTCAACGAGGACTTCCATCGTCTCCTCATCGCGGGCGACGAGACCCACGAGACCATCGAGCGCTATCTCTCCCAGGTCGCACCCGACCTCATGCAGCGCGTGGAGCGCTACGCGGGGGAGCGCGACATCTTCGACGAGTACCGCGTCACCGAGCAGATCGCGAAGGCGCTGGACCGCAAGGTGTGGCTTCCGTCCGGCGGGTCGCTCGTCATCGACCGCACCGAGGCCATGACGGTCGTCGACGTCAACACCGGCAAGTTCGTGGGCTCGGGGGGAACCTCGAGGAGACCGTCACGAAGAACAATCTCGAGGCGGCCGAGGAGATCGTGCGCCAGCTCCGGCTGCGCGACATCGGCGGCATCATCGTCGTCGACTTCATCGACATGGTGCTCGAGTCCAACCGCGATCTCGTGCTGCGCCGCATGGTCGAGTGCCTGAGCCGGGATCGCACGAAGCACCAGGTCGCCGAGGTCACCTCGCTCGGACTCGTCCAGATGACCCGCAAGAAGCTCGGCCTGGGGCTGCTCGAGTCGTTCAGCGAGCCCTGCGAGGTGTGCGCCGGCCGCGGCGTCATCGTGCACCACGAGCCCGTCGGCAGGCACCGGGGCGACGGCGGAGCTCGCGGGCCCAAGCGCGGCGGGAAGCCGCAGCAGCACGCCCACCCCGAGCCCAAGACGCAGACGCACGCCATCACCGACGGAGCGAAGAACATGCTCGCGCAGGTCGCCGCGTCGACGCTCCACCCGGCGAAGCCCGCGGAGTCCGACGAGCATCGCGCCGCGGATGCGCCCGGCGAGCGGCCGACGGGGCGCGTGCAGGCGCGTGCGCCGCGCGAGTCCCGCGAACCGGCCGGACGGGCGCCCGCCGGAGATCTCCTCGACTCGGTGCTCGACGCGCTGCCCGAGGCGCCGGTCGCCGGCACGGGCCGCGCCCGCAACCGCCGGGTGTCGACCGCGCCCCTGAGCGGCGGCCAGCCCCGCGGCGCGGACACGGCGGGCGAGGATCGCGCTGCCGTCGACCCCAAGGAAGCCGCGCGACGGGCCCTCGCGGAGGCGCTCGACCTCACGGTCAAGCGCAAGGCGGGGGACCAGGAGTGACACGCGGAACGCGGTATTTGACCGAATTCGGTGATCCACGATATTATTGAGCGTTGGTGCCACTCCGATGGGTGGCGGATACCTCAGACTTCGAAGCCGGCACGGCCGCTTCGACTCGGAATACGTTCCTCGAGAAAAGGGTGACAAGTGGTTTACGCAGTAGTGCGCACAAGCGGCCGTCAGGAGAAGGTCGAGGTCGGCTCGATCATCACCGTCAATCGTGTGGCGGGTGACGCGAAGGGCAAGCTCGAGCTGCCCGCCGTGCTCCTCGTCGACGGCGACACGGTGACCACGGACGCCGCGGCGCTCGCCAAGGTCAAGGTGACGGCGGAGGTGCTCGAGGACCTCCGCGGGCCGAAGATCGTCATCCAGCGCTACAAGAACAAGACCGGTTACAAGAGCCGCCAGGGGCACCGTCAGGATCTGACGCGCCTCAAGGTCACCGGCATCAAGTAATCCTCCGGATACGACTCAAGGAGTAGAGACCCATGGCACATAAGAAGGGCGCCAGCTCGACCCGCAACGGCCGCGACTCGAACGCACAGCGTCTCGGCGTGAAGCGCTTCGGCGGCCAGCAGGTGAACGCCGGCGAGATCATCGTCCGCCAGCGCGGCACCCACTTCCACCCCGGCGCGAACGTCGGTCGTGGCGGTGACGACACCCTCTTCGCCCTCGCCGCAGGCGCGGTGGAGTTCGGTGTGAAGGGCGGCCGCAAGGTCGTCAACATCGTCGCAGCCGCGTAAGCGGTTCCGACAACGGCGAGGCGGGCTTCGGCTCGCCTTTTGCCGTATCCGGCGGGAGTCGCCGGTCCTGTGTGGAAGAACCGCAGGGGCAAGGAAACACGCCTGCGGCGCGATCGACGCGCACAGGATGAAGCGGGAGTCGAGGGTCTCACATGGTCACGTTCGTCGATCGGGTGCAGCTGCATCTCCAGGCCGGTCGAGGCGGCAACGGCTGCGTGTCGATCCGGCGCGAGAAGTTCAAGCCGCTCGCGGGCCCCGACGGCGGGGCGGGCGGGCACGGCGGCGACATCGTCATCGTCGCCGATCCCCAGGTCACGACCCTGCTCGAGTACCATCGCCGCCCCCACCGCAGCGCGGAGAACGGCGGCTACGGCGCGGGCGACTACCGGGCGGGCGTGAACGGCCCCGAGCTCCTGCTCCCCGTGCCCGTGGGCACGGTGGTGAAGGACGCGGCGGGGGAGACCCTCATCGACCTCACCGAGGCGGGCACCCGCTTCATCGCGGCCAAGGGCGGCATCGGCGGGCTCGGCAACCATGCGCTCGCGAGCTCGAAGCGCAAGGCGCCGGGCTTCGCCCTGCTCGGCACGGAGGGCTGGGCCGGGTCGATCACGCTCGAGCTCAAGACGATCGCCGACGTCGCGCTCGTCGGCTACCCCTCGGCGGGCAAGTCGAGCCTCATCGCTGCGATGAGCGCCGCGAAGCCCAAGATCGCCGACTACCCCTTCACGACCCTGCACCCGAACCTCGGCGTCGTGCAGATCGCGGATCACCGCTACACGATCGCCGACGTGCCCGGCCTCATCGAGGGCGCGAGCGAGGGCAAGGGCCTCGGCCTCGACTTCCTCCGCCACGTCGAGCGCTGCAGCGCCCTCCTGCACGTTCTGGACTGCGCCACGCTCGAGCCGGGACGCGACCCGATCTCCGACCTCGAGGTGATCCTCGGCGAGCTCGCCGCCTACGCCGTCCCCGAGGGCCAGACGCCGCTGCTCGAGCGCCCGCAGCTCGTCGCGCTCAACAAGATCGACGTCCCCGAGGCCCGCGAGCTGGCCGAGTTCGTGCGCCCGGAGCTCGAGTCGCGCGGCTACCGGGTGTTCGAGATCTCGACCGTCTCCCACGAGGGCCTGCGGGAGCTCAGCTTCGCGCTCGCCGAGCTCGTCGAGGAGGCGCGCGCCCGCGACCTCGCGGCGGCCGAGGCGCAGCCGCGCATCGTGCTGCAGCCCAAGGCCGTCGACGACGGCGGCTTCCGCGTGGTGCCCGAGGGCGGCACCTACGGCACGATCTACCGGATCCTCGGGGCGAAGCCGGAGCGCTGGGTCGCGCAGACCGATTTCGTCAACGACGAGGCCGTCGGCTACCTCGCCGACCGCCTGCAGAAGCTCGGCATCGAGGACGCGCTCGTCAAGGCGGGCGCGACCGCGGGCTCCACGGTCGTCATCGGCCCGGGCTCCGGCGTCGTGTTCGACTGGGAGCCGACCGTCACGAGCGCCGCGGAGGTCCAGATGGGCGCCCGCGGCACCGATCTGCGCGTCGACCAGAACGGGCGTCGGACCAACAAGGAGCGCCGCGTCGAGTACCACGACCGCATGGACGCGAAGGCCGAGGCGCGAGCCGAGCTGGAGCGCGAACGTCGTGCGGGCATGTGGGAGGAGGAGTCGTGAGCATCGGCGAGGAGCTGCTCCGCGCGCGACGCATCGTCGTCAAGGTGGGCTCGTCGTCCGTCAGCGGCGACAACGCCGCGCAGATCCCCGAGCTCGTCGACTCGCTCGCGCGCCTCCACGCGGCGGGCGCCGAGGTGATCCTCGTCTCGAGCGGTGCGATCGCGACGGGCGTCCCCTTCCTGCGGCTCGACGATCGCCCCGAGGACCTCGCGACGCAGCAGGCCGCGGCCGCGGTCGGGCAGAACATCCTCGTGAACCGCTATCAGCGCGCCTTCACGGCGCACGAGATCATCGCGGGCCAGGTGCTGCTCACCGCCCACGATATGGAGAACCCCACGCACCGCGGCAACGCGCGGCGCGCGATCGAGCGCCTGCTGCAGCTCGGGATCCTCCCCATCATCAACGAGAACGACACCGTCGCGACGCACGAGATCCGATTCGGCGACAACGACCGGCTCGCCGCGCTCGTCGCCCGGCTCGTCGGCGCCGACCGGCTCGTGCTCCTCTCCGACGTCGATGCGCTCTACACCGCGCCCCCCGTGACGAAGGGCGCGAAGCGCATCGCGCACGTCCCCTACGGCGACCGGCTCGAGGGGATCGAGATCGGCGAGAGCCAGTCCGGCTGGGGCACGGGCGGCGCCGCGACGAAGGTGCAGGCGGCGCGTCTCGCGGCCGACGCTGGCGCGGCAGTCCTGCTCACGGAGACGCGGCTGTTCGCCGCCGTCCTCGGCGGCGCGGATCACGGCACGCGGTTCGATGCGGCGCCCGCCGCCTCGCTAGGCTTGCACGCATGACCGCATCTGATCCCTTCATCGACCGGCTCGCCCGAGCCCGTGCGGCGGCCAAGCGCCTCGCGACCGCGACGACCGCGCAGAAGCACGCCGCCCTCGAGGCCATCGCCGCGGGCATCGAGGGCGCGATCCCGCGCATCGTCGCCGCGAACGCCGAGGACCTCGAGCGCGGACGGGCGAACGGCATCGGCGACGGCCTGCTCGACCGCCTGCGTCTCGACGAGGCCCGCCTGCGCGGCCTCGCCGCGGCCGTGCGCGAGGTCGTCGCGCTGCCCGACCCGATCGGCCAGGTCGTCCGCGGGAGCACGCTGCCGAACGGCATCACCATCAATCAGGTGCGCGTCCCCTTCGGCGTCGTCGGCGCCATCTACGAGGCCAGGCCGAACGTCACGGTCGACATCGTCGCGCTCGCGCTCAAGAGCGGCAACGGTGCGGTGCTGCGCGGCGGTTCGGCCGCGGAGCGCTCGAACGAGGTGCTCGTCGCGCTGATCCAGGAGGCGATCTCCCGCGCGGGCCTCGACGGCGACGCCGTGCAGACCATCGACGAGTTCGGCCGCGAGGGCGCGGGCCGACTCATGCGCGCCCGGGGCTACGTCGACGTCCTCATCCCGCGCGGCAGCGCCGGGCTCATCTCCACCGTGGTCCAGGAGTCGACCGTGCCGGTCATCGAGACCGGCTCGGGGATCGTCCACGTCTACGTCGACGCCAGCGCCGAGGCCGAGATGGCCGTCGGCATCGTGACCAACGCGAAGACGCATCGCCCGAGCGTGTGCAACGCCGCCGAGACCCTGCTCGTGCACCGCGAGGCGGCGCCTCGCCTGCTGCCGGCCCTCGCGGCCGCGCTCCGGGGGTCCGGCGTCGAGCTCTACGCGGACGCCGCCGCGCGCGAGCTGCTCCCCGACGCGGGCGCGGTCGCGGCGGACGAGGAGACCTGGGCGACCGAGCACCTCGCGCTCGAGATGGGCGTGCGGATCGTCGACTCTCTGGACGAGGCGATCGCCCACATCGAGCGCTATTCGACGCGGCACACCGAGGCGATCGTCACCCAGGACTACGCGAACGCGGAGCGCTTCCTCGCCGAGGTCGACTCGGCGGTCGTGATGGTGAACGCCTCGACGCGCTTCACCGACGGCGGCGAGTTCGGCTTCGGCGCGGAGGTCGGCATCTCCACCCAGAAGCTGCACGCGCGCGGTCCGATGGGTCTGCCCGAACTGACGAGCACGAAGTGGCTCGTGCGCGGCAGCGGGCAGATCCGCTGATCAGACCCGATACACTGGACACACCCACCCGAAACGTCAGGATTGCAGGGATCTCAATGTCACTTCTCGCCACGATCGCCGTCGCCGCTGAAGAGGGCCACCACGTCGTCAACGAGCTGCCGTTCCCGGCACCGCTCTTCGGCGTGATCGCGCTCGGAGTCTTCACCGCGCTCGCCGTGGTCACCTTCTCCTTCCGCGACGTGGCGAACCGGCACGCGGCGAAGGCCGAGGCGTACGCGCGCGAGCACGGCGCCGATCAGCAGCACTGAGGCGCGCCCGACGGTGAAGGCGAAACGTCGCATCGGGGTGATGGGCGGCACCTTCGATCCCATCCATCACGGTCACCTGGTCGCGGCGAGCGAGGTGGCGCAGAGCTTCGACCTCGATGAGGTCGTGTTCGTGCCCACGGGGCACCCCTGGCAGAAGACGAACGTCTCGCCGAGCGAGCACCGCTACCTCATGACGGTGATCGCCACTGCGTCGAACCCCCGCTTCACGGTGAGCCGCGTGGACGTGGACCGCGCCGGACCCACGTACACCGTCGACACGCTCCGCGACCTGCGCGAGCAGATGCCCGAGGCCGAGCTCTTCTTCATCTCGGGGGCCGATGCCGTCGAGCAGATCCTGAGCTGGAAGGATGTCGACGACCTGTGGGACTTCGCGCACTTCATCGCGGTCTCCCGCCCGGGGCATGAGCTGTCGCTTTCTGGATTGTCCGGCGAGCACGTAAGCTTGTTGGAAGTCCCTGCTCTCGCGATCTCCTCGACGGATTGCCGGGAGCGGGTCGCCCGTGAGTATCCGGTGTGGTACCTCGTTCCGGACGGGGTGGTGCAGTACATTGCCAAACACGGGTTGTATTCCAAGGAAGCGACAGAGCATGAGTGAGCAGGACGAACAACGACCGCTGACGCGCCGCGAGCGCCGGATGCGGGAGATGGCCGAGACCGGCGCGCTGGATCTCTCCGAGGTGCCCGAGGCCCTGGCGGCGGAGCCGGCGGCCCCGGCCGCCTCCGAGACGCCGGCGCCCGCAGCGCCTGCGGCCGCTGAGGAGATCGAGATCTCCCCCTTCCACGAGGACGGGACCCCGCGCAGTCGGCGCGAGATGCGTCAGCTGCGCGAGGCGGCGCTCGCCGAGCGCGCCGAGCCGGCGCCCGCCGCCCCGGCCGAGCCCGACGCCCCGGCCGAGTCCGCCGCGTCGCCCGCGCCCGCAGCTCCGGTCCCCGCCGATGAGGCGCCCGCCGCGCCCGTGTCCGCTGATGCGGCGACGGCTGAGCCCGTGCCCGCCGAGCCGGCGCCCGCCGATGCGGGGCCGGTCGCGCAGCCCGCGCCGGCCGCAGCGACCCCGATCGCTCCCGCACCCCCGAAGCCGGATCCCGCCCCCGCGTCGTCGGGCGGCGAGCCGGAACCCGCGACGGGCGCACCCGAGCAGGCGGCGGCCTCCGACGACCGGGATCCGTCGCAGGCGACGGCGGAGCCGGTCGGCGCGCCCGACGCCGCCGATCCCGTGGCCGGTGCCGCATCGTCGTTCTCGACTTCGGCGGACGCCGCGGAGGATCGGCCGGCCGTTCCGGTGACCGGCGAGGTGGACTTCGACTCGCTCATCGCCCCGCCCACGGAGCCGTTCACGGTCTCGGAACTGCAGGAGGCCGAGCAGGGCTCCGCGAACGGCGCGCTCCCCGAGGAGCAGGCACCGTCCGAGGGCGCGCCCGCAGACCTCGAGTCCGCGGCCGTCGCGCAGGATGCCGCGACCCCCGAGGCGGGACCCGCGTCCGCCGGCGATGCCGAGTCGGCAGCCGAGCCCGCGCCGGGCGCGAGCGAGGCCGAGAAGCCCAAGCGGCGATTCTGGCAGCGGGGCAAAGCGGCCGCGACGGCTCCCGACCCCGCGGCGGACGCGAGTGCTGCGCGCCCCGAGGCGGATCCCGCGGCGGCGCCCGCCGTCGGCGCGGATCCCGCCGAGCCCCAGACCGTCGCGATGCCCGCGGCCCCCGTGCCTGCGGCCGCCCCCGCTCCCGTTCCGGATCCCGAGCCGACCCCCGTCTCGGAGCCGACGGTCGCTCCCGAGCCGTCGGCCGCTCCTGACTCGTCGACCGCGTCCGGGCCGGCCGGCCCGGCCCGGCCCGGGGCAGCCACGGAGGCGGGGCCGACCGCCGCGGTACCGAGCGCGGAGCCCGAGGCCACGCGCCCCGAGCCCGAGACCCCGGGTCCCGAGCCCACGAGCCCCGAGGGGAAGAAGAGCTACTCCTTCCCCGATATCGCTCCGCCCGAGGAATGGCGCTCGGTGTTCGACGACCCCGCCTCGCGCACCTTCCCCGCCGCCGGGGCCCAGAACGGCGACGGCGATTTCGATGATCTCATCTCCCGTGCAGTGGCCCAGGAGGGATCCACCAGCAGCACCGGAACCGCGGCGCTGATCCTCCCCGGCATGCCGGACGACACCGGCGGGCTCGCCGGCCCCCTCGGCGGCACCGGCGAGCTCTACGTCACCGGCTCCCTGCAGCTCCCGAAGTCCCTCGGCGAGACCGGTGGGCATTCCGCCCTCCACGACTCGATCGAGATGGACCCCATCACGGGCGAACCGACGAACGACCCGCAGACGACCGGTCAGGGACCGGCTCCGGTCTCCGCGCGGCACGCCGTGAGCGCGCTCGTGCCCTCCGGGGTCCCCGTGGTCGCGAAACCGGCGAAGGAGCGGAGCAAACTCCCGCTAATCCTCTCCCTCACGGGCGGCGGTCTGCTCGTCGTCGTCGTCGGACTGGGCGTCTGGGGCGCGAGCAACGGGATGTTCGGCTAGACCTGATCGCGGTGGCGACCGCCACGGGATCGATGCGCGCGCCGCAGGCCGCGCTGAACGAATGGAATTGAGACTTCAAGTGAGCGAACTTCGCGACGTCAGGGCCGATCTGGGGATCGCCGTACGTGCGGCAGACGAGAAGGGTGCGACCGGACCGGTCGCGCTCGAGGTGACGGAGCAGTTCGGCCTCGCCGACGTCTTCCTGGTGCTCGGCGGCAGCGTCGAGCGGAACGTGCAGGCCATCTCCGACGCGGTCGAGGATGCGCTGAACGAAGCGGGGGTGCGGACACTCCGGCGCGAGGGCCGCGAGACCGGCCGCTGGGTGCTGCTCGACTTCGGCGACCTCATCGTGCACGTCTTCCACCAGGAGGAGCGGGACTTCTACCAGCTCGAACGGCTGTGGCAGGACTGCCCGACCATCGACGTCGCCGGGATGCTCGCGCCGTCGTCCGAACGCGCCGAATAGTCGCACCGGCGGGCGCCGCCCGTCCGGCGTCAGCGGATGTACACGTCGAGGTGGTTGCCGACCGTGCCGCGGTCGTAGATCTTGCCCGGGTAGCCGAACGGGGTCTCGTAGACGGTCCCCTTGGGGGCGTCGCCAGCGAGCACGATGTAGCCGTCCTCGTCGCTGACGTATCCGGCGGCGTTGACGTGGCGCCCCGGGATCTGGAGCCCCGGACCGGGGAGCACCTGCTCGCTGTAGAACGTGAACTTGTAGCCGCCCCAGGCGACCGCGCCGCTGAACATGAACTGCTCCAGCGTGTAGAGCGCATCCTTCGGAGACTCCTCGTCGCCCCCCGTGGTGCTCGCCGACTGCTCGGCGGCGGCTTCGACGCTGAGGTCGATCGCGAGCCCCGAGGCCGCCTCCGCGGTGCGCACCCGCTGCTCGGCGGCGGGTGCGGCGGTCGTTCCGCCCGGGTCCCCGTCCGCGGCGAAGGCGCTCGGCAGGGAGTACGGCGCCATCGCCGCCGAGCCGAGGAGGACGACGATCGCCGCCGCGCAGCCCAGTCGACGCAGCCGCCCGGGGGCGGTGGCGGCGGGAGAGGCGGCGGTCGGCATGCACCGATCGTATCCCAGGCGTCTGCGCATCGCGTCCGAGCGGGGCGAAGTCGGACGGCGCGCCTCGGAGACTCTCGCGGTGCTCCCGCGGTGTCGCTCGCCGCGGAGGTGCCGCCGTGCGCGCTTCCGATCCCGGCGCTACGCGGGCGCCGGGCCCGCCGCCTCCTGCAGCACCTCGCGGAGCCGGTCGACGGTCGCGCCCGCCGCGGCGCGGCGGTTCAGCTGCGCGGCCGGGTCGATCCCGCCGGTTTCTCCGAGCAGCCCGAAGCCGAGGTCGGCTCCGTGGTCGGCGAGCGCCTGCAGCACGTCGGCGTCGCCGTCGTCGAGGGTCGGGTTGCCGAGCAGCACGTTGACCGGCGTCATGAACGAGAACTGCCCCGAGGCGTCGAGACCCTCCGCCCCGCTCTGCGTCGCGCCGAGGAGCCAGAGCGCCAGCTCGCGCCGCGCCCGCGGGTCGCGGTTGCTGAGCACGGCATCCAGGAGGAAGCGCCACTCGGGCGCCTCGAGCTGCACGTCGAGGAGCTCGTCGAGGGTCCCGGTGAGCGCGGCCTCGGCGGGGGCGCGGAAGCCGGCGAGCGACGTCGCGACCTCCTCGGGCGCGGCAGCACGGCCGAGCATGAAGCGACCGTACTCCGGGTCCGCCAGGGCCGCCGCCGTCAGCGGGACGCCCATGCGCAGCAGCACGCGCAGCTGGGCCACCCCGAAGCGCTGGGAGAGGAGCATCTCGAGGGGATCGACGTCGTCGATGACGCTCGCGTCGTAGACCTCGCGGACGGTGCCCGGCGACGCCCGCCAGTCGAGCCCGTCGGCCCAGAGCACCGCGGTCGCCGCCGGCAGCGCCCCCTGGGCCGTGGGCACGACCGGGACGACGCCGTGCTGATCCCGGTCGCGCACGAGCGACAGCAGATCCTCCGGGACGCCTGCGAAGCGCGCGGCGATCTCCTCGGCGGTCGGCTCCGGGCCCTGCCGGTCGCATGCCACGATCAGGCCGCGCCGATCGTGAGTGCGATACCAAATCCAGGCGAAGCCGCCCGACCGCAGGACGATCCGGCGCGCCTCGGGCACCACGGCCTCGCCGCGCGCACCCGAACCGGGGAGCGACGGACCGGCCCACGGCACCGTGCGAGCCCCGTCGCCGTCGAACGAGCCGGTCGCCATCGCGATCTGCAGCTCTTCGACGACCCGACCGCGCCACCACGGCTCCCAGTGCCGCATGCCGCCGAAGAGCGCGGCGACGGCGTCGAGCTTGCAGACCGCCATCAGGGCTACGGGCCGGTCGCCGTACTCGTCGTCGTCGGAGTACCCCGCGCACAGCAGCAGCGCGTGGCCGTTGACCCACCAGATCCGTGCCGACTCGAAGCCGCCGCCGCGGAGGAAGCGCGTCATGGGCGACTTGATGAGCTCGCCCGTCTGCCGGTCGTGCGCGCGCACGACGCCGGCCTCGCCCCAGCGCTCGCACAGTCGCCGATCGAGCCGCGTGGTCCACTCCTGCACCGCGTCGACGACCCAGGGATCCCCGAGCAGCAGCGCCGCGTGCACCTCCCGATCGCCGGTCTCGCCGAAGAAGTCGATCCTGCCGATGCGGAAAGCCTCGTGCTCCTCGCCCTCGGAAAGGGCCTTCACGGGCACCTCCTGCGTCCACCAGGCCCGGGTGAGTCGATCGATGCCCTCGGTCACGGCCTCGGGGGTGAGGCCCTCGGGCAGGCCGTACCCGAGTCGGACATCGCCCTCCGGCCGCGGCTGCGCCGGGTACGGGCATCCCGCGAAGACCGCCTCCACGAGAGATCTGCGCTGCTCGGCGTCCGGCGCGGCCGGGTCCGCCTGCGGCGCGAAGTCGTCGGTCGTGAAGTCGCCGCCGATCCGCAGCGGCCGCGCCACCGCCGCACGGAATCCGAACTCCTCGAGGTCGAGACCGTGCTGATAGGCCAGCTCGACGAACACCTCGGGCGAGATCCAGGACTCGCCGTCGAACCAGTACGCCCCGGTGATCCGGGGCAGCAGCGCGCCGTCGAGCGCCGCGAACTCCAGCGCGTGCTCGGCGACGCCGCGCGGGCCCTCGCCCGGGGCCGTGAGGCACGCGAGCAGGTCGCTCGGCACCCCCTGCAGCATGCGCGCGGTCAGCCCGAGCCGCTCGTCGTCCTCGAGTGCGTCGAGCATCCGCGCGAAGCGGCACTCCGGATCCCGGAACAGCAGCAGCTGGCGCCCGTCGTCCGCGAAGACCCACGTGGTGGTGACCCCGTCCTGCCGCAGCAGATTGGTGCGCGACGCCTCGATCGGTGCGCCCCGCAGTCGGGCCTCTCCGCGGTCGAACATCGTGCTCAAGAGCCAGGCTCGGCGGTGCAGCTCCTCGGGGAGCTCGCCGCGCATGAGCCGCGGGTGCCGCGTGTCGCCGTCGTCGATGAACGCGGACATGCCCCGCATCATCGTGTCGCGCGAGAGGGCGAAGGCGAGCTGGTGCAGGTCGCTCGCCTCGGGCTCGCCCGTCCAGCGGGTGACGAGGGCGACGAAGTACGCGCCGCGATCCCACAGTTCGGCGCTCGCGAAGCCCATCGACAGCATCAGGTAGTCGAGGATGCCCTCGGGCTCCCGCTCCTCGCCGACGAGCCTCGGCTCGTGGGTCTCCGGGGCGCCCCAGGCGTCTCGCAGCGCGTCGCGCACCTCCGATGCGTAGTCGATGATCCGTCGCCCCAGGGGGCCGGAGGCCTCGACGACGTCGGAGTCGTAGGCGGCGGTGACGACGAAGCGCACGCCCTGCGTGCTGTAGAAGTCGACGCCCTCGAACTCCGCGTCGTCGTCGGTGCCCTCGAGGGCGGCGATCGCCCGGCCCAGGAACCCCGGCACGTCTGCCGGGTCCTCGGTCGCGAGCTCGTACGGCTCGTCGTCCGCGTCATCGTTCTCGCGGTCGTGCGGCTGCGGTGCGTCCTCGGCCATGATCACCATCGTAGCGACACGAACGACGAAGCCCCGCCTCAGGGAGGAGGCGGGGCTTCGTCGTGATGGTGGATCTGAGGGGACTCGAACCCCTGACCCCCTGCATGCCATGCAGGTGCGCTACCAGCTGCGCCACAGACCCGGGAAGTCGGGCGAATGCTCACCCGACAACTCTTCGAGTTTACACCCGGCGCCCCCGGCGGATGCAAATCGGCGCTCTCGCTCCGGGATCCCGCGCGTGTCACGCGTTCCGTCCCCGGTCGCGGGGTGGGAGCGGCCCCCGCGGCCCCGCAGTCCCTTGGCCCCGCGGCCCCTTGGCCCCGCCCCGTCCGCCCGCGCCCGCCCCACCCCGCCCGCGAAGCCGCGAGAATGACGCGAACGGGGGTTTCGCCGGGCGCAAGAGGCACGTTCGCGTGATCTCCGGGTGATTCCGCGCGGGGTCGCGGGCGTCCGGCCGGGCTCAGGCCTCGGCGCGCCGGCGCCCGCGGATCCGTCCGAGGAGGCCGTGCCTCGGGCCGAAGAGGTAGACGAGCACGAAGGCCGCGCCCTGGGCGAGCACGACGAGCCCTCCCGATGCCGCGTCGAGCCAGTAGCTCGCGTAGATGCCGACGGCGGAGCACAGCACCGCCAGCGTCGGGGCGATGACGAGCATGCGGCCGAAGCGGTCGGTGAGGAGATACGCCGTGGCGCCGGGGATGATGAGCATCGCGACCACGAGGATGACGCCGACGACCTGGAGCGCCACGACCGCGGTGAGCGCGAGCAGGCCGAGCAGCAGTGCGCCGAGCAGTCGCGGATTCAGCCCGATCGCCCGCGCGTGCGTGGGGTCGAACGCGAAGAGGGTGAGGTCCCGGCGCTTCACGAGGACCGCGACCCCGGCGATGGCGGCGAGCACCGCGATCTGCAGGAGGTCGGCCGTCGTCACGCCGAGCACGTTGCCGAAGATGATGTGCGTGAGGTCGGTCTGGCTCGGGGTCACCGAGATGAGCACGAGGCCCAGGGCGAAGAGGGTCGTGAAGACGATGCCGATCGCGGCGTCCTCCTTCACCCGGCTGGTGCTCCGGATCGCGCCGATGGCGGTCACGGCGATGAGCCCGAAGACGATCGCCCCGAGCGCGAATGGCGCTCCGACGATGTAGGCGAGCACGACCCCGGGGAGCACCGCGTGCGAGACCGCGTCGCCCATGAGGGACCAGCCGATGAGCACGAGCCAGCACGAGAGCAGCGCGCACACCGCGGCGGCGATCCCGGTGGCGAGCAGCGCCCGGCCCATGAACTCGTACTGCAGCGGTTCGAGGAGGAGGTCGAGCGGGGTCATGCGAGTCCTTCCAGGGCGTCGGGATCGAGTCCGAAGGCGAGCGACAGGCGCTCCGGCGCGAGCGCCTCGCGGACGTCGCCGTGGAAGAGGATGCGGCGCAGCAGCAGCGCCGCGTCATCGGCGAGCGCGGGGAGCGCGTGGAGATCGTGCGTCGAGACGAGCACCGTGCTGCCGGCATCCGCGAGCTCCCGGAGCAGGCGCACGATGGTCGCTTCCGAGCGCTTGTCGACCCCGGCGAAGGGCTCGTCGAGGAGCAGGATGCCGGCGCCCTGCGCGAGGCCGCGGGCCACGAAGGCGCGCTTGCGCTGGCCGCCGGAGAGCCGGCCGATCTGCCGATCGGCGAGGTCCTCCAGCTCCACGCGCGCGAGCGCCGCGTCGACGGCCTCGCGGTCGGCGGCGCGGGCGCGCCGCATCGGGCCCATGCGCCCGTACCGGCCCATCATCACGACGTCGCGCACGGACACGGGGAAGGCCCAGTCGACGGCCTCGCTCTGCGGCACGTAGCCGACGAGGCCGCGGCTCCGCGCCTCGGCGGGGGAGCGGCCGGCGATGCGAACGTCGCCGCGCTCCGGCCGCACTCCGCCCATGATCGCGGTGAACAGCGTGGACTTCCCCGAGCCGTTCATCCCGATGAGGCCCGTGACGCGACCCGGTCGCACCGCGAGCGTCGCGCCGTCGAGCGCGGTCACCTCCCCGTAGCGGACCACGAGGTCGTCGATCCGGATCGCCGGCTCCGGCGCCCCCGCATCCGATCCCGCGCTCGCCGCCGGCCGCGCCGCGCTCACGATCCGCTCCCGGTGAGCGCCGACGCGATGGTCTCGGCGTCGTAGCGGATGAGGTCGAGGTAGCTCTGCACGGGGCCGTCCGCCTCGGAGAGGGAGTCGACGTAGAGCGTGCCGCCGAACCGCGCGCCGGTGGCCTCGACGACCTGGCGCATGGCGCGGTCGGAGACGGTGGATTCGCAGAACACCGCGGGCACGTCGTGCTCCTGGACGAACTCGATCGTGTCGGCGATCTGACGCGGAGTGGCCTGCTGCTCGGCGTTCACCGGCCAGATGTACTGCTCGGCGAGACCGGCGTCGCGCGCGAGGTAGGGGAAGGCGCCCTCGCAGCTCACGAGCGCCCGCTGCGGCTCGGGCAGTTCCGCGAGCGCCGCCTCGAGCTCGTCCTGCACCTCCTGGAGCTCGGAGCGGTAGGCGGCGCCGTTGGCGGCGAACTCCTCGGCGTGCTCGGGCTCGAGCTCGGAGAAGGCCGCGACGATGTTGTCGACGTAGCGCTGCACGAGCGCCGGGCTCATCCACGCGTGCGGGTTCGGCTTCCCGGCGTACGCGTCCTCGGCGATGTCGATCGGGGCGATGCCCTCGGTGACCACGACGTGGGGCACCTCGACCTGCGCGACGAACTGCGCGAACCAGGCCTCGAGCCCGAATCCGTTGTCGAGGATCAGCGCGGCCTCCGCGGCCTTCGCGATGTCGAGCGGCGTCGGCTCGTAGCCGTGGATCTCGGCACCGGCCTTGGTGATCGACTCGACGCGGATGCGGTCGCCCGCGACGTTGCGGGCAATGTCGGCGAGGACCGTGAAGGTCGTGAGCACGACCGGGGCGTCCTCGGGGACGCCGCCGCGGGGATCGGCCCGGGAATCCGGCTCCGCGCAGCCGAGCAGGAGCGGGGCGAGGAGGAGCGGGAGACCGAGGGCGCCGAGGAGGCGACGTGCTCGGGGACGGTGCGGCATGGATTCTCCGTATAGGTGAAGATCAAAGTTCGTGTAGTCGAACTTTTATGATCATAGCCCCTCGGCCCGGGTGGGGGGAAGCCCCTCGACCCGGGCGGGGGAAGCCCCGCGGCCGAGGCGGAACGGGCGGCGCCGAATGCGCAGGAGCGCGGGTCCGGGACTCCGGGGGCGTAGACTCGGGCCGTGTCCCGTGCCACCCTCCCCGATCTCGCGGTCGTCGCCGTCGGCGGAGCCGCGGGCTCGCTCGCCCGCTACGGCACGGGTCTCCTCATCGGGTCGCCCGATGCGAACGGGGGATTCCCGTTCGCGACGCTCCTCGTGAACGTTCTCGGCGCCTTCCTGCTCGGTGCGCTCGTGGAGGTCGTCGCCCGGCGCGGCGGCGAGCGCGGGCGCTGGCGCACGGCGCGGCTGCTGCTCGGCACCGGCGTGCTCGGCGGCTTCACGACCTACAGCCTCTACGCCGGCGACACGGCGCGACTGCTCCTCGAGGGGCGGATCGGGGTCGCGCTCGGTTACGCCGCGGCCACGCTCCTCGCCGGCGCCGCGGCGAGCGGCCTCGGGATCCTGGCGGGGCGCGGCATCGCGCCGGAGGCGGCGGCGCACGCGGAGGATGCGCGATGAGCGGCGCACTGCTCGCGTTCGGGATCGCGGTCGCCGGCGGACTCGGCGCGGCGCTGCGCCACCTCGTCGACAGCGGCCTGCCTGACCGGGTGCGGGCGCGCTTCCCCTGGGGGATCCTGCTCGTCAATCTGAGCGGCTCCCTGGTGCTCGGGATCCTCACGGGCCTCGCGCTAGACCAGCGCATCCTCGCGGTCCTCGCGACCGGGCTCCTCGGCGGCTATACGACCTTCAGCACCGCGAGTCTCGACACGGTCAGGCTGCTGCTCGCGCGCCGGATCGGGGCCGCGCTCGCGAACGGCCTCGGAGTGCTCCTCGCGGCGACGGCGCTCGCGGGATGCGGGATGCTGCTCGGCGCGCAGCTGCGGGGGTGACCGGCTCAGCGCACCCGTTCGACCGCGAAGCGCAGCTCGGGGTGCGCGTACGCCTCCTGCGCCGCGACGAGCTCGAGCTCCCGGCCGCCGCCGGCGAGGGTGCGCTCGAGCAGGGCGAAGACGCTCGCCGTCGTGCGCGCGAGCGCGTCGGCCGCGTCGCCGGTGCGACGGACGTGAGCGGTGAAGAGCGCCGCCGTCACATCGCCCGAGCCGTTGACCTTGAACGGGAGGTGCGGGGTGCGCGCGAGCCACGCCCCCGCCGGTGTGACCGCGAGCATCTCGACCGTTCCGGCCGGGCGGTCCGGGCGTTCGACGCTCGTGACGAGCACCGTCTGCGGGCCGAGCTCCCGCGCGCGGTCCACGGCGTCGAGGGTGGTCTCGAGCGTGTCGGGGGCGGTTCCGGTGAGGAAGCCGAGCTCGAACTGGTTGGGAGTGATGAGGTCGGCGCGGGGGACCACGCGATCCCGGATGAGCCGCTGCACCTCGGGGGCCACGTGGCAGCCGGAGCGGGCGTTGCCGAGCACGGGGTCGCAGGCGTAGATCGCATCGGGGCTGTGGTGCTTCACACGGTCGACCGCGTCGAGGATCGCGTCGCCGATGCTGTCGCCGCCCTGGTAGCCCGAGAGCACCGCGTCGACGCCGGCGAGGCCCCCGCGCTCCTCGATGCCGAGAACGATCTCGCGCACCTCGTCCCCCGACATGAGTGGACCCCGCCAGGCCCCGTAGCCCGTGTGGTTCGAGAAGCAGACCGTGTGCACCGGCATCACCTCGACGCCGATCCGCTGCAGCGGGAACACGGCGGCGGAGTTGCCGACGTGGCCGTACGAGACGGAGGACTGGATCGAGAGGATGCGCATGACTCCGATCCTCCCATTGGTCCTCCGAGTAGACCATCCTCTCGTCGATCGAGTGGACCACTCCTCGTGTCAGACGGCGCGGCCCGGGGAGAGGATGCCGCGCGGATCGAGCGCGGACCTGATCGCGCGCTGCACGTCGCGCGACACGGCGTCGAGCTGCCACGGGAGCTCGTGCAGTTTCACGGCGCCGATGCCGTGCTCGCCCGAGATCGTGCCGTCGAGGGAGAGCGCAAGCCGGGTCACCTCGTCGAGCACCGCTTCGGCCCGGGCGCTCCCGTCCGCGCCCTCGGGCAGCTCGACCGTGCTGTGGAGATTGCCGTCGCCCGCGTGGGCCACGGTCGAGACGCGGACGCCGCGCCGCCGCGAGATCTCCTCGACGCCGCGAAGCATCCGGGCGAGCGCGGCCACCGGAACGCCGACGTCGCAGGAGAGCTTCAGGCCGCGCGCGTTGAGCGCGGGGTTCGAGAGACGGCGCGCCTCGAGCAGCGCGTCGGAGTCCGACACCTCGGTGTCGACGGCGCCGTGCGCGGCGCAGCTCTCCGCGATCGCCCGAGCGTGCGCCTCCGCGTGCTCGCCGACCGTCTGACCGACGAGCATCGCGCCGCCCGGCACGACGAGCCCGCTCGGCCGGAACGATTCGATGATCTCGACGCTGAGCGCGTCCATGAGCTCGAGCACCTCGGGCCGGGCCGGGCCGTTCACGATCGCCGTCACCGCGTTCCCCGCATCCTCCAGGCGGTCGAAGCTCGCGCGGAAGGTCCGGGGCGTTCCCGGCGGCACCGGGTGCAGGCGCACCGTGACCTCCGTGACCACGCCGAGGGTGCCCTCCGAGCCCACGAAGAGCCGGGTGAGGTCGTAGCCGACGACGTTCTTGCGCGTCCGCGCCCCGGTGCGCAGCACCCGGCCGTCGGCCAGCACGACCTCGAGCGCCGCGACGGCGTCCGAGGTGACGCCGTGGGCGACGCAGCGCAGCCCGCCCGCGTTCGTCGCGACGTTCCCGCCGACCGTGCAGCTGCGCGCGCTCGCGGGGTCAGGGGGGAAGAACAGCCCGTGCGCGCGGCAGGCGCGGTCGAGCTCCGCCGTCACGACCCCGGGCTCCACGACCGCGAGCCGGTTCTCCGCATCGATCTCGAGGATGCGGTCCATCCGCTCGAGGGACAGGATCAGGCCGCCGTCGTAGGACAGCGCCCCGCCGGAGACGCCCGTGCCCGCCCCGCGGACGCTCACGGGCACCCGTGAGGCGTGCGCCCAGGCGAGCGCCGCGGAGACCTCCGCGGTCGTGGTCGCGAGGCACAGCGCGAGGGGCGCGCCGTCCGGCACGGCCCGGGAGGCGTCCCGCATGTAGGGAGCCAGCTCCGCCGGATCGCGCACCAGGCGCCCCGGCGTCCCGAGTGTCTCGAGCTCCCGTGCCAGCCGATCCAGGTCCGGCCCCGTCGTCCCATCGTCCATGCCCACAGCGTAGCGCCGGTGCGCGGCGCCGGTGCGCCGCGTCCGCCGTGGCAGGATGGGGGACATGGATGGAGACGGGGCGCGGGCCGCGGGCGCCGGGCGCTACGCGCCGAGCCCCTCCGGGGATCTCCATCTGGGGAACCTCCGCACGGCGCTGCTCGCCTGGATGTTCGCGCGCTCGAGCGGGAGGCGCTTCCTCATGCGGATCGAGGATCTCGACCGCGCCCGCGACGCGGGGAGCGCCGAGCGGCAGCTCGCCGATCTCGCGGCGCTCGGGCTCGACTGGGACGGCCCGCCCGTGCGGCAGACCGAGCGCTCCGCGGCCCACGAGGCCGCGATCGCCCGGCTCGCGGATGCCGGCCTCGTGTACGAATGCAGCTGCACGCGACGGGACATCCTCGCGGCGCCGTCGGCGCCGCACGCACCGCCCGGCGCCTATCCGGGGACCTGCCGCGATCTCGATCCTGCCGCGCGCGCCGCGGCCCGCGACCGGATCGCGCCGCGGCTCCCGGCGCTCAGACTCAGGGTCCCCGAGGGGACCCGCGCGCCCGCGTTCACCGACCGCGTGCTCGGCGCGCAGCACGGCGACATCGACGATCTCGTGCTCCGCCGCGGCGATGGAACCGTCGCCTACAACCTCGCCGTGGTGGTGGACGACGCGGCCATGGGCGTCGACCAGGTGGTGCGCGGCGACGACCTCGCCCCCTCGACGCCGCGGCAGATCCTGCTGCAGCGCCTCCTCGGCCTGCCCTCGCCCCCGGACGTGGAGTACGCCCACGTGCCGCTCGTGCTCGGCCCGGAGGGGGCGCGGCTCGCCAAGCGCGACGGCGCGGTCACGCTCGCCGAGCTCCGCGAACGCGGCATCGGCCCCGTGGCCGTGCTCGGCCGTCTCGCCGCCTCGCTCGGGCTCGCATCGCCCGGGGAGCCCGTCACGCCCGCGCGGCTGCTCGAGCGCTTCGACCCGGACGCGCTGCCGCGCGAGCCGTGGACGTGGACGGATCCGGCGGTGGAGCGGCCCGGTCCGGCTACTTCTTGAGCGCGCGGATGATGCGGGCGAGCGCGCGCCCCGCAACCCAGACGAAGGGGACGCCGACGGCGATGAGGGCGATGAGGTTCGGCTCGAAGCGCGTCGCGCCGTCGCGGCTGACGTAGGCCCCGACGGGGATCGCCATGCCCCCGCCGCCTCCGCCCGAGCCGACGCCCTGCGCGTCGGGGCCGGAGCTCTCGCCGTCGCCGAGCGCGCCGGAGCCCTCGCCCTCGCCCGCACCGAAACCGTAGCTCGTGCATGCGACCGGGATGATCGTGGTGCCGTCGACCTCGATGGGTGCGCCGAACGCGGCGTTCACGCCGACCTCGGTCACGGTGTCCGCCAGCTGCTTCGTGAGATTCGCCATGGCCCCAGCCTAGCGAGCGGGGCTACTCCGGGGTAGGGGGCTCCGCGACGACGCGCAGCGCCTCGGCCAGCGGGCGCTTCGCGGTGATGTGGTCTCCGGATGAGACGTGCTTGATCCGGCGGATCACCCAGGGGACGAGGTGCTCCCTCGCCCACACCACGTCCTCCTTGCGGGCCTGCCGCCAGCCGCGCACCGGGAGCGCCGGCGGGTCGAGCGGCGGCAGGTCGTGCGGGACGTTGAGCGCGTCCAGCGCGGCACGGGCGATCGTGTGGTGCCCGAGCGCATTCAGATGCAGCCGGTCGCCGGCCCAGTACCGGCTGTCCTGGAGCTCCTCGAGCGCCCACTGGTCGACCACGACGCAGTCGTGGCGCTGCGCGACCTTCCGCACGTTCTCGTTGAAGATCGCGACCTTGCCGCGGATCGTCCGGAAGACGGGCTGGAACGCGGTGTCGACGCCCGTGAAGAGCAGGATCGTGGCACCGCCCTCGCGGAGCCTGGACACGATCCGTTCGAGCCGGGCCGCGACCTCGTCGGGATCGCTGCCCGGACGGATCACGTCGTTGCCCCCCGCGCAGACGCTCACGAGGTCGGGGCGCAGATCGAGCGCCGCGTCCACCTGCTCCTCGGCGATCTGCTGGATGAGCTTGCCGCGCACCGCGAGATTCGCATATGAGAACTCGCCGCCGAAGCCGCTGAGCACCTCCGCGAAGCGGTCCGCCCAGCCCCGCAGGCCGCCGGGACTGTCGGCGTCGGGATCCCCGACGCCCTCGGTGAAGGAGTCGCCGATGGCCACGAACCGCGACCACGGCAGTTCGATCCCGCTCCGGTCCTCCGCCCGCTGCTGCGTCACGTCACGCCCCAATCGTCCGCGCGGCGCACTCCGTCGAATTTCGCACGCCGTCTCCACCGCTATCCTAGAACGTTGTGACAGATTCGGATCCAGGACTCCACCTCCCGGGGACCAGCGCCGCCGAACACCTGCCGCCCGCCTACCCCGAGCGCGCCGCGCACGGCACCGCCGGCACGCTCCGCGCGTGGCAGGAGGAGGCGATCAAGCAGTACCTCGACGCCCACCCCAGGGACTTCCTCGCCTCCGCGACGCCCGGTGCGGGCAAGACCACGTTCGCCCTCCGGCTGGCCGCGATCCTGCGCTCGACCCACACGGTGAGCCAGATCATCGTCGTCGCTCCCACCGAGCACCTGAAGTCGCAGTGGGCCGACGCCGCGGCGCGCGCGGGGATCCGCCTGAACCCGAACTACGCGAACACGGACGGCCTCGGCTACGGCAGGCACTTCCACGGCGTCGCCGTCACCTACGCGCAGGTCGCCATGAAGCCCGTGCAGCACCGGCTGCTGACGGAGAGCGCCGACACGCTCGTGATCATGGACGAGGTGCACCACGGCGGCGACGCGCTGAGCTGGGGCGACGCGATCCGGGAGGCGTACGGCACCGCGAAGCGGCGGCTCTCCCTCACCGGGACGCCCTTCCGCTCGGACGACGCGCCGATCCCCTTCGTGGAGTACGCCCCCAGGGCGACGGCTCGCGGATCTCGCTCACCGACTACGACTACGGCTACGGCCGCGCGCTCGCCGACGGCATCGTGCGCCCGGTCATCTTCATGGTCTACGCGGGGAGGATGCGCTGGCAGACCTCGGCGGGGGAGGAGATGGAGGCCGCGCTCGGCGAGGGGAACACGAAGGACGTCACCTCGCAGGCGTGGCGCACCGCGCTCGATCCCGCGGGGGAGTGGATCGCGAAGGTGCTGCGCGCCGCGGATCGGCGCCTGAGCGAGGTCAGGCAGCAGATCCCCGACGCGGGCGGACTCGTCATCGCGACCGACCACGCCTCCGCGAAGTCCTACGCCGGGCAGCTGCGCGAGATCACGGGGGAGGACGTCGCGCTCATCCTCTCCGACGACGCGGGCGCGTCCGAGAAGATCGACGAGTTCTCCCGCGGCGATTCCCGGTGGATGGTCGCGGTGCGCATGGTCTCCGAAGGGGTGGACGTGCCGCGGCTCGCCGTCGGCGTGTACGCGACGAGCTCGTCCACCCCGCTCTTCTTCGCGCAGGCCATCGGCCGCTTCGTGCGCTCCCGTCGCCGCGGCGAGGTCGCCTCGGTGTTCATCCCCAACGTCCCCGCGCTCATGCAGCTCGCCTCCGAGCTCGAGAAGGAGCGCAACCACGTCCTCGACGGCCCGAAGAGCGCTGAGGAGATGTGGGACGCCGAGGCCGCGCTCATGAGCGAGGCGGAACGGGAGGATCGCGCCTCCTCCGAGCTCCTCGACGAGGGTGAGGGGTTCGTCTATCAGGCGCTCGGCTCCGACGCGCACTTCGACCGCGCCGTGTTCGACGGCGCGGAGTTCGGCGGCTACGCGGAGGTCGAGACCGAGGAGGAGCTCGACTTCCTCGGGTTCCCCGGCCTGCTCGAACCGCAGGAGGTGCGCGCCCTGCTGCAGCAGCGCCAAGCGCGCCAGGCGAAGCGGAGCGCCCACCGGCAGGGCATCCTCGAGCACGCTCCGGAGAAGGCGGAGTCCCCCGAGGCGCTGCATCGCACGCTCGGCGAGCAGCGGAAGCTCCTGAGCAGCCTCGTCGGCATGTACGCGAAGGTGTCGGGGGAGCCGCACAAGGACATCCACACGGAGCTTCGCCGCGTCTGCGGCGGCCCGCCGGTGGCGCAGGCCTCCGTCACCCAGCTGCAGAAGCGCATCGAGCTGCTGCGCCGCCGCCTCCGCCCCTAGTCTTGGGGGCATGGCGAAGCGCACCCCAGGCCCCTCCACGCCCGCGACCGCGGCCCTCGCCCGGGCGGGCATCCCGTTCGCGGTGCGGGCGTACGCGCACGACCCGGCCGCGACGGACTTCGGCGCGGAGGCCGTGCGGGAGCTCGGCGTCGCCCCCGAGCGCGTCTTCAAGACGCTGCTGGCGGAGATCGACGGGGGACTCGCCGTCGCCATCGTACCGGTTTCGGCGCGGCTCGATCTCAAGGCGCTCGCCGCCGTGCTCGGCGGCAAGAAGGCGGTCATGGCCGACCCCGCGCTCGCGCAGCGCAAGACCGGGTACGTCGTCGGGGGAATCAGCCCGTTCGGCCAGCGCACGCGCCTGCCCACGGTGCTCGACGCCTCCGCGCTCGCGCTGCCCGCCGTGCTCGTCTCGGGCGGCAGGCGCGGGCTCGATCTCGAGCTCGCGCCCGCCGATCTGCTGCGGGCCTGCGGGGCGAGCGCCGCTGAGATCGCCCGCTGAGCGGACGACGCGCGCGAGATCCCGGGGCGATTCGATATCGCCCGGAATTCCGTGCTAAGTTATTCCCTGTTCGGCCGATGAAGGATCCGAATCGTTCGCGCGGGTGGCGGAATTGGCAGACGCGCTAGCTTGAGGTGCTAGTGCCCGTATTAGGGCGTGGGGGTTCAAGTCCCCCCTCGCGCACGCGAATGAACGCAGAGCCCCGGCTCGGAACATCATGTTCCGAGCCGGGGCTCTGTCGTGTTTCCGGGGCGCGGTCGGGCCGTCGTGGGGAAGCCGTCAGGGTTCCGCGGATCCCCGTATGGATTCCGTGAGGACGCCCCTCGGCGGAGCGATGCGGGGTGTTGGATCGGGAGATGCGCCCGGCCCGGGCGCGCGGCGCCCGCCCGGCGTCGCCGATCTCCCGAAGGAGTCCCTCGTGCTCGACATCGTCGCCCTCATGGGCGTGATCGTCCTCTTCGCGATCCTCGGCCTGCTGGGGAAGGCGGTGGAGAAGCTGTGATCGTCTTCGAACTTCTCGCCGCCGGCCTCGGGGTCGCGGCGATCGTGTATCTCGTGTTCGCTCTCGTGAACCCGGAGCGCTTCTGATGACCTGGGTGCACGCGCTGCTCGCCCTCGCCACCGTCGCCGTCATCCTGGGCGTGCTGCACCGCCCGTTCGGCGACTACATGGCCTGGGTCTACGCGTCCCGCAAGGACTGGAAGGTCGAACGCGGGATCTACACGGTCATCGGCGTCGACTCGCAGACCGAGCAGACCTGGCAGGCCTACCTGCGCAGCGTGCTCGCGTTCTCCGCGGTCGGCCTGCTGATCGTCTACGGTCTGCAGCGTCTCCAGCAGTGGCTGCCGTACTCGCTGGGCTTGGAGGCCCCGTCGGAGCATCTGTCGTTCAACACCGCGGCCTCGTTCGTCGGCAACACGAACTGGCAGTCGTACTCGCCGGAGCTCACCGTCGGCTACACCGTCCAGTTCGCGGGTCTCGCGGTGCAGAACTTCGTGTCCGCCGCAGTCGGGATCGCGGTCGCGATCGCGCTGGTGCGCGGGTTCGCGTCCCGACGCTCGGGCACGATCGGGAACTTCTGGGTCGACCTGATCCGCGGCACGTTGCGCATCCTGCTGCCGATCGCCGTGGTCGGTGCGATCGCGCTGATGATCGGCGGGGTGATCCAGAACTTCACCGGGTTCACCACCGTCACCACGATCACCGGCGCCACGCAGACGATCCCCGGCGGCCCGACGGCGTCGCAGGAGGCGATCAAGCTGCTCGGCACCAACGGCGGCGGGTTCTTCAACGCGAACTCGTCTCACCCGTTCGAGAACCCCACGGCGTGGACGAACGTGTTCCAGGTGCTGCTGATGCTCGTCATCCCCTTCTCGCTGCCCCGCACCTTCGGACGGATGGTGGGCGACCACCGTCAGGGGAACGCGATCCTCTCCGTGATGGCGATCCTGTACGTGGCGTCGTTCAGCATCCTCACCGCACTGGAATCCGCCGGCATGGGCGCCGCCCCCGAGCTCGCGGGCGGCGCCATGGAGGGCAAGGAGCAGCGGTTCGGGATCATCGGATCCACCCTGTTCGCCACCACCAGCACCGGCACCTCCACCGGCGCGGTGAACTCCATGCACGACTCGTACACCGCCCTGGGCGGGATGATGCCGATGCTGAACATGATGCTCGGCGAAGTCACCCCGGGCGGTGTCGGCTCCGGGATCTACGCGATCCTGATCCTCGCGGTCATCGCCGTGTTCATCTCGGGTCTGCTGATCGGACGCACCCCGGAGTACCTGGGCAAGAAGATCGGTCCGCGCGAGATCAAGCTCGCCGCGCTCACCATCCTCGTCGCGCCCACCCTGGTGCTGGCCGGAACGGCGCTCAGCTTCGCGATCCCCGGCGTCCGGGAAGAGGTGGAGAACACATCGATCTGGAACCCCGGCATCCACGGGATGTCCGAGGTGCTGTACGCGTTCACGTCCGCGGCGAACAACAACGGTTCCGCGTTCGCGGGTCTCACCGCGAACACGCCGTGGCTGAACACCGCGCTGGGGATCGCGATCCTGCTGGGACGGTTTGTGCCGATCGTGTTCGTCCTCGCCCTGGCGGGCTCTCTCGCCGCGCAGGACAGGGTTCCGACCACCTCCGGCACCCTCCCCACGCACCGTCCGATGTTCGTCGGGCTGCTCATCGCGGTCACCGTCCTCGTGACCGCACTCACCTTCTTCCCCGTACTCGCGCTAGGTCCGCTCGCAGAAGGGCTGATGTAACCATGTCCACCATCACCGAACCCCGCCCGGAACCGGCGGGCACCCCCACCCGGACGGGCGGGTTCACCTGGGAACAGGTCCGGTCGGCCCTGCCAGGCGCATTCCGCAAACTCACCCCCCAAGAGCAGTGGCGCAACCCCGTCATGTTCCTCGTCTGGGTCGGTGCCGCGCTCACCACGGTCCTCGCCGTCACGGAGCCGTGCATCGGCGGCCCCGCCGATTCCGGCGGCACGGTGGTGCCAGGGTCGTTCACCGGGGCGATCGCCGTGTGGCTGTGGCTAACCGTGCTGTTCGCGAACCTCGCCGAGTCCGTCGCCGAAGGCCGCGGCAAGGCGCAGGCGGAAACGCTCCGCAAGACCCGCACCAGCACCATGGCCACCCTCGTCAGCAGCTACGACCCGAAGGCCGATGCCGCTGCGGAGCGGGCCGCGACCGCGCAGGTGTCCTCTTCCGATCTCACGCTCGGCGATGTGGTGGTCGTGGCCGCGGGCGAGCTGATCCCCGGCGACGGGGACGTCGTGTGGGGCATCGCGTCGGTGGACGAGTCCGCGATCACGGGCGAATCCGCCCCGGTGGTCCGCGAGTCCGGCGGCGACCGTTCCGCGGTCACCGGCGGCACCCGGGTGCTGTCGGATCGGATCGTGGTGCGCATCACCTCCAAACCGGGTGAAACGTTCGTGGACCGGATGATCTCCCTCGTCGAGGGCGCGGCACGGCAGAAGACGCCGAACGAGATCGCGCTGAACATCCTGCTCGCGTCCCTGTCGATCGTCTTCGTCGTCGTCGCCCTCACCCTGAACCCGATCGCGTCCTACGCGGCCGCCCCCGTGAGCGTCACCGTGCTGGTCGCGCTGCTGGTGTGCCTCATCCCGACGACCATCGGGGCGCTGCTCAGCGCGATCGGCATCGCCGGGATGGACCGGCTCGTGCAGCGCAATGTGCTGGCGATGTCCGGCCGTGCGGTCGAAGCCGCTGGCGATGTGACGACGCTGCTGCTGGACAAGACCGGCACGATCACCTACGGCAACCGGCGCGCCAGCGCGTTCGTCCGCCTCGGCGGGGTGCGTGAGCAGGAGCTGCTCCGGGCCGCCGCGCTGTCGTCGCTGGCGGACCCGACCCCGGAGGGCGTGTCCATCGTGGAGCTCGCCGAGCAGGAGCACGGAGCGTTCGACCGGAGCACGACCGGGGAGATCGTCCCGTTCGCGGCGCAGACGCGCATGTCGGGGCTGGACCTGCCCGATGGCACCCGAATCCGCAAGGGCGCCGGCTCCGCCGTCATGGCGTGGCTGGAGGAGGGCGGGAACCGGTTGCCGTCGTCGCTGGTCGCGGAGCTCGATGAGCAGGTCGAGCACATCTCCCAGTCCGGCGGCACCCCGCTCGTCGTCGCCACCCGGGACGCGACCGGTGCGGGACACCTGCTGGGGGTCGTGCACCTCAAGGACGTCGTCAAGGAGGGGCTGCCGGCGAAGTTCGCCGAGATGCGGGCGATGGGTATCCGCACGGTGATGATCACCGGCGACAACCCACTCACCGCGGCCGCGATCGCGCAGGAAGCCGGCGTCGACGACTTCCTGGCCGAAGCCACCCCGGAGGACAAGCTCGCCTACATCCGCAAGGAGCAGGAGGGCGGGAATCTCGTCGCGATGACCGGCGACGGCACCAACGACGCACCGGCGCTCGCGCAGGCCGATGTCGGGGTCGCGATGAACTCCGGCACCTCCGCGGCGAAAGAAGCCGGGAACATGGTCGACCTCGATTCCGACCCGTCCAAGCTCATCGACGTGGTGCGGATCGGGAAGCAGCTGCTGATCACCCGGGGAGCGTTGACGACGTTCTCGATCGCGAACGACATCGCGAAGTACTTCGCGATCATCCCCGCCATGTTCATGGGCGTGTTCCCGCAGCTCGCCGCGTTGAACATCATGGGCCTGCACTCGCCCGCCTCGGCGGTGCTGTCGGCGATCGTCTTCAACGCGATCGTGATCGTGTTCCTCATCCCGCTCGCGCTGCGCGGAGTGAAGTACCGGCCCGGGAACGCCTCCAGCATCCTCGGCCGCAACCTCGCCGTCTACGGGCTGGGCGGGCTGATCGCCCCCTTCGTCGGGATCTGGCTGATCGACCTGGTCGTCCGCCTCATCCCCGGCTTCTGATACCCCTTCGGAAAGCAGAGAACATCATGAACACGCAAGCTCGCGGAGTCGGGCGCACGATCTGGGTCGCCACCCGCGCCATGGCGCTCCTGACCCTCGTCCTCGGCGTCGGCTACACGCTGGTGATCACCGGCATCGGGCAGGTGGCCCTGCCGGCCCAGACCAACGGGTCGATCCTCACCGATGAGGACGGCGACCCAGTCGGGTCGTCGCTGATCGGCCAGTCCTTCACCGACGCGGACGGCGAGCCGCTGCCGGAGTACTTCCAGTCGCGGCCCTCCGCCGCAGGCGACGGGTACGACGGCGGCGCCTCCTCCGGGTCGAACCTCGGGCCGGAGAACGCTGACCTGATCGCCGCGATCGCCGAGCGCACGTCGCACGTCGCCGAGTTCAACGGCGTCACCGAGGCCGACGTGCCCGCGGATGCGGTGACCGCGTCCGCGTCGGGACTGGACCCGCACATCAGCCCCCAGTACGCGCAGATCCAGATCGACCGGGTTGCCCAGGCGCGCGGGGTCCCCGTGGAGCAGGTGCGGGGACTCGTCGCGGCGCACACCCAGGGCCCGGACGTCGGGTATTTGGGAGAATCGAGGGTGAACGTTCTGGAACTGAACCTCGCCCTGGGTGAGTGGGAGGGCTGATCATGCCGAAACGGGGGCAGCTTCGGGTGCTGCTCGGCGCCGCCCCCGGCGTCGGCAAGACCTTCACCATGCTGGAAGAAGGGCGACGCCTCCTCGGGAACGGGAAAGATGTCGTCGTCGGGGTGGTGGAAACCCACGGCCGCGCCGCAACGGCGGCGATGACCGCGGGAATCCCGGCCGTCCCGCGCACACGTATCGAACATCGCGGGGTCACGCTCGAGGAGATGGACCTCCGGTCGGTGCTGGATCGTCGCCCCGAGATCGCGCTCGTCGACGAGCTCGCGCACACCAACGCGCCTGGCTCGAAGAACGACAAACGCTGGCAGGACGTCGAAGCACTCCTCGCCGCGGGGATCGATGTGATCTCCACCCTCAACATCCAGCACATCGAATCCCTCAACGACGTCGTCGAACAGATCACCGGCGTCCCCCAGCGAGAGACCGTCCCCGACAGCTTCCTGCGCGGTGCGGAGCAGATCGAGGTCGTCGACCTCGCTCCGCAGGCGCTCCGCGACCGGCTCAGCGGAGGATTCGTGTACCCGGCCGAACGCATCGACGCGGCCCTGTCAAACTACTTCCGCCTCGGGAACCTCACCGCGCTGCGCGAACTCGCCCTCATCTGGCTCGCGGACGAGGTCGACCAGGCGCTGAAGGGATACCGCGAGGACCACGGCATCGACAGCACCTGGGAAGCCCGCGAACGCGTCGTCGTCGCCCTCACCGGCGGCCCCGAAGGCGAGACGCTGCTGCGGCGCGGCGCGCGGATCGCGGCCCGCTCCGCCGGCGGGGAACTCATCGCCGTGCACATCACCAGCCAGGACGGGCTCCGCACCGCGAACCCCGCGACCCTTGCCGAACAGCGGGCGCTCGTCGAACAGCTCAACGGCACCTATCATCAGGTCATCGGGGACGATGTTCCCACCGCCCTGGTGGAGTTCGCCCGTTCCGTCAACGCCACTCAGCTCGTTCTCGGCGCCAGCCGCCGCGGACGCGTGACCGCCGCCTTCACCGGGCCCGGGATCGGCGCGACCGTCGTCCGCGAATCCGGCGACATCGATGTGCACATGGTCAATCACCCCGCCTCCGATCGTCGAGGCGTCGGGCTCCCACCGCTCACGGGCGCGCTCACGCGCGAGCGCCGGCTCCTCGGCCTCGCCATCGCCGTCCTCGGCGGCCCCGCCCTCATCGGCGTGCTGACGCTGTTCCGCAGCGAGGACTCCATCACGACGGACGTCCTGAGCTTTCAGCTCCTCGTGGTGGTCGTCGCGCTGGTCGGCGGCCTCTGGCCGGCACTGTTCGCCGCCGTGCTCTCGGGCCTCACCCTCGACTTCCTGTTCATCGAACCCCTCTACACGATCCACATCCACGAGCCGCACCACCTGCTCGCGCTCCTGCTGTACGTCGTGATCGCGAGCCTCGTGAGCGTCGTCGTCGATCGCGCCGCCCGCACCATGCGCGCCGCCCGCCGTGCGGCGGCCGAGTCGGAGCTCATTCAGACGATCGCGGGGAGCGTGCTGCGCGGCGACAACGCCGTCCAGGCGCTCGTCGACCGCACACGGGAGGCGTTCCGGCTCCCCGGCGTCCGTGTGCTCCGCGGGGAGGAGATCCTCGTGCGCTCGGGTGAACCCGTTCCCGACGGCCGTCGCACCGGGATTCCCATCGCCGACGGCACGACTCTGGAACTCCACGGCCCCGATCTCGCCGCGTCGGAACGGCGACTTCTCGCGGTCGTCACCGCGCAGCTCGCCGCCGCGCTCGAGCATCAGGACCTCGCTCGGACCGCGCAGCAGATCGAACCGATCGCGGCGTCCGATCGGGTGCGCGGCGCACTGCTGTCCGCACTCAGCCACGACCTGCGCCGGCCGCTGGCCGCCGCCGTCGCCGCGGTCGGCGGTCTCAGGGCCGCCGGACGCGACCTGTCGGCCGCCGAGACCGGTGAACTGCTCGACACGGCCGATGAGAGCCTCGCGGCGCTCTCCGCACTCGTCACCGACCTGCTCGACGTCAGCCGCCTGCATGCCGGGGCCCTCACCATCGCGGACCTTCCCACGGATCCCGCCGAGGCGATCGCCCCGGCATTGGACGAGCTCCGCCTGGGCCCGACGGAGATCACCCTCGACCTCGGGCACGGAGACGCGCTCGCGCACGCCGACCCGGTGCTCCTGCAGCGGGTGCTCGTGAATCTGCTCGCGAACGCGCATCGCCACAGCCCGGCGGCAACTCCGGTGCACCTCGGCACCAGCGCATTCCGCGACCGGCTCGAGATCCGCGTCGTCGACCGCGGCCCCGGCATCCCGCTCGAGCAGCGGGACGCGGTGTTCCTGCCCTTCCAGCGCCTCGGGGACACCGACAACGCCACGGGTCTCGGCCTCGGCCTCGCGCTCTCACGCGGTTTCGTCGAAGCGATGCACGGTACGCTCACGCCCGAGGACACTCCGGGCGGCGGGCTCACGATGGTCGTCTCCCTCCCCGCGATCCCGAGACAGGAGCCGCAATGAAGATCCTGATCGCCGACGACGACCCGCAGCTGCTCCGCGCGCTGCGCATCACGCTCACCGCCACCGGTTACGAGGTCCGCACCGCCGCCGACGGCGCCGAGGCGATCGCCGCAGCCATCGACGATCGTCCGGACCTCCTCCTGCTCGATCTCGGCATGCCGCGCCTCGACGGCGTCGAGGTGATCCAGGCGGTCCGCGGCTGGTCCGCGGCCCCCATCCTCGTCGTCTCCGGGCGCGCCGGGGCCGCCGACAAAGTCGAAGCCCTCGACGCGGGCGCCGACGACTACATCACGAAACCCTTCGCCGTCGAGGAACTCCTCGCGCGCATCCGGGCCGTCACGCGGCGCGGCTCGGCGGACGGGGCGAACCCCGTCGCACGGCTCGGCGCCGTCACCGTCGACCTCGCCGCCCACAGCGTCACCCGACTGGGGGCGGAGGGGAGCCGCCAGATCCGACTCACGCCGACCGAGTGGCAGGTCATCGAGATCCTCATCCGCAACGCCGGGAAGCTCGTCACTCGTCAGACGATCCTCACGTCGATCTGGGGCACCGAGCACGCCGCGGACAGCGGCTACCTGCGGCTCTACATCTCGCAGCTGCGCCGCAAGCTCGAAGACGTCCCGGCGCGCCCGGTTCACATCATCACCGAGCCCGGCATGGGGTACCGGCTCGTCGGCGTCGACGGCTGAGCCGGCGGCTGCGCGCAACCCCCTTGCCCGGCGCCCCGGCCGCGCGTAGCGTCGGGGCGAACGGCATCGGCCGCGAGATCCGCACGGTCGAACGACGAGAACGGGGGAGCCGGCATGGGCGAGGAGACGGGCGTGCGATCGGTCGAGGCATTCGAGCTCGACTGCTACCTGGGGCTCTGGTACGAGCTCGGACGGCTGCCGCTGCGGTTCGAGGACGACGGCGCCGTCGATGTGACGGCCGAGTACCGGCTGCGCGAGGACGGCGCCGTGGAGGTGGACAACCGCTGCATCGATGCCGCGGGCGAGCCGACGCAGGCGCTCGGGCGCGCGGAGCCCGACCCCGAGCACCCCGGCCGGCTCCGGGTGAGCTTCCTGCCAGCCGGGCTGCGCTGGATCCCCTTCACGCACGCCGACTACTGGGTGCTCGCGCTCGCCGACGGGTACGGGGCCGCGCTCGTGGGCACGCCCGACCGCCGGCATCTCTGGCTCCTCTCGCGCGAACCGCGGCTCGACCCCGCGACCGCCGGGCGGCTGCTCGCGGTCGCGACCGCGCAGGGGTACGCGCTGGAGCGGTGGATCGAGACGCCCCAGTCGGGCGGACGCGTCGACGACGCCCGCCTGGAGGAGGCGTGAGCGACCGGCCCGTGCGCGTGCGGCTGCTCAACGACTTCGATGTCGTCGTCGCGGGCCTGCGGTCGATGCTCGCCCCCTTCGCGCACCGCATCGCCGTCGTGGAAACGGAGGCCGGCGGCGTCGGAGGCCGCCCCGCCGACCTCGCGCTGTACGACACCTTCGGCCGGCCGCAGGCGGACCCCCGCGGGCTCGCCGAGCTGCGCGCCGATCCGGGGGTCGGGGAGATCGCGGTCTACAGCTGGAACACGGATCCCGAGCTCGTGGCGCAGGCGCTCGCACAGGGCTGCCGCGGCTACCTCGACAAGTCGCTGCCGGCGGCGGAGCTCGTCGCGCGGCTCGAACGGATCGCCGCGGGGGAGACCGTGGTGCCGAGCGGCGACGTCACGCGCACCGCCGACGCATCGCCGGGCGACTGGCCCGGCCGGCGCGCCGGGCTCAGCGAACGCGAAGCCGAGGCGGTGTCGCTCATCGCGCAGGGCTACACCAACCCTGAGATCGCCGCACGGCTCTACGTCACCGGGAACTCGCTCAAGAGCTACATCCGCTCGGCGTACCGCAAGATGGGGGTCGAGCGCCGCGCGCAGGCCGTGCGCTGGGCCATCGCGCACGGCCTGCTGCCGCCCGACGACGCGTGACGCCCGCAGGCACCGGAGCGACCCTCCAGGATAGCGGCGCAGCGCGTCGCCGCGCCCCACCCCACGGGGTGAGCCCCCGGGCGGCTACGGTCGGAGAGCGGGGACGGCGCCGACGCACCGGCATCCCGGCGTTCCGCACCACCGACGCGAAGGAACTCATGGGCACCCTGATCTACACCGACACGCTCCAGGTCCAGCTCGACGACCGGACGCTCGAGCATCTGCGCTTCGTCGTGTTCGAGAAGCTGCGCAACAAGGAGTCCTTCCCGCTCACCTGGGTGCGACGCGACGCCGGGCGCGCAACGGCATCGACCTCGGTCTGGGTCTGCCCGGAGACGCCGATCGGATTCCAGATCTCGGGCGAGGGGAGCAGCGAGCTCTCGCGCGCCCAGATCGAGGCCCTCATGAGGATGAGCTATACGCCGCGCGGCCTGGTCATCGCCGCGAGTTGAGCGCCCGACCGACGCCGCGCCGTCAGGCGTGCTGACCCGGGTGGATCCCCTCGGCGATCTCCTCGACGAGCTTGGCCGTGAACGCGGGGAGATCCTCGGGGGTGCGGCTCGTCACGAGCCCCTGGTCCACCACCACCTCCTCGTCCACCCACTCGGCGCCCGCGTTGCGCAGATCGGTGCGGAGGCTCGGGTAGGACGTCACCCGACGACCGCGCAGCACGTCCGCGTCCGCGAGGATCCACCCGCCGTGGCAGATCGCCCCGACCGGTTTGCCCTGCGCGAAGAACTCGCGGGCGAATCCGACGGCGTCCGCGTCCATCCGGATCCGGTCGCCGTTCGCCACGCCGCCCGGGAGGACGAGTGCGTCGTAGTCGCCCGCGACCGCTTCGGCCACAGTACGGTCGGCGGTCGCCTCGTGCCCGTGCGCTCCGGTGATCGTTCCCGCCTGCGACGACACGACGTCCACGGCGGCGCCGTGCTCCTGGAGTACCGCGAGGGGCTCGCTCAATTCGGAGTCCTCGTATCCGTCGCCCGCCAGAATCGCCACGCGGGCGCCGTTCAGATGCGTCATCGTTCCTCCTCCGTACGTACATGCGGCCCGTGCGGCCTCGGGCCGCGGCCGCGCGGTGCGGCCGTGCGCCGCACCACTCCACATCCCAGCCGGATTCCGAGCGCGCCGCCACCCCGTTGCGGAGGCGGGCCGCCCGGAGTATGTTCGGCTTCCCGGGATCGCAGCGCTAGCCTCCGGCGGCGCTCCGTGTCAAGCCCTGGGGCGGTACCGCGAGGCGGCCTAGGCTCGGCGGCAGCAGCGCGGCGGGATCGCTCCCGCGGGCGGGCGCTGCGGGGGAGGAGGCGGGCATGGACCGGGCGTTCGGCATCGAGGAGGAGTTCCTGCTGCTCGACGCGCGCAGCGGGCTCCCGGTCGATCGCGCAGCCGAGGTCATCCGGGCCGTCCCGGAACTCGGGCGCCTCGCCGAGCGCGAGTTCCTCGCGAGCCAGCTCGAGGTCGCGACCCCGGTCTGCCGCACCGCTGCGGCCGCTGAGGAGTTCCTCGCCGGCTTCCGGACGGCGGCGGCGGATGCCGCCGAGCGCTGCGGAGCGGTGCTCGCGAGCACGGGCCTCGCCCCCTTCGGCGGGGCGGCGAGCGGTGCCGTCACGCCGAAGCCGCGCTACCTCCGGATCCGCGCCGAGATGCGCGAGGTGGCCGCCCATCAGTTCATGGTCGGCACCCACGTGCACGTCGAGGTCCCGTCCCGCGAGGCCGGCGTCGACGCGCTCGCCCGCCTGGCCCGCTGGATGCCCGTGCTGCTCGCGATGACGGCGAACTCGCCACTGTGGTGCGGCGCGGCGACGGGGTTCGCGAGCTGGCGGCACATCCGGGGACTCGCATGGCCCACCGCCGGATATCCGCCGGCGTTCCCCGACGGGGCGGCCTACTCGGACGGCGTCGCGGAGCTCATCGATGCCGGAGTGCTCATCGACGCCGGACATCTCACCTGGACGGCGCGGCTCTCGGAGCGCTACCCGACGATCGAACTGCGGATCGCGGATGCCCAGCTCGATCATCGGGACTCGGTGGCCTTCGCGGTGATCGTGCGCGCCCTCGTCGAACGCGCGCTGCGCGCGCTCGCCGCGGGGGCGGCGCGGCCGCGCTGCGCGCCCGCGCTCGTGGACGGGGCGAGCTGGCTCGCCGCCAGGGACGGGCTCGGCGCCATGCTCGTCGATCCGTCGACCGGGATCGCCGCGCCGGCCCGCGTCCGTCTCGTGGAGCTGTTCGACGAGATCTCGGAGGAGCTCGAGCGCTTCGGCGACCGCGAGCGCGCGACGGCGTACCTCGCGCGGCTGCGACGGACGGGGAGTCCCGCCGAGCGGCAGCTCGGCGCGTTCCGTTCGGGCGGCGCGCAGGCGCTGCTGAGACTCTACGCCTCGGCGGCGCGAATCCCGTTCGCCGCACCGCTCGGCGTCGCGCCGCCGCTCGCGCCACCGCGGGGCGCGGAGGCGACGGGGCTTGCCCGGCGGCTGGACCCTGCATAGCGTGGACGGCACAGAGCCGGACGACGGGACCATGGGCGGCCGCACGGCGCGGCGAGGAAGGGCGAGGAGGCGGGCCGATGGCGGACAGCACGGACGGAGCGGCCGGCGCGATGCGGGCCGGGGGCCCCGCGGCCGAGACGTCGCTCGGCGTCGACGGCCGGGAGGAGACGCCGAACCAGCGCGCCGATCGCAACTGGAACGAGCTGCTGCAGGAGGTGCGCGTCACGCAGACCTCCACGCAGATCCTGGGCGCGTTCCTGCTCGCGGTCGCCTTCCAGCCCCGCTTCACCGAGCTCGACGACTACCAGCGGGCCCTCTACCTCGTGCTCGTGGCCGTCGCCGCGCTCGCGACCGCCCCGGCGCTCGCCCTCGTCATGCTGCACCGCAAGCACTTCGGCACGCTGCAGAAGGCCCGCGTCGTGCTCACCGGCAACCGGCTCCTGAAGGCCAATCTCGTCATCGTCTCCGTGCTGACGGCGGGCGTCGCGAGTCTCGTCTTCGACTTCGTGCTCGGGCGCACGGCCGGCTTCGTCGCCCTCGGGGCCGGCGTGCTCGTGAACTTCGGGCTCTGGGCGTTCATCCCGCTCGCCCAATACCGCCGTCGCCCGGGAGAAGTCAACCCCGCAGACGATCGGCACGCGGCGCCGTAGGCTCGGGACACCGCGGGCGGGAGCGGCACGGCTTCCGTCTCGCGGTCCAAGATCCGACACCCGCGAGGCCGCCGCCGCGCAGCGGGGGAGCGAGGCCTCGTGCGCCGCGAACGTCCGTTCGCGGCGCGGAGAGAGGAGCAACGCATGCCCACCGTCAGCAGTGACATCGACATCGCCCTGCCCGTGCGAACGGTCTACGACCAGTGGACGCAGTTCGAGGACTACCCCGCGTTCATGTCCGGCGTCGAGGAGGTGCGGCAGCTCGACGACCGCACGCTCTACTGGGATGTCCGCGTCGGCGGCGTCGAGCGCGGGTTCCAGGCCGAGATCACCGAGCAGCTCCCCGACGAGCGCATCGCGTGGCGCAGCACGAGCGGGCCGCCCAACGCCGGCGTCGTCACCTTCCACCGGCTCGACGAGCGGACGACGCGGGTGCGCCTGCAGCTCGAGTGGGAACCGGAGGGGCTCGTCGAGCGCGTCGGCTCCGCCCTGCAGATCGACGACGCCCAGGTCGCGGCCGATCTGCGGGAGTTCGCGAGGCTCATGGAGGACAACGGCTTCGCGACCGGCGCCTGGCGCGGCACGATCGGATCCTGAGGAGCTCGGAGATGGATCGAGGATGGGAGCCGAACGAGACGCGCGACGAGGACGCGGAACTCGTCGTGACCGAGCATCGGGACGGATCTGAGCCCGCCGTTCCGCCCGAGGAGGAGACGGCCGTCGAACTCCCCGCTGGCGAGACTCCCCGCGAGGGGCTCGAGGCGCTCGGGGAGGACGTGGCCTCCTCGCCCGCGCAGCGCGGCAGGGACGAGCGCTCAGCGCGCTGAGCGGCGCGTGCGAGCGCTCAGGAGCTCGCCGAGCTTGACCGCGACGACCCCGGCGACGATCAGCACGGCGCCGAGCCACTGGCGGCCCGTCGGGACGAGGGCGAGCAGCACGATCGTCCAGAGGATCCCGAACAGCGGTTCCGAGTACCCGGTGAAGCTCGCCACGGTGGCGCCGAGCCGGCGGGACGCGGCGACGCCGAGGACGTAGGCGATCACCGTCGACACCAGCACCATCCCGGCGACGGCGACCACGGCCGGGAGCTCCGCGCCGGCGATCCGCACCGGAGCCGCGCTCACGGCGAAGGGGAGCGCGCCGCTCGCACAGGCGATCATGAGCAGGATCGCGGCGACGGCGAGCCCCAGCCCCACGAAGGGGAGCGGAGCGATGCCGTGATCGGACGTCGCTCCGGCGGCGTAGTAGGCCGCGTTGCCGATCGCCGCCACGAGGGCGAAGGCGACCCCCAGCGGGTGGAGGGCGTCCGCGCCCTCGCCGCCGCCGAGCGACACCGTCGCGAGACCCGCGACCGCGAGGGCGGCGCCCGCGAGGGTGACGGCGCCCGGCGGGATCCGGGTGCGCCCCCACAGCCACAGCATGAGCAGCACCGGTCCCATGAACTCGATGAGGAGCGCGATGCTGGGCGGAATGTACGCGATCGCGAGGAAGTAGGCGAGCTGGCAGCCCGCCACGGCGAGCACGCCGAAGAGCACCACGGCCCGCCAGGCGCGGCGGAGCAGCGGCCACCGGCCTCGCATGAGCACGGCCGTCGGCGGGGCGAGCACGATCGCCGCGCAGACGATCCGCGCGGCCGCCGCCGCTCCGGCCGACCATCCTGCGGCGATGAGCGCGCTCGCGAAGACGCCGGAGAGCGCGAAGCTGGCTGCGGATCCGACCGCGAGCGTGAACCCGGCGAAGGGGACCGTCCGCGTCGACGCGCCCATCGTTCCTCCTCGCTCCGGCCGCGTGCGCATCGCGTGCGTCCCCGGCCTCCCGGACAGCCTAGCGCCGACGGCGCGCGCCGGCGTGCGGCGGGAGCGCGGCGCTCACGACTACGCTGGGAGCATGAGCATCGTGACCCCGACCAGTGCCGAGACGCCGGACGCGGCGCTCTCCGAGACCGCCCGCATCGCGCGCGATCTGATCCGCTTCGACACGACGAACCGCGGCGGCGGCGACGCGGAGCCCGAACGCCCGGCGGCCGAGTACGTCGCCGCGTACCTGAGTGATCTGGGGCTGGAGCCCGAGATCGTGGAGTCGCTGCCCGGTCGGGCGAGCGTCGTGGCCAGGGTCGCCGGCGTCGATCCCGCTCTGCCGGCGCTCGTGCTCCACGGGCACCTCGACGTCGTGCCCGCCGATCCCGCGAACTGGAGCGTCGACCCCTTCGCCGGCGAGATCCGCGACGGGATGCTCTGGGGGCGCGGCGCCGTGGATATGAAGGACATGGACGCCATGATCCTGACCGCGGTCGCCGAACTGCTGCGCGCGGGCGAGCGGCCGCGGCGCGACGTCGTGCTCGCCTTCTTCGCAGACGAGGAGAACGGCGGCGTCTACGGCTCGCATCACCTCGTCGCGCACCGCCCCGAGCTCTTCGCCGGGGCCGAGACCGCGATCAGCGAGGTCGGCGGCTATTCGATCGACGTCGACGGCACGCGGGCGTATCTCATCCAGACCGGGGAGAAGTCCCTGGACTGGATCCGGCTGCGCGCGCGCGGCACGGCGGCGCACGGCTCGCGCGTCTGGCACGACAACGCGGTCACCCGCCTCGCCGAGGCGGTCGCGGCGCTGGGGCGACACGAGTGGCCGATCGCGCTCTGCGACACGACCCGCGAACTCGTCGACGCCATCGCGGCGATCCTGGGCGAGGATCCCCGGGAGGTCGGCCCGGAGGAGCTCGTGCTCCGCCTGGGCAAGACCGGCGGTTTCATCCAGGCGAGCCTGCGCAACACGAGCAACCCGACGGTCCTCGCCGCCGGCTACAAGCACAACGTCATCCCCGACACCGCCGAGGCGCTCGTCGACGTCCGCGCCCTGCCCGGCGAGCAGCAGGAGGTCATGGCCGAGGTGCGGCGCATCGTCGGCCCCGACGTCGAGGTCGAGACGCTGCACTCGGACATCGGGCTCGAGGCGCCCTTCACCGGCGAACTCGTCGCGGCGATGACCGCGAGCCTCGAGCGCGAGGACCCCGAGGCCCGCGTCCTACCGTACCTGCTCTCGGGGGGCACGGACAACAAGGCGCTCTCGCTGCTCGGCATCACCGGGTACGGCTTCGCGCCGCTCCGCCTGCCCGCCGACCTCGACTTCCCCGGCATGTTCCACGGCGTCGATGAGCGCGTGCCCCTCGACGCGCTCGACTTCGGCCACCGGGTCCTCGTGGACCTGCTCCGCAGCTACTGACCCCGAGCGGGCGGCGAGCGCGTCGCTCCGGAGTCGCGCGGTCGGCGTGGGCTATCCTGGACGGCGGCCCGCCCGCCGGGCGGCTTCCGCTCCGCGCCCGGCCGGCGCCTGCGGCGCGATCGCCGGCCGATGAAAGGAAACGATGGGAATCTTCGAGGCGATCCTGCTCGGGATCATCCAGGGGCTCACCGAGTTCCTGCCGATCTCCTCGAGCGCGCATCTGCGCATCGCGAGCGAGCTGCTCGGGATCGGCGATGCCGGCGCCGCGTTCACCGCGATCACGCAGATCGGCACGGAGGCCGCGGTCATCGTCTTCTTCTGGCGCGACATCGTGCGCATCATCGGCCGCTGGTTCGGATCGCTCACGGGCCGGGTGGCGCGGAAGGACCCCGATGCGCTGATGGGGTGGTGGATCATCGTCGGCACGCTGCCGATCGTCGTGCTCGGGCTGCTGTTCCAGGACCAGATCGAGACGACGCTGCGCTCGCTGTGGTTCGTCGCGATCTCGCTCATCGTCTTCGGCCTGCTGCTGGGGGTCGCCGACCGCGTCGGGCGCAACGCCCGGCCGCTCGAGCAGCTCACCTGGAAGCACGGTCTCGTCTACGGCTTCGCGCAGGCGCTCGCGCTGATCCCCGGCGTCTCCCGCTCCGGCGGCACCATCACGGCCGGTCTCTTCATGGGGTACCGTCGCGAGGCCGCGGCGCGCTACTCCTTCCTGCTCGCGATCCCCGCCGTGCTCGGCTCGGGCTTCTACCAGGTCTTCAAGGCGGTGCGGGCGCCCGAGGGGCAGACCCCGATGGGACTCACCCTCGTCGCGACTCTCGTCGCCTTCGTCGTCGCCCTCTTCGTCATCGGACTGTTCATGAAGTACATCTCGAAGCGCAGCTTCCTCCCCTTCGTCGTCTACCGCGTGCTGCTCGGCATCGCCATCATCGTGCTGCTGAGCGCGGGCGTGCTCACGCCGGAGGGCGGCGTCGCCGCGGCGACGGCGACGACGGGAGGATCGCTGTGAGGACCTGGACTCCGCCGGAGGCGCCCGAGCTCCCCGGCGCGGGCACCGCGCCGAAGCTCTTCAACACCGCGACCGAGCGGCTCGAGCACCCCGCCATCCACGAGGGCCGCGCACGGCTCTACGTCTGCGGCATCACCCCCTACGACGCGACCCACCTCGGGCACGCCTTCACGTACCTCGCGTTCGACATCATGCAGCGCGCCTGGCGCGACGCCGGCATCGACACCGTCTACGCGCAGAACATCACCGATGTCGACGACCCGCTGCTCGAGCGCGCGGAGGCCACCGGCGTCGACTGGCGAGCCCTCGCCGACGAGCAGATCGGGCTGTTCCGCTCCGACATGCACCGCATGGGCATGCTCCCTCCCGATCACTACGTCGCCGTCACGGAGCGCATCGACGAGATCGCCGCGGCCGTGGCCGCGCTCGAGGCACGGGGATTCGCGTACCGGGTGCCGACCGAGGGCGCCGCGGGGGACGACGTCTACTTCGACACGGCGGCGGCCGAGCGCGACTCTCAGTGGCGCCTCGGCGACGTCTCGCCGTACGCGCCGGAGACGCGGCTCGCCCTGAGCGCCGAGCGGGGCGGCGATCCCGAGCGCGCGGGCAAGCGCGGCCCGCTCGACCCGCTGCTGTGGCGGGCGGCCCGCGCCGGCGAGCCGAGCTGGGAGAGTCCCGTGGGCCCGGGACGCCCCGGCTGGCACGTCGAGTGCTCGGTCATCGCCACCGAGGCGCTCGGCGGCGCCTTCACCGTGCAGGGCGGCGGCTCCGACCTCATCTTCCCCCACCACGAGTTCACCGCGGCGCACGCCACGGCCCTCTCGGGCACGCCGCTCGCACACGCCTACTGCCACGCCGGTCTCGTGTCCTACCAGGGGCACAAGATGTCGAAATCCCGCGGCAACCTCGTCTTCGTCTCGAAGCTGCTCGACGGCACGGGGGCGCACCCGGGGCCGGCGGATCCCGCCGCGATCCGCCTGGGGCTCCTCGCGCACCACTACCGCTCGGAGTGGGAGTGGCACGACGCCGACCTGGAGACCGCGCACCGGCGTCTCGACGCCTGGCGCGCGGGGCTCACGCGGTCGAGCGCGGATCCCGCGTCGTCCCTCGCGGTGCTGCAGCAGCTCCGCTCGGCGCTCGCCAACGACCTCGACACGCCCGTGATGCTCGCGACCCTCGACGCCGCGCTCGATCGCGGCGTCGACGACCCGCGGCTCGTCGCGGACGCGGCCCTCGCGCTCCTCGGCGTGCAGCTGGAGCCCGCGAACGACTAGCGCTCGTCCTCGGGGGGCTCCTCGGGCGCGTCGGCGGACCCCGCGCCGCCGTCGGTCCCCGTGCCGTCGGCGGTCCTCGTGCCGTCCGGGTCGGCTCCGCCGTCGACTCCGCCGTCGGTGGTCGTCGCGCCGTCCGGCGCCGGTCGCACGGGGGGCTGGGTCGCCGCGCGCCGATGCTCCTGGGCCCGTCCGCCCTCGAGGAACTTCTCGAACTCGAGCGCGATCGCGTCGCCCGTCGTCTCGGCCGCGAGGGCCTCGTCGCGCGACTCCTCGAGCCTGCGGATGTAGCTCGACATCTCCTCGTCTCCGGCCGCGATGCGATTGATGTTCGCCTCCCACTCGTTCGCCTGGACGAGCAGTTCGCCGCGCGGGATGACGATGTCGAGGAGCTCCTCGAGCTTGTCCAGCAGCGCGAGCGTCGCCTTCGGCGAGGGCGTGCTGTGCACGTAGTGGGGCACCTGGGCCCACAGGGAGACCGGGGGGATGCCCGCGTCCACGAGTGCGAGCTCGAGCACCGTCGAGATCCCGATGGCGCCCTCGTAGCTGCTGCGCTCGGCGCCCGTCGCCTCGCGCAGCTCGGGGCTCTCGCTCGAGATCGACGTCACGATCGGGCGCGAGTGGGGCGCGTCGGAGTACATCGCGCCGAGGATGATCACGGAGTCGATGGCCCAGACGTCGACGAGCTCCACGATCTCGTCGGCGAAGTTCTGCCAGTCCCTCGCAGGCTCGACGCCCGCGAGGAGGAAGAGATCGGTCACGGGGCTGCCGTCGATCCGCCGCACCGTCTCGGCGCCGGACTCGGTCGCCGCCGGAGCGCTCGCGTCGGCCGCGGCGGCGCCGGGCCGCTCGATCTGCCCGTAGAGCTTGGTGTCCGGCCACTCGAGAAGCCGGTTGCCCTGCCCGTCGAAGACCACCTTGGGGCGGTGGACCTGGAAGTCGACGTAGCCCTCGGCGCTGATCTCGTGGAGCACTTCCGCGTCGAGGAGCGCCGCGAGGTGCTGCAGGACCTCCGTCGTCGCGTCCCCGGCATCGCTCCATCCCTGGAACGCGACGACGAGCACGCGAGGCGGGCGGGATGCGGATTCGCTCACTGAATCGGTTCTCCTTCGGGACTGCGGGTGATCCGTCCAGGATATACGCCGCGCGCGGCGGCGCACGGGCGCGCTCGCTAGACTGGGGCGGATGAGCGCATCCCCGACCCCCCGACGCCCCGCGGCCGTGCTGTGGGATCTGGACGGCACCGTCATCGACTCCGAGCCGATCTGGCTCGAGGTTGAGCTCGCGATGCTCGGCCGGTACGGCATCGAGCTCACCGAGGAGCTGCGCGCGCAGCTCGTCGGCTCCGGACTCCGAGCCGCGGCCGAGCGCTTCCGAGCCCTCGGCGTGCCCCTCTCGGTCGACGAGATCATCGCCGAGTGGGCGGCCGGCGTCGCCGCGGGCATGAGCCGGAGCGCGCCCCTGTGGCGGCCCGGGGCCGTCGAGCTGCTGCAGTCGCTCGCCGAGGCGGGGATCCCGAGCGCACTCGTGACGATGTCGGTGCGGGCGATCGCCGACGCCGTCGTCGCGCTGCTGCCGAGCGGACTCTTCTCCGCCGTCGTCGCCGGCGACGAGGTGGAGTTCGAGAAGCCGCACCCCGACCCGTATCTGCGCGGTGCGGCGCTGCTCGGCGTCGACATCGTCGACTGCATCGCGATCGAGGATTCGCCGACCGGCCTGCGCGCCGCCGCCGCTTCGGGCGCCGTCGCCATCGGCGTGCCGAACCTCGTCGATCTCGACGGCGTCGCCGCGCACGCGCACTGGACCACCCTCGCGGGCGTCGATGCGACGGCCCTCGCCCGGAGCTTCGCCGAGTTGCGCGGCGTCCCCCCGACCCCGGGCGCCGGCACGGGCGCCCTCGTCCCGACAGGAGAGCAGCGATGACCGACCCCGAGACGACGCCGGGAACGCCCGCGACGCGCGGCCCGTTCGCGACCGGCGACCGGGTGCAGCTGACGGGCCCGAAGGGACGCATCAACACGATCACGCTCGTCGCGGGCGGGGAGTTCCACAGCCACCGCGGCATGATCCGGCACGAGGAGCTCATCGGTCTCCCCGACGGCTCCGTCGTCGCGAACAGCAGCGGTGAGGAGTACCTCGCGCTGCGTCCGCTGCTGTCAGATTTCGTCATGTCCATGCCGCGCGGGGCCGCGATCGTCTACCCGAAGGACGCGGCGCAGATCCTGTCGCTCGCCGACATCTTCCCCGGCGCGCGGGTCGTGGAGGCGGGCGTCGGCTCCGGTGCGCTCTCCCTGCACCTGCTGCGCGGGATCGGGCCGGACGGCGAACTCCACTCCTTCGAACGGCGCGAGGAGTTCGCCGAGGTGGCCAGAGGGAACGTCGCGGCCTTCGCGGGGGAGGCGCCGGCGAATTGGACGGTCACGGTCGGGGATCTGCAGGAGACGCTCCCCGGCCGCTGCGCGCCCGGCAGCGTGGACCGGGTGGTGCTCGACATGCTCGCGCCCTGGGAATGCGTCGACGCGGTCGCCGAGGCGCTGGCGCCGGGCGGCGTGCTCATCTGCTATGTCGCGACCGTGACCCAGCTCTCGCGCACCGTCGAGGAGATCCGGCGCAGCGGCGGCTTCACCCATCCCCAGGCGAACGAGACTCTCGTGCGCGGCTGGCACGTCGAGGGCCTCGCCGTCCGGCCCGACCATCGCATGGTCGCGCACACGGGATTCCTCGTCACCGCGCGTCGGCTCGCTCCGGGCGCCGTGCTGCCGAGTCTCAAGCGCCGCGCCTCGAAGAGCGAGTTCACGGACGAGGACCTCGCGAACTGGCTGCCGGATCTCGGCTCCGACGCCGGCGGCGAGGTCTGGACGCCCGAGGTCGTGGGGGAGCGGGGGAAGAGCGACAAGGTGCTGCGCAAGAAGGTGCGCGAGGCGCAGCGCTTCGCGCGCGAGCGCGGAGCGGCCCCCGAATCCGACTGAACCGGGCGGCGCCCGCAGCGCCCTCCGGTTCGATAGGATGGCCGGGTTCACACAGGCTTCCGCGAGAGGTGCATATGCTTCGTCGACTCGTTCCCGCTACCGCTGCCGCCGGGCTGCTCCTCGCCGGGCTCACCGGGTGCAGCGCGCAGCTCGCCTCCGCGGCCGATTGCAGCCCTGCGCTGCAGCCCGGCGTGCTGAGCGACGGCGTCACCGTGCTCGGCGGCTTCGGCGAGGTGCCTGAGGTCTCCATCCCCGAGGACGTCTCGATCGACGCGACCCAGCGCACGATCGTCGCCGGGGCGGACGCGGCCGAGGAGGCGTCGGAGGACGACGCCCGGGTCGCCGTCGACCAGAGCCTCGTCGGCGTCAACATGGCGTTCTTCGATTCGTCCACGAGCGAGCAGGTCTACGAGAGCCCGGGCTTCGGCGACGCCGCGGCATCGCCCGAACTGCTCCTGCTCGACGACGAGACCGCGAACCCGCTGAGCGAGGCCGTGCGCTGCACGGTGCCGGGGGATCGGGTCGTCCTGGCCTTCGGCCCCGATGACAGCGCCGCCTTCGGCGCGCAGCTCGGGACGACGGGCGATGCCGCCATCGTCGGCGTCCTCGACGTGGTGTCCACGGCGGCCCTCGCCGCCGACGGCCCGGTGCGCGGGCTGCCGAACGGCTACCCCGCGGTCGTCACGAACGACGAGGGGCGGCCGGGCATGGTGCTGCCCCCGAGCGAGGCGCCGACCGCCACGAGCTCGGCGGTGCGGATCGCGGGCGACGGCGAGAAGGTCGCCGCGGACGACGGCGTCGTCGCGCAGGTGCTGCAGGTGTCCTGGGACGGGTCGGTGAAGCTCAACACCTGGGACACCGGGCTCACCGCGCTCGGCACCGAGGATCAGATCGCGCAGTCCGGCTACACCTTCCGCAGCGAACTCACGGGCAAGCAGATCGGATCCCAGGTGGTCGTGGTCGAGGCGCTCGACGGCGGGGACGCGCAGGTCGTCGTCGTCGACATCGTCGGCGTCAGCTGAGGACGGCGATGGCGGAGCGCTCCGCGGTGCCGGGGGAGCAGCGGGTCTTCAGCCTCGTGCTCGCGCTCATCGTGAGCCCGCAGGGCCTCACGAAGCGGGCGCTGCTCTCCTCCGTCTACGGCTACGCGGACCGCTTCCGCCCGGGCGAGGCGAACGTCGCGCTCGAGCGCCAGTTCGAGCGCGACAAGGAGCAGCTGCGCGCGCTCGGGATCCAGATCGAGACCATCGACTCGCCGCAGGAACCGGGCAACAACCAGCTCACCCGCTACCGCATCTCGAAGGATCGGCTGCAGTTCCCTCCGGAGCTGCGCTTCTCGGCGCGCGAGCTCGTGCTGCTGCGGCTCGCGGCCCTGGCCTGGAGCGAGGGCAGCATGAGCGCCCAGTCGCGCCGGGCGGCGATGAAGCTCCAGGCCCTCGGCGCCGGCTTCGACCTGCAGCATCTCGGCGTCGCGCCGAGCCTCGGCACCGCGGAGCCGTCCGCGGCGCCGCTCCAGGAGGCGATCGACGCGGGGCGCGCGGTGCGATTCGACTACACGCTGCCCGACCGCGACGCGCCGCTCGCGCGCCGGGTGGCCCCGCTGCGGCTGCACCGCGCCGACGGCCGCTGGCACCTGATCTCGTGGGACCTCGAGCGCGACGCGGCGCGCGTGTTCCTGCTCGGACGGATCTCCGGCGCGGTGCGCGCGGAGCGGACCGCCTTCCCGCCCGCCCTCCGCGACGAGGCGGACGGCATCGTCGCGGAGCTGCTGCGCCTGCGCGAGGAGCAGCGCGCCGTCGTCCACGTGCGTCGGGGGAGCGTCGCGGAAGCCCGGCTGGCGCCGCGCGCCGAGCCGGGCGAGCCGATGCCGGGGGACCGGGCGGCGCTCAGCCTGGGCGTGCTCGATCAGCACCTGTTCGCGGAGGAGCTCATCGGCTACGGGCCGGACGCCGCCGTCGTCTCGCCGCCCCGGCTCCGGGAGCTCGTCGTATCCGGCTTGCGACGGATCGCCGCGGCGCACGCGGCTCGGCAGGAGGACGATCATGCCTGACGGACAGCTGCTCGCGCAGGATCGTGTCCTGCTCCTCCTCGCGCTCGTGCCGTATCTGCGGGAGCACGGACCGACGCCGGTGACCGAGCTCGCGGCGGCCTTCGGGGTGCGGGAGGGGCTCGTGCGCGATCTCGTCCGGTTCCTCGGCACCGCCGGCGTGCCGGGGGAGACGCTGAGCTACCAGGACGAGGATCTCTTCGACATCGACTGGGACGCCCTCGAGCAGGAGGACGTCGTGAGCCTGACCCGCATCGTCGCCGTCGACGACGCCCCGCGCTTCGCCCCGGCCGAGACGGCGGCGCTCCTCGCGGGGCTGCACGCCCTGATCCCGGTGCTCCCCGAAGCCGACGCCGAGGCGGCGCGCGGGGCGGCGACGAAGCTGTCGTACGCACTCGACGCGGCCGGGCACGCCGCGCCGACCGTCACCGCCGACCCCGGCGACCCGCAGCTGCCGCTCGTCGTGCAGGCGATCGAGGAGGGGGCGGGGCTCGCATTCGCGTACCGCGACGCCGCCGGCGCGCGGAGCTCCCGCACGGCCGACCCGATCTCGCTCACGCAGGCGGCGGACGTCTGGTACCTGCGGGCCCACTGCCGGGACCGCGGGGCCGAGCGGACTTTCCGCATCGATCAGATGGACGGCGTGCGGATCGTCCCGGGCGAACCCCGACCCGAGGCCGCGTCGGCCCCGCCGGAGCCCGCGGGCGCCGTGCCTCTCGTCGCCCGGGTCGCACCCTCCGCGCTCGCGCGCCTGCGCGGCTTCTCGCCCGAGGTCCTGGCCGAGGAGCCCGACGGACGGTTGCGGGTCGCGATCGAGGTGTGGCATCCGGGCGCGGTGAGCCGGCTCGTGCGGATCCTGCCTGGGGAGATCGAGATCCTCGCGCCGGAATCGGCGCGGGACACCGTCAGGGACTGGGCCGAGCGCACGCTCGCCGCCTACGACGACTGAGGGTGCGGGCGAACGCCCGGGCGGGTGTCGCGGCGCCCTGCCGGGCCAGCCTCCGCCCGGGCCCCTGGGCTAGACTGAGCGAATGGCAGAACGTGCGCGGAGGCCGCGCAATCCCGAGGGGCGGATGAGTCTCGGTGAGCACCTCGTCGAGCTCCGCAAGCGCCTGATGATCTCGGCGGCCGCCATCGTCGTGGCGCTCGTCGCGGGCTGGCTGCTCTCCGACTGGGTCTGGGAGATGCTGCGCCGCCCCGTCCTGGACCTCGCGGAGCTGGGCCGCGACGCCCAGATCTCCTACGCCGACATCTCGAGCGGCTTCGACACCAAGGTGCAGATCTCGCTGTTCATCGCGGTCATCATCGCCTCGCCGGTGTGGCTGTACCAGATCTGGGCGTTCCTGGCCCCCGGCCTCACCCGCCGGGAGAAGTTCATGGGCGTCGGCTTCCTGGCGGTCGCCGTGCCGCTCTTCCTCGGCGGGGCGGTGGCCGGCTGGTTCGTGCTGCCGAACATCGTGCGGCTCATGGCGAGCTTCCAGCCGACCGAGGACACCTTCAACCTCAACGCCCGCAGCTACCTCGACTTCGCCATCAAGCTGCTGCTCGCGGTCGGCGTGGGCTTCGTCATGCCCGTGCTCCTCGTGATGCTCAACTTCGTGGGCGTGCTGCGCGGCATGTCGATCCTGAAGAGTTGGCGCGTCGCGATCCTCATCATCGTGCTCTTCGCCGCCATCACGACCCCTGCCGCCGATCTCATGAGCATGTTCCTGCTGGCTGCGCCGATCGTCGTGCTGTACTTCGGTGCCGCGGGCATCGCGATCCTGCACGATCGCCGCGCCGACAAGCGCCGCGCGGCCGAGCTCGCCGAGTACGGCATCGACGACGCGCCGACGGGCGGCGGCGACCGCGTGCAGGGCGCGCAGTGAGCGCGGCCGCACCGGAGCCCGTCGCTCCGGATACGGCGCTGGCGGCCTTCGCCGCCCGGCTGGACTACCCGCTCGACGGATTCCAGCGCACGGCGTGCGCGCGGCTCGAAGCGGGACGGAGCGTGCTCGTCGCCGCCCCCACGGGCTCGGGGAAGACGACGGTCGCGGAGTTCGCGGTCTATCTCGCGCGCCGCGAGCGCGACGCGCGCATCTTCTACACCGCACCCATCAAGGCGCTGTCGAACCAGAAGTTCCACGAGCTCTGCGCGGAGTACGGCGAGGAGGAGGTCGGGCTCCTCACCGGCGACGTCACCGTCCGCGGCGACGCCCCGATCATCGTCATGACGACGGAGATCCTGCGGAACATGATCTATGCGGAGTCGGCGGACCTCGCCGATCTCGCCTTCGTCGTGCTCGACGAGGTGCACTACCTCGGCGATCGCTTCCGCGGAGCGGTCTGGGAGGAGATCATCCTCCACCTGCCGCGCACGGCCCGCATCGTCGGCCTCTCCGCGACGGTCTCCAACGCGGAGGAGTTCGGGGATTGGATGCACGCGGTCCGCGGGGACACCGAGGTGATCCTGTCGGAGCACCGCCCCGTCCCGCTCTACCAGCACGTGCTCACCGCGCGTGCGCTGACGCCGCTGTTCGTCGGCGGCGACGGCGAGGCCGCGGCCGCCCACGGCTCCTCCTCGGGCAGGCTCAACCCCGAGCTCATCAGGCTCGCCGGCGGTGCGCCGTCGGGGGGCGCCCGCGGGCACCGCGGCGCCGGGCCGCGCGGGGAACGCGGCCGCGGTCGCGCGCCGCGACGCCCCGGTCGGCGGATCTCCCGAGCCGACATCGTCCGGGCGCTCGACGAGACCGAGCTGCTCCCGGCGATCGTCTTCGTCTTCAGCCGAAACGGCTGCGATCAGGCCGTCCGCCAGTGCCTGTACGAGGGGGTCGTGCTCACGAATCGCGAGGAGCGCCGCGAGATCCGCCGCGTCGTCGACGCCGAGGTGCGGGGCATGAGCGACGAGGAACGGCGCGTCCTCGGCGTGCGGGAGTGGATCGCCGGCCTCGAGCGCGGTATCGCCGCGCACCACGCCGGCCTGCTGCCGGCCTTCAAGGAGGTCGTCGAGCGGCTCTTCCAGCGCCGGCTCGTGAAGCTCGTGTTCGCCACGGAGACCCTCGCGCTCGGCATCAACATGCCGGCCCGGGCCGTCGCGATCGAGCGCCTCGACAAGTTCAACGGGGAGCAGCGGGTGCCGCTCACCTCGGGCGAGTACACGCAGCTCACGGGGCGGGCGGGTCGCCGCGGCATCGACACGGAGGGGCACGCCGTCGTGGTGTGGAGCGACGGCGTGGACCTCGAATCGCTCGCGCACCTCGCCGGCGCCCGCTCCTTCCCCGTCCGGTCGAGCTTCCGGCCGACGCCGAACATGGCCGTGAACCTGCTGCAGCGGATGGGGATCGAGCGGGTGCGGGAGACGCTGGAGCTCTCCTTCGCGCAGTTCCAGGCGGACCGCGCGGTGGTCGACCAGGCGCGCGAACTGCGCGCCGAGCAGGAGTCGCTCGCCGGCTACGACGCCGCCGTCGCGCGGGCGCAGGGCAGCGAGCGGGCGCGCTGGGAGGACCGCGCGCGCAAGCTCCGCAGGCGCATCGAGCGCGGCCGGCGCCAGATCGCCTCGCGCACGGGCACCATCGCGCGCACCTTCGACCGGGTGGTGGAGCAGCTGCTCGAACTCGGCTATCTCCGCCGCGACGGCGCGTCCGCCGATCCCGAGGTGACTCCCTGGGGCGAGCTGCTGCGCCGCATCTACGGCGATCGCGACCTCCTCGTCGCGGAATGCCTGCGGCACGACGCGCTGCGCGGGCTCGACGCGCCCGCGCTGGCCGCCATGTGCTGCGTGCTCAGCTACGAGCCGCGACGCGACGACGAGGGCGAGGCGCGACTCCCGGGGGGCGGGCGTTCGCGGCGGCGCTCGATCGCGTGCTCGACACCTGGATCCGGCTCGACGAGCTCGCCGAGCGCCGCCGGCTGCCCCGCGGCGAGATGCCGCACGCGGGGCTCGCGGCCACGATGCACGCCTGGGCCTCCGGCACGCCCATCGAGCTGGTGCTCGAGCGCTCGGGGATCGGCGCCGGGGATTTCGTGCGCTGGACGAAGCAGACCATCGATCTCCTCGACCAGATCGCGCAGGCCTGCGAGGCCGCCGAGCTCGCCGACCTCGACGCGGAGCGCCTCGGTGCGCTCGCGCGGCTCGCGCGCGACGCGAAGCACCGGGTGCGCCGCGGCATCGTGGAGACGTCGAGCGCGGGCACGTCGAGCCGATGACGGCGGAGGCGGGGCCCGAGCCGGCGCGGCTGCGGTGGTGGGCGGCCGTGCCGCTCGCCGCCGCGGGCGGGCTCCTCCTCGACGTCGCCTCGCCGGAGCTCGCGTGGTGGGCCGCGGCCTTCCCCGGCACGGCGCTCGTGCTCGCCGCGGTGTGGCAGCAGCGCGCCGGCGTCGCGGCCCTCGCCGGCCTCGCCGCCGGCTGCGGCTTCTGGCTGCCGCACATCTCCTGGCTCACGCTCTACCTGGGGCCCGTGCCATGGCTCGGACTGAGCGCGGTGATGGTGCTCTGGTACGCGCTGTTCGGGATCGCCGCGGCGCTCGCGACGCGGGGTCTGGCGCGGCTGCCCCTCCTCGCCGCGCGCCCCGCCCTGCGACTCGCCGCGCAGGCGGTGACAACCGCCGGGCTCTGGGTGGTGCGCGAGCAGCTGCAGGGGGCGTGGCCCTACGGCGGATTCCCCTGGGGCAGGCTCGCCCACACCCAGGCCGACGGCCCGCTGCTCGAGGCCGTCTCCTGGCTCGGCTTCGCGGGGCTCTCCGGTGCGATCGCGTTCGCCTGCGCCCTGCCGATCGCCGCGCTCTTCGCGGGCGGCGCCGCGGCGCTCGCGCGGCTCGTGCGGCGCGGGGAGGCGCGGCCGGCCGCTCGCCGCATCGGAGCGCCCCTCGCGGCGGCCGTCGCGCTGCTCCTGCTGCTCGGCGCGCTGCCGGCGTCCCCGCTCCCGGAGCACGGCTCGCTCAGGGTCGCCGCCGTGCAGGGGAACTCCAAATCGGGCATCTTCGACGACCGCGACTCGGGCGACGTGCTCGAGGATCACCTCGCGGCGACCGCCGAGCTGCTCGACGCGCTCGAGGCGGGCGACGAGCGGGTCGACCTCATCGTCTGGCCGGAGAACAGCGCCGAGTTCGGCCTCCCCGACAATCCGCTGGGCGCCACCCGCATCGCGAGGCTCGCGGAGCGCGCGGGCGCGCCGATCGTCCTCGGCTCCGTCCTGCGCGATCCCGACGGCAGCTACACCAACAGCACGCTCGTGTGGGGGCCGGAGGGGGAGACCGAGGCGCGCTACGACAAGATCTATCCGGTGCCCTTCGCCGAGTACATGCCGAACCGCGACTTCTTCCACATGCTCGCCCCGGACCTCGTCGACCTCGTGCAGCTCGACTACCGACCCGGCACCAGGCCCAGCGTCATCGACGTCGAGACGGCGGACGGCCCGCTGCGCGCCGGCATCGCGATCTGCTTCGACATCATCTTCGACGCGCAGGCCGTCGACCTCGTCGATCGCGACGCCGAGCTCATCCTCGCGCAGACCAATAACGCCGACTTCGGCCGCACCGACGAGAACGCCCAGCAGCTCGCCATCGCGCGGCTGCGGGCCGTCGAGACGGGGCGCGCGCTCGTGAACATCTCGACGGTCGGCACGAGCGCCGTCGTCGCACCGGACGGCGCGGACCTCGCCGCGATCGCGCCCTACGCGGCGGGCGCCATGACGGCCGAGGTGCCTCGGGTGAGCGGCGCGACGCCCGCGCTCGCCTGGGGAGCGGCGATCGCCGCGGGCTGGATGCTCCTCGGGGCGATCGGGCTCGCCTGCGGCGTCGCGGGGCGGCCGCGCGCGACACGACGGAGCGTGTCGGAGGCGCGCGTCCCCGCCGAGCGGTAACCTGTGCTCAGTGGAGCGACGAGGGGGACTCGGTGAGACATGACGCTGCGGTGCGCGACGACGGGCGCGCACCGGACGACGAGGCCGTCGCCGGCGGGGAGGCCGTCGTGGACGCGGAACCGACGGCGCACGGCGAAGCATCGGCGACGGGAGCCGCGATGCCGGCGGAGGGCGGCGCCGCACCGGCGGCGGCGTCGCCACGGCCGTGGGTGCGGATCGTCGCCGGCGCGGCCGTGCTGCTGACGGCCTGGCAGGTCTTCGCCTCCTTCCTCTGGATCGCGCCCCCCTCGCCGCTGCGCGAGGTCGTTCCGGGGAATGCGCTCTCCTCGTACATGCTGCCGTTCTTCGGACAGTCCTGGAGCGTCTTCGCCCCCGAACCGATCAACGGCGACTACCACTTCAACGTGCGCGCCGTCGTCGAGGAGGACGGTGCCGAGGTGGAGACCGGCTGGGTGAGCGCCACCGACGTCGAGCTCTCCATGATCCGGTACAACCTCTTCCCGCCGCGCGCCGGCATCCAATCCTCCGACCTCGCCTCGGCCTACAAGTCGGCGTACGACGCGCTCGGCCGCGAGCAGCAGGAGATCGTGGCCTCCGCCCACACGCAGGACGGCTGGGAGGACGCGCTACGGCAGGAGCTGCTCGTGGGCGGCACGGGGGACGACGATGCGGATCTCACCGGCGACCGCGCGGGCGCCGAGGAGGTCGACGCCTACCTCGAGGCCGACCACCGCTCGACCGCCTACGCCACCCAGGTCGCCCGCGCGATTTGGGGGGACGAGGTGCGCAGCGTGCAGTTCCGCGTGAGCCGTCAGAACATCGTGCCCTTCGCCGAGCGGAACACGCCGGGAGCAGCGCGGCCGGACCCCCAGCTCACGGAGACGGGCCCGCGCGGGCAGCTCGTCGAGGCGGGGCAGAACGACGAGAACTTCGCGCGGACCTTCCGCGCGCAATACGAACGGATCACGGGATGAGCGCCGACGAGCTGCGCGCGGAACGACGGGCGCGGGGCCCCCTCGGGCGACTCGGCGCCTTCCTGGCGGCCGTGGCCGTATCCGCATGGAACGCCGCCATGGACGGTCTCGGCGGCGCCATCCTGTGGGGCGAGCGCTGGCTCTTCGACGGCAAGAAGGCGCTCTACGGCCTCGCGGTGACCCGCATGCTCTTCGGCGCCGCGATGCTCGGACTGCTGCTCGCGAATTTCGGGACGCGCCTCTACACCTTCGGCTCCGGTTCGGCGTGGAACGGCGAGATGGCCGAGCCGCGCAGCGACTTCCCGCGCATCTGGGTCTTCAGCCTGTTCCACGCGGTCGCGGCCGACGACGTCTGGTTCACCGTCTGCTACGTCCTCCTCATGGGCCTCGCGTTGCTCTTCATCCTCGGATGGCGCTTCCGGATCGTGCTCCCGGTCTTCTTCGTCGGCTGGGTCGGCTTCATCGAGATGAACGACATGGTCGGCGACCAGAGCGACAACATGCAGCGCATCGCGCTGATCCTGCTGTTCTTCGCGGACCCGGCGGCGCGCTGGTCGCTCGACGCCAGGCGGCGCGCCCGGCGGGGGGAGTGGTTCCCCGCGGGCTCCTCGCCCGCGCAGCTCGGCACGGTCCTCCACAACCTGTCGCTCGTCGCGCTGGTCGCGCAGGTGTGCTTCGTGTACGTCTCCGGCGGCCTGTACAAGGCGCAGGGGGAACCGTGGGCGGGCGGTTGGGCCGTCTACGATCCGCTGAGCACCATGCGCTTCGGCACGTGGCCGGCGCTCTCGGAGCTCATGACGACCTGGGGTCCGGCGGTCGCGATCGCCAGCTGGGGCTCCATCCTGCTGCAGATCGCGTTCCCGCTCATGCTGCTGACCCGTCCGACCCGGCTCGTCGCGCTCGCGGGGATCCTCAGCTTCCACATCGCGATCGGCGTCGTGATGGGGCTGCCGTGGTTCTCGCTCACGATGATCGCGATCGACGCCGTGTTCATCCGAGACCGCTCCTGGAGACGCCTCGCGGCGGGCGTGCGCCGCCGCTGGCGGGAGAGCGGCGCGCCTCCCTCAGCCCTTCCCGCCGCGGCGGGCGCGGAGTAGCTGGAGCCGCTCCTCGAGCAGCTCCTCCAGCTCCTCGCGGCTGCGGCGCTCGATGAGCATGTCCCACGGCGTGCGCTGGGAGGATTCCTTCTCCTCGAACTCTGCCCGCGCCGCGTGGCCCGCCTCGTCGTCGAGGAAGCCGACCTCGCCGCTCTTCTGGTCGACCCACTCGACGGGGGGCTCGGCGTCGGCGTCGAACAGCACGCTGAAGCGCAGGCCGCGGTCGGTGAGGTACTCGACGGCGCGTCTCGGCGACAGCTCGACGCCCTCCTCGCCCTGCAGGCTCGTGGCACCGATGCGCGTGCCGCGGAGCGTTCGATCGGCCATGATGGACCTCCTCGCCGGGTGCGATCGGACGGGATCCCGCGGGGACGGAGTGCCCCGCGCCGTCATTGGCAGCGTACCGCGCGCACCCGCATCCCGGTACCCCCGATATGCAGCGGGCTCGCGGCGTTCTCCTAGACTGGGAGGCGTTCAATCGCCAACGTTCAAGGAGCACTTGTGACTCAGATTCTCGCACCGGGCAGCCTCGCCGGTCGACGCGCCCTCGTGACCGGGTCCTCCCGCGGCATCGGGGCGGATACCGTGCGGTACTTCGCCCAGGCCGGGGCGGACGTGGTCGTGAACTTCCGCAACAAGGCGCCCCGCGCCGAGAAGCTCGCCGCGGAGCTGCGCGAGCTCGGCGTCCGTGCGCTCGTGCAGGGCGCGGACCTCACCGATCCGGCATCGCTCGCGACGATGTTCGACGCGGTCGGCGCGGAGTTCGGGGGACTCGACATCCTCGTGCTCAACGCCTCGGGCGGCATGGAGGGCGGCATGGCCGAGGACTACGCGCTGCGGCTCAACCGCGATGCGCAGCTCGCGGTGCTCGACGCGGCGCTGCCGCTGCTCGGCCCGGGCTCCCGCGTCGTCTTCGTCACGAGCCACCAGGCGCACTTCATCCGCACCACTCCGACCATGCCGGAGTACGTCGCGGTCGCCGAATCCAAGCGCGCCGGGGAGGACGCCCTCAGGGAGCGCATCCCGGAGCTCGAGGCGCGGGGGATCGGCTTCACGGTCGTGTCGGGCGACATGATCGAGGGCACCGTGACGGCGACGCTCCTCAACCGCCTGAATCCCGGCGCGATCGAGGAGCGGCGCGAGCAGGCCGGGCGCCTCTACAACGTGTCCGAGTTCGCCGCCGAGGTCGCGCGCGCCGCCGTCGACCCGGTGCCCGCCGATCACACGCGACTCGTCGGGGACACCTCGGGCTTCGTTTCGACGAGGTAACCGGCGCGCGACGTCATCGCCACGGCGTCCGGTAGTTGAACGACCCGCAAGGGTGGTTCCGACTATCGGACGCCGACGTTTTTCGTGCCGATTACCCCGAGGGAACGGTCGTGTTTCCGGCGTGTTACACGGGCCCCGGGTGTGCGGCAGATGTCAAGGGATTCCGCATGATGTGCGGTTGAACTGCGGCAGAAGCCGAACTGATTGCATAAAGTACGTTCTGCGATTCGTTTCACCGAAGAAACGAGTGGTAAATTCGAAGTTCCGAAACTTCAGAGAGGACGTCGATGACCGCAAGCGCACCGACCCCCGCCCCGCAGCGCGTCCGACCCGGGAGCCTCCCCGCGGCCGTCGGCCTCTACGATCCCGCCGACGAGCGGGACGCCTGCGGGCTCGCCTCCGTCATCTCCCTGACGGGGGAGCCCAGCCACCAGATCGTCGCGCTCGCCCTCGAGGCGCTCGAGCATCTGGAGCATCGCGGCGCGGTGGGGTCGGACGCGGGCACCGGCGACGGCGCCGGCATCCTCTGCGACATCCCGGACGCCCTCGTCCGCGAGGAGCTCGCGGCGCAGGATCCGACCCTCAGGCTTCCGGCGCCGGGCGGCTACGCCGCCGGGCTGGCCTTCCTGCCGCAGTCATCGACCGAGCGCCAGGCGGTGCGCTACCGGATCGGGGCCATCGCCGCGGAGGAGGGCCTCGCCGTGCTGGCGTGGCGACCGGTCGCGGTGCGCCCGGAGGTGCTCGGCGAGAGCGCGCGACTCGCGAGCCCGAGGATCGAGCAGCTCATCCTCGTCCCGGCGTCTGCCGGGGGCGTCGATCCCATCCTCGCCGCGGCGCAGAGCGGATCGGCCGGGGCGACGGGCGGATCCGCGATCAGCACGGACCGCCTCGAGCGGCGCGCCTTCCGCGCCCGCAAGCGGATCCAGCACGAGACGGGCTGCTACCTGCCCTCGCTGTCGGCCCGCACCATCGTCTACAAGGGCATGGTCACCACGCTGCAGCTCCCGGGGTTCTACCCGGAACTCTCGGATGAGCGCTTCACGAGCCGCTTCGCGATCGTGCACTCCCGCTACTCGACGAACACCTTCCCCTCGTGGCACCTCGCGCAGCCGCTGCGCCTGGTCGCCCACAACGGCGAGATCAACACGGTGCGGGGCAACCGGAACTGGATGCGCGCGCGCGAGGCGCAGCTCTCCTCCGAGGCGCTCGGCGACATCGGGCCGCTGCTCCCCATCTGCTCGGAGGGCGGCAGCGACTCGGCGAGCTTCGACGAGGTGCTCGAACTCCTCGTCCGCGCCGGGCGCTCGCTGCCGCACGCCCTCGCCATGATGGTGCCGGAGGCGTGGGAATCGGAGACGGGGCTGCACCCCGAGCTCGTGGACTTCCTCGAGTACCACTCGCTGAACATGGAGCCGTGGGACGGACCCGCCGCCATGATCGCGACGGACGGCACCGAACTCGTCGCCCTGCTCGACCGCAACGGCCTGCGCCCCGGCCGCTACCAGATCTCCGACTCGGGGATCATGGTGATCGCCAGCGAGACCGGGGTGCTCGGGATCCCGCCGGAGCGCGTCGTCGAGCGCGGCAGGCTCCAGCCCGGCCGCATGCTGGCGATCGACCTCGCCACGGGGGCGATCCGCGACGACGAGGCCGTCAAGGCGGAGCTCGCGGCCCTCGCACCGTGGGGGGACTGGCTCGAGCAGGGGCGGATCCGGCTCTCCGAGCAGCCCGAGCGCGAGCACCTCGTGCACCCGCCGGCATCGATCGCCCGCCGCCAGCGCACCTTCGGCTACACCGAGGAGGAGCTCCGGCTGCTGCTCACGCCGATGGCCCGCGACGGCATCGAGCCGCTCGCCGCCATGGGCACGGACACCCCGATCGCCGCGCTGTCGGAGCGCCCGCGCCTCCTCTTCGACTACTTCGTGCAGCAGTTCGCGCAGGTGACCAACCCGCCGCTCGACGCGCTCCGGGAGGAGCTCGTCACGAGCCTCGTGACCGCCATGGGCCCGCAGGAGAACCTCCTCGACCAGGGGCAGGCGCACGCGAGGCAGGTCATCCTCGACTTCCCGGTGATCGACAACGACGCCCTCGCGCGGATCCAGCACTTCGGCGACGACCCGGAGCGCGAGCGCGCCGTCACGATCCGAGGCCTCTACCCGGTCGACTACGACGCGAAGGGCCTCGCGGACCGTCTCGAGGCGATGTGCTGGGAGGCGAGCGCCGCGATCGAGGCGGGCGCGGAGTTCATCATCCTCTCCGACCGCGACTCGAACAAGGACCTCGCCCCGGTGCCGTCCCTGCTCGCGGTGTCGGCCGTGCACCACCACCTCATCCGCGAGGGGCAGCGGATGCGCGTCGCCCTCATCGCAGAGGCGGGCGACGTGCGCGAGGTGCACCACGTGGCCACGCTCATCGGCTACGGCGCGGCCGCGGTGAACCCCTATCTCGCCATGGAGACCGTCGGTCTGCTCGTGCGCGACGGATCGATCACGGGGATCACCCCGGAGGACGCGGTCGCGCGGCTCATCAAGTCCCTCGGCAAGGGCATGCTCAAGGTGATGAGCAAGATGGGCATCTCCACGGTGGCCTCGTACTGCGGCGCGCAGACCTTCGAGGCGATCGGACTCGCCCAGCCCCTCGTCGACCGCTACTTCACGGGCACGGCGTCCAAGCTCGGCGGCGTCGGCCTCGACGTCATCGCGGCCGAGGTCGCCGCCCGGCACCGGGCGGCGTACCCCGACGACCCCGCCACGCTCGCGCACAAGACGCTCGAGACCGGCGGCGAGTACCGGTGGCGCCGGGGCGAGGAGCCCCACCTCTTCGATCCGCAGACGATCTACCAGCTGCAGCACGCGACCCGCACGGGAAAGCGCGAGATCTTCGCCGAGTACACGGCCCGTGTGAACGAGCAGCAGGAGCGGCTCATGACGCTGCGCGGGCTCTTCAGGTTCTCGCCGCAGCGGCCCCCGGTGCCGCTCGGGGAGGTCGAGCCCGTGAGCGAGATCGTGAAGCGCTTCGCGACGGGCGCGATGAGCTACGGCTCGATCTCCCCCGAGGCGCATCAGACCCTCGCCATCGCCATGAACCTGCTCGGCGCGAAGTCGAACACCGGGGAGGGCGGGGAGGCCGAGGAGCGCCTGCTCGACCCCGAGCGGCGCAGCGCCATCAAGCAGGTCGCCTCCGGCCGCTTCGGCGTCACGTCCATGTACCTCACGCACGCGGACGAGATCCAGATCAAGCTCGCCCAGGGGGCGAAGCCGGGCGAGGGCGGGCAGCTGCCCCCGGGCAAGATGTACCCGTGGATCGCGCGCACGCGCCACGCGACGCCGGGCGTCGGACTCATCTCGCCGCCGCCGCACCACGACATCTACTCGATCGAGGACCTCAAGCAGCTCATCTTCGATCTCAAGCGCGCCAATCCCGGAGCCCGGATCTCGACGAAGCTCGTCGCGCAGAGCGGCATCGGCCCGGTCGCGGCCGGCGTCGCGAAGGCGCTCTCCGACGTGATCCTCGTCTCGGGTCACGACGGCGGCACCGGCGCGAGCCCGATGAACTCGCTCAAGCACGCCGGATCCCCATGGGAGCTCGGACTCGCCGAGGCGCAGCAGACCCTGATGCTCAACGGACTGCGCGAGCGGGTCGTGCTGCAGGCGGACGGACAGCTCAAGACCGGGCGCGACGTCGTCGTGGCGGCGCTGCTCGGCGCGGAGGAGTTCGGCTTCGCGACGGCCCCGCTCGTCGTCTCTGGGTGCATCATGATGCGCGTGTGCCACCTCGACACCTGCCCCGTCGGCGTCGCAACCCAGAATCCCGAGCTGCGCGAGCGGTTCACGGGGCGGGCGGAGCACGTCGTCAACTTCTTCCGCTTCGTCGCCGAGGAGGTCCGCGAGATCCTCGCCTCGCTCGGCTACCGCACGCTCGACGAGGCCGTCGGCGACACCGCCGCGCTCGACGTCGACGACGCGATCCGGCACTGGAAGGCCGAGGGACTCGACCTCACCCCGATCCTGCGCGGTCCGGCCTTCCCCGAGGGCGAACCGCGGCGGCACGGCCGCGCGCAGGACCACGAGCTCGACGCGCACTTCGACCGGCGGCTCATCGAGCTCGCCGAGGGCGCCCTCGATCGCCGCGAGCGCGTCGCGATCGACCTGCCGATCACGAACATCGACCGCGCCGTGGGCACGATGCTCGGGCACGAGCTCACGAAGCGCCACGGCTCCGAGGGGCTCGCGCCCGGCACGATCGACGTGACCCTCACGGGCTCCGCCGGCCAGTCGCTCGGCGCCTTCCTGCCCGCCGGGGTCGCGCTGCGACTCCACGGCGACGCGAACGACTACGTCGGCAAGGGGCTCTCGGGCGGCGAGATCGCCATCCGGCCGCACCTGGACTCCGGACACGGGGCCGCGGGGAACGTCATCGCGGGCAACACCATCGGCTACGGCGCGACGAGCGGCTCCTTCTGGATCGCCGGCGTCGTCGGCGAGCGCTTCCTCGTCCGCGGCTCCGGCGCGACCGCGGTCGTGGAGGGGACGGGGGATCACGCGCTCGAGTACTTCACCGGCGGCTTCGCCCTCATCCTCGGGCCGACCGGGCGCAACATCGGCGCCGGCATGAGCGGCGGCGAGGCCGTGCTCCTCGACCTCGACCCCTCGGACGTGAACTCCGCGGAGCTCGCCTCCGGAGCGCTGATGCTGCAGAAGCTCGGCGGCGCCGCGGGGCCGGGCGAGGGGCTGACGATTCCCGATGCCGAGGAGCGGGCGCTGCGCGCGCGCATCGCGGAGCTCCTCGCGCAGCACGTGGCCCGGACCGATTCCGTGCTCGCCCGCGAGCTCCTCGACGGCATCGCGAGCGACCCCGAGGCGGTCTACTCCCGCTTCACCCGACTCATCCCGCGCGGGTACTCCCGCGTGCTGGAGATCCGCGTGCGCGCCGACGAGCAGGGCATCGACCCCGACGGCGAGCGGGTCTGGACCGAAATCTTGGAGGCGACTCATGGCTGATCCCCGCGGATTCCTCACCGTGCGCGAACGCGAGCTCGCGCCCAAGCGCCCCGTGGCGCTCCGACTGCGGGACTGGCGCGAGGTCGTCGACCCGGCCAACCCGGAGCTCGTCGCGCGGCAGGCCTCCCGCTGCATGGACTGCGGCGTGGCGTTCTGCCACCAGGGCTGCCCGCTCGGCAACCTCATCCCCGAATGGAACGATCTCATGCACCGCGGTCGCGAGCGCGAGGCCGTCGACCGGCTGCACGAGACGAACAACTTCCCCGAGTTCACGGGGCGCGCCTGCCCGGCGCCGTGCGAGTCCGCCTGCGTGCTCGGCATCAATCAGCCGGCCGTCACGATCAAGCAGATCGAGAACAGCATCATCGACCAGGCGTTCCTGAACGGCTGGGTGCAGCCGCAGCCGCCCTCGCGGCTCACGGGCAAGACCGTCGCGGTGGTCGGCTCCGGCCCCGCCGGGCTCGCCGCGGCGCAGCAGCTCACCCGCGCCGGGCACACGGTCGCGGTCTACGAGCGCGACGAGGAGCCCGGCGGCCTCCTGCGCTTCGGCATCCCCGACTTCAAGCTCGAGAAGGCGCTCGTGGCGCGGCGCGTGGAGCAGCTGAAGGCCGAGGGCACCCGATTCCGCTGCGGCGTGGAGATCGGCCGGGACATGTCCTGGACCGAGCTGCGCCGACGCTACGACGCGGTCGTCGTCGCCACCGGCGCGACCGTGCCCCGGGAGCTGCCGCTGCCCGGACGCGAACTCGCGGGCGTCATGCCGGCCATGGACTACCTGACCGCCTCCAACCGCGTGCAGTCCGGCGCCCTCGAGGCGACGCCGTTCGACGCGGCGGGCAAGCACGTCATCGTGATCGGCGGCGGCGACACCGGCGCCGACTGCGTCGGGACGGCGCACCGGCAGGGAGCGCGCTCGGTCACGAACCTCGCGATCGGGAAGCGGCCATCGGAGACCCGCACCGAGGCGCAGCCGTGGCCGGTGCACCCCACGCTCTTCGAGGTGTCGAGCTCGCACGAGGAAGGCGGGGAGCGGCGCTACCTCGCCTCGACGGTCGAGTTCGTCGGACAGGAAGGCGCGGTGCGCGCGCTGCGCGTCGCCGAGACCGGCTTCACCGAGGAGGGTCGGGTGCCCATCGCCGGCACCGAGCGGCTGCTCGACGCCGACCTCGTGCTCATCGCCATGGGCTTCACCGGGCCAGAGGCGATCTCCGAGCCGGCGCAGGAGCTCCCGCGCGGCGCGCGCGGCGCCTTCGCCCGCGACGCCGACTTCGCGACCGAGCTCCCCGGCGTCTACGTCGCGGGCGACGCCGGCCGCGGGCAGTCCCTCATCGTGTGGGCCATCGCGGAGGGCCGCGCGGCGGCGGCATCCGTCGACCGCTACCTGATGGGCGAGAGCGTGCTCCCGAGCCCGGTCGGCGCGCACGATCGCGCATTCGCGTAGCCGCCCGCCCCGGATGCAGCGCGGGCGGCGCTCGGCGCTGCGGCGGCCTCCGACCCCGTAGCCTGGACGGATGGATCCCGAACTCATCGACCGGCTGCGCACCGACCTGGACTCGGCCGGCTACGACGCGCCCGCCGTGACCGCCCTCCTCGGCGCGGCGGCCGACGACGCGAGGCGGCGCGGCGTGCGCGCGCCCGCGCGTCGCGCGCTCGACGAACGCGGCGGCACGCGGCTCGCACTGCTGATCCGTCTGTTCCTCCTCGGCGATCCGCTCACCGGCGAGGAGCTCGCGGACGCCCTGCCGGCGCTCGGGCCCGCGGGCGCGCACCGGCTCGGGCTGGTCGCCGCCGCGGGGGACGCCGCTGCGGGCTGCCGGGCCGCGCTCTCGCTGAACCCCGTCGAGATCGTGGACGCCCGCTCCGCGGAGCCCGTCGCCTGGCGGATCCTCTCCGACCTGGACGACCAGCTGCGCGGCGGACCGGCCCGGCCGGATCACGTGATGGGCGTGGGCGGCGCGACCCGCTCGCTCATCGCCCAGGCCCCGCCGGGCGAGGTCGAGCGCGCGCTCGACCTCGGCACCGGCTGCGGCGTCGTCGCCCTCCATCTGGCGCTGCGCGGTCCCGTCGTCGCCACGGACATCTCGGAGCGCGCGCTCGAGCTCGCCCGTGCCAATGCGCGGCTCAACGGGCTCGAGGAACGGATCGAGTTCCGCCGCGGCGATCTCTTCGCCCCCGTCTCGGGCGAGGCCTTCGAACTGATCCTCTCGAACCCGCCGTTCGTCATCACTCCGCGCGGGGCCGGCGGCCCGGTGTACGCCTACCGCGACGGCGGCCTCGCGGGGGACGCCCTCGCCGAGCGGGTGATCGCCGAGGGCCCCGCCCGGCTCGCGCCCGGCGGCCAGCTGCTGTGCCTCGCGAACTGGGAGTCGCCGTGGGGCGGCAGCGGGCTCGAGCGCGTGCGGGGCTGGATCGAGACCGCGGCGGGGGCGACGGGCCCGCTCGACGCCTGGGTGATCGAGCGGGATCGCGTGGACCCCGCCGGCTACGCGGAGACCTGGGCGCGCGACGGCGGCGCACGGCCGGGCGGCGCGGACTTCGAGCGGCTCATGTCGGGCTGGCTCGACGACTTCGCGGCGCGCCGCGTGGTCGCGATCGGCCTCGGCGCCGTGCGGATCCGCCGGCGCGGCGCGGTCGCCGGCGCGGACGGAGCAACCCCCGGGGCGGACTCCGGCGGCGCGTCGACCACGGTCGTGCACGTCGATCAGGCCGCGGGCGCCTACAGCGCCGAGCCGCCGGGCGCGCGGCTCGCCGCCGCGTTCGAGGCCGGCGTCGCCGCGGCGCGGATGGACGATGCGGCGGTGCTCGAGGCGCGCTGGGTGATCGACGACGCCGTCGCGGAGGAGCGCGAGCATCGACCGGGGGAGGAGGCGCCGCGCGCGATCGCGCTGCGGACGGAGCGTCCGATCGCCCGCCGCGTGACGGCGGATCCGCTGCTGGCCGCCGCGATGGGCGCATGCGACGGCGAGCTCTCGCTCCGCCGGATCGCCGACGCCCTCGCCCAGATCCTGGAGATCGACGCCGCCGCGGCCGCGGAGGCGCTCGTGGCGAGCGTCCGCGAGCTCACGTGGTTCGGCATGCTCGCGGTGGCCGGCACGGCCGATGCTTCCGGCACGGCCGGTGCTTCCGGTGCACCCGGCACGGCCGGGACGCGGCCGCGCGGGACCGCCCGGTAGACTGTCCCGGTGATGCGAACGATAGATCTGCGAGGGCGCGAACTCACCCGTGCGGAGCTGCTGCGGCTCGTGCCGCGCGCCGCGCTCGACGCGGGGGCGGCGGTCGCCCGGGTGCGTCCCCTCGTCGAGGACGTCGCCGCGCGCGGCGAGGCGGCGCTGCGCGCGCAGGCCGAGGAGTTCGACGGGGTCTCCGGGCACGCGCTGCGCGTCCCCGCCGAGGCGATCGCGGCCTCCCTCGCCGCCTGCCCGCCCGAGGTCGAGGCGGCGCTCGGCGAACTCGTCGCGCGCCTCCGCAGGGGCTCCGCGGCGCAGGTGCCCGCGGAACGGGTCACCCGCCTGGCCGACGGCGCCGAGATCCGCCAGCGCTGGCAGCCCGTGTCGCGCGTCGGCCTCTACGCGCCCGGCGGCAAGGCCGCCTATCCCTCCTCTGTGATCATGAACGCGGTCGCCGCGCAGACCGCCGGCGTGCCGAGCCTCGCGCTCGCCTCGCCCGCGCAGGCGGACCACGGCGGCCTGCCGCACCCGGCGGTGCTGTGGGCCGCGGCCCTCGTCGGGCTCGAAGAGGTCTACGCGATCGGCGGCGCGGGGGCCATCGCCGCCTTCGCGCACGGCGTCCCCGGGATCGGGCTGGAGCCGGTGGACGTCGTCACGGGCCCCGGCAACGTCTTCGTCGCCGCGGCCAAGCGGGTCGTGAGCGGGACCGTCGGCATCGACGCGGAGGCCGGCACGACCGAGATCCTCGTTATCGCCGACGCGAGCGCCGACCCCGGCTTCGTCGCCGCCGATCTCATCAGCCAGGCGGAGCACGACGAGGCGGCGGCCTCCGTGCTCGTCACGGACTCCGCCGACTTCGCCGCCCGCGTGCGCGAAGCGGTCGAGGCGGGGGCCGCGGGGACCCGGCACGCCGAGCGCGTCGCGACGGCGCTCGCCGGTCCGCAGTCGGCCGTGATCCTCGTCGACGATCTCGCCACGGCCGCGCGCGTGAGCAACGCCTACGGGCCCGAGCACCTCGAGATCCAGACGGCCGACGACGACTCGGTGCTCGCGCTCGTGGAGAACGCCGGGGCGATCTTCGTGGGCGGCTACACCCCGGTGAGCCTCGGCGACTATCTCGCGGGATCGAACCACGTCCTGCCGACGGGCGGCACCGCGCGCTTCGCCTCCGGGCTCGGCGCGCACACCTTCCTCCGGCCGCAGCAGATCGTCAGCTACGATCGCGGCGCGCTCGCGGAGGTCGAGGACCGCCTGCTCGCGCTCGCGGACGCGGAGGGCCTGCCGGCCCACGGCGAGGCCGTGAGCGCCCGGTTCGCGGAGGGGAGGGCCTGATGCACTGCCCGTTCTGCCGCCATCCCGACTCCCGCGTCATCGATTCGCGCACGGCCGACGACGGCCTCTCGATCCGCCGACGGCGCCAGTGCCCTGAATGCGGGCGCCGCTTCACCACGACCGAGACCGCGAGCCTCACGGTCATCAAGCGCTCCGGCGTCGTGGAGCCGTTCAGCCGCGAGAAGGTGATGAGCGGCGTGCGCAAGGCCTGCCAGGGCCGCCCCGTCACCGACGCGGATCTCGCGCTCCTCGCCCAGCAGGTCGAGGAATCCGTGCGCTCGAGCGGCGTCGCGCAGTTCGACGCCAACGAGATCGGTCTCGCGATCCTGCCGCATCTGCGCGAGCTCGACGAGGTCGCCTTCCTGCGCTTCGCGAGCGTCTACCAGGCCTTCGAGTCGCTCGCCGACTTCGAGACCGCCATTGAGGAGCTGCGCGCCCATCCGGCGACCGGCTCCCTCGAATCCGTCCCGCGACCCGACGCCTCCGAGGAGTGATCGCGCCCATGCGCCCGTACACGCTGCTGTTCAACGCCGTCTTCGCGCGGATGGATCCGGAGACGGCCCACCGGCTCGTCTTCGAGGGCGTGATCCGGCGGGCTCCGCTCGTCGGCCCGCTGCTGCGGCGGCTGTGCGCGCCCGCGCCCTCGCTGCGGGTGCGGGCGCTCGGCATCGACTTCCCGAGCCCCTTCGGGCTCGCCGCGGGCTTCGACAAGAACGCCGAGGGCATCCAGGGGCTCGGGGACTTCGGCTTTGGCCACGTCGAGGTCGGCACGCTGACCCGCCACGCGCAGCCCGGCAACCCGGCGCCGCGGATGTTCCGGCTCCGCGCCGACCGCGGGCTCATCAACCGGATGGGCTTCAACAACGGGGGGTCGGCCGCGGCGGTGCCGCGCATCGAGTGCGCCCGCCTGCGGCGCCGACGGCCCGTGATCGGCGTCAACATCGGCAAGAGCCGGGTGACGGCCGTCGAGGACGCGACCGCCGACTACGTCTGGAGCGCCGAGCGCCTCGCGCCGATCGCCGATTACCTCGCGGTCAACGTGAGCTCGCCGAACACGCCGGGCCTGCGCGGCCTGCAGGAGCTCGAGCTGCTCGAACCGCTGCTCGCCGCGGTGCGCCGCGCCGCGGGGGAGACCCCGCTCCTCGTGAAGATCGCCCCCGACATGGCGGACGAGCAGATCGAGGGGATCGTGGCACTCGCCGCGCGCCTGGGGCTCGACGGCGTCATCGCGACGAACACCACCGTCTCGCGGGAGGGGCTGCGCGCCCCTGCGGAGGAGGTCGAGGCGATGGGCGCCGGCGGCCTCTCGGGCGCGCCGCTGCGGGCGCGCTCGCTCGAGGTGCTGCGCCGCGTGCGTGCGTGCGCGCCCGAGGGGTTCTGCGTGATCTCGGTCGGCGGCGTGGAGACCGGCGAGGACGTGCTCGAACGGCTGCGCGCCGGCGCCGACCTCGTCCAGGGGTACACCGCGTACGTCTACGAGGGACCCTTCTGGGCCAGGCGCATCAACCGCGCGCTCGTGCGCGCGGGCTGGCGGGGCAGCGCTGCCGTCTGAGGCGCGAGCTCGCCCGGATACGCGTCCGCCCGGGGCCGGAGCCCCGGGCGGACGCGTAGCGGCGGACGGATGCGTCTCAGGCGGGGGAGGCCCCGCGCTTCACCTGCGGCTTCGGCACGCGGAGCGGCCGGAACTGGAAGGCGCGCATGGCCGCGTACCAGCGGAACCCCGGCTGCACGTGATCGGCGCCGAACTTCGCCGCGAGCCTCCCCTTGAGACGGACACCGAGGATCACGGCGTCGAGGATCGCGATGCCGACGAAGACCCAGATGACGATGAGGCTGATGACCTGCACCACGCCGGGGATGAAAGTCATGACGAGGACCACGAGCATCATCGGGATGAGCATCTCGCCGACGCTCCAACGCGCGTCCACGAAGTCGCGGACGTAGCGCCGCTGCGGTCCCTTGTCCCTGGCGGTGAGGTAGCGCTCCTCTCCCTGCATCATGCCGACGCGCGCGCGCTCGCGCAGCTCCGTCTGCTGGCGGCGCAGCTCCTTCTGCGCGGCCTTGTCCTTCGAGCCGACGATCGGGCGCGCGTTGGCCGCCTCCGCCTGCTTCCGGGACGGGGTGGGACGCCCCTTGCCGATCGTCCGCCCGGCGTCAGCCGCGGCCCCCTGATCGCTCGCGTCGGCCGCGTTCGCAGCGCCCTTCTGTGCCACGCCTGTCCTCTCGTCTCCCGCGTCGCGCGGTTCATGCCTCCGGCCGCCGCGGTGCGGCGACGACGCCTCCAGACTACCGTGCCGCGCCCGGGTGCGCGCCGGACGCGGGGCGGACGCGGGGCGGTAGACTGGAGCCGTTCCACCGGCACGCGAGCGAGGAGTACGCATGAGCACGGATACGATCCTTCCCGAGGGCGGCGTCGCCGCCGCCGAGCGGGCGCACGGGGTGCGGCTGAGCACCGAGGCGCAGGACAAGGTGCGCAGCCTCCTGCAGCAGGAGGGGCGCGACGACCTGCGGCTGCGCATCGCCGTGCAGCCGGGCGGCTGCTCGGGCCTGATCTACCAGCTGTTCTTCGACGAGCGCGAGCTCGAGGGCGATGCGGTCGTCGACTTCTCCGGCGTCGGCGTCGTCGTCGACCAGATGAGCGTGCCCTACCTCGATGGGGCGACCATCGACTTCGAGGACACGATCCAGAAGCAGGGCTTCACCATCGACAATCCGAACGCGCAGGGCAGCTGCGCCTGCGGCGACAGCTTCAGCTGAGCCGGGCGCGAACGGCGAGTTCCGCGACACCCGTGCGTGGTTCGGGGAACGATCAGGTTCGCGCTAAGCTAACAGGGAGTCATCAGATTCGCCTGCCCTCTGCGCAGGCGAAAAACGTTTCGAAAGGTATGCGGTGCGTTCCAATCGTCGAATGAAATGGGTCGCGGCCCCGGTGGCGCTGTCGGCGGCGCTGCTGCTCGCCGGCTGCACCCCCGAGCAGCAGCGGGGCTTCCTGCCCGCGGGGTCCGAAGGGACCACGAACCACACGGACGGGATCACCGGCCTCTGGGTCACCTCGTGGATCGTCCTGCTCGCCGTCGGCGTGATCACGTGGGGCCTCATCATCTGGGCCACCATCGCGTACCGCCGCCGCAAGGGGCAGACCGGCCTGCCGGTGCAGATGCGCTACAACATGCCGATCGAGACGTTCTTCACGGTCGTCCCCGTGATCCTCGTGCTCGGCTTCTTCGCCTTCACCGCTCAGGAGCAGGCCAAGATCGAGACGCGCTACGAGGCTCCGGAGAACACCGTCGAGGTCATCGGCAAGCGCTGGGCGTGGGACTTCAACTACGTCGACGAGGATGTCTACTTCCAGGGCGTCCAGGTGCAGACCGACGACGAGGGCAACGCCGAGGAGGAGACCATGCCGGTCCTCTACCTCCCGGTCGACAAGACCACCGAGATCCGTCTCGAGACCCGCGACGTCATCCACTCCTTCTGGGTGGTCGAGTTCCTCTACAAGAAGGACATGATCCCGGGCCAGACGAACTACATGAGCTTCACGCCGACCAAGACCGGCACGTTCATGGGCAAGTGCGCGGAGCTCTGCGGCGAGTACCACTCGATGATGCTCTTCGAGGTCAAGGTCGTGGAGCAGGACGAGTACGACGCGTACATCGCGTCGCTCCGCGAGGCGGGCAACACCGGTCAGGTCACGACCGAGTACAACCCGAACCAAGAAGACTTCTTCGGCGACGAAGCACAGACGAAGAACCAGCACTAGGCGGAGAGAAGAAGATGAAGAAGGGTAACGTCATCGTCTCGTGGATCACGTCCACGGACCACAAGGTGATCGGGTACATGTACCTGATCAGCTCCTTCGTGTGGTTCCTCATCGGCGGCCTCATGGCCCTCGTGATCCGTGCCCAGCTGTTCGCGCCCGGCCTCGAGGTCGTGGCGACGAAGGAGCAGTACAACCAGCTGTTCACCATGCACGGCACGATCATGCTGCTGATGTTCGCGACCCCGCTGTTCGCGGGCTTCGCCAACGTCATCATGCCGCTCCAGATCGGCGCCCCCGACGTCGCGTTCCCGCGGCTGAACGCCTTCGCCTTCTGGCTCTACACCTTCGGCTCCCTCATCGCGGTGGGCGGCTTCCTCACCCCGCAGGGCGCCGCGTCCTTCGGCTGGTTCGCCTACTCGCCGCTGTCGAGCATGACCTATTCGCCGGGCGTCGGCGGCAATCTCTGGGTGCTCGGCCTCGGCATCAGCGGCTTCGGCACGATCATGGGCGGCGTGAACTTCATCACCACGATCATCACGATGCGCGCGCCCGGCATGACGATGTGGCGCATGTCGATCTTCACCTGGAACACCCTGATCACCTCGATCCTCGTGCTCCTCGTCTTCCCGGTGCTCGCGGCCGCGATGTTCGGCCTCGCGGCGGACCGCATCTTCGGCGCGCAGATCTACAACGGCGAGGGCGGAGCCATCCTCTGGCAGCACCTCTTCTGGTTCTTCGGGCACCCGGAGGTCTACATCATCGCGCTGCCGTTCTTCGGCATCGTCTCCGAGGTGTTCCCGGTGTTCAGCCGCAAGCCGATCTTCGGCTACAAGACGCTCGTCTACGCGACCATCGCGATCGCGGCCCTCTCCATGACCGTGTGGGCGCACCACATGTACGTCACCGGATCGGTGCTGCTGCCGTTCTTCGCGCTCATGACGATGCTCATCGCGGTGCCGACCGGCGTGAAGATCTTCAACTGGCTCGGCACGATGTGGCGCGGTTCGATCACCTTCGAGACCCCGATGCTCTGGTCGCTCGGCTTCCTCGTGACCTTCGTCTTCGGCGGCCTCACGGGCGTCATCCTCGCCTCGCCCGCGCTCGACTTCCACCTCTCCGACACCTACTTCGTCGTGGCGCACTTCCACTACGTGGTCTTCGGCACGGTCGTCTTCGCCATGTTCGCCGGCTTCTACTTCTGGTGGCCGAAGTGGACGGGCAAGATGCTGAACGAGCGCCTCGGCAAGATCCACTTCTGGGTGCTCTTCATCGGGTTCCACACGACCTTCCTCGTGCAGCACTGGCTCGGCGTCATGGCGATGCCCCGCCGCTACTACACCTATCTCCCGGCGGACGGCATCACCTGGGGCAACCAGCTCTCGACCATCGGGGCGATGATCCTCGGCGCGTCCATGATCCCGTTCCTGCTGAACGTGTACCTCACGTCGCGCCGCGGCGAGAAGGTCACCGTCGACGATCCGTGGGGCTACGGCCGTTCGCTCGAGTGGGCGACGTCCTGCCCGCCGCCGCGCCACAACTTCACCTCGATCCCGCGCATCCGCTCGGAGTCGCCCGCGTTCGATCTCAACCACCCCGAGGTCAGCGGCGTCGTGCAGCCGAGCCGCGAGCACGAGCTCGCCGAGAAGAAGTGACCGGCGCCGAACGCCTGCGAGGAGCAGCTGAATCATGAAATCCAATATCGTCATCTTCTGGATCCTGACGGCCTATCTGCTCGTCGTCGCCGGCGTGTACGCGCTCTGGAACCACCTGCTGAACAACGCCTTTGACTGGCCGGTGACCCTGCTCATCGCCATCTCGGCCGGGCTGACCGCGTTCATCGCGATCTACCTCATGCTCGTGCAGAAGAAGCAGGGCGGTGTGCTCGTCGAGGACCGAGACGATTCGGACATCGATGACGGGGATCCGGAGCTCGGCGAGTTCAGCCCGTGGAGCTGGTGGCCGATCCTGCTGGCCTTCGGCGCTTCGCTGACGGTGCTCGGCTTCTGCATCGGGTTCCACTTCTGGCTCACCTTCCTCACCGCGCCGCTCGTGCTGATCGGCGTCGTGGGCTGGGTCTACGAGTACTACCGCGGCAACTTCGCCCGCTAGGGATCGCGACATCGTGAGCATCATCATCCGCCGGGGCCGGAGCGAGGACGGCGCCGCCGTCCACGCCCTGGCCCGGCAGTTCACCACCGGCCGTGAGCCGATCGGCCGAGACGAGTTCCAGGTCGCGTACGACAACGTGCTCAGGCACCGCGACCAGGAGACCAACGTGCTCTTCGTCGCCGAGCTCGAGGGCACCGTCGCGGGGTATTCGCTCATGACGGTCTCCCGGCTGCTCCACGCGCCGGGTCTCACGGCCCATCTGCAGGAGATCGTGGTCGACTCCGAGGCCCGCGGGCACGGCGTCGGCGACCGGCTCATGCAGGCGAACGAGCACTACTGCATGGGGCGAGGGGTCCGGCAGCTCTCCGCGTCCACCGCCCGCTTCGGCTCCTTCTACAACCATCGCGGCTTCGAGGCCGTCGGCGAGCACTACCGGAAGCTCCTCGAGCTCGGTTAGGCGTTCGCATGGTCGGACATCGTCCCCGCCGGAAGCCGGGGGAGAACCGCCAACGCCTGGTGGAGGCCGGACTCGTCGAGTTCGGCCTCTTCGGCTATCACGGCGCCTCGACCGCGGGTATCGCCGCCCGCGCCGACGTTCCGCAGCCCCACGTCTACGCGAGCTTCGCGACGAAGCACGAGCTGTTCCTCGCCTGCGTCGCCGCGGCGGCCGAGGAGCTCGCGCTCGGCGACGCGGAGGGCGGTCGCGCGGACGGAGGCCACGCGGACGCGGGGGAGCGCGGGCGGACCGACGCCGCGGCGGGGGAGCGCCTCGACGCGGACGCGGGGGTGCGTTCCGCGGAACCCGATCAGTCGTGCAGCGGTGCCCGCATCCTGCTCCAGGCGGTCGCCGCCGCGGAAGCGCTGCCCGCGGCACCGCGGGCCGAGCTGCGCGGGCTCCTCGCGGGGCTCCGCGATCGCCTGGGCGCCGAGGGCTTCGACGCGACGCTCAGCGCGGCGGCGCGGTCGCTGCTGGCGTGAGCGGGCGATCGCGCGGCTCCGGCGATGCCGGAGGACGCCGGCGGCGCGGAGGAGGGGCCGCCTGCGCCGCCGTTCCGCTCTCGCGTCGCCCCGACGCGGGCCTGCTAGACTGCTGCTCGGCCGCAGGAGCGAGGAGGTGGGACCCGTGAACGATGATTCGACGTGGGCGCTCCGCTTCGGGGCCGCGATCGGGCGATAGTGCGCCCGGGGGTGCCCGATCACGCACTCCCGAAAGGTGCCAGCATGCACACGCTCTCCTCGCGACGATCCGATGACGGCATCGTCGAGCACGACATCGACCCGCACGGCGTTCCCGGTCTCCTCTGTGTACCGGAGTCGGCGTCCCTCCGGACGCCGGCGCCGCTCATCCTCATGGGGCATCCCGGCGGATTGCGGCATATGCGTCCGCGACTCCTCCTCCGCGCGCGGCGCGCGGCGGCGGACGGCTTCGCGACGGCGGCCCTGGAACTCCCCGGCGCCGGGGGACGTCGGCCGCTCGTCGACGTCGATCGCGCGCGACGCGAACTGCGCCGGCGCATCGAGGCCGGTGCCTCGATCGACGATGAGCTCGTCGATCGGCTCATCGCCCCGCTGGTGTCCCGGGCGGTTCCGGAATGGCGGAGCGCGCTCGACGCGGTGCTGCGCCTGCCCGAGATCGCCGACGGGCCGGTCGGCGTCTCCGGCGGCGTGACGGCGATCGGCGTCCGCATGGCCGCCGTCGATTTGCGGGTGGCGGCACTCGGTCTCTTCGCCGGCAGCTACGTGCCGCGTGCGACGCTCGCGGAGGCGCGCGGCATCACGACGCCGCTGCACATGCTGCTGCAGTGGGATGACGCCGGCAACGACCGAGATCTCGCGCTCGAGCTGTTCGACGCGTTCGGTTCCTCCGAGAAGACGCTGCAGGCGAACCTGGGCGGGCACACGCGGGTTCCGGCGCACGCGGGGGAGGACGCGGCGCGGTTCTTCCAGCGGCACCTCGCCAGGACCGTCTGAGGCCGGGCCCGCCGTCGGAACCCTCCGAGCGGATCCGACCCCGCGCGCAGCACACCGGGCCGGCCCCCGCAGCAACGCTGCGGGGGCCGGCCCGGTTCATGCGACCGTCCGGGTCAGTGCCCGTCGTGGTGGCCCTGCTCGATCTCGCCCTGGCTCGGCGGGACGATCCGGTCCTCGAAGAACCAGCGGCTGAAGCCGGCGCGGAGGCGCTTGGAGAACGGGATCCGGCCGTCGTCGTTCGGACGGAGCATGAGCGGCGCGTAGTCGTGGTAGCTGACCAGCTGCCACTGCTCGTAGGCGTCGAGGGGCTTGTGCACCTCGATGAACTCGCCGCCCGGCATCCGCACGATGCGACCCGACTCGTAGCCGTGCAGCGCGATCGTACGATCCTTCTTCTGCAGCGCGATGCAGATCCGCTTCGCGACCTGGTAGGCGACGATCGGCCCGAGGATGAGGAGCGCCTGCAGGGCGTGGATGACGCCCTCCATGGAGAGCTGGAAGTGCGTCGCCATGAGGTCGGAGCTCGCCCCGGCCCACATCACCGCGTAGAAGGTGACGCCGGCCGCGCCGATGGCGGTGCGGGTGGGCGCGTTGCGGGGACGGTCGAGGATGTGGTGCTCGCGCTTGTCGCCGGTCACCCACGCCTCGATGAAGGGGTAGATCGCGACGAGCACGATGAAGATGCCGATGATGATGAGCGGCAGCAGCATGTTGAACGACCACGTGTAGCCGAACCACTCCGCCTCGAGCCCCGGCGGGACCAGGCGCAGCATGCCGTCCGCGAAGCCGATGTACCAGTCGGGCTGGGTGCCCGCGGACACGGGGGAGGGATCGTAGGGGCCGTAGTTCCAGATCGGGTTGATGCCGACCATCGAGGCGATCAGCACGATCACGCCGAACACGATGAAGAAGAAGCCGCCGGCCTTGGCCGCGTAGACGGGGAGCACCGGGAAGCCGACCACGTTGCCCTGCGTCTTGCCCGGGCCGGGGTACTGCGTGTGCTTGTGGATGACCACGAAGGCGAGGTGCAGCGCCACGAACAGGATCACGAGGGCGGGCAGCACCATGATGTGCAGCATGTACAGGCGGCCGACGATGTCGGTGCCGGGGAACTCGCCTCCGAAGAAGAAGTACGAGAGGTAGGTGCCGATCACGGGGATCGCCTTGATGATGCCGTCGATGATGCGCAGGCCGTTGCCGGAGAGCACGTCGTCGGGGAGCGAGTAGCCCGTGAAGCCCTCGGCCATGGCGAGGATGAAGAGCACGAAGCCGATCACCCAGTTGAGCTCGCGCGGCTTGCGGAAGGCGCCCGTGAAGAAGATGCGGAGCATGTGCAGGCCGATGGACGCCACGAAGAGCAGCGCGGCCCAGTGGTGCACGTGGCGCATGAGGAGCCCGCCGCGGACCGAGAAGGAGATGTCGAGCGTCGACGCCATGGCGGCGGACATCTCGAGGCCCTTCATCGGGACGTAGGGGCCGGTGTAATGGGTCTCCACCATCGTCGCCTGGAAGAACAGCGTCAGGAAGGTGCCCGAGATGAGGATGACGACGAAGCTGTAGAGCGCGACCTCGCCGAGCAGGAACGACCAGTGGTCGGGGAAGACCTTGCGGCCGAACTCCTTGACCGCGACGCCGATCTTGGTGCGCTCGTCGATGTAGTTCGCCGCCGCGGCGGTGAAGCGGCTGGAGCCGCTCTGCGCCGAGCCGCTCTGCGCGGGGGATTCGGTGACGGTGTTGCTCACTTGAGACGCTCCCAGAAGCTCGGGCCGACGGGTTCATGGAAATCGCTCTGCGCGACGAGGTAGCCCTCGTCGTCGACCGTGATCGGCAGCTGGGGCAGCGGGCGCTTCGCCGGCCCGAAAATCACCTTCGCCTCCTGGGAGACGTCGAACTGCGACTGGTGGCAGGGGCAGAGGAGGTGGTGGGTGTGCTGCTCGTACAGCGCGACGGGGCAGCCGACGTGGGTGCAGACCTTGGAGTACGCGACGATGCCGTCGTAGGACCAGCCCTTGCGCTCCTCGGAGACCTGCAGCTCGGACTGGTCGAGGCGCATGAGCAGCACGATCGCCTTCGCCTTTGCATCGAGCAGGTGCTCGCTGCCGCCGCGCTCATCGAGCGACATGGCCGCGAAGTCCTCGTGGTTGAGGGTCTCGGGGATGACGTGGAACGCCGAGCCGATGGTGACCTCGCTGGCCTTGATCGGCACGCCGGAGGGGTCGCGGGCGAGACGGACTCCCTTGTCCCACATCGTGTGCTTGAGCAGCTGCACCGCGTCGCGATCCTGCGGCGCGAGGCCGCGCAGGAGCGTGATGCCCGGCAGCGGGAACGCGATCAGGGCGCCGATGAGGCTGTTGCGCACGAGCGAGCGGCGGGAGAAGCCGGACTCCTCGTCGGCGAGCTTGAACACCTCGGCCGATGCCTCGCGGGTCGGGGCGTCGCTCGCGACGGGGTGGCGGTAGTCGATCGACTCGTGATCCGCCATGATCGCCTTGCCCCAGTGGACGGCGCCGATGCCCACGGCGAGCAGCGCGAGCGCCATGCCGAGGCCCACGAACATCGTGTGGAGGCGGATCGCCATGAGTTCTCCCGTTTCGATCGGGAAGAACATGTAGGCGAGGACGGCGCCGAGGCTGCCGGCGATCGAGATGTAGAAGAGCGTGTAGACCGTGCGCTCGGCGCGCTTGGACTTCTTCGGATCGAGGTCCGTGACGCGCTTGCGGTGCGGGGGAAGGCCCGGATTTTGCACGGCGTCCGGCGCGATCACCGCGGTGCCCACCGCGGCATCGGCCGAGCCGTGGCCCTGGGCTGCGACAACGGCGCCACTATCGCCGTTGTTCTTCGCTTCCTCTGCCATGTTGCTCCTTGACTCCTGACTCATGAACTCGTTGCGCGTCGTCTGATCAGTTCGACTTCGCGGTGACCCACACGGTGAGTCCGATGATGGCGCCCAGGCCGATCACCCAGATGAACAGGCCCTCGGCCACCGGGCCGATGGACCCGAGGGTGAGGCCGCCGACTGCGGGCTTCTCCTCGATGTACTTGAGGTACGAGATGATGTCGGCCTTGTCCTGCGGCGACAGGTTCGCGTCGCTGAAGACGGGCATGTTCTGCGGGCCGGTGACCATGGCCTCGTAGATGTGCGTGGGGGCGACGCCGGTGAGCGACGGGGCGAACTTGCCCTCGGTGAGCGCACCGCCGGCCGCGGCGACGTTGTGGCACATGGCGCAGTTGATGCGGAAGAGCGAACCGCCGTTGGCGATGCCCTCGTCGTCGCTGTCGGCCTGGATGTACTGCGACTCCGGCAGCGCGGGCCCGGGAGCCAGCGAGGCGACGTACGCGGCCATCTGCAGCGTCTGCTCCTCGGTGAACTGCTGCGGCTTCACCATGCCCTGCGGTCCCTGGAAGGCGAGGGGCATGCGGCCCGTGCCGACCTGGAAGTTGACCGAGGCCGCACCGACGCCGATGAGCGTCGGGCCGTCGTCGGTGCCCTCGGCGCCCGCGCCGTGGCAGGTGGCGCAGTTGGCGCCGAACAGCTTCTCTCCCGCCTCGATGGTGGCAGGGGACTCGAGGTCGATCTCGGCGGTCGCGGGGCTCTGGCTGAACCCGGCGTACGCGGCTCCGGTCACGAGCAGGCCGACCGCGACGAGAGCGGCGGTGGCCAGCGGGTGCCGGCGGCCGGACTTGCGAACGTTCTTCTTGGCGCGAGCCATGTTCTCGATTACTCCTGACCCCTACTTGAGGACGTAGATGATGATGAAGAGGATGATCCACACGATGTCGACGAAGTGCCAGTAGTAGGACACGACGACGGCGGTGGTCTCCTCCTTGTGCGTGAAGTTCTTGACCGCGTAGATGCGCCCGATCACCAGCAGGAAGGCGACGAGGCCGAGCGACACGTGGATGCCGTGGAAGCCGGTGGTCATGTAGAAGGCGGAGCCGTAGGGGTCGGAGCTCAGCGTGATGCCCTCGGAGACGAACGTGGCGTACTCCCACGCCTGCCCGGCGACGAACACGGCGCCCATGAAGAAGGTGAGGTAGAACCACTCGACCGTGCCCCACTTCTTCGGGCTGGCACCGGTGGCGCGCGGCTGCATGCGCTCGGCGGCGAAGACGCCCGCCTGCGCGGTGAAGGAGGAAGCGACCAGGATGATGGTGTTGGTCAGCGCGAAGGGGAAGTTGTGCTTCGCCGCCTGATCCGCCCACAGCTCGGGGTTCATGGCCCGCAGCGTGAAGTAGATCGCGAAGAGGCCCGCGAAGAACATGACCTCGCTGCCGAGCCACACGATCGTGCCGACGGCGACGAGATTCGGTCGCTTCACCGAGGGCACGGCTGACTGGGTATTCATAGTGGTCGTTGTCACCCCTCCATTATGGCTGAAAGTCTGGTGTGCGTTTTCACTCCGGGACGGCGCGCCGAACTTTCTGCGAGTTACCCGCCAAGCCTACCGTGTCGGCGGACCGTCGCGCGCACGGCGAGGGGGTCGTTCATCTGATGAATCCGCGGGATTCCGCGGCGGATCGGGGGTGAGCGAGGGGAGCGCGCCCGGGGAGCGGGCCGCGGTTCTGAGAGCCGTCCGGAGACGCTCCCCGCTGCTCCGAGCCGCTCCGCGGGTGCTCGGTAGACTGGGGGGATGATCGACGAACGCACCTGGCCGACTGTCCTGTCCACGCTGCTCGACGGCGAGGACCTGAGCGTGTCGCAGGCCGAGTGGGCGATGTCGCGCTTCATGACCGGCGAGGCGACGGGCGCGCAGATCGGCGCCTTCCTCGTGGCCCTGCAGTCCAAGGGCGCCACGGTGGAGGAGGTCATCGGCTTCCGCGACGCCATCCTGGCGGAGGCCGCGCCGATCTCGCTCCCCGCGATGTCGCTCGACATCGTCGGCACCGGAGGCGACCGCTTCGGCACGGTGAACGTCTCGACGATGGCCTCCATCACGGCCGCGGCCGCGGGGGTGCCCGTCGTGAAGCACGGCAACCGCGCGGCGAGCAGCCTCTCGGGCGCCTCCGATGTGCTCACCGCGCTCGGGATCGATCTCGCGCTGGAGGCCGATCAGCTGGCCGACGCCTTCGCGGAGGCCGGCATCGCGTTCGTCCACGCCGCGCGGTTCCTGCCCGGATTCCGCCACGTGGCTCCGGCGCGGGCGGAGCTCGGCATCCCGACGGTCTTCAACTTCCTCGGGCCGCTGTGCAATCCGGTGCGCCCCGAGGCCTCGGCGGTCGGCGTCGCCGACATCGACCGGGTGCCGATCTTCGTCGGCGTCTTCCGGCTCCGCGGCGCGTCGGCGCTGGTCTTCCGCGGCGACGACGGGCTCGACGAGCTGACGACGACGGGCCATTCCCGCCTCTGGGAGGTGAGCCGGGGCGGGCTCACCGAGCACGACATCGATCCCCGCGACCTCGGCATCCCGCGCGCGCGCATCGAGGACCTCGTCGGCGGCACGCCGGAGGAGAACGCCGCGGTCGTGCACCGCGTGCTCGCCGGCGAGGAGGGGCCGGTGCGCGACATCGTGGTGCTCAACGCGGCGGCCGGACTCGTCGCGTTCGATCTCGCCGGGCACCCCGAGTCCGCCGAGCGCGCGCTGCTCGAGCGGCTGGCGGAGAAGGTCGAACTGGCGAGAGAGGCGATCGACTCCGGGCGGGCCGCGGCGAAGCTCGCCGCCTGGTCCGAGGCGACGCGGCGCCGGGGCTCAGTCGGCTGAGCCGGGATCCGACGTCGCGATGCCGCCGCTCGGCGGCGCCGTCGGATCGATCGTCGTCGCATCCGCCGGATCCGACGAGGGGCTCGCCGTCCCGCTCGGCACGGTCGTCTCGCCCGGCTCGCGCGACGCGCGGTTGTACTTCGCGAGGAAGGGCATCGGATCGACCGGCTCGTCGTCGACGCGGATCGCGAGGTGCAGGTGCGCGCCGAAGGCCATGCCCGTGGCGCCGACCTTGCCGACGGGGTCGCCCATCATGACGACATCGCCGACCTCGTAGTCGCTGGACGCGTCCTGCATGTGGCAATAGCGGCTCGTGACCTCCTGGCCGTCGATCTCATGGGCCAGCTTGACCCCGAACCCGCAGCCGTCGGACGCGAAGCCGGCCTCGAGCACGCGGCCGTCGGCGATCGCGACGATCGGCGTGCCCTCGGTCGCGGCGAAGTCCTGCGCGTCGTGGAACTGCTCCACCGGCGCGGTGCGATAGCCGAAGGGGTCGGTGAGCAGCACCGGCGAGGTGAAGGGGTAGCTCACGAGGGCGGACGGTCGGAGGGCGTAGGACGCCTGGACGGCCTCCTCGCTGTCGACGGCGTTGATCTCGGCGACGGAGACCGGCATGTCGGAGGCGGAGGTCTCGGAGAACAGCCCCTGCTGCACCGCGCCCGCGACCTGCTGCTCGGCCTCGGCCTGCGTCGTCATCGGGAGGGCGAGCGCCAGGACGAGGCCGCCGACGCTCGCCGCTGCGGCGGTCGCGGCGACGCGGTGCCGCAGCGTGCGCCGGGGCGCCGCGGGCTCGGCCGGTGGGGCGGCGTCGTCGGGCACGTGCTCCCGGCGGGGGACGAGCACTTCGAGCGGGGTCCGGGGGGACGGCTCGGACGGAGCCGACGCCACAGGGGATGCGGGTGCGGCGTCGTTCTCCTGCGGCTCGGGCGTCGCTCCTCGGTCGGGAAGGGACCTGTGGGACGGCTGCTGCGGGAGATCCCGCCGGGGGAGTCGGGTCATGCGGACTTTCGGGTTCTCGCGCGGCTCCGGACCGGCCGCGCGCAAATATAACGAACAGGTTACCGCGCGATCCCGTGAATCACCAGATCCCGTCGGTTGCCGCGGACGGCGCCCGCGTCTCCTCCTCAGGATGCCGCGGTCGCACCGCGGCCCGGGCCACCCGCGGCACGGGCCGCGGCGATGAAGCGGGCGATGCGGCCGGGATCCTTCACCCCGGGCGCCGACTCGACGCCGCTCGACACGTCGACGCCCCAGGGGCGCGCGTGCGAGACGGCCTCGGCCACGTTCTCGGGGGAGAGGCCGCCGGCCAGGATCCACCCGTCGCCGATGCGGGCCCGCAGCGCCGGATCCGACCCCAGCGGGCGCACGTCCCAGGTCTCGCCGGATCCCGGCGTGGCCCCGTCGAGGAGGAGGCGCTCCTCGGCGCGGTCGCCGGCCCGGAGATCGGGTTCGCTCGCGAGTGAGGTCGCGCGCCAGATGCGGGGGAGGATCCGTCGGGCGTCGGCGAAATCTGCGGCGTCGTAGGGGCCGTGCAGCTGGAGGACGTCGAAGCCGAGCTCCGCGGCGAGGGCCGCGGCCTCCGCGGCCGGAAGCGTGTTGACGACGAGGGCGGTGTCGATCGCCGGGGCCTCGGCGCGGGCCGCGGCGATGACCGCGGCCGCCTCGGTGCGGTTCGCGTGCCGGGGGCTGCGCGGGCTCATGACGACGCCGACCGCGTCGGCGCCGAGCCGCGCGGCGTGCGCGGCGTGCGCGGGATCCCGCAGTCCGCAGATCTTGAGGTACATGTCGCTCCGCCCGTCCGGTCCGCCCGATCGTGCTCGGGCGCGCGGCCGTATCCGGCACGCGCCTCCAGCGTACCGGGGCCGCCCGGTGCGCGGCCCCGGCGCCCTCGCGGCCGGCGCCGACGAGGGGTGCCGTGCTGCGCGCACGGATGCCGCCGGGTGCGCGAGGGGCGTCGCGCTCGCGGACGACGCGGGGTCAGCGCGCGGCGGGACGCCACGCGGGAGCCGGATCGACGGCCGTGGATATCCGCCGGCTGATCGTCGAGAGCTGCCGCAGCTGCGCCGCGGTCAGCGAGTCGAAGACGAGGCGGCGGACGAGCGCGTGGTGTCCGGGCGTCGAGCCGGCGACCATCTCCCGCCCGGCCTCCGTGAGTTCGCCGCGGATGCTCCGTCCGTCGTCCGGGTCGGGGGAGCGGCGCACCCACCCCTTCGCCTCCAGTCGGGACATCGCGCGCGAGAGCCGAGACGGGGTGCTGCTCGCGTAGCCGGCGAGGGTGCTCATCCGCAGCGAGCGGCCCGGGGCGCGATCGAGCGCGGTGAGGATGCCGTGCTCGAAATGGCTGAGCCCGCTGTCGCGCTGCAACTGCGCATCGAGCGCTCCGGGCAACCGCTCGAGCAGCGTCGCGAAGTCCGCCCAGACCTCGAGTTCTGCGGCGTCCAGCTCCCTCGGCTCCTCGGCGTCGTGCATGTCTGCAGCCTAGCGGGGGTCTTGCGGCCGCGCGAGCGATGTGATTTCCCAGACAAATAAAAATATGTCAGAATAGTTTCTCAAGCAACTAAAAGAGCCCGCGATCATGCGGAAGAACGGAGTGGATATGGACCTGCAGCTGGCCGGGAGGCGCGCGTTCATCAGCGGCTCGACACGGGGGATCGGCTACGCCATCGCCGCGGAGCTCGCCGACGAGGGGGCCGACGTGGTCGTGAACGGCAGGGACGAGGCGGGCGTGCGCGCGGCGCTCGCCGGGCTGGGGGAGCGGGGTTCCGGCCCCGGGCATCGCGGGATCGTCGGCGACCTCGGCGACGCGGCGGATGCCGCACGCGTGCTGGCGGAGCTCGACGCGATGGGCGAGGTGGACATCCTCGTCAACAATGTCGGGGTGTTCGAGCTCTCGGAGTTCGCCGAGGTCGACGACGCGCGCTGGCTGCGGACGTTCGAGGTGAACGTGATGAGCGGCGTGCGGCTCGCGCGGCACCTGCTGCCGGGGATGCTCGATCGGGGCTGGGGTCGGATCGTCGGGGTCGGCAGCGAGTCGGGCGTCAACGTCCCGGTCGACATGGTGCCCTACGGCGTCACGAAAGCCGCCATGATCGCCCTGGGCAACGGGCTCGCGAAGCACACGCGCGGCACCGGGGTGACGGTCAATACGGTGCTCGGCGGCCCGTGCGACTCCGACGGGGTCCGGGCCAGCGTCGCGGCCGTCGCCGCGGCTCACGGGGTATCCGAGAGCGCCATGCGCGCGAGCATCATCGGCCAGAATCGCACCAGTCTTCTCGGGCGCTTCATCGAGCCGGCCGAGATCGCGCGCCTCGTCGCGTATCTCGCGAGTCCGCTCGCCTCGGCGACGAACGGCGCGGCCGTGCGTGCGGACGGCGGAGTGCTGACCGCGATGCTCTGAACGCGCGCGCCGAGCGGGACGGCGCCGGGTTGGGTGGGCGCCGGGCCGGGTGGCGTCGCTCGGGGAGCGTGCGTCGGCGATCCGGGGGACGCACGAATCAGTGAGCTGACATAATATTGATTATCGTGCACGCGGGTCTTCGCGGGATCCGCGGCCGGTCGGACGCCGACGCCCGGGTGCGCGGTGCGCCGTCGTGGTGCGCGATGCGCGATGCGCGGTGCGCCGTTGCGGACGGTGCCTGCGATCGTCCCGGGGCGCAGTCGCGCGGCGCATCCGATGCGCTGCGCCTCGCCGGGCGTGCCGCGTTCCCGAAGCCGCGTTCCCGAAGCCGCTGCGCGTGCTCTCTGCCGCCGCCTGGCTGACGAGCCCCCGCACGTCCTGCCGGGTGCTGGCGAGCCGTGCGCGCGTGCGTTCCCGCCCGTCGGCCTCCCCGGGGTGCGCTTCGCCCCGTCGTGGCACGTATTATGTCAGTTCCGGACGCCGCCGAGGCGCAGCACGGAGCGCGCCGCGAGCGCGCTCGCGCCGACGGCGCCGAATTCGCCCGCGCTGAGCATGAGATCCGCGTTCGCCGTGATGCCCGCGGTCGCCGCGAGCGCCGTCGCCGCGGCGACGACGATCCAGCCGCACAGGGCGAGCCCGATCCCGATCCCGCCACCGAGGGCCGGCCTCCCGCTCCCCCGCAACGGCCACAGCGCGGAGACCGCGGCGAACAGCGCGACGCCGAGTGCGAGGGCGCCGAAGACGTCGCTCGGCCGGTGCCAGCCGTAGGCGAGCAGCTGCCAGCCCACGACGGACAGCAGCGCGGTGCCGGCGAGCGCCACGATCGCGCGGAGCCGATCCGGTACCGCGAGCGCCAGGGCCGCGACGAGCGCGGTGAAGACCGTCATGTGCCCGCTCGGGAAGGTGTTCACGTCGTCGAGCTCGAAGAGCGTCGGGCGAGACAGCACCAGCCCTTTCAGGAGCTGCGAGGTCGCGATCGCCGCTCCGGCGACGAGCACGACCCGCGCCGCCCGCGCGAAGCCGTGCGCGAGCGCCGCGATGACGCCGATCGCGGCGAGGGCGATCGCGATCGTCGGGATCGACACGAGGTTCAGCGGCGCCGGCGGATCGGTCGTGAACTCGGCCGCGTCGAGCACGCTCGCCTCGGCCTGCTGGCCGAGTGCGCTGCGCACGCCGAGGATGTACGAGGCGACGCCGACCGCGATCCAGAACAGCGCGATCCAGAGCGCGCGGAGCCGGGGCGCCGAGCCCGCACGGACCCCGCTCACCGCGACTCCCCGGGTGCCTGCGGTGTTCGAGCATCCGGCGCTCCCGGGGCGGGCGTCGCCGGCCGCGCGCCGCGCGAGGCGCGTGCGTCCCCCGTGCGCACCGCCCACAGCGCGAGCGCCGCCGCGGTCGCGACGTTCAACGAGTCGACCCCGTGCTCCATGGGGATCACGACCGAGCGCGTCGCCGAGGCGAGCGCCCGCCGGCTGAGCCCCGGCCCCTCGGAGCCGAACATCAGCGCCAGGCGCTCGGGCACGTCGTCGACGAACGCGGCGAGATCCTCCGCGTCGTCGCGCAGTGCGAAGGCCGCGAGCTCGAAGCCGGCGTCGCGGATCAGGGGCCCGGCGACGGGCCACTCCGGCAGTCGCGCGTAGGGCACCTGGAGCACGGCGCCCATGCTCACCCGCACCGCGCGCCGGTACAGCGGATCGGCGCAGGCCGGGCTGAGCAGCACCGCGTCGGCGCCGAGGGCCGCGATGGAGCGGAAGATCGCGCCCACGTTGGTGTGGTCGGTGAGGTCCTCGAGCACGACCACGCGCCGCGCGTCCCGCAGCAGCGCCGCGGGGTCGCGCGGGGCGGGGCGGTGCATGGAGGCGAGCGCGCCGCGATGCAGGTGGAAGCCCGTGAGCTCCTCGAGCTGCGCGGGATCGCCGACGTGGACCGGCACATCCGGGTGCTCCGCCAGCAGCGGCTCCATGCGGGGCAGCCACTCCTCGAGCAGCAGGACCGATCGCGGGCGGTGCCCCGCGCGCAGCGCCCGCTCGATGACCTTCGGCGACTCGGCCAGGTACAGTCCCTCCGACGGCTCCCGGACGCGCCGCAGCGCGACGTCGGTGAGGCGGGTGTAATCGGCGAGCTCGGGAGCGGAGAGATCGTCGATGCGCGTGAGCCTCACGCGGCGTCCTCCCCCACGGTCGCTCCGGCGATCGATGCCGTCGCGAGGAACTCCGCGGTGCAGGCCGCCGCATCGGCCACGGCCTCGTAGTGCACGAGGTGCCCGGTGCCCGGGATGATCCGCAGCCGGGCCCCGGGGATCCGTCGCTGCAGCTCGAGCTGCTTCACGAGGGGGGTGATGTCGTCCCGCTCCCCCGCGATGAGGAGCGTCGGTCCCGTGAGGCTCGGCGCGAACTCGCTCACCGTGTGCGACACCGAGGCGCGGAAGGCCTGGAGCAGGGTGCTCGCGTCGGCGAAGGAGCTGAAGTAGGCGGCGTGCTGGCCGTGGATCCAGGAGCGGAGCTCCCGATCCCCGGTCTTCGCCATCACCTCGCTCATGACGCGCACGATGAGCGGGTGGCCGAGGAGGCCGCGCGCGGCGGGCTCCGGCAGCAGCTCGGCGGCGCGGTAGTAGCCGATCGCGAGCCGCGTGAGCGCGGCCTGCGGCCCCTCGAGCGCGGGAGCGGAGATCGGGTTGACGAGCACCGTGCGGCTCGCGGGGAGCCCCGAGGCGAGCGCGGCGGACACGACGAGCGAGCCGAAGGAGTGGCCCAGCACGGCGAAGCCGTCGGGGGCGACGGCGGCGGCGAAACCGCGCAGCCACTCGGCGAACAGCGGCAGATCGTGCGCCCGCCCGGGCACCGCGGGCGTCTCGCCGAACCCGGGCAGGTCGGGGACGATCGCGCGCACGCCGGGCAGGCGTGCGACGAGCGCCTCGGCCAGGCCCTCGAGCCCGTGATGGTCGCCGCGGAAGCCGTGGACGAGGATGACGGGGGCGCCCGAGGGATCGCCGTACTGCCACGCCCGGGTGTCGAGGCGCAGCGCGGGATCAGGGACGCTCAGTCGGAGCGCGGGCACAGGGGGACGCACGAGGACGATGCTAGCCGGACGGGCTGGCAGGCCGCTGGGCCGCGCGCGCACGCGCGTGTCGCCGGGTATCGGTAGCATCGACGGGGACGAAAGGACTGCCGTGACCGCACCACTCCCCCTCTGGGCCTCGCACCTTGCGGTGTTCGACACCGAGACCACCGGCGTCGACACGGCGCACGCGCGCATCGTGAGCGCGACGATCGCCCTGCTCGGCCCCGCCGACGAGGTCGTCGAACGGTACGACTGGCTCCTGGATCCGGGCATCGAGATCCCCGATGCCGCGGTACGGGTCCACGGCATCAGCACCGAGGTCGCGCGCGCGAGCGGCATGGACGCCGCCGTCGGCATCCGCCAGATCGTCGCGCAGCTGCTCGAGATGCTCGAGCGCGGCTTCCCCGTCGTCGCCTACAACGCGCCCTACGACCTCACCCTGCTCGCGGCGGAGGCCGCGCGGCACGGGGTCGCCTGGCCCGAGGCGTTCGAGCCGGTCATCGACCCGCTGATCCTCGACAAGCAGTTTGACCGCTACCGCAAGGGCAAGCGCACGCTCGAGGCGGTGGCCGCGCATCACGGGGTCGAGATCGGCACCGCACACGACGCCGGAGACGACGCGATCGCGGCCGGCCGCGTGCTGCAGCGCATCGCCGCGAAGTACGCCGACGTGGTCCCGGGCGAGCTCGATCAGCTGCACCGGGCGCAGGTGGCCTGGGCGGCGGCGCAGGCCGCGAGCTTCCAGGACTACATGCGCCGGGCGCGCGACCCGCAGTTCATCGCCGACGGCCGCTGGCCGCTGCGGCGCTGAGCGCTCCCCGGCCGCACCCCGCGCCGGCGGCGACACGCGCGGCGGGTCGGGTCAGGGGCGGCGCTCCTCGGCCGGAGAACGACGCAGGGCGGGCGATCCCTCGGATCGCCCGCCCTGCGTCGTCGTGGCGGAGTCTCAGGCGCCGAAGCCCTTGAAGCGCTGGTTGAACTTCTCGACGCGGCCCGCGGAGTCCATGATGCGCTGCTTGCCCGTGTAGAACGGGTGCGAGGCGCTCGAGATCTCGACGTCGATGACGGGGTAGGTCGCGCCGTCGAGCTCGATCGTCTTCTCGCTGGTGAGCGTGGATCGGGTGAGGAACGTCTCCCCCGACGCGAGGTCGCGGAAGACGATTGCGTTGTACTCGGGGTGGATATCGGTCTTCATGAGTGTTCCTTCAGATTCTCGCCTGGTGTGGAACGTGTAGCAGCACGCTCCGAGGACTTGGGATGTTGCGGCGTCACCGCACAACTTCCTACTTTATCAGATGTCGCGGCCCGGCCCGGAGGCCTGTCGCTCGGGGCGGGCGACGGCGGAGTAGCGGCCCTCGTGCACGGCGAGGTCGAAGGGCATGCCGAAGGTCTCCTCGAGGTGCTCGGCCGTCAGCGTCTCGGCGATGGGACCCGCCGCCTGGATCCGCCCTTCGCGCAGCAGGAGCGCGTGGGTGAACCCGGGGGGCACCTCCTCGACGTGGTGGGTGACCATGATCATCGCCGGCGAATGGCTCGACCGGGCGAAGCCGGAGAGCATCTGCAGCAGGCGCTCCCGTGCCCCGAGGTCGAGGCTCGCGCTCGGCTCGTCGAGCAGCAGCATCTCGGGATCCGTCATCACGGCCCGGGCGATGAGTGCGCGCTTGCGCTCCCCATCGCTGAGCGTCCCGTAGGCGTGATCGGCGAAGCCGCCGAGGTCCCATTCCGCGAGGATCCGCTCCGCCTGCCGCACATCGGTGTCGTCGTACTGCTCGTTCCAGCGCCCCTCGACCGCGTAGGCGGCCGTCAGCACGACGTCGCGAACCGTCTCGGAGCGCGGGATCCGTCGCTCGCTCGCCGAGGAGACGAAGCCGATGCGATTGCGGAGCTCGAAGACGTCGACGGCGCCGAGACGCTTCCCGAGCACCTCGACGCGTCCGCCGGTCGGGAAGTCGGACGCGGTCGCGAGCTTCATGAGCGTGGTCTTGCCCGCGCCGTTCGGTCCGAGGATCACCCACCGCTCCGAGTCCTCGACCGACCAGGTGATCCCGTCGAGGATCGGCCGGCCGTCGCGCACGGAGGTGACATCGGTGAGACGCAGCACAGTGACCATGTCCTCCAGCGTAGTCCGGCCCCGGCGCGTCGCGGATCACGGCGCGCTGGGAGCGCTCGTCGTCGGGCCCGGAGAACGCGCCGGAGCCTCCTCGCCCTCGTAGACTGGAGGCATGACTGCTGCGCCCCTCGTCGTGCTCGACTGCGATTCCACCACGATCCGCGACGAGGTGATCGAGCTCCTGGCGGACGCCGCGGGCAGCCGCGCCGAGGTCGCCGCCGTCACCGAGCGCGCGATGCGCGGCGAACTCGACTTCGCCGAGAGCCTGCGCGAGCGCGTGGCGACCCTCGCCGGCACGCCCGAGACGGTCTTCGCCGAGGCCTACGCGCGGGTCCGGCCGACGCCGGGCATCCGGGAGCTCATCGCGGAGGTGCACGCGCGCGGCGGCAAGGTCGGAGTCGTCTCCGGCGGGTTCCACGAGGTGCTCGATCCGCTCGCCGCGGAGCTCGGTCTCGATTTCTGGCGCGCCAACCGGCTCGAGACCGCGAGCGGTGCGCTCACCGGGCGCACGGTCGGTCCCATCGTGGACGCGGCGGCGAAGGCCGAGGCGCTCAGGGAGTGGGCCGCCACCGCCGGCATCCCCCTCGAGCACACGGTCGCCATCGGCGACGGGGCGAACGATCTGGAGATGATGGCGGTCGCGGCGATCGGGATCGCCTTCGACGGCAAGCCGCTCGTGCGCGAGCGCGCCGACGTCTCCATCGAGGACGATCTCGCGCGGGCGATCCCCCAGCTCGACCGGCTCGGCCGGGTCGGCTGAGGGTCCGCGGCCCGGAGGACGCGACGGCTCAGAGGTTGTTCAGCATCTCCGTGCCCTCGGGGATCACGCCGTCGGAGGCGAGCGACTCCCCCAGCCGCTTGAGCGCGGTGAGTGCGACGTTCTGCGGCATCGGCCCGTAGGAGATGCGCGCGACGCCGAGGGCCTCGTACTCGGCGGCCGCGAGCGCGCCGGGCAGGCCGATGACGCTGATCCGCCGCTCGCCGATGCCCGCGACGAGTTCGCGGGTCTCATCCGCCGTGAGCACTCCGGGCACGAAGACGCACTGCGCGCCGGCGTCCAGATAGGCGCGCCCGCGCTCGATCGCATCGGCGATCGACTCCGCCCGCGGCCGGTCCCCCGCTCGCACGAGCGCGTCGGTACGGGCGTTGAGCACGAACGGCACCCCCTCGCGCTCGCCCGCCGAGATCGCGGCGCGCATCACCGCGACGGAGGCGTCGAGGGGGCGCAACTGGTCCTCGATGTTCGCGCCCGAGACCCCGACGCCGATGGCGCGGCGCACGGTCTCCCCCGCGTCGCCGAAGCCGCCGTCGAGGTCCGCGGTGACCGGCAGCGCGGTCGTGGCCGTGATCCGCTCCACCGCGGCGAGCATCACGTCGAGCGGGATCCGTTCGCCGTCGGGGTAGCCGTGGGAGGCCGCGATGCCGTGGCCCGCCGTCGCGATCGCCCGCGTGCCGGGCAGCTCGGCGACGACGCGGGCGCTGACGGCGTCCCAGACGTTGACCACCCTGAGGATCTCCGGGGCGGCGTAGAGGGCGGCGAGGGTCTGGGCGTCGCCGGCGGCACGGGCGGTGGACTCGGGAGCGGTCTGCGCGTTCATGCCCCCAGGCTACGGAGCCCGCCGGGCGAGCGGAAGGGGGTGCGACGGGTCTCGGTGGGGATGCCCAGGCGACGCGCCGTCAGTGCCCCATGCCGAGGCCGCCGTCGACCGGGATGACGGCGCCGGAGATGTAGGCCGCGTCGTCGCCCGCGAGGAAGGACGCCGCGCCCGCGATCTCGGCGACGCGGCCGAAGCGGGCCGCGGGGATCGAGTCGAGGTACTGCTGCTGCTGGGCCTCGGGCAGCGACGCGGTCATGTCCGTCTCGATGAAGCCGGGGGCGATGACGTTCGCGGTGATGTTCCGCGCGCCGAGCTCGCGGGTGAGCGAGCGGGCGAAGCCGACGAGCGCCGCCTTCGACGAGGCGTAGTTGATCTGTCCGGGACTGCCGTAGAGGCCGACGACGCTCGAGATGAGGATCACCCGCCCGAAGCGCCCCTTCAGCAGTCCCTTGGCGGCGCGCTTGACCACCCGGAACGCGCCGGTGAGGTTCGTGTCGATGACGCTCGTGAACTCCTCCTCCGACATGCGCAGCAGCAGGGTGTCCTTCGTGATGCCGGCGTTGGCCACGACGACCTCGACGGCGCCGAGCTCGGCCTCGATCTCGGTGAAGGCGGCGTCGATCGTGGCCGCGTCCGTCATGTCCGCGCGCACCGTGAGCGATCCCGCGGGGCCCTCGCCGGAACGGGCGGTGACGGCGACGCGATGGCCGTCGGCGATCATGCGCTCGGCGATGGCGTAGCCGATGCCGCGGTTGCCTCCGGTCACGAGAACGGTGCGCGAGGTGGTCATGGGGATCCTTCCATCCGTGGGAACAGCGCCCCCAGCCTATGCGACGGTCGACGGCGGGGCGCGGCCGGCGCGCGGCGCTTCGGAGCGCGGCCCCAGCCGGACCGCGTAGGCTGGGCGGGTACCGGAGAAGGAGCGCATGGCCGAGAACTACAGCGTGACGTCGGCGGGTGTGAACCCGGCCGAGGATCGCGCGCACCGGATGCGCATGTACTTCATCGCGATGTCGCTGCGCGTGGTCTGCGTGCTCTCGCTGATCTGGGTGCGCGGCTGGTGGGTGCTCCTCGCCGCCGCCGGCGCCGTCATCCTGCCCTGGTTCGCAGTGCTCGTGGGCAACGCCGTGGCGCACGGCGGCGAACGGGCGCCCGAGGCCCCCGAACCGCAGGCGATCACGGCTCCGGAACCCGCAGCGGGCGAGGAGCGGGCGCCGAGCGCCGCAGACGCGCTCATCGTCGTCGATGTCGACCCCGAGCGGCGCCGCGGCGCGGCGCCGGGGAGCCCGGCCGAACCGGGCGGAGACGTCGCGGAGGGGCGGGCGTGACCGCGGGAGCGGGACCCTCGATCCTCGGCGACGCCGCGGAGCACCGGTTCGCCTGCTCGCGGGCGGGGTGCCGGGCCGAAGCCGCGTCCGCGATCCTCTGGCGCAATCCGAGGATCCACGCCGCGGATCGGCGCAAGACCTGGCTCGCCTGCGCGGAGCACCTCGAGGTGCTCCGCGATTTCCTCGCGGCTCGGGACTTCCCGCTCGAGGTGAGGGGGATCGATGCCCTCTGAGCCCGAGGTCGGCTGGCGCTTCCTGCGATCCGCGCGCTGGCTCGGCTACGCGGCGATGCTCGTCGTCTTCGCGATCGCCTGCGTGCTGCTCGGCAACTGGCAGTTCGAACGGCGCGCCGAGGCGCGCGCCGAGATCGCCCGGATCGACGCGAACTACGACGCGGCGCCCGTCGCGCTCGCCGACGAGCTGCCCGATTCCGCCGCCTTCGACGAGGACCGCCAGAAGTGGCGCACCGTGCGCGTCGAGGGCGAATACGTCGGGGCCCCCTTCCTGGCCCGCAATCGGCCCGGCGACAGCAGCGTCGGCTCCGACCTCATCCAGGCGATGCGCACCTCGGACGGCAGGATCTTCTTCGTCGACCGCGGGTGGGTGCCGATCCAGGTCGGGGCGGCCGCAGATGAGGGCATCGCCGCGGAGGCGCTGCCGGAGCCCGCGACGGGGCCGGTCGAGGCGGAGGTGCGGCTGCGCGCGTCGGAGCCCGCGATCTCGGGTCGCTCCAGCTCCGGCCGCAGCGTCGCGAGCATCGACCTGCCGGAGCTCGCGAGGCTCGTTGCGGGTGAGGAATGGGCCGCCGAGGCGCGCTCGGCCACCGGGTCGCTCGACATCGTCACGGGCGCGTACGGGATGCTCGTGTCCGAGGAGCCCGCGGGCGAGCACGGCGTGCTCCCCCCGAAGCCGGAGCGCGACGAGGGACCGCACCTCTCGTACGCGCTGCAGTGGTACGTGTTCATCGTCATCGCCGTGATCGGCGTCGGGTACGCGGCGCGTCGCGAGTACCGCGGCTTCAACGGCGACAGCGAGTCGGTGCGCGCGCAGGATCGTCGCAGCGCCGAGCGCCGTCGGCGCCGCGGGCGCAGCGACGCCGAGGAAGAGGACGCCCTGCTCGATGCGCGCTGATGCTGCCGAACGGCGTGCGGTCCGCCCGACCGCGCGCACGATCCGCCTGCTCGCCGTCGCGGCGCTCGCCGCGACGTGCGCGGCGGGCCTCGTCGGCTGCGCCCCCGGCACCGATCCGGGCGCGACGCGCGAATCGCTCACCGAGGTCACGCAGCAGCCCGAGGAACCCGCGGAGACCGACCGCTACGACGCCGAGGCGCATCCCGAACCCGTCGTGGAGGCGCTCGACTGCTCCCCCGTGCTCGTCGTCACGGCCCGCGGCACCGGGGAGCCGAGCTCGGGGCAGCTGCTCTCCCCCGTCGCGCGGGCGATCGCCGAGGCGCGACCGGACGCCGTGGAGACGGTCGACGTGGACTACCCCGCCGACACCGAGGTGCAGCTCGGCGGCACCCGGGGCGTGCGGACGCTCGTGGACACCCTCGACGTGCAGGCGGAGGCCTGCCCCGAGCAGGAGTTCGTGCTGCTCGGGTACTCCCAGGGCGCGCTCGTGATCGGCGATGCGCTCGCCGACCCCGCCGTCCGCCTCGTCGGAGCCGCGGCGGGCGAGGTCGACGACGCTGCGGGTGCTCGGATCCGCGCCATCGTGCTCTACGGGGATCCCCGCTTCGTCGGGACGGAGCCGTACAACACGGGCGACTACGACCCCGGGCTGAACGGCCTCCTCCCCCGCCCGCCCGGCAGCCTCGACGCCTACGCCGAGCGGCTGCGGGACTACTGCGTCGCCGGCGACCTCGTCTGCCAGAGCAGTCTGGAGCTCGACGAGGAGCCCCATCTCGCCTACTACGAGAACGGCATGCAGCAGGACGGGGCGGCGTTCGCCATCACCCGGCTCTCCCCCGTCGGATCGGATGCCGGTCGCGTCGGGGACGCCGACGCCGGAGCGCGCGCCGCCGACGCTGACGGCGGGGGCGGCGCCGCAGCGGACGGCGACGCGGCTACGCCAGCTCGATGAGCTCCAGGTACTCCTTGGACCAGTGATCCTCGGTGGCCTCGGGCATGATGAGCACCCGCTCGGGGTTCAGCGCCTCAACGGCGCCCGGATCGTGGGACACGAGCACCACCGCGCCCGAGAAGTGCGCGAGCGCGTCGAGCACCTCCTCGCGGCTCGCCGGGTCGAGGTTGTTCGTCGGCTCGTCGAGCAGCAGCACGTTCGCGCTCGAGACGACGAGCATCGCGAGCGCGAGCCTGGTCTTCTCGCCGCCCGAGAGCACGCCGGCCGGCTTGTGCACATCGTCCCCCGTGAAGAGGAATGAGCCGAGCACCCGGCGCGCCTCCGTCTCGGTGAGGTGCTGCGACACCGAGACCATGTTCTGCAGCACGCTCGCCGCGACGTCGAGGGTCTCGTGCTCCTGGGCGTAGTAGCCCACCTTGAGGCCGTGCCCGGCGACCAGCTCGCCCGTGTCGGCCTCGTCGACGCCGGCGAGCAGGCGCAGCAGCGTCGTCTTGCCGGCGCCGTTGAGGCCCAGGATCACGACCTTCGAGCCGCGGTCGATCGCGAGGTCGACGCCCGCGAAGATCTCGAGCGAGCCGTAGGATTTCGAGAGCCCCTGGGCCATGAGCGGGGTCTTGCCGCAGGGCGCGGGGTCGGGGAAGCGCAGCTTCGCGACCCGGTCGACCTGGCGCTCCTCCTCGAGGCCCGCGAGCATCTTGTCGGCGCGCGCCACCATCTGGTGGGCCGCGGCGGCCTTCGAGGCCTTCGCGCCGAAGCGGGCGGCCTGGTCCTTGAGCACCGAGGCCTTCTTCTCGATGTTGGCCCGCTCCTTGCGGCGCCGCTCCTCGTCGGCCGCGCGCTGGCGCAGGTAGAGCTTCCAGTTCATGTTGTAGATGTCGATGACCTGACGGTTCGCGTCGAGGTAGAAGACGCGGTTCACCGTCTCGCCGACGAGATCGATGTCGTGGCTGATGACGATCACGCCGGCCTTCGAGTGCTTGAGGAAGTCCCGCAGCCACACGATCGAGTCGGCGTCGAGGTGGTTCGTCGGCTCGTCCAGGATCATCGTGTCCGCATCGGAGAAGAGGATCCTCGCGAGCTCGATGCGCCGACGCTGACCGCCGGAGAGCGTCTTCAGCGGCTGGTCGAGGATGCGGTCGGGCAGCCCGAGGTTGTGCGAGATCGATGCGGCCTCGGATTCGGCGGCGTATCCGCCGAGCGCCTGGAACCGGTCGGTGAGGGTGCCGAATCGCTTCATCGCCTTCTCGGCGACAGCGGGATCCTCGGCGGCCATGTCCACGGTCGCGCGCTCGATGTCCTGCTGCAGGGTGCCGAGCCCGCGCGCGTCGAGGATGCGGTGGCGCGCGATCTGCTCGGGGTCGCCGGTGCGCGGATCCTGCGGCAGGAAGCCGAGCTCGCCGGTCACGGCGATGCTGCCTGCAGCGGGCTGCAGCTCGCCCGAGAGCGTGCGCGTGAGCGTCGTCTTGCCGGCTCCGTTGCGGCCGACGAGGCCGATCTTGTCGCCGGGGTTCACACGGAAGGTCACCCCCGACATGAGGCGCCGGGCGCCGACGTCGATGGCGAGATCCTCGACGGTGATCATGAGAGGGGCTCCTTCTGGTGCGCGGACAACCTCTCGAGTCTACCGCCTGCGCCTCAGTGCATCCCGGACAGCGCTGCGGCGTCGGCCCAGAGCACCGTCTCGCGGGTCCCGGCGACGCGCGCCGCCGGGAGGGCGTCCGGCCCGGCGCCGCCGGCGGCGTCCGCGCGGAGCCGAGCGACGGCCGCGGCCTTCCCGGCGCCCGTCGCGACGAGCCAGACCCGCTCGGCGCGGTTCAGGCTCCGCAGCGCGAGCGTGACGCGCTCGGGCGGCGGCTTCGGCGACTCCCGGATCGCGAGCGCCGCGGGAGCCGTCTCCCCCGCGAGCAGCTCCGGGCGCCCGGGAAACAAGGAGGCGACGTGCCCGTCCTCCCCGACGCCGTTCAGCGCGACGTCGATGCGGTCGATGCCCGCGACGAGCTCCGCGTAGGCCCGAGCGGCGTCCTCGAGCGAGAGCCCCGCGTCGGAGCCCGCCACGCGGTGCACGAGGGCGGGATCGGTCTCGACGCGGGAGAAGAGCGCCTCGTCGGCGAGCCGGTCGTTGCGCTCGGGGTGCCCGGCCGGCACCCAGCGCTCATCGCCCCAGAGGAAGCGGATGCGTCGCCAGTCCACGTCGCCCCGCCGGGGATGCGCGCCGAGCGCGGCGAGGGCGCGCGCCCCGCCGGTGCCGCCGGTGAGCACGACGACGGGTACCGCGTCCGAGCGCTGGCGATCGCGCAGGAGCCCGAGCAGCTCGTCGGCGATCGCCGCGGCGACCGCGTCGGGATCGGGGTGCTCCGAGATCCGCACGGCCGACCCCTAGAGTGCCGTCTCCGAGCGGTCGCCCGACCACTGCGTGTGGAAGGCGCCCGGCCGATCGACGCGCCGGTAGCTGTGCGCGCCGAAGAAGTCGCGCTGGCCCTGGATGAGCGCGGCGGGCAGGCGCTCCGCGCGGAGCCCGTCGTAGTACGCGAGCGAGGAGGCGAACGCCGGAGCCGGGATGCCGCTCTCGGTCGCGCGGACGACGACGCGGCGCCAGGCCTCCTGGCCGCGCGCGAGCGCCTCGGCGAAGTAGGGCGCGGTCATGAGCAGGGGCAGGCCGGGCTCCCCCGCGTACGCCTCGGCGATGCGGTTGAGGAACTGGGCGCGGATGATGCAGCCGGCGCGCCAGATCTTCGCGATCGCGCCGAGGTCGATGCTCCAGCCGTGCTCCGCGGCGCCCGCGCGGATCTCGTCGAAGCCCTGCGAGTACGCCACGATCTTCGAGGCGTAGAGCGCCTGCCGCACGTCCTCGATGAACGCGGCCTCGTCGGCCGCGAGCGGCGTCGCTTCCGGCCCGGGAAGCGACGCCGCGGCGGCCCGCTGCTCGGGCCGCGAGGAGAGCGAGCGCGCGAAGGTGGCCTCGGCGATGCCCGAGACGGGCACGCCGAGCGCGAGCGCGGTCTGCACGGTCCACGCGCCGGTCCCCTTCGCGCCGGCCTGGTCGAGGATCACGTCGACGAGCGGGACGCCCGTGGCGGCGTCCGTCTGCCTGAGCACCTCGGCGGTGATCTCGATGAGGTACGACTCGAGCTCGCCGCGGTTCCACTCGGCGAAGACGTCGGCGATCTCGGCGGGACTGCGGCCCGTGCCGCGACGGATGAGGTCGTAGGCCTCGGCGATGAGCTGCATGTCCGCGTACTCGATGCCGTTGTGCACCATCTTCACGAAGTGCCCGGCGCCGTCGTGGCCGACGTGCGTCACGCACGGCTCGCCCTCGGCGACCGCGGCGATCGAGCGCAGGATCGGGCCGAGGGTGCGCCAGGCCTCGTCGGAGCCCCCCGGCATGATGCTCGGCCCCCGGAGCGCCCCCTCCTCGCCGCCGGAGATGCCGGCGCCGACGAAGTTGATGCCGGTGGCGCGCACGGCCCGTTCGCGGCGGATGGTGTCGGGGAAGTACGCGTTGCCGCCGTCGACGATGATGTCGCCGGGCTCGAAGACCTCCACGAGGGCGTCGATCGTCGCGTCCGTGGCGGCGCCGGCCTGGACCATGACGATGGCGGTGCGCGGCCGTCGCAGCGCCGCCGCGAAGCCCGCGTAGTCGACGGCGGGGACGAAGCCGGCCTCGGGATGCTCGGCGACGAGCGCCTCCGTCCGCTGCGGGCTGCGGTTCAGGATCGCGACCGTGTTCCCCTCGCGGCTCGCGAGATTCCGCGCGAGGTTCGCGCCCATCACGGCGAGGCCGACGACGCCGATGTTCGCCGTCGGGGCCGCTGCCGGGTTCTGCGCTGCGTTCGTCGTCACGCTGGGTTCTCCGTTCGTGGGGTGGGGATGCGTTCGGCGCGAGTGCGCGCGAGCTGTTCGAGGACGCGGCCGTACATGACGTCCTCGTGCAGGCCGCGCAGCTCCTCGGCCAGGCACTCGCTGAGCGAGCGCCGGGGAAGCACGATCTCGTGGGTCGGCTGACCCGGCTGGCTGAGCGCGGCGCGCAGGCGGGTCACCCGCGCGAGCTTCGCGTCGCCGCCCGGCCGGGTGAGGGTGACGGAGTGCACGCCGCGGATCGGGTCCTCGGGCGGGAGCAGCCGGCACACGGTCGGCACCCCGAGGGCGAGCTCCAGCCAGGCGGCGAGCAGCTCGGTCGAGGGCGAGAGCGCGGATCCCACCACCTCGACCGCGGTGACCGGCTCGCAGGGCGGCTGGTCGAGCACGGCGGCGAGGTACTCCCGCCAGCGCGTGAGGCGCGTCCAGGCGAGGTCGGTGTCGCCCGCGGAGTAGCCGGCGATGCGCGTGGCCCACCCCGCCCCGCGGTCGGCGGCGGCGTCGGTGATCCGCCGCTGCGCGATGCGGCCGATGGGGTCGCTCCCGGGCCGGGCCGGAGCCGCGTCCGGCCACCAGACGACCACCGGGGCGTCGGGCAGCAGCAGGCCGGTGACGAGGCTCTCGACACCGCTGACCACCTCGCCGTGGGCGCGCAGCACGACGACCTCGCTCGCTCCGGCATCGGCGCCGACGCGGATCTCGGCGTCGAGCCCGGCCTCGCCCTCCGGGCGGGTGAGCAGCACGATGACGCGCATGGGATGCTCGTTGGAGGCGTGGTTCGCGGCCGCGATGACGGCCTCGTCGAGCGGCCCCGACGCCGCGATGACGAGCGAGAGCACCCGCCCGAGCGCGGCGACCCCGCTCTCCTGCCGCATGGACACGAGGCGCCGCGCGACCGCGCTGATGCTGGTGTTCGGCAGACTCTCGATCACGGCCGCCTCCAGCTGCGGCCGTCGCGTGCGAGCAGGGCGTCGGCGGAATCGGGTCCCCAGGAGCCGGGGGCGTACTGCTCGAGCGGTCCCTCCTGCGACGCCCAGTGGCGCTCGACGGGATCGAGGATCCGCCAAGACAATTCGACCTCCGCCTGCCGGGGGAAGAGCGGGGCGTCCCCGAGCAGCACGTCGAGGATGAGCCGCTCGTAGGCCTCCGGGCTCGCCTCCGTGAAGGCGTGGCCGTAGCTGAAGTCCATCGTGACGTCCCGCACCCGGGTGCCGCTGCCCGGCACCTTCGCGCCGAAGCGCATGGTGATGCCCTCGTCGGGCTGGACGCGGATGACGAGGGCGTTCGAGCCTTGCTCCGTCGTCTGGGCCTGGTCGAAGAGCTCCCCCGGCTCGCGCCGGAAGACGACCGCGATCTCGGTGACGCGCCGGCCGAGCCGCTTCCCCGTGCGCAGGTAGAACGGCACCCCGGCCCAGCGGCGGGTGGCGACCTCCAGCTTCATGGCGGCGAAGGTCTCCGTCGATGAGGCGGGATCCATGCCCTCCTCCTCGAGGAAGCCGTTGACGAGCTCGCCGCCCTGCCAGCCGGCCGCGTACTGGCCGCGCGCCGTGGCGGCGGCGAGGTCCGCGGGCAGCCGCACCGCCTCGAGCACCTTCTCCTTCTCGGCGCGCAGGTGCTCCGCGCTCAGGCTGATGGGCTCCTCCATCGCGGTGAGCGCGAGCAGCTGCAGCAGGTGGTTCTGGATGACGTCCCTGGCGGCGCCGACGCCGTCGTAGTAGCCCGCGCGGCCGCCGACCCCGATGTCCTCGGCCATGGTGATCTGCACGTGATCGACGAAGTTGCGATTCCAGATCGGCTCGTACATCGCGTTCGCGAAGCGCAGGGAGAGGATGTTCTGCACCGTCTCCTTGCCGAGGTAGTGGTCGATCCGGAAGATCGCGTCGGCCGGGAAGGCCGACTCGAGCACCCGGTTCAGCTCCCTCGCCGAGTCGAGGTCGTGGCCGAACGGCTTCTCGATGATGACCCGGCGCCAGCGCGCGTCGTCTGCGCTGCGGTCGACGAGGCCCGACTCCGAGAGGTGCCCGGCGACCTCGGGGAACGAGCGCGGCGGGATGGACAGGTAGAAGGCGTGATTGCCCATGGTCCCGCGCTCGCGGTCGAGCGTGTCGACCGTCTCGCGGAGCCTGCGGTAGGCGTCGGGGTCGTCGAAGCGCCCCTGCACGAAGCGGATGCCCTCGGCGAACTGCTGCCAGGTCTCCTCGCTGAACGGGGTGCGGGCGTACTTGCGCACGGCGTCGTGCACGATCTCGGCGAAGTCCCGATCGGCCCAGTCGCGCCGCGCGAAGCCCACGAGCGCGAAACCGGGGGGCAGGAGGCCGCGGTTCGCGAGATCGTAGACCGCCGGCATGAGCTTCTTGCGCGACAGATCCCCCGTCACGCCGAAGATGACGAGCGCGCTCGGACCCGCGATCCGCGCGAGGCGGGGGTCGTCGGCCGAGCGCAGCGGATTGCCCGTGCGGGTGCCGCGATCCTCGGATCGCGGCACCCGCACGGGCCCCGTCGTCTCAGATGGCGAAGCCAAGCGCGCGCATCATGTCGCGGCCGTCGTCCGTGATGCGCTCGGGCGTCCACGGCGGCATCCAGACCCAGTTGATCCGGAAGGCGGTGACGAGCCCGTCGAGGGCCTCCGCGATGTCGTTCTCGATCACATCGGTGAGCGGGCAGCCGGCGCTCGTGAGCGTCATGCTGATCACGAGCGCGTCGTGCTCCTCGTCGAAGGCGAGATCGTAGATCAGTCCGAGGTCGACGATGTTCACGCCGAGCTCGGGATCCGACACGTTCTTCAGCGACTCCAGCGCCTGCTCGCGGAACTCCGGATCGATCGACTGCGGTGCGGTCGTGGTTTCCTCGCTCATGCGACCAGCTTACGCCGTCTCGAGGAAACGGTCGTAGCCCTCTTCCTCGAGGCGGTCGGCGAGCTCGCGACCGCCCTCCTCCGCCACGCGGCCGTTCACGAAGACGTGCACGAAGTCGGGCGTGATGTACCGCAGGATGCGCGTGTAGTGCGTGATGAGGAGCACGCCGAGCCCGGTCTGCTCCTTGGCGCGGTTCACCCCCTCGGAGACGATCTTCAGCGCGTCGACGTCGAGGCCCGAGTCGGTCTCGTCGAGGACCGCGAACTTCGGCTTCAGCAGCTCGAGCTGCAGGATCTCGTTGCGCTTCTTCTCGCCGCCCGAGAAGCCCTCGTTGACGTTGCGCGAGGCGAAGGACTCGTCCATGCGGAGGTTCCCCATGGCCTCCTTGACGTCCTTCATCCAGGTGCGGATCGCCGGCGCCTCGCCGTCGATGGCGGTCTTCGCGGTGCGCAGGAAGTTGGCGTTGGTCACGCCGGGGATCTCCACCGGGTACTGCATGGCGAGGAAGAGACCGGCCTGGGCGCGCTCGTCGACGCCCATCTCGAGCACCTCCTCGCCGTCCAGCAGGATGGATCCGCCGGTGACCTCGTAGCGGGGGTGGCCGGCGATCGCGTAGGCGAGCGTCGACTTGCCGGAGCCGTTCGGGCCCATGATGGCGTGGGTCTCGCCCTGCGCGATGGTGAGGTCGACCCCCTTGAGGATCTGCTTGGCACCCTGTTCGGTCTCGACGCTGACGTGCAGGTCCTTGATTTCGAGAACGGAGCTCATGTTTCTAAATCTCTTTCGTAACGTTGGGGTCGATGTACACGTCGCCGTCTTCGATCTCGACAACGTAGACGGGGACCGGCTCGTAGGCCGGGAGGTTCTGCGGGACGCCGGTGCGCAGCGAGAACGCCGAGCCGTGGGCCCAGCACTCGAGCGTGTCGCCCTCGACGAAGCCCTCGGACAGGCTGATCTGCCCGTGACTGCAGGTATCGCCGATGGCGTGGACGTCCCCGCTCGCGTCCAGCACGACCGCGATCGGCACATCGTCCACGACCACGCGGGTCGCCTGATCCTGCACCAGCTCGCCGAGGGCGAGCACCTTCTGTCGTGCCACCTATCGCACGCTCTCCGCGAGCTCGGCCTCGACGGCGGCCTGCAGCCGCTCCTCGGTCGCCTCGTCGCCGATCTGCGCGATGACCTCGAGCAGGAAGCCGCGGACGACGAGCTTGCGGGCCTCCTCCTCGGAGATGCCGCGGCTCTGCAGGTAGAAGATGTGCTCGTCGTCGAAGCGGCCGGTGGCGGAGGCGTGCCCCGCGCCAGCGATGTCCCCCGTCTCGATCTCGAGGTTCGGGATCGAGTCGGCCCGGGTGCCCTCCGAGAGCACGAGGTTGCGGTTCTGCTCGTAGCTGTCGGTGCCGGTCGCGTTGTTGCGGATGAGCACGTCGCCGATCCACACGGTGTGCGCGCCCTCGCCCTGCAGTGCGCCCTTGTAGGTGACGCGGCTGCGGGTGTGGGGGGCGTCGTGGTCGAGGTAGACCTGGTGCTCGAGGTGCTGGCCCGCGTCGGCGAAGTAGGCGCCGAGCGCCTCGCCGTTCGCGCCCTCGTGGTCGAGGTGGATCGAGGGGTTGAGGCGCACGAGGCCCCCGCCGAGCGAGACCACGATGTGCGTGAGCGAAGCGTCGCGGCCGACGCTCGCGTAGTGGCTCGCGAGGTGGATCGCCTCGTCGTCCCACTGCTGCACGGAGACGACGGTGAGCTTCGCGCCGTCCCCGACGACGATCTCCACGTTCTCCGAGAGCTGCGCGGCTCCCGAGTTCTCGAGGATCACGAGGCCGGTGCTGTGCGGCGCCGCCTCGATGATCGTGTGGCCGGCGCGGGGCGCGGTGCCGAGCGCGTCGCGCGCGACGACGACCGTGCGCCGCTCCTCGGAGGCGACGGTCACCAGGTGGGCCTCGTCGAACGCGCCCCAGGCCGCCGCGGCGCCGCGCTCCTCGGGGATGCCCGCGCGGCCGACGCGGGCGTCGTCGCGGGCGATCCACTCCGAGCTCACGCCGGCGGCCTCAGACACGGAGACGGGCAGGCGGGCGCCGTCGAGCGCGCCGTTGAGCAGCGCGTCGAGCTTCGCGACGGGGGTGAACTTCCAGACGGCCTCGCGCCCGGTGACCTGCGGGAAGTCGGCGACGTCCGTCGACTTCGGGCGGTCGCTCCGGGTCTGCACGGGAACACGGTTGTCCCAGTCGCCGTCGGAGTGGGCGGTCAGGCCGTGCTGTGCGGTGTCCTTCGTGGCAACGGCTTCGGTCATTATCCGACGGATCCTTCCATGCCCATCTCGATGAGCTTGTTCAGTTCGAGGGCGTACTCCATGGGCAGCTCGCGGGCGATCGGCTCGATGAAGCCGCGCACGATCATCGCCATGGCCTCCTCCTCGGCGAGACCGCGGCTCATCAGGTAGAAGAGCTGCTCCTCGCTGACGCGCGAGACGGTCGCCTCGTGGCCGAGCTCGGCGTCGTCGGTGCGGATGTCGATGGCGGGATACGTGTCGCTGCGCGAGATCGTGTCGACGAGCAGGGCGTCGCAGACGACGGAGTTCGCCGCGTGGTGCGCGCTCGCCTCGACGCGGACCTCGCCGCGGTAGCCCGTGCGGCCGCCGCCGCGCGCGATCGACTTCGAGAGGATGGAGGACTTCGTGTGCGGAGCGAGGTGGATCATCTTCGCGCCGGCGTCCTGGTGCTGGCCCGGGCCCGCGAAGGCGACCGAGAGCGTCTCGCCCTTGGCGTGCTCCCCGGTGAGGTAGATCGACGGGTACTTCATCGTCACCTTGGAGCCGATGTTGCCGTCGACCCACTCCATGGTGGCCCCCGCCTCGGCGACGGCGCGCTTCGTCACGAGGTTGTAGACGTTGTTCGACCAGTTCTGGATCGTCGTGTAGCGCACGCGGGCGTTCTTCTTCACGATGATCTCGACGACGGCGGAGTGCAGCGAGTCGGACTTGTAGATCGGGGCGGTGCAGCCCTCGATGTAGTGGACGTAACTGTCCTCGTCGGCGATGATGAGCGTGCGCTCGAACTGGCCCATGTTCTCCGTGTTGATGCGGAAGTAGGCCTGCAGGGGGATCTCGACGTGCACGCCCTTCGGCACGTACACGAACGAGCCGCCCGACCAGACGGCCGTGTTCAGCGCCGCGAACTTGTTGTCGCCCGACGGGATGACCGTGCCGAAGTACTGCTCGAAGATCTCGGGGTGCTCGCGCAGCGCCGTGTCGGTGTCGAGGAAGAGCACGCCCTGCGCCTCCAGGTCCTCGCGGATCTGGTGGTAGACGACCTCGGACTCGTACTGGGCCGCGACGCCCGCGACGAGGCGCTGGCGCTCCGCCTCCGGAATACCGAGCTTCTCGTAGGTGTCCTTGATCTCCTCGGGCAGGTCGTCCCAGGTGGTCGCCTGCTTCTCCGTGGAGCGCACGAAGTACTTGATGTTGTCGAAGTCGATCTCCGAGAGATCCGCGCCCCAGGTGGGCATGGGCTTCCTGCCGAAGATCTGCAGGGCCTTCAGGCGCCGCTGCAGCATCCACTCGGGCTCGTTCTTGAGCGCCGAGATCTCGCGCACGACCTGCTCGTTCAATCCGCGCTTGGCCAGCGCACCGGCCTTGTCGCTGTCGTGCCAGCCGAACTCGTACTGGCCCAAGCCCTCGAGCTCGGGTCGGTCGATCAGTACCTCAGGCATGATCCCTCCCTCATTCTTCGTCGCGCCGGGCCGTCCGGCCTGCGCGGCGAATCGAGATCCGGTCGCACAGAAACGGCCCTGCGGCGGTGCAGTATTCTGGGCTTCGGACGGAACCGACCTCCCCGATGCCGGGCACCGGGCGGCGGTTCGCCGTTCGCAACCACAGCTTCCCATTCTACAGGTTCTCGCCGCAAATGGCAGGAGCGCGCCGGGCGCCGCCGGGCCGGGCGCGGGAGGCCGTCGAGAGGAAACCCCCGTGTCCAGCGCACCCGCATCCGTCAGCACGCCCTCCCCCGCCGCACCGCCAGCCGAATGGCGGGCCTCCGGCTGGCTGCGCTTCGGCGCCTGGGCGTCGTTCGTGCTGAACACGCTCATCATCGCGACGGGCGGCGCGGTGCGGCTCACGGGGTCGGGCCTCGGCTGCCCGAACTGGCCGCTCTGCGCCCCGGGCTCGCTCGTGCCGACCGAGGAGCTCAGCTACCACTCGCTCATCGAGTTCGGCAACCGCACGATCTCGGGGCCGCTGCTCGTCGCCGCGCTCCTCGTGCTGCTGCTGAGCTGGCGGGTGCGCGCCGTGCGCCGCGACCTCTTCGCGATCTCTGCCGTCGTGCTCGGCCTCGTCGCGCTGCAGGCGCTCCTGGGCGGCTTCATCGTGTGGTTCCACCTCAACGCGAACCTCGTCGGCGTCCACTACGCCATCTCCCTCTCGCTCGTATGCATCACGGCGGCGTACCTCGTGCGGATGTCGGCGCAGCCCGGACCTCGCGAGCTCGCCGTGCCGAAGCCCTTCATGATCCTCACGCACGTGACGACCGTCGTGATGGCGATCACCGTGCTCTTCGGCGTGCTCACCACGGGTTCCGGCCCGCACTCCGGGGACGCGACCATCCAGCGCGACGGCGTCGACGCCGTGCTCATGAGCCACATCCACTCGTGGCCCGGATACGCGGCCTTCGCTCTCACGCTCGCCCTGCTCGTCTGGGCGGCGGCGCGGCGCCTGCGCCCGCTGAAGTGGCTCGCGATCCTCATGGCCGCGCTCGTCGTGCAGATCGCCGTGGGCGTCTTCCAGGCCCGCAACGGCCTCCCCGAGCTGGCGGTCGGCGTGCACATGGTGCTCGCCGCGCTCACGGCGGCGGCGATGACGGTCGTCGTGCTCGCGCTCAAGCGCCCCGCCGCGGCCGCGTAGCGCCGGCCCTCCTGCGCCCCGACCCCTCCCGCCCGGTCGCCCCCGCGCTTCCTGCCACCTCGCCGGCTCCTGCTCTTCCCTCCCCTCCCGCTCGTCCCTCCCCTCCCGCTCGTCCCTGCCCTCCCGCTCGTCCCTGCCCTCCCGCTCGTCCCTGCTCTCCTGCCCGTCCCTCTCCGCCCGTCCCTCCCGGAATTACGCGATCGGGGTCGCTCCGGCAGGGTGCATGCGGTCTGCTCCCTACCGGAGCGACCCGGGTTGGGTTTTTCTTTGGGGGGCAATGCGGCTTCGGGCTGCGATGCGGTTCGGTGGGTGATGCGGTTCGGTCGGCGATGCGGCTTCGGTGAGCCGGGATCGGATGGATAGCGCTCACCGAAGCCGCATCGCTCACCGAAGCGCCAGCGCCAGGCGGCTTCTCCCGGCCCGCGCATACTGCGACCCGGACCACCCGGTACCACCTCACCTCACCTCACCTCACTTCACCCCACCCCACCCCACCCCGCTTCCTCTTACTCCCCTCACCCGCCCAACTCCTCTCCCGCATCCCATCGAGACGCGCGATCGGGGTCTCAATGGTAGGGTGCGGGCGGTCCACACCGTGCCGGAGCGACCCGGATCGGGATGGGGAGCTGCGGATCGGGCCGAAGTGCGGCCGACTGGCGGGGATGTGTGATGAAGCGCGGCCGAAGCGTCGCGGAACCGGCCGGGAAGAGAGGCCGGCGGATGCGCGTGATCGGTCCGAGGACCGCGGGCGGGGATCAGACGTGCCGCCGAGCGACTCGGTGCGTCCGGCCGCCGATCCGGACTCGAATGCCGGGCGGAGCATGCCCGACGGATCAGCGGGCAGCAAGGTGCGTCCGGCCGCCGATCCGCACGGACCGGAGTGCCCGGCGGGTCCTCCCTGACGGATCAGAAAGGCAGCAAGGTGCGTCCGGCCGCCGATCCGGACTCGAATGCCGGGCGGAGCATGCCCGACGGGTCAGCAGGCCAGCGAGGACCGTCCGGGCGCTGATCCGCACGGACCCGGATGCCGGGTGGGTCCTCCCTGACGGATCAGAAGGGCAGCAGCGCGTCCACCGCGATCGCGAGGGAGATCACGGAGAGGTAGATGTTCGCGGTGTGGAAGACCCGCATGGGCTTCCCGCGCTCGCCCCGGATGGCCTGCCCGTACAGGCGGTGCGCCTGGGCGATGAAGTACCCGCCGAAGGCGAGCGCTGCGATCGTGTACACCCAGCCCATCTCGGCGACGGGGATGAGCAGCAGGCTCGCGGCGACGGTCGCCCAGGTGTAGAGGATGACCTGCAGGCCGACGGTGACCTGGCCGCGCACGACGCCGAGCATCGGCACCCCGGCCGCGGCGTAGTCGCCGCGGTACTTCATCGAGAGCGGCCAATAGTGGGCGGGCGTCCACAGGAAGATGATGAGGAACATCACCCAGGCCGGCCAGGCGAGCGTGCCGCTCACGGCGGCCCAGCCGATGAGCACCGGGAAGCAGCCGGCGATCCCGCCCCACACGATGTTCTGCTCGCTGTGCCGCTTGAGCACGATGGTGTAGACGACCACGTAGAAGAAGATCGCGGCGGCCGAGAGCGCCGCGGCGAGCCAGTTCGTCGTGAGCCACAGCCAGGCGACCGAGAGCACGCCGAGCACCCAGGAGAAGGCGAGCGCGTTGCGGTCGGAGATCTCCCCCGTGACGAGCGGCCGGTTCTCCGTCCGCTTCATCTTGCGATCCATGTCGCGATCGATGTAGCAGTTGAAGGCGCCGGCCGACCCCGCGCTCATCGCCCCGCCGAGGAGCGTCGCGAGCACGAGCCAGAGGTTCGGGATCCCGCCCTGGGCGAGGAACATCGCCGGCACGGTGACCACGAGCAGCAGCTCCATGACGCGCGGCTTCGTGAGCGACACGTAGTTCTTGACCGTCCGCCTGAACGACCGGGTCGACGCCCGGGAGGCGGCCTGCGCGTGGGGTGAGAGCTCGGTGGACATCGCCTCCCATGATACCCCGCCGCTGCCGTTAGGATTGAACCCGCGCGTGCGGAACGCGCTCCGACCCTTCAGAGAGGCGAAGCATTGGCAGACGTGTTGCAGTGGGATGAGCTCGACGACCGCGCGGTGGACACCGCGCGCGTACTCGCGGCGGATGCCGTCGAGAAGGTGGGCAACGGTCACCCGGGCACGGCGATCAGCCTGGCGCCGGTGTCGTATCTGCTGCATCAGAAGGTCATGCGCCACGACCCCGTCGACGCCGACTGGATCGGGCGCGACCGCTTCATCCTCTCGGTCGGCCACTCCTCGCTGACGCAGTACGTGCAGCTGTACCTCGGCGGTTACGGCCTCGAGCTCTCCGACCTCGAGTCGCTGCGGACCTGGGGATCGAAGACGCCAGGCCACCCCGAGTACGGCCACACCGCCGGCGTCGAGATCACCACGGGCCCCCTCGGGCAGGGACTCGCCTCGGCCGTCGGCTTCGCCTACGCCGCGCGCTACGAGCGCGGGCTGTTCGATCCCGAGGCCGCGCCGGGCGCGAGCCCCTTCGACCACTTCATCTACGTCGTCGCGGGCGACGGCGATCTCCAGGAGGGCGTGACGGCGGAGGCCTCGAGCCTCGCCGGCCACCAGGAGCTCGGCAACCTCATCGCGATCTACGACTCCAACCAGATCTCCATCGAGGACGACACCGACATCTCCTTCTCGGAGGACGTGGCGCAGCGCTACGCCGCGTACGGCTGGCAGGTCCTCGAGGTCGACTGGAAACGGACGGGCGCGTACGTCGAGGACGTCGCCGAGCTGCATCGCGCCATCCTCGAGGCGCAGGCGGAGACCGCGAAGCCCTCGCTCATCATCCTGAAGACGATCATCGGCTGGCCCTCGCCCGGCAAGCAGAACACGGGCGGGATCCACGGCTCCAAGCTCGGCGAGGAGGAGCTCGCCGGTCTGAAGACCGCCCTCGGCTTCGACCCCGAGCAGCACTTCGCCGTCGCCCCCGAGGTCATCGCGCACACCCGCGGCGCCGTGGAGCGCGGCGCCGCGAAGCGCGCCGCCTGGCAGCAGGGCTTCGATGCCTGGGCCGCGGCGAACCCGGAGCGCAAGGCGCTCCTCGACCGCCTCGAGGCCGGAGAACTCCCCGCTGAGGCGCTCGCGGTGCTCCCCGAGTTCGAACCGGGCACGAGCCTCGCCACCCGCGCGGCCAGCGGCAAGACGCTCGCCGCGCTCGGGCCGGTGCTGCCGGAGCTCTGGGGTGGCTCGGCCGACCTCGCCGGCTCGAACAACACCACGATCCCGGGAGCGCCCTCCTTCGTGCCCGCGGCGCACTCGACGAGTACCTGGCAGGGCGATCCCTACGGCCGGGTGCTGCACTTCGGCATCCGCGAGCACGCCATGGGCGCCATCCTCAACGGGATCCAGCTCCACGGCAGGACCCGCAGCTACGGCGGCACCTTCCTGATCTTCAGCGACTACATGCGCCCCGCCGTGCGGCTCGCCGCGCTCATGAACGTGCCGAGCATCTTCGTGTGGACGCACGACTCGATCGCGCTCGGCGAGGACGGGCCGACGCACCAGCCGATCGAGCAGCTGGCGACGCTGCGCGCGATCCCCAACCTCGCGATCGTGCGCCCCGCGGATGCGAACGAGACGGCCGTCGCCTGGCACGAGATCCTCACCCGCCACGGCGGCCCGACGGGGATCGCGCTCACGCGCCAGAACGTGCCGGTGCTCCCCCGGGACGGCGAGTTCGCGAGCGCGGAGCAGGCGTCCGCCGGCGTCCGCCGCGGGGCCTACATCCTCGCCGACTCCCCCACGGGCGTGCTCGACGTGATCCTCGTCGCGACCGGCTCCGAGGTGCAGCTCGCCGTCGAGGCGCGCGAACGCCTCGCGGCCGACGGCGTCGGCGCCCGCGTCGTCTCCGCACCCTCGCTCGAGTGGTTCGCCGAACAGGACGCGGCCTACCGCGAGCACGTGCTCCCCGCCGCGGTGGCGGCGCGCGTGAGCGTCGAGGCCGGCCTCGCGCTCGGCTGGGAGCGCCTCGTCGGGGACCTCGGACGCTCGGTGTCGATCGAGCACTTCGGCGCATCCGCGGACTACGAGACCCTCTTCCGCGAGTTCGGCATCACGACCGATGCGGTCGTCGACGCGGCTCGCGCATCCATCGCCGCCGTGGCGGCGCAGCGCGAAGGAGGCGCACGATGACCGAGTCCACGCAGCAGCTCAGCGCGGCGGGCGTCAGCATCTGGCTCGACGACCTCTCCCGGAACCGGATCGAGAGCGGCGAGCTCGCCGGGCTCATCGGCACGCACGACGTCGTCGGCGTGACCACCAATCCGACGATCTTCGCCGGGGCCATCGGCGGCGGCGTCGGCTACGGCGGCCGGATCGCCGACTGCGCGGCCCGGGGCCTCGATGCGGACGCGACGATCGTGGAGCTCACGACGTCGGATGTCGCCGACGCCTGCGACGTGTTCGCGGACGTCTTCCGTTCGACCGGAGGCCGTGACGGCCGCGTGTCCATCGAGGTCGAGCCGGGCCTCGCCCGCGACACCGCAGGCACCGTGGCCCAGGCCCGCGAGCTGTGGCGGCGGGTCGACCGTCCGAACGCCATGATCAAGATCCCCGCGACCGTCGAGGGACTCGAGGCGATCGCCGAGACCATCGCCGCCGGGATCAGCGTGAACGTCACGCTCATCTTCAGCCTCGAGCGCTACCGCGAGGTCATCAACGCCTACCTCACGGGCCTCGAGCGCGCCCGCGCCGCGGGGCACGACCTCGCCGGCATCCGCTCGGTGGCCTCCTTCTTCGTGTCGCGCGTCGACACCGAGATCGACGGACGGCTCCGGGCGCTCGGCACCCCGGAGGCCGAGGCGCTGACGGGCCGCGCGGGCGTCGCGAACGCACGCCTGGCCTACGAGGTGTTCGCGCAGAGCTTCGCGAGCGAGCGCGCGCAGCAGCTGCTCGGGCTCGGCGCGCACCCGCAGCGCCCGCTGTGGGCCTCCACCGGGGTGAAGGACCCGGCGCTCCCCGACACCCTCTACGTCGCCGAGCTCGTCGCGTCCGACGTCGTGAACACGATGCCGGAGGCCACGCTGCGCGCCTACGCCGACCACGGCGAGACCCGCGGGGACACGATCTCCGGGACGTTCCTCGAGGCGAACCAGCTGCTCAACGACATCGACGCGCAGGGCATCGACTACGCCGAGGTCACGGCGCTGCTGGAGCGCGAGGGGCTCGAGAAGTTCGACGCCTCCTGGACCCAGCTGCAGGACACGGTCGCCCGGGCGCTCGCGGAAGCGGCGGAGTGATGACGATCCGGCTCGACGCCGGCATGCCGGAGCGCGCGATCGCCGAGACGGTCGCCGAGCTCGTGGAGGCGCGCGTCGCCAGCCGGATCTTCGCACGGGACGCCGGGCTTTGGGGGGCCGAGGCGGCCGCGGAGGCCGCGATCCGGCTCGGCTGGACGGACGTCTCCCCCGCCGCCGAGCGGCTGATCCCCGAGATCGAGGCGCTGCGCGCCGAGTTCGCGGCGTCCGGCGTCGACCGCGTCGTGCTCTGCGGCATGGGCGGCTCCAGCCTCGCCCCCGAGGTCATCGCGCGCTGGCACGGCGTGCCGCTCGAGGTGCTTGACTCCACGCACCCCGCGGTGGTGCGCCGCGCGGTGGCGGGAGACCTCTCCCGCACCGTCGTCGTGGTGAGCTCGAAGTCGGGCGGCACCATCGAGACGCTCAGCCAGCGCGCCGCCTTCGAGCGCGCGTTCGCGGCCGCGGGCATCGATCCCGCGGGGCGCATCGTGGTCGTCACCGATCCGGGATCCGCGCTCGAGGCGGATGCCCGGGCGCGCGGCCAGCGCGTGTTCCTCGCCGACCCCGAGGTGGGCGGCCGGTTCTCCGCGCTGACGGCGTTCGGGCTCGTGCCCGCGGGGCTGGCCGGCGCCGAGCTGCGCGCGCTCCTCGCCGAGGCCGACTCCGTGCGCGCCGAACTCGCCGCCGACGACGCGTCGAACCCGGCCCTGCGGCTCGCTGCGGCGATCGGCGAAGGGCTGCCCGGCCGGTTCCTGCTCGCCGTGCGGGCCTCGCACGGCGCCGACGCGGGGCTCGGGCAGTGGATCGAGCAGCTCGTCGCCGAGTCGACCGGCAAGGACGGCGTCGGCGTGCTGCCCATCGCGCTCGCGGAGACGGCGCCGGAGTTCGTCCGGACGCCGGCCCAGGCGCTTCCGATCGCCGTCGGTCCCGAGCGGAGCGAGGACGGGGCGGGCCCCGGCTCGGAGGGGATCCTCCTCGACGCGCCGCTCGGTGCGCAGTTCCTGCTCTGGGAGGTCGCGACGTCCGTGCTCGGCCGTCTCATCGGGATCGACCCCTTCGACCAGCCCGACGTCGAGGCCGCGAAGGTCGCCGCGCGTGCGGCGCTCGCCGCGCCCGCGCGCGACGCCGCCGTGGAGGCGGCGCCCATCGCGGAGCTCGCCGACGCCGTCGTGCAGGCGGCGCCGGGAGCGGCGCCGCGTTCCGCGAGCGGACTCGTGGACGCGCTCCGCGCCGTCGTGCCGGCCACGGGGTACCTCGCGATCCAGGCCTATCTGGACGCGTCCGCGACCCGGACGGAGCTCGAGGCGCTGCGGGCCGGACTGGCGGCGTCGCTGGGCGTGCCGGTGGCACTCGGCTTCGGGCCAGGCTACCTGCACTCCACCGGTCAGCTCCACAAGGGCGGTCCGGCCGCCGGAGCCTTCCTGCAGCTCTCGGACACGGGTGCCGGGGAGCTCGGGATCCCGGACGGCGAGGCCGGCTTCGGCGCGCTCATCGCGGCGCAGGCGCGCGGGGATCGCGGTGTGCTCGCGGAGCGGGGCCGTCCGGTGATCGCCCTGGGCTGCCCCGACCCCGCTGAGACCGTCCGCCGGATCATCACGGCGATCTGAGACGCTCCTCCCGGACCGCCGGACCGCCGGACCGCCGGACCGCCGGACCGCCGGACGCACGACGAAGGCCTCGGGGAATCGCGATGATTCCCCGAGGCCTTCGTCGTGCGCGAGTTCCCGCTCAGGCGGACTTGCGCGCCGTGCCGCGTCGGGCGCGGAGCTTCTCGAGCGCGGCCTCGAGCAGCTCGGCCGCCTCCTCCTCGGTGCGGCGCTCCTTCACATAGGCGAGGTGCGTCTTGTACGGCTCGTTCTTCGGGAGCATCGGCGGGTTCTGCCGGTCCCGGCCCGCGGGGAGGCCGGACGTCGGGCAGTCGATCTGCTCGGGGATCTCCTCCTCGGGCACGTCGGCCGCGAAGTACCGCACGGTCTCGTTGCCCAGTGCGTCCCAGTACGAAATCTGAATTCGGTCGGCACGGGCGCCGTGATCCTTCTCCCCCATGGGGCCGGATCCGACGCGCGCACCACGGATGGCGTTGCTGCCTGCCACGGTGTCCTCTCTTGCTCGGGTGCGACGATCGGGGCGGTTCAGACCACCGAGAACCGGGCGATGAGCCCGAGTCCCACGATCGACGCGAACCACACCAGCGACACGACGACGGTGATGCGGTTCAGGTTGCGCTCGGCCACGCCCGACGACCCCAGGCTCGAGGTCACGCCGCCGCCGAACATGTCGGAGAGGCCGCCGCCGCGGCCCTTGTGCAGCAGGATGAACAGGGTGAGCAGCAGGCTCGTGAGTACGAGGATCACGATCAGTGCGATCTTGAGGATGAGCACGCGGTCACCTTTCCGGGTTCGAGGGCGTGGGAAGCCACGGTCCAGTATAGCGGGAGCGCCCTGCGGGACCCCGCAGGCCGCGGGCCGGTCGCCTCACGCGGCGGTGACGTGCTTCCTGAACTGCACGATTCGGGAGAACTCGTCGGCCCGCAGGCTCGCCCCGCCGACGAGCGCGCCGTCGACGTTCGGCTGCCGCAGGAATCCGGCCACGTTCTGGCTCGCGACGGATCCGCCGTAGAGGATGCGCGTGGCGGCCGCGACCTCGTCCCCGCGAAGATCCCGCAGGGACTCGCGCAGCGCTCGTGCGACCTCCTCCGCCTGCTCCGCGGTGGCGGCCTGGCCGCTGCCGATCGCCCAGACCGGCTCGTACGCCACGACGAACTCCGCGTCGGCCGGCAGCGGTGCGATCGCCGCGGCGAGCTGCGCGAGCGGGATCGCCGCGGCGCCGTGGGCCTCGAGATCCTCGGCGGTCTCCCCCACGCAGATCATCGGCACCATGCCGGCGCGATGCGCGGCGAGGGACTTGGCGGCCACGGTCTCGTCGTCTTCGCCGTGCCCGCCGCGCCGCTCCGAGTGCCCGGTGAGCACATAGCGCACGTCGAGCTTCGCGAGCATCGCGGCGGAGACGTCTCCCGTGTACGCGCCGGACTCGTGCGGGGACACGTCCTGCGCGCCCAGGACGAGGCTGAGCTTGTCCGCGGCGAGCAGGGTCTGCACCGAGCGCAGGTCGGTGAACGGCGGGAACACGGCGACCTCGGCGTCGGCGTAGTCGTGCCGAGCGTCCTTGAGCCCCCAGGACAGCTTCTGCACGAGGGCGATGGCCTGGAGATGGTCGAGGTGCATCTTCCAGTTGCCGGCGATGAGCGGGGTGCGCTCGGTCTGCGGCAGCGGCTGGCGCGGCTCCGGGAGCCGCTCCTCGGCGAGCTGATCGGTCATGCGAGTACCTCCAGTCCCGGCAGCGGCTTCCCCTCGAGGAACTCGAGGCTCGCGCCGCCGCCCGTTGAAATGTGTCCGAAGCGCTCGTCGGCGAAGCCGAGCGCGCGCACGGCGGCGGCGGAGTCGCCGCCGCCGACCACGGTGAACGCCGAGGTGTCCGCGAGGGCCTGCGCGACCGCGCGGGTGCCGTGCGCGAAGGCCTCCATCTCGAACACCCCCATCGGGCCGTTCCAGAACACGGTCGCCGAGTCGGCGATGCGTCGTGCGAACTCGGCGGCGGAGTCGGGGCCAATGTCGAGCCCGATGCCCGTCGCGCCGAAGCTCGAGGAGGCGATCGCGTCTGCGGCGACGACCTCGTGGGCGGCGTCGGGGGCGAAGGCCGCAGCGACGACGACGTCGCTCGGCAGCACGATGCGGACGCCGCGCCGTTCGGCCTCCGCGAGGTAGCCGCGAACGGTGTCGAGCTGATCCTCCTCGAGCAGACTCGCGGCGACGTCGTGGCCCTGCGCCGCGAGGAAGGTGAAGAGCATGCCCCCGCCCACGAGGATCGTGTCGACGCGCTCGAGCAGGTGGGAGATGACACCGAGCTTGTCGGACACCTTCGAACCGCCCAGCACGACCGTGTAGGGGCGCTCGGGCTCGTCGGTGAGCCGGCGGAGCACCGCGAGCTCGGCCGCGACGAGGCGGCCGGCCGCGCTCGGGAGCAGCTGCGCGAGCTCGGTGACGCTCGCCTGCGAGCGGTGCACCACGCCGAAGCCGTCGGAGACGAAGGCGTCGCCGAGCGCCGCGAGCCGCCCGGCGAAGGCGCGGCGCTCCGCAGGGTCCGCGCTCGTCTCGCCCGGGTTGAAGCGCAGGTTCTCGAGCAGGAGCACGTCGCCGTCCGCGAGGGCGGCCACGGCCGACTCGGCCTCGGGGCCCACGGTCTCGCCGACGAAGCCGACGGGGGCGCCGAGCAGCTCCGCCATGCGCTCGGCGACGGGACGGAGCGAGAAGCGCGCCTCCGGGGCCCCCTTCGGACGACCGAGGTGGCTGACGAGGACGAGACGAGCCCCGGCCTCGCGCAGTTCCCGGATCGTGGTGAGGGAGGCGCGGATGCGGCCGTCGTCGCCGATCGCGCCGTCGGAGAGGGGGACGTTGAGGTCGCAGCGGACGATCACGGTGCGTGACCGGAGCGAGCCCAGGGATTCGATGGTGCGCATGTGGGTGGGGTACTCCTTCTGGCCGGGCGGGGCGGCGGATGGGACGGGGCGGGCCCGGCGCGATGCGCCGCGGCGGGCAGCGAAACGGGGGTCGGACCGTGCGGTCCGGCCCCCGTGCGCGTCGGGTCCTAGATGAGGCCCGGGGTCTGGCTGCGGGCGGCCTCGAAGCGCTTCGCGACGTCCTGCCAGTTCGCGATGTTCCAGAACGCCTTCACGTAGTCGGCGCGGACGTTCAGGTAGTCGAGGTAGTAGGCGTGCTCCCACACGTCGAGCTGGAGGAGCGGGATCGTGCCTGCGGGCAGGTTGCCCTGCTGGTCGAAGAGCTGCACGATGTTCGGGCGCTGCCCGAGCGCGTCCCATGCGAGGACGGCCCAGCCGGAGCCCTGGACGCCGAGCGCGGTCGCGGTGAAGTGCGCCTGGAACTTCTCGAAGTCGCCGAAGAACTCGTCGATCGCCGCGGCGAGCTCGCCCTCCGGGCGTCCGCCGCCCTCGGGCGAGAGGTTGTTCCAGAAGATCGTGTGGTTCACGTGGCCGCCGAGGTTGAACGCGAGATCCTTCTCCAGCTTGTTGACCGCCGCGAGATTGCCGGAGTCGCGCGCTTCCGCGAGCTGCTCGAGCGCCGTGTTCGCCCCCGTCACGTACGCCTGGTGGTGCTTGTCGTGGTGCAACTGCATGATCTTGCCGCTGATGTGCGGCTCGAGAGCTGCGTAATCGTAGGGAAGTTCAGGGAGGGAGTATGCGGCCATCGGGCGCTCCATTCTGTGTTCCGGCAGTTGTCGTTCTCAGTCTATGACTCCGGTGCGCCCCGAGGCGGGGAATGACGTCGGAATTCAGCCGAGAGCGGATCCGCGGCCCGCGGTCTCAGAGGGCGTCGAGCTCCTCGGGCAGGCTGGCCTCGGTGCCGGGGATGCCCCGGGACTCGGCCTCCTTGTCGGCCATCGCGAGCAGGCGCCGGATCCGACCGGCGATCGCGTCCTTCGTGAGCGGCGGATCGGCGCGCGCGCCGAGGTCGTCGAGGCTCGCCTCGCGGTGCGCGAGGCGCAGCTGACCCGCGTACCTGAGGTGCTCGGGGACGCCGTCGCCGAGGATCTCGAGCGCGCGCTCCACCCGGGCGCATGCGGCGACGGAGGCCTGCGCCGAACGGCGGAGGTTCGCGTCGTCGAAATTCACGAGGCGGTTCGCGGTCGCACGCGTCTCGCGGGCGCGGCGCAGCTCGTCCCAGGCCTGCTTCGCCTGGGTCGCCCCCATCGTTCCGAGCATGTCGCTGATGGCCTCGCCGTCGCGGATGAGCACCTTGTTCTGTCCGCGGATCTCACGGCTCTTGGCATCGATCCCGAGTCGGCCCGCGGCGCCGACGAGCGCCATGGCGACCTCGCTCGTCGGGCAGCCGAGCTCGAGGCCCGCGGAGCGACCCGGGGCGGTGAGGCCGCCGCGCGCGAGGAACGCGCCGCGCCAGATCGCGGCGAGCTCCGCCTGCGCCCCCGTCGTGAGACGGTTCGGCAGGCCGCGGATCTGACGCCGCCGCTGGTCGAGGAGGCCGAGCTGCCGGGCGAGGGTCTCTCCGTCGATCACGCGGACGAGGAACTGCGGCGCGCCGGGCCGCGTGCTCGAGGGCGGGAGCTGCTTCGCGTCGGACCGCACGCCGTAGAGCTCCGCGAGGTCCTTGCGGACCCGCTGCACGATCTGCGGGGTGTGGAGCTCGGCCTCGAGGGCGATCCGCCCCGAGATGGTGTGCAGGCCTCCCGCGAGTCGGAGGATCGTCGCGACCTCGGCGATCCGCTCTCCGGTGCGCTGCACCGGGAACCGGACGAGCTCGCTCTTCACCTCGGGGGTTGACAGCACGAATGGGCTCCTTTCGGAAGTGGGGATGGCGAATGGCGGCGGGCGACGGTGCGCTGGGGCGGACTACTCGCGACCGAGGTCGCGGTGGCGCAGGCTCACGCTGACGCCCGGCAGTCCGGCGAGTCGGTCGGCCAGCTCTCGGGCCGAGGCCACCGAGCGATGTTTGCCGCCGGTGCATCCTACCGCGAGCGACGCGTGGCGCTTGTTCTCCCGCTGGAATCCGGCGAGCACCGGAGCGAGCGCCGCGACGTAGTGATCGAGGAACTCGGCCGCCCCGTCGCGGCTGAGCACGTACTCCTTCACCTCGGGATCGACCCCCGTCAGCGGGCGGAGCTCCGGGATCCAGAAGGGGTTCGGGAGGAACCGCATGTCGACCATGAGATCGACATCGGTGGGGGCGCCGTACTTGAAGCCGAAGCTCAGCACGGACAACTGCAGGCCGGGCGTGTTGTCGTCGGAGAAGAGGTCGCGGGTCGCCGTCGAGAGATCGTGCACGTTGTAGCGCGAGGTGTCGATGACGACGTCGCTCGAGGCGCGCAGCTCCTGCAGGCGCTCGCGCTCGAGGCGGATCCCCTCGAGCAGGCTCCCCGCCTCCCCCTGCAGCGGGTGCGGGCGGCGCACGGACTCGTAGCGGCGCACGAGGATCTCGTCGGTGGCGTCGAGGAACACGACGCGCACGGTGGCCCCAGCCCGCAGCTCCTCGACGGTGTCCTGGATGTCGGCGAAGAGATCCCGACCCCGCACGTCGACGACCGCGACGATGCGCGGCAGCGCGCCGCCGGAGCGGTCTGCCATGTCCGCGAGGGTCTTCAGCATCGTCAACGGGAGGTTGTCGACGACGTACCAGCCGAGATCCTCGAGGGTGTTGGCGACGGTGCTCCGCCCCGCACCGGACATGCCGGTGACGATGAGGATCTCCTGCCCCGCTGCGGCCTCGTTCATGCCGGATCCTCCTCACTCGTCGACGCGTGCTGCGCTGCCCCAAGTTTAGCCGCAGCGGCGGGCGCCGAGTCCCCGAGGTGGTCCATGACCTGCTCGGCGAGCTTCGGCCCGAGTCCCGGTGCCGCGGACAGCTCGGCGTGGGACGCCGCGCGCAGCCGGGCCACCGAGCCGAAGTGCTTGAGCAGCGCCTGGACCCGCTTCGGGCCGAGGCCGGGGATCTCGGAGAGGCGGCTCGCGATGGCGGTGCTGCGGCGCTGCCGCTGGAAGGTGATGGCGAAGCGGTGCGCCTCGTCCCTGATGCGCTGCACGAGGAAGAGCGCCTCGCTCGTGCGCGGCAGGATCACCGGGTACGGATCGTCCGGCAGCCAGATCTCCTCGAGGCGCTTCGCGATCCCGCAGAGCGCGACGTCGTCGATGCCCGCCTCCGCGAGGGCCCGCGCCGCCGCGCGCACCTGGGGCTCGCCGCCGTCGACCACGAGCAGCTGCGGGCGGTCGCGGTAGACGCCGGAGGGCGGCTCCCCGGCCTCCCGCGCCGCGTTGAGCTGCGCCGCGCGGCGCGAGACGACCTGGTGGATCGAATCGGTGTCGTCGCTCGTCTCCTCGATGCGGTACTTGCGGTACGCGCCCTTCGCCGGCAGACCGTCCTCGAAGACGACGAGGGAGGCGACGACCCCGGTGCCCTGCAGATGCGAGACGTCGATGCACTCGATGCGCAACGGGGCCTCCGCCATGCCGAGGGCCTGCTGCAGCTCCGCGAGGGCGTCGGTGCGGGCCGTGAGGTCGGCGGCGCGCTTGAGCTTGTGGCGGACGAGGTGCTCGCCCGCGTTGAGGACGGCGCGATCCATGAGCTGCACCTTCTCGCCCCGTTCGGGCACGCGGACGCGGACGCGGCCGCGGCGCGGCCGGCGCGCGCTCAGCGCCTCCTCGAGCGCCCCGGCGTTCTCGGGCAGCAGCGGCACCAGGATCTCCGGCGGCGGTTCGCGCTCCCCCTCGTAGGCGGACTGGACGACCTGCTCGAGCAGCGTGCCGGGCGAATCGTCGAGCTCGACGTCGACGATCCAGCTCCGCTCGCCGCGGATCCTGCCGCCGCGGATGATGAACTGGTGCGCGGCCGCGGCCAGCTCGTCGGCGCGCAGACCGAAGACGTCGAGGTTCACGTCGAGGCCGAGCACCACGGCGTTCTTCTCCATGACGTGCTCGACGGCCTGCACCTGATCCCGCAGGCGCGCCGCGTCCTCGTAGCGCTGCTCGGCGGCGGCGTCGCGCATCGCACGCTGCAGGCTCCTGAGGTGCCCGGTGTCGCCGCCGCCGAGGAAGGCGACGAGCTCCTGGACCCTGGCGCGATGCTCCTCGACCGTGATGAGGCGCGAGCACGGGCCGTGGCACCGTCCGATCTGCCCGGCGAGGCACGGTTTTCCGCTGCGCATGGCGCGCTGGTAGTCCGCCTCGTTGCAGGTGCGGATCGGGAAGGCGCGCTGCAGCAGCGCCGTGGTTTCGCGGAGCGCCCACACCTTCGGGTACGGGCCGAAGTAGCGCGCGCCCCGGATCCGCTCGTTGCGGGTGATGATGAGGCGCGGGGCCTCGTCGCGCAGCGTGACGGCGAGGTAGGGGTAGGTCTTGTCGTCCTTGAACTGGACGTTGAACGGCGGTTTGAACTCCGTGATCCAGGTGTGCTCGAGCACGAGCGACTCGGTGTCGGTCGCCACGACGGTCCAGTCGAGTTTCGCGGCGAGGGCGAGCATGCGCCGCGTGCGCGGCATGAGCGAGTGCAGCGGCTGGAAGTAGTTCGCGAGCCGCGCGCGCAGGTTCTTCGCCTTGCCGATGTACAGCACGCGACCGTGCCGGTCGCTGAAGCGGTAGACTCCGGGGCTCGTCGGGATCTCGCCCTGGGCGGGGCGGAACTCGGAGCGCCGGTCGATCTCCTGCATCAGGCCGTGGCCCGCTCCCGGGCCCGCACCGCCCGCGCCGACTTCGCCTCGCGGCCCTCGAGCACCTCGGCGAGGAATCGCCCGGTGTGGCTCTCCTCCACGCGCGCGAGCTGCTCGGGCGTGCCCTCGGCGATGATGGTGCCGCCGCCGGAGCCGCCCTCGGGGCCGAGATCGATCACCCAGTCGGCGCTGCGGATCACGTCGAGGTTGTGCTCGATCGTGATGACCGTGTTGCCCTTGTCGACGAGGCCGTTCAGCACGAGCAGGAGCTTGCGGACGTCCTCGAAGTGGAGGCCGGTCGTCGGCTCGTCGAGCACGTAGATGCTGCGCCCGTTGGAGCGCTTCTGCAGCTCCGTGGCGAGCTTGACGCGCTGCGCCTCGCCGCCGGAGAGCGTCGTCGCGCTCTGCCCGAGCCTGACGTAGCCGAGCCCGACGTCGACGAGGGTCTTCATGTAGCGGTGGATGGAGGAGATGGGGGCGAAGAACTCCTCGGCCTCGGAGATGGGCATCTCGAGGACCTCGGAGATGTTCTTGCCCTTGTAGCGCACCTGCAGGGTCTCGCGGTTGTAGCGCGAGCCGCCGCAGACCTCGCAGGCGACGTAGACGTCGGGGAGGAAGTTCATCTCGATCTTCAGGGTGCCGTCGCCCGAGCACGCCTCGCAGCGCCCGCCCTTGACGTTGAAGCTGAAGCGCCCGGGCAGGTAGCCGCGGGTCTTCGCCTCGGGCGTCTCGGCGAAGAGGGTGCGGATCTTGTCGAAGACGCCCGTGTAGGTCGCGGGGTTCGACCGCGGGGTGCGCCCGATGGGGGCCTGGTCGACGTGCACGACCTTGTCCAGGTGCTCGAGCCCGGTGACGCGCGTGTGCTTGCCGGGCACGAGACGCGCGCCGTTGAGCTGATTGGCGAGGACGCGGTAGAGGATGTCGTTCACGAGCGTCGACTTGCCCGAACCCGAGACGCCGGTGACGGCCGTCATGATCCCGAGGGGGAAGGTCGCGTCGACGTTCCGCAGGTTGTTCGAGCGCGCGCCCATGACCCGCAGCTCGCGCCCCCGTTCGCGCCGTCGCCGGCGCTTCGGCGTCTCGATGGAGCGCCGGCCCGCGAGGTAGTCGCCCGTGATCGAGTCGCGGTTGGCCAGCAGTTCGCGGTACTCCCCCGAGTGCACCACGGTGCCGCCCTCGACGCCGGCGCCCGGGCCGATGTCGACGATCCAGTCGGCCGCCTCGATGGTCTCCTCGTCGTGCTCGACGACGATGAGGGTGTTGCCGAGATCCCGCAGCTTGATGAGGGTCTCGATGAGCCGCCGGTTGTCGCGCTGATGGAGGCCGATGCTCGGCTCGTCGAGGACGTAGAGGACGCCGGTGAGGCCCGAGCCGATCTGCGTGGCGAGCCGGATGCGCTGCGCCTCGCCGCCCGAGAGCGTGCCCGCGGCGCGCGCGAGGGTGAGATAGCCGAGCCCCACCTCGATGAGGAAGTCGAAGCGCAGGCGGATCTCGCGCAGCACCTGCGCGGCGATCCTGGCCTCGCGCTCGGTGAGCACGACGTCGTCGAAGAAGCGCTTGGCGTCGGTGAGGCTGAACTCCCCCACCCCGGCGATCGACTGGCCGTCGACCGTGACCGCGAGCACCTCGGGCTTGAGCCGCTGCCCCTTGCAGGCGTGGCAGGGCACCTCGCGGAGGAACTCGGACCAGCGATCGCGCTTCGCGTCGGATTCCGCTTCGGCGTACTGGCGCTCGATGAAGGGGATGACGCCCTCGAAACCGGAGGTGTACTTGACCTCGCGCCCGAAGCGGTTCTTCCAGCGCACGCTGACCTTGAAGTCGTTCCCGTAGAGCACGGCCTGCGTGACGGCCTCGTCGAGCTGCTCCCACGGCGTCTGCAGCGAGAAGTCGAGATCCGCGGAGAGGCCGACGAGCAGCTTCTCGTAGTACTGGTAGAGGCTCTTGCCCTGGCTGGTCCAGGGGACGATGACCCCCTCCGCGATCGAGAGCTCGGGGTCGCCGAGCACGAGGTCCTCGTCGACGGACATGCTCGTGCCGAGGCCGGAGCAGACCGGGCAGGCGCCGAAGGGCGCGTTGAAGGAGAAGGTGCGCGGCTCGATCTCGGTGAGCTGCACGGGGTGCTGGTTCGGGCAGGAGAGGTGCTCGGAGAACAGCTGCGTGCGGTCCTCGGCGCCCGGCTCGCGGTCGACGAAGTCGATGGCCGCGAGGCCGTTCGCGAGGCGGAGCGCGGTCTCCAGGGAGTCGGTGAGCCTGCCGAGGATGTCGGGGCCCGCGACGAGGCGGTCCACGACGACGGAGATGTCGTGCTTCACCTGCTTCTTGAGCTTGGGCGGATCCGAGAGCTGGACGAGCTCGCCGTCGACGAGCGCGCGCGAGTAGCCGCTCGCCGCGAGCTCCTGGAAGAGATCGACGAACTCCCCCTTCTTCTTGCTGACCACGGGGGCGAGCACCTGGTAGCGGGTGCGCTCGGGCAGCTCCATCAGCTGGTCGGCGATCTGCTGCACCGTCTGCGCCGCGATCCGCTCGCCGCACACGGCGCAGTGCGGGATGCCGACGCGGGCCCAGAGCAGTCGCATGTAGTCGTAGATCTCGGTGATCGTGCCGACGGTGGAGCGCGGATTGCGGTTCGTCGACTTCTGGTCGATGGAGACCGCGGGGCTCAGTCCCTCGATGAAGTCGACGTCGGGCCGGTCGACCTGGCCGAGGAACTGGCGGGCGTAGGCGCTCAGGGATTCGACGTAGCGCCGCTGTCCCTCCGCGAAGATGGTGTCGAAGGCGAGGCTCGACTTGCCGCTTCCGGACAGGCCGGTGAACACGACCATCGCGTCGCGCGGGATCGCGAGGTCGACGTCGTGGAGATTGTGGACGCGGGCGCCCTGGACGCTGATCTGGGCGTGCGCCGAGGAGGACCGGATCGGTGAGGGGCTCTGCGAAGTCACCGTCCCATTGTACGGTGCGCCGGTCGGGAATTCGAACATATCTACGAGATCGCCCGGGCTGGGCATCGCGACGATTTGCGCGTATTATTGATGCAAGCGAACGAAAGGGGTGGCGATGTCCATCGCACAGGTCTCGGAGCTGCGAGCGGGCGCGGAGCCCCGGAGGGCGGCCGCGGAGCGCGCGAACGGGTGCTCGCCCTGGTCGACCGGATCGCCGACGACGAGCTCGACGCGGTCGCCGAGGCGCTCACGTCGGTGGTCGAGCGGCGACGCGCCGGGGCGCGGGCCTTCACTCGGGCGGAGGCCGAGGGGCTCGCCGCGCTCGGAGTCCCCGCCTCGGCGCTCGACGGTCCGCCGCGCATCTCGGCTCGGCTCGGCTCGGCGCTCGCCGAGCGCGCGCTCGAGCGGGACGCGCTCGGCGCGGTGGAGGTGGCCGAGATCCTCGGGGTGTCCGCGGCCCGGGTCCGGCAGCGGGCCGCCGAGGGGTCGCTCATCGCCCGCCGCACGCGGGCCGGGTGGGTCTTCCCGGCGCTGCAGTTCCCCGAGCGGCGCGAGTTCCCGGGATGGGCGAGCGTGGCGCGGGCGTTCCCGCCGGGCACTCCCCTGCTGCTGGTCGAGCGCATCCTCACCCGCCCGAGCCCGCACCTCGTGATCGACGATGAGGAGCTCTCGCCGTTCGAGTGGCTCGAGCACGGCGGGGATCCCGAGGCGGTCGCCGCCGTCGTCGACGCCGCGCTGCATCGCGTGCCGTGAGCGAGACCCTCCCGCCGCCGGCGCCGGAGCGCTTCCCCGAGCTCGGCGACGACCCGTCCTGGGTGCGCACGGTGCCCGCGGGCGCGCTCCTCGCGCGCATCTTCCGGGCCGCCGGACCGTACCCGATGCAGTGGCACGAGTTCCGCGAGGTCGGGCCGCTCGACGGACGTTTCGACCCGCACCCCGAGCCGCTCGGGCCGCACCCCGGGAACGGGGTCCTCTACGGCGTGCTCGGTGACGCGGTCGCCGTCGATCCGGGCGCCGCCGGATCCGTCGAGGTGCTGAGCGGCGCGTTCGCGGCGGCCGTGGTCGAGGTGTTCCAGGAGTACCGCATCATCCGCGTCTCCGAGGGGGTGCCGACGCTCGCCGGCTTCCGGCTCGACCGGCCGTTGCGGCTCCTCGATCTCAGCGACAGCGACTGGATCTCCGTGGCGGGGGGCAACGCCGCGATCTCCTCGGGCAGTCGTCGGGCGGCGCGCGCGTGGGCGCGCGCGATCGCCGGACGCTACCCGGATCTCGACGGCGTGCTCTCGGCGTCCTCCGTCATCCCGAGTGCTCGGATCGTCGCCCTGTGGGAGCCCGCGCGGGACGCCCTCCCCCGGTTGGCGGAGGTGCTGATCCGGCTCGATTCGCCGGAACTCGGGGATGTGCTCGACGAGATCGCGCATCGCTACGGCTACGAGCTGCTGTAGGCGGTCGCGGCCCGGAGGCGCCGGCTTCGCCGGGTGGCGGGACGGGGCGTGAGGCGCTCTCACGGCATGGGCACGGCATCGAACACGTGCGCGCAGGAATGCGGATGCTCGCGCGCTCGCAGGTTCAGGCGCTCGGCTGCTCGCGCCCGCCCGCTCGGCTCAGAGGTGGCCGGCGGCCTCCATGCTGCGCAGCTCCCGCTTGAGCTCGGAGACCTCGTCGCGCAGCCGCGCCGCGAGCTCGAACTTGAGCTCCTCGGCGGCGGCGAGCATCTGCTCCGTGAGGTCCGCGATCAGCTCCTCGAGCTTCGCCGAGCCCTCCTCCGCGATCGCGCCGGCGCGCGCCGCCGCCTTGCCCTTGGCGCGCTGCGGCGAGCCGCCCTTGCGCTGGGCGTGCGCCCCGGTGCGGGAGAGCACATCCTCCGTGTCGGCGGCCTCGCGGGCGAGCATCTCGGTGATGTCGCCGATCTTCTTCCGCAGCGGCTGCGGGTCGATGCCGTGCTCCGCGTTGTAGGCGACCTGGATCTCGCGGCGCCGGTTCGTCTCGTCGATCGCCTCGCGCATCGAGCGGGTGACCGTGTCCGCGTACATGTGCACCTCGCCAGAGACGTTGCGCGCCGCGCGGCCGATCGTCTGGATGAGCGAGGTGCTGGAGCGGAGGAAGCCCTCCTTGTCGGCGTCGAGGATGGCGACGAGGGACACCTCGGGCAGATCGAGGCCCTCGCGGAGCAGGTTGATGCCGACGAGCACGTCGTAGACGCCGGCTCGCAGCTCGGTGAGGAGCTCGACGCGGCGGAGGGTGTCCACATCGGAGTGCAGGTACCGCACGCGGATGCCGGCCTCCTCCATGAACGTCGTCAGCTGCTCGGCCATCTTCTTCGTCAGCGTCGTCACGAGCACGCGCTCGTCGCGCTCGGCGCGCAGGCGCACCTCCTCGAGCAGGTCGTCGATCTGCCCCTCGCTCGGCTTCACGACGATCTCGGGATCGACGAGGCCCGTCGGGCGGATGATCTGCTCGACGATGCCGTCGGCGCGCTCGAGCTCGTAGGCGCCGGGGGTCGCCGAGAGGTACACGGTCTGCCCGACGCGCTCCTTGAACTCCCCGAACTTCAACGGGCGGTTGTCGAGGGCGCTCGGCAGGCGGAAGCCGTGGTCCACGAGCGTGCGCTTGCGCGAGGCGTCGCCCTCGTACATGGCGCCGATCTGCGGCACGGTGACGTGCGACTCGTCGATGACGACGAGGAAGTCGTCCGGGAAGTAGTCGAGGAGGCAGTGCGGCGCCTCGCCGGGCTGCCGGCCGTCGATGTGCCTGGAGTAGTTCTCGATGCCGGAGCAGAATCCGATCTGCTCCATCATCTCGAGATCGAAGGTCGTGCGCATGCGCAGGCGCTGCTCCTCGACGAGCTTGTTCTGCCGCTTGAGCTCGTCGATGCGCGCGTCGAGCTCCGCGGCGATCGTGCCCATGGCGCGGTTCATCACCGTCCGGCTCGCGACGTAGTGCGAGCCGGGGAAGACCGACACGGTCTCGACCTGCTTGATGACCTCGCCGCTCACGGGGTGCAGGTAGTACAGCGCCTCGATCTCGTCCCCGAAGAACTCGATCCGGATGGCGAGCTCCTCGTACATCGGGATGATCTCGACCGTGTCGCCGCGCACGCGGAAGTTGCCGCGCACGAACTCGATGTCGTTGCGCTGGTACTGCATGTCGACGAAGCGGCGCAGCAGCACGTCCCGGTCGAGCTGATCGCCCACGACGAGCGGCACCATCGCCTCGTAGTACTCCTCGGGCTTGCCGAGGCCGTAGATGCAGGAGACGGTCGAGACGACCACCGTGTCGCGGCGGCTGAGCAGCGCGTTCGTCGTCGAGTGGCGCAGCCGCTCGACCTCGGCGTTGACCGAGGAGTCCTTCTCGATGAAGGTGTCGGTCTGCGGGACGTACGCCTCCGGCTGGTAGTAGTCGTAGTAGCTGACGAAGTACTCGACCGAATTGTGCGGCAGCAGCTGCCTGAACTCGCTCGCGAGCTGCGCTGCGAGGGTCTTGTTGTGCGCGAGGATGAGCGTCGGCCGCTGCACCGCCTCGATGAGCCACGCGGTCGTCGCGGACTTGCCGGTGCCGGTCGCGCCGAGCAGGACGACATCCGTCTCGCCGGCGTTGATGCGGGTCGCGAGTTCCTCGATCGCCTTCGGCTGGTCGCCGGAGGGTTCGTAGTCGGAGACCACCTCGAAGGGGCGGACGGAGCGTGTGGGTTCCATGTCTCCGAGGGTACTCGGAGCCTCCGACATTCGCCTTCGAGCCGCGGGAGCGGGGTCACGCCGCGTCGAAGCGCGCGGGGAGCCGCAGGTTCCCCGCTCCCGAGACCCGCACCTCGTCGAGCCCCTGCCAGGCCGCCGCGCGGGCGAGCAGCCCGACGGCCGTCTCCGCCGTGCGGGCGGGTGCGCGCTCCTCGGACCAGGCCGCTTGGACGAGCAGCGCGCCGCTCCCCCGATCCGCCTTGAGATCGATGCGCCCCGCCAGCGCACCGCCGACCATGAGCGGCAGGCAGTAGTAGCCGTAGCGCCGCTGCTCCTTCGGCGTGTAGATCTCGATCCGGTAGTGGAAGTCGAACATCCGCTCGGCGCGCGGGCGGAACCAGACGAGCGGGTCGAAGGGGGTGAGCAGGGCGTCGGGTGCGAGCCGCGCCGGGATCCGCGCGTCCCGGTGCAGCCACGCCTCCTCGGGGCGGCCCGCGCCGTTCGTCCAGCCGGCGACGTGCGCCGGCAGCAGCACTCCCGCCTCCGCGAGCTCGTGCACGGCCCGCCGGGCGGGCCCGACCTTCAACCGGTGGTAATCGGCGATGTCGGCGACCGTGCCGACGCCGAGCGAGCGCGCCGCGCGCTCGACGAGCCGGCGCTCCGCCTCCGCGCGCGGCACGGGCTCCAGCGCGGCCGCGGGCAGCACCTGCTCCGCGAGCGCGTAGCGGCGCTGGAACCCCTCGCGGCCCGCCGCGACCACCTCGCCGCTGGCGAAGAGCATCTCGACCGCGCGTTTCGTGTCGCTCCAGTCCCACCACGGCCCGCGGCCGCCGCGCGGGGCCGGCTCGAGCTCCCGCACGAACCTCGGCCCCTCGGCGGCGAGCGTCGCCCGCACGCGGGCGAGCTCCGTCGCGAGCGCGTCCTCGCGACCGGAGCGCGAGTGGCGTTCGCGGTACTCCGCCATGCGCCACGCGAACAGCCCGCGGTCGGCGACGGGGATGAACGCCGCCTCGTGCGCCCAGTACTCGGTGAACTCCCCGCTCGTCCACAGCTGCCGATCGAGCGCCGAGGGGTCGTACCCGCCGTGTCGGGAGAAGACGGGCAGGTAGTGGCTGCGCGCGAAGACGTTGACGGAGTCGATCTGCAGCACGTGCAGGCGCTCGAGGGCGGGATCGAAGGGCCGCCGCCGCCGGAGCCTCGGGGTCGCCGTGAAGCCCTGCGCCGCGAGCGCGATGCGGCGCGCCTGCGCGGGGGTCAGCCGGACGGCGGTGCGCGCCGCCGACGGCGCCGCTGACGCGGTGGATTCGCTCATGCGGCCACCCTAGCGGGGGCCCGCGACATCGGCGGGCGGGCGGCGGCGGAACACGGCGCGGTGGGTCGCACCGGCACCGGTACCGCCGACGGCCCGGCTAGGCGAACCAGAGGGCGAGCTCGCGCGCGGCCGACTCGGGCGAGTCCGAGCCGTGCACGAGGTTCTGCTGCACCTTGAGACCCCAGTCGCGGCCGAGGTCGCCGCGGATCGTGCCGGGGGCCGCCGCAGTGGGATCGGTCGTGCCCGCGAGCGAGCGGAAGCCCTCGATGACGCGATCGCCCTCGGCGCGGATCGCGACGGTCGGGCCCGACGACATGAAGTCGATGAGGGGCTCGTAGAAGGGCTTGCCCGCGTGCTCGGCGTAGTGGGCCGCGAGCAGCTCGCGGTCCGCGGACAGCATGCGCAGACCCGTGACGGCATAGCCCTTCGCCTCGATGCGGCGGAGGATCTCGCCGGTCAGCCCTCGCGCCACCCCGTCGGGCTTCACCAGGATCAACGTCTGTTCTGCCGACATGCACACTCCTCGAGTTCGATCGTCACCGGGGGGTCCTCCCCCAGCCGAATATCCTAGCGGGCGGCCGCCGGCTCTCAGATGCGGGATTCGGGCGAGCCCTCCGCCGCGGCGATCCAGGCCGCGCGATCGCGATCGATCCGGGCGCCCTTCACCATGCAGTAGACCCACAGCGCGGTGAACAGCAGCCCGACGATGAGGGCCATCGGCAGGATGATCGCGACCGCGAGCATGAGCGCGTGCACGGCCCAGCCGATCACGATGCCGACCCGTCCGACCCGCATGAGGGCGAGACCGAGCAGGATGGCGACTGCGAGCCCGCCGCCGACGTACAGTCCCAGCTCGCGCGGCTCGAGCGTGCCGAGCCCGAAGAGCGTGAGTCCCATGAGGACCACGACGAAGAGCTCGAAGCCGAGCACGATGGACGCGAGCGCGCGCTGCGTCCGATGCTGCTGGGTCCCCGGGCGCGCGGCGCCCGAGATCCGCATCGCAGAGTTGTGCGCCAGGGTCTCGGACGGCGAGAGCACGAGCTCCTCGTCGCCCTCGGGCCGCGCGCCGCTCCCGTGCGCGTCGCGGCGGTTCACGCGGCTCCCCAACCAGCGCTCCGGGCGTGGGCGATCGCCTCACCGGCGAGCAGCACGGAGCCGACGACCAGAACGGCGCGGCCCTCGGCGCGCTGCGCCCAGGCGCGCGCCTCCTCGAGCGCCTCGGGGAGCGATTGCGCGACCTCCACCGGCGTGCCCGGGATCTCCTCCTCGGCGAGCGCCCGCAGCTCCGACTGGCCGAGGCTGCGCGGCGAATCGACGGGCGTCACCGTGACGCGGTGCGCGATCGGCGCGAGCGCCGCGAGCAGCCCCGCGGCGTCCTTCTCCGCGAGCACGCCGACGACGAGGGCAAGCTCCTCGAAGGCGAAGGACTCCTCGACGGCTCGCACGAGCGCGCGCGCGCCGTGCGGATTGTGCGCGGCGTCGACGTAGATCACGGGGTCGGCGCCGATGAGCTGGAGCCGGCCCGGCGAGGTGAGCGCGCCGAGACCCTCGTCGAGCACCTCCCCGGGCAGCGGGCGCTCGGCGCCGAAGAAGGCCTCGGCCGCCGCGATGGCGAGCGCGACGTTCTCGGCCTGGTGCGCGCCGAAGAGCGGCACGAAGGCCGGCTCGGAGGCGGCGCCGGAGAGCCCGGCGACGCGGATCTGGCGTCCGCCGACCGCCACCCGGTCGTCGAGCAGGCGGAAGTCGCGGCCGGCGACGAAGATCGGCGCGTCGTGGCGCGCCGCGGCGTCCTCCAGCTCGGCGAGCGCGTCGACCTCCTGCGCCGCGGTGACGACGGTCGAGCCGGGCTTCACGATGCCGGCCTTGGTGCGCGCGATCGTCTGGACGTCCGGGCCGAGCTGCTCCGTGTGGTCGAGGCCGATCGGGGTGAAGACGGCCACGCGGGCGTCGACGATGTTGGTCGCGTCCCACTCGCCGCCCATGCCGACCTCGATCACGGCGGCGTCGACGGGGGCGTCGGCGAAGGCGGCGAAGGCGAGCACGGCGAGTGCTTCGAAGAAGGTGATCGGCCCCTGGCCCGAGGATTCGAGCTCGGCGTCGGCGACCGCGAGCGGCAGCTTCAGCTCCTCCCAGGCGGACGCCAGCACCTCGCCGTCGATCGGCGCGCCGCCGATCTGGAAGCGCTCGGTGAAGTCCACCAGGTGCGGGCTCGTGAAGAGCCCGGTGCGCAGACCGTGCGCGCGCAGCAGGGACTCGACCGCTCGGCTCGTCGAGGTCTTCCCGTTGGTTCCGGCGACCTGGATGACGGGGTAGGACAGCTGCGGCGAGCCGGCGAGCTCGGCGAGCCGCCGCACGGGCTCGATCCGCGGCCGGGGGTGCGCCTCGCCCACCCGTTCGAGCAGCTCGGCGTACACGCGCTCGGCCGGCGTGCGCGGGCCGGCGCTCATCGAGCCCCTCCTTCCGCGGCGCGATCCGCGGCCGCGGCGACGCCCGTCGCGTCGATCGTGATGACGAACGGCGCCTTCGCGACGCCGAGCGCGCGCGGTGCGCTGACGTGCACGCCGTCGCCGGGCGACACGAGATCGTCGGCGATCGCATCGATCCCGACCGCGTCCTGCACCGTGAAGCCCTCGGCGAGCGTCTCGGCCGCGATGAGCGCGCCGTGCGCCCGCAGCGCCGCGGCGTCGCCGGGCTCCGCGTTCAGCGCGAGGACGATCCGATCGCCGACCTCGAGCCCGGCGTTCTTCCTGGCCTCCTGCACGGCGCGGATGGCGTCCCTGGCGATGCCCTCCGCCTCGAGCTCCGGAGTGGTCTCGGTGTCGAGCAGGGCGAAGCCGCCGCCGGGCAGCAGCGCGAGCGCCGGTCCCGAACCCTCGGCCGACTCGCCCGCGCGCAGCGTCAGCTCGTACTCGTGGGGCTCGAGCGCGATCCCGCCGGCCGTCACGACACCGTCGGTCTCGCTCCAGTCGCCGCTCTTCGCCGCCCTGATCGCCTGCTGCACCTGCTTGCCCAGACGGGGGCCGGCGGCGCGCGCGTTCACCGCGAGGGTCTGCACGATCCCGTACTCCTCGGCGCTCCCCTCGGACTGGGGCACGAGGCGCACCGCCTTCACGTTGAGCTCCTCGCGGAGGATGTCGGAGAAGGGCTCGATGGCCCCGGGACGCGCCGCGACCACCGTCAGCTCGGCGAGCGGCAGCCGCACCCGCAGGCCCCTGGCCTTGCGGAGCGCGAGCGCCTGCGAGGTGATCTGCCGCACGTCGTCCATCGCGTCCTCGAGCCCGGCGTCCTCGGGGAACGCCCCCGCATCCGGCCAGTCCTCCAGGTGCACGGAGCGCCCGCCGGTGAGGCCGCGCCAGAGATCCTCGGCGACGAGCGGCGCGAGCGGCGCGGCCACCCGCGCGACCGTCTCGAGGACGGTGTAGAGCGTGTCGAAGGCCTCGCGGTTGTCCGCTCCGCCCTCCCAGAAGCGGTCGCGCGATCGCCGCACGTACCAGTTCGTGAGCACCTCGGCGTAGGCGCGCAGCGCGTCCGCCGCGGAGGTCGTGTCGAGCGCATCGAGATGCGCCGCCACCTCGCGCACCAGCCGGCCGGTCTTCGCGAGGATGTACCGATCCAGCGGGTCGCGCGAGTCCGTGCGCCACACGGCCTCGGTGCCGTCCGCGTTCGCGTAGAGGGAGAAGAAGTACCAGGAGTTCCACAGCGGCAGGATGAACTGCCGCACGCCCTCGCGGATCCCCTCCTCCGTGACGATCAGGTTGCCGCCGCGCACCACGGGCGATGCCATGAGGAACCAGCGCATGGCGTCGGAGCCGTCTCGGTCGAAGACCTCGTTCACGTCGGGGTAGTTGCGCAGGCTCTTCGACATCTTGTTGCCGTCGGAGCCGAGCACGATGCCGTGGCTGATGACGCTGCGGAACGCCGGCCGGTCGAAGAGCGCGGTGGCCAGCACGTGCTGCACGTAGAACCAGCCGCGGGTCTGCCCGATGTACTCCACGATGAAGTCGGCGGGCTGATGCGTGTCGAACCACTCCTGGTTCTCGAAGGGGTAGTGGGCCTGCGCGAACGGCATCGACGCGGAGTCGAACCAGACGTCGAGCACGTCCTCGATGCGGCGCATCGTGGATCGGCCGCTCGGGTCGTCGGGGTTCGGTCGCGTCAGCGCATCGATGTAGGGGCGATGGAGATCCACCTCGCCGGCCTCGTTGCGCGGCAGCTCCCCGAAGTCGGCTTCGAGCTCGGCGATCGAGCCGTAGACGTCCACGCGGGGGTGCTCCGGATCGTCGCTCTTCCAGACGGGGATCGGGCTGCCCCAGTAGCGGTTGCGGCTGATCGACCAGTCGCGCGCGCCCTCGAGCCACTTGCCGAACTGGCCGTGCTTGACGTTCTCGGGGACCCAGGTGATCTCCTCGTTCGTCTCGAGCATGCGCTGCTTGATGTCGGTGACCCGCACGAACCAGCTCGAGACCGCCTTGTAGATGAGCGGGTTGCGGCACCGCCAGCAGTGCGGGTACGAGTGCTCGTAGCTCTGCTCGCGGAGCAGCCGGCCGCGCTGCTTGAGGAGCCGGATCAGCGGTCGGTTCGCGTCCATCCAGAGCTCGCCGGCGACGTCGGGGACCGAGGGCAGGAACCTCCCGCCGTCGTCGAGGCTGACGATCACGGGGATGCCTGCGGCGGCGGAGAGGCGCATGTCGTCCTCGCCGAAGGCGGGGGCCTGGTGCACGATGCCGGTGCCGTCCGCGGTGGAGACGTAGTCGTCCACGAGGATCTGCCAGGCCCGGGCCGTGTCCCAGCGCTCCGCGTCGGCGTAGTAGTCGAACGGCGGCTCGTAGCGGACGCCCGCGAGCTCCGCGCCGGCGATCGTGCGGGTGACGGCCTCCCCGGCCTCCTCGGCTGAGGCGTACCCCAGATCCTTCGCGTGGTTCCCGACGAGGTCGCGTGCGAGGAGGTAGACGGTCATCCCGGGCGCTCCGCCGTCCGCGGCCCCCGCGGGGCCGGCCGGTACGAGCGCGTAGTCGATGGCCGGACCCACCGCGAGCGCGAGGTTCGTGGGGAGCGTCCACGGCGTCGTCGTCCACGCGAGCGCCCGGACATCGGCGAGACCGAGCGCCTCCGCCCGCTCTCCGGTGCACGGGAAGGTCACCGTCACCGAGGGGTCCTGGCGCATCTGGTAGACATCGTCGTCCATGCGCAGCTCGTGGTTGGACAGCGGGGTCTCGTCGCGCCAGCAGTACGGCAGGATCCGCGAGCCCTCGTAGGCGAGGCCCTGGTCGTGGAGTCGCTTGAACGCCCAGATGACGCTCTCCATGTAGCTCAGATCCAGGGTCTTGTAGCCGTGCGCGAAGTCGACCCATCGGGCCTGGCGGGTGACGTAGTCCTCCCACTCCCGCGTGTACTGCAGCACGGAGGCGCGCGCCTTCTCGTTGAAGACGTCGATGCCCATCTCCTCGATCTCCGACTTCTCGGTGATGCCGAGCTGCTTCATCGCCTCGAGCTCGGCCGGCAGGCCGTGGGTGTCCCAGCCGAAACGGCGCTCGACCTTCCGGCCGCGCATCGTCTGGAAGCGCGGGAAGACGTCCTTCGCGTAGCCGGTGAGGAGGTGGCCGTAGTGCGGCAGTCCGTTGGCGAAGGGCGGTCCGTCGTTGAACACCCACTCCGGGGCGTCCGCGCGCTGCCGGATCGACTCGCGGAAGGTGTCGTCGGACTCCCAGAACGCGAGGACGCGACGTTCGATCTCCGGGAAGCTCGGCGACGGGCTGACGCCGAAAGCGGCCCCGGGGGCCTCCGTCCCGGGGTCGGTGCTGGTCGATGCGCCCGTGGGCTGCTGCGGGTACGGCATGGGTTCCTTCTCGTTTCCGGCGTCGGACGGTTGCTCCTGCTGCCGGGACGAGCGGCGGACCCGTCATCCGGCTCCCCGCCCGCGGTACCACCCCGCTTGCCGACCGCGCGAGACGCGCGGGCGGCCACTTCTCTTCGGCGATGACGGGCCGTGGCCGTTCGGGTCTACTGGGCGCGAGCGCTGTTCTTCCGAAGACTCCCCGGTGATCGCCGGTTCGCAGTCGTTGGGCACAGTCTACCGCAGCCTCCGGGCCGACGCGTCGGGCGCTCGTGCGGGGGCCCGCCCGTCGACCGAGGGGGCGGGATGCCAGTTTGCGATCGTGCTATGTAACGAACGGGTAACGATGGATCAAGGCGAAAACCCCAGTTCAGGTCACTAAAGGTGTCGATCTTCCGGTGCGGTGCGGGTCCTCCTGCCTTGCACGGTGCGGAGGAACGTTGTTAGCGTCGAACCAGCGTTGAGCGTGGCTGTGCGCCACTCGTCAGTTCTGCGCCTCACGGGAACCGCCCGCCGAGATCCGGCGATCCGCGAGGCCGGCGAGTCGCACCGCCCATTCCCTCCGCAATACAGATCGGGCTTTCGAGAGGCCGCCGGGTGAGACGTGCGCTGCACCGTCCCGCCCATCCTTCGGCGCGCCTCCGTATTCCCCTGCCATGGACGAGGAGACAAGTGTGAGCAGAACCATCGCGGCCCCCGCGGCCGCGGATGCCCGGGCGACGGGCGACGGGCCCGCGATCGAGGTATCGCACGCCACCAAAGTGTTCGGACGGCGCCCGCGCGACGTCGTGAAGCGCCTGAAAGCCGGTGCGAGCCGGGAGGAGGTGCGGAGCCTCGGCACGGCAGCGGTGATCGATGCGAGCTTCACCGTCGCGCCGGGTGAGATCTTCGTCGTGATGGGCCTCTCCGGCTCGGGCAAGTCCACGCTCATCCGCATGCTCAACGGGCTGAACGACACGAGCGACGGATCGATCACCGTCTTCGGCACGGAGGTCGTCGGGCTCGGCGCCGCCGAGCTGCGGGATCTGCGGCGCGATCGGATGTCCATGGTGTTCCAGCACTTCGCCCTGCTCCCCCACCGCTCCGTGCTCGACAACGTCGCCTACGGTCTCGAGCTGCAGGGCGTCGGCCCCGAGGAGCGCCGGGAGCGTGCGCTCGGCTGGCTCGACCGGGTGGGCCTCTCCGGCTGGGAGGACCACCTGCCCGGCGAGCTCTCCGGCGGCATGCAGCAGCGCGTCGGTATCGCGCGCGCCTTCGCGGCCGACACCGACGTCCTGCTCATGGACGAGGCCTTCTCCGCGCTCGATCCGCTCATCCGGCGGGAGATGCAGGAGCAGCTCATCGAGCTGCAGCAGGAGCTCAACAAGACGATCGTCTTCATCACCCACGATCTCAACGAGGCGATGTTCCTCGGGGATCGCATCGCGGTGATGCGCGACGGCCGCATCGTCCAGGTCGGCACGCCGAACGACATCCTCACCGACCCCGCGAACGACTACGTCGCGCAGTTCGTGCAGGATGTGGACCGTGCGCGCGTGCTCACGGCGGGCGACGTCATGGAGCCCCCGCGCGCCGTCGTGCCCGCATCCGCCGGCCCGCGCACCGCGCTGCGCACCATGCGCGATCTGCAGACCTCCGCGTGCTTCGTGACGACCGGCAACCGGAAGCTCCTCGGCGTGGTCCGCGACAAGGACGTGCTGCGCCAGGTCCGCGAGGGCGGCACCGACCTCACCGAGCGGCTGCGCCCCACCCCCTCGATCGTGCAGCGCGACCAGCTCATCTCCGAGCTCTTCGAGCTCGCCGTGGAGAGCCCGCTCCCCGTCGCCGTGACCGATGAGCAGGACCGGCTGATCGGCGTGGTGCCCCGCGTCACGCTGCTCGCGGCGCTCACCGACCTGCCGGCGGCGACGACCGAGATCCCGATCATCGAACCGACGCCGACCGTGACGGCGGCGATGATCACCGAGACGCTCGCGGCGGAGACCGCCGCGGTCGGACCGGATGCCGGCGAGCAGGAGGAGGTGCGCTGATGGACGGCTTCCCCCGGATCCCGCTCGGCGAGTGGGTGGCCGACGGCCTCGACTGGTTCAAGGGCACCTTCGACTGGCTGCTCGACTTCGTGACGATCGTGGTGCGCTGGCTCGTCGAGGGTCTCGCCGACGTCCTCGTCGCGATCCCGTTCCCCGCGCTCATTCTCGTCTTCGCGCTCATCGGCTGGCTCGTCCGCTCCTGGCAGCTCGCCGTCGGCACGGTGCTCACCATGCTGCTCATCGTCGCGATGGAGCAGTGGGAGAACGCCATGCTCACCCTGGCGCTGGTGCTGGTCGCCGCGCTGATCGCGGTCGTCATCGCCGTGCCGCTCGGGATCCTCGCAGCCCGGCACGACGCCTTCAGCGCGGTGATCAAACCGATCCTGGACTTCATGCAGACGATGCCGGCGTTCGTCTACCTCATCCCCGCCGTCATCTTCTTCAGCATCGGCTTCGTGCCGGGCGTGTTCGCCACGGTGCTGTTCTCGGTGGCGCCCGGCGTGCGCTTCACGGAGCTCGGGATCCGCGGGGTCGACGCGGAGACCGTCGAGGCCGGCTACGCCTTCGGCGCCACCCCGGGGAAGATCCTTCGCGGGATCCAACTGCCCCTCGCCATGCCCACGATCATGGCCGGCATCAACCAGGTGATCATGCTCGCCCTCTCCATGGCCGTCGTCGCGGGCATGGCGGGCGCGAACGGTCTGGGCAAGGAGGTCGTCGCCGCGATCTCGACGCTGAACATCGCCAAGGGCGTGGAGGCCGGACTCGGGGTCGTCATCCTCGCCGTCTTCCTCGACCGCGTGACCGCCGCGCTCGGCAATCCCGGGGACTACCGCTCGTCGCTGCTCGGCGCGCTGCGCCGTCGCCGCGCCGCGCGCCGCAGCGCCCCCGTGGCGAAGGCCGCGTGAGGCGGGGCGGCGCCCCGATCCCGAATCGACCCTCTGACCTGAATACCCGGCCGCGCTCCCGCGCGGCGAGAAAGGAAGCACGATGAAGAAGCGCACCCTGACCGGAATGCTCGCGCTCGGAGCCGCCGCGAGTCTCGCGCTCGCCGGCTGCTCTGGCGGCGCCGACTCCGGCGACGCCGCGGACGGCGGCGAGAACGGCACCATCACGCTCGGCTTCCTGCCGAGCTGGACCGACGGCCTGAGCACGGCCTACCTGCTCGAGGACCAGCTCGGGAAGATGGGCTACACCGTCGAGATGGAGGAGCTCAGCGATGCCGGCGTGATCTACGCGGGGCTCGCCGGCGGCGACTTCGACATGTACCCCTCGGCGTGGTCCGAGGTGACCCACGCGGACTACATGGCGGAGTTCGGGGACGACATCGAGGATCTCGGCGCCTACTACGACGGCGCCGTGCTCACCCTCGCCGTGCCCGAGTACGTCGACATCGACTCGATCGAGGATCTCGCCGGCCAGGCCGACCGCTTCGGCGGGGAGATCATCGGCATCGAGCCGGGCGCGGGCCTCACCAAGCAGACCCAGGAGGTCGCGATGCCCGAGTACGGGCTCGACGGCGACTACGAGCTGGTGACCTCCTCGACCGCCACGATGCTCGCGACGCTGCAGGACAAGATCGACAACGAGGAGGACGTCGTCGTCACGCTGTGGCGCCCGTTCTGGGCGAATGACGCCTTCCCGGTCAAGGATCTGGAAGATCCGAAGGGCGCCATGGGCGAGCCGGAGTCGCTGCACTTCCTCGGCAAGTCCGGCTTCGCCGAGGAGTACCCCGAGGTCTCCGACTACATCGCGCAGATCACGCTCGACGACGCGGCCTACGGCGCGCTCGAGAGCCTCGTGACGGGCGAGGAGTACGAGGGCGACCCGGCCGCCGCGGTCGACGCCTGGCTCGAGGAGCACGCCGACGCGTACCCCGGGCTCATCGCCTGAGCGTCTCCCGCCGCAGCAGGCCCCGCGAGGATCGCGGGGCGACGGGGCCCGTCCGCGGCGCATCGCCGGGGGCGGGCCCCGTCGTGCTGCGACCCGCACCGCACGGCGGCACGGCATCCGCACCCCCAGATCCGCACCCGACACCCGACGAAAGGACACCGCATGACCCTTCGACCCCTGACCTCCGCGATCGCCCTGGCGGCCGCGGCCGGCCTGACGCTCGCCGGCTGCTCCGCCGACGCCGCGGACGCCGGCGGGACGAGCGCGTCGGAGACCATCACCATCGGCTACGTCCCGTCGTGGAGCGACGGGAAGACGAGCGGCTTCCTCCTCGGCGACCAGTTCGAGAAGCTCGGCTACGAGGTCGAGATGGAGTCGCTCACGGAGGCGGCCGTGCTCTACACGAGCCTTGCCGAGGGCGACATCGACGTCTTCGCCGGCGCCTGGCCGGAGCGCACCCAGGCGGCGTATCTCGAGGGTCGGGAGGACGCCTTCGAAGACCTCGGCACCTGGTACGAGCGAGCGACCATCACCCTCGCCGTGCCCGACTACGTCGACGTGCGCTCCCTCGAGGAGCTCGCGGACGAGTCGGAGCGCTTCGACGGCCGGATCGTCGGCATCGAGCCGAGCGCCGGTCAGATGGAGCACACCGAGGAGGTGGGCATGCCCGCCTACGGCCTCGATGAGGAGTTCTCGCTCGTCTCCTCCTCGACCGCGGCGATGCTCGGGACCCTGAGCGACGCGGTGGCAGAGGAACGTGACATCGTGGTGACCAGCTGGAGGCCCTTCTGGGCGAACGAGGTCTTCGGGCTGCGCGATCTCGAGGATCCCCAGGGCGTGATGGGCGAGCCAGAGGGCATCCACGTGCTCGCTACGGCGGGCTTCTCCGATCGATTCCCCGAGGCCGCGGAGTACGCGAGCGGCTTCGCGCTCGACGATCGGGCCTTCGGCTCCCTCGAGAACCTCATGACGAACGAGTTCGCGGAGGGCGAGGAGGCCGCCGCCGTGGACGCCTGGCTGGCGGAGCACCCCGACGCCCTGCCGGGCGGCCTGTCCGCGTAGGCTGGACGGGACCCCCGCGGACCGCACGAAGGAGCGAGCATGGACGAGGCGTACCGCATCGAGGACCCGGCGATCGTCGAGTTCTCCGACATCCACCTCGCCGTCGTGCGCGAGACCGTCGGGTTCGCCGAGATCCCGGGGCTCTACGACCGGGCCTATCCGATGCTCTTCTCGACGCTCGCCGCTGCGGGGACGGCGCCGGCGGCGGCTCCCATGGGCGTCGTGCACGGCGGCGCCGGCGAAGCGCTCGATCTGTCCGTCGCCGTCCCGCTCGCGACGGGCTACGTCGCGGGACCCGGCGCACCCGCCGAGGTGACGGCCGAGACGATCCCGGGAGGCCGGGCGGCCCGGCTCCTCGTGCGCGGCGACTACTCGGGGATCGCGGCCGGCTACGAGCGGCTGCACGCCTGGCTCGCCGAGCTCGGGGAGACGCCCGACGGGCTCGCGTGGGAGCAGTATCTGACCGAACCCGAGCCGGGCGGCGACCCCGCAGGGAACGAGACGCTGATCGCGGTGCGCCTGCGCGACCCCGACGGTGCCGCGGTCAGCGGAGCAGTTCCGAGGTGAGCGCCTCGGCGCGATCGGACTGACCGGACGCCCGCAGCACCTCGATGAGCTCGCCCGCGGCGCGCAGGCGCGGCTCGGACTGCCCGGCGGCGCCGAAGCCCTCGTACGCCGACTCGAGGGACCAGACGGCGCCGGGCAGATCCCCGCGCTCCCGCTGTACGCGCCCGGCCGCCCAGAACGCGTGGGCGGCATCGGCGATGAGCCCCAGCGCGGCGAACTCCTCCCCCGCCGCGTGCGCCTCCTCGACGGCGGCCTCGGGGCCGATCCCGGACGGCAGCACCGCGGGGTCGGCCGAGGCGACGACGCGAGCGAGGGCGTCGCGGAGGACCGCGCGCCGCCGCCGCCACGCCGTCCGCCGCCGCTGCGCGAGCTCGTCGCTCAGGCCCTCGGCGTCGAATGCGCCGTGCGCGGCGAGCTCCGTGCGCGCCGCGACGATCTGGGGCACCGGATCGGCCATGCGCACGGCGACGGGCGCCCAGGCCGCGAGCACGGCGACGCGCGCCTCGGCGTCGCCGCCGGCGGCGCGCAGCAGCCCGGTCGCCGATCGGAACGCCGCGTGCGCCTCCGGGTCGTCACCGCAGAGCGCGGCGCACTGGGCCGCCTCTGCCGCCGCGAGTCCCGCGCGCTCCAGCCACCCGGCCGCCTCGAAGCCGGCCGCCGCCGTCAGGTACGGCGCCACCGCCGCCGCGTACTCCCGCTGCGCGGCGAGCGCCTCGGCGTGCGCGAGGGCGGACTCGGGATCGGCCTCGGAGACGGTGGCCCGGCCGGGGGCAGGGACGTCCGCCGCGGGAGGCGCGGCCCCGGCGCCCGCGGATGCACCGGGGTCCGGCGACCCGCCGGGGCCGGGCGACGCCCCGGCTCCGGGGGCGCGCGGCCCTGCCGCGTCCCCCGAAGCCCCGAGATCGAGCACGCCCGCGCGCTCGGCGGCCCGCGCGCGTGCCGCCAGGCGGGCGTAGTAGTCGGTGCCGCCTCGTGCGTCGAAGGCCGCGACGAGCTCGTCGACGACCCCCTCGACCCACCCGCGGAGCTCGGACACCGTCGCGCGGCCCGCGCCGAGCCCGGTCGGCGTCTCGCCGCGATCGCGGTTCGCGGCGAGACCGGCGAGCACCCCGAGCAGGAAGCGCAGACGCGAGAGCGGGGAGGGCGCGCGCTCGAGCAGCTCGGCGTGCTCGCTGCGCAGGCTGCGCAGGGCGCGTTCGAGGTGACCGCCGCGCGCGAGGAGCTCGAAGCCCTGCCCGTGGGACTGGGCGATGTCGCGATCGGAGCCGTCGAGGCTCGCGAGCGCCAGGCGATGACTGCGGGCGGCGAGCGGCAGATCGCCCGCCATCAGCGCGGAGAGCGCGAGGGCGTGGCGGGTCTTCGCGGGTTCGATGTTGCAGCTCGCGTCCTGGGTGAGCCCGAGCGCGACGGCCTCCTCCCAGCGACCCTGCTCGGTGAAGAAGTCGACCTGCTGCCCGATGCCGCAGGCGCGGCAGTCGTCGAAGGCGTCGCGCGGCATGGTGATCCAGGCGATGCGCGCCCGCTCGGCGTCGGGGTCGCCGCTGTGCCAGGCCCAGCCGAAGCGGGACATCGCCACGGCCGAGGTGCCCGAACCGCGCAGCGCGAAGCGGCGCTCCATGTCGTCGAGCATGGCCTCGGCCTGGGGGCGGGTGATGCGCGGGAAATCGGGCAGATCCGCCGCGATCCACTTGAACTCCCAGAACAGGTTCCGCTCGTCGCCCGGATCGAAGAGCTCGGGGTGCGCGTCCCAGTGGCGGAGCGTCCGCGCGAACGCCACGAAGGCCTGATCGCCGCGGCCCGTGAAGGTGTAGGCCTCCACGAGGTCGAGCAGCGCCTCGGCGAGCTTCTCCTGCGGCCCCTCGGCCTCGATCCTGCGCGCCGCGGCCTCGGCGGCGGAGGTGCGCGCCGTGCCGTAGGGCATCGCGCGGATGCGCCAGAGCTCCTGCGAGACCTCTTCGATCACGGGCGTCCTTCCTCGAGGGGGTCGGGGGTATCGTCGGTCGTCGGAACCCCGCCGCTCCGCCGCTCCGCGCCGCCACGGGGATCCGGGGCGGCGAGTGCGGATCCGAGGAGCACGCCCAGGGCCTCCGAGAGCGCGTTCGACTCCGTCGCGCGCAGCCCCTCCCCGGCCAGCATGAGCGCCGAGAGGTAGACCGCCCGGAGACCGGCGTCGAAGACGGGGCCGGCGGGCGCCGCGAGGAGCCGGCGCACGAGCGCCGAGCGATCGTTGAGCACGAGCGAGCGGCTGCGCGCCGGCTCCGGCTCGGCGAAGGCGCCGAGCAGATCGGCCCAGAGCTCCGGCGCGGCGGCGCGCTCCCGCTCGAGCGCGCGCCGGTGCTCCCCCTCCGGGTCCCTGAGCAGGATCGCAGGCACCGATTCCGGGGCGAAGTCCCTGACGACGGCGTCGCAGTCCTCGGCCGTCAGCAGCGCCCGCGCGCGAGCGACGGCGCTCCGCAGTTCGTCCTCGCGGGCGAGGCTCGGTGTCGCGAGCACATGGGCGAGGTCGGCGGAGGCGAGTTCGCGCACCCGCCACCCGGGCCGTCTGCCGAGCCGCTCCATGAGCTCGGCGTCGTACACGTAGCCGGCGTTCACGACGACCATCCCTTGTGCGCGGGCGACAGCGGCGACACGGCGGTACGCCTCGGTCGTCGCCGTGTAGACGATCTCGCCTGCGCCGTCGTCGTCGCCGGAGCCCGCCTCCCGGAGCGTCATCGCGCCGTCGCTCGTCTCGAACGGCAGCACCTCCGCGACGAGCTCGAGCATCTCGGGGTCGGTCACCGCGAGCGCGCGGAGGGCCAGATGATGGGTCTCGAGCACCCGGCGCGCGAGCGCCGTCGGGGCGCGCAGCTCGCGCATCGCCCAGGTCTTCAGCTGCTCGCCCAGCGCCTCCCTGACCCCCAGGAGCACCTCGTCGTCGTGGACCTGCTCCCGGGACGCGGTCGGCGAGAGCGCCTCGCTGTCGAGGATCGCACGGGCGAAGAACGCCCACTCCGGCAGGACGCCGTCGACGCGGGAGCCGAGCAGCATGCGCTTCATGTAGACGCGATGCTGCCCGGATCCGGGGGCGACCGCCTGCGGCAGCACGAAGGCGACGCCGCTCACCCCCGCGAGCGGCAGCGAGAGGTCGATGCTCGCGAGCGGCGTGAAGCCGAGCACCTCCTCGCAGTACGCCGCGAGGGCGCGCTCGCGCTCCGCGGGGCTCGCGAAGTCGGCGCGCCAGGGCAGGTCGGGCTCGGTGACGCGGCGCCAGCGCGCCGGATCCGTCGTCCCGCCCCCGCGGGTCGTCCGGTCGTCCGGCACGCGTACGGCGATGTCCACGGGCAGCAGCGACGCGTACTCCCGGGCGAGGCCGAGCACCGTCTCCGTGGCGAACCAGTGCGCGGCATCGGGGCGGGCGACGAGCTCCACCGTCGTGCCGACCTCCACGCGGCCCGCCTCCGGGTCGTCCTCCGGAAGCTCCGACACCTCGAACGTTCCGTCGGCGCTGCCCGCCCAGCGGATCGCGGCCGCCCCGGGGACGCACGAGCGCGAACGCACGACGATGCGGTCGGCGACCATGAACGACGCGAGCATGCCGATCCCGAACTGGCCGATGAACGCCTCGCGCCCCGTGCCGAGCGCCGCATCGCGCTTCGAGGAGCGGCCGATGGTCGCGAGGAGCTCGGTCGCCTCGGCCGCGGTGAGGCCGATGCCGGTATCCGCGATGCGCAGCACCGGCGGCGCCCCCGGCGCCTCCTCGACGCTCAGGCGCACGCGCGCCGCCGCCCCGGGGTCGGTCTCGCATCGGGCGGTGACGGCGTCGACCGCGTTCTGGATGAGCTCGCGGAGGTAGACCTGCGGCCCCGAGTACAGATGCCGCGAGAGCAGGTCCACCATCCCCGACAGCTCGACCTGGAAGCGCTCGGACACGCCGCGTTACGCCTCGGGCCTGACCTTCGCCCACGCCTCGGGGAAGGTCTCGTTGACGTGCTCGAAGAAGGCCATGCTCGTGTTGATCGTGCAGACGAGGTGCTGCATGAGCTGATCGTCGCTCAGTCCGTGCTCGTAGTCGACGTTGTGCTCGGTGTTCAGGCGCACGGCGCCCTCGTCGTCGCGCGCGACGTAGGCCTTCGGCCAGAGCTTCTCGGCGTTCCACTGGTTCGCGGTCTCCAGGGCGCGCAGGTAGTCGCCTTCGTCGAGCCGGCCGCGCCAGTAACCGCGGACGCACAGCAGTTCGTCGGAGCTCCCGTTGACGAAGAAGTAGAAGGACCCGTACTCCCAGCCCCCGCCGATGTCCCCGTCGCCGTCCACGGTGTACGACCAGCCTGCGCTCTCCAGCGCGGCCTTGATGCGGTCCTTGGAGAGCGGGGCGAGCGATCCCGCCGCACCGGGGGTCGGTGCCGCGTCCTTCGTGAAGAATCCCATGGGCGTGCCTTTCTGCTGCGTCTCCCCCAACTCTAGGGGAGACCGTCCGCCGCCGGGCGGGATGCGCCGCGGTCGCCCGACCTTCGATAGAATGGGCGGGCTGACCTTCAGGCACCAGCGCGACGGCCGTCACCGGCCTGCGCGCGTCGACGCGGTGCCGTCCACATCGAATCCTCCGGTCCGCGCGTCCGCGGCCGAGATACGGAGCCCCACGCATGAGCGCGATCCCCGACAAGCCGGCACTCGAAGGCCTCGAAGCGAAGTGGGGGCCGTCTGGGAGGAGCACGGCGTCTACGCGTTCCCGCGAGAGGGCGCGCGCGCGAGCGAGGTCTACAGCATCGACACGCCGCCGCCGACGGCGTCGGGTTCGTTGCACGTCGGGCACGTGTTCTCTTACACCCACACCGACACGGTCGCCCGATTCCACCGCATGCGGGGCGAGCGCGTCTTCTACCCCATGGGGTGGGACGACAACGGCCTGCCGACCGAGCGGCGGGTGCAGAACTACTACGGCGTCCGCTGCGACCCGACGCTCCCCTACGTCGAGGGCTTCGTGCCCCCGCACGAGGGCGGCGACGGCAAGAGCATCAAGGCCGCGGATCAGCAGCCGATCTCCCGCCGCAACTTCATCGAACTCTGCGAGCGCCTGACGCTCGAGGACGAGCGCCAGTTCGAGGAGCTCTGGCGCACCCTTGGGCTCTCCGTGGACTGGACCCAGAGCTACCGGACGATCGGCGAGGAGTCGCTGCGCGCCTCGCAGCTCGCCTTCCTGCGCAACGTCGCGCGCGGCGAGGCCTACCAGGCGCAGGCGCCCACCCTCTGGGACGTCACCTTCCGCACCGCGGTCGCCCAGGCGGAGCTCGAGGACCGCGAGCAGCCGAGCGCCTACCACACGCTCGCCTTCCATCGGAGCGACGGTTCGGGCGACATCCTCATCGACACGACGCGCCCCGAGCTGCTCGCGGCGTGCGTCGCCCTCGTGGCGCACCCGGACGACGAGCGCTACCGATCGCTCTTCGGCTCGACCGTGCGCACCCCGGTCTTCGGCGTCGAGGTGCCGGTCGTCGCGCACCACCTCGCGCAGCAGGACAAGGGCACCGGCATCGCGATGATCTGCACCTTCGGCGACGTCACCGACGTCGTATGGTGGCGGGAGCTCGACCTGCCCAATCGCGCCATCCTCGGCTTCGACGGCCGGATCATCGGCGACGCTCCCGAGGCGATCACGAGCGAGGCCGGGCGGGAGGCGTACGCGCGGATCGCGGGCAAGACGGTCTTCAGCGCGAAGGCCGAGATGGTCGAGATGCTCACCGCGTCCGGCGAGCTCGTGGGCGACATCCGCAAGATCACCCATCCGGTGAAATTCTTCGAGAAGGGCGACAAGCCCCTGGAGATCGTCTCGACCCGCCAGTGGTACATCGCCAACGGCGCCCGCGACGCCGCGCTGCGCGAGCGGCTGCTCGCGCACGGCGCGGAGCTCGAGTGGCACCCGGATTTCATGCGGGTGCGCTACGAGAACTGGGTGGAGGGGCTCTCCGGCGACTGGCTGATCTCCCGGCAGCGCTTCTTCGGCGTGCCGATCCCGGTCTGGTACCCGCTCGACGCCGAGGGGAACCCCGTCTTCGACGCGCCGATCCTTCCGGCGGAGGACCGGCTGCCCGTCGATCCCTCGAGCGATGTGCCCGAGGGCTACTCGGCCGAGCAGCGCGGCGTGCCCGGGGGGTTCCAGGGCGAGGTCGACGTCATGGACACCTGGGCGACCTCGTCGCTCACCCCGCAGCTCGCGGGCGGGTGGGAGCGCGATCCCGAGCTCTTCGAGCTGGTGTACCCCTACAGCCTGCGCCCCCAGGGACAGGACATCATCCGGACCTGGCTCTTCTCCACGCTGCTGCGCTCGGAGCTCGAGGCCGGGCAGCTGCCGTGGCGGCACGCGGGCATCTCCGGCTGGATCCTCGACCCCGACCGCAAGAAGATGTCGAAGTCGAAGGGCAACGTGGTCACGCCCGCCGGCCTGCTCGCGCAGCACGGCTCGGACGCGGTGCGCTACTGGGCGGCCTCGGCCAAGCTCGGCACGGACGCCTCCTTCGACCCGCAGAACCCGACCCAGATCAAAATCGGCCGCCGGCTCGCGATCAAGCTGCTCAACGCCGCCAAGTTCACGCTCGGCTTCGACGCCACGGGAGCGGGAACGGTGACCGAAGCGCTCGACCGGGCGATGCTCGCCGGCCTCGCCGGCGTCGTCGACGGCGCGACCCGGGCCTTCGAGCAGTACGACCACGCGCGGGCGCTCGAGCTGACGGAGTCCTACTTCTGGACCTTCTGCGACGACTACCTCGAACTCGTCAAGGAGCGCGCCCACGCCGGCAGCGGACAGCCGCAGGCCTCCGCCGTGACGGCCCTGCGCACCGCGCTCTCGGTCTTCGTGCGCCTCCTCGCCCCCTTCCTCCCCTTCGCCACCGAGGAGGTGTGGTCCTGGTTCGCCGAGGGCTCGGTGCACCGCGCCGCCTGGCCGACGGCGGACGAGGCGACCGGGCTCGCCGGCCCCGAGGCCGATGCTGGCCTGCTCGGCCTCGTCGGCACCGCGCTCGTCGGAATCCGCGGTGCCAAGACCGCGGCGAAGGTCTCGCAGAAGACGCCGGTGACGCTGGCGGTGCTGCGCGCTCCCGAGAACGACCGCGCGCGGCTCGCCGCTGCGGCGGCGGATCTCGCCGCAGTGGGTCGGATCGCGGAGCTCCGGATCGAGGGGGCGGACGTCCCCGCGGTCGAGATCGGTGAGATCGCACTCGAGCAGCCGGAGGCCTGACCGTGCAGCTGGGCGCCCGCTGGGCCGCGGGCTCGCCCCCGCATCGGGGCGTGCCGGCCGCGCTGCACGGCGAGATCGCCGCGCAGGAGGCGGCGCATCCGCGCGCTTCGGCCTGGACCCTGACCTGGCTCGAGGGCCGGCCGCGCTGCGCCCTCGATGACGCGATCGTCGTGACGCTCGACCGGAGCGGTGCGGTCGTCAGCCGCGCCGTCGCCGAGCGGGGCGAGCCGGCCGGGCCGGGCTCGGGCTCGCCGGCATCCGGGGCGTCCCGCGAGGACGCCGGGGCCGACGACGCGGGGGCCGAGGACGCGGGGGCCGAGGACGACGACGAGTGGTTGCGCTAGCGTGGTCCGCATGACCGCAATCCGGGAGGCGCGCTGGCTCGCGGGAGCCTGCGCCGCCCTGCTCCTCCTCCCCCTCGCCGCCTGCGCGCCGGAACCGGACGCGGGAGCACCCCGGGCGAGCGACTCGAGCGATGCCGCCTCCGCGGGCGGGGCCGCCGGCGCCGCCGATGGCGACGCGGAGAAGGGCGGCACGGGCGGCAGCTGGCAGGAGCAGACCGACGAGGAGCAGTTGGAGCGCAACGTGGAGCTCCCCGAGTCGTTCCCGAGCGAGGCCTTCGCGGTGCCCGAGGGCGCGACCGTCTGGGAGACGGGCGCACGCGGCGCCGACGAGTGGTTCCTCGTGCTCCGCGCGGCGGACGCGGCCACCGCCGAGGCCTGGTGGCAGTCGGTCATCGATGCGAGCGGCTTCGTCGTCGGCGCCTCGGGCACGACGCCCGAGGGCGGTCGGACGGCGAGCCTCGCATCGGACGGTCTGACCGCCGAGGCGCTGCTCCTCCCGGAGGCCGACGGCTCGGTGCTGCTGAGCTACGACATCGCGCGCGGCTGAGGGCCGACGGCGCGCTCGCGACGCGCCTCGGGCGCTCAGGCGTCGTTCAGGCGCTCTCGCGGCCGCCCCGCGCCTGGAGCACGCGCGGCGGCGCCTCGCCGAGCACGGACTCGCGGGTGACGATCACCTTCGTGACGTCGCCGTCCGAGGGGACCTCGAACATGACGGGGCCCAGCAGGCTCTCGAGGATCGCCCGGAGCCCGCGGGCGCCCGTCTTGCGCGCGACCGCCTGCTCGGCGATGGCCTCGAGCGCGGCCTCCTCGAACTCGAGGCCGACGCCGTCGATCTCGAACATCCGCTGGTACTGCTTGACCAGCGCGTTCTTCGGCTCCGTCAGGATGCGCGTCAGCGCGTCCACGTCGAGCGGATCCACCGTGGCGACGACGGGCAGGCGACCGATGAACTCGGGGATGAGGCCGAACTTGTGCAGATCCTCCGGCTGCACCCGGGCGAACAGCTCCTCGTCGTTGCGCTTGCTCGCGACCGGCGAGCCGAAGCCGATGCCGCCCTTGCCGAGGCGGGAGCCGATGATGTCCTCGAGGCCGGCGAACGCGCCGGCGACGATGAAGAGCACGTTCGTCGTGTCGAGCTGGATGAAGTCCTGGTTCGGGTGCTTGCGACCGCCCTGCGGCGGGATGGAGGCGACCGTGCCCTCCAGGATCTTGAGGAGCGCCTGCTGCACACCCTCCCCCGACACGTCTCGCGTGATCGAGGGGTTCTCGGCCTTGCGGGAGATCTTGTCGATCTCGTCGATGTAGATGATGCCGGTCTCGGCGCGCTGGACGTCGAAGTCGGCGGCCTGGAGCAGCTTCAGGAGGATGTTCTCGACGTCCTCGCCGACATAGCCGGCCTCGGTGAGCGCCGTGGCGTCGGCCACGGCGAAGGGCACCCCGAGCTGCCGGGCGAGGGACTGCGCGAGATAGGTCTTGCCGCAGCCGGTCGGGCCGATGAGCAGGATGTTCGACTTCGCGATCTCCACCTGCTCGGCGGCCGCCTCGGCGCTCGTGAGCGACGCCGCCGCGCGGACCCGCTTGTAGTGGTTGTAGACGGCGACGGCCAGCGACTGCTTGGCCCGGTCCTGGCCGATCACGTACTGGTCGAGGAAGTCCGCGATCTCGCGCGGCTTGTGCAGCGTGAAGTCCGCGGCCTCGCTCGTCTGGTGCTCCGCGAGGCGTTCCTCGATGATCTCGTTGCAGAGCGCGACGCACTCGTCGCAGATGTAGATCTGCGGGCCGGCGATGAGCTGCTGCACCTGCTTCTGCGATTTTCCGCAGAAGGAGCACTTCAGCAGCTCGCTGCTCTCGCCGATCTTCGCCATGCGGAGAACTCCTTCGCGGTCGATGAGGAGGGACTCCTCACAGCGTAGCGGGCGCCGCGGACAATCACCGACGGCACGCCGCGGGCCCCGGGTCGCCCCGGGGCCCGTCGGATCACTGCGGGAGGACCGCCTGGGGGTTCTTCCGGCTCGTGAGCACCTGATCGACCAGGCCGTACTCGAACGCCTCCTGGGCGCTCAGGATCTTGTCCCGGTCGATGTCGCGATGCACCTCCTCCACCGAGCGCTTGGAGTGCTTCGAGAGCGTCTCCTCGAGCCACTCGCGCATGCGCATGATCTCCGCGGCCTGGATCTCGATGTCGGAGGCCTGCCCGTGCCCGGCCTGGCCGGTGGAGGGCTGGTGGATGAGCACGCGCGCGTTCGGCAGGGCGAGGCGCTTGCCCGGCGTGCCGCCGGCGAGGAGCACCGCGGCGGCCGAGGCCGCCTGGCCGAGGCAGACCGTCTGCACATGCGGCCGGATGTACTGCATCGTGTCGTAGATCGCCGTCATCGCGGTGAAGGAGCCGCCGGGCGAGTTGATGTACATCGTGATGTCGCGCTCCGGGTCCTGGCTCTCGAGCACGAGCAGCTGCGCCATGACGTCGTCCGCCGAGGCGTCGTCGACCTGCACGCCGAGGAAGATGATGCGGTCCTCGAAGAGCTTCGCGTACGGATCCTGCCGCTTGAAGCCGTAGGCCGTGCGCTCCTCGAAGGAGGGGAGGACGTACCGGGCCTCGGGCATCCGCAGCGCGGCGCCGCCCGCCTGGGGCATCATCGGGGTGTGTGACATCTGTGGGGTCATCATCGAATCGTTCGCTTCCTGTCCCATGAGCTACTTGCTCGTTCCGCCGCCGCCGACGACATCGCTCGCGGAGTCGCGGATGAAATCGACGAAGCCGTACTCGAGCGCCTCGTCGGCCGTGAACCAGCGGTCGCGGTCCCCGTCCTCGTTGATCTGCTCGACGCTCTTGCCCGTCTGCGCCGCCGTGATCTCCGCGAGGCGGTTCTTCATCGACGTGATGAGCTGGGCCTGCGTCTGGATGTCGCTCGCGGTGCCGCCGAAGCCGCCGTGCGGCTGGTGGAGGAGGACACGGGCGTTCGGGGTGATGTAGCGCTTCCCCTTCGTGCCCGCGGTGAGCAGGAACTGCCCCATGGAGGCCGCCATGCCGATGCCGACGGTGACGATGTCGTTCGGCACGAAGGACATCGTGTCGTAGATCGCCATGCCCGCGGTGATCGAGCCGCCGGGCGAGTTGACGTAGAGGTAGATGTCGGCCTCGGGATCCTCCGCTGCGAGCAGCAGGATCTTCGCGCAGATCTCGTTCGCGTTCTCGTCGCGGACCTCGGAACCGAGCCAGATGATGCGGTCCTTCAGCAGGCGTTCGAACACGCTGTTCGGTGGCGTCTGTTCAGCCATTCGGCGCTCCATTCGTTGTTGCTTGATTCGAGCGTATCGACTCGCGGCATCCACGGCGCCCGTGTTCGCCCTGGGCGCATGGGGTCGGCATGCGGAAGGCCCCCGCCGGGCGATCCCGGCGGGGGCCTTCCGCGCTGCGGCGCGCGCGGCCTATTCCGCGGCCTGCTCGGCCTCGGCGGCCGCCTTCTTGGCCGCGCGCGTCGCGGCGGCCTTCTTCGCGGCGGCCGAACGGGCGGCCTTCTTCGCGTCCTCGTCGGTGGCGTCGGCGGCGGGCTCCGCGGCCTGCTTCTTCGCGGACGACTTCTTCTTCGGGGCCTCGGCGGCGGGGGCCGCGGCGGGAGCCTCCTCTTCGGCGGGAGCCTCCTCGGCGCCCTCCTCGTCCTCCTCGACCTCGTCGTCCACCGAGGTGAACTCGCTCAGATCGACGGGCTTGCCTGACCGATCGACGACCTCCGCCTTGGCGAGGGCGATCGCGAGCGCCTTGTTGCGCGTGACCTCGCCGAGGATGACGCCCATCTGGTTGCCCTGGCTGATCGCCTGGAGGAACTGGGTGGGCTCCATGCCGTACTGCTGCGCGGACTGGAAGATGTACTGCGACAGCTCGTTCTGCGTCGGGGTGACGCCCTCGGCCTCGACGATGGCGTCGAGCAGCAGCTGCATCTGGATCTGCTCCTCGGCGGACTTGCGGACCTCGGCGCGGTGCTCATCGTCCTCGAGACGCCCCTCGCTCTCGAGGTGGCGGTGCACCTCCTCCTCGACGAGCTCCTCGGAGACCGGGATGCCGGCCTGCTCGATGAGCGTCGCGGTGAAGAGGTCGCGCGCCTGCTGGCCCTGCGCGAAGACCGAGGCCTTCGACACCTGCTCGACGAGGCTCTCGCGGAGCTCGGCGATCGTGTCGAACTCGCTCGCGAGCTGCGCGAACTCGTCATCGGCCTCGGGGAGCTCGCGCTCCTTGACCGCGGTGAGCGTGAGTTCGACCTCGGCGTCCTTGCCCTCGTGCTCGCCGCCGAGCAGCTGGGAGGTGAAGGTCGTCGTCTCGCCGGCGGTGAGGGTCTCCACCGCCTCATCCGTGCCCGCGAGCAGGTTGCCCGCGCCGACCTCGTAGGAGACGCCGCTGGCCTGGTCGACCTCCGCGCCGTCGATGGTGGCCGTGAGGTCCAGCTCGACGAAGTCGCCGGTCTTGGCGGGGCGATCCACCGTGACGAGGGTGCCGAAGCGCTCGCGCAGCTTCGTCAGCTCGGCCTCTACCGCGTCCTCGTCCACCTCGGCGTCATCGACCGTCAGGGTGATGCCGTCGTAGGCGGGCAGGGTGAACTCCGGGCGCACCTCGACCTCGAAGACGAGCTCGAGCGTGCTCTTCGGATCCTTCGCGTCCGGCCACTCGGCGACGTCGGCGGTGGGCCGGCCCATCGGCCGCTCGTCGGACTCCGCGAGCGCGGCCTGGTAGAAGTCGTCGAGGGAGGCGTTGACGGCCTCCTGGACGACGGCCTCGCGGCCGATGCGCTGATCGATGATCGGCGCGGGCACCTTGCCCTTGCGGAAGCCCGGGATCGAGACCTGCTCGGAGATGGTCTTGTACGCCTGCTTCAGGTACGGCTCGAGCTCGTCGAGCGTGACCTGCACGCTCAGCTTGGCGCGGGTCGGAGTGAGCTTCTCAGCGGTCGTCTTCGGCAATTTGGCCTCTCATGGATTCGGATCGTGCTGCGGTCAGCCCGCATCGGGTCGGGGCGCGGACCCTGGTCGGGGCGACAGGATTCGAACCTGCGACCTCCCGCTCCCAAAGCGGGCGCTCTAGCCAAGCTGAGCTACGCCCCGGCAACCCGCAGGTTTCCGCTGGATCGTACACGCGTGCGCGCGCAACCCGAGCAAGTCTAGCCGAAACCGCCGGCGATGCACGAAACCCCCTGGCGCGCCAGGGGGTTTCTCTCGGAGGGGATGACGGGAATCGAACCCGCGTAATCAGTTTGGAAGACTGAGGCTCTACCATTGAGCTACATCCCCGGGCACCGGTCGCGGAGCGTACCGGGCACTCGATCGATCATAGTGCATCCGCGCCGCGGGGCGAATCTCCGTTCCCGTCGCGTGTCGCCGCGCGGTGGTGCTCCGTATACGCCGCGTAGACCTCGGCGTTCGTCCGCACCGCGTCGCGATCCTCCTCGCGCAGCTCGCGCACGACCCGTCCGGGGATCCCGGCGACGAGCGAGTGCGGGGGGATCACGGCGCCCTGCGGCACGAGCGCGCCCGCGGCGACGAGCGATCCGGTCCCCACCACCGCCCCGCTGAGCACGGTCGCGTTCATCCCGATGAGGCAGCCGTCCTCGACCGTGGCGCCGTGCACGACGGCGTTGTGGCCGATCGAGACTTCGTCGCCGATGCGCGCGGGGATGCCGCGCTGCGTGTGGATCACGACGCCGTCCTGCACATTGCTGCGCGCTCCGATCCGCACCGCGTCGGAATCGCCCCGCACCACCGCGTTGTACCAGATGCTGCTGTCCGCGCCGATCTCGACGTCGCCGACCACGACGGAGCCGGGCGCGAGCCACGCCGATGCCGCGATCCGGGGAGCGCCGTACGGCGGTACGGGGATGACGCGGCCGTGCGCGTCAAGGCCCGCGGGGTTCATCGCTGCTCGTCCGTCCACCGGCGCCTCCTCGCTCCCACCCGGGCGGCCCGGATGCAGAAGAACCCCCACCGCTCGGGTGGGGGTTCCAGGGCTCCCCCGGCTGGGCTCGAACCAGCGACATCCTGATTAACAGTCAAGCGCTCTGCCAACTGAGCTACAGGGGATCATTGCCGCAGCAACTCGACTATCGTAGCAAGACCGGAATTGGCTCTGCAAATCCGCCCGCGCTCCGGCGCCGCCCGGGCGGGTCCGCCTGACGAGCCGTCCTCACTCCTCGGCGATCTCGTCGTACGCGGTGGCGCGCAGGGCCTGGGCGAGGCGCTGCACGTAGCCGTGATCGGCGTGGCGGAAGATCTCGTTGATGTCGCCGTGCCCCACGGTCCGCCCCTGCTGCAGGACGATCACGTCCTGCACGAGCGCCTCGAGCATGCCGATGTCATGGCTGATGAGCAGCATGCCCGCGTTCGTCCGCTCGCGGTACCACCGGAGCAGCTCGACGATCTTCGGACGGTTGTTCGCATCGACGCCGAGCGTGGGCTCGTCGGCGATGAGCAGCGTCGGATCGAGCATCAGCGCGCGCATGACCGCGACGCGCTGGCGCTGGCCCTTCGAGAGCTCGTAGGGGTACTCCTGGAGCTTCGCGAGGGGCAGCGCCACGATGTCCATCATCTCCGCGATCCGCTCGCCGAGCGCGTCGCGGTCGAAGTGCTTGCTGCGCTCGACGATGGGCTCGAAGAGGATGTCGCCGACGTTGAGCTCCGGCGTGAGCGTCGCGCCCGCGTCCTGAGCGAGATAGCCGACGTAGGCCGTCAGCCGCGAGGCCGCGCGCCGTCCGAGTCGCCGCAGCGGGACGTCGAAGACGCTCGCCGATCCCCCGGTGTGCTTGATCCGCGCGGACTTCTCGCCGGCCTCCCTGCCGCGTCCGGCGAGGTAGCGGGCGAGCGTCGACTTGCCCGAGCCGCTCTCGCCCAGCAGTGCGACGATCTCGCCGCGCGCGACGGCGAAGGTGACGCCCTCGACCGCCTCGAACTCTCGGCCGCCGGCATGCGCCGGGTAGGACAGGGAGAGATCGGAGACGTGGATCATCGGATCCGCGTCGAGTACGGGGTGGGCCATCTGCTGCTCCTCGGAGTGCGCGTCGGGTCGCCGGTCGGCTTCCCCGCGCCAGCCTATGGCATGGTCCGTGGCCGTGCGGGAACGCGCGCGGCCCGTCGCGCGATCCCGGCGCGCGCTCACTCCTCGCGCAGGCCCCGGCGCGCCGCCTCGAGGGCGACGAGCTGCTCCTGGATGCGTCGGGCGGCCGGGTCGGCATGATCCCCGATGCGCTGCATCCGGGCGAGGAGCTCCCGCTTCAGCCCCTGGAGGTCCCGGTCGAGGAGGGAGATGACCACGTCGCGGCTGTACGCCGCGAGCTGCTCGGGGCGCCGTTCCGGCATCGGGGCCATGGCGAGCTCGCGGACGAGGCCGCGATGCGACTCCGGCGCGGCCGCGAGCACCGCGTCGAGCCAGCCGGGCGAGCCGATCGCCGGGAGCGCCGCCGCGACGGCGTCGCGCACGATCCGCAGCTGCGGCTCGGCGACCTGCGCGGTGACCGCCTGCTGGAGCAGCTCGGCGCCCACGCCGTCGGCCTGCTGCAGCATCGCCATCAGGGCGTCGCGCTCCAGCCAGGTGCTCGGCGCGCTCCGGAGCGAGGAGAGCGAGACGCGCGGCGCCCGGGGCTCCGGGGCCGCGGACTGCGGACCGCGGGGTTCCGCCTCCTGCCGCTGACCCGGCGCGCGGGCCGCCTGCTGCGCCGCCTGCCTGACCGCCTGCTGCACCTCGCCGAGCTCCGTGCCGAGCATCCGCGCCAGCTCGCGCGTGTAGCCCGGTCGCAGCGAGGGGTCCTTGATCTCGGCGATGATGGGCGCCGCGGCGCGGAGCGCCGAGACGCGGCCCTCGACGCTGTTGAGGTCGAAGCGCCCCACCGCCTGGCGCAGCGCGAACTCGAAGAGCGGGGTCTTCCGCGTGAAGAGCTCGCGCACGGCCTCGTCGCCGCGATGCATGCGCAGATCCGAGGGATCGAGGCCGTCGGGCGCGACCGCGACATAGGTCTGGGCGGTGAAGCGCTTCTCCTCGCTGAACGCCCGCAGCGCCGCCTTCTGCCCGGCCTCGTCGGGATCGAAGGTGAAGACGACCTCGGCGGCCGCGTCGTCCCCCATCACCCGTCGGAGGATGGCGATGTGCTCCTTGCCGAAGGCGGTGCCGCAGGTCGCCACCGCCGTGTCGATGCCGGCGAGGTGGCAGGCCATGACGTCGGTGTAGCCCTCGACCACGACCGCGCGCCGCCCGCGCGAGATCGCGCGCTTGGCGAGGTCGAGGCCGTAGAGCACCTGCGCCTTGTGATAGACCGGGGACTCCGGCGTGTTGAGGTACTTCGGCCCCTGATCGTCGTCGTAGAGCTTCCGCGCGCCGAAGCCGAGCACCTGGCCGCTCGTGTCGCGGATGGGCCAGACGACTCGGCCGCGGAAGCGGTCGTAGACGCCGCGCCGCCCCTCGGAGACGAGCCCGGCCTGTGCGAGCTCGGCCGGCGTGTAGCCCTGCGCCCGCAGATGCGACGTGAGATGGTCCCAGCCGCGCGGCGCGTAGCCGACGCCGAAGCGCTCCAGGGCGGCCGCGTCGAAGCCGCGCGCGCCGAGCAGATCCCGTCCCGTCGCGGCCTCCTCCCCCGCGAGCTGCGCGGCGAAGTACGCCGCGGCCGCCTGGTTCGCCGCGAGCAGTCTCGCCCGGTTCGGACCGTCCTCGCGGGTGAAGCCGCCCTCCTCGTAGCTGAGCACGTAGTGGATCCGCGCGGCCAGGCGCTCCACGGACTCCGCGAAGCTCAGATGATCCATGCGCTGCAGGAAGGTGAAGGCGTCGCCGGATTCCCCGCAGCCGAAGCAGTGGTAGTAGCCGAGCGCCGGCCGCACGTGGAAGCTCGGGCTGCGCTCGTCGTGGAACGGGCAGAGCCCCTTCATGGAGTCGACGCCGGCGTTCTTCAGCGCGACGTAGTCGCCGACCAGATCGGCGAGGTTGACGCGCCGTTTGACCTCTTCCACATCGCTCTGTCGAATCCGGCCCGCCATAGCTGCAGAGTCTAGCGGGCCGCGGCTAGACGAGCGGGACGTCGCAGAGCCGGCGGTACCAGGCGATCGCCGACTGATCCGTCAGCGACGCCACCTGATCCACGACGGCGCGTCGGGCGGCCTCCTCAGAGTCCGCGGCACGGAAATCGGCGGCGTACGCCGGTTCGAGCTCGCCGGCCCCCGTCTCCCAGAGGGTGTGCAGCAGCTCGAGCAGCAGCGTGCGCTGCCGCCGGTAGGTCGGCTGCCGACGGCCGCTCTGCATGACGAAGGCCGCCACGATCCCCTTGAGCACGGCGATCTCGGCCCGGATCTCGCGGGGAACGACCACGTCGGCTCCGTACCGGGCGAGCGGCGCGCCGTCCGCAGCCGTGAGCGTGGCGTCGATCGCGGCGCGGGCGAAGCGCCCGATCATGTCGCTCGTGAAGTTCTTCAGCTGCGCCTGATCGCGGCGCGAACCGTCCCAGCGGGTGAGCCAGCTCTCCCCCGCGGACATGCGGTCGAAGGCGGCGCCGAGCTCGTCAGCCGTGTAGCGGCCCTCTGCCCAGTCGGCGACGGCGCGGATGAGCGAGGCGTGCCCGGAGCGCGCGGTGAGGATCTCGGGATCGATGTGCTCGCTCACGATCGCGTCCTCGAAGTCGTGGACGGAGTAGGCGATGTCGTCCGAGAGGTCCATGACCTGCGCCTCGGCGCATTTGCGCCGCGCCGGGGCGTCGGCGCGCAGCCAGTGGAAGACCTCGGCGTCGTCGGCGAAGTACCCGAACTTCGCGCTTCCCGGCGCCGCCTCCGCGAGCGCCCACGGATACTTGCAGCTCGCATCGAGGGTGGCCCGCGTGAGGTTGAGACCGACGCTCTCCCCCGTCCCGGAGAAGTGCTTGGGCTCGAGGCGGGTGAGGATCCGCAGCGTCTGCGCGTTCCCCTCGAAACCGCCGATGTCGGCGGCCCACTCGTTCAGCGCCTTCTCGCCGTTGTGCCCGAACGGCGGATGGCCGAGGTCGTGGGCCAGGCACGCGGTGTCCACGACGTCCTGGGAGAGCCCGAGCGCCACGGCGAGCTCGCGCCCGATCTGCGCGACCTCGAGGGAGTGGGTGAGGCGGTTGCGCGCGAAGTCGATGCCGGCGGTGGGACTGAGGACCTGGGTCTTCGCGGAGAGCCGGCGCCAGCCGCTGGAGTGGAGCACGCGGGCGCGATCCCGCGCGAAGTCGCTGCGCGCGCCCCGATGGGTCTCCGGCATGAAGCGCTCCGCATCCTCGGGGCGGTAGTCCGCGGGGAGCTCCGTCTGCGTCGCGAGGCCGAGCGCCGAGGCCTCAGCCACCGTCGGACCCGCCGTCCTGGCGCTCGGCCTCCGCCACCATGGCGCGCGCGGAGTCGTCGATGCTGCGGGAGTTCAGCCAGCCGTCGGGCAAGGCCACCCGCTTCGGGCTGCCCGCCCGCCCCCGCTGGCCCTCGGCGCCCTCGCCGGGGTAGGGCAGCGACGCGTCCATGGTCGCGAAGATCTCGTCCATCTGCGCGATCGACTCGACCGCGGCGAGGGCCCGGCGGGTGTCGCCGCCCACGCCGTACCCCTTGAAGTACCAGGCGACGTGCTTGCGGATGTCCCGGCACGCCCGATCCTCCTCGCCGTCGAAGAACTCGACGAGCAGCTCGGTGTGGCGGCGCATGGCGTCCATCACGAAGCCGAGCGGCGGCTTCGCGACGGCGGCCGCGGCCTCCGCGGGGCTGAGCTCCCCGGCCTCGGCCCGGAAGGCGGCGGAGAGGTCGCCGAAGAGCCACGGCCGGCCGAGGCAGCCGCGGCCGACGACCACGCCGTCGCAGCCCGTCTCCCGCACCATCCGGATCGCGTCCTCCGCCGACCAGATGTCTCCGTTCCCGAGCACGGGCACGCTCGTCACCGTCTCCTTGAGCGTCGCGATGGCCTCCCAGTCGGCGCGGCCCGAGTAGAACTCGTTCGCCGTCCGCCCGTGCAGCGCGATGGCCGCGACGCCCGCGCCCTCGGCGGCGCGAGCCGCATCGAGATAGGTCAGGTGGTCCGCGTCGATGCCCTTGCGCATCTTCACCGTGAGCGGGAGCTCGCCCGCCGCGCGCACGGCGCCCTCGACGATCGCGCGGAAGAGATCCTGCTTCCACGGCAGCGCGGAGCCCCCGCCCCGGCGGGTGACCTTCGGCACGGGGCAGCCGAAGTTCAGATCGATGTGATCGGCGAGATCCTGGTCGACGAGGAAGCGCACGGCCTCGGAGACGGTCCTCGGATCGACGCCGTAGAGCTGGATCGAGCGCGGCGTCTCGCTCTCGTGGTGCTTGATGAGCCGGAGCGAGGCCGGCGTGCGCTCCACGAGGGCGCGGCTCGTGATCATCTCGCTCACGTAGAGGCCCGCGCCGTACTCGCGGCAGAGTCGGCGGAACGCGGTGTTCGTGATCCCGGCCATGGGGGCGAGGACGACGGGGACGTCGAGGCGGAGGGGGCCGATGCTGAGCCCGCCTGCGGGAAGCGTCTGGGTAGTCATATCGCCTCCATTGTCGCACGGACGCCGCGACCGGCAGCGGGCCGTCCGGCGGCGCGCGGCGCTCAGCCGGAGGCGCCAGGCACGTCCACCGCTCCCCCGAACCGCCGGTCGCGGTCGTGGAAGACGCCGATCGCGCGCCACAGCTCCCGGCGGCTGAAATCGGGCCAGAGGGTGTCGAGGAAGACCATCTCGGCGTAGGCGGACTGCCAGAGCATGAAGTTGCTCGTGCGCTGCTCGCCGGAACTGCGCAGGAAGAGATCGACGTCGGGCAGCTCGGGCACGTAGAGGTGGCGCCCGATCGTCCGCTCCGTGATCCCGTTCGGGGACAGCCTCCCGGCCCGCACCTCGGCGGCGATCTCGCGCACCGCGTCCGTGAGCTCGTTGCGCCCGCCGTAGTTCACGCACATGGTCAGGGTGAGGCCGGTGTTCGCGGACGTCGCGCGCTCCGAGGCCTGCAGCTCGCTGATCACGGAGCCCCAAAGCCGGGGGCGGCGTCCGGCCCAGCGCATCCGCACGTTCCAGGCGTCCAGCTGCGCGCGCCGTCGGCGGAGCACGTCGCGGTTGAAGCCCATGAGGAAGCGGACCTCGTCGGGCGAACGGCGCCAGTTCTCCGTCGAGAAGGCGTACACGCTCAGGTGCTCGACGCCCGCCTGGATCGCCCCGGCGACGACGTCGAGCAGGGCCTGCTCCCCCATCCGATGCCCTTCGACCCGCGGGAGTCCGCGCCGGTTCGCCCAGCGCCCGTTCCCGTCCATGACGATGGCCACGTGCCGGGGCGCCGGTCCGGCGAAGCGGGGCGGCTGCTCGCCGGTCCAGTCGACCGGGACGAGCGTATCGGGGGCTTGGCGCATGCGTGCCAGTTTAGAGGCGCGGGGCGCTCATCGAGCGCAGGCCGCGTTCGAGATGCCACTGGGTATAGGCCGCCGCGATCCCGGCCGCCTGACCGCGCTCGCGCTCCGTGGACGCGACGGCCCGCTCCCAGTCGCCCGCGAGCAGCGCCGTGAGCAGCGCCACGCTCCCGGGATCCAGGCGCGGCGCGCCCGGTGCGCGGCAGTCCTCGCAGAGCACGCCCCCCGCCTGCACGGCGACCACGGTGTGCGGCCCCGGCGCGCCGCAGCGCACGCAGGCGTCGAAGCCCGGGGTCCAGCCCGCGAGGGACATGGCGCGCAGCAGATAGCCGTCGCGCACGAGCTCCGGGGGAATCCGCCCCGCGGAGAGCGTCCGCAGCGCCCCGACGAGCAGGGCGTACAGCTCCCGGGACGGGCCGCCCTCCGCGAGACGCTCGGCGGTCTCCACGATCACGCTGCCGGCGCGGTACCGCTCGTAGTCGGCGCTGATCGCCGGCCCGTAGGCGCCCAGGGTCTCCGCCTGCGTGATCGTGTCGAGGCTCCGCCCCTCGAAGCACTGCAGATCGGCGACCATGAACGGCTCGAGGCGCGCGCCGAACTTGGACGAGGTGCGCCGCACGCCCTTCGCGACGGCGCGCAGCAGGCCGCGTCCGCGCGTGAGCAGCGTCACGATGCGATCGGCCTCGCCGAGCTTGCGGGTGCGGAGCACCACGCCTTCTTCGCGGTAGAGCGGCATCCCCCCAGTATCCCGCATGCGCGAGAATGGAGGGGTGCTCGACGAGACCTTCCGTACCCCGCTGCCCGTCGACCTCATCGCGGTCGGCGTGGGCAGTCTCCAGGGCGCGATGTTCGCGGCGGGCTTCAAACGCATCGACCTGCTCGGCGTCGCCATCATCGGCATCGCCTCGGGCATCGGGGGCGGCTTCCTCCGCGACATCCTGCTCGGCACGACGCCGGCAGCCTTCTCCGAGAACCTGTACCTCCTGGTCGCGACGGGCGCGGCGTTCATCGGCATGCTGCTGCCCCGGCTGCTGCAGCGCGTCGACCCCGTGATCACCGTCCTCGACGCCCTGAGCATCGGCATGTTCGGTGCGATCGGGGCGACCAAGGCGCTGGCGCTGGGCATGCCGGTCGTGCCCGCCCTCTTTATCGGCACGGTCTCGGCCGTGGGCGGCGGCGTGCTGCGCGACGTGATGCTCAACATCCCGATCGCGCTCATGCACGTCGGCTCCCTCTACGCCGTCGCGAGCCTCGTCGGCGTCGCGGTGCTCGTCGTCCTGCTCGCCTGCGGGGTGCCGGTGCTCGCCGCGGGGATCGCCTGCGTCGTGGTGACGGCGCTCGTGCGGCTGCTCGCGGTGCGCTTCGGCTGGAGCCTGCCGGAGCAGCGCGCGCTCAGCCGCATCCGGCTGCGGCGGCAGCGGCAGGTCGAGCAGGCGATCGAGGAGGCGCTGCACACCGGCGCCATCACGCTGCCGGATCCCGAGACCGACGACCCGTTCGGGGGCGCGGAACCCGGATCCCGGGACCCGGATCCGCGCCGCCCGCGCTAGGAGCGCGGCCCGCGCCGCCTGCCGGCCTTCGCCTCAGCCTCGCGCCAGGCGCGCTGGGCCGGGGTCTCGCCCGCGGGCGGGGGGCCCGCGCCGATCCGGTCCGCCGCCCCGCCGCGGCCGAGGTGCCAGGCGTGCGTGATGGCGAGCGCGAGGGCGTCGGCCGCATCGGCGGGCTTCGGCGGGGCCGCCAGACCGAGCAGGCGGGTCACCATCGTGGTCACCTGCGCCTTGTCGGCGCTGCCGTAGCCGGTCACCTGCGCCTTCACCTCGTTCGGCGTGTAGAGCGCCACGGGGATGCCCCGCTGCTCGGCGAGGAACATCACGACGCCGCTGATCTGCGCGACGCCCATCACGCTCGGCAGGTTCTGCTGCGCGAAGACCCGCTCGAGCGCGATGGCGTCGGGCCGTTCGCCGTCGAGGAGCCGCTGGATCCCCGAGCCGAGCTGGAGCAGGCGCGCGGGCGTGCTCGCCTCCGCGGGGCTGCGCATCACCTCGACGTGCTCGAAGACGACCCTGCGCCCCCCGGAGGCGGTGACGATCCCGACCCCGCAGCGGGTGAGGCCGGGATCGATCCCGATGATCCGGGGCACGGGCCGATCAGTCGTCCTGCTCGAGCTCGGCCTGCACCTCGGGCGACAGATCGAAGTTCGAGAAGACGTTCTGCACGTCGTCGCTGTCCTCGAGCGCGTCGATGATGCGGAAGACCTTCCGCGCCGTGTCCGCGTCGATGTCGACCTTGAGGTTGGGCACGAACTCGGCGTCGGCCGATTCGTAGTCGATGCCGGCGTCGACGAGCGCCGTGCGCGCGGCCACGAGGTCGCTCGCCTCCGTGATGACCTCGAAGGCCTCGCCGTTGGGGGTCTGGGCGACCTCCTCCGCGCCCGCTTCGAGGACGGCCGTCAGCACCTCGTCCTCGCTCGTGCCCTCGGCGGGCACGGTGATGACGCCCTTGCGGGCGAAGTTGTACGCGACGCTGCCCGGATCGGCGAGCGTGCCGCCGTTGCGGCTGAGCGCGGTGCGCACTTCGGCGGCCGCGCGGTTCTTGTTGTCGGTGAGGCACTCGATCATGAGGGCGACGCCGTTCGGGCCGTAGCCCTCGTACATGATCGTGGTGTACTCGACGGCGTCGCCGGTCAGCCCGGCCCCGCGCTTGATGGCGCGGTCGATGTTATCGCCGGGGACGGAGTTCTTCTTCGCCTTGTGCACGGCGTCGGCGAGGGCGGGGTTGCCGGCGAGATCGGCGCCGCCGATCCGCGCGGAGACCTCGATCACCTTGATGTACTTCGCGAAGGCCTTCGCGCGCTTCGCGTCGATGGCGGCCTTCTTGTGCTTGGTCGTCGCCCACTTGGAGTGTCCGGACACGGGAGCTCCTCTTCACGTCTTGAGAATGTCGAATCGATGGAACAGTCTATGCGCGCGCCCCGCCTGCGGGGCGCTGCACGCCCGGCCCGGGGTCGACGGGCCAGGCCGCCGCGATGGCCTCCCTGACGTCGCCGAGCAGCTGCGGCATCGCCTTCGTCTTCGCGATGATCGGGAAGAAGTTCGCGTCGGAGGCCCAGCGGGGGACGATGTGCTGATGCAGGTGCGCGGCGATGCCCGCACCAGCGATCTCGCCCTGGTTCATGCCGAGATTGAAGCCGTGGCATCCCATGACCTCGCGGGCCACGCGCATCGCCGTCTGGGTGAGCGCGCCGATCTCGGCGACCTCCTCGGCGCTCGCCTCGTCGTAGCCGGAGATGTGGCGGTACGGGCAGACGAGCATGTGGCCGTTGTTGTAGGGGAAGAGGTTCAGCAGCACGTAGCTGTGCGCGCCGCGCGCCACGATGAGCGCATCCTCGTCCGTCCGCGCCGGCGCGGCGCAGAACGGGCAGTCCGTCCGGTCCGGCTGATGATGATCGGCGACGTACACCATGCGATGCGGCACCCAGAGGCGCTGCATGCCGTCGGCGTCCCCCGCGGCGCCGCTCTCCGGGATGCTCTCGGTGCGCGGCGCCGCGGGATCGGCGGCGTCTACTCCGCCCACGCCGTGGACACCTGCTCGTGCTCCCGGATCGACCGCAGGATGCGTTCGATCGCCTCGTCGACCGGCACGCCGTTCAGCTGCGTGCCGTCGCGGAAGCGGAAGCTCACGGCGCCGGCCGCCCGATCCTCCTCGCCGGCGATGAGCTGGAACGGGATCTTCGCCTTGGTGTGCGTGCGGATCTTCTTCGGCATCCGGTCGTCGCTGTGGTCGACCTCGGCGCGCACGCCCTGCTCGCGCAGTCGCGCGATGACGCCGTCCAGGTACTCGCCGTACTGCTCCGCGACCGGGATCCCGACGACCTGCGTCGGCGAGAGCCAGACGGGGAACGCGCCGGCGTAGTGCTCGAGGAGGATCGCGAAGAAGCGCTCGACGGAGCCGAGCAGCGCGCGGTGGATCATCACGGGCTGCTTGCGGGTGCCGTCCGCCGCGGTGTACTCGAGCTCGAAGAGCTCGGGCTGGTTGAAATCGAGCTGCACGGTCGAGAGCTGCCAGGTGCGCCCGATCGCGTCGCGCGCCTGGACGGAGATCTTCGGGCCGTAGAAGGCGGCGCCGCCGGGATCGGCGACGAGCTCGAGCCCGGACTCCTCGCCGACCTCGCGCAGCGTCTCGGTCGCGATCTCCCACTGCGCGTCGGTGCCCACCGACTTCTCGGGGTCCCGGGTCGAGAGCTCGAGATAGAAATCGTCGAGGCCGTAGGCGCGGAGCGTGGCGAAGACGAAGTCGAGCTGGCGCTTGATCTCGTCCTTCACCTGCTCGTCGGTGACGTAGATGTGGGCATCGTCCTGGGTGAGCCCTCGGACCCGGGTGAGACCGGAGAGGGTGCCGCTCTTCTCGTAGCGGTAGACGGTGCCGAACTCGGCGAGCCGCAGCGGCAGCTCCCGGTAGCTGCGGGCCCGCGCGCGGAAGATCAGGTTGTGGAACGGGCAGTTCATGGGCTTCAGGTAGTAGTCCTGCCCCTGCTTGACGACGCGGCCGTCGTCGTCCACGACCTCGTCGAGGTGCATGGCGGGGAACATGCCGTCGCGGTACCAGTTGAGGTGCTGGCTCGTCTCGAAGAGCGCCCCCTTGGTGATGTGGGGGCTGTTGACGACCTCGTAGCCGTTCTTCAGCAGCTCCGCGCGCATGAACGACTCGATCTCGTGGCGGATGATGCCGCCCTTCGGGTGGAAGACCGCGAGGCCGGAGCCGATCTCGTCGGGGAAGCTGAAGAGGTCGAGTTCGACGCCGAGTTTGCGGTGGTCGCGCTTCGCGGCCTCCTCGAGGCGCGTCTGGTAGGCGCGCAGCTCGTCCTTCGTCGGCCACGCGGTGCCGTAGATGCGCTGCAGCATCGGGTTCTTCTCGCTGCCGCGCCAGTACGCGCCCGCCGAGCGCATCAGCGCCCAGCCGTTGCCGAGGACGCGGGTGGATGGGACGTGCGGACCGCGGCAGAGGTCCTTCCAGCACAGCTCACCGGTCTTCGGGTCGACGTTGTCGTAGATCGTGAGCTCGGCGCCGCCGACCTCGACGCTCTCGCCGTTGTCGTCGCCCGCGCCGCCCTTGATCCCGATGAGCTCGAGCTTGTAGGGCTCGTGCGCGAGCTCGGCGCGAGCCTCCTCCTCGGTGACGACTCGGCGCACGAAGCGCTGCCCCTGCTTGACGATCCGCTGCATCTCCTTCTCGACGGCCTTGAGGTCCTCGGGGGTGAATGCGGTCTCGGGGTCGAAGTCGTAGTAGAAGCCGTCGACGATGGGCGGGCCGATGCCGAGCGTGGTCTCCGGGTTGATGCGCTGCACCGCCTGCGCGAGGACGTGCGCGGCGGAGTGACGGAGGATGGCGAGACCGTCCTCCGAGTCGATGGTCACCGGCTCGACCGCGTCCGTCTCCGTCACTTCCGTCGCGAGGTCGCGCAGCTCGCCGCCCACGCGCATCGCGACGATCGAACGATCGGTGAACAGGGAGAAGCCATCGGGCACGGGTGAGCTCCTTCGGGAGGGAACGGCTGACCCGTCGATTCTAGTCGTCCCGAGCGCGGGGGCGGTCCAGCCGCGACGTCGGAGGGTCGGGCTAGGCTGCTGGCATGTCTCGGGGAACCCGGCGCACGCCCGCCGATGCGCGCGGCGGCGCCGACTGGCGGAGCGACGCGCGGCCGATCCGCCGCGTGCACGTCTTCGACGATGCGCCGGTGGACGCGGCCGAGTGGCCCGCGACGATTCCCGCCGTCTCCGCGTTCCTGGAGGGATGCCGGCGGGCGGGCTGGGAGTTCGGTCACGGCGTGACCTTTCTCGTCGGGGAGAACGGCTCGGGCAAGAGCACCCTGCTCGAGGGGATCGCGGAGGCCGCCGGGCTCCCCGCCGAGGGCGGGAGCACGAACGGCGGTCGGCGGACGGCGCGCACCGAGTCGCCGCTCGGCGAGTGGCTCCGGGTCGAGCGCGGACCCCGGGCGTCGCGCTGGGGGTTCTTCCTCCGCGCCGAGACCATGCACGGCTACTTCTCCTACCTCGACGGCATCGGTGCGCCCGGCCCGTCGATGCATCGGCTGAGTCACGGGGAGGCGTTCAACGAGCTGCTCGCGGAGAAGCTCGACCCTGATCGCTCGGTGACGGGGCTGGCGGTCCTCGACGAGCCGGAGGCCGGTCTCTCCTTCCAGTCCCAGCTCTCCTGGGTCGGTGCGCTGGACCGCATGCGCAGGCGCGGCACGCAGGTGATCTGCGCGACGCACTCGCCGATCCTCACCTCGCTGCCGGGTGCCGAGATCCTCGAGCTGGGCGACCGGGGGATCCGTGAGGCCGGGTGGGAGGAGCTCGAGCTCGTGCAGCACCACCGCCGCTATCTCGCTGCGCCAGACCGCTATCTCCGGCATCTGCTCGAATAGCGGGGCGCGTCGGACAGGTCGTCCCGTGGAGCGGATGACGAGACTCGAACTCGCGACCCTCACCTTGGCAAGGTGATGCGCTACCAACTGCGCTACATCCGCACGGCGTGCACCCGGAGCACCGGGCGCCCGCACCACTCTGGCGCAGGAGCCCCGCATCGCCAAAGCCGACGCGGATCTCGGGAGTGTCCCGGCTCGCGCCTCCCGCGCCTCCGGTCCTTCCGGTCTCCCTTCCTCCCGGTCCCCCGGTGCCCCGGTCCCCCCTCCTCCCGGTCCCCCGGGTCCCCCGGGTCCTCCCGGCCCCGGTCCTTCAGGTCCCCCACGCTCCGGATCCGGGTCGGAGCGGCAGGGTGAGAGGGGCGCGCACCGTGCACCGTCGACCCGGATTCATCGGTTGGGGCGTCCGGGGGTCGGTGGCGGGGTGCCGGGAGGAGGATGGGGAGGCGGAAAGGGGGGCGAGGCGGATCGGGGAACGGGCGGCGGATCGGGGCCGCACGGTACGGGAACGCCGAAGCCCCCGGCAGAACCGGGGGCTTCTCGATGTGGGCGATACCGGGCTCGAACCGATGACCTCTTCCGTGTGAAGGCACTACGGCGGATTACAGTGCACGGCAGTCCGATACCGTGCCCCACGGCGTAGTGCCATGATGCCTTGCGGAACAAGGGAAGGGCGGGATCGCGGGTCGCGGCGTGGGGCAGCGCATCGCAGTGGATCACAGCCCGCCCGCGCCCCACGAGTGCCCCACGGGTCTCGCCCGATGTCGAACAATCCATATTCGGTTTTGTTTGACACAACCGGTTGTGTCTGACTAAACTAGAACCATGCAGATCAGGTTCTCCCGCTCCTCCCGCAAGCACCGCATCGGACGCGCGTCGGCCATCGCGGCACTCCGGGACGCGGGGACCCCGCGCTCCATCGAGAACGACAAGCTCCTCTGGGTCGGCACCGACGAGCGGGGACGCGAACTCGAACTGGTCGGCTTCATCGCCGAGGAAGATCCGGACCTCGTCATCATCATCCACGTGATGCCGCTCAACTTCAGGAAGGAAGGACACTGGGAATGAGCACCAACCCCCTCGACCGCTACAAGGTCACTGACGAAACCGAGGTCGGCCCCGACGTCGACCTCGACTCGGAGCACGTCACCGAGGCCAGCACCGGCGAACGCGTCACCGAGGCCAGCGCCGATGCGTTCACCACCGAGCGCGCCGCCGAGGCCAATCGCGGCGGTCGGCCCTCCCTCGGGAGCGGGCGATCCCCGCAGGTCGCGTTCCGCATCCCCGCCGAGCTTCGCGAGCAGGCCGAAGAGATCGCGTCCCGTGAAGGGCGCACGATCTCCGCGATCGCACGTGAGCAGCTCGAGCGCTACGTCAACAGCCACCACAACGCCGCATAGCCGAAGGCAGAAGATACCCCCGCAGGAGCTTGGACCCTCCCCGGGGGCGCGGATTCGACCTGAAAGAGCACGAATCATGGACCAGTTTAACGACCCCGAGAACGGACTCGACGAAGAGCACTACGCCGCATGGCGGCGCATGTACAAGGAGACCGCAGCCCTGCTCCGTGGGGACGCTGCCGCGCCGAGCGCCGACCTGCCGCACGTCGCGGCCTACCTCGCAGCACACGCGAGATTTCAAGTCGACATCCACGGCTCGAGCAGTAGGGATGATGTGCTGGACGCGCACGCGCGCCTTGCCGAGGCAGAGGCTCAGTACATCGAAGCGATCATGAACATGTGACAGTATCGTCGCCGAGTCGCGAGAATACCTGTATGCCCCCGACGTCGTGGATCTGCGTAGCGTGCGGTGGCCCCGCCGAGAGGATCGGGGACACCGTGCGCTGCAGCGATGAGTCCTGCGGGGTGGTCAGGATCCTGCCTGCGCTCCCGGAGCGGCTCCCCTGGGAGTAGTAGGCCGCGGTTCCTTGCGCTCCACCGCGTTCGCCCACACCCAGATCTGCTGAGGCTCCGTCCACCCCGGCAGCTGCATCCGGACAAGAACCGCCCGCGGTGTGTGTGCAATCACCTCACCATCTACGAGCTCATCATCGACCCACGTGTACGTGACCTGCAGCGACACCGTGACCGGGACAGGCTCGCACATGCGGGGGAGCCCTGTCCGCTCTCGCTGCCGCTTCGTCAGGCCGAGTGGGACCGGAGTCGTGCGCCACCGATCCAGCATCCTGTCGATGTCGGAAGCCTGGGTTGCGGTCAGCCCATCCCTGCGTACCATTAGAACCACTCCTCGAACGTATGTTCGATGATATGCGGGGCTGCTGACAGCGCAACCCGACTATCCTGGCACCATGCTCCGCGCCACCATCCGCCAGATCGAAACGACCACCACCGAAGTGAAGGGCGAAGGTCTGGAGGACGTGCGCGAGCAGCTCGAGAACCAGCGGCCAGCGGGCTTCGCGCTGATCTCGGCACCGGTATCGATGGCGAAAGGCGAGACGGCGATCACCGCGACCGGAACCTACGCACGCCGCGACGGCCTGCAGGAGATCACGGGCGAGACGATGGCCGAACTCCGTGCGCTCGTGCCCGCCGGGTGGCAGATGCTCAGCGTGATCCGCGACTGATGGGGATCCGCGAGACGGGCGGTCTCGGCAGATCGCATTCACGCTTCGATGCGAACGCCGCAGCGGAGACGCTGCGCGAGCTCGAGGAGCAGTACGCGGCCGGGGAGATCGAGGCGCATGCCTACTTCGAGAAGAAGAGCTCACTCGTGCGGCTGTTCATGAAGGCCACGACCAACCCGCGCCGGCGCTACTACGACGAATACGACGGCGAGTAACCCCCTTCCGCGCCGCGGCCGCGCGGCATACCCTGCCGGTATGTGCGCTTCATATGGTCTCGACGGCAGCGGCCGCCGCATCCCCATGCCCGACGACCTCCCGCCGATGAGCGAGCAGGGGCCACAGCAGCTGCTCGCTGAGTGGGCGGCCGCGTGGGGCGGGAAGGCGAACACGAGCCGGACCCGCAAGAACGGCTTGACGAATCTCAACCCCATCATCTGGCAGGACGCCGACGGCGAGCGCCGGCTCGAGCTGGCCTGGTGGTGGCTGCACGTCGGAGGGCAGCCTGCGAAGTACACCGCGTTCAACTCGAGGGACGACGCACTGATGTCGAAGTGGCGGCGCCCGTTCCAGCATCGGGCCATCCTCCCCGCCAACTGGTATTTCGAGGGGAAGAAGCGGTGGGCGCTCCCCGGCGGAGAGATCTTCGGCATGGCCGCGATCATGGCGCCGCGCACCGTCGGCGACGAGACGACGATCTCCTACTCGCTCGTGACCCGCGCCGGCGTCGGCGAGGCCGCGACCGTCATCACCTCCCGCGGCGACTCGCGGATGCCGCTCGTGCTGCCGCGCGACATGCACGACGACTGGCTCGACCCCGAGCGCCCGGGCGACGCTGAGCTCGTCACCCAGGTGCAGCACGGATCCGACGAGATCTCGCGCGCGCTCACCGCGGCATAGAACGACGAAAAGACCCCTCCCGGCGGTGAGGCCGAGAGGGGGTCCGATCGAATTAAGGTCAGGCCGCGTGGCTGCCCGCCTGTTCCTGAGGGGCCGAGGGGATGTAGTCCGTTGGGATCCCCTTGGACAAGATGTCGAGATACGACGCGGCACCAGCCGCGAGCGGCGAGACCAAGGCAACCGCCCACGTCACGACTGTTGCGAGCACCGGCACTTCGCCGGTCGCGACCGCAAGCACCGTCGTTGCCGACACACCACCAGCCAGTGCCGTCGCGTACGCCTGCGCCGTCGAGCGGACGAAACCACGCTTCGCCGCCACCCGCACCTCGTCGGGCACGATCCTTGCCATATTTCCTCCTTCACTTCGGGAGCCCCTCCGGCCACGGAGGTGGCGGAGGCGGTCTCCCATCCCAGATCCACGAGCGCAGCTCGTGGGCATGCGAGCGGTACCCGTCCGAGTACTGCTCGAGTCGATTCATGCGCTCGTCCTGCGCGGTCGCCCGCGCATCAGACGCCGCACGATACCCCTTGAGCTCTTCCTGCAGTTGGTCGATCATGAGGTGCTCGGCGCTCTTCTGCGCCGACCGCGCCTGTTCGCGCATCTGCTCCTGCGCGGCCTCCGCCTGCGCGCGCATCTGCTCCTGCATGGACCGCCGCTGCAGCCACGACCCAAGGAACGCAGCCACGGCCGTCAGTGCCACACCCCCGAGGCCGATCAGGCTGGTGATCACCAGCGGATCCGACGTCACCCGCGGCCTCCGAGCTTCGCGCCGACGACGAGTACGACGATGAGCAGCAGCACTGCCACACCGATACCCGTCCAGATCAGAGCTCCCACTGGTGCCCCTTCGCCGCGTACCGGGTCACCTCGACATCATCGCCGCGTACTACCTGCGCCGATACCCCGATACGCTGCCCGGCACCCGATACCCGGTTCGAGACAGGGAACGTGCGCCGCCCCGTGCCAGACGGGCCGACCACCAGATCGTCCGTGTTCAGGTAGGTGTACTCGGAGTATCGCTTCGCTGCAGCGTCGTAGACGTACCGGCGGGCGACGAGGCGCACCACCGTCCCTGGCGCCCCCTTCACCGCGATCTCGACGGCGAGCGCGTAGTCGCCCGGCACCGTGGTGAGCGCGGTCGAGCGTGCGTCGTCGGTATGCAGCAGCAGGGCGTCGCGCGTGATCTTCTGTCGTGCCTTCTTGCCGTTCGTGTCGAGGGTGATGTAGGCCACGGGCTTCCTCCGATCTCGGGGCGGCGCGACGGGCACCGCGGTTGATGCATCACCGGCGGCCGCGCGGGGATGCAGGTAGGGGTCGGGGTCTACGAAGACCCCGTTGTCGAGCAGCTCGAGGTGCAGGTGCGGTCCGTTCGCGGCGCCGGACTGGCCGAGCAGCCCGATCACGGAGTCGAGCGTGCACCAGTCCCCTACCGATTTGTTCGACGGGTCGACCATGTGCGCATAGCGGGTGCGGATCCCGCCTCCGTGGTCGAGCTCCACCATGTTCCCGCCGGCGCCGGCGCCGCCCACGAACGCGTCCCACCAGACGTTCGTGACGACGCCGGGCGCGGCCGGGTGGATGAGTGTGCCCTCCGGGGCCGCAATGTCCCGGCCCGTGTGCAGGCCGAGATCACCGAGCCCAGGCACGGAGCCGCGCGGCCCAAAAGGGTCGGTGAGCGTGCCGTCGACCGGCATCTGCAGGTAAACCATCGAGTCCTCCTTCGCTAGGTCGGGGCGGGCGCGGCCGGCTATATCTGCGCCCAGCCGGTCGCGGCCGTCCCCGTTCGCTTGATGAACATCGCCGCGGCGCCGCCGGCGGAGTTGAGGTAGAGGTAGCCGGGCGGCGCGACTACGTTCCCCTCAGGGGTGCCCGCCCCGCGAGAGGTGCTCCCCCATTCCTCGAGGACCGACGTCGCGCCCGACCCGCCACGGATCTCGAGGAGCTTCGAGAATCCCGTCCCCGACATGCGCCGGTAGGTGCGTACCGTGGAGAGGAACGCATCCGAGGCGAGCGGGAACGCCGACGACGCGGGCGCCGTGCCGATCACGCCGTCAACCTCGAGCGACACCGCCCCGCCGGTCGCGTTGTTGCGGATCAGGGGTCCGGTCACTGGCCCGATGACTTCGACGTTGCGGATCTTGATGCCGCCGACGACGTCGCTCGTGAGGCGGATCCACCCAGATCCCGGGTTGCCCGCGGGCAGGTTCCACACGTTCTCCCCGACGATGCCGTCGAGGGTGACCTGCTCGGCCATCACCATCGTGATCCCGCCATGCGTCGAGTCGACGCTGCGGAAGTCGCGGACCGTGACGTTCGAGTAGGAGTAGATCTTGATCGCGGCGAGCATCTCGCCCTGCGTCCCGACCGTCACATTCCCGATGTTCATGCACCCGTCGAGGAGGACGTTGCAAGCTTCCCGGGCGAGCTGTGCCGGATACTTCGTCGACGCGGTGCCCGAGAGCGCATACCCCACGCCGCACCCCTCGGCGATGCAGTTGTAGAGCCACACGTCGCGGGCCGGCCGCGTGTCCTCGTGCCCTTTGATCTGGAAGCCGGTCTCCCAGCCCGTCGCGTAGCAGTTGCGGAGCGTCACCCTGTAGCTGCCCTCGTCGACCTCGAAGCCGTTATTGATACCACCCGTCGTGCTCGGCGCAATGGTACGGATCGCGACGCAGCCCTCGATCAGGATGTCGTGCGAGTAGTGCGTCGTGAAGGCATCGTCGACGCGCGAGTCGATCCCGATACAATCGCGGATCGTGATGTAGCGGGACGGGCCCGGCATGTACTCCCACGCGTCCTCCGTGGTCCGGTAGATCGACGCATCCACGGTGAAGCAGTACAAGGGCGCGTTGATGCTCTTCACCCGCTCGATCTGCGAGTGCTCCACGGTCGCGAAGTTCACCCCGCACGCGCCCGACTCCCACGCAGTGCCGCCCGTCGGCCGGGCCGTCGATGCGCTATCGACCGTCATATCAGCGATGTAGATGTTCCGGTCGTAGTCGGTGCGCGCGGTGCGCGAGTTCTTCGCGTTCGTGATCATGTTCTGCGATTGGTGCAGCGACGACGACGCGCGCAGGATCGTCTGATCGATGCCCGCCCCCACCAGTCGGGTGTTCGAGGGAACCTTCAGCTCCTGCCCGATGATGTACGTGCCCGGCGGGATGAAGACGTTCCGGTTCGCGTTGAGCGCGGCCTGGATCGCGGGCCCGTCATTCGCGACCCCGTTGCCGACCGCCCCGTACCGCTTCACCGACACTGCGACCTCGCGCACGAGCGTCTCGACCTGGGCCTGCGTCGTCCGGCCCGCGATCTCGGCGTCGACGCCGTCGAGCCTCGTGTTGATCGCGGACATGTCGATGGAGTCGGCCGCGGCCTCCGCCCGGTCCGCCTGCGACGCGGCCTCGGCGCGCTCGCCGGCTGCACCGACGGCCGCCGCCTCAGCGGCAGCGACGGCGGCGTTGATCCCCGCGAGCCCGCCCAGCGCGTCCGCGATGTCCCGCCCGTCGGCGATAGCCTGCACGGTCTCGTCCCGCATCTGCTTCGCCTCGACGAGCCACGGCGGCGGCCCCCACGGCGACGCGGGCACACCCGCCGTCTCGACCGCCGGGAGCTCGCGGTACTCGACCGCATCGACGTCGGGCACCGCCGTCCACCACTCGAACGATCGGCCGCCGAGCAGCTCGCGTACGCGCACCGCCGTGCCCTCAGGATTCGCCGGCAGCACGAACGGGGCGCCGTCGAGCGCGCGCAGCTCGCCATCCGTCACCTGCGCCACAGCGACGGCACCAGTCACGAGCAGCTCGCCCGTGTCGATGCGCTGTGCCTGCGAGAACTCGATCCGGCCCGCTGCGTACTGGCCGGCGCTATCTGCGACGCGGCCCGTGATGATCACCATACGGTGACCTCCTTCGTCTAGATGCGCGCGCCGTACTCGAGCGTCGCGCGGATGTTCTGCATACGGGCCGTCACCGTTCCGGCGACGAAGGTATGCGCGTAGAGGCGAAGCTGCATGGATGCCTCGGCCTCGCTCGGAACCGCGATCTGGATCGTGTCGTTCAGGTATTGCGTCGACGCCCAGCCGGGCGGGGCCGAATTCGCGTCGCCGATGAACATGGCGCCGGTACGTCGCCACGTGACGACGTTCGCCTGGAGCAGCTCGATCCAGAGCGTGATGTTCCCTGATGAGGTCGTGCGGAGCACGTCCGCAGCGAGCGTGAGCGTTGCAACGCGGCCGCTGAGCTGCGGCGCCGGGAACGTGAATGCCCGCGTCGCGGTCGGGAACATGCTCGGCGTATCGGCCGAGATGTCCAGGTCCGCGGGCTCGAGCGTTGTGACCGAGCGAGCAACAAGCTCCTCGACTTGCTCCTGCAGGCGAAGCAGAGAACGCTCTCGCTCCGTACCCGTAGCGCGTTGAGAATCCGCGATCGAGCGCTGCATCCGCTTCAGCTCTGCCGGGATCCGCTTATCGTCCGGGGTGTACATGCGCCCACTCACCATGTGCTCATCCCCGCCACAACGACCCCCAGCCATTCGCTGTCGGACGTACCCGAAACCTCGAGGATGCGCCGCTCATAAGAGCCATCCGGAATCAGCCAGTGATCGAGCACCTCGATCGTGCACCAGTCCCCGTGCCGGAGCCCTGCCGCACGATCTGCACGCACCTCTGCTCGCCAGTACTGCACCGGCGCGGCACCCTCGTCGAGCCGGCGCCGAGCCCAGGAATCCAACGTCGCCTGCACCGACACCGATGAGTGCGACGAGTCCCAGTCCTCCGAGAGCGGCAGGCCCGCGTCGATCAGGTCGCTGCCAGTCGCCCGCGCCAGCATCACCTGGTCCCCGCGGCGACCGCCGGCCATGAACGCGGTCTGCACCATGAACTCGGGACTGACCTTCACCTGGAGCTCACGCAGGTCCGGCTCCTCGCCCCCGACCTGCCACGTGTGCCAGAAGGCCGACGTGATTTCCTGCACGGAGTCCCGCGCGGTGATGAGCGACCAGGTGAGACGGTCGTTCTCATCGAGCTGCGGCACCCAATCCCACTCGACCCCGCCCTCGAGGTCAGCAATATCGGCGACCGCCTCCTGCACCGGTTTCCCATCGATGGCCGACCATTCACCCTGACGGGAGCCGGACCGGTCCGGCTCCCAGGAGACGGGGAGGGCAGCACCAGGGTGAGACATCGCCTGCTGGTAGAGACGCTTCATCATCGTCCCGTACTCGACGCCCGTGATCCGGGTATCACGGGCGGCGATGGGGTTGCCCTCGGCGTCGACCAACGGCCAGTACGCGGGAGGCAGCACATACCGCCGTTCGAAGATCGACTCGATGCCGGCTCCCGGAAGCGTGACGCGGTGCATACCATCGTCGCGACTATCAGCGACGGGGATCGAGAGCATCCCGGCGGCGCGCACGCGACGATCATCGTCGGAGATGCTGATCGTGAACTTCCGCGGCACCATGTACTGCCATATCGACTTCCCGGTATACCCCGGGACGACGGCTCTCACCTCATCGGCCCGGCACACGCCCGTCGACCACGTCGCCTCGGTGACGTCGAGGTCGGAGGACACTGCGTCGCCGGTCACCGTCTCATGCAGCAGGACGCGCATCGTCGCCTCCTCTCATTCCAGGAACTGCACCCACGCCCCGACATCGCGAGATGATTCCGAGTCGTTGACGAGGTTCACGTTGCAGCCGGCCGCATCCATGCCACTGATCGATGCCGAGACCCCGCGCGCGGATCCGCCAGACGCACGCAGCGTGATCACCGGCATAGACGGAGTCGACGTGAAGCGACCCGAGGGGAACGTGACGGGCACGGTGCGAGTCGCCCCTGCGGCGAGCGCGGCGAGTGGCACGTTCGTCCTGTGTTCGCGCGGCTTCTGCACGGCCTCCACCCAGGCGGAGCCCTGACGGCGATAGAGGACGCCCGCGACGATGGCGAGCTGGTCGGGCACTGCGAGGAAGCTGGTCATCTCCGCGGTCGACCTGAAGGGGAGCACACCGCCGGCGCACACCGTCGTTGGAAACGTCTGCGTCGCGACCGCGGCCGAGGTGTTCGTGTTGCCGGCCGACACCCGGAACGTCGCGAGCTCGACGGCGCCGGCCGGCAGGGCGGGCTTCGACGGCACGGCAGATGCAGCACCCTGCGCCACGAACACCGCCTCGGACGTCTCCCCCGCACCGATCTCGGCGGGACGGGAGTAGACGACGTCGATGCGAGCGTTCGCCGATGGTGCCGGCGACGTCGGCACGGACTCGAGATCCACGGACGGGCCGATGAGGATCTCGCGCTCGTCGACGCGCACAGCGACGAACGGCGATACGTCGTAGGACCAGTCGCTGCGACCGCGCACCAGGTCCGGGCGCGAGGGCAGGATGCCGGGGCGTGGCGCGCCGACCATGTCGCGCACGATCAGGCCGGCGAGCGCCGCCGCGACCTCGGGGCCGCTCCAGTCGTAGTCCGACGAGGGGAAACCGGGAATTGCCACTAGGGTGCTCCAATCTGAAACTGGGCGGTCATCTGCGGGGAGCCGATGCGCCCCTCGACCTCGAAACGAAACTCGTGCGTCGCGCCCGGCTCGACCGCGCCCCACTGCCGAGATGTCATCCAGCGGGTCACCTCTGACGAGCCGATCTCGGCGCGACGTCGGCGGAGATCCAGCACGAGGGTTTCCCCCTCGTGCACCGGCCACTCGAGCCGGAGCCGACGCCCCGCTGTCACGTCTCGCACAGCGACCGCTTCGAAGGCGCCCGAGATCAGCAGGCGCGGCATCAGCGGGATGCTCCCTGCATTCGGGACGAGCAGCCGGCCGCCCGCGGCGACCTGGCCGAAGTTCCACGGGAATCTTCGAGGGAGCCGCATGCCGCCGGACACCTCCGGGAGGCCCACGGGCCCCACCGTCTGCACCGGCCCATACCGACGGGGATCAGGTGCGATCACGTCGATCGTGAACTTCGTCACAGAGCGACCATGGTCTGGATCGATGTCGAGACGATCGATCTCCACCCACCGCTCCCACTGACCCGCGGCCGGCGTGAAGAACACCAACCGGCCCGCCCCCGCGGCGAGCGCGGTGGTGAGCCGGTCGATGACCGCGTGGAGTTCACGGTTGTCGGCGGTGCGGATCTCGCCGGGGATCGTGATGGCTCGGGCGTCGCGGCGGATCGTGCTGCGCCGGTACGTGCCGGACTCGCCGGGCAGTGGGTCGGGTCGGCCGCGGGAAGGGGTGAGGCCCCACCAGCCCTGGATGTCGAGGAACTTGAGGCCCTGGTCGGGGACGAGCGTTCCTGACATCGTGACTCCACAGAGGGATAGCCACGACCCTTCGTCAGGCATTGAGTACCTCCTCGAGGCTTTGTCCGAGCCGACGAGCGAACAGGTCGGGGTGCGGGTCGTTGGTGGTGACCTGGATCGAGATGTTCACCGGCGTGCTCGGTCGGGACGGGGTGGCTGGTGCGCCGAGGATTCCGCCGTCGGCCATGGGTCGCATGGATCCGGGCATGCGGCTGAGCGCCTCGAGGAGGATCGCCCACGAACGGGTGGACCCGTCGAGCGGCACGTACGCTTCGGGGACGTCCCCGCGATCGCCGACAACGCGCCAGGTGTTCGCTGGGACCATCTGCGCGATCGGCTGCATGGGGCTGAGGCCGCGCAGTCCACCGTCGGCCATGAACTCCAGCACGCCGCCGTCATGGTTCCTCAGCATCGGGTTCGAGTTTTGGCCCACCCACTTCATCTGCGCTTCGACAGTCAGCACCTTCGGCGCTTCCCGCATCCAGATGTTCAGCGCGTTGGATGCCGGGGTCGTGTCGGCGTGGATCTCGACATGACCGTCGGGCAAAGTCTTGATCTTGACCCGCAGGCCGTCGATCTCAACCTTCCGCTCTACGGCGTTGTCGGAGAGGGTGGTGCGCTTCTCCCCCGGGATCTGGTTGTAGGAGTTGATGAGCTCCCACGCCTGGTCCTCAGTGAGTCCCATCTGCGTGAGCTGCGCCACGAGCGCGTCCGTGCCGGCGTTGTAGCGCGCGGCCAGATCGTCCTGCCCCTCCCCTGCCTGGATCGCGGCGGCGAGCTCGTCGTTCAGCGCCGACGTCGCCGCACGGATCTGCGACTCGAGCAGCGCGCCGGACTCCGATGCCGCAAGGTGCGACAGGTCGATGTCATCGAGCGCGATCCGCGCACCATCCGCGGAGTACCCGATCTCGTCGATCGAGGACGCGAGCGAGAGGCTCGCGTCGTTGAGGTACCCCATGGCGACTGCGGGGTCGAGGAGTTCGTTCGCCTTGTCGCGCGCGGTCTCGAGTCCCCCGGTGAGGGACCGGATGCTCTCCGCGGCGATCTCGGTCTGCTCGTCGAAACCGCGCATGTCCTCGATGAGGCCGTCGATCTCGGACATATCCTGCAGCGGGTTGATCAGCTTGATCAGTCCGCGTAGGCCCTCCACTGCGGAGGCGAGCGGCCCGGACACGAACTCGCCGAACGCGAGCGTCGTATCGGCCGTCCCCTCCACCATCTGCACGCCGAAGTCGATCGCGCCGTTGACGAGATCTCGGAAGAAATCGAGCACGGGGCCACGGTTCTGCGACACCCAATCTGCGGCCTCACCGAGGGGATCCGCGAAGGCCGACGCGAGCGCTCCCTTGATGCCGTCCGCGGCGACTTCGATGTTGCGCTGTGCCTGCTCCATCTTGGTCGCGTCGTTGTCCTTCAGGGTGTCGAACATCTTCTGCGCGGCGCCGGTCACGCTACCGAGCTGGTCGACGGCAGTCGAGAGGTCCATCGCGAAGAGCGAGTCTCCGAGGTCCTCGGCCTGGGTACCGAAGAGCTTCACTGCTGCCGCGTTCCTGGCGACCGGGTCTTCCATCTCGCGGAGTCCGTCGAGGACCTGCGCGAGCCCTTCGCGCGCGCCGTCGCCGCCGGCGGCGATCTTGGCCGTCATCTCCTCGGCGTTCAGTCCGATCGCTGCGAAGCCCTCGGCGCTGGCCTCGGACGCATCGGTCGCGCGGATCTGGAACTCCTTCAAGGCGTCTGCCGCGAGATCGGAGTTGCGCGCGCCGGCGCGCATGCCCTGGCTCACGAGTCCCAGTGCCTCCTCACCGGAGAGTCCGAGTTTCGAGAAAAGCGTCGGGTACTCGGTGAGTGTGTCGATCAGATCCTCGTTGCGGTTGACGCCCTCGCGGGCGCCGACGGCGATCAGGTCGAATGCCTCGTCTGCGGACTTCACGAGTCCCGTGCTGAGCATCGTGGTGACGGCGGCCGCAATTGGGCGCACGTCCTCGTCGAGCACGTCGGAGATCCCGGACAGCCCCTCGATGACGCGCTGAGAGCTCCGGGTGCTGGAATCCGCGTCGATGAGGTCGAACTGTAGGGCGAGTCGTGCGGTGTCCATGTTCGCCTCGATGGACTCGCCGAAGGTGCCGGCATAGGCTTCGCCGGCGGCGCGACCGAGCCGCTGCGCGTCGCTCTCATCGATGCCGGTGAGCGCCTGCAACCGATCCTGGCGCACCTCGATCTTGAGGGCGTCCTGGAACTCGTCGACGAGCAGCTTGCCCGCCGCGGCGCCGACGCCGATGATCGCGCCCGCGATCGGGATCGAGGCGAGCGCGGTGATGACGCTCGAGCTGAAAGCGGCGCCGGATTCGGCGCCGGACGCTCCCGCCGCGGCCTCTGCTTCGTTGAACGAGGCTTCTGCGGACGAGGTGTCAGCGTCGATCTCCATCGTCGCCCGCGCACCCTCGAGGCTTGCGAGCTTCTTCTGTGCAGTGTCGAGGCGGGACTCCGCGCGCGAGATGTCGACCAGCACGCGAGGCGACGGCTCCTGCGCGTTCAGCACCTCGAGCTCTGCCTGGATACGGGTCACGTTCCGAGTCGCGGACGTGATGTCAGCGTCGACCTTCGCGACCACGTCCGCGGAGACGAGACGCTTCGTGCCCGACTCCACCTGCCCGAGAGCGGCGAGCGCGGCACTCGCATCGGCGTCGAGCTCGATTCTCGTGCGAGCGTCCTTCAGACCGGCGAGGCTGCGCTCCATCTTCTGCAGCTGCGCTTCGGCACGCGCCGTGTCGGCCTTCACGTCTAGGCCGGCGTCGGCCTTCACCTGCAGGTCCTCGAGCCGCGCCTTGGTGCGGTCGATGCCCTTCTCGGCTCGGTCGATCTCGGCGTCGAGCTTCACGACGGTGTCGGCGGAGACGAGGCGCTTGGCTTCGCCTTCGACACGGTCCATGCCGGCGATCGCGCTGGCTTCGTCCGACTCGATCTTCGTGGAGATGGGCTTCTTCTCGAGCCGTTCCCCGGACGCGCGCACGTCCTTCTCGGCCTTCTGCACCTGGTCGGTGTTCACGGTGTAGAGGACTTCGAGTTCGGCCGCGCGCAGCGTCACGGGGTCACCTCCTGGTGAGAGCGGCGCGGAGCCGCGTGTCGGAGTCGAGCAGGGAGAAGATCATCGTTCGCACCCCAGGCCAGGGCCGCGCGAGCACGGCCGGGTCGTAGAGGTCGACGTGGTAGTGGAGGGCGAGGTCTGCGACCACGAGTCGCCAGTGCGAGACCAAGGCGACGAGGGACGTGTCGACGGTGTCCTTGCCCGTGGGGGTGACCGCTGCGGACTCTGCGGGACGGAGCTCCTCCGGCACCGGCCGGTAGTCCGGGAACCAGCCGTCGGCATCGGGCTCTCCGATGCCGTACGGCGCCCAGTCCTCAGCGGTCACGAGCCTTTTGGGGCTGACTCGCCGCCTTCCTCCGCCTCCGCAAGCTCCCGGGGCGTCCACAGGACCGTCGCGATCTTGTCCGCGTACGGCTTGCCGCGCGCCCAGTAGAAGACGGCGTAGTAAGCCATGCGGTCGACGGTCACCTCGTGGACGCCGTCAGCGATGAGCTCGTCGTACACGCTGCCGAGGGCAGGGTGGGTACCGGGCTTGATGGTGCGCAGGATGCTCTCGACTTCCTCGGGGATGGGCCCTTCATGGATGCCGAGGTTCACCTCACCGCGCACCGCGGCGGCGAGCACCTGCGCCGCCGCCTCGACGCTCGGGGGCTGCACCTTGTAGGTGCGGCCCCGAGCGTCAGGTCCAGCGCTGGCACCGCCCACGATTCGAAGTCGACGGCGCTCACGCTCACGCTCCTCGGGTGTAGGTGAGCGGTGCGGACGATCCCGCAGCGGTCGTGACGATGATCGGGACGTCGCCCGCATCGCCCACCGGGAGGATGAACGCGACCGAGGAGGCGCTGATCACGACCATGTCCTCGGCAGGGTCGCCGTCGACGGTGATCGAGGTGGCGCCGAGGAGTCCGGCGCCGTTGAGAACGACCAGATCCCCGGTGCCAGCGCCGGCCGGGGTGAGGCCGGCGAGGACCGGTACGGTGGCTCCCCATCCGGTGAACGGGTTCGGGATCTTCTCGAACTCGCCCTTGCCGGTGAGCGTGACGGCGAGGATCTCGTTCTGCGCGTCGCCGGTGTTCTGGCGCGACACGGAAACGCGGCAGTTGGCACGGCCGGCATCCGTCGGGTTCGGGGTACCGAACTCCGGCTTGTGGTACCAGCGCACGTCGACGACGGCGGCCTCGCCCTTCGCGCGGGACGCGGCGAGGAGCACCTCCACCTCGGGGAGGTAGAGGCCCGTGGTCAGGGATCGGTTCGCCTGAACCGTGAACGCGGTCGCGAAGCTGCGGCCGGTCACATCCTCGTTAGATGCGCCGAGATCGTCATAGGACGTGACGGCTTCCGTGGTCTCCGGGTAGGTGGGCGCCCATGCGCTCATGCGCCGGACGCTCTGCCACTCAGGGGAGCCCGGAAGCCCGAGGTTGATGTCGAGCCCGTGCTCGAAGGACTTGCCGAGCGAGTGCCCGGCGGGAAGGGGAACGCGAGCGTTCATGTGAGTGCCTCCAGGTTGTCGATGATGATCAAGTAGTTGTCGGATCGCTGCTCGCGCCGGTTCTGGTCGGCGCCGAGCTGCGTGAAGGATTCCCGGCGGGCGGCATTCAGCCCGTCGGTTCGGGCGATCCCGTCGAGGACGGCGTGCGCGACGCTCGCCATCTGGTCGGCGTCGTCCGGGGCGTCGCGCGCACCACGAAGACGCAGTTGAATGCGCCGCGCTTCGCGGGCGTCATCCCCGCGCACCACGTCGGCATAGACGCGCACCCCTACGGCGCGATCTGGCTTCTCGCCGATCGCGCCGTAGAAGATCGCGACGTCTGCGCCGGCATGCTTCGCGAGCTCGGGACCGTCCCACCCGGGAAGGCGGGCGAGGATCCGGCAGATACGTCGCGTGAGAGTCGCATCATCCACCGAGCCGCTCCCGGGTGCGTGCCGCGACGAAGGCCGCGACGTCGACCTGCTCGGCGGCCGCCTCGAGGAACTTCGCCTGCCCGCCGTCCTCGTGCTCCCATTCGAGGTTCTCGTGCTGCCAGGCGGCGTGCAGCGCCGAGTACGAGACCTGTCCGGTGAGGTCGTCGATGCGCACCGCGCCCGACTTCACCAGGTCGAGGTCGTCTTTCGGCGCGAGCTCGTTCGACCGCTCGAGCATCGCACCCAGGCCTTCGCGCAGCCCGTCCCGCGCCGCGGCTTCGACTTCGTTCAGCACGGGTGTGTAGAACTTCACGAGTACTCCTCACTCGAGGTGCAGCAGCAGGAACGAATCCAGGGGGCTGCCCTCGTTGTCGTTGCGGCCCACGGCGAGCACCTGCGCCTCACGCTCCGCGCTCGTGCCCTTCCACACGGTCACCAGTGACCCCGGCGCGACATTCGCGCCGAGGTCGACCGAGACCTGCGTGTTCGAGACGACCTCGCGGCCGTCGCGATCGCGCACCATCCGCTGCTCGTCCTTCACCTCGGCGGCGAGCGCGCGCTCTGTGCCGTAGGAGACGCCGACTCCGGTGCCGAGGCTGAGGTCGCGGACGTGGACTGTGTGCGGGTAGAAGAATGCGCCCCAGCTCATGTGTAGGGCCCTTCCGGCCACATGCGGTCGACGATCCCCGGTTGCGGGAAGCTCCCGACCGGGAGGCCGGGGAGCTTGCCGTCTGGCTGGGTGCAGAGTGCGCGCAGCGAGGCGACGTCGTCGTTCGTGAATGCGGAGGCGATCTCGAAGGACATCGTGGTGCCGTTGCGGCCCATGGAGCGGGTGCGGCGGCTGCCCGGAGCGGGGAGCTCGGCAATCACGCCCTTGAGGAGTGCGACCGCGTCCTTCCACCGCTCCGAGCCGTTCTCGATGCTGTCGAGGCAGGGGGCGATGCTGCGCGCGCGGATGAGTACTCGACGCGCGATGTTCTCGTCCCCGCCCAGATCCATGGGTGTGATCATCACCGCCCCCTCTCGGTCACTCCGGGCTGCCGGCCGGGTCGGTGCCGGCCGGGTTGGCGCCGGTGTCGCCTTCGGTGCTGCCAGCGGGCGGGGCCTGCTTGGCGGCAGCGATCGCAGCGATCATGTCGGGCTTGGACTTCGCCTTGCCGAGGTTGATCTCGTGCTTGACCGCGTAGGCCTTCAGCTGCTTCCCGGTCCAGGACTCCGCGGGGTCGCCCTCGGGGATCTCCTCAGCGCCGTCGGTCTTCGCCGTGGTGCCGGCGGAGTCTTCGGCGGTGTCGGGGATCTCGACCTTCTCGATGAGACCGCGGGTCTCGAGGCTGTCGAGGTGATCCTGGGCGACGCCCTGCGGGATGACGTCGCCGCGGCGCACGATCGTCGCGATGCGGTGCCCGGTGGCGGGGCCGACGGGAACCTTCACCACGGCGGTCTTCGCGATGTAGATAGGCTGCTCGCTCATCGTCAGGCCCCCGTTCCGGTGAGCACGAAGCCGGCGCGCGGGTTCGTGACGACGGGCACGTGCGGGTTGCGGGCCTGGAGGCGGGTCTTGTCCGCCTTCGGCTCGCGGATCGGGGCGACCTCGACGCCGGTGTCGTTGCCGACGGGCCGGTACTCGGGCGAGGGGATGTCTTCGCGGGCGATGCCGCCGAGTCGGCGCCGATCGAGGAACAGTGGGTCGGTGAACTCGTCGTCGTCCGAGGAGACCCACGTGAGTCCCGAGATCGTCGGGAATGCGCCGGTCTTCGCGGTGTCGTCGTCCTTGGGGAGGACGTCGAGCAGCTCGGGGATGACCTCCGCGTACTGCTCGCTGTTGAGCACGACGGTGTCGAGCGAGTAGCCGAGCTTGAGGCGTCGGGTCGCCGCCTGCACGCGAAGCGCATCCTTGAGGATCTGCTTGCCGTTCGTCCAGGCGGCGCCGGCGGCGACGGTCTGGGTGACCGAGGAGTTGATGACGCCGAGCGCAGCCTCGTTCGCGGAGAACACCAGCTCGGTCTGCAGGAACAGCATGGCGTCGTCGATGGGCTGGCGGAGGCTGCGGCCGATCTCCTCGTCGGTGACCTCCGTCGCGATGCCTTCCTTCATCGCGACGTAGAGCTCGTACTCCTCGGCGCTGAGCGTCGTGAGCTGGTACTCGGCGCCGGGCGCGACCGTGGAGACGGCGCGGTCGGTGCGGATCTTCTCGTTCGCGGGGACAGCGATCGCGCCGCCCTGGACCTTGTAGCGCCCCTGCAGGAGGAACAGGCCCAGGAACTGCTGCGCTTCGAGAATCTCGCCGAGACGGCGCGCCACCATCGCCGGCGACTTGATGAACGCCAGCAGTTCCTCCGCCGAAGCGTTGGAGAGCTGGCTCGGGGTGAAGGGGTAGGTCTGCATGTCGCTCCCTTTCTCAGAGCTGGATGGCGCGGACGGCGGCGCCGTCCGCGGCGGACGTGAGGGCGAGGAAGATCGCCGCACCCTCGGCGAGGGTGCGCACGCCGCCGGCAGCGGCGGCCTCGAGCTTCTGGCCGCGTGTGATCGCACCCACGGCCTTGAGCTCGTGGATGGGCTTGCCGACCTCGACGGTCAGCTTGTCGCCGATCGCGGCGTCATGGCCGGCGACGCCGACCACGCTCGCCGACGCGGCCGCGGCCGGCGCGACGGACATGTCGGTGGCGCCCACCTGCACGACCTGGCCGGCCGTCACCGCCGCGGTGACATTGAAGGTGACGGTGTCACCGGGACGGAACAGCGGGAGGTAGCTCTTGGACACGGGTCATGCCCCCTTCTCGGTCGGGCCGTAGACGCGGTTGTAGGCCGCGTCCTCGGCGCTGGTCTCCACGGTGTGCCCGGTCTCGACAACCGGGATCTTGTTCTTCTGCAGCCCCTCGAGAAGCTTCGCGGTGGCGGCCTCGTTGTCATCGAGCTGGGCGCGCCACGTGTCGCGCGTCGACGACGAGATGCGGCCATCCCGCAGCGCATCCTCGATCATGCCGTCGCGGCGCTGCTTGTTGAGCTCGGCGAGCGCTTCCGCACCCGACCGCGCATTAGCCTGCAGCTCCTCGAACTGACCGCGATCGAGCGTGACCGTGGTCGACTGCGCGGCCGCCGCAGGGGCGGCCGGGGCCTCGGTGGTGGGCTGCGCGGTGGCTTCGGCCGCCGGCTGCTCGGTTTCGGTCTCGGTGGTTCCGAGCCGGTCGCGGGTGTCCGCGTTCGAATCGTCGCGTGCCACGACGTTCTCCTTTCGGTTGGTGGCGCCCGGCTCGGATGCCGGGACCGTCGGCTCGACGCGCGAAGCGCGCGCCGAGAGATGGGAGAGATCGAAGCGAGCGCGCGCCGCCGCAGCGTCACCCACTCCTTCGATCCGGTCGGCGAGTCCCGCCTCGACCGCTTCCTCGGCGGAGAAGTAGGTGTCGTCGCCCATGAGCGCGAGCCACTGCTCGGCCGGCGTGCCCGCCTTCTCGGCGTAGATCGCGGCGAGGTTGCCGTCGATGTGCGCCAGGTCCTCGGCGGTCTTGGTCATCGTCTCGGCGTTGCCGATCGCGATGCCCCACGCGTTGTGGATGAAGAGCTCCGAGTTCTTCATCATCACGAGCTCGTCGACGCCAGCCGCGATGAAGCTCGCGGCCGAAGCCGCGATGCCCTCGACGACGGCGACCACGCGGGCGGAGTGGGCGCGCAGCGCGTTCAAGATCGCGAGCCCCTCCCACACTTCGCCTCCGGGCGAGTTGATCAGCAGCCGGATCTCACTCGTGCTATCGGGGATCTGGTCGAGCGCCTCGGCGAACTCCTTCGCGGAAACGCCCCAGTACTCCCCCCAGGAATCGATCGGTTCGTAGAGCCGAAGTGTGACGGCCCCGTCCTCTTTCTGCACGGGCGTCGGGGCCTGCGCCAGGATCGGAATCCGGTTCGTCTCCGGGCTCCGGCGGAATGGGTTCATCTGGTCCCTCCTCAGGGTCAGGGTCGAGCTGGTATCCGGTGGACCGGATCATGTCCCGGGCCTCCTTCTGGGTGATCACCGGGTCGACTGCGAGGTAGAGCTTCTGCAGCGTCTCGGCGAGTTCGCGCACGGTCGTAAGCGTCTTCACGTCGATGCCGAGTGCGGCGGCCTGAGCGTCGAGCACGGGGAGCCCGTACTGCGCGCGCATGTGCGCTTCGAGCTTCGGGTCCGGTGTGATCGCGCCGCATTCGATCAGCGCCTTCACGGCTTCCGCCGTGGCGGGATGCTCCGACCCGATCGCGGCCGCGACGATGCGCGGGGCCGGCTCGTGCTCGCCCCAATTGAGATCGACCAGGTCCTCAACGATGTGCTGCTGAGCGACGTCCTCGACCTGCTGCGCGAGGGCGTTCAGCGAGTCGGTGAAGAAGTTCGCGAACGTGCTGCCGAGCGCCCAGCTACCGGTCTCGGTGCCGAGGTTCAGGAAGTGCGCGAGCAGACCGCGCGCGATCTGCTCGTCGTGGTAACGGATCGGCCCGTCGGTGTCCGGCAGTTTGCCGGTGACTCCCATCAGCTCGAGCTTCGCCTTCGCGGGAGCAGAGACGCCGGCCGTCTCGCCTGCGCGCAGCCCCTTCACGATCTTCAGACCCGACTCGCGTTCCGACTTCGCCCACTCGTCGTGCTGCTCGGGCGGTACACCCTCCGGCATCTCCGCGCCGTAGTAGACGGGGATGCCGAGCCCGTTCCGCTCGATCGTCAGCGCCTGAGCGCGGAGCATGCGATCCTTCAGCTTCCAGTTCTTGTAGGCCGAACGGAGCAGCGAGTGCCCGATCCAGTTGCCGCCCTCGCGTTCGTGCACGTAGACGACGAGCCGGTCGACGGGGATCCGGATCTTCCGCACCCCGTTCAGGGGATGCTGTTCGATCGCGACCAGCCCGCCGTCGGTTGCGACCTCGAAGTCCTTGATTGAACGTGGTGGCCGCCACGCGAGCTTTGCGATGTGCGCCCGCCCGAACGCGTCGATCCGGTAGACCTGCTCGAAGATCGAGTGGCCGTAGACGAGCTCGAGCAGTGCCAGCCGCAGATGCTCGTCCCACGAGAATCGGTCCCGCTCGCGCGGCGGAGCGACCCACTCCCGCCCCTTGATTGGCAGGCCGAGGTTCGCTGCGACGTGCTCGACGACCTCGTCCCGCGCGCCGGCGGGATCGATCATCCACTCCGTGCGCCGGATCGGGAGCGTGACCGCGCGGTGCACGGAACTCACCTGCGAGTCCTCGCGGCGCATCTGATCGAACACCTCGATCGACTGCGGCCAGACGAGGTCCGGATTCTTCTCGTGCGCTTCCTCTGCGATCCTCCCCCAACCGGGAAGGATGTCGACCTGGTAGCCGGTCTCCTCAGCCAAGATGCCTCCTCTAGAAGCTCGCGTCCGCCGGGTTGAAGTCGTCGACGGCGAATGCGGTGGTGTTGGTCAGAACCTCCGCGGGCGGAGGCGGGGACGGGGATGCCGTCGGCTTCGGCGCGGAAAGACGCGTCAGCGCGTACGCCGCCTGCGTCTCGGCGATCACGCCGGCGATGTCGACCGGCAGCGACTTGCCGCGATCCCAGGCCTTGTTGTCCTGGTACTTGCGGGTGACACCGCCCTCGATGCCGAGGTCGACGTCGGGCTGCGCGACGAGTACGAGGTCCTTGTCGTACACCAGGTCGTTGAAGTGCCCGGTGGCGAGCGCGAAGTCGTTGCCGTCGAGCGCGTGGACGTGGAGCCCTTCGGCCTCGAGGTCGGGGATGAGTTCCATCGCGCCGCAACCCTTCGAGCTGATCGCGACCTCGCGCTGACCCGAGGCCTCCGCGAGTTCCTTCACGTAGGCGACCGCCCATTTCCACCCGGGACGAGCGGTGCGCACCGTGGTGAACACCTTGCCCTTCGTCGTGTAGACGGCGGCCGCGACCCACGTCGTGCGGCGGTCCTCCGACATGTCGATCGACCAGACGGTGCGCGAGCCCTTCGGGATCTTGATCTTCGACGGCTTGTGCTGGCGTAGCTTCCAATCGCGGATGTCGATGTAGGAGTCCACCTGCGCGGTGACCCACTGGCAGAGGACCTCGGTGCGGTAGCCAGCGTCGGTCATCGTGCGGATGTCGGCAATCGCCGACTGCACCGTCATCGCGCCGTACCCGATCGAGGGGTTCGCCTGCAGGATCGCTTCGGGGTCGTCCTTCGCGCAGCCGTCCGGCGCCGACCACTCGAACAGGCCGAGGGAGACGTCGTGCCCGTTGGCGTACTCCTCGGCATCCATCAGCCCGGAGTCGACGTACTCCTCGAACGAGCGCATGTCATCCAGCGCGGCAGAGCGGAGTCGGCGGAGCACGACGGAGGCGGCGGTGCCGGCGTTGGAGAGGCCGAAGAGCATGCCGTTGTAGAAGCTCTTGGTGGTGTGCGCGAGCGAGTTCCAGGTGAGGTCGTCGAGCTGCTCGCGCAGCTCGTCCATGATGACGCGCGCGGCGGGCTTGCCGCGCGCGTTCTTGCCGGCGCGGATCTCGTAGTGCGCCTTCGAGCGGGCGAAGATCGCTTCCTTGCCGTTGGTGTCGGAGACCCGCTTCGTCGCTTCACGCAGGGCCTCGATCGTGAGCTCGGCCTCTTCGTCGGTCTCGGGCTCGGGGTCGCACCAGGTCTTCACCATCGACCACGGCTCGCGCGCGATGTCGAGGTTCTGCGCGGTGCCGATCACCTTGAACTTGAGCGGCGGCACCCGGTCGGGGTGGCGGGTCGAGTCGATGAACAGCCACCAGGCGGCGAGCACCGCCGCGAGCATCGACTTGCCCTGCTGGCGGGCGACGAGCACCACGACGCGGCGGAAGCGGTAGGAGCCGTCGGGGCGCAGCTCGAGCGCGTGCTTGAGCAGCCACTCCTGCCACGGGTAGAGGGTGACGCCGAGGACGTAGGTGGCGAAGGCGATGACCTCGAAGCCAAGCGTGGTCTCCGGGGTGAGCTCGCGCAGCGGCTTCGTCCACAGCCGGGGTACGGTGCGGCCGTACTGCTTCTCAGCCATCCGGCGCACCCCCTCCGCCGCGGCTCAGGCCTTCATGCCGTGCTGGTTCATGAACTCGGTGATGCCCGTCACCTTCGCCCCGCCCTTCGTGCTGCCGGAGGCCTCGGGCGGTTTCGGTGCGCGAGCCGTCACCGCACCGCGCACCGCCGGCGTCGCGCCGAGCTCGCGCAGCACGTTCACGACGTGCGGGATCAGGTGCAACGCCTTGGTCACCGAGGTCGGGTCGCCGAGTCCACTCGCGGCGTCGACCTGCTCGCAGTAGCGGCGGCCGAGCGCGACGAGCGCCTGGTCGATGTCCTTGAGCTCGAGCGAGTCGATGGTCTGGTCGTAGGCGCTCGTCAGCGGCGTGAGGCCTGCCTCGATGATGCCGGTGATGCGCAGCCGCATCTCCGTGATCGCGAGCACGCGGTCGACCGCGGCCGGGTCACCGCCGACGGCCTTGGTCCACACGCCGAAGTGCAGACGGTCGAGTCGATCCAACTCGAGCGCGCGCAGCGCGATCGGATCCGAGACGACGCCCTGTGCGCGCATCGCGCGCGCGATCGCGTTCTCACAGCCCTCGCGGGTCTTGAATCCGACCACGCTCATGATGCGCGGTATCGGGGCGCCGGCGCGCCGGAGCTCGAGCGCCTGGAGATCCTTCTCCGCGGACATCGTCGATCACCTCCCGCTGAACGAGACGGTCTCGCCGTCGCGGACCGGCGAGATACCGGTGTGCGCTTCCCACCGCTCACAGATCACGTCGGCGTAAGCGGGGTCGAGCTCGCACAGCATCGCGATCATGCCCGCGCGATGGGCGGCGAGGAGTGTCGAACCTGAACCCGCGAACAGGTCGGCCACGAGGGCGCCTGGTGCGCACGAGTTGCGGAGCATCCGCTCGACGAGCTCGACCGGCTTCATCGTTGGGTGCAGGCGGGAAGCCTTGGGCCTTGGTACCTCGAACACCGTGGTCTGCCGGTTGTCGCCGAACCAGCGATCACCGCCCCGGCCGAGACGTCCTTCACCGCCGGGAACGAAGCCGTAGGCGACGGGCTCGTGATCCGTCTCTGCGGCGAGCGCGGCTTCAAGGATGGGTTCGTGCTTCCAGTGGTAGTCGGCGCGGCCGAGGACGAGTGCGTCCTTGACCCAGATGAGCGTCTGGCGGACAGTGATGTCGGCGTCCTCAAGTGCGCGCTGGAAGTCGGGTCGGATGCTGTCGGCGTGAGCGACGTAGATCGGGGCGCCGGGCCGCGCGATCGCGAGCATCGTGGGGATCGCATCGCGGAAGACCTGGGCGGCCTCTGCGCGGCCGTCGTTCTTGATGGTGAGGCCGGTGCCGCCGACGTAGTTCACGCCGTAGGGCGGGTCGGTCCAGATGCAGTCGGCCGGCGCTGGCATCGCGGCGAGCACGGCGTCGGTGTCGCCGGATGAGCCGACGTAGAGTCGGTGAGGCCCGAGTTCCCAGACGTCGAACGGTCGGGACACCGGTGTCGCTTCCGGGAGCGGAGGGGCGTCGTCGGGATCGGTGAGCGCGACGGGTTCGTCGAGCGCGAGCTGCAGGGACGCGATGTCAGCGTCGGTGTAGCCGGTGCCGGTCAGGTCGCCGGCCAGGTCGAGCACGGCGAGGAGGTCGCTGTCGTCGTAGCTGCCGAGGTCGGCGAGCCGGTTGTCGGCCGCGACGATTCGTGCGGCCTCCGCGTCGTCGACGTCGACGGTGGTGCCGTCGATGTGGGTCCAGCCGAGCTCGCGGGCTGCGCGGAGCGTGTGGTTCCCGGCGAGCACCTCGAGCGGGCGCCCTGTGTGCGTGCCGACGTTGACTGCGATCGCACGGTACTGCCCTCGTGCTGCGAGCGAGGCCGCGATCGCTGCGACGTCGCCGCGGCGCGGATTGCGGTGGTAGGTCGAGAGCTCGTCGACGGCGAAGCTCGTGATCGCGAGAGCCAATCGCACCTCCGGTCGGGTTGCAGGAGAGGACGCGCGCGCGGGCGCGGGCGCGCGAGGGGGGTCGAACTCGCCGGGGAGAGAGGAAGACCCCCCGGCGCGGTCGGCCGCCCCCCACGAGATCGCTGGATTTTTCAGCGGCTCAGGCGGTCGACGGCTCGGATCGAGCGCAGCACGCGCCGTCGCCTGCTCGCCGAGCGCAGGTCAGCGAGCACGACGCTCAGCAGAAGCTATCGGTGCAGATAGCGACGATGAACTTGGTGACGCTGACGGCGCGACCTGCTGCAGATGATCACCATGCGAAGACCAGCTCGCCTTGACGAGCGAGGAGACACGGCTCGTGCTCGCGGCGCCACTCCTTCCATTGGCGATCGTCGAGTACGTGGCGAGGCACGTCGGGATGGACGAAGATCACGTCTAGGAGGCGGCCTCGCAGCGACTGGCGGGCAGAACGGAAGATGATCCGGGAGCCGTTGACGAAGCTGATCGACTCATCACCGTTCGTGCGCTGGACGCGCTTCACCATGGCTCCCCCGGCCGATGCTGTTGCCGCGGCCGCAACCGCCTCGAGGCATGCGCGCGACTCCGGCTGCCGCGCGGCGACGACGGCGACCCGTCGATCAGGATGGGCCAGAGCGTCGAGTACGAGACCAGCTGCAGCGAATCGATCCATGATGATGTCCTATCCGGTGATGATCGTGTGGAGGTTGGAGTCGTAGGTCACGGTGTGCGATCCATCGACATGGTGGTGCAGCTCGCACGGCAACGCGCTCGCGAGTTCGTCACCGCACGTCGGACAAGCTGCGATGCCTCCGCTGACGATTGAGTCGTCGTAGTCTGGCCGTCGGCTCATGGCCAGTTCCTTCCTGGGCGGCTACCACCAGTCGGGGACCTGCTCGCCGAGCCCCAGGCTCGTCGTGCCTTTCCCCTTGCTGGAGTTGCAGTTGAAGTGGAAGTGCGCGAAGTTCGTCGGATCCTCTTGGAGCTCCGGGAAGTCCTCAACCGACTTGACGTGCTCGAGCGTGTGCGAGTTCGGTGTCGTTCCCGGCTTCGCGTCGTAATCGATGCGCTGCCCGCACCGCGGCGCCGCGCACACCGAGAGGTGCCGGGTCGCGGGATCCGCGTCGAGGCGCTTGCCCTCCTCGTAGAACTCGGTGCGGAGCTTGTTCATGCGCCGCGTGTTCTTCCGCTTACCGGCCACCTTCGCCCTCCCACACGATGGGCGGGTGTCCCCCGGCCGTTGCGCGCAACACTCACGGCCGGGGGCTCTCCCCGAAATGCAGAAGGCCGGACATCCCCGCGTGGGGCGTCCGGCCTACTTCTGCATTTGAGAGATTAGGGGGTGCAGACACTCCTCGGTCAAGACCACCCTTCCGTCGGCGTGTCGCCAAGCGCAGCGCGGATGCGGTACTGGTGCGCGGGGTTCGCGGCGAGACGGCGTCGTAGCTCGGCGAGCAGTACGTCCTCGCGCACGATCCTGCGCCCCAGCTCGTCCCATCCCATCGGCATGCCGTCCTTCCTCCACTGCTTGATCGAGCGCACCGAGCGGTCGACACGGAGCGCAGCACCGCGGTAGGTAAACCACCGCTCGGGCTCCTGCTCGACCTCGACCACTTCGACTCCTCTCAGAACGTGCGGGACGCGCCGCAGCGCTCGCACCGCAGCTGCTGGATCTGGCCCGTCTGCGAGTAGATCGGGACCACGCCGTTGCGCAGGCACCTCGGGCAACGATGCCGATGCGGGCGGAAGGCGGCCCCCGGGTATCGGGCGCGAGCCCCCTGGATCGACGCGACGAGCTCGTCGACGGGGACCGAGTACTCGGCACCGAGAGTGAGGGTGTACGCGTGCTCTCGCAGGTACCGAGTGACGGCGATGACATCGGAGTAGATGCGATCCGGGTCCGTGGTTGAGAAGCCGACCACGGAGAACTGCGACGAGGTCGCCACGAGCCACTGGCGGTCGAGCTCGTCAGGCAGACCGCGCCACTTGCCCGAGCGCTCAGCGAAGTCCACTGCGAGGGAGCAGACCCGCCCCCAGACATCGTCCGCCTCGTCGAGCGGGTCGATGTTCAACGGTGCGATCGCGCGCTCCTTGGACCCCGACACGCGAGGCTCAGAGCTCGCCTGCATCGACGGCACTGCTTGCGCACGCATGTGCAGGATCAGATGCGGGACGTCGTTCAGCGCTGAGGTGAACCAGTCGATTCGCCCGAAGGCATCGTGCGTCATGGGGTCAGGTCCTCCAATGCAAGGGCGGCGGGGTGCGGAGTGTCTTCGGGGCGGCGGCTGCCATCCGGCCCGTAGTCGGTGTCGTCGAGGATCCAGGTCTCGTCGCTGTCGAGGTCGACGACCTCCGTGAGGCCGCACCAGCCGCAGCGAGTAGCGATCCACTGGATGACTGGCCATGCCGTCGCATGGTCGTAGACGGGGATCCTGTAGGACTTGCCCCAACGGGACCGGATGGTCTTGTGACGTCGGATCACCTCGAACACCTCGCCCGTGCCGGGCTGGCGGCGTCCGAGGCTGGTGTACGGGCGGGCAGCGGTGCCGCAGGCGGCGCACTGATAGGACTTCCCGTGGAACTCGACTGACGACAGTGGCAGCTCCTGCCAGTCGTCCCAGCGGACAACGTCGCCATCCCAGCGCGATGGAAGCGTCGGGAACGCCGTCGGCGCGCCAAGGAGGCGAAGAGGCGACGGAGCGGGGTCGAAGTCGTCGAGGTCGAACAGCGGCGGCGGGAGTGTCTCGTCGGTCATGGCTCCATCCAGGTCAGGCCGGAGTACGCATCCTCGTGCTCGTCGTGCGCGCCGAGGCGGGTGCAGCGGATCGAGGACGGGTCGTCGGGATGGAACTGGCTGTGGGCCGCGGCCGGTGTCGAGGCGGAGCATCGTTCGGGCGAGCTGCGGGAGGTCCGCTCGAGGAAGTGCTCGATCGCGTCTGCCTCGAGCTCGCTGGCCCGCGTCTTCGCGATCGCGCGCCCCCAGTACGCGAGCACGGCGCCGGTCATCGGCTCGGCGGCGAGCGCGGGTGCTCTGCGTGTGATGCGGAGGCCGCGTGGTCCGAGGGTGATGTGGCCCCATCCGTCGGGAAGGTCGTCTCGGACGATGTTCGGGTCACTGCTGACGAGGTACCAGCGGTGGCAGTGCTGTCGCCAGTACTCGGCCTTGCGGGGGTTGCGGAGCTCGGCGAGCCAGTCGGCTCGTGAGACCTTGACCTCGAAGCCGATGAGCTCGTGCTTGTCGTAGGTGTCGACGACCAGGTAGTCGGCGATCGCGCGCGCCTCCCCGACGTATCTCTCCGCGGGGTAGCGGACATGCTGGGCGCGAACGAACCGGTCCGCGTTCGTGCCCGGGCGGACGCGCGTGTACTTCTCCCGGAGCAGGCCCAGCATCTCGCGCTCCGTGATCCGCTGCTGGATGGACTCCTTTGCTTCCGGTTCGGGGCGAGGCAGCTCGAGCCCGGGCAGTTCGTCAGTCATCGCATCGGCCTTCCTCCGCTTCACGGACCCACGCCGCGACCACCGCATAGATGGCGCCCGACGCCGCCAGTGACCGGCAGTACGCGTCGAGTTCAGCGCGCGTCATTGCTCGCCCTCGTTCTCAAGCAGTTGCGGCCAGACCCCGAGGCCGTGGCGGCGGTAAGCAGCGAGGGGATCCCGCCGCTCCTCCGGCGTCAGCTCGGCGACAGCGTGCATGGGGATCAGCCATCCGCGCTTCACGCGCAACTCGACCGCCCGGTCCTGTCGCGTTGACCAGAACAGCCACGGGTAGAACGCGTCGATGCCACGGTCCTGCGCGATCGAGTACTCGCAGTCGCGGAGGTCCGGCGTCGACGAGCGGCACTCCTCCGAGTGCAGGACGTACACGCGCTCCTCCGCCGACACCGCGCGCCCGAAATGCAGCGTCGGATGCCGGCGCCGACCCACGATCCGCTCGACGGAGGTCGCGTCCACGAGATCGCTCACCAGTCACCCCCGAGCATGCCCCTCCAGATTCGTGCGGATCGCCCCAGGCTGGGCACGCCCAGCGGGATGAAGTGCTCGTGCGGCAACGGCTCCTCCCGAGCAACCATCACCATCGAATGCTCGCCATCACCCGGGACGAACCCGCCCGGGGCCAGATGATCGACCTCCGCGCCCGACTGTCGACCCGGCGGATGAGGCAGATCGCACCAGCTGGTGAGCTGCGAAGCCTCCGCCAGGGCGCCGGCCCACACCCCTAACCTCCGGTGCCTGCCATACCCCGGCGCCTGGGCCCGCTCCGCCAGCGCATCGAGATCCCGATGAGCGCGCGCCGTGAAGTACTCAGCCACCGCGGCGAGCCGCCCCAGCGGATCCTTCGAGTACTTCACCGCGATCACATCCAACGGATGCATCATGACCCGGCCCGCCGAAGCGACCGCCGTCCCGACCGGGAGACGCTCGCTCTCCATGACCGGGACCCCCAACGTCTTCGCCAAGAACGCGCCCATGCTCGGCGCCATGCGACCATCCCGCCCGATCACCGGTCTTCCCTCCGGGCGTAGACGTGCCACACGAACGGACCGCTGCAGCACGAGCCAACGTGATCACCTGCGTTATCGGGGATCGGTATCCCCGTGCCATACACGTTCAGGAAGATGCCGCCCGGGCTCGGCAACACCTTGCCGGCGTCTGCCTCGTGCTCGACCCACACCTCGACGACATCGTCTTTACCACCACGGTCAGCGGAGACATGCACCACTCGGCCAGCCGGGTGCACCTGGTGGTCGACCACGCCGACCATGACTCGATAGCGATGGATGATCTTGCTCATCATCGGGTTACTCCCTCTGCGGCGAGCGCCGCGGTGATGGTGGTGTTGGTGTCGGGGTCGAGTCGGCGGAGGCCGAGCGCACCCTTGAACGGGACCAATGAGGCAAGCGGGCGGGGGTTCTCGAGCACCAGATGATGCGCGTCCTCCTCCGCCCAGCTCGAGCAGAACGCATACCCCTGGAACGTCATCTCTGCGCATTCGCTGGCAGTGTGCACGTCGACGAGGTCGACCACGCCGAGGATCGCCCCGAAGACGATCTCCGTCGGTGTATCGGTGCCGTGCAGCTGCTTGTGGAGACGCGCCGCGGCGTTGCCCTTCTCGAAGTTGGCCATGCCTGCGTGGATCGCGACCAGGCCGCGGTAGCCACCCGCGATGTTCCGCACCCGGTTCTCCACGTCTTTGCCGCCGTAGATGATGGCCCACGCCCACGGCTGCCGGACCGTGAGGATCCGCATCTCGGTCACGAGCGGCCTCCATCGAGCATCAGGCGGCCCGGCATGCCGGTCGCGATCATGGCGTCGACCTGCGAGCCGGTCTCCTCGAAGACGGTGCGGCCGCTCGGCAGCACCGTGTGGGCGAAGAACTCCTGCTCGAACGTCGCGATGCCCGACTCGATCGCTTCGAGCTTCGCCTTGACCACCAGCGCGAGCGCGCGCCACCGCTGACGCGTCGCCTGCTCGTAGGCCGCCTCCCGCGCCGACGCCGTGCGCACGCCCCTCGAGTGGTGGGTGAACTCGCGCGCCTCAGGGTCCGGGAGCGGGATCGTGAAGCGCACCTGCCGACCCGCGGCCTGGAACGCGATCCGGGCGGCACCCGGCTCCGTCATGTAGGCGAAGTGGGTGGCCCCGTAGCGCGAGAGCGTCTTCTCGATCTCACCGCGGGACCGATCGCTCGTCACGTCCGTCTTCGCCGCGTAGGTGCTCACGAGCGCCACTCCTTGCGCAGCCGCTCGAGCTCGGCAATCCGATCCCGCATGCTCGCGAGAGCCTGGTCGGCGCCCGCGAGCCACGCGGCCTGCCCCTCCCACTCCGCATCCGGATCCTGCGGGTGATGCCACAGCACATGCGAGAGCTGCACGTACAGCAGCGCCGCCGACGCGGCTTCCGCCGGCGGGACGAACGCCGGCGCCGTCGTCAGCAGCCGGAGCGCCATGTCGCGCATCTCCGCGAGCGTCTCCTCCGCCTTCGTCATCGTCTCAGCGGCCATCGCTGACTCCTCTCGTTCCGCGGCGAGCGCCGCTGTCGTTGTTCGGGGTGGGTGTGGTGTTCGGCCAGACGTGGCCGCAGGTGCAGCGGTGCCAGATGGCGTGCTTCGGGAAGCGCATGCAGACGTGGACGAGGGCGCGGCGGCCGTTGATGGTGCAGCGGCCCGGTTTCGATGTGGGGCAGGTTCTCGCCATCGGGGTCACCATCCCTTGCCGCAGCTGCAGAGCGCGCCGCAGCTGCGGCCGTGGTTGTGCGTGCGGGTGCCGTCGCATGAGCCGTCGTCGCAGGGAACGTTCTTCGGGTCGACGGCGCCGAGTTCGGCGAGCATCGAAGTCGAGATTCGGTTGAGCTCGACGAGGTCGATCACGCGGTCCGTGAGCAGGCCCTCGGCGACGTCCTGCGCCGCGGCCACCTGGACCTCCTCGGACGAGTGCCGGCGGATCATCTGGATGAGGGAGTCGCGAAGCTGGAAGACGTGCGTCGGCGTGAAGGTGTGCTCGACGAGGATCTCGGGCTCATCAGTGGTGGGCTCGGTCATGAGGGCTCCTAGAGGTGTCGGGGGTCCGCAGCGCGGCGGTACTGGATGCGGAGGCGCTCGAACTCCTCGAGCGCTTCGGAGATCTGCTCGAGCGCGTAATCGTCCGTGGGCGGCCCGCACGGCACGAGCTGCCCGTCGTCGTCCTGGAGGTACCAGCCGTAGCCGGCGCCGAACGGCGCGTTCCGGAAGATCGGGACCTCGGCGGGGTCGTCCCAGGAATGCACCATGTAGCCGAGGATCGTGGCGAGCGTCGGATGAGCATGCACCCACCCGTGCTCGGACACGGTGCCGTCACCGCCGAGGCTCACGATGTTCGACGGGCGATGCTTCCCACCGCGCGAGCGGAGCTGCCGGTGATGCTCGGAATGGAGACCCATCTCACTCGACGACAACGGCACATCGGACCATGCCGACCGCTCGTTGTCGCGGCCGCGCGCGACCGCGTACCCCTCCGCCTGCGTCCAGACCTTCTCAACCGGCTCCACCGCGGCGCTCACGCTGCCCTCCGCATGCGACCCGAGAGCAGCTCGAACGGGGCCGCGAGATCCCGCCGGTCGGCCCGGTAGAGGCGACGCTGCGCCGCGACGAGATTCGTGCCCAGCTGCCGAGCGATCATCTCGGGGTGCATCCCGTACGACGACAGCCACTCCACCTCGGCTACGAACTCGGACAGGTTCATCCGGGGCTCACGCCGGCGCCGCAGCGGCGTCACCCTCGCGGTCACGAGGTCCTCCCCGACTCCACCGCGAGACGCTCGAAGTCCGCGAGGAAGCTCGACGAGGCGACCAGGCGCCCAGACGCGATCGCATCCCGAACCAGAGCATGCAGGGCGTCCGCCGCGGCGCTGTGCATGATCGCCGAAGCACGCGCGCGATCGCGCTCGTCGACGCGCACATCCACCTCTGCGGCGAGCGCGGCCATCTCGGACACGTCGGACCATTCGGGGCGTTCGGCGCGTTGCGCGAGGAGCTCGCCGGCGTGGCGCTCGAGGGAGCGGGACTTGGCGGTGGCCTGCTCGAGGAGGCGTTCGCGGGTCTTCGGGGTCAGGGTGACGGTGATGACGTTGTTGCTCATGCTCGGCTCCGCTTCTTGGCTGTCTTCACGAGTGCGCGTTCGGCCTCGGTGAGTTGGTAGCCCCACTCCTCGAGCTGGGTGAGGTAGTTCGCGGCGGTGGTGTCCTCGCCATATCGGGGCTGCTTCGGGTTGGAGATCTCGTGCTCCATGCATCCGATGGCGGCCGCGAGGCCGACGCGCAGCTCGCTCTGGCCCTTGCCGGTCTCGATCGCGGCGAGCAGGGCCGTGCGCTCCTTGCCGTAGTCGGTGTCGTGGGTGATGCCGAGCATCGTTTCCGCGAACTCGAGGTAGTCGGTGGCGTAGGAGCTGATGCTCGAGTGGTAGGCGTCTCGGTGGTGGAGCAAGGCCTTCACGATCCACAGCAGGGCGCCGTCGGGCATCTTGGTCTGCTGCAGGAGGTTCGCGCGGATCCACTCGTGCCGCACCTCGGTCGCGATCTTCCATGCCGCGCGGCGTTCGCGCTTCTCACGGCGTTCCTGCTTCTGCTGGTCGGTGAGCGGGCCACGCGCGGCCTGGCGGTGCCGGTTCATGTAGCCGTGCTCGGCGACGTTGCGGGCGAAGGTGCGGCGCTGCCACCGGTACACCCACTCCCCGTCCTCCCACGCGCCATGCTGGGAAGCTGAGACGACATAGATGCCGAGCTCCTTCGCCTTCTCCTCGGTGAGCTCCTCGCCGCGCTCGCGATGCACCAGCCAATAGCCGAACTCCTCGTACTCGCCCGTCACCGCATCCCGGCGCACGGTCGGATGCACGAACTCGAGCCCGTCGGCCTCCGCCGCGGCGCGCACCTCCGCGATCGCCAACTCCTCCTGGCGCTCCTGCTGCGCGCGCTTCAGCACCGCACGGAACTCCCCCGGATCCTGGCTCGCCGTCGACGCGAGCGAAGCATGCAGCGCCTCGTCATCCTCGAACTCCACCAACTGCGCTGCGACATCGAGCGGGAGCGCCTCCTCCCCCATCACCTGAACGGTGCGACCGTGATCGCGGCCGAGCTTCACCTCCTCCCGCACGACCTTCCGCGGGCGGTGCGTGGCCTTCGCGATCTCGTCCGGCTTCATGCCCAGCTCGAACAGGGCCGTCGTCGCTGCGACGTGCTCGGACGCGGCAAGGCCGGAGCGATGGTCGTTCTCGCCGAGCTGCCGGATGATGCGGCCACGCTCCACCTCCCTCGCGTCGGCGCCGGGACGCTCGATCACCTCGCACGTGATGAACTCGCGCTCGGACTGCTGCGCGGCGAGCAGACGACGCTGCCCCCGCTCGAGCACGAGCTGCCCGTCATCGCGGCGCCAGACCTGCACCGGCTGCTGCACACCGTGCTCCTTCACGGACAGGTAGAAGTCGGGATCGATATCGACGATGGTGCGCACGTTCTCGTCGAGGATGATCGCCGACGGGCTGACGTCGATGAACTCCCTCGACGACGGCGCTTCGATGGTCGGTTCGGTACTCATGGGGTTCTCCTTGCGTAGGTGATCAGGTGTGGTCGATGCGGCCGTGCTCGTCGACGAACTCGACCGGGACCGAGACGACTGGCCGGGGCCCGAGCAACGCGCCCGCGGCGGCCTCCTCGAGCGCGAGCAACTGCGCGTCCAGATGGGCGAGCATCGGCACCCGCAACAGCGGGTCGAGGTGCTCCGCCTCCGCCCGTGCCGCCCGCAAGTCCTTGTGCTGCTGGTTCCGAAGCCTCGCGGTGCCACAGTCCCTGCAGTCCAGACCCTCGGGAGGACCGCCAGGATGCTTGCTGCAGAACGGGGGTGGCGGAAGACGAGGCTTCGAGGTAGATCGGGAAAGCCCCACGCCCGCCCCCGCACTCACGCCCGCACTCGCCCGCACGCTCACGCCCACGCTCTCGCCCTCGCGCTCGCTCGCCCCCGCGCCCTCTCCCCCTACTGCTGCAGTCAGGAATGGCGGAATCTCGCCGTTCTCCGCGGGTGGATCCGGGTCGGCCGGCGGCGCCGAGTACTGCGCCTCGCCCTCCTTCTGCACCTTCGGCCAGCGGGCGATGATCTGGAACAACTCGGCGCCGGTCCCCGCAGGATCCCGGTACAGGCGCAGCCACCCCGCCTCGCTCAGCTCGAGCAGCCACGTCTCGACGTCGTCGACCGACGGCCACTCCGCACCCTCCGGTCCCGCCGGCCACGCCCGCGACCGGATCAGCGGCGCGTCCGCGACCCCGCGGCCCGCGGGATCCGCCATCATCCGCAGCGCGGTCGCGAGATGCCGGCAAGTCGACGGCAGCGCGACGAGGCGCGGATTCGTGAAGTCGGCGCCAGGCAACTGCCTCTGCCGGTTGATCTGCATACGGAGCAATCCCCTCGATGAATGTGTCGATCGCGTACTCGAGGCGCTCGTCGGGCACCCGGAAGCATTCGGTCCAGCCGCGGCCGCGCCACATCAGGCCCGACGCGTCCGCCTCCTCAGCGGAAGCGAACGCCGGCATGAAGCGCGCCGCGGCGAGGAAGAGGATCAGCTGCTCCACTTCGCGTTTCACGGGCTCCTGCACATAGATCAGGCGCGCGCCGGTGCGGAGGAACTCGCGGATCCGGGAGAACTTATGCGCGCGCCCGTACTTCACGACGCCGTGCTCCGGCCACCACACCATGTAGGTCATCGCGTACGGCGAGATCCGCTCGCACGGCTCGACCCCCGCGCACGGGCACAGGCCGCTCACGATCCCGCCGCCTCACGCAGGCGGTCGAGCACGCGCAGCGCGACCCGTCGCCAGGAATCGGCCTGACCGAAGTGCACCTGACCGGTGCCCTCCCGCGCCGCGGTCGTGCGGAGAATGCTCGCGAGCACGCCCGCGGTCATCTCGTTCTCGTACCCCGGGAGAGGTTCGCCGGCATCCGTATCCGCGGGGAAGGCGTCGAGATCGAGCGCGAGCTCGCGCAGCGCGCGCGCCTGCGACGCGGTCATGCCGCCGCTCACGATGCGTCCCCGTTCTCGAGACGCGCCCGCATCGACGCCGCGAGCTCCGTATAGCCGTGCTGCGTGAGGTAGCACTGCTCGTAGTGGCCGCCGGCGCCGGGCAGCTTCCGCACCCGCGAGAACGCGGTGGCGCGCGCTCGCGCTTCGAGCGTCGGCCGCCACCCGCGCCCACCCGACAGGCGCGCGATCCATCCCATCCGCTCGAGGTCGGCGAACAGCTCGTCGCGGGTCACCGCGACGCCGAGGAGATCCACGAGCGACGCCGCCGCGTCCGCGATCGCGACCTCGGATCGATCCGGGGTGCCCGAGATCCGATCGAGCACCGCGTCCAGAGTGCCCTCCCAATCGCGAAGGCACATGTCGCGGTGATGCTCCGCCAGCCACGAAACGAACGCGGCCGCCAGCTCGGGAGACGCGGCAAGACCCGCCGCGCGCTCGACCGCGGCGCGCGACCACAGGTACGTCGTGACGATCGCGCGCGTCGGCGGCGGCGTCCACTGATGCATCCACGTCACCGGGTGCATCTCGAACGTCGCCGGCTCCGTGATGTCGAGGAGCTCGACGACCTGGTTCACGTCGAGAGCGAGATCCCGGTCCGGCGTGAGCCACACCCGCACCTGACCATGCCCGATCCACGGGAGGATGATGCTCACTCGGCGCTCGGCGATCGTCGCCGGCAGCAGGTCCGGGAACGCCTGCGCCGCGTTCATGCCGGCTCCCCCGTCTCGACCTGCCGCTTCCACTCGGCCGCGAGCGACTCGGTCGCCGCCTCGAGGTCCTTCGTCGCGCACACGACGCGCTTCTCGCGATCGAGCACGACCCACGCCTGCAGAAGCTGCGGGCCGGGAATGTCAGCGACGTTCATCGGTGGCACACCGAAGCGGCTCACGGCCTCGGCAGCCCGCACCGGCACTGGGATAGGTGCTTGACGCGGTTCCGGACGTCGCTGCAGCTGCGGCTCCGCCTCCGGGACCGTCGTCGGCTCCGGCTGCGGGGCCGGCGCCGCGGCCGCCGCAGTCGGCTCGGCCTCCTCGCCTCGGCGCTTCCGCGCCGCGCGAAGCGCCGAGGCGATGCCGGCAGGCTTCGAGCCCACCATCTCGGCGATCTCCGCGAACGACAGTCCCCCGTCCTCCCACGCGACCAGCAGCTCGGTGCGCTTCGAGGGAAGCAGCGAGCCCCAGTCCTCCGGAACGTCAGGCAGCGTCGCCGGCTCCGGGGTGGCGGCCGACGCCGCGGTCGTGGACTCTGCTTCCGACGGCTCGAGCTCACCGTCGCGCGCCGGTCCGGGCGCCGCGGCATCCGAGAGCCGACCGTCGCGGAAGACGTCGTAGAGCTCCTGGCCGCGAAGCCCGCTCGAGTACAACCGCTTGAACCGGATGTCTCGGCGGTAGGTGCCGGCGACCTCAGCGCACGTCATCGGCGTCGCGGGGCATGCCGATGTGACGCAGCCGGCGCGTTCACCCTCGAGCGTGCCGTGCGGCGCGGACGCGAGCACGTCCAGTGGATTCGGGGTCATGAGGTCCTCCTCGAGGTGTGCGGTGGGATGTGGTCGCATGCGCGGTCGATCACGCGGATGGAGTCAGCGATCGAGCAGGAAGCCGGGTCGCGGTCGACGAGGCCTTCGCTCGCGAGCGCCGCCCACGCTCGGACGATGTCTTGGTAGCCGACGACATGGCGCGGCGCGTCGGGGTAGCCGATATAGGCGATCTCCACGGCGTAGTCACTCGGCAGATCCCTGACCGCGTATCGGCGGCCCGGCCGGGGCCCGCTGGCGAGCTTGATGAATCCCCGCACGATCTCGTCGGTGACGAGCTCGACGCGGCGCACCTCAACTGCGAAGGTGGCGACGACGATGTCCTGGTCGCTCATCGGGCACCCGCTGTCATCGAAGCGAAAGCGGCGACAAGGCGCACCGATGCGAAGAACGCGCCCGGCGCGCCGAGCACGGCGAGCGCCACCGTCGGCAGTAGGCCGAGCAGCGGCGAGAAGATGATCACGATCACGATGAGGGCCCAGGCGGCCTCCGCGGCCGGGTACCAGCCGTACTGACCTCGCCGCCGGCGGGTCTCGGGAAGATGGGTGATTGGCATAGCGCCTCCTGATTTCGGGTATGCAGTGGCCAAGCCATCAGCCGTGCCGATGGCGAACTAGTGGCAGCGAGTCAGCTCTTGAGCTGCTCCGGTGCGAGCGTTGCGAGGCACTCGAGGACGATGCCGATGAACTTCGTCGGGATCCCTACCGGCCCGTCGTTGCGATCGCTGATGAGGATCTCGTCGCCCTCGCGTCGGATCTCGATGCACTCCCACGCGGTCGTCTCACCGAGGTAGACGTCGAACTCGATGGTGAACCGGCCGTCGGGGAGCGAGGTCACCGTGGGCGTGCCGAACTGGTCGGCTGCGAACTGCCCGAGGCTGTTGGATGCGTATGCAGAAAGGGGCATCACTTCATCGCTCCATTCGGAAGTCGGCCAGATTGACAGGCGCGCGTGCTGCACGCTGGTGAGGGCAGGGCAGGCACTCCACCCACGCGATTACGCATTCCGGCCGGAAGCTCCACTTCGCACCACGGAAGGGCTTGTGGGTGCGCGGGTTCACACCCTCGCGCTGCGTGCCGTGAAGCTCGCCTTCGCGGGCGGCCTGCCGGACGGTCTCCACGTGCCGGTCCGCAATCTTCGCGGCGCCGGCTGCGCCGACGAACACAGTGCCGACTGCAGGCTGCTCTTGCTCGTCGGCGAGCTGCGACGCCGCGTTCATCGATCCCCCTCGGCGGCGAGCGCGGCGCTCAAACTCATCTCGATCTTTGAATCGGCGTCGAGCGCCTCCTCTGCGCGGGAGATGATCTCTGCTGCGGTCGTGCCAAGCTCGGCCGCGACAGCTGCGAGGAGGGAAGGTGTAAAGGGGGCATGCCCGTTGAGGCGGTGTGAAAGCGATGCCCTGCGGACTCCGATGTTCGCGGCAATGGCCGAGATCGAGGGGCCGCGTTTCCGCGCCACTTCGGATCGCACTTCGGCGGACACCAGGCTATCCAGATCGCTGTACCGAGTTCGGTTCATCTGCATGCACACATTTTGTACCGAACTCGGTTCAAACACAAGTTAGTTGTGAGACTGTACCGAAACGGGTACAGTTACCGCGTGGCTAAGAACTTGCTTCCCATCGATGCGCTTATCGCGCGATACCTGCGCGAAGGCATCATCGACGCAGGGATCTCTTATCGGCAACTCGCCGCGGTAACAGGCATGTCGATCAACCGCATCGGGATCATCCTTCGCCAGGAGCCGCCGCCTGCAACGGTCGGTGAGACTGGTCAGCTCGCGCGCGCAATCGGCCTCACGGCTTCGGAACTCCTGGCGCGTGCGGAGCGCGAGCACTCCGAGAGGCCGGTGGGTGATGCCCAGCCAGACCCGGTCTCGCTTGACGATCGGCGCGAGCAGCGCTGTGAGAGGGCGAGCGATGAGACCCTCAGAGCAGTCGCATCCCAGGACGATGGCCTTCCGGACGCGCAGGACGGCGACGACCAGGTCAACTACGACCACGGCGACCCTGGCCCCGACGACCCATTCCACACCGCCTGACCTGGAGCACCCATGACCGAAGCCCCTGCCCCTCGAGCATCCCGCGCTCGAATCCTCCTGACCGCCGGCATCGCCGCCATCCTCGGTCTCGCCATCGGCGCCACGGCCGGTTACCTCGCACGCGGACCGGAAGTCAGCGAGCTCGAAGCGCAGTCGGCGTATGCGCGGGATCGAGCCGACGATGTCCGCGCCGAACTCGAGGAGGTGGAGGGGCAGTTCGATGCGCGCACCGCCGAGCTAGACGCCCGTGAAGCCGAGATCGCCTCCGCTCCGAAACCGAGCGATCCGAAACTCGACATCGCGCTGCCGGAGGGGTACCCGCAGGTCGTCGACATCTCGGCCGTGCCAGAGCACATGCGCATCAGCTTCGAAGGCACCGGCACTGGGCAGGCGGTAGCCGTCGCTCCCGGCCTCTGGGCTCCACTCACCCCCGGCGCGACCCCGGAGGACGCCGTCAACGCTCGCCGATTCGACGGCTTCTGCGCATCCAAGGAATCGTTCGAACGCGAGTACCTCGCCGGCGATTCGACCAGCGGCAGCTGCTGGTAGACCCCTCGGCGCGACCCCCAACTTGACCCCCGGACACCCTGGGTTGGTCAAGTGCGCCCGAAAGGCAGGAAACACATGCACCCATACGACGTATACGACCCCTGGGACCACGCCGCCGAACTCGGCTACGACGTCATCACCGGACCGCGAACGCGCCCCGAGCACAATGCGGAGACCCACCACGACATCCGCCTGATCATCCTCGACCCTGAGCGCACCTGGCGGCAGCACCGATTCGATGTCGCGCACGAATGCGCCCACATCGTCCGCGGCGACCAGCCCATCCCAGAAGGGATAGAACTCCGCAAGCGCGAACTCGCCTGCGACCGCATCGCCGCGGAACGACTCATCGACCGCGAGAGACTCATCCGCTCCATGCTCGAGCACCCCGACCCCGCGACCTGGTGCCTCGACCTCGACATCACATCCCGCGCGCTCCGGGTCTACCTCGAGCAGCACCCCGACATCGCCGACGAAGTCGAACAGCGCCGCACGCGCCCCTGCGGCGAGCGCTGTCGCGTGTCGAGCGCCTGAACTTGAGAAGCCCCCAACGCGCGACTGTCGCCAAACTGAACGCGCGCCGGGGGCCGGCACCGAATCACCCAACGAGAGGACGAAACGATGAACACCACGCTACCTGAGCGCGCCCTGAACCAGGAGGTGCGCTGATGGCTTGGACCGAGCAACTGCCTTCGGGGCGGTGGCGCGGCGGCTACCGAATCCCGGGCGGGGATAAGAGGTACACGCCACAGACCTACGTGCGTGAAACCGACGCACAGCGGAAGGCGCATGCGCTGGAAGACGAGTCCCGCGAGCTCGGCTGGCGCGATCCGAAGGCAGCGGCGCGCACCTGGCGCGAGTGGTGCCCCGAATGGCTTCGCGGCTTCTACGCTGAAGACTCCTCCGACTCGACGACGGAGAGCCTGATCCGGGTGCACATCATGCCGAAGTGGGGAGACGTGCGGCTGATCGATATCGATCGGCACGAGATCAAGGCGTGGGCGAAGGAGATGCAGGTGGAAGCCGGGATCGCGGCGACCAGCGCGAAGCGCGTCATCAACGCGTTCTCCTCGTCGCTGACAGCTGCCGTCGACGTCGGGATCCTCTCCCACAACCCGTGCGCGAAGCTCAACCTCGGGATCCCCGACAACCCGAGCGAGCGCACCTACACACAGAAGGAACAGCATCGGCTCTTCAGCGAGTTGCCCAGCGTCCTCGACCAGGCGCTCGTCGCCATCTTGCTCGGCACCGGCTGCCGTCTAGGTGAAGCTCTCGCCCTCGAGGCGCGCCACTTCAACGTGCAGCACAGCACGGTCCGATTCCGGCAGACCTGGGACTCCCACAATCGGAAGCTCAAGACGTACACGAAGGGCAAGAAGCGCCGCACGGTGCCCATCGACAACTGGTTGCTCGACCTCATCAAGCCGCTCCTCAAGGCGAGGCCTGAGGGATACCTCTTTCGCAGCCGCGGCGGCGTGCCGCTCGATGTCGCCAACTGGCGCAAGCGCGTCTGGAACAAGTGCTCCGACGAGATCGGGCTTAACTCGGCCGGGAAGGAGCGCGGATCCATCCACACGCTGCGGCACACCTACGCCACCGAGCAACTCGAAGCGGGCCTCTCGCTTGCGGAGATCGCCGACCTCCTCGGGCACTCCTCGATCACGACTACCGAACGCTACGCGCACCGCCGCTCGAAGGTCGGCAAGAAGGCGCTCGGCACGATCCGAGACCCTCGCCGCGCACCAAAGCCGAAGAAGCGCCAGAAGCCCCGTGAGACGCGCGAACTCCCCTCCAATGTGATCGCATTCCCCGGAGGCCGGTAACGTGCGCCAGAAGGGCGCAGCGGGCCGGTCTGCCCCACGTCTGCCCCACGTGACCTCTTCCCATCCAAAGATCGCGACTCAGCTGATCGATCGCCGAAACAATAAAAGCGGGGCCGATCAGCTGTTTCCAACTGATCGGCCCCGCTTGATCCTGGTGGGCGATACCGGGCTCGAACCGATGACCTCTTCCGTGTGAAGGAAGCGCGCTACCAACTGCGCCAATCGCCCGTCCGCATCGCCCTCGCGGACGATGCCAACCTGAACGATCATACACGGATCGGGGGTGGCGGACGCGCACCTCCCGGACTCCCGCGACATCCCGCGGCGGTCGACGCTACCCCGCCGGGCGTGTCGTGACGGGGGCCAGCTCGCTGTTCAGCTGGCGGTCGAGCTCCGAGCTGATCGCGCTGAGCTCGGTCAGCTGCTCGCGCAGGTCGTTGTAGCGGTCGATGTCGATCTGCAGCGCGTCCCGGGTCGCATCGAGGTCGGCCCGGCGCTGCGTCATCGTCGAGCGCCGGCGATCCAGGAGCGCCTGCTCCGCGGTCGACGCGGGGACCGCAGCCTCGAGCTCCTCGGCATCGGCGTTGTACTCGGTGACCTCGTGGTCGTACTCGGCCTTGCGGTTCTCGACGTCGGCGCGCAGGGTCTCCATCTCCTCCTCGAGCGCGTCGGCCTCGCGCTGCAGGCCCACGAACACCGAGTGGTAGGCGTCGAAGCGATCGACGAGCGCCCCGCGGTCGGCGAACCACGTCGCGTAGTGCTCCTCCAGCCACTCGGGCAGCTCGCGCACCTCGGTGCCGAGCACGGAGTGGAGCTCGTTCGCGAAGGCGGTGTCCGAGAGGTGCTCGTAGATCGACATGCGTTCGCGCAGCGCATCGTCGTGCTCCGCGAGGGCGTCGTACTCGGTGCGCAAGCGCTGGGCCAGCGCCATGCGGTCGCCCTCAGCCAGCCGCGCGTAGACGGCGTGCAGCAACTCGTGCGCCGCGGTGACCTCCACGATCCCGCTCACCCGCGGATCCGTGACGCCGAAGAGATGGATGCGGTCCCCCGTGTAGCATCCGAGGACGTGCCCCTGTTCGGAATGATCGACCCCGGCGCACTGATCGTTGAAGTGCTGGCTGGCGTCGACCGTCGGCCGCGTGGCGAGCAGGGTGCGTTCGCCGGCGTCCGTGAGGTTCAGCTCATCGACCAGCTCCACGACGCGGGCGCTCGGTTCGAAGGTCATCGCCGCGAACTGATCCGAGATGAGCTGGCGCTGGGTCACCGCGCAGACCACCAGCGCCACGACGGCGAGGAACACCGCGAAGCCGAACACCCGCTTCGCCCTCCCCCGGCTGCGCTCCTCCATGCATCAACCGTAGTCGCGACGAGGGGGTTCGCGGCGGAAAATCGTGGGAATCACGGGTCCTCCCGGGCGGCACGCCCGGGAGGCGCGGAGCGATTTGCGCGGATGCGCGCGACCCCCCTATAGTTATTCAGGTCGCGGTAAGCGGCGGAAATGCGGATGTAGCGCAGTTGGTAGCGCATCACCTTGCCAAGGTGAGGGTCGCGAGTTCGAGTCTCGTCATCCGCTCTGGTGGCCGGTAGCCCGGTCGCCTGTTTGGTGGTAACCATTACGGTGGCGTGGCCGAGAGGCGAGGCAGCGGCCTGCAAAGCCGTATACACGGGTTCGAATCCCGTCGCCACCTCTCGGACAACTGAATAGCCTGAACAGGCGCGATTGGCGCAGCGGTAGCGCGCTTCCCTGACACGGAAGAGGTCACTGGTTCGATCCCAGTATCGCGCACGAGATCGGCCCCCGACGCGAGTCGGGGGCTTTCGTGTCTCCCGGCCTCCCCTCGAGCCCCTGCGCTTGCTAGTCTGACGACAGCTTCGAAGGAGAGGACCCGCATGCGCTATCAGATGACCCGGAAGCTCTTCGCGCTGGGCGACCAGGGCGTGATCACCGATGAGCACGGCAACTCCGTCTACCGCAACGCCGGCAAGTTCTTCAGCCTCCACGACCGGGTGCGCCTGCTCGATATGCAGGGTGAAGAGGTGGCGACCTTCCACAGCAAGCTGCTCTCCTTCCCCAAGCGCATGTTCATCGAGATCGGCGGCGAGCCGGCCGCCACCGTCACGCGCAAGGCGCTCGCGGTACGCGTCAAGTTCGACATCGAACTCGCCTCCGGGGAGCGGTGGGAGCTGCACGGGGACTGGGTCGACCGCAGCTTCACGCTGACCGACGGGGCCGGCGCGACCGTCGCGCAGGTCACGAAGGCGTGGGTCTCCGTCGCCGGCCGGTACGGCATCGACATCGCCGAGGGGCGCGATGAACTGCTCGTTCTCATGATCCTCGTCGCCCTGGAGTCCACCGTCGCCGAGGACGAGGAGAATCTCGACGTCGGAGCGGGGTCGACGTGGTGACCCCGAGCGGTGCGCGGCGGCCGGCTGCCGCGTGGGCGACGATCCTGGAGGCCGTCGTCCTGGCGCTGTACGGCGCCGCCGTCCTCATCGCCGGTTTCGCGCTCATCGGCAATGCGCTGTTCGTCGATGCCGCGCGGAGCGGCCAGGCCGTGGTCGCCGTCGCCGGCCTCGCAAGCGCGCTCCTGCTGCTGATCTTCGCGATCGCCCTGCTGCGCGGCGCGCCCTGGGCGCGGCCGGCGACGATCGTGCTGCAGCTCGCGGTGCTTCTCGGCGGCCTGCTGCTGCTCATCCTCGGCCCCGAGCGGTGGCTCGGCGCGGCGGCGCTGCTCCTCTCGGCGACGGTGCTCGGACTGCTCCTCGCGCGCCCCGCACGGACCGCGGCGCCGGGCGCCTGAGTCGAGGCCCCGCGGCGGAACGTCGGACTCTGCAGAGGAGGCCTCGCGACCGCGGAGACACCGCGGGCCCGGCGCGCCGATGGCGATCCGGGCCCGCGGTGCGCGTCCTCTGCGGGACTACTCGTTGCCGATCTTGCCGTCGAGGTTGTCGCGCACCTCGTCGACCTTGTCGGCGAACTTGCCGCCCGTGACCTTGTTCGCGAGTCCGGCAGCCCCGTCGAGCAGCCGATCGCTGATGCCCTCGGCCTGCTCGCTCTTGAGCGCGTCGCCGACCTTGTCGGCGTTCTCCTCGGCGAAGGTCTTCGCCTTGCCCGCGAGATCGGCCGCCTGCTTGCCGAGATCCTCGATGCCCATGTGCACTCCACTCTGTCGCGCGGCCGAGCGGTTCGGTCCGCTGCGGCCATTATGACGCGCGCGCGGCGCCGCGGGGAAGACCCGGGCGCAACTTGACGCCGGTCGGGGGACGCACGAGCGAAGGAATGCGCGTGCGGGGCGGGGCTTGCATTCCGGGGGTAGCGGAGGAGAATGGACGCGTTCCAGTTCGCAGGCGAAGGGAGCCCGCATGATCGGCGCACTGCACACGGTCGTCCTCGACGCCCCGGATCCGCTGGCGCTCGCCGGCTTCTACCGCGAGGTGCTCGGCGGCAGCGTGGAGGTGGACCCCGAGGAGGACGGGCCCGACGGCGCGGAGTGGGTGGAACTCGCCCTCGCCGAGACGGGCCCCCGGCTCGCCTTCCAACGGTCCCCCGGGTACGTGCCTCCGGTCTGGCCGGGAGACGACGGCGATCAGCAGCTGCACCTCGACATCAGGGTCGCCGACTTCGACGCCGCCGAACAGGCGCTGCTCGCCGCGGGTGCTCGGCATCTCGAGACCCATCGCGGGTTCCGGGTGTACCTCGATCCGGTCGGCCACCCGTTCTGCACGGTCGGCTGACGCAGCCGGATCGGAGACGGTACGATGACCCGCGTGCGCGTCCACAACCTCGCCCTCTCGCTCGACGGCTTCGGCACGGGCGTCGACCAGCGGCTCGAGTCCCCCTTCGGGCACGCGGGCACGCGACTCATGGAGTGGTTCTTCCCGACGCCGACGTTCCAGGCCCAGACCGGCGATCGTGAGCGGCGGCCGGTGGATCCGGCGGCGGCTGCGGACGACGTCTTCGCCCGTCGCGGATTCGAGGGCATCGGCGCCGAGATCATGGGATCGCGGAAGTTCGGCCCACCGGGTTGGCCCGACGATCCCGACTGGCGGGGGTGGTGGGGCGAGGAGCCGCCGTTCCGGACCCCGGTGCTCGTGCTGACGCATACGCCGCGCGAGCCCGTCGTCTTCCCGAACGGTACGGAGTTCCGCTTCCTGTCTGCCGAGCCCCGCGAGGCCCTCGCGCGCGCGACGGAGCTCGCGGACGGACTCGACGTGCGGATCGGCGGCGGCCCGTCGACGGTGCGCGCGTTCCTCGCGGCGGGACTCGTCGATCTGCTGCACGTCGTGCAGGTCCCCGTGATCCTCGGCCGGGGCGAGCGGCTCTGGGACGGCCTCGAAGGCCTCGAGCGCGGCTACGACATCGAGGCCACGACGACGCCGAGCGGCGTCACCCATCTCGTGTTCTCGCGGGAGTGATCGCCAAGACCCGCAGCGCGCGGGCTCAGGCCGGGACGCCCGGGAAGCCGTGGAGCGCGGCAGCCGCTCCGACCGCGCGGGCGAAGCGGTCCCGGGGCAGCACATGGCCCTCGCGGCGCATGCCGGCGTCGGCGACGCGGAGCACTCGATCCGGCGCGAGGAAGCTCTCCCGGCCCTGTCCGTCCCAGCCGCCCGTACCGACGGAGACGAACCCCCGATGCGGCTTGGTGCTCAGGTAGCAGGCCGCGGTGGTGCGCGCATCGATGCGCGCGATGATGAGCACGGGGCGGTCCTTGCCCCGGCCGTCGTTCTCCTCGTACGGCACCCAGGTCCACACGATCTCCCCCGGGTCCGGCCGGCCGTCGGGCGCGGGGTCGTAACTCGGGCGCAGCGCGCGGATCTCGGACGCGGTGAGTTCGCGGGTGGCGCCGTCGCCGGATCGCCCGGGGCTCTCGGCATCGGCGGGCGCCGAATCGCGGGAGCGCGATCCGGGATGTGCGGACGGCACGGGCTCCGCGGTCGGCGCCGATCGTCGGGAGGAGCGCAGGAACGCCGAGACGAAGGAGCGCAGGAAGTCCGCGATCCATCCCGACCGCGGCGCTCCCCCGCTCATCGCGACAACTCGCTCGCCGTGAGCGCGTTCAGACGCGAGACGCAGCGCAGGTACTTCTTGCGGTACCCGCCGTCGAGCATCCCGCCCCCGAAGATCGAGGTGAGCGGCACACCGGTGGCGCGGATCGGGATCTGCGCATCGTAGACCCGGTCGATGAACGCCACGAAGCGCAGCGCCGCGGACTGGTCGGTGAGCTCGTGCACCTCGCGCAGACCGATGCAGCGCACGCCGTCGAGCAGCCCAATGTAGCTGGAGGGGTGCACCGAGGCGAGGTGCTCGATGAGTGCCGAGAAATCGTCGTCGGTAGCCCGTTCGCCCGCGGCCGCGGCGTCCGCGAGGGCGAAGCGGTAGGCCTCGTCGGAGAGGACTGCGGCGTCGCCCGTGATGTCGCGCTGACGGTAGTCGACGCCGTCGATCCTGATGGTCTCGAAGCGGTCGGACATCGCCTGGATCTCGCGCATGAAGTCCGCGGCGGCGAAGCGCCCCTCGCCGAGCGCGTTGGGCGGGGTGTTGGAGGTCGCGACGATCTTCGAACCGGTCGCGGTGAGATCGCCGATCAGCCGGGTCATGAGCATCGTGTCACCCGGATCGTCGAGCTCGAACTCGTCGATGCAGATGAGACGCGCCCCCTGCAGCACGCTCACGGCGCCCGCATACCCGAGCGCGCCGACGAGGGCCGTGTACTGGATGAAGGTGCCGAAATACCGCCGCCCCGCCGTGGCGTGCCACGTCGCGGCGAGCAGGTGCGTCTTGCCCACGCCGAAGCCTCCGTCGAGGTAGACGCCCGGCTTCCCGGTGCCGACCCGCTGCGCCTCGGGCTGCGGCTTGCGCCGGCCGAGGCCGAAGAATCCGCCGCGCGCCTGCGGGGCCTCCGGGGCGACGAAGCCGCGCAGCAGCTCCCTGGCCTCGTCCTGCGATGGGTAGGCCGCGTCCGGCCGGTAGGAGTCGAAGGACGCGTGATCGAACTGGGGCGGGGGCACGAGCGTGGCGACGAGGTCGGTGCCCGAGATGCTGGGCCGGCGGTCGACGAGTCGAGCGGAGCTGTGCTGCTGATCAGAGGACATCGGAGCCAGTGTATCCGCTCGGCATGGCTCGCGGCGCACGCGCTCGCCGCCGACCTAGCCGCGCCACGGGGGATGCGGCAGCGCCCGCGCGAACGCCTCGGTGCTCCGCTCCCACGGCGCGGGATCGACGTTCCAGAGCTTCACGTGCTCGCCGCGATCCTGGAGCCGCAACTGCACGAGCTCGGGACGGGCCGCGGCCAGGCGCTCGGCGCCGGCGCACGGGACGAAGGTGTCCGCGCGGCTCGCGTGGATGAGGACGGGGACCGTGAGCGCACGACCGAGCGCGGAGGCCTCCAGGCGGTCGAAGGGGATGCCGTCGTCCTCGCCGGCGCGCACGAGGCCCGCGTCGAGCAGGCGCACGCCGAACCCGGCCACGCGCCGCGGCACCCGCATGCCGGCCGCGTGGTACCGCAGCAGCTCCTCCCAGTCGATCGCGGGCGAATCGAGGATCAGCCCGTCGACGACGCTGCGGTGCTCGCCGCCGCTCGCCGCGAGCAGGCACGCGGTCGCCCCCATGGACCAGCCCACGAGGGTGACCCGTCCCGCCCCCCGCCGCACGGCCTCGGCCACGGCGGCGTCCACATCGCGGGACTCGGAGACGCCGAGGCCGTAGCGGGCGTGGCGTCCGCTCGGCGCACCGGTGTCGTTGCGGTAGCTGATGACGAGGCTCGTGATCCCGGCGCGGGCCAGCGGCGCGACCCCGCGGAGCGTCTCGACCGGGTCCGCGCCGCGGCCGTGGACGTGGACGGCCCAGCGCCGCTTCCGGGCGCGCTTCGGATGCACGAGCCACGCCTCGGCCTCGCCGAGCTCCGTGGGGAACGCGATGCGCTCCGTGCGGTAGCCGAGCTCGGCGGCGTCGGCGAACCACCAGCCCGTGATGCGGCCGGTCGTTCCCGGGACGAGCGTCCCGCGGTCGACGGCGACGAGTTCGCGCAGCACGCCGCCGGCGGAGTCGGCCGCGCCCGCGACAACGGCGCCAAGGCGCGCGTGGCCCGCTCCCCCGTCGAAGACGAGGGAATAGCGCCCGGGAAGGCCCGCATCGGTACCGCGGAGCCGCACGTGCGCCGCGCCGTCCCGCTCGAGCACCGCCAGTACGCGCACGGGCGCCTCCGGCACGGCGGCGGGAGTCACCGCGCGCCTGGCCAAGGCGACGCCGCCGAGCACCGCGAGACCGGCTCCCGCCGTCGCGGCGAGGGCGAGCCACGCCGCTCCGATCCCGATCGCACGCCCGCGATCCCGTCCGGTCATGTCTCCGGTCCCCTTCCTCTCGTGCGCCGCTCCACCGCGCCGCGCGTCTTCTCAGGATCCTCGCATCTTCGGCGTGGCTGCGCACGATCGCACAGTGAGAACTCTAGTGTTCCCTGTGTGATGGCAAGGATCGGGGCGCACCCCGTCGACTTCAGCGCCGCGGCCGAGCAGATCCGCGGCGCACGGCTGCGCGAGGAGCTCGTGGTGCAGGAGATCGCGGCGCCGGAGCGCATCGCACCGCAGTCGATCGCCCTCGCCGCCGGCGTCGCCCGCGGTCCGCGGCGCGGGCTCGACGCCGAGGGCAGCATCGACTCCGCCCACGGAGCGGGCCGCCTCGTGCTCATGCACGATCCCGAGTCGGCCGCCGAATGGGGCGGGCCCTTCCGCATCGTCTGCTTCGCGCAGGCCCCGCTCGAGGTGGAGATCGGCGTCGATCCGTTCATCTCGGACGTCGCATGGTCCTGGCTCGTCGACGCGCTCGAATCCCGCGGCGCGGCGCATATCGCGCTCGCCGGCACGGCGACCAAGACGCTCTCGAGCGGCTTCGGGACGCTCGAGTCGCAGGGCGACGCCGCGCAGATCGAGCTCCGCGCCTCCTGGACCCCGCTCGGGCCCGCATTCGCATCCCACGCCGAGGCGTGGTCGGAACTGCTCTGCCTGCTGGCGGGGCTCCCCCATCGAGAGGTGCACTGACCCCGTGGCAGACGGACCGCTTCAGCAATCGGATCTCACCGCGGACTGGGTCCTCGTCGTCGACGACGCGGGCCTGCGGCGCGCGGCCGAGACCCTGGCCGCCGGGCGCGGGCCCGTCGGCATCGACGCCGAGCGGGCCTCGGGCTTCCGCTACGGCTCCGAGGCCTACCTCGTGCAGGCGCACCGCCGCGGCGCCGGCACCTTCCTCTTCGACCCCGTGGAGATCGCGACGTTCGCGCCGCTCGCCGAGGCCATCGACGAGGAGGAGTGGATCCTGCACGCCGCGAGCCAGGATCTCCCGTGCCTCGAGGACCTCGGTCTCCGCCCGCAGCGCATCTTCGACACCGAGCTCGCGGCCCGGCTGCTCGGCTACGAGCGGGTCGGCCTCGGGGCGATCGTCGAGACGCTGCTCGGGATCCACCTCGAGAAGGCGCACTCCGCCGCGGACTGGTCCCAGCGCCCCCTGCCGGACGCGTGGCTGGAGTACGCCGCCTTCGACGTCGCCCTGCTGCCGGATCTGCGCGACGCCGTGCAGCGCGACCTCGAGGCGCAGCGCAAGACCGAGTTCGCCCGCCAGGAGTTCGAGGCGGTGCGCACCCGCCCGGCGAAGGCGCCGAACGCGGAGCCGTGGCGCAAGCTGTCCGGCGGGCACCGCCTGCGGACGCCCCGCGCGCTCGCGATCGCTCGGGAGCTCTGGGCCTCGCGCGACGCCCTGGCGCGAGAACGGGACGTCGCGCCGGGGCGCCTGATCCCCGACGCCTCCGTCGTCGCGGCGGCCGAGGCCGCGCCGCGCTCCAAGGGGGAGCTCGCACGGCTGCAGTCCTTCCGCGGTCGCGCGAGTCGCACCGAGCTGGACCGATGGTGGGCGGCGGTGCTCCGCGGCAAGACGACCGAGGAGCTCCCCGGGCCGCGACGGCGCGACCCCGACGCGATCCCCCATCACCGCGGGTGGGCGCAGCGCCACCCCGAGGCCGCGGCGCGGCTCGCCGACGCGCGGGCCGCGCTCGAGGCTGAGGCGGAGCGGCTGCGGATGCCGCTCGAGAATCTCCTCACCCCGGAGCTGCTCCGACGGCTCGCCTGGGCGCCGCCCGCGCCGGCCGATGCCGCGACGATTGCACTCCGTCTCACCGAACTCGGCGCCCGCGAGTGGCAGGTTGGCTTGACTGCACCAATCATTGCGGCCGCATTTGTAGAGTCCACATAAGCGAGTCGGGTTCGGCTCCGCGAATTCCCGCGTTTTCGTGCGTTCGCTCGCCGGAGTGAGACTCCGTCTCTACACTGGAGACGACGCAGTTCACATACCGATGGAGGCGAAGTGGCCGCAATGAGAGAGGTCGTGTTCGTGGACGGGGTGCGCACCCCGTTCGGACGCGCCGGTGACAAGGGGATGTACGCGGGCACGCGTGCCGACGACCTGGCCGTGAAGGCGCTGCAGGGGCTGCTCGCGCGGCACGAGGGGCTGCCGCTCGACCGGATCGACGACGTCGGCATCGCGGCGACCACGCAGCAGGGCGACCAGGGGCTCACGCTCGGCCGCACGGTGTCGATGCTCGCGGGCCTGCCCGTCGAGGTGCCGGGCTTCGCGCTCGACCGGATGTGCGCGGGCGCGCTCACGGTCGCCTCGTTCATGGGCGCGGCGATCGGCGCGGGCCAGTACGACCTCGCGGTCGCCGGCGGCGTCGAGCACATGGGACGCCATCCGATCGGCTTCGACGCCGATCCCAACCCGCGCTTCGTCGCCGAGAAGCTCGTGAGCCCCGATGCGCTGAACATGGGGATCACGGCCGAGCGCCTGCACGACCGCTTCCCCGCGCTCACGAAGGAGCGTGCCGACCGATTCGGGATGCTCAGCCAGCACAAGGTCCAGGCGGCGTACGAGCGCGGCGACATCCAGCACGACCTCGTGCCCGTCGCGATCCGCTCGGAGGGCGGCTGGGGCCTCGCGACCGAAGACGAGGGGCGCCGCCCCGAGACGACGATGGAGGGCCTCGCCGGCCTGAAGACGCCGTTCCGCCCGCACGGACGGGTCACTGCAGGCAACGCCTCCCCCCTCACCGACGGCGCGACCGTGTCGCTGCTCGCCGGTGCGGATACGGCCAGGGAGCTCGGGCTGCCGGCGAAGATGCGACTCGTCGGCTTCGCGTTCGCCGGGGTGCAGCCGGAGGTGATGGGACTCGGTCCCGTGCCCTCGACCGAGAAGGCGCTGCGGCGCGCCGGGCTCACAGTCGACGACATCGGCCTGTTCGAGCTCAACGAGGCCTTCGCGGTGCAGGTGCTGTCCTTCACCGACCACTTCGGCATCGCCGACGACGATCCGCGCGTCAACCCCTGGGGCGGCGCGATCGCGATCGGCCACCCCCTCGCGGCATCCGGCGTGCGCCTCATGATCCAGCTCGCCCGGCAGTTCGCCGAGCGGCCCGACGTGCGCTACGGCGTGACGGCGATGTGCGTCGGCCTCGGCCAGGGCGGCACCGCCATCTGGGAGAACCCCCACTTCGACGGCAAGAAGGGCAAGTAAGCAGCCATGACCGACTACCGCAGCATCGACTTCTCGCCGATCATCGACGCCTCCGCCGACGAGGTCGTCACCGCCTCCCACGTGCGCGACGTCGCCCTCCCCTCCGGGGGCGTCCTCGCCCTCATCACGCTCGACAACGGGCGGGATCACACCCGCCCGAACACGCTCGGGCCCCGCACCCTCGACGGGCTGCGGATCGTGCTCGATGAGCTCGCCGCGCGCGCCGCGGCGGGCGAGATCGCCGCCGTCGGCATCACCGGCAAGCCGTTCATCTTCGCCGCGGGCGCGGATCTGTCGAAGGTCTCGTCGCTCGCGAGCGAGCAGAACGCGCGCCTCATGGCCCAGTTCGGGCACCACGTGCTCGGCAAGCTCGGCACCCTCGGGGTGCCGTCCTTCGCCTTCGTCAACGGGCTCGCGCTCGGCGGGGCGATGGAGATCGCGCTGCACTGCGACTACCGCACGCTCGACTCCTCGGCCGCGGCGCTCGCCTTCCCCGAGGTCTTCCTCGGGATCATCCCGGGTTGGGGCGGTGCGACGCTCGTCCCCAACCTCATCGGCATCGAGAAGGCCCTCGAGGTCGTCGTCTCGAATCCGCTCAAGAACAATCGCATGCTGAAGCCGCAGCAGGCACTCGAACTCGGGCTCTTCGACCGCATGTTCGGCTCCGCGAGCTTCCTCGAGCGCTCCATCGCATGGGCCGACGGCGTGCTCACCGGGGCCGTCGCGGTCGAGCGCACGCACGTTCCGGGCAAGCTCGAGCGCCTGACCAAGTGGCCGGCCGCCATCAAGATCGCGCGCGACACCCTGAAGGCGCGCATCGGCACCGCCGCGCGGGCGCCCTACGTCGCCCTCGATCTGCTGAGCGCCGCGAAGGACAACGACCTCGTGCGCGGCTTCGAACGCGAGGACGAGGCGCTCGCCGAGCTCATCTCCGGCGACCAGTTCGCGGCGTCGATCTACGCCTTCGACCTCGTCCAGAAGCGCGCGAAGCGCCCGGCGGGCGCCCCCGATCGCGAGCTCGCGAAGCCCGTGAAGAAGGTCGGCGTGATCGGCGCCGGGCTCATGGCGAGCCAGTTCGCGCTGCTCTTCGCGCGCAAGCTCCGTGTGCCGGTGCTCATCACCGACCTCGATCAGGGCCGCGTCGACAAGGGTCTCGACTACATCCGCGGCGAGATCGACACGATGGAGGCGAAGGGGCGGCTCTCCGCGGACGACGCGAACCAGGTCCGCGCGCTCGTCAGCGGCACGACCGACAAGGCGGCGTACGCGGACTGCGACTGGGTGATCGAGGCCGTCTTCGAGGAGCTCGGCGTCAAGCAGCAGGTATTCGCGGAGATCGAACCGATCATCTCGGAGACCGCGATCCTCGCCACGAACACCTCCTCGCTCTCGGTCGCGGAGATCGGCGCGAATCTCGCCCACCCCGAGCGGCTCGTCGGATTCCACTTCTTCAACCCGGTGGCCGTGATGCCGTTGATCGAGGTCGTCAAGGTTCCCACGACGGATGACGCCTCGCTCGCCACGGCGATGGCGGTCGCGAAGAAGCTCGGCAAGAGCGCCGTGATCACGGCGGACCGGCCCGGGTTCGTGGTGAACCGCCTGCTCGCGAAGGTCATGGGCGAGGCGGCCCGCGCGCTGGACGAGGGCACGCCGCTGCCCGTGGTCGAGCGCGCGCTCGCCCCGATCGGTCTGCCCATGGGCCCGTTCGAGCTCATCGACCTCGTCGGTTGGAAGGTTGCGGCCCACGTGCAGGACACCATGGTGCACGCGTTCCCCGAGCGCTTCTACGCCTCGGAGAACCTGCACCGCCTCGCCGAGGTCGACGCGCCGCTCGTGAAGTCGAAGCTCGGCAAGGTCGAGGACCTCTCGAAGGCGGGACGCAAGGCCGTCCGCCTCGGCTCGCGCGCCGTGGACGAGGCCGAGATCCTGCGGCGGGTCGAGGACGAGCTCGCCCGCGAGATCGGGCTCATGCTCGACGAGGGCGTCGTCGCCGCAGCCGAGGACATCGACCTGTGCCTCATCCTCGGCGCGGGGTGGCCCTTCCAGGCGGGCGGGGCGACGCCGTACCTGGATCGCGTGGGAGCGAGCGAGCGCAGCTTCGGTCGCGCCTTCCACGAGCCCCGGGTGGCCGGCCGGCGCTGAGGCCGGACGCCGTCAGGCGCGCGGTCGGGCGATCGGGATCCGCTCGCCCCGCACCTGCGCGGCGACGTCGGCGGCGATCCGTTCGGCCGTGAGCCCCGCATCCGCGAGCAGCTGCCCGCGGGACGCGTGCGCCGGGAAGGCGTCGAGGATGCCGCGCTCGTCCACGGCGGTGTCCACCCCCGCGTCGCGGAGCGCCTGGCGGATCCGCGTGCCGATCCCGCCCACCCGGATCCCGTCCTCGATGCTGATGAGCAGCCGGTGCTCGCGGGCGAGGGCGACAAGGGACTCCGGCACCGGGACGACCCAGCGCGGGTCGACCACGGTGCAGGCGACGCCGCGCTCGGCGAGGAGCTCGGCCGCCTCGCCCGCGAGTCGGCCCATCGGCCCGACCGCGACGAACAGCACGTCGCGCGCTCCGTCGTCGTCGCCGGGCTCGCGGAGCACGTCGACCCCGTCGGCCGTGCGGCGGAGCGCCGGGATCGGCTCCCCCACAGCCCCCTTCGGATACCGCAGCACCGTCGGGGCGTCCTCGATGGCCACCGCCTCGGCGAGCAGCTCGCGGAGCGCCTCCTCGTCGCGCGGCGCGGCGATCCTGATGCCCGGGACGAGCTGCAGCGTCGCGAGATCCCAGACGCCGTTGTGGCTCGCGCCGTCGGGGCCCGTGATCCCCGCGCGGTCCAGCACGAAGGTGACGCCGGCACGATGCAGCGCCACGTCCATGAGCAGCTGGTCGAAGGCGCGGTTCATGAAGGTCGCGTAGACGGCGACGACGGGATGGAGGCCGCCGTAGGCGAGCCCCGCGGCGCTCGCGACCGCGTGCTGCTCGGCGATACCGACGTCGATGACCCGTCCGGGATGCCGCTCGGCGAGGAGATCGAGGCCCGTCGGCGCGAGCATCGCAGCGGTGATGCCGACGATGCGAGGATCCGCCTCGGCGAGCTCCAGGATCCGGCTGCGGAACACGTCCGTCCAGCTGCGCCCGCTCGTATGCTCGAGCGGCTCGCCGCTGCCCGGGTCGATCTGGCCGATGGCGTGGAACTGATCGGCGACGTCGTTCTCCGCCGGGGCGTAGCCGCGCCCCTTCTCTGTGATGACATGGACGAGGGTCGGACGGCCGTAGCCCTTGGCCTGGCCCAGCACCTCCTCGAGGGCTTCGAGGTCGTGCCCGTCGACGGGGCCGAGATACTTGATGTCGAGATTCGAGTACAGGTGGTCGTTGTTGCTCGCCCGGCTGAGGAAGCCGCGCACGGCGCCGCGGGTGCCGTGGTAGAGGGTGCGGCCCGGCCGGCCGAAGCGGGAGAACAGCTTCTCGCTGCCCTCCTGCAGATCCCGGTAGGCGTCCTTCGAGCGGACCGTGTTCAGGAAACGGGCCATGCCACCGATGGTCGGCGCGTAGGAGCGGCCGTTGTCGTTGACGACGATGACGAGGTTGCGGTCGTTGTCGTCCGTGATGTTGTTGAGCGCCTCCCAGGTCATCCCGCCCGTCAGGGCGCCGTCGCCCACGACGGCGACCACGTGGCGCTGCGCCTGCGCCTGATCCTCGAGCGCGCGCCGCGCGAAGGCCCGGGAGATGCCGTCGGCCCAGCTCAGCGAGCTCGAGGCGTGGGAGCTCTCGACGATGTCGTGCTCCGACTCCGCGCGCTGCGGGTAGCCCGCGAGCCCGCCGCGCGAGCGCAGCCCCGAGAAATCCTTGCGGCCGGTGAGGAGCTTGTGCACGTAGCTCTGGTGGCCGGTGTCGAAGACGATGGGGTCGCGCGGCGAGCGGAAGACCCGGTGGAGGGCGATGGTGAGCTCCACGACGCCGAGGTTCGGGCCGAGGTGGCCGCCGGTCTTCGAGACCTCCGCGATGAGGAACTCGCGGATCTCGGCAGCCAGGAGGCGGCACTCCTCCGCGCTCAGCGCATCGAGATCCCGGGGCCCCGCGACACGATCCAGGATCGACACTCGTCCTCCTCATCGGCCGATCCGCCGGAATGGGGACCGGATCCCTCCACACTACCGCGGGGACGCCTCGGGCCCGGACGCCGTGCGGCGTCCGGGCCCGAAGTGGGCGTCGCATCGGCTCAGACGAGGCTGCGCAGCACGTACTGCAGGATACCGCCGTTGCGGTAGTAGTCTGCCTCGCCCGGGGTGTCGATGCGGACCACGGCGTCGAAGGCGATCCGCGTGCCGTCGGCCTTCGTCGCGACGACCGCGACCGTCTTCGGTGTGACGCCCTCGTTCAGCGCGGTGACGCCGGAGATGTCGAAGGTCTCCGTGCCGTCGAGGCCGAGCGAGTCGGCGCTCTGCCCCGCGGGGAACTGCAGCGGGAGCACGCCCATGCCGATGAGGTTCGAGCGGTGGATGCGCTCGAAGCTCTCGGTGATGACCGCCTTCACGCCGAGGAGGCTCGTGCCCTTGGCCGCCCAGTCGCGCGAGGAACCCGAACCGTACTCCTTGCCGCCGAGCACCACGAGCGGCGTGCCGGCCGCGAGGTAGTTCTGCGCCGCGTCGTAGACGTACGCCTGCGGGCCGCCTTCCTGCGTGAAGTCGCGCGTGAAACCGCCCTCGACGTTGTCGAGGAGCTGGTTCCGGATGCGGATGTTCGCGAAGGTGCCGCGGATCATCACCTCGTGGTTGCCGCGGCGCGATCCGTAGGTGTTGAAGTCCTTCGGCGCGATGCCGTTGGCGACGAGGTACTGGCCGGCCGGCGTCTCGGCCTTGAAGCTGCCCGCGGGGCTGATGTGGTCGGTGGTGACCGAGTCGCCGAGCTTCAGCAGCACGCGGGCTCCCGAGATATCGGCGACCGGCGCGGGCTCGAGCTCCATGCCGTCGAAGTACGGGGCCTTGCGCACGTAGGTCGACCGCTCGTCCCAGGCGAAGGTGTTGCCGTCGGGCGTCGGCAGCGAGGTCCAGTGCTCGTCGCCGTCGAAGACGGTCGCGTACTTCTCGACGAACATCTCGGAGCCGATGGAGGCGTCCGCGATCTGCTGCACCTCGACCGGATCGGGCCAGATGTCGCGGAGGAACACGTCGTTGCCCTCGGCGTCCGAGCCGAGGGGCTCGTTCTCGAAGTCGAAGTCCATGGTGCCGGCCAGCGAGTACGCGATCACGAGCGGCGGGCTCGCGAGGTAGTTCATCTTGATGTCGGGGTTGATGCGGCCCTCGAAGTTGCGGTTGCCCGAGAGCACCGCGGTGACCGCGAGATCGTTGTCGTTGACCGCCTGCGAGATCTCCTCGTTCAGCGGCCCCGAGTTGCCGATGCAGGTGACGCAGCCGTAGCCGACCGTGTAGAAGCCGAGATCCTCGAGATCCCGATTCAGGCCCGACTTCTCGTAGTAGTCGGTGACGACCTTCGAGCCGGGGGCGAGCGTCGTCTTGACCCAGGGCTTCGCCTTCAGGCCCTTGGCGACCGCGTTGCGGGCGAGCACGCCCGCGGCGAGCATCACGGAGGGGTTCGAGGTGTTGGTGCACGAGGTGATCGAGGCGAGGGTGACCGCGCCGTGGTCGATCTCGAACTCGCGGCCCTGCTGGTCCTTGACCTTCGCCGGGTTGGCCGCCTGCGCGTAGTTCTTGAGGTCGTGCTCGAACTGGGCCTTCGAGTGCGAGAGCTCGATGCGATCCTGCGGGCGCTTGGGGCCGGCGATCGAGGACACGACGGTGCCGAGGTCGAGCTCGAGGTACTCGCTGAACTCGGGCTCGCGCGAGGCGTCGTGCCACATGCCCTGGGCCTGGGTGTAGGCGCGGACGAGGTCGATCTGCTCCTCGCTGCGGCCGGTGAGGCGCATGTAGTCGAGGGTGACGTCGTCCACCGGGAAGATCGCGGCGGTCGAACCGAACTCGGGGCTCATGTTGCCGATCGTGGCGCGGTTGGCGAGCGGCACCGAGCCGACGCCCTCGCCGTAGAACTCGACGAACTTGCCGACGACGCCGTGCTGGCGGAGCATCTGGGTGATGGTGAGCACGACGTCCGTCGCGGTGACGCCCGCGGGGATCTGACCCGAGAGCTTGAAGCCCACGACCCGCGGGATGAGCATCGAGATGGGCTGGCCGAGCATGGCCGCCTCGGCCTCGATGCCGCCGACGCCCCAGCCGAGGACGCCGAGACCGTTCTCCATGGTGGTGTGGGAGTCGGTGCCGACGCAGGTGTCGGGGTACGCCTGGAGCGCGCCCTCGACCGAGCGGGTGAAGGTGACGCGCGCCAGGTACTCGATGTTGACCTGGTGCACGATGCCGGTGCCCGGCGGAACCACCTTGAACTCGTCGAAGGCGCCCTGGCCCCAGCGGAGGAACTGGTAGCGCTCGCCGTTGCGCTGGTACTCGATCTCGACGTTGCGCGCGGCGGCGCCCGGCGTGCCGTAGACGTCGGAGATGACGGAGTGGTCGATGACCATCTCGGCGGGGGCGAGGGGGTTGATCTTGTCGGGCGTGCCGCCGAGCTCCACCACGGCCTCGCGCATCGTGGCCAGGTCGACCACGCAGGGCACGCCGGTGAAGTCCTGCATGATCACGCGGGCCGGCGTGAACTGGATCTCGGTGTCGGGTTCGGCGGCCGGATCCCAGCCGCCGAGGGCCTCGATGTGCGCGCGGGTGACGTTCGCGCCGTCCTCCGTGCGGAGCAGGTTCTCGAGCAGCACCTTCAGGCTGTACGGCAGCCGCTCGTGGCCCGGCACCCGGTCGATCCGGTAGATCTCGTATTCCCGCTCGCCGACGGCGAGGGTGCTCTTCGCGTCGAAGCTGTTGACGGCTGCCATGATTCGGCTCCTTCAGATTTGTCTCGATGTCGAGATAATTCTACACCGAATCGGAGGCGTCGAGGGTCACCGCTCCGGGGCGTTTTGCCCAGTGTTTTCAACGGTTCCGTCCCGCAAATCATCTGATGATGACCCGGCGCCTCGTCGCGCGATCACCCAGGTCAGCACGATCACGAGCGCGAAGAGCGGGGTGCCCATCACGAGGCGCGCGATGCCGAGCGCTTCGACCCGGTCGGCGAGGTAGAGGGGGAGCTGGACGGCGAGGCGCGCCACGAAGAGGGCGAGCCAGAGCAGCGTGACGAGCAGCGCCGTGCGGCGCGCCCGCGGGTCCCTGCGCCAGCCCGTGAGTTCGCCTCGGAGCAGGCCGACGACGAAGCCGAGAAGCGGCCACCCGACGAGGATCGAGACGAGGATGCCGACGGCGTAGACGGCGTTGATGACGAAGCCCGAGAGGTAGTAGTCGACCCCCCGTCCCGTGACCAGGGTGATGAGCACGGCGATGCCGACGCCGAGCATGCCGGAGATGGCCGAGACGAGCGGCTCGCGCCGGACGAGCCGCAGGAGCACGAGGAGCACGGCGAGCCCGCCGGGGATGAGTGCGGACAGTCTGGCGTCCTGCGTGATGATGAAGAGGATGAGGAAGAGCAGGCCGGGGACGACGGTCTCGGCGATGCCCCGCCAGCCGCCGATGGCGGCGAGCACGCTCGCCCCGCTCAGCGCCTCGCCGCTCGCGCCGGCGTGCACGGCCCTCGCCATGCCGGATCCGAGCGCGCTCTGCGCGAGCGCCTCGACGCGCGCGGCGCGATCTCCGACGGCGGCGTCGGCCGCGGGAGCCCCGTCGGGGGCCGCCGCGCGATCCGGCTGCGCATCCGCTCCCGGCTCCTGATCGGGTACGGGCCCGGATGCTCCCGGCTCCTGCTCGGGATCGGACCCAGCCGCTCCCCCGGTCACGCCTGCTGCGCGTCCGGGGCGGGCGCGCCCTGACGCTGGGCCTGGACACCGGCCGGGACGCGGAGCGGCAGCAGCTCGCTCGGGGGCATCGGCTGCTCGCCGCGCACGACGACGAGCTCGCGGAAGAGGTCGATGACGCGCTCCCGGGCCGCGGCGTCGACCGCCGCCTTGCCCATCACGACGCCGCGGACCATCCAGCGCGGGCCGTCGACCGCGACGAAGCGGACCGTGCGCGTGCCGCCGCCCTGCTCCGCCGGGGCCTGGCTGACGACGACGAGCTCGGGCCCGAGGGCTCCGTCCTCCTCGGTGACCGCCGCGCCCTGCGCGGAGAACTGCTGCACGAGCTCGCCGCGGACGCGGTGCCACAGCCCCGTCGTCTTGGGGGCGGCGAACGCCTGCACCTGCAGCAGGGACTCCGCGTACTCGAGCGACACGGCGACCACGCGGTTCGCGCGCTCGTCGACCTCGAGCCGCAGCTGCAGTCCCTCGCGGGGAGCGACCTTGACGCCGCCGAGGTCGACGTAGGGGCGCATCGAGGGCACCTCGCTCGCGTCGAACGGTCCCGACTCCGCCCGGTCCTCCGGCGCCGACTTCGATTCGTCGGGCTCCGCGTCGGCGGCCTCGCGCACCTCCAGGGCGTCGTCGGGGCGCCGGGCGTCCTCCTCGGCGCCGGCGGCTTCCTGTTCCTTGCTCATCGCTTCGCTCTCCTTCTGCAGCTCGGGCGGCGGCTAGCCGCGCACGCCCGTCGATCCGAACCCTTTGGCACCGCGCTCGCTGTCGGGCAGCTCCGCCACGGGCGCGAACACCGCGCGCGAGACGGGGGTGAAGACCACCTGCGCGATGCGATCGCCGACCTCGACCCGGAACTCGTGCTCCTGGTCCGTGTTCAGCAGCGTCACCTTGATCTCGCCGCGGTAGCCGGCGTCGACCGTCCCCGGCGCATTGAGCACCGTGATGCCGTGCTTCGCCGCGAGTCCGCTCCGCGGCACCACGAACGCGGCGTAGCCCTCCGGGAGCGCGATCGACACGCCCGTGCCGATGAGCGCGCGGCCGCCGGGGGCGAGCACCGCGGACTCCGCCGCGCGGAGGTCGGCCCCGGCGTCGTCCGCATGCGCGTAGTTCGGCGGGAGCTCGGCTCGGATGGGGATCTCAACGACATCGGTCACCCGGACAGCGTAGCGGATGGACCTCGGCGCTCGGCGGGCGCACCGGGACGAGCTGGGATAATGGGCGCATGACGGGTGGAACGGCTCAGGACCAGACGGCGCGGCGGTATCGGGAGCGGCTGGTGCCGGGGCCCGGCATCTTCATCGCCACGCTGCTGCTCATCCCCGCGGTGACGCTCGTGCTCTTCGCCATCGAGGCGAGCATCGCCCTGCCCACGGGGATCGTGGTCTATCTCATCACGGCCGTCACCCTGCTGCTGCTCAGCCCGACGGTGAGCGTCGAGGGGGGCCGGCTCGTCGCCGGGCGCGCCGCGATCCCCGTCTCCCAGCTCGGGCGGATCGAGCTGCTCGGAGCCGCAGAGCTGCGCCGAGCGATCGGCCCCGGGCTCGATGCGCGGAGCTATCTGCTCGTGCGCGGGTGGATCCATCGCGGGGTGAGCATCGAGAACATCGACCCGGCGGATCCCGCCCCGCAGTGGATCATCACGACGCGGCACCCGCAGAAGCTCGCCGAGGCGATCGAAGCCGCGCGCGCCGAGGACCGGGACGCGCCCGGCCCGGCCTGACCGAGCGGCCGGGCCTGACCGAGCGTCCGGGCCTGACCGAGCGTCCAGGCCTGACCGAGCGTCCGGTCCGCAGGACGCCGCGGCGTCCCGCGGCGGCTCGACGCGCGATGGAACGCCGAGAGGCCCGGTCGGGGATCCGACCGGGCCTCTCGGCGACGTGCGCGGTGCGCGGCGTCAGGCGGCGCACTCGCGGCAGATCGGCCCGAGATCGGTCTCGTGGTCGATCTGCGAGCGGTGGCGCACCAGGAAGCAGCTGACGCAGGTGAACTCGTCGTCCTGCTGCGGGAGCACGACGACGTCGAGCTCCACGTCGGAGAGGTCGGAGCCGCCGAGATCGAAGCTCGGGTTGTCCGCATCCTCGGAGTCGATCCCGGATGCGCCCTTCGCTGGGCCCCGCTCCTTCAACGCCTCGATGGACTCGGCGTCTTCTTCGGATTTGCGCGGGGCGTCGTAATCGGTGGCCATTCTCTCCTGCATTCCCGTGCCGTGGGCGGCACCTCAACCTGCGAGCGGCCATAGTCTGCCTCACGATGCAGCCTCGACGCAAACTCTTCGCCCGCGAGTTCTCTGAGCGCGTACGCGCGTCGCGGGAATACCGGCACGCGCCGCGTCAATGCCGCCGAGTCCGCCCGGGCTGTGGCAGCCTGGGTCGCGAACCGGAAGGGGATGCGCCGATGGACGAATTGCGCTTTGTGCGACGCGAGGATCTGTCGCTGATCGTGGCGGACGACGCGGGCGAAGAGCACCGCCTCGTCGTCGACGACGCCGTGCTGAGCGAGCTGCGCCACCTGAGCCGGCGCGAGCGGGACGCGTCGAAGGTCCGCCCGCGCGAGATCCAGGCCCTCATCCGCGCGGGCAAGAGCCGCGCGCAGGTCGCCGAGGCGACGGGGCTCGAGGAGGCGGACATCGAGCGCTACGAGGAGCCGGTGCTCGCCGAGCGCCGCTACATCCTCGAGCGCGCGCATGCCGTGCCGGTGCGCACCGACGCGGAGGCGGACGAGGATCAGCGCTTCGGGGCGGTCATCGCCGAGCGCCTCATCGCGCTCGGCGCCGATACGAGCGAGTGGTCATCGTGGAAGGACGAGGAGACGGGCTGGATGATCAGCCTGGAGTTCATCTCCCACGACGTCGCGCATCAGGCGATCTGGGCGTTCGAGCACCGCAAGAGCGCGCTCTCCCCCGTGAACTCGGACGCGGTCAGCCTCTCGAAGCAGGGCGACGTGGGCGACCGGCTCATCCCGAAGCTCCGCGCCGTCGACAACGCGAGCGAGACCGGGCGCTTCGACTCCGGAGCGTTCGACACCTCGCAGCTGCCGATCCAGCGCGGAGACGCGGGCGATCCAGCGGCCGTGGACTCCGCGCCGGTTGCGTCGCCCGAGGCGGAGCCCGAGGTTCAGGCCGAGCCCGTCGACCCTCAGGCCGAGTACGCGCGGCGGCGGGAGATCGATCAGCGGGCGATCAAGACCGTGGAGCACGAGCCGGAGGACCTGAGCCAGACGGCCGACCTGCTGGACGCGCTCCGCAAGCGGCGCGGCGAGCGCGATCGCAGTCGCGGTGCGCAGCAGACGACCGCCGCTTCGGAGACCGACGCCGTCACAGGGTCCCCCGCGGCCGCCGGCGAGGCATCCGAAGCCGCGCCGCCGGATCCGGATGCCGGCCCTCCCGAGGCCTCGACCCCGGCCGCACCGCGCAGCATCTGGCAGGGCGCCGGAGTCTCCCGGGAGCGCAGCGTCGAAGCGGCGCCCGCGCCGCCCGCCCCCGTCGCCGCGGCGCCCGAGCCCGGCGATGCGGAGCGGGGGCAGGCGGCCCCGAGCCCCGAGCGCGCCGCGAAGAAGGGTCGCGCTTCGATCCCGAGCTGGGACGACATTCTCTTCGGCACCCGCAGCGACGAGGATCCCGCGTAGCCCGGCCGGCCGGGCGCCTCAGCGCGCGCCGCGCGCCGCCGCGAGCCCGGCGACGGCCGACGCGAAGCCCGTGCCGTCGAGCGCCCCCGCGATCGCGAGGGGCACGCCGCGCTCCTCCTCGCTGAAGGCGCCGTGCTGACCGATCATGGCGCGGGCCTCGGCGGAATCGGCCGCCGTGTAGTACGCGAGCTGCTTCCGGGCGGCGATGAGCACGTCGCCCAGACGCGGGGCGACCTCGGGCGCGACCGGTCCGAACCAGCCCGACGCGACGGCCTCGGCGCGCGTGGCCACCCATGCCCGAGGCCCCTCTGCGGCCGCCCAGGCGCGCGCCTCGGCCTCGGGGTCGACGTCGTCGGCGAGGTAGAGCGAGCGCAGGCGGGGTTCGCCGCCGACGAGGGCCACGCGGGCGAAGCGCTCCGGATCCGCATCGAGGAAGCGCTGCTGATGCTCGGCGACATCGACGATGCCGTGGTCCGCGGTCACCGCGACTCCGACCCCGCCCGGAAGCCCGCGGAGGAAGCCCGCGAGGGCGCCGTCGAACTGCTCGAGCCCGCGCAGCCAGGCCTCGCTCCGCCATCCCGAGGCGTGGGCGGCCTTGTCGAGTTCGTCGACGTAGAGATAGACCACGGCGGCCTCGCCCTCGCGCAGCAGGGCGGACGCGGCCGCGAAGCGATCCTCGATGCGCTGCCCGGGCACGTAGTCCGCTCCGGTGAGGATCGCCTCCGTGAGTCCGCCGACGGCGTGCGCGGGACGGCCGATCGCCACGGGCCGCACGCCGATCCGCCGCGCGAGGCCGAACAGCGGCTCGACGCGCTGCCAGGCGCGACGGTCGGAGATGCCGGCCCAGTCCTTCAGCGTCGAGACGAGCCCGAGCTCCGGGTGCCGGATCCGGTACCCCACGAGCCCGTGCTCCCCCGGCAGAGCGCCGGTCGTGAGGGTGGTGAGCGCGGCGCCCGTGGTGGACGGGGCGACGGTCTCGATGCGCCGGCGCTGCAGGCGGGCGAGCGTCGGGGCGTGCCCGGCGCTCGCCTGCAGGTTCGCATGCCCGAGCCCGTCGACGACGACGAGCACGAAGGCGCGCAGCGGCGGGAGTTTCGCGGCATCCGCGCGGGCTCCGACGGCGTCGGCCACGAGCTCGGGCGCCGCGCCGCCGAGGCCGGCCGCGACGGCCGCGATCCCGCTTGGCAGAATCGCGGCAAGCCTCGCGCCGTTGTCGGAGGCTGTCGGTAGCATGACATCCATTATGACCGAATCCCGCAGCGCCCCCTCCGCGTCCGATCGGGCTCCGCACGAGACCGCGGACGAGCGCATCGAAGACATCGACATCTCGCAGGAGATGGAGGGCTCGTTCCTCGAGTACGCCTACTCGGTGATCTACTCCCGCGCCCTTCCCGACGCCCGCGACGGCCTGAAGCCCGTGCAGCGCCGCATCCTCTTCATGATGCAGGACATGGGCCTGCGGCCCGAGAAGGGGCACGTGAAGTCCGCCCGCGTCGTCGGCGAGGTCATGGGCAAGCTGCACCCGCACGGCGACTCGTCGATCTACGACGCGCTCGTGCGCCTCGCGCAGGGCTTCGCCATGCGGCTGCCGCTCGTGGACGGACACGGCAACTTCGGCTCGCTGGACGACGGTCCCGCGGCCTCGCGGTACACCGAGGCGCGCCTCGCCGGCGCGGCGCTCGCGATGACGGAGGCGCTCGACGAGGACGTCGTCGATTTCGTGCCGAACTACGACAATCAGATCATGCAGCCGGAGGTGCTGCCGTCGGCGGTGCCGAACCTGATCGTCAACGGCGCGAGCGGCATCGCCGTCGGCATGGCGACGAACCTCGCCCCGCACAACCTCGTCGAGGTGGTCGACGGGGCGAAGCACCTGCTCAGGCACCCCGAGGCCACGGTCGACGAGCTCATGGAGTTCGTCCCCGGCCCGGACCTGCCCGGAGGCGGCACGATCGTCGGGCTCGACGGCGTGAAGGACGCCTATCGCACCGGGCGCGGCGCCTTCCGCACGCGGGCCAAAGTCGCCGTCGAGCAGCTCGGCCCCCGCCGCACCGGGCTCATCGTGACCGAACTGCCGTATCTCGTCGGGCCTGAGCGCGTGATCGAGAAGATCAAGCAGGGCGTCGAGGGCAAGAAGCTCTCCGGGATCTCCGACGTCGCCGACCTCACCGACCGCAAGAACGGCCTCCGCCTCGTCATCACGCTGAAGACGGGCTTCTCCCCCGAGGCCGTGCTCGAGCAGCTGTACCGCTACACGCCCCTCGAGGACTCCTTCAGCATCAACTCGGTCGCGCTGGTCCAGGGCCAGCCGCAGACGCTCGGGCTGCGGGAGATGCTGCGCGTCTTCCTCGACCACCGCATCTCCGTGATCACCCGGCGCTCGCAGTTCCGGCTGAACAAGCGCCGCGAACGCCTGCACCTCGTCGAGGGGCTGCTCATCGCGATCCTCGACATCGACGAGGTGATCCAGCTCATCCGCACGAGCGATGACGCCGAGGCGGCGCGCACGCGGCTCATGCAGGTCTTCGACCTCTCCGAGGCGCAGGCCGAGTACATCCTCGAGCTCCGCCTCAGGCGCCTCACGAAGTTCTCGCGGGTGGAGCTGGAGGCCGAGCGCGACGAGCTCCAGGCGGAGATCGAGCGACTGCTCGAGATCCTCGGCAGCGATGAGCGGCTGCGGGACGTGGTCGCCGAGGAGATGGACGCCGCGGCCGCGGCGTTCGGCACGCCGCGACGCACCCTGCTCACCGGCGCGGTGGTCCGCCCCGCGCGCGCCGCCGCCGCGAGCGCCTCGCTCGAGGTCGCGGACACGCCCTGCACGGTGCTGCTCTCCGCCACCGGCCGCGCGCTCCGCATCGACCGCGATCCCGAGGCACTCGACGCTCCGCGCTCCGCGTCGCGCGCGACGAAGCACGGCGCCGTGATTGCCCGCGTCGACGGCACCGTCCGCGGCGAGCTCGGCGCGATCCTCTCCGACGGCACGCTGCACCGTTTCACGCCCGTCGATCTGCCGCTCGTGCCCGCCGCGAGCATCGCGTTCTCGGCGGGCGCGAAGCTCGCTGACTACATCGGCGTCAGCGACAAGCAGCTGCGCGTCGTCGGCCTCGTGCCGCTCGAGACGGAGACCCCGATCGGGCTCTTCACGCTGCAGGGCACCGTCAAGCGCGCCGTGCTCATCGAGCTGCCGGCCAAGCCCGCCTTCGAGGTGATCTCGCTCAAGCCGGGCGACCGGCTCGTCGGCGCCTTCCCCGCGCCGGATGACAGCGAGATCGCCGCGGTGACGAGCGACGCGCAGCTGCTCCGCTTCCCCGCCGCCTCCGTGCGCCCCCAGGGGCGCGCCGCCGCGGGGATGGCGGGCATCCGGCTCGGAGCCGAAGCCCGCGTCGTCTTCGCCGGGGCGGTCCCCGAGGGCGCTGAGGCGCGCGTGGTGACCGTCGCCGACAGCTCGATCACGCTACCGGGCACCGATGTCGCGACGGCGAAGGTCTCGGACTGGACGGAGTTCCCCGCGAAGGGCCGCGCGACCGGCGGGGTGCGCGCTCAGCGCTTCCTCAAGTGGGAGGACCAGATCGCCTGCGCCTGGGTGGGCGTCGGAGAGCCGCGTGTGCTCGCGGCCGACGGCACCGCGCGGAAGCTGCCGGAGGAACTCGGCAAGCGGGACGGCTCCGGTCAGCCGATCGACGGTTCCGCGGCCTACATCGGCGTCGCGCCGTAGCGTGCGTCCGGGAGGCGCCCGGCCGGGCGCCTCCCGGACGGGGCTCCCCATCCCATCGGGGCGCGGCCGACCCGGGCTCGGGCATCGCCCTGCCGGTTCAGGCGTCGCCCTGCCGGCTCAGGCGTCGATGCGCTCGCGATCGAGGTCGTCCGCATTGTCGATGATGAACTCCTTGCGCGGGGCGACGTCGTTGCCCATGAGCAGTTCGAAGATCTGCGACGCCCGGTGGGCGTCCTCCACGCGGACCCGGCGCAGCGCGCGCTGACCGCGGTCCATCGTCGTCTCCGCGAGCTGGTCGGCGTCCATCTCGCCGAGGCCCTTGTAGCGCTGGATGGGTTCCTGGTACTTCTTCCCGCGCTTGCGCAGATCGGCGAGCAGGGCGTTCAGCTCCCGTTCGCTGTAGGTGTAGATGACGTCGTTGGGCTTGCGGCCGGCGTTCTGGACGATGACGCGGTGCAGCGGCGGCACCGCGGCGTAGACCCGCCCGGCCTCGAGCATCGGCCGCATGTAGCGGAAGAAGAGGGTCAGCAGCAGCGTGCGGATGTGCGCGCCGTCGACGTCGGCGTCGCTCATGAGGATCACCTTGCCGTAGCGCGCGGCCCCGAGGTCGAAGTCGCGACCGGATCCCGCGCCGATCACCTTGATGATGGCCCCGCACTCCGCGTTGCCCAGCATCTCGGCGACGGACGCCTTCTGCACGTTGAGGATCTTGCCGCGGATCGGCAGCAGGGCCTGGAACTCGCTGTCGCGCGCCGGCCGGGCGGTGCCGAGCGCGCTGTCGCCCTCCACGATGAAGAGCTCGGTCTCGGCAACGTTCTTCGAGCGGCAGTCGATGAGCTTCGCGGGCAGCGAGGAGCTCTCGAGCGAGCTCTTGCGCCGCGCGGTGTCGCGCTGGGCGCGCAGCGCGATCCGCGCCTTCATCTCGGAGACCATCTTCTCGAGCAGCGCCCCGGTCTGCGTCTTGTCGTGCTTCTTCGTCGACTCGTAGCGCTCGGCGAGCCCCTGTACGATCGCGCGCGAGACGATCGCGCGCACCGCCGCCGTGCCGAGCACCTCCTTCGTCTGCCCCTCGAACTGCGGTTCGGGCACGCGCACGGTGACGACTGCCGTGAGACCGGTGAGGATGTCGTCCTTGTCGGGCTTGTCGCTGCCGGCCTTCAGCTTCCGGGCGTTCTGCTCGATCTGCTTGCGGAAGAACTTGGTGAGCCCCTGTTCGAAACCGCTGAGATGCGTGCCGCCCTTCGGCGTCGCGATGATGTTCACGAAGCTCTGCACCTCGGTGTCGTAGCCGGTGCCCCAGCGCATCGCGACGTCCACCTCGCATCGGCGCTCCACCTCGCGGGAGACGAGATGCCCCGTCGCCTCGTCCATGACGGGCACGGTCTCCGTGAAGGTCCCGGCGTCGGTGACGCGCCAGGTGTCCGTGAGCGGCGCGTCGACGGCGAGGAACTCCACGAACTCCGAGAGGCCGCCCTCGTAGGCGAAGCGGTGGACCGGAGCGCCGCCGTCCTCGCCCGCGGACTCGGGCCGGTCGTCCGTGATCTCGATCGCGAGCCCGGGAACGAGGAAGGCGGTCTGGCGCGCCCGGGCGACGAGCGACTCGGGCTCGAATCGGGCCGTGGGGAGGAAGATCTGCGGATCCGCCCAGTACCGCACGCGCGTCCCGGTCACGCCCCGCTTCACCTTGCCCACCACGCGCAGCTCCGAGGCGTTCTCGAAGGGGGTGAAGGGGCTCTCCGGCCCATCGCCCGTGAAGACGCCCGGCTCGCCGTGGCGGAAGGACATCGCCCAGGTCTTCCCGTCGCGGTCGACCTCGACGTCGAGCCGGGAGGAGAGCGCGTTGACGACGGAGGCCCCGACGCCGTGGAGGCCGCCCGAGGAGGCGTAGCCGCCGCCGCCGAACTTGCCGCCGGCATGGAGCTTCGTGTACACGAGCTCGACACCGCTCAGCCCGCTCTTCGGCTCGACGTCGACCGGGACTCCGCGGCCGTTGTCGGAGACCGTCACGCTGCCGTCGGCGTGGAGGATGATGCCGATGTCGTCGCCGTAGCCCGCGAGCGCCTCGTCGACCGAGTTGTCGATGATCTCCCAGAGGCAGTGCATGAGCCCGCGCGAATCGGTCGTGCCGATGTACATGCCCGGTCGCTTGCGCACCGCTTCGAGGCCCTCGAGCACGGTGAGATGCCGCGCCGAGTAGCTGGACTCGACGCCGTTCGCGGCCTGCGCCGCGCGTTCGGATGCCACGGTGGGATCTCCTCTGCTTCGATGACGCATCTACCCTAGGGCAGTCGGGCGACACCGCCCGTTCACCGGCCCGGCGAGTGGCGAAGCGGCGCCCCGGATCGGCGTCTGGCGCTACGCGCACAGCGAACCGGGGCCGAAGCCGGGCCGATTCCCCGGTGTTCGTGCTTGGATGGAGGGGAAACATCCGGAAACGAGGAACGGGAGGACGCCATGACGACACTCGAGCAGGATCGTGCCGACGCGGTGGAAGCCGCCGATCGCCCGCTCAGCGCGCTCGACCGCTGCGACAGCTGCGGGGCGCAGGCCTATGTCCGTGCGGTGCTCGGCGGCAGCGAACTGCTGTTCTGCGCTCACCACGCCCACAAGCACGAGTCGAAGCTCCGCCCCATGGCGGAGGTGTGGCACGACGAGAGCCACCGACTGAACGCGTAGGCCCGCGCGGCGCCCTCGGGCGTCGACTGCGCCGGCGCATGAGCAAGGCGCCGCCCCCGAGTATCGGGAGCGGCGCCTTTTGCGTGGATGCGCGGCGGAGCGGCGCCGGTCTACTCGAGGTAGTCGCGCAGCTGCTGCGAGCGGGAGGGGTGTCGCAGCTTCGCCATGGTCTTCGACTCGATCTGGCGGATGCGCTCGCGCGTCACACCGAAGGTGTCGCCGATCTGATCGAGGGTCTTCGGCATGCCGTCGCCGAGCCCGAAGCGCATGCGGATCACGCCGGCCTCGCGCTCCGAGAGCGAATCGAGCAGCTGCTCCAGCTGCTGCTGCAGCATCGTGAACCCCACCGCGTCCGCCGGGACGACGGCCTCGGTGTCCTCGATGAGGTCGCCGAACTCGCTGTCGCCGTCCTCGCCGAGGGGCGTGTGCAGGGAGATGGGCTCGCGGCCGTACTTCTGCACCTCCACGACCTTCTCGGGGGTCATGTCGAGCTCGCGGCTCAGCTCCTCGGGAGTCGGCTCGCGGCCGAGATCCTGGAGCATCTGACGCTGCACCCTGGCCAGCTTGTTGATGACCTCGACCATGTGCACCGGGATGCGGATCGTGCGCGCCTGGTCGGCCATCGCGCGCGTGATCGCCTGCCGGATCCACCAGGTCGCGTAGGTCGAGAACTTGAAGCCCTTGGTGTAGTCGAACTTCTCGACCGCGCGGATGAGGCCGAGGTTGCCCTCCTGGATCAGGTCGAGGAACTGCATGCCGCGCCCCGTGTAGCGCTTCGCGAGGGAGACCACGAGTCGCAGGTTCGCCCCGAGGAGGTGGCTCTTCGCGCGCTGGCCGTCGCGGGCGACCCACTTCAGCTCGCGCTCGAGCTTCTTCGGGAGACCCGTCTCGGTCGCGAGCTTCTCCTCGGCGAAGAGGCCCGCTTCGATGCGCATCGCGAGCTCGACCTCTTCCGCCGCGTTCAGCAGGGCGACCTTGCCGATCTGCTTGAGGTAATCCTTGACGGGATCGGCGGTCGCGCCGGGGATCGCCGTGGTGACGGTCGGCACGTCCTCCTCGTCGGAGGCCTTGAGCACGATCGCGCCGGTGGGCAGGGGCTCAGCGGGGACGGCGGGCTTCTTCTCCTCCTCGGCGGGCTCCACGGCCTCCTCGTCGGGCTCGAGCGCGGCCTCGTCGACGAGGTCGGTCTTCTTCTTGGCGCCGGCGCGCCCCGCACCGGTCTTCTTCGCGGCGGTCTTCTTCGCCGCGGACTTCTTCCGGGGTGTCGCGGTGTCCATCACCTCGGCGGCCTCCTCAGTGGCCTCGACAGCCTGCTTCGCCGCTTTCGCGGATGTGGTACGAGTCTTGGACGTGGATGCAGTTGCCACGCAGCCGCCTCTCTGTATCTGGTCTCGCCTGAGCCGTCAGCAAGAATCTCGATGAGTGCTCACAGCATGAAAACCCATGTCAAGCCCGGAACATTCCCGCGGACGGGGATGCTGCACGGATTGAATGGGTTAGGCACCTATTATTGCACGATCCCGGAGCCCCTCCCGACACCGCGCGGCGCGGGTGATCAGAGCCGGTAGTCCCCCGGATCCTCATCGGACGGGCCGCGCTGCTGCTGCTCCGCGAGGAAGCGCTCCAGTTCGCTCGCGAGCTGGTCGGCGGTCGGGATCGAGCCGTCCTCGCCGATGAGGGGCGAGCGGGGCGTGCGATCCTCCATATAGGCGTCGTAGCGCTGCTCGAGGGTCTGCACCATCTCGAGCGATTCGTGGTTCTCCGCGATCTGCGCATCGACCTGAGAACGGAAGCGCCTCGCCTGCTCCCGGACATCGTCCGTAGGGAGGATGAGGCCGGTGGCGGCCATGATGCCCTCGAGCGCGGTGCCGAGGGCCTCGGGGAACTCGGTGTTCGCGAGGTAGTGCGGGATCAGCAGCGCGAGTCCGACGACCTCCTCGCCGAGGGCGTGCAGCCGGTACTCGATGACGTGCGACGCGGACGCCGAGAGCTTCGTCGTGGGTCGCCACACCGAGCGGGCCTCGATCAGGTCGTCGCGCGATCCGCTCACCGTGATCGAGATCGGGCGGGTGTGCGGCACGGGCATCGGGATCGCGTGGCTCCAGACGGTGATCGAGACCTCGAACTCGTGGACGAGCAGCAGCACCGTGTCGATGAACTGCTCCCAGCGGAAGTCCGGCTCGTAACCGCTCAGGACGAGGAAGGGGGCGCCCATCTCGTCGTGGGCGAGGCTGAGCAGCAGCTCGTCGGGCGCGTAGTCCACGAGATGGTCCTCGTCGAAGGTGATGACCGGCCGCCGAGCCCGGTAGTCGAGGAGCAGATCGGCGTTGAAGCGCAGGATCTCCTCCGGGGAGGCGTGCTGCCAGAGATAGTCGTCGAGCTGCGAGATCGTGCTTCCGGCGTCGCTGAGCCCCTGCATCGCGATGATGAGGGGGAGCCCGTGCGGGACCCGTGCGCGGCGCTCCGCGTACTCGGCTGAGAAGATCGATTCCGTCACCCCTCCATCCTACGGAGCGGGTGCCGCGATCGGGGCCGCCGGGGTCACGCCCTCAGCGAAACGGCGCATCGGAGCGCGCCCGCGCCGTGCGTCGCGCCGCCCGTCGCGCCGCCCGCCCGCCGGCGGACGCAGGTGTAGGGTGGAATCGGTGCGTCCGCGGACCATCGCGGAACGCGCGCCTCCACATGCGAATATTGCGAACACCGAGGGAGATCCCACTTGGCCGATCAGCAGTTTGACATCGTCGTCCTGGGCGGCGGAAGCGCCGGCTACGCCGCAGCGATTCGCGCGACGCAGTTGGGGTTCAGCGCCGCGGTCATCGAGAAGGGCAAGCTCGGCGGGACCTGCCTGCACCGCGGCTGCGTCCCCACGAAGGCGCTGCTGCACGCGGCGGAGGTGGCGGACGTCGCCCGCGAGGGCGAGACCTACGGGGTCCGCTCCAGCGTGAGCGGCATCGACATCGCCCAGGTGAACCGCTACCGGGAGAATCTCGTCGCGGGCAAGTTCAAGGGGCTCCAGGGGCTCCTGAAGGCGAACGGGATCACCGTGATCGAGGGCGAGGGCAAGCTCGTCGCCGCGAACACCGTCCAGGTCGGCTCGGATCGCATCGTGGGCACGCATGTCGTGCTCGCCACGGGGTCCTACTCCCGCTCGCTGCCCGGCCTCGAGATCTCGGGCCGCGTCATCACGAGCGAGCAGGCCCTGGAGCTTGAGGAGGTGCCCGGCCGCGTCGCGATCCTCGGCGGCGGCGTCATCGGCGTCGAGTTCGCGAGCGTCTGGAAGTCCTTCGGCGCCGAGGTGACCATCATCGAGGGTCTCCCCCACCTCGTGCCGAACGAGGAGGAGTCGGTCTCGAAGCAGCTCGAACGCGCGTTCCGCAAGCGCAAGATCGACTTCAAGCTCGGCGTCCGCTTCCAGTCCGTGACCCAGGACGCCGACAGCGTGACCGTGACCCTCGAGGACGGCACCGTCGTCGAGGCCGACTACCTGCTCGTCGCCGTCGGTCGCGGACCCTCGACGCAGGGCCTCGGATTCGAGGAGGTCGGGGTCGAGATGGATCGCGGCTTCGTCCTCGCGAATGAGCGACTGGCGACGAACGTCCCCGGCGTGTACGCGATCGGCGATATCGTTCCCGGCCTGCAGCTCGCGCATCGCGGCTACCAGCAGGGCATCTTCGTGGCCGAGGAGATCGCGGGGCTGAACCCGGTCGTGGTGGCCGATGCGAACATCCCGAAGATCACCTACTGCGACCCGGAGATCGCCTCCGTCGGACTCACCGAGGCGAAGGCCAAGGAGCAGTACGGCGAGGCGAACGTCACCAGCTACGAGTACAACCTCGCCGGCAACGCGAAGAGCTCGATCCTCGGCACCGCGGGGTCGGTCAAGGCCGTCCGCGTGAACGACGGCCCGGTCGTCGGGGTGCACATGATCGGCGCCCGCGTGGGCGAGCTGGTGGGCGAGGCCCAACTGATCGTCAACTGGGAGGCCTACCCGGAGGACGTCGCGCCGTTCGTACACGGCCACCCCACGCAGAACGAGACCATCGGCGAGACGATGCTGAAGCTCGCCGGCAAGCCGCTGCACGCCATCTGAGCGCGGCACGAGACGTTACGACGAAACGGAGAAAAGCACCATGAGTGAATCGGTGGTCCTCCCCGCACTGGGCGAGAGCGTGACCGAGGGGACGGTGACCCGCTGGCTCAAGAACGTCGGCGACACCGTCGAGGTGGACGAGCCGCTGCTCGAGGTCTCGACCGACAAGGTCGATACGGAGATCCCCTCCCCGGTCGCCGGGGTGCTCGAGGAGATCCTCGTGCAGGAGGACGAGACCGCCGAGGTCGGTGCCGTTCTCGCGCGCGTCGGCGACGGCAGCGGCGGCGGGGAGGCGCCCGCCGAGGCGGCCCCCGCGGCTCAGGCCCCGGCCGCGGCACCTGCTGCCCCGGCCGAGGCGCCGGCGTCCGCGGCACAGACCCAGGCACCGGCTGCTCCGGCTGAGGCCCCTGCGCCCACGGCCGGCGACGGCCAGGAGATCGTGCTGCCCTCGCTCGGCGAGAGCATCACCGAGGGCACGGTGACCCGCTGGCTGAAGAGCGTCGGCGACGCCGTCGAGGTCGACGAGCCCCTGCTCGAGGTCTCCACGGACAAGGTCGATACCGAGGTGCCGTCGCCCGTCGCCGGCGTGCTGCAGGAGATCCTGGTCCAGGAGGACGAGACGGTCGAGGTCGGCGGGGCGCTCGCGCGCGTCGGCAGCGGCGCGCCCGCATCTCCGGAGCCGCAGGCCGCTCCCCCGGCCGCAGCCGAGTCGGCTCCCGCAGCCCCCGCCGCCCAGGAGGCGCCGGCGGCTCCCGCGCCGGCAGCGGCTCCGGCGCAGCCGGCGGCGGAAGCCCCGGCCGAGCCGGCAGCTCCGGTCGCGCAGAACGCTCCTGCTGCCCCGCCTCAGGCCGCCGCTCAGGCTCCCGCAGCCGCCCCGGCCGCCCCTGCTGCGGAGACGGGGACATCGGCGGCCGGGTACGTCACCCCGATCGTCCGCAAGCTCGCCGGCGATCTCGGCGTCGACCTGGCCGGCGTGACCGGCACCGGCGTCGGCGGGCGCATCCGCAAGGAGGACGTCCAGGCGGCCGCCTCGTCCGCGCCCGCGCCCGCGTCCGCCGAGTCGGCGCCGAGCGCACCGCGTGCGGTCGAGGTCTCGGAGCTGCGCGGCACCACGCAGAAGATGAGCCGGCTGCGCAAGGTCATCGCCGAGCGCGCCGTCGCGTCGTTGCAGAGCACCGCGCAGCTCACGACGGTGGTCGAGGTGGACGTGACCCGCGTCGCCCAGTTCCGCCAGGCGAAGAAGGACGAGTTCTTCGCGAAGACCGGCTCGAAGCTCTCCTTCCTGCCGTTCTTCGCGCTCGCGGCCGCGGAGGCGCTCCGCAGCTTCCCGATCATCAACGCGACGGTCGAGGGCGATGCCATCACCTATCCCGCGACCGAGAACATCAGCATCGCGGTGGATACGGAGCGCGGGCTGCTGACGCCGGTGCTGCGCGATGCGGGCGACAAGAACCTCGCCCAGATCTCCGGGGAGATCGCGGATCTCGCCCAGCGCACCCGCGACAACAAGCTCACTCCCGACGAGCTCAGCGGTGGCACGTTCACCCTCACCAACACCGGTTCGCGCGGTGCGCTGTTCGACACACCGCTCGTCTTCCTGCCGCAGGTGGCCATCCTCGGCACGGGTGCGGTCGTGAAGAAGCCGGTCGTCGTCTCCGGCCCCGACGGGGATGCGATCGCCGTGCACTCGACCGTGTATCTCGCACTGTCCTACGATCACCGGATCGTCGACGGCGCGGACGCGGCGCGCTTCCTCACCCGGGTGCGCGAGCGCCTGGAGGAGGGCGACTTCGCGGCCGATCTCGGTATCTGAGATCCCTCGACGCGCTCACGGGCCGCGGCATCCGACATCGGATGCCGCGGCCCGCGGCGTTCTCCCGGCGTCGTCGCGGGCCGACGAGATCCGCTTCCCCAGCGCCACGCACAGCGCGTCCGTCACGGCCTGCCGCGTCCAGGTCCTGGACGCACGGAGGTCCTCCTCCGCCGTCCCGGCACCGGGATCGAACTCCGCCACGACGTCGTCGAACGCTTCGAGCAGGAGGCCGGCGACCGCGCTCCCCCGGCTCGCCGTAAGGGCACGCGCGAGACCCGCGCGCTGCAGGCCGAGCACGCGGCACCCGGCGTCGTGACCGCTGCGACCATGCCGAGCCTCGCGGCGGTCCGCTGCCGCGCACGCGCCGCGCATCCGCAGACGGATGCCGAGCGCGCAGCAGCGGGCGAACCAGTCGGCGAGGCGCGCCGCCTCGCCCCGGGCATGTGAGCCGGTGGCGCGCCGCCGCGTTCTGCGACCGCCGCCCGTCGGCGGCCGGGGTTCCGCGCGTGCGGCGCCACGGGATGCAGCGGGTGCAGCGCTCCGGTTCCCGTGCATGCGCGGCCCATCGCCCTCGATCATGACGGCTCCCCTCTCCCGGCCGATGGTCGCGGGCCGATCCGGTAGCTCCCAGCATGCGCTGCAACGGCCACATCCGCGACGCCACTGCGGCGCGGATGTGGAGAACACGCCGCAGACGCGCCCCGATCCGCAGCTGTGAGCGAACACCCCGCTCCGGGCCCCGGCTCTCGCCCGCCGCTCCCGCCCGCCGCGGTCTCCGTCGCCGCGGAGAGACGGTACCCTAGAGGCATGGCAGCAGAGAAGGCGAAGCGCAACGGCCGCATCAGGCAGATGGTCGAGGTCTACCGGACGACGAAGGTCCACGACCGCAATCTTCCGCTCGCGCTGCTGCTGTGCTTCCTCGCCCCTGTGGCCGTGTCGTTGCTGCTCGCCTGGCTGCTCTCCGGCGCCTGGTTCGGGTGGATCGTCTGGCCCGTCACCGGCATCCTCGTCGGTATCCTCCTCGTGATGATCGTGCTCGGACGCCGGGCCGAGAAGGTGGCCTACGAGCAGATCGAGGGGCGTCCCGGCGCCGTCGGCGCGGTCGTGCAGAGCGCGCTGCGGCGCTCCTGGCGGGGCTCCGAGGTGCCCGTCGCCATCAACCGCAACCAGGACGCGGTGTACCGCGTGATCGGCCGCGGCGGCGTCGTGCTCATCTCCGAGGGCTCCCGCTCCCGCACCCAGCGCATGGCCGCCGACGAGGAGCGCAAGATCAAGCGCGCGCTGCGCAATGTCGAGGTCGTGCATCTCTACGTCGGCCCCGACGGCGACGGAGTGCCGCTGCCCAGGCTCTCCAAGACGCTCGTGAAGCTGAAGCCGAAGCTCAACCGCAACGAGGTCGCCGCCGTCTACAACCGGCTCGTCTCGCTGCAGGCGGCGCCGATCGGCATCCCCAAGGGGATGGACCCGAACCGCGTCCGCTCGCAGCGCCCGCGTTGATCGCGGTCGCATCGTGACTTCGCAGCAGCCGCAGCGCTTCGGCGATCTCGAGCCGAGCGTCTGGCCGGGTGAGCGGCTGGGGCTCCCGGAGCAGGGCACGGGCTCCGTCGGTCGCATCGGCAGGCGCTTCCTCGCGATCTTCATCGACTGGACGAGCGCGCTGCTGCTCGCGAGCCTCTTCGCCCGCGGGGCGGAGGCCTCCTGGCTGACACTGCTCATCTTCGCGGTGCTCCAGATCGTCTTCATCCCCACGATCGGCGGGTCGGTGGGGCACCGCCTGTGCGGCCTGCGGGTCGTCCCGATCGCCGGGGGGTGGGTGGGGCCGTGGCGTCCGATCCTGCGGACGCTGCTGCTGTGCCTCGTGATCCCGGTCCTCGTATGGGATTCCGACCAGCGCGGCTTCCACGACAAGATCGCGGGCACGGTGCTCATCCGCGGCTGAGCGCGGAACGATGAACGGAGCGCGGCGGGAGCGTGTCGCACCACCGCGGCGTAACATCCGTGAAACACGGGACTCACGCTTCTGAAATCCGCTTCGCGTAGGCTGGAACCACGCGATCGGGCCCGAACCCCGATCGGAACCCTGCACAGCCGATAAGGAGCAGCATGTTCAGCACCCCCCAGGAAGTCATCGACTTCATCAAGGAGACGGATGTCAAGTTCGTCGACATCCGGTTCACCGATCTCCCGGGTGTGCAGCAGCACTTCAATATCCCGGCGGCGACCGTCGATCTCGACTTCTTCGAGGTCGGGCAGATGTTCGACGGCTCCTCCGTCCGCGGCTTCGCGGGGATCGCCGAGTCCGACATGCAGCTCATCCCCGATGTGACGACGGCGTACCTCGACCAGTTCCGCGCCGAGCGCACACTCGTGCTCCTCTTCGACATCTTCAACCCCCGCACCGGCGAGATCTACGCCAAGGACCCCCGTCAGGTCGCGAAGAAGGCGGAGCGCTATCTCGCCTCCACCGGCATCGCCGACACGGCCTTCTTCGCTCCCGAGGCGGAGTTCTACATCTTCGACTCCGTGCGCTTCGAGACGAAGCCCGAGAGCACGATGTACGAGATCGACTCCGAGGAGGCCATGTGGACCTCCGCGCGCAAGGACGAGGGCGGCAACCTCTCCCATAAGACTCCGGCCAAGGGCGGCTACTTCCCGGTCTCCCCGGTCGACAAGCAGGCGGATCTGCGCGACGACATCTCGCTGCGGCTCATCGAGTCGGGCCTCGAGCTCGAGCGCTCGCACCACGAGGTCGGCGCGCCCGGTCAGGCCGAGATCAACTACCGCTTCAACACGCTCGTTCGGGCCGCGGATGACGTGCTGAAGTTCAAGTACATCGTGAAGAACACGGCAGAGCTCTGGGGCAAGACGGCGACCTTCATGCCGAAGCCCGTCTTCGGCGACAACGGATCGGGCATGCACACGCACATGTCGCTCTGGAAGGGCGGCGAGCCCCTCTTCTACGACGAGAACGGCTACGCGGCGCTCTCCGACACGGCTCGCTGGTACATCGGCGGCATCCTCCGCCACGCGCCCGCGCTGCTCGCGTTCACCAATCCGACCATCAACAGCTACCGCCGCCTCGTCAAGGGCTACGAGGCCCCGGTGAACCTCGCCTACTCGGCCGGCAACCGCTCCGCCGCGATCCGCGTGCCGCTCACCGGCTCGAACCCCAAGGCGAAGCGCATCGAGTTCCGTGCGCCCGACGCCTCCGGCAACCCCTATCTCGCCTTCGCGGCGCAGCTCATGGCCGGTCTCGACGGCATCCGCAACCGGATCGAGCCCATGGAGCCGATCGACAAGGATCTCTACGAGCTGCCCCCCGAGGAGCTCAAGAGCATCCCCCAGGTGCCCGGCACGCTCGAGGAGGCGCTCGACGCGCTGGCCGCCGACCACCAGTTCCTGCTCGAGGGCGACGTCTTCACCGAGGAGCTGATCCAGACCTGGATCGACCTCAAGACCGAGCTCGAGATCGCCCCGATGGCGCTCCGCCCGCACCCCTACGAGTTCGAGCTGTACTACGGCGTGTAGGAAGCAGATCGCGACCAGGATCCTGCCGGAACGCCCCTCACCGCATGCTGTGGTGAGGGGCGTTTCCCTGTTCGTCCGGGTGGCGACGGGGTGCTCGCGGCGGGGCGTGCGGCCGCCCGGCGGAAGGGCATCGACCGTCGCCGCCCCAGCAGAGGACTCGTGTGGCCGTGGCGGGCTCCGCCTTCAGGGGGAGGTGCGGTCGTCACGCATGTGGTGCAATCGAACCATGGAATCGACACAGCGAAGAGGAACGGCGGGCGTTGACCGCGATCCGCGGTTGCGGTTGGTATTGCGGGTCGTCAGCGTCGTCGCGGTCATCGGTGCGGGTGCTGCAGTCGTCTGGTTCGGGTGCGCTGCCGCCGATGCATCTGGGGTTCAGATGGCCGCAGCCGGTGCGACGTTCGCGGGCGTCGCCAGTGGGTGGTCGGCCGCTTTCGCCGCGATCCGGGCGAAGTTGCCGTCAGGGCACGCGACGCGGGCCTGACTGAGTCTGCTCGTCCGGCCGATGACGTCGTGGATGAGCAGGCGGTGCGATCGACGGCAGTGTTCCGGTCGTCACGGGCCGCGAGTTCTCGTTCCGTTGAGAACCGTTCGCAGGGACTCCGATCACGCGGTGGGGCGCGAGGCGGCCGCAGACGGCTCCGTCCCGGGGTCGTGCGGCGATGGCACAGGGGGACTCTGCGTGACGTCGGCGTCGCGCGGCTGGAGGGCTCAGGAGCTCTCCGAGGTCAGGACTCGAGTTCGTCTTCGAACTCGGCGCCGTCCTCGGCGAGCAAGGCCTCGAGGAATGACTGTAAGTATTGCATAACAATCAGATTACGCTTGCATAACGTTCTGCGCTAGCCCCCCGCGTGAACTTCTCGCCACGACCGCATGTCCGGCTCATGAACACGGACCGAGAACCGGAGACGCCGCCGCGCGACCGCGCCGATCCGCCGCTCAGATACGGGGGAAGCGGTCCTCGTCTCGATACCCGAAGAACTCGCGCTCGAAGACCGCCCGGGCGCGTCGCGACACCCCGAACCAGCGCTCCTCGAGCTCGAAGGTGCGGTCCGTCGGCATGCCGAGGATCGCCGCGATGCCGGCGAGGTCGGTGCGATCGACAGGCAGGGAGTCGGAGGCGCGCCCGGTCCACAGCTTCAGCGCCGAGCGGGCGCGACTCGCGAAGCGCCAGGACTCACGCAGCTGCTCGGCCTCCTCGGAATCCAGCAGGCCGAGTTCGCTCGCGGCGTCGAGCACCGCCAGGGTGGACACGGTGCGCAGCTGCGGATGCGCGGCGCCCTCGCGCAACTGGATGAGCTGCAGCAGCCACTCCACGTCGCTAATGCCGCCCGGGCCGAGTTTGAGATGCCGCTCGGGTGCGGCGCCCTGCGGCAGACGCTCCGCCTCCACGCGCGCCTTGATCCGCCGCACTTCGCGGGTGCGCTCCTCGCCGAAGCTCGCCGGGTATCGGATCTCGTCGGCCAGGGCCACGAAATCGCGTCCGAGCCGGGCATCGCCCGCGACCGGGCGCGCCCGCAGGAGCGCCTGCGCCTCCCAGGTCACCGACCACCGCTCGTAGTATGCGCGGTAGGCGTCGAGGCTGCGTACGAGCGGGCCGTTCTTCCCCTCCGGGCGCAGATCGAAGTCGAGATCGACGGGGAATCGAGGATCCGAGACGAGTCGGCGCAGCTCCGAGATCGTGCGCACGGCGGCGCGCGAGGCGTGCTCGGGAGCGGAACCCCCGGGCGCGCGGAACACCGCGATGAGGTCGATGTCCGACGCGAAGCCGAGTTCCCCTCCCCCGTAGCGACCCATGCCGATGAGCGCCAGCTCGATGCGCTCCGCCGGGCCGTCCGCAGCTGCCGCCTCGCCGCGGACCGCCGACAGCAGCGCATCGAGCAGCGCCGTGTGCGCGGCGTCCAGCCCGTTGGCGACGTCGCGGTCGGTGATCACCCCGCACACTCTGCCGAGTGCGAGGCGAAGTACTTCGCGGCGGTGCACGGCTCGCAGCGCCGTCGCCGCCTCCTCGGCCGTCGTGCGGCGCGAGGCGATCGATCGCATCTCCTCCAGAAGCGGCTGCAGCGGCACAGGGCGCAGGGTCTCGTCGCGTTCGAGCCATGCCACGGCGTCCGGGATCGATTCGAGCAGCTCGGCGGCGTATCGCGAGCAGGAGAGCACGCGGGTGAGGCGCTCCGCCGCGCCGGCGCCGTCCCTGAGCAGGCGCAGATACCAGGGCGTCTCGCGATTCGCCTCGCTCACGCGGCGGAAGGCGAGCAGACCGTAGTCCGGGTCGGTCCCCTCGGCGAGCCACTGCAGGAGCACGGGCATGAGATTGCGCTGGATGCGTGCGCGTCGCGAGGTGCCCCGGGTGAGCGCCGCGAGATTGCGCATCGCGCCGTCCGGGTCGCGGAAGCCGATGCTGTGCAGGCGGGCCCGCGCCTCGTCGCTGCCGAGGACGAGCTCCTCCTCGGGCAGCGCTGCGACGGCCGCCAGGAGCGGCGCGTAGAAGATCTTGAGATGGAGCTCCCTCACCTCTCGCTTCGTGCGCTCCCAGAGGGCGAGGAGCGCGGGCCCGGTGGCCGCCAGACCGCTCGCGCGGGCGAGGACCCGCAGACCCTCCTCGTCGGTCGGCATGATGGCGGTGCGCCGCAGCTCCCGCAGCTGCAGCCGGTGCTCCAGCACGCGCAGCAGCCGGTAGTCGGCGGCGAGTCGGTCGCCGTCGCCGCGCGCCACGTACCCGCCTTCCACGAGCGCGCGCAGGGCCGGCAGGGTGCCCCGCTGATGGATCGAGTCGTCGTACTGGCCGTGCACGAGCTGCAGCAGCTGAGCGCTGAACTCGATGTCGCGGAGCCCGCCGGGGCCGAGCTTGAGCTGCACCTCGAGCTCGTCGTCGGCGATGTGCTCGGTGACGCGCTGCCGCATGCGCTGCACCGAGCCGACGAAGTCCTCCCGGGACGACGAGGACCAGACGGCATCGCGGGTGCGGGCCACGAATTCGGCCCCCAGGTCGAGGTCGCCGGCGAGCGGCCGCGCCTTCAGCAGTGCCTGGAACTCCCACGCCTTCGCCCAGCGCTCGTAGTAGGCCAGCATGGAACCGAGGGTGCGCACGAGCGGGCCGTGGCGTCCCTCCGGCCGGAGGTTCGCATCGAGCTGCCAGAGCGGCGGCTCGATCGCGGGATCGTGGATGCCGCGCATGGTCTCGCTCGCGAGCCGAGTCGCGATGCGGTGCAGCGCGTCGCCGTCGAGGACGTCGGGATCGCGGGTCTCGGCGATGAAGACGACGTCGACGTCCGACACCACGTTGAGCTCTTCGGCGCCGCACTTGCCCATGGCGACGACGGCGATCCGCACCGCGTCGATCCGCTCCGCGGCCACCGGCGGACCCGCGGCGCCCGAGCGGAGTGTCGAGACGGCGAGTTCGAGCGCCGCCTCCACCGCGGCGCCGGCGAGTCCCGAGAGGCAGGCCGCGACGGCCTCGAAGGCCTCCGGGGCATCCTCCGGCGCCTCTGCGATCTCGCCGCGCCCGCAGCGCAGATCGTAGAGCATGGCCTCCGCGAGGAGCTCCCGATAGCGCACGCGCAGCGCGGTCCAGCCGTCCTCGGCGACGGCTCGCGGTCCGCCGCGGCGCACGGTCGCGAGCAGTTCCCGGCTCGCCGCTTCCGGCGGGACGAGGCGACCGCCGGTCTCCAGCACCTCGCCGAGCCGTCCCGGGTTGCGGGCGAAGAAGTCGCCGAGAGCGGGCGAGGCGCCGACGAGGAGGCAGAGTCGGCGCACGGAGCTCCCGTCGAGCCCGCCGAGCAGCCCCGGATGCGTCTCGTCGAGATACCGGATGCGGAGCAGCGCGGCGTCGGGATCGGCTGCGAGCGCGAACGCCTCGATGAGGGGCTCCACGTCGCTCCCCAGCGAGATCGCGAGCTCGGCCATCCCCTGCCGCGCGACGGAGAGATCCTGGAATCCGGCGCGCGCGACCGCCGCGAGCTTCAACTCGGGTCCTGCCGTCACTGTGCGGGGCCTTCTGCGCCGCTCAGACGGTGTCGAGCATCGAGCGCAGCTCGTACGGGGTCACCTGGCTGCGGTACTCCGCGACCTCGCGGCGCTTGTCCCTGATGAAGTAGGCGAACACCTGCTCGCCGAGCGTCTCGGCAACGAGCTCGGAGCGCTCCATCACCGCGAGCGCGTGATCGAGGCTCTGCGGGAGTGCATCGAAGCCCATAGCCCGCCGCTCGCCGTCGCTGAGCGCCCACACGTTGTTCTCGGCCTCCGGGGGCAGCTCGTACTCCTCCTGGATGCCCTTGAGCCCGGCGGCGAGGAGCACCGAGTAGCCGAGGTAGGGGTTCACCGCGCTGTCGAGGCCGCGATACTCGACGCGGGCCGCGTCGCCCTTGCCCGGCTTGTACATGGGCACGCGCACCAGCGCCGAGCGGTTGTTGTGGCCCCAGCTGACGAAGGACGGCGCCTCATCCCCGCCCCACATCCGTTTGTAGGAGTTGATGTACTGATTCGTCACCGCGGTGATCTCCGGCGCGTGCCGCAGCAGCCCCGCGATGAAGCGGCGCCCGGTCTGGGAGATCTGGTACTTGGCCCCGGCATCGTAGAAGGCGTTCGTGTCGCCCTCGAGGAGCGAGAGGTGGGTGTGCATTCCCGATCCGGGCTGGCCGGCGAGGGGCTTCGGCATGAAGGTGGCGTGCACGCCCTGCGAGATCGCGACCTCCTTCACGACCGTGCGGAACGTCATGATGTTGTCCGCCGTGGTGAGGGCATCCGCGTAGCGCAGGTCGATCTCGTTCTGTCCCGGACCGGCCTCGTGGTGGCTGAACTCGACGGAGATCCCGAGCTCCTCGAGCATGTTGACGCTCTCCCGGCGGAAGTCGTGCGCGGTGCCGCCGGGCACGTTGTCGAAGTACCCGGCGCGGTCGACCGGAACGGGGCCCTCCTGCCCGAACTCCTTCGACTTCAGCAGGTAGAACTCGATCTCGGGGTGGGTGTAGAAGGTGAAGCCGAGTTCGGCGGCGCGCGCGAGCGTGCGCTTGAGCACGTTGCGGGGGTCCGCGACGGCCGGCTCGCCGTTCGGCGTGCGGATGTCGCAGAACATGCGGGCGGTCGGCGCGAGCTGGCTGCGCCAGGGCAGCAGCTGGAACGTCGAGGGATCCGGCACCGCGAGCAGATCGGACTCGTAGGCGCGGGTCAGCCCCTCGATCGCGGATCCGTCGAAGCCGATGCCCTCGCTGAACGCGCTCTCCACCTCGGCGGGGGCCAGCGCGACGGATTTGAGTGTGCCGGAGACATCGCTGAACCACAGCCGCACGAACCGGACTCCGCGCTCCTCGATGGTGCGGAGGACAAAATCGCGCTGCTTGCTCACATCGGCTCCATTCACCCGGCCGGGACCGGTCATGACGGCTCGGCGGGCGTGCCGCTCCGCCGGTCACAGACTATCGCGGGCCCGTGACATTCGTGTTACAGGGACGACATCGTCGGCGTCAGTCCTCGACCGCGTCCTCCTCCGCCCACCGGCGGGCCCGCTCCGCGACGATCTCCTCCGCCCTCGCGGCCTCCTCGCGGCTCGAGAACGGTCCGAGGCGGTCGACGGAGAGCGACTGCGGCCCCTCCTCGACGGCGCGGGTGCGGGTGTTGAACCAGTAGGTCTCGGCGGGATCCTCGATCCCCCAGTCGCGCTTGCTCACGGCGATGCTCCCCTCCGCGCCCGGCCCGGGCGCTCGACTCTAGACTAGACGCATGCCCTTCGACGCACACGGTCATCTCATCCCCGGTCGCCTGCCCCAGCCGAGGAGCGTGCCGGCGGAGATCGCGCGGCCGCCCTACGTCGGGCTCGCGGCTCCCCAGGCCTACACCGGCGACGACACCTACTCCGAGGACGAGATCGCCCGGATCCGCGCCGCCGGTCGGATCGCGTCCCGTGCGCTCGACGCCGTCGGGGAGGCGGTGCGGCCGGGCGCGACGACGGCGGAGCTCGACCGGATCGCGCACGAGTTCGTGGTGTCGCACGGAGCCTACCCCTCGACCCTCGGCTACCGCGGGTACCGCGCGTCCTCCTGCACCTCGGTCAACGAGGTCATCTGCCACGGCATCCCGGACGACACCGTGCTGCGCGACGGCGACATCGTGAACGTCGACGTCACGGCGTACCTCGACGGCTACCACGGCGACACCAACCGCACCTTCCGCGTCGGCGCGGTGCGCGAGGAGGTCGATCTGCTCGTCGAGCGCACCCGCGTGGCCATGATGCGCGGCATCCGCGCGGCGCGCCCGGGGCGAGAGGTCAACGTCATCGGGCGGGTCATCGAGACCTACGCGAAGCGCTTCGGCTACGGGGTCGTTCGCGACTTCACCGGGCACGGCGTCGGCGCCGCCTTCCATTCGGGGCTCATCATCCCCCACTACGACTCCGCCCCCGCCTACGCCGACGTGATCAAGCCGGGCATGGTGTTCACGGTCGAGCCGATGCTCACGCTCGGCACCCACGAGTGGGAGCAGTGGGACGACGGCTGGACGGTCACGACGCGCGATCGGAGCGTCACGGCCCAGTTCGAGCACACGGTCGTCATCCGCGACGACGGCTTCGAGCTGCTCACCGTCTCCGAATAGCCGTCGCGCCGGCGCGCGCAGACCGCAGCGCGGCCGCTCACGAGCACGCGACCTCCCGCCGGCGCACAGGGGGCTGTAGGGGAATGGGCCGGATCATACGCCGGGTTCTGTCCCGGCCGGTCTCCCGGCCGGTGACGGCCATCTCTCTCGGAGCGCCGTTGCCGACGCCCTCCAGCGGCCTACCCGCAGACTCGGCGGGGCGCGTCATCGTCTGCTGTCTGGCCTTGCTCCGAACGAGGTTTACCTGGCCGCCCGTGTCACCACGGACGCCGGTGGTCTCTTACACCACCCTTTCAGCCTTACCGACCGTGGCGCACCACCGCCGGCGGTCTACTCTCTGTTGCACTTTCTCGCGGGTTGCCCCGGGTGGGTGTTACCCACCGTTCTCCCCTGCGGAGCCCGGACGTTCCTCGGCGCGTGCACCGCGGTGCCGCGACGCGACCGTCTCACCGACCCATTCCGTGCACCAGTCTAGCGCGCGGACGGGCCGTCGAGCCTCACTCGTCCTCGACGCGGACGAGGATCGCGCCCGTGCCCGGGCAGAACACGAGCTCGTCGGGCGCGGCCGCGCGGATGTCGCTGAGCTCGGCGGGCGCCAGCGCCATGTTGCTCGCCTCCGAGACGTTCCCGCGCAGTCGGGCCGCCCCGATGCCCGTGCGGGCGCGGAGATCCTCGTAGACGCCGATGAGATCGCGCTGCACCTCAGCGGCGAGTCCCGCGCGCTCCTCGGTCTGCGCGGCGAGCTCGCGATCGATCCCGGCCTCGGCCTCGGCGATCCGCGAGCGCAGTCCGTCGCGCTCCGCGTCGACGCCGCCCAGCTGCGCCGCGGCCGCATCGAACTCCCGCTCGGCGCGCTCCTGGAGCTCGAGCGCCTCCAGCTGGCGGTCCTCGAGCTCGGCCGTGCGCCGGGCGAGCGCGTCGAGTTCGCCCTGCAGCGCCTGCGCCTCCTTGCTCGAGGTGCTCGCGGCGATGAGCTGCTCGTCGCGCACGCGGCGCTGGGAGACGAGCGCGACGTCGGCCTCGATGCGATCGAACTCGGCGCGCTGCGCATCGAGCTCGCGCTGCGCCGCCATGTAGCGGGTCTTCGCCGCCTCGGCCCCGTCCGCAAGGGCGTCGAGCTCGGCACGCTCGGGGATCGTCTGCCGGCGGCGGCGCAGCCGGGCGATCGCGGTGTCGAGATCCTGCAGGTCGAGCAGCAGTCGCTGCTGGCGTGGGCTGGCCTTCATGCTCCTACGATAGCGGGATCGCGCCGCCGCCGCCCTCCCGGCCGACGGCGAAGCTCCACGGGTCGGTGCGCAGGCCGCTGACCCGGAATTCGACGCCGGGCAGGAGGCTCGCGAGTCGCGACGCGGCGCCCTCGAGCCACAGCGACTCGCTCGCCCAGTGCGCGACGTCGACGAGGGCCGGCCCGTCGGAGACCGCGGACGCCTCGAGCGACTCCTGCGCCGGGTGATGCCGCAGGTCGGAGGTGAGATAGACGTCGGCGCCGCGGACCGCCGGGTGGTCGAGCAGGCTGTCCCCGGCGCCGCCGAGCAGCGCGACGCGCCGCACCCGGCGCTCCGGATCGCCGGCGACGCGGACGCCCGAGACCGTGGGCGGCAGGACGGACGCGACCCGTTCCGCGAACGCACGGAGGCTCTCGGGCGCGGCGAGCAGCCCGACGCGACCGATGCCGATCGTCGGATCCGCGGGGTGCGGCACGATCGGTTCCGGGGACACGAGCCCGAGCCGCTCGGCGATCACCGCGGAGACGCCGCCCGCCGGCTGATCGGCGTTCGTGTGCGCCGCCAGGAGCGCGCAGCCGCCCCGGATCAGCCGGGCGAGCAGCGCCCCCTTCGCCGTGTCCTCCGCGACCGAATGGATGCCGCGCAGCAGCAGCGGGTGGTGCGTGATGAGCGCGTCGGCGCCCCAGTCGAGGGCCTCGGTCACGGTGGCGTCGACCGCATCGACGGCGAGCAGCACGCGCGCGAGCGGCTGCGCGTCGTCGCCGGAGACGAGACCGACGCGGTCCCAACTCTCCGCGGTCGCGGCGGGCCAGAGCGATTCGGCCGCCTCGCGCAGCCGGGCGAGGCGGGGGGCGTCGGGTGCCGTCATGCTCACCTCCGCAGCAGCTTCCGGGCGAGCACGTTGCCGAGCAGCTGCACGAGCTGCACGATGACGATGATGATGAGCACCGCGGCCCAGGTGATCCAGGGGTTGAACTGCCGGTAGCCGTACTGCAGGGCCAGATTGCCGAGGCCGCCGCCGCCGATCACGCCGGCCATCGCCGTCATGTCGACGACCGCGATGAAGGCGAAGGTGTAGCCGAGCACCACGGGCCCGAGGCCCTCGGGGATCAGCACCGTGAGGATCGTCCGGATCGGACCGGCCCCCATGGCGCGCGCCGCCTCGATGACGCCGGGCGGCACGGTGAGCAGGTTCTGCTCGACGAGCCGAGCGATGCCGAAGGTCGCGGCGAAAGTCAGCACGAAGATCAGCGCGCGATCGCCGATTCCGGTGCCGACGACGAGACGCGCGAGCGGCTGGATGGCGGCGATGAGGATGACGAACGGGATGGGTCGGAAGAAGTTGACGAGGAAGTTGAGCACCCAGTAGACGCCGCGGTTCTGCAGGATGCCGCCCTGGCGGGTGACGGTCAGGAGCACGCCGATCAGCAGCCCGAGCACGCCGCCGATCCCCATCGCGATGACGACGTAGACGAGGGTCTGCACCGTCGCCTCGAGGAACTTGCCGTCGGCGAGCAGTTCGATGAGCTTGTCCATCAGGCCAGCACCTCCAGATCCGTCTCCTGCCCGAGCGCCGCGATCGCGTGCTCCACCTGCAGCTCGTCGCCGATGAGCTCGAGCGTGAGCTTGCCGAAGCTCCGCCCGCCCACGTCGGTGATGCCGCCGTGGATGATGCTGACGCCCACCCCCCGCTCCGCCAGGGTGCGGAAGACGACGGGCTGGTCGACGTCGCCGTCGCGGAAGGTGAGGGCGACGAGGCGGCCGCGATGCCGCTCCCGCAGCTCGGCGAGGTGCGCGGCTTCGGGCTGCGTCGGCAGCGCCGTGGCGACGAAGCGTCTCGTCGTCTCGTTCTGCGGGTCCGAGAACACGTCGAAGACGCCGCCCTGCTCCACGGCGCGCCCGCCGTCCATCACGGTGACGCGGTCGGCGATCTCCCGCACGACCTCCATCTCGTGGGTGATGAGGACGATCGTGATGCCGAGCTCCGTGTTCACCCGCTTGAGCAGTGCGAGCACCTCCCGCGACGTCTGCGGGTCGAGGGCGCTCGTCGCCTCGTCCGCGAGCAGCACCCCCGGGTTGGTCGCGAGCGCGCGGGCGATCCCCACGCGCTGCTTCTGGCCGCCGGAGAGCTGGTCCGTGTAGGCGCCGGCCTTGTCGGAGAGGCCCACGAAGGCGAGGAGCTCCGCGACGCGCCTGCGGCGCTCCGCCGCGGGTACACCCGCGACGACGAGCGGATACTCGACGTTCTTCGCGACCTTCTTCGAGTGGAAGAGGTTGAACTGCTGGAAGATCATGCCGATCCGGCCGCGCGCCGCGCGCAGGCGGGACTCGGGCAGCGCCGTGATCTCGTCCTCGCCCACGAGGATCCGCCCGGCGCTCGCGCGCTCGAGCCCGTTGACGAGCCGGAGCAACGTGCTCTTCCCCGCCCCCGAGTAGCCGATGATCGCGTGGATCTCTCCCGAGGCGACGTCGATCGTGACGTCGTCGACGGCGACGACGGGCGCGGCGTCCGATCCGCGCCCCGGGTAGCGCTTGGACACGCCGAGCATCTGAACGCGGGTCATCGCGTCTCCTTTCGCGGGAATGCGGGATCGGGGCGCCCGGAAACCCGGACGCCCCGATCCTAATGCGCTGCGCGCGTCGTCCGGCGTGCGCGCTGCGGGCGACGGCGCGCGATCAGCCCTGGTCGGCGCGGATCTGCTCCTCGGCGTCCGCCTGGATCTCGAGCAGCTCGGACACCGGCGTGTCGAGCATGATCGCCGAGTCGCCGGAGTTCTCGAGCACGCCCGCCTGCACGTCGTCGTTCGTCTGGTAGATCTCGACGAGCTTCTGGTAGGTCGCGTTCTCCGCGTCGGCGGCCTTCGCGGCGAAGATGTTGATGAAGGGCTTCGCGCCATCGTCCGCGGGGTCGTCCTCGTACAGCGCGTCGGCGAAGTCGAGGCCTGCGTCGGTCACGAAGTCGTTGTTCACGACGGCCGCGTCGACGTCGGCGAGCGAGGTCGCGGTGAATGACGCGTCCATCTCGGTGACCTGCACCCGGGAGCCGTCCTCGACGTCGTCGGGGGTGGAGAAGAGGCTGCCGCCGCCGGTCAGCTCCACGAGCCCGGCGGCCTGCAGCACGTTGAGCGCGCGGGCGCGGTTCGAGGGATCCGACGGGATGGCGACGGTCGCGCCCTCGGGGATGTCCTCCAGCGACGCGTGCTTCGTGGAGAAGACGGCCAGCGGGTAGATCGCGGTGGCCCCGATCGGCACCAGGTCGTCGTCGTTCGCCACGTTGTAGTCCGCGAGGTACTGGATGTGCTGGAACTGGTTGAGGTCGATCTCGCCCTCGCTCAGCGCCGGGTTCGGCTGGTTGTAGTCGGTGAAGTCGACGAGCTCGACGTCGATCCCCTCCTCGGAGGCGGCGTCGACGAAGGTCTCCCAGTACGGGTCGCTCGCGCCGACGACGCCGATGCGGACGGTTTCGCTCGCGCCGTCGGCGCCGTCCGCGCCCGAGGCGTCCGACCCTTCGGACGCGGAGCAGCCCGCGAGGACGAGGGCGAGGGCGGTGATCGAGGCGGCGAGCACGCCGCGCTTGATGAAGGTCATGTGGTTCCTCTTCGATGCAGGAGCTGGCGGACGCCGGACGGGTCCGCCGCGGTCGTCTTCCAGGGTGCGGCATGGGAGGCGACGCGCGCGAATCGCGGTGTCATACGGCGTCATGCGCGTGGGATACTGGAGACGACGCACCGCGTCACCGGCGGGCAGGCCGAATCATCGTCGTGAAGACCACGAAAGGAACCCTCCGTTCACATGAACCAGAGTGCTGACGCCCATCTCGACGCGTGGAAGGCCAAGCAGGAGCTCGCCGAGCGGATGATCCCGCTGATCGGGCAGCTCTACCGGGATCACGACGTGGTCATGTCCGTCCACGGCCGCAGCCTCGTCGGCCGCTCCCCCATCGACATCATCCGCGCCCACAGCTTCGCGCGGAAGATCGACGAGGTGGAGCTCGATCTCGCCGAGACCTCCGCGATCGTGGCGGCGCTCGCCGAGATCCAGCCCGGTCCGGTCTCCGTCGATCTCGCCCTGCTCGCGAACGGCTTCCGCGAGGCCGGAGGCGCCGACCTCGACGCGTACCTCAGGCAGGTGCTCGCCCCCGCGCTGGACGCGCGTCCGGGCACGGGCACCGACGTCGTGCTCTACGGCTTCGGCCGCATCGGCCGGCTCCTCGCACGCATCATCATCGACCATTCGGGCAGCGGCAACGGTCTGAACCTGCGCGCGATCGTCGTGCGGAAGGGCTCGGAGAACGACCTCGTGAAGCGCGCGAACCTGCTCCGCCGCGACTCGGTGCACGGACCCTTCAACGGCACGATCAAGGTGCTCGAGGACGAGAACGTGATCCTCGCCAACGGCGTGCGGATCCAGGTCATCTATTCCGACGACCCCGCGAACGTCGACTACACGGCCTACGGCATCGAGGACGCGATCCTCGTCGACAACACCGGCAGGTGGCGCGACGCGGAGGGCCTCGGCCAGCACCTGCGCAACGCCGGCATCGCCCGCGTGCTGCTCACCGCCCCGGGCAAGGGCGAGCTGAAGAACATCGTGTTCGGCGTCAACAACGGCGCGATCGAGGCCGCCGACGCCATCGTCTCGGCGGCCTCGTGCACCACGAACGCCATCACGCCGGTGCTGAAGGTGCTGAACGACGAGTACGGCGTGCGCCACGGCCACGTCGAGACCGTGCACTCGTACACGAACGACCAGAACCTCATCGACAACTTCCACAAGGGCGACCGGCGCGGTCGCTCGGCGGCGCTGAACATGGTCCTCACGGAGACCGGTGCCGCGAAGGCCGTCGCGAAGGCCCTGCCCGAGTTCGAGGGGAAGCTCACGGGCAACGCGATCCGCGTGCCCACGCCCGACGTGTCGATGGCGGTGCTGAACCTGCAGCTGGAGCGGGAGACGAGCCGCGAGGAGCTCAACGCCTTCCTCGAGCGGGTCTCGCTCACGGGAGCGCTGCGCACCCAGATCGACTACGTCGAGTCCCCCGAGATCGTCTCGACCGATTTCGTCGGCTCCAACCGTGCCGGAATCGTGGACGGCCTCGCCACGATCGTGACGGGCTCGAGCGCCGTCGTCTACGTCTGGTACGACAACGAGTACGGATACAGCTGCCAGGTGGTCCGGATCATCGAGCAGCTCGCAGGCGGGCACCCCGCCCACCTGCCGGCGCTGGAGGGCTAGACCGCGGCCGGGCGGCGGGTCCTCCCGCCGCCCGCACGCACCACTCAGGAGAAGGGAACCGCATCATGTCGGAGAAATACCTCATCGGAGTTGACGGATCGGAGCAGAGCCGGGTGGCGCTCGCCTGGGGGCTCGCGCGCGCCACGGAACGCCGCGCCGCCGTCGAGCTGCTGCACGTCGCCGACGACTCATTCCTCTCCGAGAGCGTCGCGTTCCTCTCGGAGGCCCAGTCGGCGTCCGAGCAGATGCTCCAGGCCGAGACCGAGTACGCGCGGAGCCTCGGCTTCGCCGGGACGATCACGGGCACCGCCGTCGTGGGGCACCCCATCGCCGAGGTGGAGGAGGCGTCCAAGCGCGCGGATCTGCTGATCCTCGGAGCCCACGGCGGCAGCCGCTTCGCCGGATCCTTCTTCGGCACGCGCGCCGTGAAGGCGGCGGCGACGGCCCATTGCCCGGTCGCGGTGATCCCGCAGCGCGACGTCGCGCCGAACGCCGGAGTCGTCGTCGGCGTCGACGGTTCGGAGGCCTCCCGCAAGGCGATCGCCTTCGCCGCCGAGGAGGCCTCCCAGCGCGGGGTGCCCCTGATCGCGGTCTACGCCTGGATGCCGCCGCTCACCCCCGGTCTCGAGTACCTGTGGAGCGAGGAGCTCGTCGAGTCGCAGCGCGCGGCTGCCGAGGAGGCGATCGCCATCGGCGTCGCCGGCCTCGCCGAGCGCTACCCGGACCTCGAGATCGAGCGACGGATCCTGCAGTCCGCCCCGGTGGCGGCGCTCGTGCAGTCCGCGGAGGGCGCCGAGATGCTCGTGGTCGGCAGCCGGGGACGCGGAGGGATCTCCCGCCTGCTGCTCGGCTCCGTGAGCCACGGCGTGCTGCAGGCCCTGCCCTGCCCGGTCGTCGTCACGCGCGCGTAGCCGCGGCCGTGCGTCTTCGGCGCTTCGCGGCGCTGCTCGCGCTCTCCGCACTGCTCGCCGGGACCGGCTGCGGTGCGTCCGCGGCCGGGCCCGCAGCCGGGTCGGGTGCCGTCGAGACGCCGCCTCGGGCGACGGACGACGCGACGCCCGAGGCGCCGGATCCGACGCCCGAGGAAGCTCTCAGGGAGCGGGCCGAGGCCTACGTCGACGCCCGCTCGACCCGTGAACGAGCGGCCGGGATCGTGATGGCGGCCGCGCCGGGCACCGACGCCGGTGCACTCGCCGCATTCGCGGCCGAGACCGGCGTCGGCGGTCTGATCCTCATGGGCGACAACATCCCGGCCGACGCCTCGGCCCTCGCGCAGCTCACGGGGGTGCTGAGCGCCGCCGCCGAGCCGCCCCTCCTCATCGCGGCCGACCAGGAGGGCGGCAGCGTCTCCCGCCTCGCCTGGGACGCGCTGCCGGCGGGGGCCGCGCTGCAGTCGTCGGAGCCGGCCGCCTCGGAGACGGCGTTCGCCGAGCGCGCCGCCCTGCTCGCGAGTGCGGGCATCGACGTGAACTTCGGCATCGTCGCGGACGTGCCCCGAGGGCCGGAGTCCTTCATCGCGGCACGCGCGCTCGGCGCGACGCCCGAGGCGAGCGCCGAGCGCGTGGCGGCCGCGGTGCGCGGCGACCGCGGCCTCGTTCGGTCCACGCTCAAGCACTTCCCGGGCCACGGCGCCGCCGAGGGCGACTCCCACGTCGGGATCCCGAGCACCCCGGAGCCGATGGACGACTGGCGGGCGAGCGACGCGCTGCCTTTCCGCGCGGGCATCGACGCGGGCGCCGAGCTGCTGATGTTCGGTCACGTCGCGTACACCGCGGTCGACGCCACCCCGGCCTCCCTCTCCGCCGAGTGGCATCGCGTCGCCCGGGAGGAGCTCGGATTCACGGGGGTCGCCGTCACCGACGACCTCGGCATGCTCCTCTCCTCGGGCGTGCCGGAGTACGCGGACCCGGCGGCGAACGCCGTCGCGGCGCTCGCGGCGGGCAACGATCTCATCCTCGTCATCGCCGGACACGACCGCGCCGCCGTCGACGCCGTCATCGCGGGGCTCGCCGCGGCCGTCGACAGCGGGACGGTCCCCGAGGAGCGGCTCCGCGAGGCGGCGCTCCGGGTCGCCGAGCTCCGCCTCGCGGGCCCCGGAGAGCTCCCCGTGCCGGGCGAGGGGTAGCATGACGGGACGTGCGGGGATCGCGTCCCCGCCAGATCGAGGGGGCGAGGCACCATGACCACGGGGACGGGCGCGCAGGCGCGGATCGAGCGGATCATCACGACGGGGGTGCTCGGGGCCGGGCGTCCCGGCTACCCCGCGGGCGGCGTGCCGATCGAGAACAACGTCTGGCTCCTCGGCGATGACGACGCCGTGCTCGTCATCGACGCCGCGCACGACGCCGACGCGATCGCCCGCGCCGTCGGCGACCGCGAAGCGCTCGGGATCCTGCTCACCCACGGGCACGAGGACCATGTGAACGCGGCGGTGGAGACGGCACGCCGCTTGGACACGCACCTCTACCTGCACCCGGCCGACCTGTTCCTCTGGGAGGAGACGCACGGCGATCGGACGCCCGACTTCGAACTCGCCGAGGGTGCGACCTTCCTCGTCGCGGGCGCCGAGGTCGCCACGCTCCACACGCCCGGTCACACGCCGGGGTCGGTCTGCTTCGCCCTGCCGGCGCTGCGCACCGTGTTCTCGGGCGACACCCTGTTCGAGGGCGGTCCCGGTGCGACGCGCTGGGACTACTCGAGCTTCCCCGGCATCGTGGAGTCGATCCGCACCCGCCTCTTCCCGCTCCCGGCGGAGACCGTGGCGCACCCCGGGCACGGCGCCGACACGACGATCGGCGCCGAGGCGCCCGCGCTCGAGGACTGGCTCGCGCGCGGCTGGTGAACGCGCGGCCGGCGAGCGGGCGAAACACGATCGTCGCATCGAGGGAGTACGCTGTCTGAGTCGCAGCGTCGCGAGGCCGTCTCCCCCGCACCCGTCGAAAGGCGCTCCATGCCCCTCACCACGCCGCTCCGGCGCAACTTCGCGCTGTTCGCGCTCGCCCTCGGCGGCTTCGGCATCGGGGTGACCGAGTTCGCCTCGATGGGCCTCCTCCCCGACATCGCCCGCGAGATGATCCCGGGCTTCGAGGCCTCGCCGGGCGTCGCGATCGCGCAGGCGGGCTGGCTCATCACCGCCTACGCGCTCGGCGTCGTCGTCGGCGCACCCACCTTCGCGGTGCTCGCGGCGCGCATGTCGCAGACGACGCTCGCCTTCTGGCTCCTCGGCCTCTTCATCGCCGGATCCCTCGCCTCGGCCCTCATGCCGGGCTTCGGCACGCTCGCGCTCGTGCGCTTCATCGCCGCGCTCCCGCACGGCGCCTATTTCGGCGTGGCGTCCCTGCTCGCCGCCCGCATCATGGGTCCGGGCATGCAGGGCCGGGGCATCGCGCTGGCGCTCTCCGGCCTGACGATCGCGAACGTCGTCGGCGTGCCGCTGGCCACCTGGCTGGGCCAGAGCTTCGGCTGGCGCTCCGCCTACGCCCTCGTCGCCGGGATCTTCGCCGCGACCCTCGTGCTCGCGGTCGTCTTCCTGCCCCGCTTCCCCGGGAATCCCGAGCGCAGCGCCCTCAAGGAGCTCTCGGCCCTCGCCAATCCCCGCGCCTGGATCATGATCGGCGTGGGTGCGATCGGCTTCGGCGGCTTCTTCGCGGTGTACTCCTACATCGCGGAGGTGACGACGCGGGTCGCCGGTCTCGACGCCGCGCAGGTGCCCTGGGTGCTCGCCTGCCTCGGCGTCGGCATGACCATCGGCAACCTCATCGGGGGCTGGGCGAGCGATCGGCGGCCGCGGCTCGCGATGATCTGGGGATTCATCGCGTTCATCCTGGCGCTCGTGCTCTACACCCAGCTCGCCGCGCACCCCGTCGGGCTGTTCGCCGGCGTCTTCCTGCTCGGGCTCAGCTCCTCCTCGCTGCTGCCCTCCATCCAGTCGCGCCTCGTGCGGATCTCCCACGAGGCCGCCCTGCTCGGGGCGGCCGTGAACCACGCCGCCTTCAACCTCGGCAACAGCCTCGGCGCCTGGACCGGCGGCGCCGTCATCGCCGGCGGCCTCGGCTACCTCGCGCCCGGCTGGGTGGGTGCGGCGCTCGCATGCCTCGGGCTGCTGCTGGCACTCGTGAGCATGGGCGTGCAGCGCCGGGACCGCGCGCGGAGCATCGACACGGTCGGGATCCGGATCCCCGGCGAGGCCTGAGCGGTCTCCGGCGGTTCAGCCCGCGATCAGCGGGCTGTGCCCCGGCGCGATCCGCTCCTCCGCGCGCACGGGCGGCGGCGGGGTGCCGTCCCCGAAGGGCTCGCCGCCGAGCCGCTCACGGCCGTGCGGCTCGAGCCAGCCCGCGAGATCCGGCCCGGCCGGCACGATGCGCGTCGGGTTGATGTCGGTGTGCGTCTCGTAGTAGTGCCGCTTGATCTGGACGAAGTCGACGGTGTCGCCGAAGCCCGGCGTCTGGAAGAGCTCGCGGGCGTATGCCCAGAGGTGGGGCATCTCGGTGAGCCGGTTGCGGTTCGTCTTGAAGTGGCCGTGGTAGACGGGGTCGAAGCGCACGAGCGTCGTGAACAGCCGCACGTCGGCCTCGGAGATGGTGCCGCCCATGAGGAACCGCTGCGTCGCGAGCCGCTCCTCGAGCCAGTCGAGCGCCTCCCACAGGCGGGCGTACGCGGCATCATAGGCCTCCTGACTGCCCGCGAAGCCGCAGCGGTAGACGCCGTTGTTCACCTCGGTGAAGACGCGTTCCACGACGGGACGCATCTGGGCGAAGCCGTCCCCGAGCAGCAGATCGGGAGCGCCGTCGCGGTGGAACTCGCGCCACTGCGTCGACAGGTCCAGGGTGATCTGGGGGTAGTCGTTCGTGACGACGGCCCCGCTCGGGACGTCCACGATCGCGGGAACGGTGATGCCGCGGGGGTAGCCGGGGAAGCGCGTGAAGTAGTGCTCCTGCAGTCGCTCGCTCCCCAGCACCGGATCGCGCCCGTCCGGGTCGAGGTCGAAGGTCCAGGAGCGCGCGTCGTGCACGGGCCCCGGGCGGCCGAGCGAGAGGACGTCCTCGAGCCCCAGCAGCCGGCGGACGATGAGCGTGCGGTTCGCCCAGGGGCAGGCCGCCGCCGCGACGAGCCGGTAGCGCCCGGGCTCGACCGGCCACGCCTGGGCGCCAGGCGTCAGCCCGTACCCGACGGCGCCGATCTTCGACGGCGGCGGCGCCGGGAGCGCGCGCACCGCCTCGGGATCGGCGACGATCCGGTCTTCGATGTACTGCGTGTCGCGCTCGTACGCCTCGCCGCCGGTGATGTAGCTGCCCATCGGCCCGGGCTCCGTGTTCCCGCTCATCGCGCTCCCCGTTCTCCGCCCGCCAGCGCGACGGGCCCGTGCCCGATCCTACGCGAGTCCCCGGAACTCGCGGTTCAAGTAGACCATCGGCTCGGCGGCGTCGCCGAACGCGGCCTCGAGCACCTCGGCCACGACGATCACCGATGAACCGACGCCCAGCGAGTGCAACGTGCGGCAGCGGAGCGCGACGCGCGACGCCGGCAGGTACGGTTCGCCGGTCTCGAGGCGCTGCCAGCCCTGCTCGGGGGTGAAGCGCTCCGCGCCGGAGACGGCGAAGGACTGCGCGATGGCGGCGTGTCTGGCGTCGAGCAGGTGGACGAGATAGCTGTCCGCACCGAGGATGCCCCCGGCGCTGCCGGTCGCCCGGGTGACCGAGAAGGAGAGCGCGGGCGGATCGATCCCGACCGAGGCGACGCTCGAGGCGGTGAGCCCGACCGGCCCGGCGGGGGTCTCTGCCGTGATCAGGGCGATGCCGGCCGGGTGGTCGCGGAACGCGCGCTTGAGCGCGTCGGCGCCCCAGAGCCGTTCCCCGCCGGGGCCGTCGCCCGTCGCATCCGCCGCTCCCGTCGCGTCCATCCGCCGCTCGACCATGCCCTGTCCGTCCTCGTTTCCGCCCGCAGCCGTGCGCGGGCCAGCCAGGCGCGCCCATCGCGCGCACCATCGATCCACAACGCGCACCCCACGGCGATCATTCCCCGGCGTACGCTGGGGGCATGACACTCCGAGACATCCCCTTCACCACGATCGACGGCGAGGAGACGTCGCTCTCGACCCTCGGCGGGCGGGCGGCGCTCGTCGTGAACGTCGCGTCCAAGTGCGGCCTCACCCCGCAGTACGAGCAGCTCGAGGAGCTGCAGCGCACGTACGGCGACCGGGGGCTCACGGTCGTCGGCTTCCCCTGCAACCAGTTCCTCGGGCAGGAGCCGGGCGACGCGGAGGAGATCAAGACCTTCTGCTCGACGAGCTACGGAGTCACCTTCCCGCTCATGGGGAAGGTCCGGGTGAACGGGCGGCGCAAGCATCCGCTGTACGCGGCGCTCCGCGAGACCCCCGATGCCGAGGGGAAGGCCGGGCGCGTGCAGTGGAACTTCGAGAAGTTCCTCGTCGACGCCGACGGCCGGGTGACCCGCTTCCGCCCGACGACGACGCCGGATGATCCGGCCGTCGTCTCCGCCATCGAATCGGCGATCGCCGCCTGACCCGCCGGCCGGGCGGGTCGACGGGAGATGCCTTGACATCCGTGGCGCACGACATAGGCTGACGAGCAGCGCCGTCGGCGCGCCGACCGAGGGGAGCCAGCATGTATCTGCCGAGCACGGACGGGGAGCGCGACAGCCTCGCGGCCTACATCGACCAGCAGCTCGCGGCGATCCGGGCGTCCATCTACGGGCTCACGGAGGAGCAGGCGCGGGCGACCCCCTGCCGCAGCGCGCTCTCCATCGCCGGCATCCTCAAGCACACGCTGCAGGGCATGCGCGGGGCGATCGTCCGTCTCGGCGGCGAGGAGACCGCGCCAGACACGAGCGCGGACGGCGTCGCGGAGTATCTGGCGGGGTTCGTCCACGGCGAGACGGAGCGCACGGCCGAACTCCTCGCCGACTGGGACGCCGCCCGGGCGAGTCTGCTCGAACTCATCGCCGGCCTCGATCCCGATGCCGAGGCCGTCGCCCCGCCGGAGCCCTGGCACGGCGTGTACGCGCCGAGCCCGATCCGGCTGCGCTATTACCTGACGCACCAGATCGAGGAGTTCGCGCGCCACGCGGGGCACGCCGACATCATCCGCGAGGAGCTCGACGGGGTCGCGGTGCCCACCCTCGTGCTGACCCTCGAAGGGGCGCCGGCCAATCAGTTCTTCACCCCCTTCGCCCCGGAACCCGGCACGATCGTCGACTGAGGCGGCCGCAGCAGGGGGATGCCGAACGGAGAGCTGTGCCGCTCGCGCGATGCCGCGCGTCGTCACGCTCCGGTACGGGTGTCGTCTCGCCTGCTGCGGGCGCGCGCCCAGATCGCACTCCCGATGAGCGCCAGCGCGATCCCGCGTACGATCCAGAGTCCCGGCTCCCACGCGATCCCGTACTCCCCGGGGATGCCCAGCAGGGCGAGGACGAGCTGTCTGGCCACGACCCTGCCGGATTCCGCGAAATCGAGACTGGCGACGGCCAACAGGCTGATCGCCGGTATCGCGAGAAAGATGAGCGGCACGTACACCCTGAAGGCGGCGATGCGTTCGCCGCGGATCGCGTCGCACACGGCAAGACCCAGTATCCGCAGGGGGAACACGACGAGCGGCCAGAACACGAAACCGAGGCCGAGGCCGAGGCCGACGAGCAGCGCGAACGTGCACATCACCCCGACGGCACTCGAGAGGCCCGTCACGGCGAAGTAGCCGGGGTGGGCGAGCAACGGCCCGAGGCTCAGGACGAGCAGTCCGATCGGGAGGACGACGAGCGGCCACCAGAGAAAGGTCCAGAGCGGGCTCTGCAGGCGCAGCTTGCAGAGCACGACGAGCTCGATGATCAACCCGCAGGCGATCATCGGGAAGACGAACAGCGACAGCAGCATCGGGGTGCCATCGGCGCGATCTGGATGCAGGAGCACCAACGGGACCTCTGCGATCACGAGGGTCGTCAGCGAGATGATCGCCGCCGGGAACGACACGCTTCTCACCGAATGCTCCGGTGCGTGCACGGGGGTGCCCCGGTCGGAGAGCAGTTCGATCGCGTCCCAGAAGCTCAGCGAGCTCTTTCCGGTCATGTCATCACGCGCCTCGCCACGATCACTCGTTCAGTGCACCACGATCCTCCGGTGGGCCCGGCCGGGTTCGAACCGACGACATCCACGGTGTAAACGTGGCGCTCTACCAGCTGAGCTACAGGCCCCGAACGCCCGCGCGGCGGGCCTCCCCAGCATAGGGGCCCCGCCGCGCCGGCGCGAATCCGCGCGGATCAGGCGATCGCGGCGACCGCCTCGCGGTAGGCGGCGAGATCGCGGGGCTGCCCCGGCGCCGTCTCGAAGGAGGCGAGGACGGTGCGATCCCGCCCGATGACGAGCGTCGCGCGCGTCGCGATGCCGGCCTCCTCGACGAAGACGCCGTACTGCTGCGCCACGGCGCCGTGCGGCCAGAAGTCGGAGAGGATGGAGAAGGAGTAGCCCTCCTGCTCGGCCCAGGCCTTCAGCGCGTACACGGAGTCGACGGACACGCCCACCAGGCGCACGCCGCCCTCGGCGAAGATCTCCAGGTTGTCGCGCAGCTCGCACAGCTCGCCGGTGCAGATACCGGAGAAGGCGAGGGGGAAGAAGACGAGGGCGACCGGGCCCTCCGCGACGAGCTCGGAGAGCGTGAGCTCCTCGCCGTGCTGATCGGAGAGCGTGAAATCGGGCGCCTCCGCGCCGACTGCGAGCACCATGGTGCCACCTTTCCGGCGCACGCGGCGCCACTTGCGGGTGTGGACTCCCCCAGCCTACTCATCCGGGTCCCCCCGCTGCAGCGCCGAACATTGTGCGGATATGACACCTTCCACAAGGAGATGCCGGATTCCTTGGTGGATGTTCGCTAGTCTGGAGCTGCCCCGCGATCCGCAGGGCAGCCTTCCGTGCTGCGCGCGGGCCCAACAGGCCTCGCCCGGCGCTCAGCACGCCTCTTGGTGAATGGAGCACAATCTTGGCTGTGAACACGCAGGATCCGTACGCGCCGGACAACGACGACGTGGATCCCCAGGAGACCGCCGAATGGCGCGAGTCCCTCGACGCGGTCGTCGAGGCGCGCGGCGCCGGGCGGGGCCGCGAGATCATGACGAGCCTGCTCGATCGCTCGCGGCAGCTCCACCTCAACGTCCCCCAGGTGCCGACCACCGACTACGTCAACACGATCGCCTCGGCGGACGAGCCCTCCTTCCCGGGCAACGAGGAGCTCGAGCGCAAGTACCGCTCCTGGATCCGCTGGAACGCCGCCATGACGGTGCACCGCGCGCAGCGGCCCGGTATCGGCGTGGGCGGCCATATCTCCACCTACGCCTCCGCGGCCTCGCTCTACGAGGTCGGCTTCAACCACTTCTTCCGCGGCCAGGACCACCCGAGCGGCGGCGACCAGATCTTCGTGCAGGGGCACGCCTCCCCCGGCATGTACGCGCGGGCCTTCCTCGAGGGGCGCCTGAGCGCCGATCAGCTCGACGGGTTCCGCCAGGAGCATTCGCACGCGGGAGGCGGCCTCCCGAGCTACCCGCACCCGCGACTGCTGCCCGACTTCTGGCAGTTCCCGACCGTCTCGATGGGCATCGGCCCCATCAACGCGATCTACCAGGCGCAGCTCAACAAGTACCTCACCAACCGCGGCATCAAGGACGCCTCCGAGCAGCACGTCTGGGCCTTCCTCGGCGACGGCGAGATGGACGAGGTGGAGAGCCGCGGTCAGCTGCAGGTCGCGGCGAACGAGGGCCTCGACAACCTCACCTTCGTGATCAACTGCAACCTGCAGCGCCTGGACGGTCCGGTGCGCGGCAACGGCAAGATCATCCAAGAGCTCGAGAGCTTCTTCCGCGGCGCCGGCTGGAACGTCATCAAGGTGATCTGGGGACGCGAGTGGGACGAGCTCCTCGCCAGGGACACCGACGGCGCGCTGCTGAACGTGATGAACACGACGCCCGACGGCGACTACCAGACCTACAAGGCCGAGAACGGCGGCTTCGTCCGCGATCACTTCTTCGGCAAGGACGAGCGCGCGCTCCGCCTCGTCGAGGACTACACGGACGAGCAGATCTGGGGTCTGCGGCGCGGCGGCCACGACTACCGCAAGGTCTACGCCGCGTTCAAGGCGGCCACGGAGCACAAGGGCCGCCCGACCGTCATCCTGGCGAAGACGATCAAGGGCTACGGTCTCGGCCCGCACTTCGAGGGCCGCAACGCGACCCACCAGATGAAGAAGATGACCCTGGAGGACCTGAAGCTCTTCCGGGACACCATGCGCATCCCCGTCACCGACGCGCAGCTCGAGGCCGATCCCTACCGCCCGCCCTACTACCACCCGGGCGAGCAGGACGACGCGATCCAGTACATCCACGAGCGCCGCCGCGAGCTCGGCGGCTACCTGCCCGAGCGGCGCACCTCGCACGTGGATCTCGCCCTCCCCGAGCCGAAGAGCTACGCCATCGCGGCGAAGGGCTCCGGCACCCAGGAGGCGGCGACGACCATGGTGTTCGTCCGCATGCTCAAGGACCTCATGCGCGACCAGGGCTTCGGTCCCCGCATCGTGCCGATCATCCCCGACGAGGCGCGCACCTTCGGCATGGACTCGTACTTCCCCACCTCCAAGATCTACAACCCGCACGGGCAGAACTACGTGTCGGTGGATCGCGAACTGCTCCTCGCCTACAAGGAGAGCCCGCAGGGCGTGCTGCTGCACGTCGGCATCAACGAGGCCGGCGCCTCCGCCGCCTTCACCGCTGTCGGCACCTCGTACTCCACGCAGGGCCAGCCGCTCATCCCCGTGTACATCTTCTACTCGATGTTCGGCTTCCAGCGCACGGGCGACGCGCTCTGGGCGGCGGGAGACCAGATGGCGCGCGGCTTCATCATCGGCGCCACCGCCGGCCGCACGACGCTCACGGGCGAGGGGCTGCAGCACGCCGACGGGCACTCGCTCGCCCTGGCCTCGACGAACCCCGCGGTGGTCGCCTACGACCCGGCCTACGGCTACGAGATCGGCCACATCGTGCGCTCGGGCATCGAGCGGATGTACGGCGGGGCGCACGAGGACCCGAACGTCATGTACTACCTCACGGTGTACAACGAGCCGATCGTGCATCCGGCGGAGCCCGAGGGCGTCGACGTGGAGGGCATCGTCCGCGGCATCCACCGCGTGAGCCCGGCGGACGGCACGGGGCGGCTGCGCGCGCAGATCCTCGCGTCGGGGGTCGCCGTGCCCTGGGCGATCGAGGCGCAGGAGCTGCTCGCCCGAGACTGGGGCGTGGCCGCCGACGTGTGGAGCGTCACCAGCTGGAACGAGCTGCAGCGCGACGGCGCCGCGGCGGAGGCGCACAACTTCCGCAACTTCGGCGACGCCCCCCGCGTGCCGTACCTGACCGAGAAGCTGCAGGGCGCCGAGGGCCCCGTCGTCGCCGTGAGCGACTGGGCGACCCTCGTCCCCGAGCAGATCCGCCCGTACGTGCCCGGGGACTACTCGGTGCTCGGCGCCGACGGCTTCGGCTTCTCTGACACCCGCGCGGCCGCCAGGCGCTACTTCGGCATCGACCGCGAGTCGGTCGTCGTGAAGGTGCTGCAGCGGCTCGCCGCGCAGGGCGAGATCAACGCCGAGATCCCCCGCCGCGCCGCCGAGCAGTACCGCCTCGACGACGTGAACGCCGGGACGACCGGCGGTGCCGGCGGCGACGCGTGAACCGGGAGACGGTGGAGCCGGCGGCCTAGGGAGAGGTGCACGTGCAGAAGGACCGCACGAAGGAGCAGGAGCTCGCGTGGCTCCGGACCATCACCGGCGAGCTCTCGACCCGCACCATCACGCGCCTCGACGAGACGCTGCCGTGGTACGGGTCGATGCCGCCCAGCCGGCGGTCGGCCGTGGGGCTCGTCGCGCAGACGGGGATCGCGTCCTTCATCCAGTGGTACGAGGATCCGAGCTCGACGCCGTGGATCGCCTCCGACGTCTTCAGCTCCGCACCGCGGGAGCTGCTGCGCTCGATCAGCCTGCAGGAGACTTTGCAGTTGATCCGAGTGGTGGTGTCCGTCGTCGAGGAGCGCGTCGCCCCGCGCAGCGAGGCGCTCCGCGAGGCGATCCTGCACTACTCGCGCGATGTCGCCTTCGCCGCCGCCGACGTGTACGCGCGGGCTGCCGAGGCGCGCGGCCTGTGGGACGCGAGACTCGAGGCGCTCGTCGTCGACTCGATCCTCACGGGCGAGAGCGACGACGAGCTGCCGAGCCGCATCGCCGCGCTCGGCTGGCACGGCGACGGCGAGGCGGCGGTACTCGTGGGTACCGCGGAGCGCTTCGTCGACGTCGACCAGCTCCGCCGTTCGGCCAGGCACGCGGGTGCCGACGTGCTCATCGGCCTGCAGGGCACCCGGCTCGTCCTCGTGCTCGGGCGTCTCGACGCGCCCCCGCGCGATGCGCACGCGGGCGTCGAGACCCCGCAGCTCGGATTCCTGGAGATCGCGCAGCGTCTCGCCGACGGATTCTCCGACGGCCCCCTCGTGCTCGGGCCGACCGTGGAGAACCTCGTCGACGCCTCCCGCAGCGCCCGGGCCGCCCTCGCGGGCGTCGCGGTGGCGCGCTCGTGGCGGCATGCGCCGCGCCCCGTGCCGGCTGACGATCTGCTGCCGGAGCGCGCCCTCGCGGGCGACGGCCTCGCCCGCCGCACGCTCATCGAGCAGATCTACGAACCGCTCGCGGCCCATTCGGGCGAGCTGCTCGAGACCCTCTGGTGCTACCTCGACAACGGCCGCTCCCTCGAAGCGACGGCCCGCGAGCTGTTCGTGCACCCGAACACGGTGCGCTACCGGCTCAAGAAGGTGTCCGACGTGATCGGCTGGAACGCGACGGGCGCGCGCGAGGCGCTGATCCTGCAGTCCGCCCTCATCGCCGGTTCCATCGCGCAGCACGGCACGAGGCGCGCCGCATCCTCGAAAAAATGAAGGATCCGCACAACGATATGCTCGATTGTTGGTCGAGCATATGCAGAAGCGCGGCCCGCGATCTGAGAAACTGGAACACGTGATTGTCATCGCCTGCCCTGGACAGGGCTCCCAGACCCCCGGCTTCCTCGACCCGTGGCTCGAGCTCCCCGGCAGCCGCGATTTCCTCGGCACGGCCTCCGAGGCCGCCGGCGTCGACCTCATCGCGCACGGCACGACGAGCGACGCCGACACCATCCGGGACACCGCGATCGCCCAGCCGCTGATCGTGGCAGCGAGCCTGTTGGCATGGCGCGCGCTCGGCGAGCGCGCGGAGCTCACGGGCGCCGGCGTCGCCGGCCACTCCGTGGGTGAGTTCGCGGCGGCCGCGGCCGCCGGCGTGCTCGACGCCGAGGACGCCCTCCGGCTCGTCGGCGTGCGCGGGCGCGCGATGGCGGAGGCCGCCGGGCAGGCCGACACCGGCATGGCGGCCGTCGTCGGCGGGGTCGAGGACGACGTGCTCGCGAAGATCGCCGAGCACGGGCTCACCCCGGCGAATCGGAACGGCGGCGGTCAGATCGTCGCGGCCGGGGCCCGCGCGGCGCTGGACGCCCTTGCGGGCGACGCGCCCCGCGGCGCCCGGGTGATCGCCCTGCAGGTCGCCGGCGCCTTCCATACCGACGCGATGTCCTCCGCGATCCCCGTGCTCGCGCAGGCTGCGGCGGATGTCGCGCCCTCCGACCCCGTGCGCCCCCTGTGGACCAACGCCGACGGCTCCCGCGTCGCTGACGGCGCCCGCTTCCTGGAGCTTCTCGTCTCCCAGATCGCGAGCCCCGTCCGCTGGGACGCCTGCATGACCGACTTCCAGGACGCCGGGATCACGGGGCTCATCGAGCTGACCCCCGCCGGCGCCCTCTCGGGCATCGCGAAGCGCGCGCTCAAGGGCGTCCCCACGGTCGCCGTGAAGTCCCCCGCCGACCTCGATGCCGCGGTCGCGCTGATCGCCGAAGCCGCCTGAGCGAAAGGAACCACGCACATGGCCTCCCTCGTGCAGCCCTCGGGCCCCGCCCACACCCGTATTCTCTCGATCGGCGCGGCGCGCGGCGATCTCGATGTGCCCAACGACGACATCGTCGGCCCCATCGACTCCTCCGACGAGTGGATCAGGCAGCGCACGGGCATCGTGCAGCGCCGCCGGGCGAGCCGCGGCCTCGAGGCCGTCGACCTCGCCGTCTCGGCCGGCGAGGAGGCGATCGTCCGTTCCGGGCTCGACCGCGCCGACATCGACGGCGTGATCATCGCCACGATCTCGAACGTCGCCGTCACCCCGTCGATGGCGGCGCTCGCGGCGCACCGACTCGGCCTCACCCCGGCCGCGGCCTTCGATATCTCGGCGGCGTGCGCCGGCTACGTCTACGGGGTCGCGCAGGCCGATGCGCTCGTGCGCTCGGGCGTGTGCCGCAACGTCCTTGTGATCGGTGCGGAGAAGCTCTCGGACATCATCGATCCCACCGATCGCAGCATCTCCTTCCTACTGGCGGACGGCGCGGGCGCCGTCGTCGTCGGCCCGAGCGATCACACCGGCATCGGCCCCACGCTCTGGGGCTCCGACGGTGAGAAGTGGGACACGATCCGCGTCACCTCGACCTTCGAGGAGTACCGTGCCAACCCGGGCGTGGTCCCCTGGCCCACGCTGCGGCAGGACGGCCAGACGGTCTTCCGCTGGGCCGTGTGGGAGATGGCCAAGGTCGCGCGGCAGACGCTCGAGGCCTCGGGGATCGAGGCCGGCGACCTCGCCGCGTTCGTCCCGCACCAGGCCAACATGCGCATCGTCGACGAGTTCGCCAAGCAGCTCAAGCTCCCCGACTCCGTCGTCGTCGCCCGCGACATCGAGATGCAGGGCAACACCTCTGCGGCGTCCATCCCCCTGGCGCTGCACGCGCTCGTCGAGGAGCACCCCGAGCTCTCCGGCGGCCTCGCGCTGACGATCGGCTTCGGCGCCGGCCTCGTCTACGGCGCTCAGGTCGTCGAGATCCCCTGATCCGCGCGCGCGTCGCGCCCGCCGCGCGGCGGGCGGCCCCGTAAACTTCCATCGACCGATACCCATATCAAGGAGAAACACACATGGCATTCAGCAACGAAGAGATCCTCGCCGGGCTCGCGGAGCTCATCAACGATGAGACCGGGATCGCCGCGGACGTCGTCGCGCTCGACAAGTCCTTCACCGACGACCTCGACATCGACTCGATCTCGATGATGACGATCGTCGTGAACGCCGAGGAGAAGTTCGACGTGAAGATCCCCGACGAGGAGGTCAAGAACCTCAAGACCGTCGGCGACGCCGTGAGCTTCATCGCGGGCGCGCAGGCCTGATCGGTCCCCCGGGCCGGCGCGGATCCGGGCTTCGGCCGATCCGCGCCGCCCGACCGGGCCGTCCCGGCCCGACCCCCCCTTCCCCTTCATCCCCCATCGCGGAGCATGCACACATGACGAAGAAGATTGTCGTTACCGGCATCGGCGCCACCACCCCGCTCGGCGGCACCGCCGAGGAGAGCTGGCAGGCCCTCCTCGCGGGCGAGTCCGGCGTCCGGGCGCTCGACAACGACTGGGCCGAGCAGTACGGGCTCGCCGTGGACTTCGCCGGCACGGCGAAGGTCGATCCGGCCGAGGTGCTCGAGCGCCCCGTCGCGAAGCGCCTCGACCCGTCCAGCCGCTTCGCGCTCGTGGCCGCGATGGAGGCGTGGGCGGACGCCGGCGCCCCCGAGGTGCCGTCCGAGCGACTGGGCGTCGACTGGGCGACCGGGATCGGCGGCCTGTGGACGCTGCTCGACGCCTGGGACACGCTCAGGGAGAAGGGGCCGCGTCGCGTCATGCCGCTGACCGTGCCCATGCTCATGCCGAATGCTCCCGCAGCCGCGGTGTCGATGCACCTGGAGGCGCGCGCCTTCGCCCGCACCGTCGCCTCGGCCTGTGCGTCGAGCACCGAGTCCATCGCGAACGCCTACGAGCATCTGCAGCTCGGCCTCGCCGACGTGGTGATCGCGGGCGGCGCCGAGGCCGCGATCCACCCGATCACGCTGGCCTCCTTCAACTCGGCGCAGGCGCTCTCCAAGCGCACCGAGTCCCCCGAGACCGCATCGCGGCCCTACAACGTCGACCGCGACGGCTTCGTCATGGGCGAGGGCGCGGGCGCCCTCGTGCTCGAGACGGAGGAGCACGCGCTCGCCCGCGGTGCGCGGATCTACGCCGAGGTGGCGGGCGGCGGCGTCACCGCCGACTCGTACCACATCACCGCGAACGACCCCGAGGGTCGCGGGGCGAGCCGGGCCGTCAAGCTCGCGCTCTCGCAGGCCGGCGCGAGCGTCGACGACGTCACGCACATCAACGCCCACGCCACCTCCACGCCCGTCGGCGACATCGCCGAGTACACGGCGCTGCGGAAGGTCTTCGGCGAGCGGGTCGACCGCATCCCGGTCTCCGCCACGAAGGCCGCGACCGGGCACCTGCTCGGCGGCACGGGTGCGATCGAGGCGATCTTCGCGGTGCTCGCCGTGCACCACCGCATCGCCCCGCCCACCATCAACCTCACCGAGCAGGATCCCGAGATCCCGCTCACGGTGTCGGGAGAGCCCCAGCCGCTCGGCGAGGGACCGCAGCTCGCGATCTCCAACTCCTTCGGCTTCGGCGGCCACAACGCGGTCATCGCGATCCGCAGCCACGACTGAACCCCGACCGCGGCGCCCCCGCCCCCATGACGCCTCGTGACGTCGGGAGCGGGGGCGCCGTCGTCCGCGCGGTAGACTGGGACGATGCTGCCGTTCCTCCTCATCACGACGCGGGGCGAGGACCTCGAAGCGGCGGATGAGCACGCGGCCTACTGCCGGCTCACCGGCCTGCTGCCCGAGGAACTGCACTGGCGCCGCATCGACCGCGCGCCGCTCGGCGGGGTCGACTTCGATGCCTACTCGGGGATCATCCTCGCCGGCAGCCCCTTCACGGTGAGCGAGCCCGCGGAGCGCAAGTCCGCCACGGAGCTGCGGGTCGAACGCGAGCTGGCCGCACTCCTCGACGAGGTCGTGCGGCGCGACTACCCGTTCCTCGGGGTCTGCTACGGCATCGGGACCATCGGCGCGCACCAGGGGGCCCGCGTGGATCGGACCTATGGGGAGACCTCGCAGGCCGTCAGCATCAGCCTCACCGAGGCCGGCGCCGTCGATCCGCTGCTCCACGAGCTGCCCGCGCGCTTCGAGGCGTTCGTCGGCCACAAGGAGGCCATCAGCGAGGTGCCCGACTCGATCACGGTGCTCGCGAGCTCGCCGAGCTGCCCCGTGCAGGCGTTCCGGGTCGGACGCAACGTCTACGCCACCCAGTTCCATCCGGAGCTCGACACCGCGTCCTTCGCCTCTCGCGTGCGCGCCTACGCCGGGCACGGCTACTTCGAACCGGCCGAGGCGGACGCGATCATCCAGCGGGTGGAGCGCGCCGATGTCCGCGCGTCGCACATGGTGCTCGGCCGCTTCGTCGAGGAGTATCTGGGCACGCGGCGCTGGGTCGCCGATCCCGCGCCCCAGCCCGGGTGATCCGCGATGCCCTAGGCGAACAGGGCTTGCGCCAGGTGCTCGCCCTCGCGCACGCCGCCCGGCACCGCCCAGAGGCCCGAGCCGATGTGCCGGATGTACTCATTCAGGAGATCGGGCTGCAAGGAGCGCTGCACGCGCACGAACGCGGCCGGATCGTTCTGGAACGAGATGAAGAAGAGGCCGGCGCCGAGCTGCCCGAGGCCGTTCGAACCGTCGACGTAGTTGTAGCCGCGCCGCAGCAGGCGCACCCCGCCGTTGCTCGTCGGGTGGGCGAGGCGCACGTGCGCGGCGGCGTCGATAGCCGGCAGGCTCGTGTCGGCGGGATCGGGCGCGGTGAAGTCGGGCTCGTCGAACTCGGCTCCGCCGGAGAGGGGGGCGCCCTCGGCCTTCGTCCGCCCGAGGACGCGCTGCTGCTCGCCGAGCGACGCGCGATCCCACGTCTCGATGGTCATCTGGATCTTCCGGGCGACGAGATAGCTGCCGCCCCGCATCCACGCCTCCCCCTCGTCCCCGACCCAGACGTGCGCGTCGAGCGCGGCGGCGTCCTCCGCCATGACGTTGGCCGTGCCGTCCTTGAAGCCGAAGAGATTGCGGGGCGTCTCCTGCGCCCGGGAGGTGGACGCGGTGCGGCCGAAGCCGAGCTGGCTCCAGGCGAGGTGGGCGCGTCCGGTGGCGATGCGCGCCAGATTCCGGATCGCGTGCACGGCGACCTGCGGATCGTCGGCGCAGGCCTGCACGCAGAGGTCCCCGCCGCTCTGCGCGTCCTCCAGGAGGTCGAAGGCGAAGGAGGGCAGCGGGGCGAAGGCGGCGGGCAGCCGATCCGCGATCCCGAACGGATCGGGATCGCCGTCCCGCGCCTCGAAGAGCGACCGGCCGAGCCCGAAGGTCAGGGTGAGCCGCGCCGCGCCGAGCCCCTCGGCCTCGCCGGTGTCATCCGGGGGCAGCAGAGCGTTCCCGGGCTCCACCCCGGTCCCGAGGGCGCGACCCCGCGTGAGCGCCGCCGCGGCCCCGGTCCAGTCGGAAAGCAGGGTCACGAGGTCCTCGCGGGCCGTCCCCGAGACCATGCGGAAAGACGCGAAGTGGAGCCGATCCTGGGCGGGCGTCGTGATCCCTGCCTGATGCTCGCCGTAGAAGGGCACGGCGCTGCCGACTGCGCCGCCGCGGCCGCCGGCGGCGGCCGACACGATCGCGCCGCCGGCCGCCGCTCCCCCGGCGAGGCCGACCGCCCCGGCGCCGATGAGGCCGAGGAGTCCGCGGCGCGATGGCCGGAGGGGCGTCCCCGCGCCTGGCGCGGGCGCGTCCCCCGTCCCCGATGCGGGGTTCCTGGAACCGCTCTCTGATTCGGGTGCCGAACCGCCCGGGGTGCCCGGGCGGTTCGGTGCCGGATCCGGAGCGGTGCCGGAGTCGACGGCCTCGTGCATGCGCCTAGTCCGTCACGACCGCGGCGGTGAGCGTGGAGAGCGGCTCGCTCAGGGCGCTGAGCTTCGCGGCGAGCTCGTTGCGCTCGGGCTGCCCGACGGTGTCGTAGGAGACGAAGCCCCCCTCGTAGTCGCCGTAGGTGGCGAGCAGCGCGAACATGTCGTCGAAGCGCTGGTCGAGCTCATCGACGAGGTCCGCCGAGCCGTTCGCGACGGCGAGGTCCCGCACGGTGTCGACGGCGACCTGCGCGCCCTCGACGTTCGCGGTGAAATCGTACAGATCGGTGTGCGCGAACTCATTCTCCTCGCCCGGGAGCTTGCCGTCGGGGGCGGCGATCTCGTCGAGGAGGCCCTTGGCGCCCTCGGTGATGTCGGCGAGCGTGAGGGTGAAGCCCGGGTCGGCGACCTGCTCCTTGAGCTCGGTCACGTCGGCGACGAGGCGCGCGCCGAGCTCGGCGCGCTCCTCCGGCGTGAGCGGCGTGAGATCGGGATCGCCGGTGTACTCGCCGTCCGCGACCGCCTCGGCGTTCCAGAGATCCATCTCGATGCGGTGGAAGCCCGTGAACTCGAGTCCCTCCTCGTCGGCTCCCGGCTTGCGGTAGTCGATCTTCGGATCGAGGTCTCCGAACTGCTCGGCGGTGGGCTCGATGCGCTCGTAGTTGATGCGGGCGAGCGGGAACAGCCGCTTCGCCTCCGCGTCGTCGCCGGCCGCGTATGCGTCGACGAAGGCCTGGACCTGCGGCAGCAGCTCCTCCGTCTGCGATTTCACGTAGCCGACGTACTGGGCGACCACCGCGTCCTCCTCCGGGGAGGTCTCCACGGCGTCGCCGGTGACGGTGAAGGCCGCTCGGCCGACGCCCGCCCCGATCATGCCGGGCTTGCAGCTCGTGAAGTAGTCACCCGGGCCGACCTGCACGGTCAACTCGCGGTTGGCGCCCGGTGCGATGTTCTCGACCTCGCCGACGATGGTGAGCTCGTTGCTGCCGAGCACGTAGAACTCGGTGACCTGCTCGCCATCGTTCCGCACGTCGAAGGTCACGGTTCCGCTCGCCGCCTCTGCGGTCTCCACCGCGCAGTCGGTGTCGTTCACGGTGACGGCGATGCGCGTCGCGTCGGGCGCCGCGTTCGGGACGCAGGCGGTGAGGAGCAGGGCGCTTGCGGCGACCGCGACGAGGCAGGACGCCGCACGCATGCGCGGGGAGACGGGGATCACGGGGTTCCTTTCGAGGGGGCGGCGGCGCGTTCGACGGCCGCCTTCCGGGTGCGGATGGACCGTTCCTGCGCGATCGAGGCGCGCAGGAAGAGCGTCATGACGGGGACGAGATACGCGAACCAGGCGATGACCTCGAGCTTCGTCATCTCCGGTGAGAAGCCGAGCGTGCCCTTGAGCACGGCGCCGAGGGCGCCGTCCGGAGCGATGAGATGCGGGATCCGGAACGCCCAGGCGGCGTCGCCGGTGAACGCGGCGAGCAGCGGGCCCGCCCCGGCCGGCGTCGCGGCGAAGGGCCCGGGCAGCACGGCGGCCTCCTGCAGGTCGTGCACGGCGTAGGCGAGCACGCCCGCGGCGAACACGATGAGGAGGACGCCCGACCAGCGGAAGAATCGGGTGAGATCGATGCGGATCATGCCACGGAAGAGCGCCCAGCCGAGGAGAGCGGCGAGCAGGATTCCCGACACGGCGCTCAGGAAGCCGACGAGCGGTGCGACATCGCTCGCCCGCGTCGTCGCCCAGATGAAGAGCGCGGTCTCGAGGCCCTCGCGGCCGACGGAGACGAAGCCGATGGCGGCGACCGCCCAGCCGCCGCCGAGCAGTGCGCGATCGACCTGTCCGCGCAGTTCGCCGCTCAGTCCGCGGGCGGCGCGGAGCATCCAGAGGACCATCCACGTCACCATCGCGACCGCGACGATGGAGAGCGATCCGCCGATGATCTCCTGCGCGCGGAACGAGAGCCCGTAGGCGCCGAAGGTGAGGACGGCGCCGAGGAGCAATGAGAGGAGCACGGCCGCGCCGACGCCGATCCAGATCTTGACCGCGGCGTCGCGGCGGCCCAGCTGCCGCACGTAGGCGAGCAGCACGCTGACCACGAGCGCCGCTTCGAGCCCCTCGCGCAGCCCGATCATGAGTGTTCCGATCATGCGGGGCGCGGCCTCCTCGTTCATGAGATGTGGGTAAGGAGAGCCTTACGGCGAGAATCTACCACACATTCATCAGACGAGAAACGCGTCGGGGCGGCGCGGCATCCTGCGATGCCGCGCCGCCCCGACGCGTGGGAAGCGGTGCTCAGCCCGCGTAGTGGGAGAAGAGGAACCAGCGGTCCTTGTCGAGCTGCTGCGCGACCGCGATCGCGATGTCCTGGCTCACGAGATCGACGTCGTCGAGGCCCTTGACCGCGGCGTAGACGGTCTCCAGCGTGGCGTCGAGCTGCGCGACGATCTCGCGGACCGTGACCTCGGACTGCTGGAAGCCGTCGCTCAGCTCCGGCGTGGTCGTGCGGGCCGCCACCGTGCCCACGCGTGCGTCGATCGGCAGCCCCAGGGCGACGATGCGCTCGGCGACGGCGTCGGCGGCGTCCTGCGCGTGGGTCACGACCTCATCGAGGAACTCGTGCACCCCCATGAAGTTCGCGCCGCGCACGTGCCAGTGCGCCTGCTTGCCGTTGACCGCGAGTGCGACGAGGTCGTGGACGACGGGGGTGAGGTACTGGGCGACGCCGCTCGGACGGTGGAGATCGCCCTGCGCTGCGGGAATGGTGATCTGCTTGGTGGCCATCTGGTGGTTCCCCTCTCTCGTTCCTGATTTGTGTGATTCAAATCTACGCCGATTCTCCTGAAGCGCAAGCAAGGGTAGCCTGAGCTAACCGCGTCTCGAAACCGCAGCTCAGAGCTACTATTGACGTCCCTGCCCGGTGTGTCCCGGCTGGGAGCCCGCGTGATCGTCCGCGCGTGTCATTCGCGCGGAGCCTCCACCGGCTCAGCCGGCGATGCGGCCGAGCAGTCGCTCGGGAGGGGTGCGCGGGCCGGTGAAGAACGGCGTCTCCTCGATGACGTGGCGCCGCGCGCCGACACCGCGGAGCTCCCGCATGAGGTCGACGATGCGCACGAGCTCGTCGGCCTCGAAGGCCAGCAGCCACTCGAAATCGCCCAGGGCGAAGGCAGCGACCGTGTTCGCCAGCACGTCGCCGTAGTCCCGCGCCGCCATGCCGTGCTCTGCCAGCAGTGCGCGCCGCTCCCCCTCGGGGAGCAGGTACCACTCTCGCCCGCGGACGAACGGATAGACGCAGACGTAGGAGCGCGGGGCGTCGCCCGCGAGGAAGGCGGGCACGTGCCCCCGGTTGAACTCGGCGGGGCGGTGCACGCCGACGCCCGACCAGACCGGCGCGAGGCGACCGCCCGCCCAGTCGAGTACGGCCCGGTAGGCCTGCTGCAGGCGTTCGGGGCACGGAGCGTGCCACCAGACGAGCACGTCCGCGTCCGCGCGGTATCCGGCGACGTCGTACCAGCCGCGCGTCGTGAGCCCCGGGATGGCCTCGAGCTCGGCGAGCAGGCCGCGGACGATGCCGGGCCAGGCCGGCGAGGGCGCGATTCCCGCCGCCGGGCCGGCGGCCCGGAAGACGGCGTACATCGTGTAGGTGACGGAGGCGTTCACGGCCTCGGCGACCGCGCGGTGGTCCACGTTCGGCGCCGCGGCTCCTGCGGCGCGTCCGGCGTCACCGGACGTCCCGTCCGTCGCCGTGGGCGAGGCCTCGGGCGTCCTCGTATCGGTCGACGTCGAGTCAGTCATCGTCGCCCCCGAGCACGGGGATGCCGGTCGGCTCGCCGTGGCGCATCCGGCAGCTCCCCGGAGGCGCGGCATCGGGGAATGCGGCGAGGGCGCCGACGGTCGGACTCGGGGCCGCTTCGCCGCGCTCCCGCGCGGCGCGCTCGAGGATCATGTCGACGAGCCCCGAGACGAAGACCCGCCGCACGCCGACGGTGCCCGCGCGCACGGCGGCGACGCCGTGCGCGGCGGCGGTCTCCATCGCCTCGATGTCGAGGTCGAAGGCGACCTCCATGTGATCCGAGACGAAGCCGATCGGCGCGATCACGATCTTGCGGACCCCGGCGGCCGCGAGCTCGGCGATGCGATCGTTCACGTCGGGCTCGAGCCAGGGCGTGCGCGGGTCCCCCGAACGCGAGCAGTAGGCGAGCGAGGACTCGACCGCGACGCCGTGGCGCTCCGCGAGCGCGGCGTCGATCGTCGCGCGCACGTCCTCGTGCTGCTCCCGATACCCGGGGCCGGTCACGGCCGAGGCATCCTGCATCGTGTGCGGGATCGAGTGCGTGACGTAGAGGAGGTGCGCTCCCGGGAGCCCGCCGTCGAGTGCCGCCGCGGACTCCTCGATGGCCTCGAGATTCGCCCTGACGAAGCCCGGGTCGTTGAAGAACGGCCGCAGCAGGTCGATGCGCGGCGCCTCCTCGCCGAGCTCGGCGACGGCCGCGGCGAGGTGCTCCCGGTACTGCCGGCTGCCGGAGTACGAGGCGTAGGCGCTCGTCACGAGCGTCAGAATCCGCGTCGCGCCGAACGCGCGCGCATCGCGGAGGGTGTCGACGGTGTACGGGTGCCAGTTGCGGTTGCCCCACACGACGGGGAGTCGGAGACCCCTGGCGTCCAGCTCCGCCCGCAGCGCCGCGACGAGGGCGAGGTTCTGCGCATTGATCGGGCTCCGGCCGCCGAAGCCGTGGTAGTGCTCCCCCACTTCGGCGAGGCGCTCCTCGGGGATGCCCTTGCCCGCGGTGACGTTCTTGAGGAACGGGATGACGTCGTCGGGGCCGTTCGGCCCCCCGAAGGAGCACAGCAGCAGGGCGTCGTATGGCAGCACGTTTTGCGTCATGTCTGGCACCGTACCACCACCGCGGCTGTAGATCAGATGTATAACATCTGATCTGGTCCGCGCCTTTGATCCGGAGGATCGCGGGCGCAGCTCGATATAGTGGAATCAGACGTTTCACATCGATTCCCCGAGGCCTCCACATGAGCATCAGCACGACGCGCGGGTCGCAGAAGGCGCGCGACACCCTCGAGTTCCTCCGCGGGAAGATCTCGTCGAACGAGTGGCGGGTCGGAGAGCTCATCCCGAAGGAGCCCGAGCTCATGCAGCTCATCGGGGTCGGGAAGTCGACGGTCCGCGAGGCCGTCCGATCGCTCGCCGCGTTCGGCATGCTCGAGACCGTGCCGGGCGTCGGCACCTTCGTGCGCGCCCGCACCCCCGTGAGCTCGATCCTCACCGAGTTCCTCGCGGATCACGATCTCGAGGAGGTGCTCGTCTACCGGCGATCGCTCGAGAACGAGGCCGCGCAGCACGCAGCGGTGCATCGCACCGAGGAGCAGCTCGCCGGGCTCCGGGCCGCGCACGAGCGTTCGCTCGCGGCGGGCGGCCAGGCCTTCGACACCTGCGAGCGCAGCACGGCCCCGGGATCGTTCCATCTGCTCGTCGTCGAGGCGAGCGGCAGCAAACTGCTGAAGGATCTGTACCTCGGGGTGATGTCGATCCTCGAGCGCGCGAGCGTCGAGGGCCGGGTGATCCTCGGCACCACGACGGAGACGATGCATCGAGACCACGGCGCCGTGCTGGAGGCGATCGCGGCGCGGGACGTGCGGAACGCGGCGCACTCGATGGCGCTCCACGTCGATCGCGACCTCGGCCTCCGCACCGACATGCTCGAGTTCAACCCCCAGACGGAGCGCGCGACGTCGCTCATCGACGCCGGCTTCGACACCGATGCCTGAGCGTCCGCAGCGCTAAGCTGGAGCAGTTGTCCGAGGGGCGTTAGCTCAGTTGGTCAGAGCAGCGGACTCATAATCCGTCGGTCGCGGGTTCAAGCCCCGCACGCCCTACTCCTCGTCCCGCAGATCCGCGCTCGCGCCTCGCGCTTCGCGATCGCCCCGTGCCAGCCCCGTGCCCGGACCGCATCATTCGCGCCCCCTCGTCGGACCGGCGCGGGAATGACGCGAAGCGGGGGCATCCGGAGGGATGGCCCCGCTTCGCGTGTATTGCGCGGGCGCCCGGGGCGGTCGCGGGGATCCCTGGCGGCCGCGGGGATCCCGGCCGCCCAGGCGCTCGGCGCTCAGCGCTCGGGCGCAGTCTCCGAAGATGCCGGAGCGAGCGGAACGGCGGTGCGCCGCGCGGCGCGACGGGCGATGAGGATCGCCGCTGCGCCGCCGAGCAGCGCGAGGAGGGCGGCGCCGAGCGGGCCGGCGGCACCGGCGCCGCCGGTGGCGGCGAGCCCGCTGCGAGCTGCCGCGTCCACGGTACCGTTCGAACCGGCGTCCGCGGGGCCCCCGGACGCGCCGTTCGCACCGCTCCCGGCCGTGCTCGTCGCACCGCTCCCGTTCGCCGCGGCCGTTCCGCCTGCGGACGAGCTGCCGGACGCGGTCGTCGATCCGGTCGCGGCTCCCGCCTCGGCGCCGCTGTCGGCTCCGGCTCCGCCGGCATCGGCTGCGGCTCCGCTTCCCGCGGCGTCGGCGTCCGAGCCGCCGGCCGGGGCCGAGATCCCGATCTCGCCCCAGCCGATGAGGGAGCCGTCGGCGGTGTAGGCGGCGATCCTGTGCGCGCCCGACACGTCGTCGGGAAGGGTCACCCGCACCGTTCCGTCAGCGGCGACCTCGGGCGCGCCGAGCGACACGGGGTCGGAGAACAGGAACAGCTGCACCACGTCGCCCGCATGCGCCTCGCCCACCGCGACGGTGATCTCGGCGCCCGCCTCTGCGGTCTCCGGCACGGCCACGCGGCCGCGGTTCGCCTCGGTGAGGTCCGCTTCGACCGGCGCGAACTCCGCCGGCTCCTGCCCGAGCACGACGAGCGGGGCCCAGGCGTCCGCGTCGCGGTTCTCCCAGGAGTTCACCGGCGCCGTCGGATCGGCCGCATCGTTCTCGCGGAGGTAGGTGCCGACGCCGTAGGCGGTGCCGGCGTCGAGCGTGCCGGCGGGGATGGTCGCCGTGACGGCGAAGGTGCCGAGCTGGCGCGTCAGGTTGTTCTGGGTGAGGGTCGGATTCCCGTCGGTCCAGGTGTCCTGCGACTGCGTGACGCCGTCGACGCGCGTGAGCCCGCCGGTGCCCGGCTGCCACGCGTCCTTCGTGAACAGCGCGAGGTCGATGGCGGAGGTCACCGTGGGCCGGGTCTCGGTCCACGCCGGCACCGTGTAGCCGGCGCCGACGATGGTGACGGTGGTGTCCTCGGCCGGGTCGATCGGGCCGTCGGCGACGACGGCGAGCTGCGGGCCCGCGCCCTTCGCCGGCAGCACGGTGAGGCGCACCGGGTCCGAGGCGACGACCTGGCCGGGTGAGCCGGCCTCGCGGCCCTCCATGCTGCCGGCGACGGCGCGGATGAGCGCCCCGTCCTGCGCCAGGGTCAGCTCCGGGATCACGAAGGCGCTCAGCGCGTTGCTCGCGCCGCGGGTCCCCGCGATCTCCTCCCAGGTCTCCCCTTCGTCGGTGCTGATCTCGACGCGGTTGAGCTCCTGCACGAGCTGCGGGGAGGCCGTCGCGCCCGCGGTGAAGCGCGCCGGCGAGCCGGCGAAGCCGATCACCCGCGTCGGCTGTTCGAGGAAGACCGCCTCCTGGTAGTCCGCGGTCAGCACGATGGCGCGCTGCGACGTCGCGCTGCCGCTCGCGTTCGTCGCGATCAGGCGCACCGACTTCCCGTTCCACTCGGCCGCGGCCTCGAAGCTCAGCGTCTCGGAGTCCGCACCGGGGATCGTCTCCCACGCGCCCAGCGTGGACTTCGTGACGGTCCGCTCCCAGCGGTACGACGTCGCGTTCTCCGCCTTCGCCGTGACGGTGACGGTGCGCCCGTTGATGATGACGGTCGAGGTGCTCTGCACCTTCGGCTGCTCGGTGATCGTCGGAGGCGCCGCCGCGTCGATCACCTCGGGCGCGCCGTCGAACTGAACCGTGAACGCCGTCGCGGCCTTCGTCGGGTCGGCGGCGCCGCCGCTCGAGTACCAGTACGAGGAGAGGCCGGACTTGATGTGGAAGTCGACCACCGACTGCGGCCAGGAGCCCCAGCCCGCGACCGTGCGATCCTGCGGGGTCCCCTCCCCTGCCGGGATCTCGACCTCGACACCGGCGTAGTCCGGAAGCACCTCGATGCCATGCTCGGTGACCGTGACGTCGCTGAAGGTGGCGAGCGTGACGTCGGTCTTCTCGAGCGGGATCATCACGTCCGGGTGCTCCATCGACGCGCCGTAGCCGCCGAGGGTGGCGCTCAGCGTGCCGGTGCCGTCGGCGCCGACGTGCAGCCCGAGTTCGGTGATGGACCACGGTACGAGGCCGCCGTAGGCGTTCGCGACCACGGCTCCGTCCCAGGAGATCTCCGCCTCGCCGGTCGCCGGGTTCGCCGTGCCGGTGCCGCCGGTGAGCAGCATCTTCTGCGTGTACGCGGTGCCGCTCGATCCCGAGCATCTCGTCTCCGCCGAGGCGAGGGTGAGCCCGCCTCCGGCGTCGTGGACGATCCGCGCGTTGCCCTGCTCGGCGGCGTAGTCCGTCTGCTCGCCGGCGGAGAGGTAGTTGCAGGTCGAGTTGCCGGGGTTGCCGCCCTGGTACTGCCCGCTGATCCCCCACAGGAACGAGGCCTCGTCCACGGCGACGGACGCGTCGCCCTCCTCCGCGAACGCCACGGCCGTTCCCGCCGTCGCTCCTCCGGCGGCGATCAGCACGGCGACCGCCGCGGCGAGCAGCGTCCTCCCCCGTGTGCGGTGTGCTCTCATGTCTCGTGCGCCCCTTCGCAGTCGTCGACGCGGGAGGAGGCGGATGCCTCGCATGCGCGCGTCGATGGTGAATGATCCGGCAAGTTATGCGGACCACAGCTAAGTCTGATGAATATCATCAGATGATGCAAGCGTCGATCGAGGAACTGACGACGGAACCGGCGCTTCGCGCACCGGCGGAAGAAGCCGCCGATAGACTCGCAGTCGGTCAACCGCGAGGAGGAACATGGCGATCGGTTCGACGATGCACGCCTTCGAGGTCGAGCTGGCGGACCTCGACCGCGGCGTCTACGCGCAGTTCACGCTCCGTGCCGCGCAGCATCCCTCGGAGACCTCCGCCTTCCTCATGACCCGGGTGCTCGCCTACTGCCTCGAGTTCGAGGAGGGGATCGCCTTCGGCGGCGGCGTGTCGACGGCGGACGAGCCGGCCGTGCTCGTCCGCGATCTCACGGGAGCCCTCACGGCCTGGATCGAGGTCGGGGCCCCCGACGCCGCGCGCGTCCACGCCGGGAGCCGTTCGGCAGAGCGGGCCGTCGTCTACACGCATCGGGATGCCGAGAAGCTCCTCGCCTCGTGGGCGGGGAAGATCATCCATCGCGGGGAGGATCTCGTCCTCAGGAGCTTCGATCCCGGATTCATCGACGGCGCCGTCGCCGTACTCGCCCGGCGCAACGCGCTCGCCCTCTCCCGCACGGAGGGGCAGCTCTACCTCGAGCTCAACGGATCGACGCTCGGCTCGTCGCTGCACGAGCACCGGTTGCGCTGAGCACCGGTTGCGCCGAGCACCCTCGCGGCCGGTGCCGCGCCCGACCGGCGGTCCTCCAGCTCGACCGACGGTGCTCGTGCTTCGCGCGCGGTCCGAGCGCCCGGCGCTCGGATTCCGCGCCCGTCTCAGCGCTCGGGGTCGACGATGATGATCGTCTCCGAGGCGGCGGCCCCGCCCGGCCGGACCGGGCCGCGCGCCGCGCCACCGGCGGCCGCCCGGCGCAGCCGCTGCGCCGCCCAGACGATCGACGCCCCGATGAGCACGATCACGAGCCCCGCGACCACCGCGACGATCGAGAGCGCGATCTGCGGCCAGATCAGGGCGACGACGCCGCCGAGGAGCAGCACCGCGCCGGGCACGACGGCGCGGAGGCTGCCGACGAGCCGAGCGGCCACGGCGATCCAGATCGCCCCGGCCCCGATCAGCGAGACGCCCGCGAACGCGACGATGGCGCCCGTGGTGAGCGCGGGGAAGGCCATCGCCGCGAGCCCGGCGAGCCCGAGGAGGACACCGCCGATGACGGCGGGACCGCTGGCCCCGCCGCGCACGACGAGCGCCAGGCCGGTGAGCATGAGCGCCGCCCCGAAGAGCAGGGCGAGCAGCGAGCTCGCGGCGACGAAGGGCCAGACGAGGAGCGCGATCCCGCTCAGCGCGACGAGCGCTCCGACGGCCGTGAGCGCCCACCATGGCGCGCTCCGCCGCCGAGCGGATGCGGCGGTGAACGGGACGGGCTGCGGGATCACGACGACCTCCGATGCGGTGCTGCGGGGCGGATGGCTTGACGGCCCCAGGTTACGTCACCGCTCCCGTGAAGCGGCCGGGGATCGTTCCGTGTCCGCCAGGGGCGTAGCCGCTGGCAGAATGGAGGCATGCGCCGCGACGATTTCCTCGCCCCGGCCCTCGAGGTGGCCCCGACGCTGCTCGACGCGCGACTGAGTCTCGACTCCCCCGAGGGCTCCGTGACGCTCCGCATCACGGAGGTGGAGGCCTACCACGGCGTCGGCGCCCCGGGGCCGCACGACGCCGGCTCGCACGCGAGGAACGGTCGGACGGAGCGCAACGCCTCCATGTTCGGGCCGCCCGGTCGCGCCTACGTGTACTTCAGCTACGGGATGCACTTCGCGCTCAACCTCGTGTGCGGGCCCGCGGGCGTCGCCTCCGGGGTGCTGCTGCGCGCCGGCGAGGTCGTCGCGGGCGCAGCGCTCGCACGCGCCCGCCGCGCGGCGAAACGCCCGCCCGGCGCCGCGGAGATCCCCGATCGGGCGCTCGCGCGCGGGCCGGGCAATCTGGCGGCGGCGCTCGGGATCTCCCGCGCGAGGCATGACGGGCTGGACCTCTTCTCGCGGCCCTTCGCGATCGTCGCGGGTCCCCCGAGCGGCGCGAGGACGGTCGCGGGCCCGCGCGTGGGCGTCGCCGGAGCCGCCGGCGGCCCCGCCTTCCCCTGGCGTTTCGGCCTCGCCGGGGACCCGACGGTCTCGGCATTCCGACCGGGCCGGGGTGCGCCGCGCGCGTGACTCGAGCGGGGCGACTCCGGTTCCGCCTCAGTCCGCCTGACCCGGCTCCGCGGACCCCGCGCCCGGCGTCCGCGGCGCGCGGGCGTCCGCGAGCGCCGAGACACCGGACTGCGGGTGGAACTTCGCGAGCCCGAGGACGCCGCTCACCGCGAGCGCGCCGGAGAGGACGAACACGACGACGGCCCAGAGGGGGGCGCCCGCGGCTTCGTCGAGGATCACGATCCCTATGAGCACGGCGACGATCGGGTCGATGACGGTGAGCCCCGCCACGACCAGGTCGGGCGGGCCGGAGGAGTAGGCGTTCTGCACGAACACCATGCCGAGCAGTGCGCCGCTCACGAGCGCGGCGACGCAGACCCAGGTGAGGATCTCGAACTCGCCCTGCTGCAGCCGCCCGATGACCGCCTTCGCGAAGGTCGCGACGAAGCCGTAGAGCACGCCGGCGCCGACGATGTAGACGAGGGCGATGCTGCGATGGCGGAAACCGATGAAGCACAGCACCACGACCACGAAGACGACGGCGAAGGTGATGAGGATCTCGACGAGTGTGCCGTCCGTGATGGGTCGATCGGAGGCGGTGAACGCCGCGACCGTCACGAACACGACGATGCCGAGCACCGCCATCGCGATCGAGGTCTTGACCCGGGAGCCGAGGCGCACGCCGCTCACGCGGGAGTTGAGGATCGAGGTGATCACGAGCCCCACGACGCCGATCGGCTGCACGATGATCAGCGGGGAGAGCGAGAGCGAGCCGATCTGGAAGAGCACGGCGAGCCCGAGCAGCAGCGTGCCGCTCACCCACGAGGGGCGGCGGACGAGGGCGAGCACGTGCCGGAGGGAGAGCCCGGATCCGGCGCTCTCCCCCGTCAGGCGCTCCACCTTGTTGAGTCCGCGGGACTGGTACTGCGCGCCGAGCGCGAGCAGCACGGCGCCGAGCAGCGCGAGCGGGATCCCGAGGAACTGCGTCGGATCGAGGGAGGCGACCTCCTCCATCGCCGCTCAGCCCTCCGCGGGCGCCGCGCCGCGCATGAGTTCGACGAGGCGCGCCGCCGCACGGGGCACCTCGTCGTTGACGATGACCTCGTCGAACTCGTCGACCGCGGCCAGCTCGACCTTCGCCGTCTCCAGACGCCGGCTCCGCTCCTCGGCGTCCTCCGTGCCCCGGCCGACGAGGCGCTGCACGAGCTCCTCCCAGCTCGGCGGCGTCAGGAAGACGAGCCGCGCCTCAGGCATGCTCGCGCGCACCTGCCGCGCGCCCTGCAGATCGATCTCGAGCAGCACGGGCTCGCCGCGCTCCGCGGCCTCCAGGACCGGCCCCCGCGGGGTGCCGTACCGCGAGCGGTTGTGCACCGTGGCCCACTCCAGGAGTCCGTCCGAGGCGAGCAGGCGGTCGAAGCCCTCGTCGTCGACGAAGAAGTAGTGCTCGCCGTGCACCTCGCCCGGCCGCGGCGCCCGGGTCGTCGCGGACACCGACAGCTTCACCTCGGGGTAGTGCTCGCGGATGTACGCGGCCACGGTCCCCTTGCCGACGGCCGTCGGGCCCGCGAGCACGGTCAGCGCGGGTCTGGCGCCCTTCGGCGCCCCGCCGGTGCGCTCCCGCACGAAGCGCTCGAGCCGTTCGCGCTGGAGCTTGCCGAGGCCGCCGAGGCGCTTGCGCTCGGAGATCTCCAGCTGCTCGCGCACCCGCTCGGCCTTGACCGCCCCGATGGCGGGGAAGGAGAGGAGGAAGTCCGTGATCCGCAGCGAGGCCGCCGTGCTGTCCGGCACCCGCGACTGCTCGAGCACGCGGAACGGCGAGACCTCGCCGCTGCGCAGCTTCCGCTTGAGCTCGGCCCGCGCCTGCCGCGCAGCGATCGCGGCGCGATTCGCGGCGACGCGGTCCACCTCCGGCATCGGCCGGTCGGCTGAATGCGCTTTGCCCGTCATGCTCTCACTCTCCGTCACCCTCACAGCCTATGCGAGCGCGGCCGCGATCGCGTCCGCCCGCTCGCGGATCCGTTCCACGAGCCCCTCGGGGCCGCCCGCGAGGATGCTGCGCGACTCGTTCGCGAGGAGGGCATGACCGATGCCGCCGAAGATGCTCCCGGCGTCCTCGATCCTGGCCCCCTGATGCCCGAAGCCCGGAGCGAGCACGGGGAGCGCGGGCGGTGCGCTCCGCTCCCCCGTGTCGATGCCGAAGCCCGCCAGATCGAGGGTGGCGCCGAGCACGACCCCGACCGAGCCGACCGCCCCGGCGGCTCCGTCCGCCGCGGCCTCGCGGTTCCAGGCCTCGGCGTCGGCGACCATGGCCGCTGCGACGCTGCGACCGTCGGAGCGAACCGCGAGCTGCACGGACCGGGCCTCGGGGTTCGAGGTCGCCGCGAGGACGAAGAGCCCCTTGCCGTGGGCGCGCACGTGCGCGAGCGCGCCCTGCAGCGTGCCGAAGCCCTGGTAGGCCGCGACGGTCATCGCGTCCGCCTCGAGCGGCGAGCCCGGCGCGAGCCAGGCGTCGGCGTAGGCGGCGAAGCTCGAGTCGATGTCGCCGCGCTTCACATCAGCGATCACGAGCAGACCCGCCGCTCGCGCGTCCGCCAGCACGCGCTCGAGCGCCCGGAAGCCGGCGGCGCCGAAGCGCTCGAAGAACGCGATCTGCGGCTTGACGCAGGCGGCGACGCCGGCGGCGGCGGCCACGAGCCCGCGACCCATCCGCTCCGCGCCCGCCGCGTCGTCCGCGAGCCCCCAGGCCTCCAGCAGCCCCGCGTGGGGATCGATCCCCGCGCAGAGGTGCCGGCCCGCGGCGAACTCCGCCGCGAGCCGGTCGCCGAAGCTGCGCGATGTCATCGGGCGGCGACCCGATCCGCCTCGTACTCCTGCAGCGACTTCACATCGAAGCCGCTGCGCTGCGCCGAGACGGCGCCGACGGCGGCCGAGAGCTCCGACACCGTCGTGAAGATCGGCTTGCCCGCGGCGACCGCGGCCGCGCGGATCTCGTAGCCGTCGGCGCGCGCCGAGCCGCCCGAGGGGGTGTTGATGATCATGTCGACCTCCCCCCGATTGATGAGATCCACGATCGTGTCGCCCTCGGCGCCCGCGCTGTGCTTGCGCACGGCCTCGGACGCGATCCCGTTGCGGCCGAGCACGACCTGCGTGCCCTGCGTCGCGAGGATCCGGTATCCGAGCTCCTGGAGCCGGAGCGCGGGCAGCACGATGGCGCGCTTGTCGCGGTCCGCGACCGACAGGAACACGGTGCCCGACTGCGGCAGCTCGCTGCCCGCGGCCGACTGGCTCTTCGCGAAGGCGGTCGGGAAGTCGCGGTCCATGCCCATGACCTCTCCCGTGGAGCGCATCTCCGGGCCGAGCAGGGAATCGACGACGAGCCCCTCGGGCGTGCGGAAGCGCTTGAAGGGGAGCACGGCCTCCTTCACGGCGATCGGGGCGTCGATCGGTGCGCGCGCCCCGTCGCGCTCCGGCAGCAGCCCCGCGGCGACGAGCTCGGCGATGCTCTCCCCGGCCATGATGCGCGAGGCGGCCTTCGCGAGCGGGATGCCAAGCGCCTTCGAGACGAACGGCACCGTGCGCGAGGCGCGCGGGTTCGCCTCGAGCACGTAGAGCACGCCCTGGCCGATGGCGAACTGCACGTTGAGCAGGCCCCGCACGCCGATGCCCTCCGCGATGCCGAGCGTCGCCGCGCGCACCTGGGCGATCTGGTCGTGCCCGAGCGTCACGGGCGGGAGAGTGCAGCTCGAGTCGCCGGAGTGCACGCCGGCCTCCTCGATGTGCTCCATGACCCCGCCGACGTAGAGCTGCTCGCCGTCGTAGAGCGCGTCGACGTCGATCTCGATGGCGTCGTCGAGGAAGCGGTCCACGAGCAGCGGGTGGCCGGGACCCACGAGGGCGTGCCCCTCGATGCGCCCGAAGTACCCGTGCAGCGACTCCGTGTCGTAGACGATCTCCATGCCGCGGCCGCCGAGCACGAAGGACGGGCGGACGAGCACCGGGTAGCCGATCTCCTCCGCGACCCGGATCGCGCCCTCCTCGTCGATCGCGGTGCCGTTGCGGGGGGCGAGCAGCCCGGCCCGCTCGAGGATCCCGGCGAAGGCGCCGCGCTCCTCCGCGAGGTCGATCGCCTCGGGGGTGGTGCCGAGGATCGGCACGCCGGCGTCCTTGAGCGGCTGCGCGAGCCCGAGCGCGGTCTGGCCGCCGAGCTGGACGACGACGCCGAGCAGTTCGCCTGAGGCCTGCTCCGCGTGGATCACCTCGAGGACGTCCTCGAGCGTGAGCGGCTCGAAGTAGAGGCGGTCGGAGGTGTCGTAGTCGGTCGACACCGTCTCCGGATTGCAGTTGATCATGATCGTCTCGTAGCCGGCCTCGGAGAGGGCGAACGAGGCGTGCACGCAGGAGTAGTCGAACTCCACGCCCTGGCCGATGCGGTTGGGGCCGGAGCCGAGGATGACGACCTTCTTGCGGTCGGAGGCGGCGACCTCCGTCTCGAGATCGTAGGAGGAGTAGTGGTAGGGGGTGAGCGCCGGGAACTCGCCGGCGCAGGTGTCGACCGTCTTGTAGACCGGGCGGAGGCCCAGTCCGTGGCGGAGCCCGCGCACCTCCGACTCGGAGATGCCCCGGATCGCCGCGATCTGCGCGTCGGAGAAGCCGTGGTCCTTCGCCTCGCGGAGCACCTCGAGCGTGAGCTGCGGAGCGGCACCGACCGCGGCGGCCACCTCGTTGATGAGCTGGATCTGGTCGAGGAACCACGGATCGATCGCGGTCGCCGCGTACACCTGCTCGATGGTCGCGCCGAGCCGCAGCGCCTGCTGCACGTCCACGATGCGGCCGTCGGTCGGGCGCACGATGGAGGCGAGCAGCTCGTCGACGCCGCGCTCCGAGGCGCCCCAGTGGAAGGAGGTGCCGCGCTTCTCGAGCGAGCGCAGCGACTTCTGCAGCGCGGTCGTGAAGTTGCGGCCGATCGCCATCGCCTCGCCGACCGACTTCATGGTCGTCGTGAGCGTGTCGTCCGCCGCCGGGAACTTCTCGAAGGCGAAGCGCGGGGTCTTCACGACCACGTAGTCGATGGTCGGCTCGAAGCTCGCGGGGGTCTTCTGCGTGATGTCGTTGGGGATCTCGTCCAGGCGGTAGCCGAGCGCGAGCTTCGCGGCGATCTTCGCGATCGGGAAGCCCGTGGCCTTGGACGCGAGGGCCGAGGAGCGGGACACGCGCGGGTTCATCTCGATGACGATGATGCGCCCCGTGCGCGGATCGACGGCGAACTGGATGTTGCAGCCGCCCGTGTCCACGCCCACGCGGCGGATGATGTCGATCGAGATGTCGCGCAGCTTCTGGTACTCGCGGTCCGTGAGCGTGAGCGCCGGCGCGACCGTGATCGAATCGCCCGTGTGGACCCCGACGGCGTCGACGTTCTCGATGGAGCAGACGACGACCGTGTTGTCGGCCGTGTCCCGCATGAGCTCGAGCTCGTACTCCTTCCAGCCGAGGATCGACTCCTCGAGGAGCACTTCGCTCGTGGGGCTGTAGTGGAGGCCGTCGCCGGCGATGCGGACGAGCTCCTCCTCGGTGTAGGCGAAACCGGAGCCCAGGCCGCCCATCGTGAAGGAGGGGCGGACGACGAGGGGGTAGCCGAGGTCCTTCGCGAACTCCTTGGCCTCCTCGAGAGTGTGGGCGATGTGGGAGCGGGCGACGTCGGCGCCGGACTCGAGGACGAGGTCCTTGAAGATCTGGCGGTCCTCGCCGCGCTGGATCGCTTCCACCTTCGCGCCGATGAGCTCCACGCCGTGGCGCTCGAGGATGCCCTGCTCGTGGAGCTGCATGGCCGCGTTCAGGGCGGTCTGGCCGCCGAGCGTCGGCAGGATGGCGTCGGGGCGCTCCTTGACGATGATCGACTCGATCACCTCGGGCGTGATGGGCTCGACGTAGGTGGCGTCGGCGAAGTCGGGATCGGTCATGATCGTCGCCGGGTTCGAGTTCACGAGGATGACGCGCACGCCCTCCTCGCGGAGCACGCGGCAGGCCTGCGTGCCGGAGTAGTCGAACTCGCAGGCCTGGCCGATGACGATCGGCCCGGAGCCGATGACGAGGACCGAATTGATGTCTGAACGCTTGGGCATGGGTTACTTGGCTCCGTTCTGAGCGGCGCGGCCGGCGACCAGCTGGCGGAAACGATCGAAGAGGTAGAAGGCGTCGTGCGGGCCGGCGGCGGCCTCGGGGTGGTACTGCACGGAGAACGCGGGGATGTCGAGGCATTCGAGGCCCTCGACGACGTGGTCGTTGAGGCTGTAGTGGCTCACCTGCACGCGGCCGAAGCCCTCGGGCGCCGTGAGTTCGCCGTCGATGGGCGCGTCGACGGCGAAGCCGTGGTTCTGCGCGGTGATCTCGACCCGTCCGGTGCGCTTGTCGAGCACGGGCTGGTTGATCCCGCGGTGCCCGAAGGGCAGCTTGTAGGTGCCGAAGCCGAGCGCGCGGCCGAGCAGCTGGTTGCCGAAGCAGATCCCGAAGTACGGGATCCCGTCGCGCAGGAGCGCGCGGAGGAGCTCGACCTGCGCGTCCGAGGCGGCGGGATCGCCCGGCCCGTTCGAATAGAACAGCGCGTCGGGGGCGATCGCGCGGATCTCCTCGACCGTCGTCGTCGCGGGCAGCACGATCACATCGAAGCCGTGCTCGGACAGGTACCGCACCGTGGCGCGCTTGATCCCGAGATCGAGCACGGCGATCGAGCCGACGCGGTCGACGCCCGGCTCGGCGGGCACGTCGTAGCGCTCGGGCGTGGTGACCTCCGCGGAGAGATTGCGCCCCGCCATCGCGGCCTGCCCGCGCACGAGACCGAGCTGCTCGTCCTCGGGGAGCGACGCCTCGGCCCCCGAGAAGATGCCGGCGCGCATCGCGCCGGCCGAGCGGATGTGCCGGGTCACCGCGCGGGTGTCGATCCCCGAGATGCCCACCACGCCGTCCGCCACGAGATCCTCGTCGAGCGAACGCTCCGCGCGGAAGTTCGAGACCCGCCGTGCGGGGTCACGCACCACGAAGCCGGCGACCCAGATCCTGCGCGACTCCATGTCGTCGTCGTTGGCGCCGGTGTTGCCGATGTGCGGCGCCGTCATCAGCACGATCTGACCCGCGTAGGACGGGTCGGTGAGGGTCTCCTGGTACCCGGTCATCCCGGTGGAGAAGACGACCTCGCCGAGGGTGCGGCCGGTCGCTCCGTAGGCGCGGCCCGCGTACCGCGTCCCGTCCTCGAGCACCAGCACCGCGGCGCCCTCCGCCACCGCCGCTGCCGGGGGCACCGTCACTTCATTCTTCGTCGTGGTCACGCGTCCTCCTGGCTCGCATTCGTATGGGTCTGGTGCGGCGCGATGGCCGCGACGGCCTCGGCGAAGCGCAGCTGCTCCTCCGGGCCGGTGAATCGGAATCCGGATTCGAGCTCCGGGACGGCGCTGCCGGCGGCCCGCCAGCGCAGGAGCGAGAGCCCGTCGCGCTCGACGGCCTTGCCGACGCGCCCGCCGGCCGTGCCGGTGCCCGTGATGCGGTCGGCGGGGATGCCGATCGGCGCTTCTCCGGTCACGGCGATCTCCACGCCGTCCGCGCGCACGGTCACGTCGGCGAAGCCCTTGTAGCGCAGCCCGGGGATCGCGAGCCGCTGGAAGGGCGCGCCGGCCGGCGTCGTGGAGACGTAGCCGGCGTGCGGGAACGCGGCGAGCGGCGCACCCGCGAGCTCCGCCGCGCCCACGTCGATGCCCGCGTCGCGGCGCGAGCGCGCGCGCCAGCCGAGCCACATGGCCGCCAGGATCACCGCGGCGATCGCCGCCATGACGGCGATGAAGACCTCGGCGCTCATCGCGGCCCCGCAACCGCGGCCCGGGCCGCCACCTGCTCGGCCGGGACGAGCTCGCCGTCGTCGAGCGTGAGCGCGCCGCGCCGGATCGTCGTGACGACCCGACCGGGCAGCTCCATCCCGAGGAAGGGCGAGTTGACGCTGAGGCCGCGCAGCCGGTCCGCGCCGAAGGCGCTCGCGCCGCTCGGATCGACGAGCACGAGGTCGGCGGGCTCGCCGGGGACGAGCGCGGCGGGGTGCCCGTCGAGCCGGCCGATCTCCGCCGGCTTCTGCGAGAGCAGCCGCTCGAGCTCCGCCCAGCTCGCGTGCCCGGTCTGCACGAGGGTGAGCAGGGCGATGGGCAGGGCGGATTCGAGGCCGACCATGCCGAACGCCGCGGCGTCCCACTCGCACTCCTTCGCCTCGACGGGGTGCGGGGCGTGATCGGTCGCGATGATGTCGATGACCCCGTCGGCGACGGCGGCGCGGAGCGCCTGCACGTCCTCCTCGCGGCGCAGCGGCGGATTCACCTTGTAGCGGGGGTCGTAGCTGCGCACGAGCTCCTCGGTGAGGATGAGGTGGTGCGGGGTGACCTCGGCGGTCACCTGCACGCCGCGCGCCTTCGCCCACCGCACGACCTCGACGGATCCCGCCGTCGAGAGGTGGCAGATGTGGAGGCGCGCGCCCGTGTGCTCGGCGAGCAGCACGTCGCGGGCGATGATCGACTCCTCGGCCACGGCGGGCCAGCCCTTCAACCCGAGCTCGCTCGAGAGCGAGCCCTCGTTCATCTGCGCGCCCTCGGTGAGGCGCGGATCCTGGGCGTGCTGCGCGATGACGCCGTCGAAGGTCCTCACGTACTCGAGGGCGCGGCGCATGAGCAGCGGGTCGTGGACGCACTTGCCGTCGTCCGAGAACACCCGCACGCCCGCGCGGGACTGGGCCATGGCGCCGATCTCGCTGAGCCGCTCCCCCGCGAGATCCTCCGTCACCGCGCCGATGGGGCGCACGGTCGCATAGCCGGCCGCGTCGCCCAGGCGCTGCACCTGTTCGACCACGCCGGCCGTGTCCTGCACCGGCAGCGTGTTGGCCATGGCGAACACGGTGGTGAAGCCGCCGGCGGCGGCGGCGCGCGTGCCCGTGAGGACGGTCTCGGACTGCTCGAAGCCGGGCTCGCGCAGATGGGTGTGGAGATCCACCAGCCCGGTCAGCGCGACGAGGCCGTCGGCCTCGATGACGCGCTCGTCCACCCGGGGGACGAGGCTCCCGGCGGCGGTGCGCTCCACGATCGCGCCGCCGGAGAGACGCAGGTCCACGGGCGCCGCCGCGAGATGATCCCCGCCGCGCTCGGCGAGCTCGGCGGCGAGGCGGGCGCCGCGGATCAGGATGTCGGTCTGCTCGGTCATGCGTCTCCTCCGCGGTGGTCGGTGTCCCCGCGCTGCGGCGGTTCGGGTGCCGCGGCCCCGCCGGCCCGTTCGCCCGAGAGCAGCAGGTACAGCGCGGCCATGCGGACCGAGACGCCGTTCGCGACCTGCTCGAGCACCGTGGAGCGCTCGGAGTCGGCGGCGCGGGACGAGATCTCGAGTCCGCGATTCATGGGGCCGGGGTGCATCACGATGGCGTCCTCGCGCAGCCGCGCGAGGCGCGCGTCGTCGAGACCCCAGTTCCGAGCGTACTCCCGTTCGTTGGGGAAGAACGCCGCGTGCATCCGCTCGCTCTGGATGCGGAGCATCATGACGACCTCGGGGCGCTCGACGCGCAGGGCCTCGTCGAGCGAGTGGTGCACGGCGACCGGCCAGGCGCGGCTCCCGTAGGGCAGCAGCGTCTCGGGTGCCACGAAGCTCACCCGGGCGCCGAGCGCGCGCAGCAGCCAGAGGTTGGAACGGGCGACCCGGGAGTGCGCGATGTCGCCGACGATGACCACGGAGACGCCGTCGAGGTCGCGCCCGCGGCTGTGCCTGCCGAAGAGGCGCCGGCGCATCGTGAAGGCGTCGAGCAGCGCCTGCGTCGGGTGCTCGTGGGTGCCGTCGCCCGCGTTGAGCACCCCGGCGTCGATCCAGCCGGTGCGCGCGAGCCGCTCGGGCGCACCGGAGGAGGGGTGACGGATCACGACGCCGTCGGCGCCGATCGCCTGCAGCGTCTGCGCCGTGTCCTTCAGCGACTCGCCCTTCGAGACCGAGGAGCCCTTGGCGCTGAAGTTGATCACGTCCGCCGAGAGCCGCTTGGCGGCGGCCTCGAAGGAGATGCGCGTGCGCGTGGAGTCCTCGAAGAAGAGGTTCACGACGGTCTTGCCGCGCAGCGCCGGCAGCTTCTTGACCTCGCGCTGCTGCGCCGCCGCCATGTCCTCGGCCGTGTCGAGGATCAGGATGGACTCCTCGCGTCCGAGGGTCCGGGTGTCGAGGAGGTGCCTCACGAGCCCGCCTCCGCCCGCGCGCCGATCGTGACCTCGTCGACGCCGTCGATCTCCTGCAGCCGCACGGAGATCCGCTCCTCCTTCGAGCTCGGCAGGTTCTTCCCGATGTAGTCGGCGCGGATCGGCAGCTCGCGATGCCCCCGGTCGATGAGCGCCGCGAGCCGGACCGCGCGGGGGCGCCCGTGATCGCCGAGCGCGTCGAGCGCGGCGCGCACGGTGCGGCCCGAGTAGAGGACGTCGTCGACGAGCACGACGGTCGCCCCGTCGATCCCGGCGACCGGCATCTCGGTCGGCTGGGGGGCGCGGGTGGGATGGTGCGCGAGGTCGTCGCGGTAGAGGGTGACGTCGAGGATCCCCACGGGGACCTCGGAGCCCTCGATGCGGTCGATCGTCTCGGCGATGCGACGGGCGAGCAGCGCCCCCCGCGTCGGGATCCCGACGAGCACGAGGCCGGCGACGCCCTTGTTCGCTTCGATGATTTCGTGCGAGATTCGAGTCAGCGCGCGCGAGATCTCAGCGCCTTCCAGCACCGTTCGCGTAGCCATTTCGAGCCTCCCTTCTCCGCCTCACGGGACGGTCTTAAAGAAAAGCTGCATTCCGGCGTCCATCCTAGCGCACCGGAAGGCTCCCCCGCGGACGCGGGAGAGCCTTCCGGTGCGGCGGGGGCCCGGTGGGCCGGTCACGCCCCGGCGTGCTCGGCGATGCGTCCGAGCACGCCGTTGACGAAGCGGCCGGAGTCGTCGGTGGAGTACTCCTTCGCGAGCTCCACGGCCTCGTCGATCGCGACCGCGGCGGGGACCTCGTCGTTGTGCAGGATCTCCCACGCCGCGACGCGCAGCAGCGCGCGGTCGACGTTCGGCATCCGATCGAGCGTCCAGCCCTGGGCGTAGCTCATGATGAGCTCGTCGATCTCCTCTCGGTGATCGGTGACACCGTCCACGATCTCGCGGGCGTAGAGCCACGAGGCCTCGCGGTCGGGCTCGCCCGCCGCGCGGCCGGCCTCGGCGGCGACGACCGCGCCGATCTCCTCGCCGCGGACGTCGGCCTGGAACAGCATGTCGAGGGCGCGCTTGCGCGCCTTGGTGCGTGCACTCATCTCGGGGAGCCGGACGGCTCAGTCGTTGACGCGGCCGAGGTAGTCGCCCGTGCGGGTGTCGACCTTGACCTTGGTGCCGGTCTCGAGGAACAGGGGCACCTGGATCTCGGCGCCGGTCTCGACGGTGGCGGGCTTGGTGCCGCCGGTGGAGCGATCGCCCTGCAGACCGGGCTCCGTGTAGGTCACCTCGAGGATGACGGAGGCGGGGAGCTCGAGGTAGAGCGGCTCGCCCTCGTGGAGCGCGATCTGCACCTGCTGGTTCTCGAGCATGAACTTCTGCGCGTCGCCCACGACGGCGCCCGAGACCGTCAGCTGATCGTAGTCGGCCTGGTCCATGAAGACGAAGTCGGCGCCGTCCTGGTAGAGGTACTGGTAGTCGCGGCGATCCACGTTGGCCGTCTCGATCTTCGCGCCGGCGTTGTAGGTCTTGTCGATGATCTTGCCCGACACCACGTTCTTCTGCTTGGTGCGGACGAAGGCGCCGCCCTTGCCCGGCTTCACGTGCTGGAACTCGATCACGCTCCAGAGCTGACCGTTCTCCTTGATGACGGTGCCGTTCTTGATGTCGTTCGAGGTTGCCATGCAGTGCTTCTTCCGGGATCTGGGACGTTCGAGCGCGACGGGTGGCGCCGGACCAGCATACACGGGCGCCCCGATCGGCGCGGCGGCGGGGCGTCGCCGCGCCCGCCCCGCCGAGGTGCGCCGTCTCGATCCGCGCGCGGCGCGTCGCCCGGATCGCAGCGCGGATGACGCATGCGGGGGTGATCGCCTCGGATGGCACCGGTGCGCGTCGTCTCCGACGGGGCGCACGGGGCCGCAGCCCCGGCGGCTCTAGGATCGCAGCATGCACATGATCCTCCGCACCCTCTGGCACCGCTTCGTGGTCGGGCCGCGGGGGCGCCGCCTGGGGTTCGGCGACGTCTCGCGCTCGCGCTTCCGCGTCTGGCCCACCGACCTCGACATCCTCCGCCACATGAACAACGGCAAGTACCTCTCCGTCATGGACGTCGCCCGCTTCGACCTCATCCAGCGCAACGGGGTCTGGGCGCTGTTCGCGCGAGAGGGCTGGTATCCGGTCGTCGTCGGGCAGACGATCTCGTACCGCAAGTCGCTGAACCCCTGGATGCGATTCTGGATCGAGTCGCGCATCCTCGGCTTCGACGATCAGGCGGTGTACATCGAGCAGCGCTTCGTCCGGCCGGACGACGCGGGCGTCCCGGAGATCTACGCCCTCGCCGTGGTGCGGGGGCGGATCCTCCGGCGCACGGGCGGGGTCGTCCGGGTCGCGGAGCTCGTGGAGAAGAGCGGCGCGGACCCGGAGGCGCTGCGGGTGCCCGAGGACGTGCTGCGCTGGGGGCGCACGACGCGGCTGCCCTCGACGCGTGAGGCGGCTCCGAGCCGCTGGGAGTGAAGGCTCAGGCGATCGGGGGCCGCGCGCCGAGGTGCGGCCCCTGGTTGGCGGGCTCCCGGGTGCTGAGGCGCACCGTCCGCTCCGCCGCGTCGTAGACGTGCCGAGCCGCGAGACGATCGCCGCCGAGCGTTCCCGCGATCCACGTGAAGCTGCGCGCGTCGATGGGCGGCTCGCCCCGCACGACGCGCATGAGCTGCAGCATCAGGAGCTCGGGCAGCGTCGCATGCGGCCCGTGCGCGTGGCTGAGCCCGAGCACCGCGGGTGCGAGCCCGGCGGGCACGAGCCGGAGCGACCACGCGACGTCCCGGGAGCCGCTGCGCACGGCGACCCGCGCCGCCGGAGCCCCGGGGGCGCGGTCCAGCCGGGCGAACTCGCGCTCGAGCTCGCTCGCCGCGACCAGCCGGATCCCGCCGCCGCCCGCATCGGCCGCACCCGCGAACAGCCGCCGCCAGCCGTCCGCGCCGAGGCCCGCGGGGGCGGGCACCGGCTCGAGCGTGGGGTCGGCGTCCAGCGCGGCGCCGAGCGCGGCGAAGTCCGCGCCCGCCGCCGCGAAGGCCTCCGGCTCCGGGAGGTCGAGCGCGATGCCGGGCGCCGCGCCGATCACGGCACGGGCGGCGTCGAAGGCCGTGGCGAGGCGTGCGCGCGCGTCGTCGCCGAGGGCCGCGCCGAACGCGCTCGGCCCGTACGCGCTCGCGCGTTCCGCCGCCGTGCGCGCATCGAGCCAGACGTCGAAGGATTCCTCGGCGGTGCCGCCCGCCGTACCGCCGCCGCGGCGAGCGGCGGCCAGGGCGGCGTCGAGCTCGGCCGCGAGGTCCGGGAAGAGCTCTCGGCCGAGCCGCACCGCGTCATCGCCTGCCGTGGGGAATTCCGTCATACCCGTCACGGTAGCCCATCGGCGATCCGCGCCTCGAGCACCGCGGCGATACCGCGAGGGTCGTCGAGGCGCACCCCGTCGGGAGCGTAGCGCACCGCGAGATCGTCCGAGCCGATGCCGATGGCGTGCAGCTCGACCCCCGCCGCTCGGAGCCCGGCGGCCTCGCGGGCGGCCGCGCCGGGATCGGAGGTCCCCCCGTCGCCGAGGAGGAGGAGCACGCGGCGCCTCGTGCGCCCCGCGGAGCCCGCTCCCGGCCCCGGGCCGCGCTCCCCCGCTCCGACCCCGAGCACGGCGGCGGCGGTCGCGAGCGCGGCGCCGTCGTCGGTCGAGCCCCGCGCATCGCCGATCTCCGCGAACATGCGACGTCTCGCCGCGTCGTCGAGACCGGCGGAGAGCGGTTTCACGATGACGGGGGCCGCGTCGAAGACGATGAGGGCGGTGCGGATATCGAGATCGAGATCGAGGCCCGTCCGATCCTCCGCGGCCGCGACGTCCCGGGCGACTCCCGCGAGCGCCTCCAGCATCACGAGGGCCGCGTCCGCCGCCGCCCGGGCCGCGGCCCCCCGCATCGACGCCGAGCGATCCACCAGGAGCGCGTAGTCGGTGCTGCCCGGCCGCTCGCGCCGCCGCCTGCGGTGCTCGCGGCGCAGATACGCGGCCGGGCGCGGCGCGCCGGCGCGTGCCTCGACGACCGCGGGGACGAGGTGCTCGAGCCCGAGCAGCTCGCCCTCGGCCGCGGGCCGCCGTCCCAGCGCGTGCACCGCTCCCGTGCGCTCCGAGATGACGCGCTCCCAGACGCGGCGCATGCGCTCGATCGCCTCGGCGAGCTCGGCGGCGCGCCGCCGGTACTCCCCGGCGGCGCCGCCGCGGGCGCCGCCGTCGCCGGCGCCCGCGGCCGGCGAGGCGGGCGTTTCGCGCCGGCCGGGGTCGGTCTCCGTGCGCGCATCCGGCGGGGCGACGAGGGATGCCGCCACTGCCGCGGGGAGCGGGGTCTCGAGGAAGCGCTGCACGCTGCCCGCGGCCTCAGCGGCGAAGAGGTCGGCGCCCTCCGCGCTCGCACGGCCCTCGCCCGGTCTCGCCGGCTCCGCCTCCGGGTCGCCGGCGGACTCCGAAGCGGGTGCGGGGGCCTCGGCGGCCCCGGCGCCCGTCTCCGCATCCGCCGACGCCCCTCCGCCGTTCCCGTCCGGTGCGGGATCCGGGTCCGCATCCGCGCCCTCCGCCGGGCCCCCGCCCGCGCCGGGCACCGCGCGGTGCTCGGCGGTGTCGGCGGCGAGCAGGCGCGCGTACGGGGGCAGCAGCACCGCGAGCGCGCGTTCGAGCCGCGCGAGCGGGGCGCGCCCCGGATCCGGAGCGAGGACGCGACGGAGCACGTCGACGCCCGGGGCGATCGCACCGAGGGCGCGCAGTTCCTCCGCCACGGAGGCGTCGGGCCGCTGCGGCGCCCGCGCGCCCGACCCGGCGCGCAGCAGCGCGATGATCCACTGCAGATGCCGCGGCTCGGCCGAGACGTCGGCGGGGAGCGCGCGCTCCGTCGCTGCGGCGAGCGGTCGCCGCAGCGCCGGGAAGGCCGCGAGCAGCGCGGCCGACGCCTGCAGGCGCAGCACCGCGCGCACGAGCGGCCCGGCCGCGGGGTCGCGCGAGACGAGTGAGGCCGCACGGCGCCGGCGCTCCGGGGCGATGCGCTCCTCGCGGACGTTCTCCCAGAGCGCGAGCATCGCGAGCGCGGTCGCCTCCGCGGGAGCGTGCCCGCGCGCGGTGTACCACCCGAGACCCACCGTGAGCCCGTCATCGTCGATCCGCCAGACCGCGTCCTCGACCACGTGCACGGGTACGCCGAGGAGGCCTCCGACGGCGCGCAGCGCAGCCTCGCCGCCGAGCGCATCGGCCGCGTCGGCCGCGCCCGCCTGCTCCCGGCTCGCCTCCATGCGGTCAGCCTACTGCGGCCGCCGCGCGGGCCCGCGCACGGATGCTAGCGTGAGGCCATGCTGCCATTCGATGCCGACCCGCTGCTCGTCGAGGCCAGCGCGCTCCGCGACGCGGCGGCGCGGGTGCGGCGGGCGGCCGCCTCCGACCGGGCCGCGAGCGGCCGCGACGCCGAGGCCGAGGCCTCGGCGATCGCCCACGATGCCGAGCGCCGCGAGATCGCGGCCCGGCTGGCGTCGCTGCTCGCGGACCCGCACGCCCGGCGCCTCGTCGATGCGGAGCTCGACGAGCGCGCCCGGGCGCTCCGCGTCGCGGTCGACGCACTGCGCCGCCGCGCCCGATCCGCCCAGCGCGAGCGCGCCGCGGATCGCCTGCTGGCCCGCGCCATTTCGGGCGGGCGGGCGCTCACGGGTGCGGAGCGCGATCGCGTCGCCGAGCTCCGCGCCCCGGAGCCCGACGCGCTCGACGGGGTCCACTCCGCCGAGCGGCGGGACCGGCTGCTCGCGATCCTCGGCGCCGCACGGCTCCGGGAGGCGCGCGGTCAGCTGCGCGACGGGCTCCTCCTCACCGCCCAGATGCGCCGGATCGTCGCCGAGGCCGTCCCGGCGCTCCTGCAGGGCGAGCCGGTGCTGCTGCTCGGCGAGACGGGCGGCGCGAAGACCGCGCTCGCCGAGCACCTGTCGCGCCGCGGGGCGGGCCGCGAGCCCGAGTTCGTCTCCGGCTACGGCGACATCACGGGCGCGCAGCTGCTCGGAGCGCACGAGCTGCGCGCCGAGGCGGGGGCCACGGTCAGCGCCTTCGTGCCGGGCCCGCTGCTGCGTGCCATGTCGGAGGGGCGCCCGATCATCCTCGACGAGATCAACGCCATGCCCGCGGAGTTCCTCAAACGCCTCAACCGGATCCTGCAGTTGCGCCCCGGGGACCGCTACGGCGTGCAGGAGGACGGCGGACGCGCCGTGCGGGTCGCCCGGGGCTTCGCGATCCTCGCCACCGCGAACGAGCAGACGCCCCACCGCTACCGCGGGCTCGAACGGCTGAGCGCAGAGCTCGTGAACCGCTTCGGTGCGAACGCGTACCGCGTGCACTATCCCGACGCGGGCCTTCCTTACGAGCGCTTCCCCGCGGAGAACGCCCTCATCATCGCCGCCGCGGTCGCCGACGCGCGCGGGGCGCTCCCCGAGACGCTGCCCTACCCGCAGATCGTCCGACTCGCCCGTGCCGCCTTCGTGAGCCAGCAGGTGTTCGCCGGGGCGCACGGCGAGGGGTTCGCGGACTTCGTGAGCACGGAGCGCGAGATCGACGGCCGCCCCGGGCTCGAGGAGTCGGTGCTCGCCCCGCGCACGGTCGTGGCGCTCGCCCGGAAGGTGGCGGGGAGCGCCGGGACGATCACGCTGGACCACGCGCTGCACCGCTTCGTCGACGGCGTCATGCACCGGGAGGACCGCCGCGTGCTCGCGCTCATCATCGCGGGCCAGGGCTTCCGGCTCTCAGGCTGAGCGCGGGATCCGGTTCCTCCGCGCGGCGCTCAGCTGGCGATCTCCTGATAGGCGAACTGCAGCATCGCGTCGTCGGCGCCCGCGAGCACCCGCGGCTTGCCGATCTCGTCGAGCACGATGAAGCGCAGCATGCCCGCGCGCGCCTTCTTGTCCCGCTGCATCGCCGCGAGCAGACCGGGCCAGCGCCCCGCCGGGTAGCTCAGCGGCAGCGTGAGTGACGCGAGGATGCGCCGATGCCGCTCCACGGCGGCGTCGGAGAGCGAGCCCGCCATGCGGCCGAGCTCCGCCGCGTACATCATGCCGATCGAGATGGCCACGCCGTGGCGCCACTGGTAGCGCTCGGCGTGCTCGATGGCGTGCCCGAGGGTGTGCCCGTAGTTGAGGATCTCGCGGAGGCCGCCCTCGCGGAAGTCCTCCGACACCACCCTGGCCTTGACCCCGATCGCGAGCTCCACGACGCGCTGGAACTCGGGGGTCGCGGGATCGGTCGCCCGCGCCACATCCGCCTCGAGGATGTCGAGGATCTCGGGCTCCGCGATGAAACCGCACTTCGCGACCTCCGCGAAACCGGCGAGGATCTCGTTCCGCGGCAGGGTGGCGAGCAGGTCCAGGTCGCAGAGCACACCGGCGGGCGCGGTGAAGCTGCCCACGAGGTTCTTGCCCTCCGCCGTATTGATGCCGGTCTTCCCGCCGACGGAGGCGTCGACCATGCCGAGCACCGTCGTCGGGATCTGCACGAGCTGGACGCCGCGCAGCCAGGTCGCCGCGACGAAGCCCGCGAGATCGGTCACCGCCCCGCCGCCGAGACCGACGACCGCGTCGGAGCGGGTGAAGTCGGCCTGGCCCATGATCTGCCAGCAGAAGGCGGCCACCTCGACGCGCTTCGCGGACTCCGCATCCGGCACCTCGGCGAGCAGCACCTGCGCGTAGCGCTCGGCGAGCGCGGCGCGGAGCTCCTCGGCCAGGCGGCCCACCGAGGCGGTGTGCACGATGAGCACCTTCGCGACCCGATCGTCGAGCACCTCGCTGACGCGGGAGATCGTGCCGTGCCCCACGACGACGTCGTAGGACGACTCCCCGGTGACGCTGATGACAGTGTCGCTCATTCCTGCTCCTGCTCCTTCTGCTTCGCGGCGCCCCCGTGCTCGGCGACGCCGGACTTCTGCGAGAATCCGCGCGCCCAGCGCGCGACCCGCCTGGCCAGCTGCTCCTTCGTCGCGCGGTCCGTCCGGTAGGTGACGTCGGCGACCTCCTCGTAGAACGGCCGGCGCTCCTCGAGGATGCGCCCCCAGGCCTCCGGGTCGTCCCGCAGCAGGGGGCGCTTCGCGAGGTTCGCGGTGCGCAGCACCGCCTCCTGCGTGGTGAGCAGCAGCACGACCGGGTGCGCCGCGAGGCGGCGCCGCGTCTCCGCGGTGATCACGGCCCCGCCGCCGAGCGCGACGATCCTCCCGCCGGGCAGGGCGAGCTCCTCGGCGATCACCTCCGCCTCGATCCGGCGGAACTCCGGCTCGCCGTGGGTCTCGAAGAACGCGGCGATCGGGCCGTGCCGGCGCACGAAGACGGCGTCGGTGTCCACGAACGGCACGCCCAGCTCGCGCGCGACGCGCTTGCCGAGGCTCGTCTTGCCCGCCGCCATCGGGCCGACGAACACGACGGCGCGATCCGGCAGCCTCCCGGTGCCCCGACGCCGGCGGCGGCGACGGCCCCGCGCGCGCTGCCCGGCGGGCGCGGCGCCGCTCGGAGCCGTCCGACGCCCTGCATCGGCGCCCTCCCGGCTCGCGGTGCGGCCGCCTCCCCCGCGCGCGCCGCCTCCCGGCTCGCCGCCGTCGACGCGTCCGGCCGAGGGCACCACGCGCAGCGGCGCCGTCGGCGGCTGCGGCTTCGGCCGCGGCGCCGGCGGCCCCGGATCGCGCCCGGCGCGCCGCTGCTCGCTCATCGTGCGGACCCGCTCAGACTTCGCGCGCGGTCGACAGGCGCTCCGGGATCGCGGCGAGATAGGCCTCCAGGTTGCGCCGCGTCTCCGCGACGCTGTCCCCGCCGAACTTCTCCGTCACCGCGTCGGCGATCACGAGCGCGGTCATGGCCTCGGCCACGACACCGGCGGCGGGCACCGCCGAGACGTCGCTGCGCTGGTGGTGCGCCTTCGTCTCCTCGCCGGTGGCCACGTCGACCGTCGGCAGGGCGTGCGGCACCGTCGCGATCGGCTTCATCCCGGCGCGCACGCGCAGCACCTGCCCCGTGGTCATGCCGCCCTCGATGCCCCCGGCGCGGCCGGTGTCGCGCACGATCGTGCCGTCCTCGATGCGGAGGGCGTCGTGCGCCTCCGAGCCGCGGCGACGGGTGGTCTCGAAGCCGTCGCCGACCTCGACCGCCTTGATCGCCTGAATCCCCATGAGCGCCCCCGCGAGACGGGAGTCGAGCCGGCGGTCCCAGTGCACGTAGGAGCCCAGCCCGGGCGGCAGACCGTACACGAGCACCTCGACGATGCCGCCGATCGTGTCGCCCGACTTCTTCGTGTCGTCGACCTCGGCGACCATGCGCGCGCTCGTCCCGCCGTCGAAGCAGCGCAGCGGATCGGCATCGAGCGCCGCCACGTCGTCCGGGCGCGGCAGCGGCCCGCCGGCGGGGGCCTCGACGGTGCCGAGGGAGACCGTGTGGCTCACCAGGGCGATCCCGAGCTCCGAGAGGAACGCGCGGGCGACCGCGCCGAGCGCGACCCTCGCCGCGGTCTCCCGCGCGCTCGCGCGCTCGAGGACCGGCCGCGATTCCGCGAAGCCGTACTTCTGCATGCCGGTGAGGTCCGCATGGCCGGGGCGCGGCCGCGTGAGCGGTGCGCCGCGACCGCGCGACTTCTCGGAGAGCTCGGTGCGCTCAGCGCTCATGACCTCGGTCCACTTCGGCCACTCGGTGTTGCCGATGCGGATGGCGACGGGCCCGCCGATGGACACGCCCTGCACGACGCCGCCGGAGAGGTGGAGCTCGTCCTGCTCGAACTTCATGCGCGAACCCCGGCCGTAGCCGAGCTTGCGGCGCGCTAGATCCTCACGGATCCCGTCGAGCGACACGGGCACGCCGGCGGGCAGGCCCTCCAGGACGGCAATGAGTTCGGGGCCGTGGGATTCCCCGGCGGTAAGCCAACGCAGCATACCTTCTATATTCCCACACCCGCGGGTCGCGGGCGCTCAGCGCGCCGCGCGACGCATCGCCGCGAGGACGCCCGCCTCGTCGGCGAGCGGGGCCTCCGCGTCGCCGTGGAGGAAGAGGCGCACCTGGATGAGCGCCTGCTCGACGAGCATCTCCAGCCCGGCGTGGGAGATCCCGCCCGCGGCGCGCCAGCGGCCGGCGAGCGGCGAGGGCCAGGGGTCGTAGGCGACGTCGAAGAGGGGCGCGGCCGCGAGCCCATCGGGCAGCGGGATCTCGCGCCCCGCGGGCCCGGGCAGCGTGGACACGACGAGCGTCGCGGAGGATGCGGCCGCCCGCGCGGCGGACGCATCGCCGAGCGTGGCTCCCGTCATCTCGGGCGCGCTCGTGCCGCGGAAGCGGTCGAGGAGCTCCTCGACCGCGCGCGGGCGGCGCGCGAGCACCGCGACGCGCTCGGCTCCGAGTGCGCGCGCCGCGAGGATCGCGGACACGGCCGTGGCGCCGGCGCCGAGCACGACGGTTCGGGTCGCATCGAGCCCGGCCTGGCCGAGCGCGCGAGCGAGTCCGGCGACGTCGGTGTTGCTGCCGAACCATCCGCCGTCGGGGAGCCGATGCAGGGTGTTGACGACGCCGCTCTCCGTCGCCACGGGATCGAGCGCATCGGCGAGCCGGTGCGCCTCCTCCTTGAGCGGCATCGTGAGCGAGAATCCGCGCCAGTGCGCGTCGCGTCCGCGGAGGAACGCGCCGAGGCCGGCCGCGCCGCAGCGGATCGCGTCGTAGCGCCAGTCGAGGCCGAGCGCCGCATAGGCGGCCGCGTGGATGCGGGGCGAGCGCGAGTGCGCGATGGGCGAGCCGAGCACGCCGAGGCGCATCGCGGCGGTCACGCGCCGCTCAATCGCATCGGGTGCCCCCCGCCTCGCGGTGCGTCGTGCACCACTGCGCGAGCTGCTCCACGGCCGCGTCGTGCTCCTCGATGGTCTCGGAGAACACCGTCTCGCCCGTTTCGAGATCGATCGGCACGAAGTACAGCCAGGGGCCGTCCGCCGGATGGATCGCCGCGTCGATCGCGACGTCCCCGGGCAGCCCGATCGGGCCGACGGGGAGGCCGGGGTTCGCGTAGGTGTTGTACAGATTCGACGCGTCCGCGCGCTCCTCCTCCGTCGTCCAGACGGTGTCGGTGTTGCCCGTGCCGTAGGCGACCGTGGCGTCGGACTGCAGGAGCATCCCCTGATCGATGCGGTTGAGGAAGACGCGCGCGATCTTCGGGAAGTCGTCGAGGTCGGCCCCGGCCTCCCGCTGCACCACGGAGGCGAGCGTGAGGACGCGCCACTCGTCGCCGGCCGGCACGCCGTGCTCCTGGAGCGCCTGCCGCATGCGGTCCACCATCTGCTGGACGATCGTCTGCGCGGTGTCGCCCGGCTCGAAGGTGTAGGTGGCCGGGAAGAGGAACCCCTCGATCGAGGGGAACTCCGCGGGGACACCGAACGCCGCGGGATCGGCGACGGCAGCCTCGAAGTCGGCGAGCGGGATCTCCATCACCTCGGCGGTGCGCGCGAGCGCGTCCTTCGCGGACATCCCCTCGGGAATCGTCACCGTGTAGTCCATGCGGTTCTCGGGGTCGCGCAGCGCGTCCAGCGCGGCCTGCGCGCTCATCTCGAGGCGCATCTGGTACGTGCCGACCTGGAACTCGACCTCGTCATCCTGAGCGAGCAGCAGCTCGTAGAAGGCCTCCGGCGTCTTCACGACGCCGGCCTCCGCAAGGGAATCGGCCACGTCGCTGCCGATCTCGCCCGAGGTGATCGTGATGAGCACGTCGCCGTGCCCCTCCCCCTCGTAGTCGTCGCTGGTCCACCCGAGCGCCTGCGAGATGCCGTCGCCGTAGTGGGACCAGAGATAGGCGCCCGCCCCCGCGAGCCCGCCGAGGAGCAGGAGCAGCACGAGGAGCGTGATGAGCACGCGCCTCCCCGTCCGACTCGCGCCTTCCCGTGCACGTGCGTTCATTGCGTGTCCTCCCCCTGGACGACGTCGGTCTCCGTGTCTGCGCGCCCGGACTGCGGCTCCGGCTCCGCGGCGCGGCCGGGCGCGGCGCCGCTCGCGCGCTCGATGTCGAGCGCGTGCTGCAGGATCACCACGGCGGCCGCCTGGTCGATGATCGCCCGGCTCTGCTTCGTCTTCTTCCCGGCCTGCCTGAGCTGCCCCTGCGCCGACACGGTCGAGAGCCGCTCGTCGACGAGCCGCACCGCGATGCCGAGGGGGGCGAGCCGGGCCGCGAGGCGCTCGGCGAATCCGCTGGCGTCGTCGGTGGACGGCGTGGCGGCGCCGCGCAGGTTGAGCGGCAGGCCGACCACCGCCTCGCAGGCGTCGAGCTCCTGCGCGATCGCGACGATCCGCGCGAGGTCGCTCGTGCCGGCCGCGTCGCGCGTCACCGTCTCCACGGGCGTCGCGAGCATGCCGTGGGGGTCGCTCCGCGCGATGCCGATCCGCGCCTTGCCGACGTCGATGCCGAGCCGTACTCCGGTGCGCACTACCCCGCCAGGTCCCTGCGGATCTCGGCGAGCGCCTCGTCGATCTTCGCGACGTCCGCGCCGCCGCCCTGGGCGAGATCCGGCTTCCCGCCGCCCCCGCCGCCGAGCACGCGGGCGCCGAGCTTCGCGAGATCGCCCGCCTTGACGCCGGTCTCGCGCGCCCGGGCGGTCGTCGCCGCGATCACGACGGGCTTCTCGGTCCCCTCGCCCGCGGGCACGGCACCGGCGAGCACGACGACGCCTGGCTCGGAGCCGAGCCGATCCCGCAGCTGGAGGGCGAGGCCGCGGATGTCGTCGGCGGAGCCGACCCGTCCGAGCGATCCGAGGACCACGCGGGAGCCGCCGAGCGTCTCCGCACCGGCGAGGAGCTCGGGCACGCGCTGCCCGAGCTTCTCGGCCTCCAGCGCCGCGACCTTCTTCTCCGCGGCCTTGAGCTGAGCCCCGAGATCCTGCACGCGCGTCACGAGCTCGGCGCGCGGCACCTTCAGCCCGCTCGTGAGCTGCTGCACGATGGCGCGCTCGGCGGCGAAGTTGCGGAACGCCTCCATGCCGACGAGAGACTCGACGCGCCGGTTGGTCGATCCGACGGAGCTCTCCGAGATGAGGCTGATCATGCCGACCTCGGCCGAGCTCGACACATGGGTGCCGGCGCACAGCTCCCGCGACCAGGGGCCGCCGATGTCGACCACGCGCACGCGATCGCCGTACTTCTCACCGAACAGCGCCATCGCGCCGAGGGACTTCGCCTCGTCGAGCGGCATCTCGCGGGTGACGACCTCGTGGTCGGCGCGGATGGCGAGGTTCGAGATCTCCTCGATCTCGCTCTTCGTCGCGGCCGAGAGCGCGTCGGTGTGCGTGAAGTCGAGACGGAGGTAGCCGGCCTTGTTGTAGGACCCGGCCTGGTGGGCGCCCGCGCCGAGCACCTCGCGAAGAGCGGCATGGACGATGTGCGTGCCCGAGTGGGCCTGGGCCGCGCCCCGGCGGTAGTCGGCGTCGACCCGGGTCTCCGCCCGGGCATCGATGCCGACCCGGCCCACGGTCACCCGGACGGTGTGCACGATGAGCCCCGGAACGGGCTTCTGCACGTCGAGCACCTCGGCCTCGAAGCCGTCGCCCAGAATGACGCCCTGATCCGCGTCCTGGCCGCCCGACTCCGCCCAGAGGCTCGTCTCCGCGAGCACGAGCTCGGCGATCTGCCCCTCTCCGGCCTCCGCGACGGGGGCGCCGTCGACCACGATCCCGAGCACGCGGCTCTCGTGGCTGAGCTCGTCGTAGCCGGTGAAGCGGGTCTCGCCGAGGCCGCGCAGCTCCTTGTAGACGGAGAGGTCGGCGCGCTGGCCCTTCTTGGCCTTCGCGTCGGCCTTCGCCCGATCCCGCTGCTCCTGCATGAGCGCGGAGAACACGCCTTCGTCGACCCCGACACCGGCCTCCTCGGCGATCTCGAGCGTGAGCTCGATCGGGAAGCCGTGGGTGTCGTGGAGCAGGAAGGCCGTGTCGCCCGGCACCGCAGCGGCGCCGTCGCGCGCCCGTTCGACGGCCGTGTCGAGGATCTGGATCCCCGAGGCGAGCGTGCGCAGGAACGTCTTCTCCTCGGCGTACGCGACCCGGGAGATGAAGTCGAAGCCCTCGGCGACGGCCGGGTATGCGTCGCGCATCGCGTCGCGCGAGACGGGGAAGAGCTCGGCGAAGCTCGCCCCTTCGACGCCGAGCAGGCGCATCGACAGGATCACGCGGCGCAGCAGCCGGCGGAGGATGTAGCCGCGGCCCTCGTTGGACGGCGTGACGCCGTCCGCGATGAGCATGAGGCCCGACCGGACGTGGTCCGCGATGACGCGCAGCCGCACGTCGTCGGTGTGATCCGCGCCGTAGCGCTTGCCCGAGAGCTCCGCCGCCCGGTCGAGCACGGGGCGCACCTGATCGATCTCGTACATGTTCTGCACGCCCTGCTTGATGAAGGCGACGCGCTCGAGCCCCATGCCCGTGTCGATGTTCTTGTTCGGCAGTTCGCCGAGGATCGTGAACTCGGTCTTCGAGCGGACATCCGCGACCTGGTACTGCATGAAGACGAGATTCCAGATCTCGACGTAGCGGTCGTCATCGGTCGCGGGGCCGCCGTCGACCCCGTACTCGGGCCCGAGATCGTAGAAGATCTCCGAGCAGGGGCCCGCCGGGCCCGGCTGGCCGGTCGACCAGTAGTTCGTGTCCTTGCCGAGCCGCTGGATCCGCTCGTCGGGCAGCGTCGAGTGCTGCTTCCAGAGCGCGATCGCCTCCTCGTCCTCTTCGTAGACGGTGACCCAGAGGTCGGCGGGATCGAACCCGAGACCCCCGTCGGCCTCGCTCGTCGTGAGGAGCTCCCAGGCGAAGCGGATTGCATCCTCTTTGAAGTAGTCGCCGAAGGAGAAGTTGCCGCACATCTGGAAGAAGGTGCCGTGCCGAGGCGTGCGGCCGACCTCCTCGATGTCATTGGTGCGGATGCACTTCTGCACGCTCGTCGCGCGCGGGTACGGCGCGGGCACGAGACCGGAGAGGTAGGGGACGAACGGCACCATGCCCGCGACGGTGAACATGAGGCTCGGGTCGTCGCTCACGAGCGAGGCCGAGGGGACGACGGTGTGCCCGCGCTTCTCGAAGAAGTCGAGCCAGCGTCGGTGGATTTCGGCGGTCTGCATCCGGTGGGGTCCTTCGATCGTCGGGTCGCCGCGCGACCCGGGCGGCGGGTATCGGTCGGTGAGCGGGAGGGTCAGCGCGCGTCGGGCAGATCGCGCAGCGCGGCCTCGAGGTCCTCGTCGAAGCCGTCGGCGTCGCTCTCGGCCTCGTAGCCGCTCGCGAAGGCGCGGCCGAACTCCTCCATGCCGCGGTTCACGCGGGTGAAGAAGCGGCGCCCCTCCGGTGTGCGGTTCACGAAGTGCGCCGCGACGAACCCGAGTGCGGCTCCGGTCAGCAGCCAGCCGAGTCTGCGCATGTCCTTTTCCCTCCTGCAGGCAGCGCGCACGGATCCCCGCCGCGGTCGAACGATGATGTCCAGCTTAGCGGCTCGCAGTCGCCTGGCCGAGGCGATGCGGATCCGACCCCCTCAGCGGATCGCGAGGCGGAGACGACGAACGGGGCGCCGGAGCTGACTCCGGCGCCCCGTTCGGGCGTGTCGCGTGCCGCGCGGCTCAGCGACCCGAGTAGTACTCGACGACGAGCTGCACTTCGCAGGTCACGGGGACCTCGGCGCGCTTCGGGCGGCGCACGAGGCGCGCCTGCAGCTTGTCGAGCTCGACCTCGAGGTAACCGGGAACGTTCGCCAGGACGTCGGCGTGCCCGCCGGCCGCGGCGACCTGGAACGGCTCGAGGCCCTCCGAGCGCTCCTTGACGTGGATGAGCTGACCCGGCTTCACGCGGAAGGAGGGGCGATCGACGATCTTGCCGTCGACGAGGATGTGGCGGTGCACGACGAGCTGGCGGGCCTGCGCCGTGGTGCGGGCGAAGCCGGCGCGCAGCACGAGCGCGTCCAGGCGCATCTCGAGCAGCTCGACGAGGTTCTCACCGGTCAGGCCGTCCTGACGACGGGCTTCCTTGAACGCGATGGTGAGCTGCTTCTCGCGGATGCCGTACTGGGCCCGGAGCCGCTGCTTCTCGCGCAGGCGGACGGCGTAGTCGCTATCGCTCTTGCGCTTGGTGCGACCGTGCTGGCCGGGGCCGTAGGGGCGCTTCTCGAGGTAGCGCGCGGCCTTCGGGGTCAGCGCGATCCCGAGCGAACGGGAGAGGCGGGTCTGGGAACGGGTACGCGACGTAGTCGACACGTGGGTCCTTTCGGGTTCTGTATATGCTCGTGCGGCTCGACGCTTCCGTCGGCCCGCACGCGTTCTCTCGGCTGTGCTGCGCCCGCATCAGCGGCTCTCGCCGCCATGCCCGCGACGCAGCGTACCGTCATCGGTGAGGGAACGACCAGTGCAGGAACCCGGCTACAGGGCGACTGCCATGCGCGCCCCGCGTGCAGCCGGCAACGGGGGCGATGTTGGCCAGCGATCAGTCTAGCAGATCGCCCGGGTATCCGCCCGTACCGCGCGGCTCGCCCGGCGTCGCCGAGTCTCGGCGGCCAGGGCGGTCTCGTCCCTCCTCCGGGCGGGTCACTCGCCCCGGGTGATCCGCCGGATCTTCTCGAGCCGCTCGCCGACCTCGCGCTCGTTGCCGTGCGCCGTGGGTGCGTAGTAGACGCGGTCGCGCAGTTCGTCCGGCAGATACTGCTGGGGCGATACCCCGCGCGGGTCGCTGTGCGGGTAGCGGTATCCCTTGCCGTGCCCCATCCGCTTCGCGCCGGGATAGTGGGCGTCGCGCAGGTGCAGCGGCACGACGCCGAACCGTCCCGCCTTCACATCCGCGATGGCCGCGTCGATGGCGGAGATGACGGCGTTCGACTTCGGTGCGGTCGCGATGTAGATGGTCGCCTCGGCGAGCGGGATCCGCGCCTCGGGAAGGCCGATGAGCTGCGTCGCCTCCGCGGCGGCGACCGCGATCGGGAGGGCCTGCGGATCGGCCAGGCCGACGTCCTCCGCCGCGTGGACCATGAGCCGTCTCGCGATGAAGCGCGGGTCCTCCCCCGCCTCGATCATCCGGGCGAGGTAGTGCACGGCCGCGTCGGGGTCGGAACCCCGCATCGATTTGATGAACGCGCTCACGACGTCGTAGTGCTGGTCGCCGTTGCGGTCGTAGCGCAGCAGGGCGCGGTCCACCGATGCCGCGACGATCTCGGCGGTGACGCGCGGCCGGCCCGGCGCCGCGGTACGCGTCTCCCGAGCGCCGTCTTCCTCGGGATCGTTCCCGGCGTCGGTCCCGGGCGTCGGCGCCTCGGCCTCCGCGTCCGAGGCACCGGCCTCGGCCTGCGTCGCCTCGGCCTGCGTTATCTCGGTCTGCGTCGCCTCGGCCCGGGCGTCGTCGGGCGCGCCGCCCGTCCCGTCGGCGCGTGCGACCGGTGCCGCGTCCTCCCCGCCGTCCGGGGCGACCGATGCGCCGCCGAGCGCGCGCGCCGAGGCCGCCGCGGCCTCGAGCGCCGTGAGGGCGCGCCGGGCGTCTCCCGAGGCGAGCTGCACGAGCGCCTCGAACGCTTCGGCGTCGACGTCGACCTCGCCGCCGAGTCCGCGCGGGTCGACGGCGGCCCGCTCGAGGAGCGTGCGCAGATCCGCGTCCTGCAACGGCTCGAGCGTGAGCAGCAGCGATCGGGAGAGCAGCGGGCTGATCACCGAGAACGACGGGTTCTCCGTCGTCGCCGCGACGAGCGTCACCCAGCCGTTCTCCACTCCGGGGAGCAGGGCGTCCTGCTGCGCCTTGGTGAATCGGTGGATCTCGTCGAGGAAGAGCACCGTCGCGATGCCGTAGAGGTCGCGGTCGTCGAGGGCGCGCTCCATCACGGTCCGCACGTCCTTGATACCGGCGGTGATCGCCGAGAGCTCGACGAAGCGGCGGCCGCTCGAGTGCGCGATCGCCTGCGCGAGCGTCGTCTTGCCCGTGCCGGGAGGCCCCCACAGGATCACCGAGACGGCTCCGCCTCCGCCCTCCGTGTCCGCGGCGAGGGTGCGCAGGGGCGAGCCCGGGCGGAGCAGATGCTGCTGCCCGACGACCTCGTCGAGCGACTGCGGACGCATGCGCACGGCGAGCGGGGCAGTCGGCTTCCGAGCCGATCCGAGTTCCATGCAGCCATCGTATCGAGGCCCTCCGACAGGGCGGCTGTGGCATAGTGGAGGGGTCTATCCCGTAGGGTCGGCGACCCCGGCCCGAATTCACACGACAGGTGAGCAGAACCGTGAGCGAAGCGAGCAACGAAACGCCCTGGGGACGAGTCGACGAGGACCGCACCGTCTACGTCCGCGAGGACGCCGGCGAACGGGTCGTCGGTTCCTTCCCCGACGGCACCCCCGAGGAGGCACTCGCCTACTTCACCCGCAAGTTCGCCGATCTGGAGGGGCAGGTCACGCTGCTCGAGGCGCGGGTCGCGCGCGGCACCGCGGATGCCTCGGCCGCAGACACCGTCGCCAAGCTGCGCGAGCAGCTCGTGGAACCGGCCGCCGTCGGCGACATCGCCGCGCTGCGGGGACGCGTGGAGAAGCTCGGCGAGAAGACCGCGGCGCTCGGTGAGAAGCAGCAGGCGGAGCGGGACGCGGCGCGCAAGGCGGCGCTCGAGCAGCGCGAGACCATCGTCGTGGAGGCCGAGCGCCTCGCCGCCCAGCCGGAGGCCTCGATCCGCTGGAAGGACACGAGCCAGGCGTTCGAGCAGCTCTTCTCCGACTGGCAGACGTCTCAGCGCTCGGGCCCGCAGGTGCCGAAGTCGCAGGCCGACGCGCTCTGGAAGCGCTTCCGGGCCGCGCGCCAGTCCTTCGACTCGGCGCGGCGCAGCCACTTCGCGCAGATGGATGCGAACAACAAGGAGGTCAAGCACCGCAAGGAGCGCATCATCGCCTCCGCCGAGGCGCTGGCCCCCCAGGGCATCGACGGCATTCCCGCGTACCGCGCGCTGCTCGACGAGTGGAAGGCCGCCGGCAGGGCGAGCCGCAAGCTCGACGACCAGCTGTGGGCGCGATTCAAGGCCGCGGGCGACGTGCTCTACGAGGCGAAGGCCGCGGAGGCCGCCCAGACGAACGAGGAGTACGCGGCGAACCTCACGGCGAAGCAGGCGCTGCTCGACGAGGCCGAACCGATCCTGCAGGAGCGGGAGCACGCGGCGGCGCGCAAGCGCCTCACGGCGATCCAGCTGCAGTGGGACGAGATCGGCCGCGTGCCCCGCGAGGCGCTGCGCGAGGTCGAGGCGCGACTGCGCCGCATCGAGGATCACGTCAAGCAGCTCGAGGACGAGCACTGGCGCAAGACCAACCCGGAGACCAAGGCGCGCAGCGAAGGGCTGCGCGGACAGCTCGAGGCGTCCATCGCCGAGCTCACCGCGGAGCTCGAGGCCGCGCGCGCCGCGGGCGACGCCTCGGCGGCCGCCGAAGCGGAGGAGAAGCTCGCCGCGCAGCAGTCCTGGCTCGCCGCGATCGGCGACTGATCCGGCGACGGCGGACGCCGTCCCCCGCGGCGCCCGGCGCATGTCCTCCACATGCGCCGGGCGCCGCGTCGTTCCGACGGATTATCCACATCCTCCGCGCTCCCGCTGGCGGAAGCCCGCGCGCGGCGCGCATCATGGGGGCATGCCGCTCGCCCCGCCCCGCTACGACCGCCTGCCGACGGCGGTGATCAGCTCGGAGCTGCTGCGCGGCGTGCTCAGGCGCTGCGGGCCCGGCGTGCGTTCGGTGGGCTGGCCCGACGGCCCGGCCGTCCGGCTCGCGGTGCTCGCGCCGTGGAGCGGAGGCGGGCTCATCGCCGTCGGTCTGACGGCCGCGTGGGTCTGGGGCGCGCTGCGGGAGCCGGGCACGCCGCTGCACTTCTCGACGCCGGGCGCGCGGCGGCCGAGGCCGGAGCCCGATGGCGCCCGCCGCGTGCATCAGTACGGCATCGCCGAGGAGGACGTCGTCGAGCTCGCGTCCGGGCGCCGCGCCACCTCGCCCGAGCGGACGGCCTGCGATCTGCTGAGCTTCGAGCCCCGGTTCGAGGCCCCGCTGCGCGTCGCCTGCAGGTTGCTGCTCAGCGGCGCCGGCCGCCGCCGGGCCGCCCGAGAGCGGATCCTCTCGGGCATGCCGCGCTACCGCCGCCGCGCGCTCGCCCGCTGGGAGGCGCTGTGACCCGAGGCGCCTCAGTTCGTGATGCGGTAGACGTCGTAGACGCCGTCGATGCGGCGCACGGCGTTGAGCACGTGGTCGAGATGCGTCGCATTGGCCATCTCGAACACGAACTTGCTGATGGCCAGACGCGAGCTGGAGGTGTTCACGGAGGCCGAGAGGATGTTGACGTGATGGTCGGAGAGCGAGCGCGTCACGTCGGAGAGCAGCCCCGAGCGATCGAGCGCCTCCACCTGGATCTGCACGAGGAAGACGCTCTTCGCCGTAGGCGCCCACTCCACCTCGACGACGCGATCCTGCTGCTCGCGCAGGTGCTGGAAGTTGTGGCAGTCGGTGCGGTGCACCGAGACGCCCTGGCCCTTCGTCACGAAGCCGAGGATCTCGTCGCCCGGCACCGGCGTGCAGCACTTGGCGAGCTTCGCGAGGACGTCCGAGGCGCCCGTCACGACGACGCCGCTGGCATCGGCCTGCTTGCCCGCGCGCGGCTGCTCGATGATCGGCAGCGTGGCGAGCGCCGGCTCCGTCGAGGCGACCTCGTCGGCGAGCAGCGCCGTGACCTTCTCGATGACGGACTGCGCGGAGACGTGCCCTTCGCCGACCGCCGCGTAGAGCGCCGTGACGTCGAGGTAGCGCAGCTGGAGCGCGACCTGCTGCAGCGTCGCCGAGTTCATCACCTGGTGCAGCGGCAGACCCTGCTTGCGCAGCGCCTTCGTGATCTCGACCTTGCCCGTCTCCGCGGCCTCCTCGCGGCGCTCCTTCGTGAACCACTGGCGGATCTTGTTCTGCGCGCGCTTGCTCTTGACGAAGTTCAGCCACGACTGGTTCGGGCCGGCGTTCGGATCCTTCGAGGTGAAGACCTCGACGACGTCGCCGTTGCTCAGCGCGGTCTCGAGCGGGACGAGGCGCCCGTTCACCCGGGCACCCATCGTGCGGTGCCCGACCTCCGTGTGCACGGCGTAGGCGAAGTCGACCGTGGTGCCGCCGGCCGGGAGACCGATGACGCGGCCCTTCGGGGTGAAGACGTAGACCTCCTTCGCGCCGATCTCGTAGCGGAGCGCGTCGAGGAACTCCCCGGGATCCTCCGTCTCGGCCTGCCAGTCGGAGATGTGCGCGAGCCACGCCATGTCGTTCGAGGACGGGGACTGCCCGCCCTGCTGGCGCTGCTTGTACTTCCAGTGGGCCGCGACGCCGTACTCGGCGCGCTGATGCATCTCGACCGTGCGGATCTGGATCTCCACGGCCCGCCCGTCGGGGCCGATGACCGTGGTGTGCAGGGACTGGTACAGATTGAACTTCGGCGTCGCGATGTAGTCCTTGAATCGCCCGGGGATCGGGGTCCACCTGGCGTGGACGGCGCCGAGCACGGCGTAGCAGTCCCGGATCGAGCTCACGAGGACGCGGATGCCGACGAGATCGTAGATGTCGTCGAAGTCGCGGCCCCGGACGATCATCTTCTGGTAGATCGAGTAGAGCTCCTTGGGCCGCCCGGTCACCTCGCCGCGGATGCGCGCATCGCGCAGATCCGACTCGATCGAACCGATGACGCCGGCGACGAGCTCGTCGCGCTGCGGATTGCGCTGGGAGACGAGGTTCTGGATCTCGGCGTAGAGCTTCGGCTTCAGGACCGCGAAGGAGAGATCCTCGAGCTCCGACTTGATGGACTGGATGCCCAGCCGGTGCGCGAGCGGAGCGTAGATCTCGAGCGTCTCCTGCGCCTTGCGCTTCGCGGAGTCCCCGGGGACGAAACCCCAGGTGCGCGCGTTGTGCAGCCGGTCCGCGAGCTTGATGACGAGCACTCGGATGTCCTTGGACATCGCGACGACCATCTTGCGCACCGTCTCGGCCTGGGCGGAGTCGCCGTACTTCACCTTGTCGAGCTTCGTGACGCCGTCGACGAGCATCGCGATCTCGTCGCCGAAGTCGGCGGTCAGCTGGGAGAGCTCGTAGTCCGTGTCCTCCACCGTGTCATGCAGCAGCGCCGCGGCGATGGCCACCGGGGCGACCCCCAGATCGGCGAGAATCTGCGCGACGGCGATGGGGTGGGTGATGTAGGGCTCGCCGCTGCGACGCTTCTGCCCGCGATGCGCCCGCTCGGCCACCGCGTAGGCCCGCTCGATGACCGACAGGTCTGCGCGCGGATAGTTCGCGCGCACCGTGCGGATCAGTTGATCGACGGCTCCGGGGGCGCTGCCGCGCGAGAAGATCCGCGGTACCAGGCGGCGCAGCGCCGTCGTGCCGCCCTGCGAAACCTCCTGCGACGCCACCGGCAACCTCCCTCGAATGATTGAACGCTACACCACGGCTCGCCATTCCGACGAACCGGACGGCGCGACGCCGATGCCGCTATTCCGCGACGGTGCTGGCCTCCTCCGACTCGGCCCCCGCGCCGCCCGTCTCGCGCTGCTCCCGCAGGCGCCGCACCTTCGCATCGCGCTTCGTGATGGCGGCCTCCCCCTCGCGCAGATGCGCGTACGTGGGCGCCGCGATGAAGATCGTGGAGTACGCACCGACGAGGATGCCGATGAAGAGCGCGAGCGAGATGTCCCGGAGCGTGCCGGCGCCGAGGATGAACGCGCCGATGAAGAGGATCGACCCGACGGGAAGCAGCGCCACGACCGAGGTGTTGATCGATCGCACGAGCGTCTGGTTGACGCCGAGGTTCACCGATTCGGCGAAGGTGCGACGGTCGTTGAGCTCGCCCGGCGCGGTGTTCTCGCGGATCTTGTCGAACACCACGACCGTGTCGTAGAGGGAATAGCCGAGGATCGTCAGGAAGCCGATCATGGCGGCCGGGGTGATCTCGAACCCGGAGATGCCGTAGACGCCCGCCGTGATGACGAGGTCGTGCAGCAGCGCGATGATCGCCGCGAGCGACATCTTCCAGGTGCGGAAGTAGATCGCCATGACGAGGGCTGCGAACAGGATGAAGACGATGAGCGCGATCACCGCCTGACGCGTGACGTCCTGCCCCCACGCCGGTCCGATGTAGGAGTACGTCACCTCGCTCTCGTCGAGCTCGTACTGGGCAGCGAGAGCGGCGGTGACCTCGCGGTTCTCGGCGTCGCTGAGGGCCTCCGTCTGCACGCGGATGTCGGACTGCCCGAGCTGCGTCACGCGGGGCGCGCTCGCGGGGAGCACTTCGAGCACGGCGCGCTCGGCGACCGCGGGATCGCGATCCTGCCCCTCGCTCAGGTGCACCTGGAACTGGCTGCCGCCCGTGAACTCGATGCCGAAGGTGAATCCGCCGCGCAGCAGCGGACCGGCGATCGACACGATGATGAGCACGATCGAGATGAGGTACCAGGTCCTGCGCTTGCCGATGAAGTCGATCGACTTCTCACCGGTGTAGAGCGCGTTGCCGAACTCGGCGAATGAGCGAGCCATCTCAGCTCTCCTTTCCGGTGGAAGCGCCGGCGGCGGCCTTGCGCTCGGCGATGGTCTGGCGCCGCTCGGCCTCCTTCTGGCTGCGCGCGTTGCGCTTGCCAGAGGCGGTCTTGCCGACGACGGGCGCACGGAACTCCATGCGTCCGCGGTAGACGGCGCCGAGACGCTGCGGGTCGAGGCCCGAGAAGCGATGGCCGGAGCGGTAGAAGCGGGTGCGCGCGAGCAGCGTCATCATCGGGTGCGTGAACAGGGCGACCACGACGACGTCGACGAGCGTCGTGAGCCCGAGCGTGAACGCGAAGCCCTTGACGTTGCCGACCGCGAGGATGAAGAGGATCGCCGCGGCGAGGAAGTTCACGCCGTCGGACGCGAGCACGGTGCGGAAGGCCCGCTTCCAGCCGTGCTCCACGGCGCTCTCGATGCCGAAGCCGTCGCGCAGCGCGTCGCGGATGCGCTCGAAGTAGACGATGAAGGAGTCCGCGGTGAAGCCGATGGCCACGATGATGCCCGCCACGCCGGCGAGCGAGAGCCGGTAGCCCTGCCGCCAGGAGAAGAAGGTGAGCAGCAGATAGGTGAGGACGGCCGCGATCGCGAGCGAGGCGATCGTGAGCGAGCCGAGCGCCCGGTACTGGAAGAGCGAGTAGACGACGACGAGCAGCAGGCCGATGAGCCCGGCGAGGAGTCCGGCCGAGAGCTGGTTCGTGCCGAGGGTCGCGGAGACGTCCTCCTGGCTCTGGACCGTGAAGTCGATGGGCAGCGCGCCGAACTTCAGCTGATCGGCGAGCGCCTGCGCCGAGTCCTGGGTGAAGCCGCCGCTGATGGAGGGACGGCCGTCGAGGATCTGCGCCTGCATCTGCGGCGCGGAGAGCACGTTGCCGTCGAGCACGAAGGCGAACTGGTCCTGCGGCGACTCCGCGCCGAAGAGGCGCTGGCTGATCTTGCCGAAGGTCTCGGTGCCCTGCTTGTTCATGACGATCTGGACGACCCACTCGCCCGTGGTCGCACCGGTCGATGTCGTGGCCATCTGGGCGGTCGCGTCGCTGATCACATCGCCGCTGAGCTCGACCGGACCGAGGATGTACTTCTGGGTTCCGGTCTCGTCGCAGGTGATGAGCGGTCGGTCCGCGGCCGTCTCGCGGGTGTCGAGCGCCTCCTCCGAGGTGCAGGTGAACGCGTCGAACTTCTCCTGCAGCGCGGGGGTGATCCACGCGAGATCGCCCGCGCTCTCCGGGATGGTCTCGGGATCGAGGTTCTCGTCCGCGGGGGCGTCGCCCGCATCGATCGCTGCCTCAGCGTCGCCTGTGGCGGTCTCCTCGGCCGCGGCGTCCTCCTCGCCGGCCGCCTCGGTGAGATCGATGCCGATGCCCGTCGAGAGCACGGGGCGGAAGTCGAGCTTCGCCGACGCCTCGATGCGCTGCAGCGTCGCCTCGTCCGCCTTGCCGGGGATGGACACCGAGATGTGCTGGTTGCCCTGGGTCGTGATCTCGGCCTCGGAGACGCCCGCGGCGTCCACGCGCTGCCGGATGATCGAGACCGCCTGCTGCAGCTGATCTCCCGAGACGGACTCGCCATCGGTCTGCTCGGCCGCGAGCAGGATCTGCGTGCCGCCCTGGAGGTCGAGCGCGAGCTTCGGCGTCCACGTCGCGTCGCTGCGGAACACGCCGTACGTGATGAGGCCCGCGAGGCCGACGATGAGGACCAGGAGGAATACGAGGGAGCGACGGGCCCTCCGCACAGCGGGTGTGGACGCCAAGACTGACTGCTTTCTCTCAGGGGTGGAGCGGAGGGCCGGCGATGCGGCCGTCGGGGTTACGCCTTCGGCGCCTGCGGATCCCCGGAGTCGTCGCTCGGACCACCGGCGTCCTTCGGGGCCTCGGGCGAGGCATCGGGCTCCGCAGCGGAAGTCTCCGCATCGGCGCCCGAGCGCTCGGGAGCCGCATCCGCGGTGCCCGAGATCCGCTCGCCGAATGCGGGGTCGTCGTCCGGAGCGAGCTGGGGAGCGGTGTCGTCCGACTCCGCGGCCTCCACGGGCGCGGTGATCTGGGAGACCGCGTTGCGGTGCACGACGAGGGTGCTCGAACCGCTGCGGACGGTGACCTTGTTGTCCTCGTCGTCGACCGACTCGACGGTGCCGAAGATCCCGGACTGGAGCATCACCTCAGCGCCCGGGCGCAGTCCGTTCTGCAGCTCCTGCATCGCCTGCTGCCGCTTCTTCCCGTTGCGGAACATGAAGAAGATCAGCACCGCGATGAGGCCGAACATGACGAGGGTGATCGGGTCCATGATCCGAATCGATCCTTCCGTAGGGGCGTGCGCGGTCTGCTACCGCGGGCACAGATTCCACCACTCTACCCTGCTCACCCTGTGCGTCCGCCACCCGGGATCTGGGAGATCTCGGGCGGCTCGGCGCCCACGTGCGCCCAGCCGAGCCGCGTGGCGACCCGCCCGCGCGGCGTGCGGGTGATGAGGCCGGTGCGGACGAGGAACGGCTCGACGACCGACTCGATCGTCTCCGCCTCCTCCCCGACGGAGACGGCGAGGGTGGACAGGCCCACCGGTCCGCCGCCGAAGCGCTCCACGAGGGCGCGCAGCACCTCGCGGTCGAGGCGGTCGAGGCCGTGCTCGTCGACGTCGTAGAGGGCGAGCGCGGCCCGCACGCTCTCCGTGTCTCCGACCGTCTCGTGGACGAGGCAGTAGTCGCGCACCCGCCGCAGCAGACGATTCGCGATGCGCGGCGTGCCGCGGGAGCGGCCCGCGATCTCCGCGATGCCCTGCTCGGAAAGGGCGAAGCCGATGAGCCCCGCGGCGCGCGATACGACCCGGGCGAGCTCGTCCTCGCCGTAGAACTCGAGGTGCGCTGTGAAGCCGAAGCGGTCGCGCAGCGGGTTCGGCAGGAGCCCGGCGCGGGTCGTGGCGCCCACGAGCGTGAACGGAGACAGCTCGAGCGGCACGGAGGTCGCGCCGGCTCCCTTGCCGACCATGATGTCGACCTTGAAGTCCTCCATCGCGAGATAGAGCATCTCCTCGGCGCTGCGCGCCATCCGATGGATCTCGTCGACGAAGAGCACCTCCCCCGGGGTGAGCGCGGAGAGCACGGCGGCGAGGTCCCCCGCGTGCTGGATCGCCGGGCCCGAGGTCTGGTGCAGCGGCTTGTCCAGCTCGGCCGCGACGATCATCGACAGGGTGGTCTTGCCGAGCCCCGGGGGTCCCGCGAGCAGGATGTGATCGGGCGTGTGCTGCCGCCTGCTCGCCGCGTCGAGGAGCAGCCCGAGCTGCTTGCGCACCTTGGCCTGGCCGACGAACTCGCCGAGGGTTCCCGGGCGCAGGGCGCCCTCGTAGCCCTGCTCGGAGGCGCTCGCCCGGGGCGACAGCTCCTCCGTCATCGGCCGGCCCCGCGAGCGCCGGGCCGACCGGCCTGGAGCAGCGCGAGCGCCGCGCGCAGCAGACCGGCGGAATCCTCGGGGGCACCGGCTGCGCGAGCGTCGTCGACGGCGCGTTCGGCGGCCTGCGGCTGCCAGCCGAGCCCCACGAGACCTTCGCGCACGGCATCGGCGGTCTCCGCCGCGGCATCTCCCGCGGGCGCGGCCGACGCGGCCCCGTCCCCGCCGCCCGCAAGGGCGGCGATCCCTGAGAGCTTGCCGGAGAGCGAGAGCGCGATGAGCTTCGCGGTCTTGGGGCCGATCCCGGATACCTGCGTGAAGGGCTTCGCGTCCTCGTTCGCCACCGCGCGCACGACATCGGCGGGCGCGAGCACCGACAGCACGCCGAGCGCGCTGCGCGGGCCGACCCCGTTCACGCCGATGAGCAGTCCGAACAGCGCGAGCTCGTCCTCCGAGCGGAATCCGAACAGCGTCAGGGAGTCCTCGCGCACCACGAGCGAGGTATGGAGCGCCACCTCATCGCCGGGCACGGCCTGCGACACGCGCCCGCTGGGCACCTCGACGCGCAGGCCGATCCCGCCGACGCCGACCACGAGCCACCCGGCACCTGCGGACAGCACGGGTCCGCGTATCGAAGCAATCACATGCCCACCCTAGGGGCTGCCCCCGACGCACGGGGCCGCGCCACACCGATCATTCGAACAGAGTTCCGAATCGCGCGGCGCGGCCGCGCCTCACGCCGCGGGCGTCGCGGCGGCCACCGGCTCGCGCACCGCATTGCGGATCGAGCGGTTCACGGAGCTGATGATGGCCTGCAGCGTCGCACGGCTGGTGTCGGGGTCGATCCCGACGCCCCACAGGCGCTGCCCGTCCACCTCGAGGTCGACATACGCCGCGGCGACGGCGTCGCCGCCAGAACTCATGGCGTGCTCGACGTAGTCGAAGAGCGTGACCTCGTGCCCGCCGGCGTTCAGCGCGTTGATGAACGCGTCCACCGGCCCGTTGCCGCGGGACACCGACTGCTGATCCTCATCGCCGGCCCGGTAGTCGACCACGAGCTCGGTGACCCCGTCGCCGGCGCTCGTCGACGAGACTCGGAAGATCTCGTAGCGCCCCCAGCGCTCCGCGTCCGACGCGCGCGCCGGGAGATACTCGTCCTGGAAGATCCGCCAGATCTCATCGCTGGAGACCTCGCCGCCCTCGGAGTCGGTGAGGCCCTGTACCACGGCGCTGAACTCGATCTGCAGTCTGCGGGGCAGGTCGAGGTGGTGGTCGGTCTTGAGCAGGTAGGCGACGCCGCCCTTGCCCGACTGCGAGTTCACGCGGATGACCGCCTCGTAGGATCGGCCGAGGTCCTTCGGATCGACCGGCAGATACGGCACCGCCCACTCCAGCTCGTCGACCGGGACTCCCGCGGCCTCGGCGTCCTGCGACATGCGCTCGAAGCCCTTCTTGATCGCATCCTGATGCGACCCCGAGAAGGCGGTGTAGACGAGGTCGCCCGCCCACGGGCTGCGCTCGGGCACGCGCAGCTGGTTGCAGTACTCGGCCGTGCGGCGCACCTCGTCGAGGCGGGAGAAGTCGATCTGCGGATCGATGCCCTGCGTGAAGAGGTTGATGCCCAGGGCCACGAGATCCACGTTGCCCGTGCGCTCCCCGTTGCCGAAGAGGCAGCCCTCGATACGGTCCGCGCCGGCGAGATAGCCGAGCTCCGCGGCCGCCACGGCGGTACCGCGGTCGTTGTGCGGGTGCAGCGAGAGGATCACGTTCTCACGGTGATGCAGGTGCCGGCTCATCCACTCGATCGAATCGGCGTAGACGTTCGGCGTCGCCATCTCCACGGTGGCGGGCAGATTGATGATCACCTTGCGCTCGGGCGTCGGCTCGAAGACCTCGAGCACCTCGTTGCAGACCTCGACGGCGTACTCGAGCTCGGTGCCGGTGTACGACTCCGGCGAGTACTCGTAGAAGATCTCCGTGCCGGCGCAGATGTGCTCGCTCGCCCGGCAGAGCTTCGCACCGTCGGTGGCGATCTTCTTGATGCCCTCGCGGTCGGAGCGGAAGACCACGTCCCGCTGCAGGATGCTCGTCGAGTTGTACAGGTGCACGATCGCCTGCTTCGCGCCGACCAGCGACTCGTACGTGCGCGTGATCAGGTGCTCGCGCGCCTGCGTGAGCACCTGGATCGTGACGTCGTCAGGGATCGCGTCGTCCTCGATGAGGTGCCGCACGAAATCGAAATCGGTCTGGCTCGCCGAGGGGAAGCCCACCTCGATCTCCTTGTACCCCATCTTCACGAGCAGATCGAACATGATCCGCTTGCGCTCGGGACTCATCGGGTCGATGAGCGCCTGGTTGCCGTCGCGGAGGTCGACGGCGCACCACCGGGGCGCCTCGGTGATGCGCTTCGCGGGCCAGGTGCGATCCGGGAGATCGACCGGGATGATCTCGTGGAACGGCCGGTAGCGGTGGATCGGCATGCCCGAGGGCTGCTGCTGGTTCTTCATGGGACTCGTCCTTGGTTCTTCGTGACTCTCGCTCAGTCCAACACGAACACCGCGACGAGGGAGGCCTGAGAACTAGAACGTCGAGGACTCGTCGCGGCGGCTAAGGAGAAGCGAGCGGAACCGCATGCCTGCCACTATAGCACCGCGGTCGCCGCCGGACGCGCGGGCCGGTGGCACCGGGGCCTCGGAGCGTCAGTCGGGAGCGGGAGTCGGGGGCGAGCCGCGGACCCGTCCTCTACGCTGGACGCACGAGCCGTCTCGCCCGTGCGACCTCGTGTCTCCTCCCCCGCTCCGTGACCCGCATGGCGGCGGTGCTGCTGCCCGCGGCGGTCCTCGTGACCGCGGGAATGCTCCTGCCCGCGGCGGTGCTGCTGCCCGCGGCCCCGGCGTCGGCCGATGTCGAGGACTTCTCGTACGACCGCTGGGACGTCGAGGCCGTGCTCGGCGTGGACGAGACGGGCAGATCCGTCACCCGCGTCACCGAGACGCTCGTCGCCCGCTTCCCCGAGACCGATCAGAACCGGGGCATCGTCCGGGGACTGCCGATCGACTACGAGGGCACCTCCACCGATCCCCGCGACTTCTCCGTCACCGATGGGGACGGCGCGCCCGTCCCCTTCGCACTCGAGGAGGACGACGGCTTCATCGCCGTGCTCACCGGGAACGACGCGTACGTGCACGGCGTGCAGCACTATGTGATCTCCTACACCCTGAGCGACACGATCCTCGCGCGCGATGACGGGAGCGCCGACGAGTTCTACTGGGATCTCCTCGACTTCGAGCACCGGCAGCCCATCGAGGCCTTCAGCGCGACGCTCCGCTTCGACGCTCCGCTCGCGGAGCGTCTGACCGGTGCCGTGCGCTGCTACAGCGGCCCCGCCGGATCGGACGAGCCGTGCACGGCGTCCCTCGAGGACGATCGCGTCGAGCTCGCGCCGCGCGCACTCGCCCCCGAGAGGGGGTCACCATCGCCGTCGGCCTCGCACCCGGCAGCGTCGTGCAGCCGGCCGGACGCCTCCCGAACTTCGCGCTCGACGGTCTGCCCGCAGTCGTCGGCGGGGCCGGCCTCCTGGCGGGCGGGGCCTCCGCGTTCGCCGTCGCCCGGCTCCGCGCGCGCCGCCGCACCGGACGGGGCACCATCGTCGCCCAGTACGAGGTTCCGCGGGAGCTGCCGCCGCTCGTCGCGGGGCCCGTCGCGGGCGCGACGGAGGCCGTGGTGCCCGCGCAGATCGTGCACCTCGCCGTCGGCGGCGCGATCCGCCTCGAGGACGGTGCACCCGAGCGGGGCTTCTTCGGCCCGAAGCAGGCGCAGCCCGTCCTCCGCGTCGTCGACGCCGCCCGCGCGGTCGATCCTCAGGACGCCGGGGCCCTGCGCGCGATCCTTCCCTCGCTGGAGCCCGGAACCGCGTTCGCGCTGCCCGAGCGGGACGAGGCCTTCGGCAAACGGATGACGGAGCTCTCGGCCGGCGGGCTGCGCGCCGCGGAGGAGCGCGGGTACTTCACCCGCGAGGCCAGCCGTCCCGCCCGCATTCTCGGCGCGGTCGCGCTCGGCGTCGCGGTGCTCGTGGTGGCCGCGGCCGTCATCGCACTGGCGACCCGCCCGGTCACCGCGGGTCCGATCCTCGCACTCATCGCGGCCGCTGGCGCCGGAGTGCTCGGCACGGTGGGCCTCGTGCCCCATCGCGTGCACACGCCGCTCGGCGCGGAGGCGCGAGAGCACCTGGAGGGGGTGAAGCTCTTCATCACGGTCGCGGAAGCCGACCGCCTGCGCGTGCTGCAGTCGCCCGACGGCGCGGAGCGGACGCGGGAGGGCGACGTCACGATCATCCGACTCTACGAACGGCTGCTCCCCTACGCGGTGATGTTCGGTCTGGAGCGGGAGTGGGGCGGCGTGCTCGAGACCCGCTACGCCGAACAGACGGGCCTCGCCCCGAGCTGGTACCCCGCTGTCGCCGTGCACGGCCTCGGGGACTTCGGAAGCACCATCCACTCCTTCACGCGCTCGCTCGACTCCGCCGCGAGCTACACCTCGAGCAGTTCGGGCGGCTCGAGCGGCGGTGGTTTCGCCGGCGGAGGCGGGGGCGGCGGCTTCAGCGGCGGCCGCTGAAGCCTCGCCCCCCTCTCCCCCCCCCACCCCGCCCGCACTCGTTTTTCTCCGCCCCCTTTCCCTCCCCCTCCCCCTCCCAAACCTTCCCCGCACCCCGCGAATCCGGGTCGATGAGACACGGTGAGCGCCGCGGTCACCCTGCGCCGCTGACCCGAATCCGCGTGCCACGGGCGGATCGGGCACGAGCTGCGGGGCCTGGGTGCTTCACTGATCCGCACGCCGCTCACAGGGGCCGGTGGCCGACGGATCCTCGGCGTGTCCTCCACATTCCCGGTTCCGCGCTCCACCAGGGCAGTCGCGCGGGGGCATCCTGGTCGCATGACCCGCCCAGCGCCGCTCCCCGAACGACTCTCCCGGCGTTCCGTCCCGACTGGCGTGCTGCTCGCGCTCGGCGTCAGTCGCAGCCGCCTCCGCGCCGAGGATCTTCGGCGCACCGCACGAGGTGTCGTGTTGCTCCCCGGACCCCCTGACGGGAGGTTCATCCACGGGGAGCGCGGCGCGGTGCGCGAGGACGGGGCGCACCGCGAGCGGTGCCTCGATCTCGCGGGCGTCCTCCGCGATCAGCAGTTCTTCACCCGGCGATCCGCCGCCGCCCTGTGGGGGCTTCCCGTGCCCGCACCGCCCGGTGGCGCCGTCGAGATCGCCGCGTTCCATCCGCGACGCGCACCGCGCCGGCCCGAGGTCATCGCGCAGCGCCTCCGCGCCGGAGTGCTGGTGCGCAGCGAGCTGTACGGTCTCGCGCTGCCGTCACCGGCCGACACCTGGTGCCTGCTCGGGGCGGTGCTCGACCTCGAGGACCTCATCGTCGCGGGCGACGCCGCGCTGACGGGTCGCCGACGGCGGCACGGCGGTCGGCAGCGGCCGCTCACGACGCGGGCGCAGCTCGCGGAGGCGGTGCGACGGCATCATGGCGGCACCGGGATCGCGCGGTGCCGCGAGGCGCTCCCGCTGTTGCGCGATCCCGTCGACTCGCCCCAGGAGACTCGCCTGCGACGGCTGATCGTGCGTGCCGGCCTCCCGGAACCGGTCGTCGACTGCGCCGTGCCCGTCGAGGCTCGCGTGCTCCACGCCGATCTCGGTTATCCGGAGTTGCGGATCGCGATCGAGTACGAGGGCGCGTACCACTTCGAGGACGGTCCCGCTCGTGCTCGGCGCGATGCCGATCGGTGGGAGGCGATGTCGGATGCCGGCTGGCGGGTGATCCGCGTACAGGCGAACGAGCTGCTGCTCTCCGGCTCACTGCTCGCCCGGATCGCGCGCGCTCGGACCCGCGCCTCGCGCTGACGCTCGGTCTCGCATCAGCCACCGCCCGGCGCTGCACGCCGCCCGCCGCTCACCGCGGGATCCGGGTTCCCAATCACCGCGGAACTCAGGTTCCGCTCACCCCGGGGTCCGGGTCGCTCCGGGTTCCCGCTCGCTGCCGGATCCGGGTCGCTCCGGGTTCCCGCTCACCGCGGGGTCCGGGTTCCCGATCGCTCCGGGATCCGGGTCACGCCGGGTTCCCGCTCAGTGCGGGATCGGGGTCACTGCGGCATTCGGGTCGCCCAGGCAGGGTCGGTACCGGCCTCACCCTGTCGGGGCGACCCGGATCCGGTGCGGCGGGGCCGCGAGTGGGCGGGCTGGGGTCCCGGGAGTCGCGGGAGACCCGGGAGGATCTCGGGAATCGGGGCACTGCGCAGGCGCGTCCGCAGGATCCGGGTCGCTCGGGCAGGGTGAGCGTCGCTCTCACCCTGCCCGAGTGACCCCGATCCGGAGATGGTGGATCCCCAAGGGGGCGGAAATGGTGGAGCCCCAAGGGCGCTGATCCGGAACGGGTGGAGCCGGTGGGGCGGAAACGCGGAGGCGGGGAGAGTTACCGAACGGAAGGGCGGACGCGGGGAGGGAGTGACCGGGCGGAAGGGCGGAGGAGCGGAGCCTGGGTGGCGCTCAGGCGCGGCGGTACCGGGCGCCGCCGAAGCCGAGGATGAGGTAGCCGATGACCGAGAAGAGCCAGAGGAGGAAGAAGGAGAACGCGCCGCCCTTGCCGAAGCGGCCGCCGAGGCGCAGCGCCACGAAGATGGAGAAGACGATGTTCGCGATGGGGACGAGATACCAGAGCGTCATCCAGGCGGAGTAGCCGGCGACCTTCACGAGGATGAAGACGTTGACGATCGGGATGATCGCGAGAATGCCGGGGTAGCCCGCCTTCGAGAAGACGCGCCAGAGCGCGATCGCGACGATGACGTACCAGACGACGCCGAAGATGCCGTAGCTCTGCGTGAGCGCCAGAATGTCGGCCTGCTGCGTGATGTCCTGCATGCGGACCCTCCCCCGGCCGCCGGTGCGGCGGCCCTAGAACCCCAGCTTCCCGAGGGATTTCGGGTCGCGCTGCCATTCTTTCAGCACCTTCACCCTGAGCGAAAGGTAGACCCGGCGTCCGAGCAGCGCCTCGATCTCCCGACGCGCCCGCTCGCCCGTGTCGCGCAGGCGCGAGCCGCCCTTCCCGATGACGATCCCCTTCTGACTGTCGCGCTCCACGTAGATGGAGGCGTAGAGCTCGAGGAGCCCGTCCTCGCGCTCCTCGCGGTCGTCGACCGTCGCGGCGAGGGAGTGCGGCAGCTCCTCCCGCGCACCCTCGAGCGCCGCCTCGCGGATGAGCTCGGCGATGCGGTCGTCCTCGTCCTCGTCGGTCGTCTGCTCCGCCTCGTAGAGCGCCGGCGAGGGCGGCATGAGCTCGAGCAGCTCGTCGGCGAGCACATCGAGCTGATCGCCCGCGACCGAGGACAGCGGGATCACGGCGTCCCACTCGCGGAGCGCGCCGAGGCGCGTGAGCTGCTCGAAGATCTCCGCGTTCGAGGCCCGGTCGGTCTTCGTGAGGATCGCGACCTTCTTGGCGCGCGGGAAGTCGTCGAGGCGCTCGTTGATGAAGCGGTCGCCCGGGCCCAGCTTCTCGTCGGCCGGCACGCAGAACCCGATCACGTCGACATCGCCGAGCGTCGCCTCGACGAGGGCGTTCAGCCGCTCCCCGAGCAGCGTGCGGGGCCGGTGGATGCCCGGGGTGTCGACGATGATGAGCTGCCCGTCCGGCCGGTGCAGGATGCCCCGGATGGCGCGACGCGTGGTCTGCGGTTTCGGGCTCGTGATCGCGATCTTCTCGCCCACGAGGGCGTTCGTGAGCGTCGACTTGCCGACGTTCGGGCGTCCCACGAAGGAGACGAACCCCGCCCTGAACTCGCGTCCGTCCTCGGTCGTACCGCTCATCGCTCCTCCTTCTCGGCGCGTACGCCGCGCGCCGGGGATCCCCCGGCGTCCGCTTCCTCGTCGGCCTCGTCCGGCTCGCCGATCCATCTGGCCTCGGCCGTGAGGAGACGCCGCCGGCGGCGCTCCGTGTCGACGACGACGAGCTCGATCCCCGCGGTGCTCACGGAGTCCCCGGGTTCGGGCAGGCGCCCGAGCAGCTTGGCGACGAGGCCGCCCACCGTGTCGACCTCGTCGTCGTCCAGCTCGATCCCGTAGAGCTCCCCGAGCTCGTCGACCGAGAGGCGGGCGCTGACGAGGAACGCCCCGTCCTCCTGCGGCGTCACCTCGGGCGCCTCGCGGTCGTGCTCGTCGGAGATCTCGCCGAGCAGTTCCTCGATGAGGTCCTCGAGCGTGACCAGACCGGAGATCCCTCCGTACTCGTCGACCACGAGGGCGAGATGGTTGGCCTCGCGCTGCATCTGCCTGAGCAGCTCGTCCGCTCGCTGGAGCTCGGGGACGAAGATCGCGGGCTTCATGATCCGCGTCACCGGCGCCGTCTCGGACTCCTCGGGCCGCCGGAGCACGAAACCGCTCGCGTCGCGCAGATACGCGACGCCGGCCACGTCGTCCACGGATCCCGCGATCACCGGGATCCGCGAGTGGCGCGACGCGAGCAGCTGCTCGAGCGCCTCCCGCACCGAGTCCTCGCTGCTCACCGTGATCATGTCGATGCGCGGCACCATCACCTCGCGCACCAGCGTGTCGCCGAACTCGACGAGCGAATGGATGTACTCGCGGTCGTCGTCCTCGAGCAGGGACTGCTCCGCGGCGTGGTCCACCATGGAGAGCAGCTGCTGCTCGTCCCGGATCCGCGCGGATCCCGCCCGACGCCCGGGCGTGACCCGGTCGCCGAAGCGCTGCAGACCGATCGAGATCGGGCCGAGGAGCACGCGGATGAGACGGACGGTAGGGGCCGCGAAGCGGATCACGCCGTCCGGGCGATGCGTGCCGACCGTGCGCGGGCTCGAGCCCACGAGCACGAAGGTCGTGGCCGTCATCACGAGCGTCGCGAGCACGAGCTCCAGCCAGAGCTGGTCGAGCGTGTACGCGAGCACGAGCGTGATGAGCACCGCCGAGAGCACCTCGGCGAAGACGCGGGCGAAGCCGAGCGCGCTCGCGTGGGCGGCCTCGTCCTCGGCGATCGCGCGGATCGCCGCACCGGTGCGCGGCGACTCCTCCGCGAGTGCGAGCAGCTCGGCCCGGGAGCGCACCCCGAGCGCGGCGTCGACGGCGGCGAGTAGGCCGCCGACGCCGAGCAGCAGCGCCGCGGCCGCGAGGAGCAGCGCGATGAGCGGGCCGCTCATCGCCCGCGCTCGCGCATGGCGAAGGAGAGCAGCAGGTCGCGCTGCAGCCCGAACATCTCCGCCTCCTCGTCCGGCGTCGCGTGGTCGAAGCCCAGCAGATGCAGCATCCCGTGGGTGAGCAGCACCGAGATCTCCTGGGGCAGGTCGTGGCCGGCGGCCTCCGCCTGCAGCTCGGCGACCTGCGGGCAGATGACGACGTCGCCGAGGAGCCCCGCTGGGGTCTGCGCGTCGACGCGTCCCGGCCGCAGCTCGTCCATCGGGAAGCTCAGCACGTCCGTGGGGCCCGGCTCCTCCATCCACTGCACGTGCAGCTGCTCGATGGCGGATTCGTCCACGAGCATCACGCCCAGCTCGGTGTCGGGGTGCACGTGCATCGATTCGAGGACGAAGGCCGCGAGCCGCTGGAGGCGTGGCTCCTCGACGGCGATGCCCGACTCGTTGTTGATCTCCACGCTCATCGTCCGCGCTCCCTCTCTGCTGCTCCCGCACCCGTACCGGCATCGCCACCGGCGCCCGCATCGCCGCCCGCATCCGCCGCGGCCGCACCGGCCGCGACCTCCGACGCCCGGGCCGCGAGGCGCCGCTCGTCGTACTCCGCGTAGGCGTCCACGATACGGCCCACGAGGCTGTGCCGCACGATGTCGTCCGAGCCGAGCTCGGCGAAGTGGATGTCCTCGACGCCCCGCAGGATGCGGTTCACCACGCGCAGGCCGCTCGCCGCGAGCGGCAGGTCGACCTGGGTGATATCCCCCGTCACGACCATCTTCGAGCCGTAGCCGAGTCGCGTGAGGAACATCTTCATCTGCTCGGGGGTGGTGTTCTGCGCCTCGTCGAGGATCACGAAGGACTCGTTGAGCGTCCGCCCGCGCATGTAGGCGAGCGGGGCGACCTCGATCGTGCCGCTCGCGAGCAGCTTGGGGACCACGTCGGGATCGAGCATCGAGCCGATCGCATCGAAGAGCGGTCGCAGGTACGGGTCGATCTTGTCCTCGAGCGAGCCGGGAAGGTAGCCGAGGCGTTCGCCGGCCTCGACCGCCGGCCGGGTGAGGATGATCTTCGCCACCTCCCGGCGCTGCAGCGCCTGCACGGCCTTCGCCATCGCGAGGTAGGTCTTCCCCGTTCCCGCGGGACCGATGCCGAATACGACGGTGTGCGCGTCGATCGCATCCACGTAGGCGCGCTGGCCCCGCGTCTGCGGGCGGACCGCGTGGCCGCGCACGGTCAGGATCGGTTCGCTCAGCACCTGGGCGGCCGTGGGGCCGTTGCCCTCGTGCACCATTCGGGTGACCTCTTTCACATCGTGTCGGGAGACGGCGCCGCTGCGCCTGGCGAGCTCGAGGATCTCGCGCACGACCTCCTCGGCCGCGCGGACGCGGCGCGCGGGGCCGCGCATGCTGAGCACCTGGTCGCGCACGTGGAAGCGGACGTCCGGGTGCTGCGCCTCGAGATCGGCGACGAGCTGATCGCGATGCCCCAGGAAGGACGCGAGATCAACCCCGTCGAGGAGCATCGTGCGCTGCGCCTCGGGCTCGGCGGACGGGCGCCCCTCGGGGGCCGCGGAGTCAGGATCCAAGAAGCGAACGCTCCTCGAGCGCACCCGCGAGCAGGTGGGCGTGGACGTGGAACACCGTCTGGCCGGCGCCCGCGCCGGTGTTGAAGACGAGCCGGAACTCGCCGCCGGCGTGCTCCTCCGCGAGCGACTTCGCCACCGAGACGAGCTCGGCGAGAAGACCGGGATCGCCCGCGGCGAGCTCGGTCACGTCTCGGTACTCGGTGCTCTTCGGGATCACCAGGATGTGGACCGGGGCCTGCGGGCTGATGTCCGGGAACGCGATCACGCGCTCGGTCTCCGCGAGGATCTCCACCGGGATCTCCCCGGCGACGATCTTTCCGAATACCGTTTCAGCTGCCATGCCTCCAGTCTACGGCCTTCGGACCCGCGGCAGCACGACGGTCCCGGTGAGCGCCTTCCCCGTGGGGTCCCGCGGCGCGGCGGACTTCTCCGTGACGACGAAGCGCACCCGGTAGGCGCCGACGAGGAGCCGCAGCTGCGAGACGACCGCGGTCATCGAGGTGTAGGCGAAGAGGGTGACGGGCAGCAGCGCCCACTGGAGGGTCATGCCGATCCACCGCGCACCGCCGACGCCCGGCGGTCGCGCCGGCAGGAGCAGCGCGGAGAGCACCATGGCGGCGACGAGCCCGAGAAGCGCCACGCGCTGCGCCGTCGCCGATGCCTCGGGCAGCAATGCGACGACGCCGATGACCCGCGCGTGGCCGAAGCCGAGCTCCGCGGAGATGCCGAGCGCGAGGACGGGCAGCCAGGCGCCGAAGGCGAGCATCGGCGTGAGGATCGCGAGGGTGACGTGGGACTCGAGCAGTTGCAGGAAGCGCCGCAGCGTCGGCCAGAACGGCGCGGGTCGTCGCCGGCCGAACAGCCGCACGCCGACGTAGGGGACGTCGGACGCCCCGTACGCCCATCGGCAGAGCTGGCGGAACTGGGCGAGGAGTGTGCGGCCGAGCGAATCGGCGAGCACCGCGTCCTGCTGGATCGGGAGATGCACCGGGACGACCCGGTAGCGGCCCCGGAAGTGGAAGTAGCTCCGCCAGTACTGGTGGCCGTCCTCCACGATCGTGCGCCGGCTCCAGAAGTCCATCTCGGCGAGCGCGGCGAGCGGTTGGGTGTGGGAGGCGAAGTTCCTCAGCGCGAGCGGTCGCACCGTCGCGATCAGGTTCCAGAGGGAGTTCCCCGCGGCGACGAGCCGCGTCGGGGCCGGAGCGTGCCAGATGTTGCCGGTGAACACCGAGATCGGCTGGAAGGCCACGCGCCGGCGGTCGGGCGCGCAGGCGAACTCGCAGCTCACGGCGTCGAAGTAGCGGGGATCGACGCGATTGTCGCAGTCGAGCGTCGTGACGAGGACCCGCTCGGGATCGATCCCGCGCGCGACGACCCAGTCCAGGAGCCCGCGCCCGGCGTGCGTGATGTTGCCGCCCTTCCCCGGCACCTCCCCGGGGAGCCCGGCCGGGTGCTCGATCGTGAGGAAGGCCCTGAACCGGTGCCCGTGCTCGGCGGCGAGGCGCGCGGCGGTCCCGCGCATGGCCGGTCCGCCGCGCGCCTCGTGGGCGAGCACGACGACGAGGCGTTCGGCGCCGAGGCGCGCGTCGAGGAGGGAGGCGATGCTCTGCGCCACGACCTCCGCCGGTTCGGCGTACGCGGCGATGATGACGGCGTGCACGATCTCGCCGGGGCGGAGCGCGGCGCCCGGGCGGCGACGGATGCGCCCGAGCAGCTCCGCGAAGCGCCGGATCGCCCAGCGCGGCAGCATCGCGAGGATCGCGGCGTCGGCGCCGCCGTGCTCGGCGGTGCCGTGCTCGGCGGTGATCCGAGCATCCAGCGCCGCCGCGAGCGCGCCCCAGTCCGTCCGCTCCGCCGCGCGCAGTCTCCGGTAGCCGCGCACCGAGTCCACGGCGCCGCGAGCCGCCCGCAGCACGCCGATCGCCACGAACACGGCGACGAAGGCGGCGCCGAGCCGCGGATCGACGAGCGTGAGGATGATCGCGCTCGCAGGGATCCCGAGCGTGACGAGCGCCGGGAGCATCTCGAGCAGTCGATAGCCGGTCGTCCGTCTGCCGAGGGGCAGCTCGATGTCGTGCACGCCAGTTCCCCGTCCCGTCGCGGCGGCGCACGACGGCCGGGCGGTCGTCCCCGCAGGGCCGACGCCGGCGTCCGCCGTGCGATCTCCCCTTCACGCTAGGGATGCCGGTTCACGCGCGGGTGAACGGCCGGTGGCGCGCAGTGGCGGCTTGCGATCGCGCCGGTGAACTCCCAGCCCCGCCGGCGGAGACGGCCGATTACCAGCGCCCGAGCGCGGCGTTGAGCACGGCGATCGCGGCGGGTCCCGCCGAGGAGGTGCGAAGCACGGTGCCCCCGAGCACCGCGACACGTGCGCCCGCCCGTTCGAGCGCGTCGAGCTCGTCCTCGGCGAGTCCGCCCTCGGGGCCGACGACCACGAGGATCTCGCGCAGCCCGCGCGCCTCGGGCGTCGCCGCCCACGCGGTGAGGGACGCCGCGCCGCGCGGATGCAGGACGACGACGGCCGCGCCGCCGACCGCCGCGGCCTCGGCGAGCTCGCGCAGGCCCAGCGGCTCGCCCACCGCCGGGATGCGTGCGCGCAGGGACTGCTTCGCCGCCTCGCGGGCGATCCGCCGCCACTTCTCCACGCCCCGGGCGGACTTGTCCGGCCCGCCCCTCGGGCGCCAGGTGGACACCGAGCGCCGCGCCTCCCAGGGCAGGATGCGATCCACGCCGAACTCGGTGGCCTGCTCCACGGCGCGCTCGTCGCGATCGCCCTTCGCGAGCGCCTGGACGAGCACGAGGGACGGGCGCGGCTCCTCCCCCGGCGTGGCCACCGCCTCGTCGATGCGGACGGCGAATCGATCCCGATCCGCCGTCTCCACGAGGCCGCCTCCGACCGCGCCGCGGCCGTTCCCCACGAGGATCCGCTCGCCCGCGCGCAGTCGGCTCACCCGGAGCGCGTGGCGCGCCTCTTCTCCGGCGATCTCGACAAGACCGCCGACGGCGAAGTCCGCGTCGGCCAGCTCCTCGCGGTAGTAGAGATTCGCCACCCGGATCAGCCCTGGCGGAAGAAGCGATCCCGCAGCTTGCCGAAGAAGCTCTGCTGGAACTCCCCGAGATGCGGCGGCTCGTCCTTGCGGAGCGCGGCGAGCTGCCGCACGAGATCCTTCTCGCGGGAGGAGAGCTTCGTCGGGATGCCCACCTGCACGGCGATCTTCAGCTCGCCGCGCGCGGTGCTGCGCAGCCCCTGGATGCCGCGGCCGCGCACGGTCAGCACATCGCCGGATTGGGTGCCCGGCGCGACCTCGACGACGACCTCGCCGTCGAGTCCCGCGAGCTTCGCCTCGGCGCCGAGGATCGCATCCGTCATGGACACCTGCATGGTGCACAGCAGGTCGTTGCCGTCCCGGCTGAAGATGTCGTGGTGCATCACCCGGAACTCGATGAACAGGTCGCCGTTGGGGCCGCCGCCCGGTCCGACCTCCCCGCCGCCGCGCATCTGCAGCCGCGTGCCGGTGTCGATGCCCGACGGGATGTCGATCGGGATCGTGCGGCGCTCGCGCACGCGGCCCTTGCCGCCGCACTCGACGCACGGATGCTCGATGATGGTGCCGTAGCCCTGGCAGCTGCCGCAGGGGTGCATCGTCACGACGTTGCCGAAGAGGGAGCGCACCTGCCGCTGCACCTGCCCCTGACCGCCGCAGACGTCGCAGGTCACGGGGTGGGTGCCCGGCTGGCAGCAGGACCCCTGGCAGACGCCGCAGAGCACCGCGGTGTTCACCGTGACGTCGCGCTGCACCCCGAAGATCACGTCCTCGAGGGCCACGTCGACGCGGATCATCGCGTCCTCGCCGCGCTCGGTGCGCGAGCGCGGGCCGCGGCCCCCGCCGCCGAAGCCGGATCCCCCGAAGAACGTCTCGAAGATATCCCCGAAGCCGCCCATGCCGCCCTGGCCGCCGCCCATGTCGTAGCGCTGCCGCTGCTCCGGGTCGCTGAGCACGTCGTAGGCGTGCGTCACGTCCTTGAATCGCTCGGCGGCGTCCTCGCTGGGGTTCACGTCGGGGTGGAGCTCGCGCGCGAGCCTGCGATAGGCCTTCTTGATCTCTTCGGGTGTCGCCTCGCGGGACACGCCGAGAGTCTCGTAATGGTCGGCCACGGTATTTCGCTCCTCAGATGCTTCGATGATGTCATGCGGCGGTACGCCGCCGGCTTCGGTGCCGCGCGCCTCAGCGGCGCGCGTCGGGTCGGCGCCCCTGGCCGCCGCGTCCCTGCTCGTTCTCCTCGCCGAGGAACCGGTTGAGGTAGCGGGCGACGGCGCGCACGGCCGAGATGTTGGCCGCGTAGTCCATGCGCAAGGGCCCGAGCACGCCGAGCTTCGACACCGACGCGCCCTCCTCCTCGTAGTTCGCGGCGATGATCGAGGTCGAGGCGAGTCCGTACGCCGCGTTCTCCCGGCCGATCGACGCGGCGACCTCCCTGCTGTCCTGCACCAGCTCGTCGAAGAGGCGCAGCAGGGTCACCTGCTCCTCGATCGCTTCGAGGACGACGGGGAGCGCTCCCTCGAAGGACCCGGTACGGGAGAGGTTCGCGGCGCCGGCGACGGCGATGCGGTCGTTGCGTCCGGCGCGCAACTGGTCGAGGACGACGCCGAGCACCCGCCGCACGAGCTCGGTCTCCGCGGGCTGCGCCCATTCGCCGAGGCGATCATCGAGATCCTCGATCGCGGAGACCGCCGTCTCGACGTCGGCGCCGACCGCGGCCCCGGCGATCCGCTGCCGCAGGCCGTGCACCCACGCCTCCGTCACGAGGGACGCCGGCAGCCGGGCGATCTGCTGCTCGACCACGCCGCTGCCGAGGATGAGGACGCACAGCACGCGGTCCTCGCCGATCGCGACGAGGTCGATGTGCCGGACGACGGTGCGCCGGAGCGACGGGTACTGCGCCACGGCGACCTGATTGGTGAGCTGCGCGAGCAGCCTGACCGTGCGCGCCATGACGTCGTCGAGGTCCGACGACTCGCCGAGGAATCGCTCGATGGCCGAGCGCTGCGCGCCGGTGAGCGGGCGGGATCTCGCGAGCGTGTCGACGTAGAGGCGGTAGCCCTTGTCCGTCGGCACGCGCCCCGAGGAGGTGTGGGGCTGCGCGATGAGCTCGTCCTCCTCGAGCAGCGCCATGTCGTTGCGGATGGTCGCGGCGGACACGCCGAAGCTGTGACGGTCGACGATCGCCTTCGAGCCGACGGGCTCGTTCGAGGAGACGTAGTCGCCGACGATCGCGTGCAGGACCGCGAGGCTGCGCTCCGAGACCATCGCCCACCTCCCTCTGGCACTCAACGGGGCTAAGTGCCAAGTCTAGCGCAGCGCGGCGCGCCGGACACGACCGCGGCGGCCGCCGGGAGCGAACGCTCCCGACGGCCGCCGCGGTGGCACGACGTGCGCGGCTCAGTCGGAGAAGAGCTGATCCGAGCGGAAGAGGAACGCCGCGGTCGCCTGCCTGGTGAGCTTGCTCAGCGGCTGGTAGATCGGCTTCTTGCCCGCACCCTGCCGGGTCCCCGTGGAGAGGCCGGACTCGTACATCCAGGCGATCTGCTTGTAGAAGCGGTGCGAGGTGCGCACGTCGGCGAACGGCGATGCCTTCGGGGCCGTGTACCCCGTGGGCGCCTCCATCCGGTACATGAACGCGGCGAAGGCCTCGCGCGACATGGTCGACTTCGGCGCGAACGTGCGCGTGCCGTCGGCCTGCTTGGTCCCGGTGGAAAGTCCCGCCTCGTGCATCCAGGAGATCTCGGTGTAGAACTGATCGCCCGGATCGACATCCGCGAACGGCGACGTCGCGGGGGCGGTGTACCCCTCGGGCGCCGCGATCCGGTAGAGGAAGGCCGCGACCGCCTCGCGGGTCACCTTCCGTGCGCCGTCGAAGCGGGTCGTGCCGTCCGCCTGACGGAAGCCGGTCGTGAGGCCCTGCTCCGCCATCCACAGGATCTCCGTGCCGAACTTGGTGTCCTCGGCGATGTCCTCGAACGGGTTCTCGAAGGGCGGGATGCCGGCTCGGGTGAGGTCGGTCGCCGTCCCGTCGAAGGCGATCGTGCGGACGGTCGCGGTCTGCTCGGCGTCGACGAAGACCCCGTAGCCGATGACGTCGTGGTCGCCGAGCGCCGCCACGATCTCATCGAGGCTCGCCTCGGCGTTCGCCGCGATGCCGGGGAGTGCGCGCGAGGTGATCCAGCTCGAGGCCTCCGCGAGGCTGCCCGACTCGGGCACGAGCGCCCGCAGCGTGGTGAACTGCGGTGCGAGCGACCCCTCCGGGTAGTAGTGGACCGGGATCTGCGCCCACACCGGCCCGTCGGCGTCGACCACGAGCTCGGCGGCGCGCGATGCCGCGTTCACGAGGACGTCCTCCGGTGCGAAGCCGTTGAGCAGCTGGTACTTGCCCGAGATCTCGAGGCCGAGCACGGCTCCGTGCTCGCCCGTCGCCTCCGCGATGCCGCCGAGTCGCGCATCGTCCGGCGCGACCCCGTTGTGCCAGCCCGGGTAGCTGCTCTCGTCGGGGCGGATGCCGTCGAGGGCGAGCTGCTCCGCGAGCGGATCCCCCGCGGGAGCCGGGGCGGCCGGCTCGGCGAAGAACCGGGTCGTCGCGCCGTCCGCGGTGAATGACGAGACGAGGACGTCCTCGGCGCTCTTCGCCACGAGGAAGCCCGCGCCGATCGGGTACGCGTTCGGACCGAGGGCGTCGACCAGCTCGGCGAGCGGCGCCCGGGCGTTGGCGCCGAAGCTGCTGCCCGGGATCGCCTGACTCGTCGTCCAGTCCCCCTCGGGGTCAGCCGCAGGGGCCCGGAGCGTCGTCCACCCCTCGCCGGCCTGCCACGCGGCGTCGCCGTCGGTGTCGACGCGGACGGGGATCTGGTAGCTCAGCTTCTCGGTGCTCGAGGCGACCACGCCGAGGCTCGCCGCGAGCTCCGCGATCGGCGTCGTCGCGGCGCCGATCGCCTGGTCGTTGCCGTTGCCGCGGAGCACGAGCGCGTCGCCTCCGGCCGCGATGGCGAGTCCGTTGCGCGCCTGCGTCACGGAGCCGTCCGCGTTGCCGTGATCCGGGTCGAAGTGCCAGTCGTTGTAGACCGCGGTCTCCTCGGCGCCGGTGCTCGGGTTCGCGATCTCCGAGAGCGGCGCGCGTCCGCTCTCGGGCGCCGGGGATGCCGCACGGGCGAAGTCCGTCTGCGCCCCGTCGAAGGCGATCGACGTGATCGTGGCCGTCCGCCCCTCGTCGACGAAGACGCCGTACCCGATGAGGTCGTGGTCGCCGATAGCCGCGAGGATCGCCTCGAGCGAGGCGCCCGTGTTCGCGGTGATCCCCGGGAGGTCCTTCGAGGAGATCCAGGCCTCCGCTTCGGCGAGGACGCCGCTGGCGGGCACCTGGGCGCGGATGGTCGTGAACTGCGCCCCGGGGACGCCGTCCTGGTACCAGAAGACGGGGAACTGCGCCCAGGCCTCACCGGTCGCGACGATCCGCGCGCCCGCGGCCCGCGCGAGCGCGTTGGGGAGGAAGTCCTCGTCGGCGAAGCCGTTGAGGATCTGCGCCTTCCCCGTGACCTCGAGCCCGTCGATCGCGCCGCGCGCGCCGACGACGCTCGCATAGCTGCCGCCCGCGGCGGCGCCGTCGTGCCAGCCCGCGTAGCTGTCCTCGTTCGGGCGGATCTGGGCGGCGCCGACGAAGTCGAGCGACGCGGGGAGCTCCGCCGCCACGGCGGGAGCGGCGGAGAACCTCGTCGTCACGCCCTCCGCGGTGAAGGAGGAGACGAGCGTGCCGGCGGCGGGCTTGCTCGCCAGGAATCCGAAGCTGATGGGATACACCGGCCCCTCGGCCTCCGCCACCGCCGCGAGCTCGGCGAGGAGGTCGGCGAGCGGCAGGGAGGCGTTCTTCGCGAGGGCGCCGATGGGCTGGCTCGTCGTCCAGTTGCCGGCGGGGTCGGCGACCGGGGCGCGGAGCGTGGACCAGCCCTCCCCCGGCTCCCAGACGCCGTCGCCGTCGGTGTCGACGCGGATCCCGACCTGGTAGCTCAGCCTGCTCGTGTCCGACGCCGCGACGCCGAGGCCCGCGATGAGCTCCTCGACGCTCGTGCCGTCCGCCGCGGGATCCACGTCGTTGCCGTTGCCCCGAATGATCTGCGTGTCGACGCCGGCCTCGAGCTCGACGCCGTTGCGGGCCTGGAGCGCGACGGACTGCGTGCGGCCCGTGCCCGGCCCGAAGTGCCACTCGTTGTAGACGGACGATTCGGTCTCCGCGGTCGACGGACGGATCTCGTCGCCCGGTACGTACGCCGTCTCGAGCCCGGGTGCTGCCTGCGCGGCGGCAGCGGCGCCGAATGCGGCACCCGTCATCGCCAGTGCCGTCGCGGTGAGCGCGGCGATCGGTCTGCGTAACTTCATTGTCGGATATCCCCCCTGGATGTCTTACTGACACGGGAAAGCCGAATGCGATCGCATCGCGATCTCCCCCACACGCACCGTACATGAGAGGCATAGGCTGCACAAGGCTTGCGCCGAGTCGAGGAAGCGGCACCGCCCCGGCTCCGGTGCGATGCTCGGCTCGACGCGTCCGGAGCGGCCGCGCGACGGGACACGTCGCGAGCGGCTACCCCAGCAGTCGATGCACGACCGTATCCGCCAGCAGGCGCCCGCGGAGCGTCGGGACGACGCGGCCGGCGATCGCCGCGCGGCCGTCGATGAGGCCGTCAGCGATCAGGCCGGGGACGCGGCGCCGCTCCTCGGCCGTCAGCACCCCCGTGTCGAGGCCGTCCGCGATGCGGGTCTCGAGGAGGATCCGCTCCTCGCGTCGCGACGAGGCGTCGAGGATCTCGCGCGCGTGCGCCGGGGAGGCGCCCTGCGCCATGCGCTGCGCATACGCGCCGGGGTGCTTGACGTTCCACCAGCGAACACCGCCCACGTGGCTGTGTGCGCCCGGGCCGGCGGCCCACCAGTCCTCCCCCGTCCAGTAGGCGAGGTTGTGCCGGGAGCGCGTCGCCTCCGAGCGGGCCCAGTTGCTGATCTCGTACCAGCCGAGACCGGCCGCGGCGAAGCGGGCATCCGCGCGCTCGTACATCTCCGCGTGCAGGTCCTCGTCGGGCTCGGGAACGGAGCCGCGCTTGATCTGCGCGGCGAGCTTCGTGCCCGGCTCGACGATGAGGGCGTATGCGGACAGGTGATCGGGTTCGGTCGCGAGCGCGGCGTCGACCGAGCGGTCCCAATCCTCGATGCGCTCGCCCGGCGTCCCGTAGATGAGGTCGACGCTGACTTGCAGCCCGGCCTCGCGAGCCCAGCGCGTCACGAGCGGGATCCGTTCGGGCGTGTGGGTCCGATCGAGCGTCCGCAGCACCTCGGGCACGGCGGACTGCATGCCGAAGCTCACCCGGGTGAAGCCGGCGCGGGTGAGCCGCTCGAGGTATGCGGCGTCCACGGAGTCGGGATTCGCCTCGGTCGTCACCTCGGCACCGGGAGCGAGGCCCCACTCGTCGCGGATCCGTCCGAGCATGCTCGCGAGATCCTCCGCGGGGAGGAGCGTGGGCGTGCCGCCGCCGAAGAAGACGGTCGACGCGGCGCGCTCGGCGACGCCCGCGCGCCGGAGCACGTCGGCGCCGAAGCTCAACTCCCGCTGCGCCTGCGCGGCGTAGTCGTCCCGCCGCGTGCCGCCGAGCTCGCTCGCGGTGTAGGTGTTGAAGTCGCAGTAGCCGCACCGGACCCGGCAGTAGGGGACGTGCACGTAGACGCCGAATCGCCGCTCCGCGGATCCCTCGGCCGCGCTCGGCGGGAGCGATCCGTCCGCGGGTGCGGGGTCGCCCTCAGGAAGAATGCTCGGCACGGCGCCCTCCGCGGACCGTCATGGCTTCGGCTTGCTCGGGCGCCGCCGATGCGTCGCCTGCGCGGCGGCGGGCGCCTCGGAAGTCGCCGCCTCGTCCCCGGCCGCAGCCTCAGTTTCGGCCGCGGCCTCATCCGCTGCTGCCGCCGCGTCGACCACGACGGCCTCCTCGGCAGCCGCGGCCTCCTCAGCGGCTGCGGCCGCATCCTCGACCACGGCCTCTTCCGCAGCCGGCTCCGCGGGCGCCCCCGCTTCGACGACGACCGGATCCTCAGCCGTATCGGGCGCCTGCGCCTCGGCGACGGCCTCCGCCACGTCCGCGACGACATCCGGCTCCGCGATGACGTCCGGCGCGACATCCGGCTCCGCGGGCGGCGTCGCGCCGAGCGGCTGAGCGCCGGGGGCGAGCGCGGCGATCTGCTGCTTGACCGCGTCGATCGCGGTGCGCAGATCCGAACGGCCCTTGATCCCGAGCAGCCCGCTCCGAGGCGCGGACAGGAAGCCGCGAGCGACCGCCCAGACGGTGTCGTCCTCGCGGTGCTCGACGGTGAAGAGCTGCTCGCCGACGGCGCCCAGTTCGTCGGCCGTGCCCCAGGCGAACCCGACCCGCCGATCCTCATCGATCGTGTAGACGATCAGCACGGAGCGCGCGTCCGGTCCGGGGCCGCGCAGCGTCGCGGTCGTGCCGGCCGTGATGTACGGCTCGCCGTCCGGGCCGAAGTGCTCCTCGAGCTGGCCGGCCGCCTCGGGCGTCCCGTCGTCGTCGAAGCTCACGCCCGCGTAGTGCGCGCCCGACCCGCGCGCGAGATCGTCGATTCCGACCCCGCTGCCGCGCTGCGACCCCCAGGTCATGAGCAGGCTCGACGCCACCAGGAAGCGCTCCTGGCCGCTGCCGAGCCTCAGCTCCTCCTCGTAGGGCGTCGCGCCCTCCGGGGGGAAGCGCAGCAGGTCGGGCGCCTTCGAGGCCCCGACCGCCGCGTAGGCGACGGGCATCGAGACGTGGCTGCTCCGGCGGGCCGGCTGCTCCCTGCTCACTTCTTCGACTCCTTGCCCTCCACGTCGCCCGAGAGGGCGGCGATGAACGCCTCCTGGGGCACCTCGACGCGGCCGACCATCTTCATGCGCTTCTTGCCCTCCTTCTGCTTCTCGAGCAGCTTGCGCTTGCGGCTGATATCGCCGCCGTAGCACTTGGCGAGCACGTCCTTGCGGATCGCGCGGATGGTCTCCCGCGCGATCACCCGGGCGCCGATGGCGGCCTGGATCGGCACCTCGAACTGCTGCCGCGGGATGAGCTTGCGCAGCCGCTCCGCCATCATCGTGCCGTAGTGATAGGCGTTGTCGCGGTGCACGATGGCGCTGAACGCGTCGACCTTGTCCCCCTGCAGCAGGATGTCGACCTTCACGAGATCGGCCTCCTGCTCCCCCATCGGTTCGTAGTCGAGGCTCGCATAGCCCTGCGTGCGGCTCTTGAGATGATCGAAGAAGTCGAAGACGATCTCGCCGAGCGGCATGCTGTAGCGCAGCTCGACGCGCTCGCCGAGGTACTCCATGCCGAGCAGGCTCCCCCGACGGCTCTGGCAGAGCTCCATGATGGCGCCGACGTAGTCCTTGGGAGCGAGGATCGCGGTCTTCACGACCGGCTCGCGCACGCTCGCGATCTTGCCGTCCGGGTACTCCGACGGGTTCGTGACCGTGACCTCCGTGCCGTCGTCCGTGGTCACCTGGTAGATGACGCTCGGGGCCGTCGCGATGAGGTCGAGGTCGAACTCGCGACGCAGCCGCTCGGAGATGATCTCGAGATGCAGGAGGCCGAGGAAGCCGCAGCGGAAGCCGAAGCCGAGCGCCACGGAGGTCTCCGGCTCGTACTGGAGGGCGGCGTCCTCCAGCTTCAGCTTGTCGAGGGCCTCGCGCAGGATCGGGTAGTCGCTGCCGTCGAGCGGGTAGAGCCCCGAGAACACCATCGGCTTCGGATCCGTGTAGCCGGGCAGCGGAGTCTCGGCCCCGCGGATCTTCGAGGTGATCGTGTCGCCGACCTTCGACAGGCGCACGTCCTTCACCCCGGTGATCAGGTAGCCGACCTCGCCGACGGCGAGCCCCTGCGCGGGCCTCGGCTCGGGCGAGGACACGCCGATCTCGAGGGCCTCGTGGTCGGAACCCGACGACATCATCTGGATCTTCTCGCGCGGGGAGAGCTTGCCGTCCACCATCCGGACGTAGGTGACGACGCCGCGGTACGGATCGTAGACCGAATCGAAGATCATCGCGCGGGCGGGCGCGTCGGCCTGGCCCACCGGCGCCGGGATCCGCTCCACCACCCGGTCGAGGAGCTCCTCGACGCCCGCGCCGGTCTTCCCGGACACCTTGAGGATGTCGTCGGGATCGCCCCCGATGAGATCCGCGATCTCCCGCGACACGCGTTCGGGATCGGCCGCGGGGAGGTCGATCTTGTTGAGCACCGGGATGATCTCGAGGTCGTTCTCCATCGCGAGATAGAGGTTCGCGAGCGTCTGGGCCTCGATGCCCTGCGCGGCGTCGACGAGCAGGATCGCACCCTCGCACGCGGCGAGCGAGCGGGACACCTCGTAGCTGAAGTCGACGTGCCCGGGGGTGTCGATCATGTTCAGCGCGAACTCGACGCCGCCCGCCTGCCAGTGCATGCGCACGGCCTGCGACTTGATGGTGATGCCGCGCTCGCGCTCGATATCCATCTTGTCGAGGTACTGGGCCCGCATGTCCCGGTCGGACACCGTGCCGGTCACCTGGAGCATGCGATCGGCGAGCGTCGACTTGCCGTGGTCGATGTGCGCGATGATGCAGAAATTGCGGATCTTCGCGGGGTCGGTCGACGCCGGCACTGGGGGGTTCACGCTGCGAGGAGACATTGCCGTCAAGTATCCCATAGGCGGCGCTCGACACCGCGCATCTGCGAGGATGAACGCATGCCGCAGGTCGCCGCGCTGTACCGCTATCCCGTCAAGGGCTTCACGCCGGAGTCCGTCACCGAGTTGCTCGTGCGGTCCGACGGCCGTATCGCCGGCGATCGGGTCCTCGCCTTCCGCTTCGCCGAGGCCGCCGACCCCGAGGATCGGGACGGCCTCGAGTACTGGCCCAAGGCGAAGGGCCTCGCCCTTCAGGACTTCCCGTCGCTCGCGGCGCTGCGGCTCTCCTACGACGAGGGAGCCCGCCGGGTCCGCATCACGGCGACCGGGCGCGAAGCGGCCTCCGATGCCGGGCGCGTGCTCGTCGACGCCGGACTCGACCCCGCGGGGCGCGCGGCGCTCGCATCCGCGGTCGCCGAGCATCTCCTCGACGGGCCGGAGGGCGGGCGGCTGAGACGGACCGGCAGGCTGCCGCTCGCGCTCGTCGGCGACGGCGCGCACTCGCGCTTCCAGGACCGACCCAGAGGCTATGTCTCGGTGCACGGCAGCGGCAGCGTCGCCGCGCTCGGCTCGGCCGTCGGCGGCGGGGTGGACCACCGCCGCTTCCGCTCGAACATCGTCATCGACGGGCTGCCCGCGTGGGAGGAGCTGCGCTGGTCGGGCCGGGTGCGGATCGGCGGCCTCGTCTTCCGCACCGAGGGACCGATCGTGCGCTGCCTCGCGACCCATGCGAACCCGGACACCGGAGTCCGCGATCTCCGGGTGCTCACGACGCTCACCCGCGAGCTCGGACAGGAGGAGCCCACGCTCGGCCGCCTGCTGCTTCCCGAGGGGTCCGCCCCGGCCCGCGCCGGCACCCCCGAGGGCGCCGTGGCGCTCGGCGTCATCCGGCTCGGGGACGTCGTCGAAGTCCTCTAATCGCGCGACGCGCGCGCCCTCGGACTCGGCATGATCCCCGGATGCTGCTAGAATCGGTTCTCGGCTTGCGTGTGGCTCACACCACACCACCCGCTCGGCGCCCTCTCTCGCTTCGCGGACTCCCCGTCAAACCTGTACTGAAGGACACAACCCAACGTGGCAAACATCAAGTCGCAGATCAAGCGCATCAAGACCAACCGCAAGGCGACCGAGCGGAACAAGGCCTACAAGAGCGAGCTGCGCACCGTCGTGCGCCAGGCGCGCGAGGCCATCGCGACCGGCGACAAGGCTGCGGCGGAGGCCAAGGTCCTCCTCGCCGGGAAGAAGCTCGACAAGGCCGTCTCCAAGGGCGTCATCCACAAGAACCAGGCCGCCAACCGCAAGTCGCGGCTCGCGGTGAAGGTCGCGGCGCTCTAAGCGACCCCGGCCGCCACGGATCAGCCCCGCTCCGGCGGGGCTTTTTCGTGCGCCCGGACGGCCGGTCTGCCTGCTGGGCTGCCGGGCGGCTGACCGGGCGGCCACGCGGCCGACCGGTCGCGGCCGGTCAGCGCCGACGGCCCCGCGAGGCGACGACGAGGAGATACTTCTCGAGGGCGTACTCGGGATCGCGGCTGCCGCCCTTCAGGCGCCACTCGGTCTCGGCGGCGAGATCGATCGTGCGCGCCAGATCCTCCTCGCGCCACCCCCGCACCTCGCGCTGGGCGCGCTCCACCTGCCACGGCGCCATGCCGAGCTCCTTGGCGAGGGCCCCGTTCGCGCCGCCCGCGCCGTAGACCCGCGCCATCGCACGGACCTTCATGTTCACGGCGGCCAGCAGCGGGATCGGATCGGTGCCCGTGGAGAGCGCCTGCCGCAGCAGCACGAGGGCGTCGGCGGCGCGCCCTGCCGTCGCCGCGTCCGCGACCTTGAAGCCATTGGTCTCGACCCGGCCCTCCGTGGCGCGGGTGACCTGCTCCTCCGAGATCCGCGGGCCCGCATCCGACACGAGCTGCGCACAGGCGCCCGCCAGTTCGCCGATGCCGCCGGAGTAGGCGGCCACCAGCATGCGGAGCGCGCCGGGGGACGCCTGCGCACCGAGGCGGCGGAACTCGGCCTGCGCGAACGCGAGGCGATCCTGATCCTTCTTGACCTCCGCGCAGGGGATCTCGACGCCCGACCCGGCTCCGCCTCGGACGAGGTCGAGGAGCGCCTTGCCGCGCTGCCCCGATGCATGCCGGAGCACGAGGGTCGTGTCCTCCGCGGGCGCCGCCACGTACCGCTTCGCGTCCTCGAGGAACGCATCCGAGCAGCGCTCCACTGCGTCCACGCGGATGAGGCGCGGCTCCGCGAACAGCGAGGGACTCGCGATCGTGAACAGCTCCCCCGCCGTGTACGCCGCAGCGTCGACGTCGTGCACCTCGAGGTCGGCGTGCGCCGTGCGCAGCGCGTCCCTGATGGCCTGCGACGCCCGGTCCGCGATGAAGCCCTCGGGTCCGCTGATGAGCACGACCGGCGCGGGGCGGGCCTCCGCCCAGTCGAGCTGCGGGATCTTCGCGGTGCGCTTCGCGCCCGCGCTCTTGCCTCGTGCTGTAGCCACGGCACCAGCCTACCGCCGGCATCCGACACGGCTCGGAGCCGTCGCATCCCGAGCATTCGGACCGGGCTGGACACGTCACGGCGACATGGGATATGTTGCTGGCACGGACATATACGGGTGAACACCGTCGCAAAGGAGCGATCATGACGCAACCGACTCGGGACGACCGCTTTTCCTTCGGCCTGTGGACTTTTGGCTGGCAGGCGCAGGACCAGTTCGGACGTGCGACGCGGTCCCCGATCGACACGGTCGAGGCCGTGCACCGGCTCTCCGAGCTCGGCGTCTGGGGCATGACGTTCCACGACAACGACCTCTTCCCCTTCGAGAGCTCGGAGGCGGAGCGCCGCAGCGCCATCGACCGCCTCCAGGGCGCGCTCGCGGACACCGGCCTCGTGATCCCCATGGTCACGACCGATCTCTTCAGCCACCCCGTCTTCAAGGACGGCGGTTTCACCTCGAACGATCGCGACGTCCGCCGCTTCGCGCTGCGCAAGGTGCTGCGCAACATCGATCTCGCCGCCGAGCTGGGGGCCGAGACCTTCGTCATGTGGGGCGGTCGCGAGGGCAGCGAGTACGACGCGGCCAAGGACATCCGCGCGGCGCTCGCGCGCTACCGCGAGGCCGTCGATCTGCTCTCGGAGTACGTGATCGAGCAGGGGTACGGCATCCGCTTCGCGATCGAGCCGAAGCCGAACGAGCCGCGGGGCGACATCCTGCTCCCCACGGTCGGGCACGCCCTCGGCTTCATCGAGACCCTCGCGCATCCCGAGCTCGTGGGCCTCAACCCCGAGACCGGTCACGAGCAGATGGCCGGGCTCAACTACACCCACGGCATCGCCCAGGCGCTCGACGCGGGCAAGCTCTTCCACATCGACCTCAACGGCCAGCGCGGAGTGAAGTTCGACCAGGATCTCGTCTTCGGCCACGGCGATCTCCAGAACGCCTTCTCCCTCGTCGACCTCCTCGAGTTCGGCTCGCCCGAGGGCGGGCCCACGTACACGGGCCCGCGCCACTTCGACTACAAGCCCTCGCGCACCGAGGATGCGGAGGGCGTCTGGGAGTCCGTCCGCGCGAACATGCGCATGTACCTCCTGCTCAAGGAGCGCGCCGCCTCGTTCCGAGCCGACCCCGAGGTGCAGGAGGCGCTCGCGGCCGCCCGGGTCGCCGAGCTCGCGGAGCCGACGCTCGCCGCGGGCGAGGGGCATCGCGAACTGCTCGCCGACCGCTCGGCCTTCGAGGACTTCGACGCGGCCGCATACTTCGACGGCAAGGGCTTCGGTTTCGTGCGCCTGCAGCAGCTCGCGCTCGAGCACCTCATGGGCGCCCGCTGAGTCCTCTGGCCCCCGCCCGAACGCAAAGGAGCGCGCATGCTCGTCGCCGGTGTCGATTCCTCGACGCAGAGCTGCAAGGTCGTGGTCTGCGACGCCGACACGGGACGGGTGCTCCGCGCGGGTCGGGCACCGCACCCCGACGGCACCGAGGTGGATCCCGAGGCCTGGTGGGACGCGCTCCGCGCGGCCATCGCCGAGGCCGGCGGGGTCGCCGACGCCGCGGCCATCGCGATCGGCGGCCAGCAGCACGGCATGGTCGCCCTCGACGCCGGGGGCCGTGTGATCCGGCCCGCCCTGCTCTGGAACGACACCCGGTCCGCAGCCGCCGCCGATGCGCTCCGCGCCGAGTTCGGCGACGCCGAGCTCGCGCAGCGCACCGGTCTCGTCCCCGTCGCCTCCTTCACGATCGCCAAGCTGCGCTGGCTGCGCGACGCGGAGCCGGCGGCCGCGGAACGCGTCGCCGCCGTGGCGCTGCCCCACGACTGGCTGAGCTGGCGGCTCGCCGGGTACGGCCCGGCGGGCGAGAGCCCGCGCGGCCCCGATCTCGCCGCACTGTGGACGGACCGCTCGGACGCCAGCGGCACGGGGTACTGGAGCGCGCGCACCGGCGCGTACGACCGCGGCCTCCTCGAAGCCGCGCTCGGGCACGACGCGGTGCTCCCCCGCGTGCGCTCCCCGCTCGAGACCGGCGGCACGACGGCGGGCGATCCGAGGATCGGGATCCCCGCGGGGATCCCGATCGGTCCGGGCGCCGGGGACAACGCGGCGGCGGCCCTCGGGCTCGGCGCCGGCGTCGGCGATGCCGTGATCTCGATCGGCACGAGCGGAACCGTCTTCGGCGTCGCCGAGCATCCGGTCGCCGATCCGAGCGGCACGGTCGCGGGCTTCGCCGACGCCGGCGGGGCTCAGCTGCCGCTCATCGCGACCCTCAACGCGGCGCGGGTGCTCGACACCGTCGCGGCGCTGCTCGGCGTCGATCACGACGGGCTCGGCCGGCTCGCCCTGGAGTCCCCGCCCGGGGCGGCGGGACTCGTGCTGCAGCCCTACTTCGCGGGCGAGCGCACCCCGAACCTTCCCGACGCCACCGCGACGCTCTTCGGGATGACCCTCGCCTCGACGCGGCGGGAGCACCTCGCACGGGCCGCCGTCGAGGGACTGCTGTGCGGCCTCGCGGACGGGCTCGACGCGCTCCGCGACGCCGGCCTGGAGGCGCGGACCGTCACCCTCATCGGCGGCGCCGCATTGAACCCGGCGGTGCAGCGCATCGCGGCGCAGATCCTCGGCCTCCCCGTGCGCATCCCCGCACCCGCCGAGTACGTGGCGCTCGGCGCCGCACGACAGGCCGCGTCGCTCGTGCGCGGCGCCGCGGTGCACTGGGTCTTCCCGCTCCTCGCGGAACTGGCGCCGGCGGACGAGCCGCGCATCCGGGCCCAGTACCGCGCCCGCGCGTGAGGCCGGGCCGCGTCCGTGCGTGACGCCGGGCCGCGGCGGCGCCCGCGATCACCCCGCCGGGTCGTCGAGCAGCCCCTCGAACACCCGCTCCGCGGCACCGAGCAGCACCTCGTGCGTCCGCAGACCGCCGGTGACGATCCGCACCCCCGCGGAGAGCCGGCCGAAGGAGCGATCGGCGATCCGCCGCTCCAGCCGCTCGGCTCGCGCCTCGTAGAGGGTCGCCAGGAACCCGCCGAGCACGACGAGCTCCGGGGCGAGCACGCTGATGAGGATGCCGATCCCGTCGCCGAGACGATCCACCTGCCGGTCGATCTCGCGGTGCACCGCCGGATCGGAGCTCTCGGCGACCGCCCGTTCCAACTCATCGGCGTCCAGCGACTCGGCTCCGAGCACCCGCAGCAGCGCTCCGCGCTGCACGACGCGCTCGAAGCACCCGCGCTGGCCGCAGAAGCACGGCTCGCCGTCCGGATCGAGGACGATGTGCCCGAACTCGCCGCCGAAGCCCCGGAAGCCGCGGAGCTCCTGCCCGTCGACGTACGCGCCCCCGCCGATGCCGCCGCCCGAGCCGTTGAGGTAGAGCAGATGGTCGACGCCTCGGCCCGGGCCGAACTGCCGTTCCGCGGCGGCGCCGAGCTGCGCGTCGTTCGCGACGACGGTGCGGTAGCCGATCCGCTCCTCGAGCATCGCGGCGAAGGGGACGTCCTGCCACGACAGGTTGGGCGCGAGCGCGATCACCCCGGCTGCGGCATCGACGAGCGCCGGGACGGCCGCACCGACGCCCACGACGCGGGTGCGCGCGTTCAGCTCGTCCCGCATGCCGGCGAGCACCGCCGCGATGATGTTGGCCGCCTCCTCGGGCCCCGGCCTCGTGGCCGACGTCGTGCGGACCCGCTTGTGCACCACGCCGCCGAGTCCCACCACCGCGATCACGACCGCGTCGATGTCGGGGTAGGCGGTCACCGCGACGACATCGGGGTTGACGGCGACGATCGGACTCGGCCGACCGACGCCGCTGCGCTTGGCCGGGAGCGCCTCGGAGACGAGCCCGAGCTCGCCCAGCTCGGCGACGAGCGCGGCGATCGTCGAGCGGTACAGCCCGGTGCGGCGCGTGAGCTCGGCGCGCGACTGCGGACCGTCGTAGTGGAGGGCGCGCAGGACCGTCGCGAGGTTGCCGCGCCGCACCTGCTCGTTGCTGCGCTGATGCTGATTCACCGTCGTCCCCAGTTCGCCGTCTGCCATGCGTCCATCGTCCCCCACCCCGGCGCGCACGGTGCGCCGCCGGTCCGGCGGGTCCGCCACGGCGCCGGATGACGATTCGGAAACGATCGCCGCACCGGCGCAGTCGGCGGTTGACACACTCCATCCTACTCAATAGGTTGTTAGACGCGACAAATAACCGGGCGGCAGTGACGCCACGGACACCGAGTATTTGCCGATCCATTGTTCAGAGAGGAACACTGATGAAGACCACACGGACCCGCACCCTTGCCGCACTCGCCCTCGCGGGCAGTGCGGCGCTCGCCCTCTCGGCCTGCACGTCGAGCCCGGCGGAGGAGGGCGGCGGCAGCGAAGAGGCGGCGGGCGTCGAGTGCAACGTGGGCATCTCGATGCCGACGCGCAGCCTCGAGCGCTGGATCAACGACGGCGAGCAGCTCCAGGCCTCCCTCGACGAGGCCGACTGCACGACCGACCTGCAGTACGCCGACAACAAGACCGACCAGCAGATCTCGCAGATCCAGAACCAGATCGCCGGCGGCGCGAAGATCCTCGTCATCGCCGCCATCGACGGCGAAGCGCTCGCTCCCGTGCTCGAGGAGGCGAAGAGCCAGGGCGTCACCGTGATCGCCTACGACCGGCTCATCAACGGCAGCGAGAACGTCGACTACTACGCCACCTTTGACAACTACGAGGTGGGTCAGCTCCAGGGCGAGTACATCGTCGACACCCTCGGACTCGAGGACACCGACGAGACCTTCGCTCTCGAGCCGTTCGCGGGCAGCCCCGACGACAACAACGCGAAGTTCTTCTTCTCGGGGGCCTGGGATGTGCTGCAGCCCTACGTCGAGGACGGCACGCTCACCGTGCCCTCGGGCAAGGCACCGAAGAGCGACGACGACTGGGCCTCGATCGGCATCCAGGGCTGGGACTCGGCGAAGGCCCAGGCCGAGATGGACAACCGGCTGTCCTCCTTCTACACGGGCGACGAGCGCGTCGACGTCGTGCTCTCCCCCAACGATTCGCTCGCGATCGGCATCATCGCCTCGCTGAAGTCCGCGGGGTACGCGCCGGGAGACGAGTACCCTGTGCTCACCGGCCAGGACGCCGACAAGGCGAACGTGAAGGCAATCCTCGCCGGTGAGCAGTCGATGACCGTCTGGAAGGACACGCGCACGCTCGGCGACCGCGTGTTCGAGATGATCCAGTCGATCGTCGCGGGCGAGGAGCCCGAGGTCAACGACACCGAGACCTACGACAACGGGGTGAAGGTCGTGCCGGCGTACCTCCTCCCGCCCGAGACGATCACGGCCGATCTCGTGCAGGAGAAGCTCGTGGACTCGGGCTTCGTCCAGGCGAGCGACGTCGGGCTCTGATCCGAGGCACCGCGAGCGCGCCGGGCGGCGGGGATCCCCCGCCCGGCGCGCTCCGCCCCATCCCCCATCCGCTTCCGCACAGGGAGGTCCCATGCCCGCACGTGCCATCCTGACGATGCGCGACATCGTCAAGGAGTTCGGCGGCGGCGTCCGCGCGCTCGACGGCGTCTCGCTCACCGTGGCTCCCGGCGAGGTGCACGCCATCTGCGGCGAGAACGGCGCCGGCAAGTCCACGCTCATGAAAGTGCTCTCCGGGGTGTACCCCTCCGGGAGCTACGCGGGCGAGATCGAGTTCGAAGGACGGCCGATCCGCTACCGCGGCATCTCGGACAGCGAGGCCGACGGCATCGTCATCATCCACCAGGAGCTCGCGCTCAGCCCGCACCTCTCGATCGCCGAGAACATCTTCCTCGGCAACGAGCGCGCGACGCGCGGCATCATCGACTGGAACCGCACGAACGCCGAGGCGATGGAGCTGCTCGCGCGCGTCGGGCTGGCCGAGAATCCCGCGACGCCGGTGCTCCAGCTCGGCGTCGGCAAGCAGCAGCTCGTCGAGATCGCCAAGGCGCTCGCGAAGGACGTGAAACTCCTGATCCTCGACGAACCCACGGCCGCGCTCAACGACGACGACAGCGCCCACCTGCTCGAGCTCATCGACCAGCTCCGGGAGCAGGGCATCACCTCGATCATCATCTCCCACAAGCTGGCCGAGATCCAGCGGATCGCCGACACCGTCACGATCCTCCGCGACGGCCGCAGCATCGAGACCTTCCCGATGTCCGATCCCGATGCGGGCGAGGCCCGCATCATCCGCGCCATGGTCGGGCGCGAGCTCTCCCAGCTCTTCCCGGAGCGCACTCCGAGCATCGGCGAGGAGAAGCTGCGCGTCGAGCACTGGACCGTGCGGCATCCCGTCGATCACGAGCGGCTCGTCGTCGTCGACGCGTCGTTCACCGTCCGCGCCGGCGAGATCGTCGGCTTCGCGGGCCTCATGGGGGCCGGCCGCACCGAGCTCGCGATGAGCATCTTCGGCCACAGCTACGGCACGGTGCTGTCGGGCTCCGTCTACAAGGACGGCGAGGAGATTCAGACCCGCACGATCCAGGAGGCTATCGGGCACGGGCTCGCCTACGTCACGGAGGACCGCAAGCGCTACGGGCTGAATCTCATCGGGACGATCACCTCCAACATCTCGATCGCCGGTCTCGGCTCCGTATCGCGCCGCGGCGTCGTCGATCAGCACCGCGAGTTCGCGATCGCGGACGGGTTCCGGAAGCGGATGGGGATCAAGACCCCGGACGTCTCCGTGCTCTCGGGGAAGCTCTCCGGCGGCAACCAGCAGAAGGTGGTGCTGTCGAAGTGGCTCCACACGGGGCCGGACGTGCTCATCCTCGACGAGCCGACGCGCGGCATCGACGTCGGCGCGAAGCACGAGATCTACACCCTCATCACCCAGCTCGCCGAGCAGGGCAAGGCGGTCGTGGTGATCTCCTCCGAGCTGCCCGAACTGCTCGGCCTGTCCGACCGCATCTACGCCATCGCCGAGGGCCGCGTCGCCGGGGAGCTCCCCCGGGCGGAGGCGAGCCAGGAGGCGCTCATGACCCTCATGACCTCGGGAAAGGAACGCGACGCATGAGCTCGCAGACCGCCGCGGCGCCGAAGGCGCGCCGCAAGATCAGTTTCAACGTCCGCCAGTACGGCATCCTCGTGGCGCTCGTCGTCATCGTGCTCCTGTTCCAGGTGCTCACGGCCGGCCGGCTGCTCATGCCGGGCAACGTGAACAACCTCATCCAGCAGAACGCCTACGTGCTGATCCTGGCGATCGGCATGGTCATGATCATCATCGCGGGCCACATCGATCTGTCGGTGGGATCCCTCGTGGCGATGGTCGGTGCCGTCGCGGCGATCGCGATGCAGCAGTGGGGGCTCCCCTGGTGGCTCGCGGTGCTCCTCTCCATCGCCTTCGGCGCCGTCGTCGGCGCGTGGCAGGGGTTCTGGGTCGCCTACGTCGGCATCCCGGCGTTCATCGTCACGCTCGCCGGCATGCTGCTCTTCCGAGGGCTCACCCTCGTCTTCCTGACCGGCGGCACCATCAGCGGCCTGCCCGAGCCGTTCGTCGCCATCGGCGCGAGCTGGCTGCCCGGCGTCTTCGGCGGCGTCATGCACCGCGATGCGCTGACGATGATCCTCGGTCTCCTCGCGTGCGCCTTCCTCTTCGCCGAGCGCTACCGGTCCCTCCGCAACCGCCGGAAGCTCGGACTCCCGACGGAGCCGGCACCGCTCTACTGGGGGAAGGTCGCGGCCGCCGTCGTCGCCGTCCTCGCTCTGTGCTGGATCCTCGCGGGCTACCACGGGACCCCGATCATCCTCGTGATCCTCGGCGCGCTGATCCTCGCGTACTCCTTCGTGCTCAACCGCACCGTCTTCGGTCGGCACATCTACGCGATGGGCGGCAACCGTTTCGCCGCGGAGATGAGCGGCGTGAACACCCGCCGGGTCGACTTCCTCCTCTTCGTGAACATGGGAGTCCTCGCCGCCATCGCCGGCGTCGTGAGCACGGCCCGCGCGGGCGGGGCGGTCGCCTCCGCCGGCCAGAACTACGAGCTCGACGCCATCGCAGCCGCCTTCATCGGGGGCGCGGCGGTGCAGGGCGGCGTCGGCACGATCGTCGGCGCGGTCATCGGCGGCCTCGTCATGGGCGTGCTCAACATGGGGCTGTCGATCCTGGCGGTCGACGCCGCCTGGCAGATGGCGATCAAGGGGCTCGTGCTCCTGCTCGCGGTGGCCTTCGACATCTGGAACAAGCGCCGTTCGGGACGTTGAGCCGTTCGGGGCGAGCCGGCGGGGCGGGCGCCCGTCCCTCGTCGCGGGCGGGATCGCGCGCGGACAGCGCCCCGCGCCCCGCCGAGGTCCAGACGCGGAGCGCTCCGTGCGGTCCGCTCACGGCGACGGTCCCGTCGACGTCGGTGCGCAGCGCGGCGGTGCCCGCCGTGCGCAGCAGAGCGAGCGTCTCGGCCGTCGGGTGCCCGTAGCCGTTGTCGGCGCCGACCGAGACGAGTGCGACTGCGGCGCCGACGGCGGCGTAGAGCGCCGGATCCTGATCACGGCTGCCGTGGTGCGCGACCTTCACGATATCCGCGCCGAGCACCGCCCCGGAGGCTCGCAGCGCCGCCTGCTCCTCGGCTCCGGTGTCGGCGAGGAGCAGCGCGACCGTCTCGCCGATGGTCACGCGGAGGACGAGGCTCGCGGCGTTCGTGTCCGCGGGGACGCGTCCCGACGCCGGGGCGAGCACCTCCCAGCGCATGCCGGACGCGGCGGGCGTGCCCGGGCGAGCGACTCGCTCGGGCGTGCCCGGGATCGCAGCGGACGCTGCAGTCCCGCCGGTCGTGGCGGGCGCGCTCCCCCGCTGCATCGTGCCGTCGTTCGTCAGGCCGGCCGCGGCGACCGTCGCCGGGATGCCGAACCGGGCGAGCACCGCGGGAAGCTCCCGGTCGCCGCCCTCCGCGTCCTCCCGGGAATCGGGCGCGATGAGCGCGCGGTCGATGCGCTCCGCGACCGCGGGGAGCGCACCGACATGGTCTCGGTCGTCGTGGGTGAGCACGGCGAGGGCGACGCGGCGAACCCCGAAGCGCTGGAGGCACGACGTGAGTCGCTCCGGGTCGTCGCCGGTGTCGACGAGCATCACCTCCCCCGGCCGGCGCGGATCGCGCAGCAGGAGCGCGTCCCCCTGGCCGACGTCGCAGGCGACGACGGTCCAATCGACGGGGATGGTGGCGCGCTCGACGGCGGGTGCGACGAGGGTCGGGCCGAGGAGCCCGCCGAGTGCCGCGCAGCCGAGGACCGCGACGATGACGCGGATCGGGCGAGAGAGCGGCGCCGTCGACGCCCAGGGGCGCGGCCCCGGGCGAGGCGTCTCTGCGCCCCCGCGCGCCTCCTCGCTCCGGCTCCCCGAGATTCTTCGGCTGGCGAGCAGCCAGGCGGACCCCGCCGCGAGCTCGATCACGACGAGGAGTGCGGCCCCCGCCCAGCCGGAGGGCCACGGCCACCGCGCGAACGGCAGCGACGCCGTGATCTCGGCGGTCGCGACGACCCAGCGCGAGGGGAGCTCTGCGAGGGCGAGGACCGCGTCTCCCAGGCCCTCGGACACGGGGAGCACCAGGAGCGCGATCAGGCCGAGGCCCGTGCCCAGCGGCGCGGCCGGCGCGGCGATCGCGTTCGCGAGGACGCCCACGGCGGGGATGCCGGGCTGGAGGAGGAGCAGAAGCGGGGCGCACACGATCTGGGCGACGAGCGCCACGGCGACGGGGAGCACGCACCAGCGCGGCAGCGGGATCGGACCGGCCGCGCGGTCGAGCAGTCGTGACGCCTCGGGGACGAAGAGCAGGATGCCGCCGGTCGCGACCACGGAGAGCGCGAACCCGGGGTGGAGCGCCTGCCAGGGGTCTCCGACGAGCAGCAGCACGATCGCGCAGCCGAGCGCCGGGAGTGCGACGGCCCGCTTCCCGCCGAAGTCCGAGGCGAGGAGCACCGCCGCCATGACAGCGGCGCGCTCGACGCTCGCATCCGGGCCGACGACGATCACGAAGCCGCCGAGCGCACCGGCCGCCACGACGATCCGCAGTCGCCGACCCGCGCCCAGGCGGCCGACGAGCCACAGCATCGCCCCGATGACGAGCCCGCAGTTCGCCCCGGAGACCGCGAGCAGATGCGTCAGGGAGGTCTCCAGCATCCGCTGCTCGAGTGCCGGAGAGACGAGCGAGGTGTCGCCGACGGCGAATCCAGGGACGAGCTGGGCGCCGGGGCGGAGGGCGGCGGCCTCGCGCAGGCCCGTCCGGAGCGCAGCCGCGAGTCGGCCCCCGCGCCCTCCGGCGCCGTCGTTCGCGTCCTCGCGCGCACCGGGGCCGCCGGGTTCGGAGCCGGCGTCCCGCACGTCCGAGACGTCGATCCCGTACGCCGCACCGGATCCCGGGGCGAAGGCGACCGGCCGCCCCGTCACGAGGACGAGCCTGCCGGGCGCCCAGGTGCCGAGGGTCTCCTCGTCCGGCTCCCCGTCCGCGAGCCAGAGCACGACGGGCACCGCGCCACCCGGGACCTCGAGCTCCGCGTCCACCCAGACGCCCACCCCGGGCCCCGCGCCCGTGCGCGCCTCGGGGTACCCGCTGAGTGCGGCGGTGCGTTCGAGCTCGGCGCCGGAGTCGGCGGCTCCGGCGAGGGCGGGGTCGGCGCGCAGGGCCTCGGCACCCGAGATCCGCACGCCGACGATCAGCAGCATTGCGCAGCCCAGCAGCAGCGCACCGGCCAGCGCTCGGCCCGCGCCCGTCGCCCGGCGACGCTCGCCATCCGCCGGGGCCGACGCTCGGGGAACCGGACCCCGCGACGGCGGACTGCCCGTCGTCGGCCCCCGGGGAACCGGAACCGAACCCCGGGGAAGCGGATCCCGCAGCAGCGGATCGCCCAGCACCGGGTTGCCGGGCACCGGATCGCGATGCGCCGCGCTCCGACGCCGCACGCGGGCGACCGCGAGCGCCGCGATCACGGCGCAGCCCGCGATGCCCCCGAAGAGCGCCATCGCGCCGCCGACCCCGGGATGATTGATCGCCCAGGCGGCGGCCGCCCAGACGATCAACGCCGGCGCCAGCAGTCGCCAGGTGCCGGGAGGCGAGCGCTCCCGCTCGCCGAGACTCGTCAGTCGGATCACGGCGCGCTCACCGCATCACGCAGTCCGTCGAGCGTCTTCGCTCCGATGCCCGGTACGTCCAGGAGCTGATCGACCGAGGTGAAGGCCCCGTGCGCGTCACGCCACGCGATGATGCGCTGGGCGAGCGCCGGGCCGATGCGCGGCAGGGTCTCGAGTGCGGCGGCGTCGGCCGTGTTGAGCGGCACGATCCCCGCAGCGTTCGACGCGGCGCTCCCCGCGGGAGGGACTCCGGGCCCCTCCACAGCTGACGCGCTCCCGGCGGCGGCAGCCGCGTTCCCCGGGGCCCCGGTCCCCGCGCCGGCGGCCCAGCTCGCCGCCAGCTCGGCATCGGGGACGACGAGCTGCTCGCCGTCCACGAGCACGCGGGCGAGATTGACGGACTCGAGTGCCGCCGCGGGAGTGGCGCCCTCGGCGGCCTCGAGCGCATCCGCCACCCGCGATCCCGGAGGGAGTTCGACGATTCCGGGGCGTCCGACCTCGCCGACGACGTGCACGAGCAGATCAGCGGCGCCCGTCCGGCCCGCATCGGCGCGTTCCGCCGAGGCCGGAGGATCCGCCGTGGAATCCGTCGCGGCCGGATCTCCCCCAGCCTGATCCGTCCCGGCCTCCTGCGCCGGCGTCGCGGGCGCGAGCTCCCCGGCTGCGATGGCGGCCGGACGGGCGCCCAGCACGGACAGTGCGATGGCGATCGCGACCGCGCAGGCGAAGGCGACGAGACCCGCGAGGAGCGGGGTCCCCGTCGCGCGGGCGATCCGCCGGCCGAGCGGCAGCTCCTCCAGCGTGCTCAAGCGGCGTACGTCGGGCCTCCCCCGGGCCCGCTCGCGCCACGACGGGCGCGCCAGCACCTCCTCGGAGCGCCAGTGCGGCGCGTCGTCCGGCATCCCGTGCCTCGGATCGCCCGGATCTCCGGGCGCGGCGGGGTCGGTCGAGGGGAGCGTGGCGTCCATGGAGCCACGCTAGGCCGGGCGTCGCCGACGCCCCAGGTCGGTGGCGGCATCTGTGGAGGACACGCCGAGATCGCGCGCCGGGCCTCCCCTGTGGAGAACGCCCCGCGCGTCTCCGCGCCGCGCACGGCGCGCGGGGACGGCCGGAGCGCGCCTAGGCGGCGGGCTTCGTCGCGATGCTCACGATCTTCGGCACGCGGACGACGACGTTCACGACATCGCGCTCGCCGATCGCCCGCTGCACCGCGGTCGAGGCGCGCGCCGCCGACTCGGCCTCCTCGGGCGTCACGGACGCGGGAAGCGTCAGGCGATCCCGCACCTTGCCGTCGACCTGCACCACGAGCGTCACCTCGTCTTCGACGAGCAGCGCCGGGTCCGCCGTCGGCCACTCCGCGAGGGCGACCGTCGGCTCGTGCCCGAGCTTCGCCCACATGTCCTCCGCCGCGTACGGCGCGAAGAGGGACAGGATCCGCGCGACGACCTCCGCGGACTCGCGCACCGCGGGATCCGCGATGCCGCACCCCGAGTCGATCGCCTTGCGCGTGACATTCACCTGCTCCATGAGACGCGCGACGACCACGTTGAACTTGTACGCCTCGACGAGCCCGGGGGCGTCCGCCAGCAGTCGATGGGTCGCCCGGCGGAGGCCCGTGTCGCCGGCGGCGACGTCGGTTCCGACGGCGGCGCCGCCGGACTCCACGTCATCGGCGACGCGCCAGGCGCGTGCGAGGAACTTCGCGGAGCCCTGCACCGACACGTCGGCCCAGTCGATGTCGTCCTCGGGCGGGCCCGCGAAGGCGAGGGTGACGCGCAGCGCGTCGGCGCCGTGCGCCGACAGCTCGGAGGCGAACTCGACGAGGTTGCCCTTCGACTTCGACATCTTGGCGCCGTCCTGCAGCACCATGCCCTGGTTGAGGAGCGCGGTGAAGGGCTCCTCGAAATCGAGGTAGCCGAGATCGTGCAGCACCTTGGTGATGAAGCGGGAGTACAGCAGGTGCAGGATCGCATGCTCGACGCCGCCGGCGTACTGATCGATCGGCCCCCAGCGGCGGGCGAGCTCGGGGTCGAAGGCCTGGCTGTCGTCCTGGGCGGAGAGGAAGCGCAGGTAGTACCAGGAGCTGTCCACGAAGGTGTCCATGGTGTCCGGGTCGCGCCTCCAGCGCTCCCCGGTCTCCGGGTCGACGACCGCGGCCCACTCGGTGGCGGCGCCGAGCGGCGACGAGCCCTTCGGCTTCAGGTCGAGTCCCTCGGAGGACGGCAGCTCGACGGGGAGCGACTCCTCGGCGACGGGCCGCATCTCCCCCGACTCGTGGTGCAGGATCGGGATCGGGGTGCCCCAGTAGCGCTGCCGGGAGATGAGCCAGTCGCGCAGCCGGTAGGTGGTCGCTCCACGACCGGTGCCGCGCGCTTCGAGGATCTCGATCGCACGCGCGATGGCCTCGGCCTTGGGCAGACCGTCGAGCTCGCCCGAATTGACGAGCACGCCCTCGCCGGCCGTCGCGATGCCGCTCTCCGACGGGTCGGGCAGTGGCGCGCCGTCCGCGTCGCGCACGTCGACGACCACCCGGACGGGAAGCTCGAAGCGGCGGGCGAAGTCGAGGTCGCGCTGATCGTGCGCGGGCACCGCCATGATCGCGCCGTGCCCGTAATCGGCGAGCACGTAGTCCGATGCCCAGACGGGAATGCGTTCGCCGTTGACGGGATTCACGGCGAAGTGGTCGAGGAAGACGCCGGTCTTCTCGCGGTCGGCGTTCTGCCGCTCGATCTCCGTCTGCCTCTGCGTCTCCTCCAGGTATGCCTGGAACTGCATGCGCACCTCGGGCGACGCGCCGGCCGCGAGCTCCGCGGCGAGGTCGGAGTCCGGGGCGACCACCATGAAGGTCGCGCCGTGCAGCGTGTCGGGCCGGGTGGTGAACACCGGCACCTTCGCCTCGCGGCCCTCGATCTCGAACTCGACCTCCGCACCGCGCGAGCGGCCGATCCAGTTCCGCTGCATGTTGAGCACCTTCGCCGGCCACTGGCCCTCGAGCGCGTCGAGGTCGTCGAGCAGGCGGTCCGCGTACTCGGTGATGCGGAAGTACCACTGCGTGAGCTTCTTCTTGACGACCATGGCGCCCGAGCGCTCGGAGGTGCCGTCGGCGAGCACCTGCTCGTTCGCGAGCACCGTCTGGTCCACGGGATCCCAGTTCACCCAGCTCGCCTTGCGGTAGGCGAGCCCCTTCTCGTACAGCTTGAGGAACAGCCACTGGTTCCAGCGGTAGTACTCGGGGTCGCTCGTGTGGAGCACCCGGCTCCAGTCGAAGGACGGCGCGTACACGCGGAACGAGGCCTTCTGCTGGGCGATGTTCGCGTACGTCCACTCCCGCGGATCGACGCCCCGCTTGATCGCGGCGTTCTCCGCGGGCAGGCCGAAGGAGTCCCAGCCGATCGGGTGCAGTACGTCGTAGCCGCGACCGCGCCAGTACCGGGCGAGCACGTCGCCGAAGCAGAAGGCCTCGGCGTGGCCCATGTGGAGGTCGCCCGAGGGGTAGGGGAACATGTCGAGGACGTACTTCGTCGGGCGCCCCGTCCCGGCGTCGCCGACCTCGAAGGGCTTGAGCTCCTCCCACACCGGGAGCCAGCGCTCCTGGATGCTCCGGAAGTCGTAGCCCTCGGCGTCACGCCCTTGCTGCTCGGTCACACACACCTCGATCTCGTACGGGTACCGCCCGCAGCCGCGGACGCACAGATGGATCCAGAATACCGCGTCAGCCCGGCGCGATGCTCTGGTCGCGGATGCCGGTCGCGACGAGTCGGAGCGCGGCGAGGAGCGGTGCGGCCTTGAGGTGCTTCTCGGCCGTCTCCTCGACGGGATCGGAGTCGATCGTGATCCCGCCGCCCGCTCCGACCAGTGCTCGCCCGTCCGCGGATCCCGGATCCCGGATCTCGATGCCCCGGATCGTCATGGCGAGCTCCGCGTCGCCGGCGTCGTCGAGCCAGCCGAAGCACCCGGAGTAGAGTCCGCGGGGCGCGCCCTCCCGCTCGCGCAGGATCTCGACGGCGCGACGCTTCGGCGCCCCCGTCATCGACCCTCCCGGGAAGCAGGCGGCGATCGCGTCGAGCGCATCGTTCCCCGAGGCGAGTGCGCCGATCACCGTGCTCACGAGCTGGTGCACATGCGTGTGGTGCTCGACGCGCAGGAACCCGTCGACCCGCACGCTCCCCGGGGCGCAGACGCGACTCAGATCGTTGCGCATGAGGTCGACGATCATCAGATTCTCAGCGCGCTCCTTCGGATCGGCCGCGAGCTCCTCGGCGAGAGCGGCGTCGCGCTCGGGGGTCGTCCCCCGGGGACGCGTCCCCTTGATCGGGTGCGTCTCCACCGTTCCGGCGCGCACCCCGAGGAAGCGCTCCGGGCTCGCACTGACCAGGGCGCGGTCCCCGAGCGCGATCACGCCGCCGCGGATCGCGCCGCCGGCGCCGCGGATCCGGAGATAGCTCTCGAGCGGATCGAAGCGCCCGCGCAGTTCAGCCGTGTCGGTGAGGCAGAGCACGTAGGCCTCGCCCTCGCGGATCGCGGCGCGGCAGGCATCGATGTCGGCGCGGTAGCGCGAATCGCTGCGGCGCCAGCGCGGCCGACCCGCATCCGCGGCGGGGTCGGCGGAGGGCGGGAGCGGCACGGCAGGCGCCGCCCGCGGCGGGATCGCCCGGCCCGCGACGCGCAGCCGCTCCGCGAAGCGCTCCGACCAGAGACGGACGGCGGCCGGATCGCCGCGGAGCTCGGCCTGGCCGGAGTCGTGGTCCACGGCGAGGACGACATCCGCGCGCAGCGCGCTCGCGACCGGCGGCTCGCCGTGCGTCGCGGGATCCCGATCCGCGGGCCTCGCGCCCGCCATGCCGAGATCGGGCGGCCCGTCGCCCGGCGGCTCCACGCCGAGCAGCCCGAGGCCGAACTCGTAGCCGAGCGCCAGGATCCAGCCCGAGGCGAAGCCGCGCGTCTCCGCCGTGCCGAGCGATGCGCCCGCCGCGCGCGACGCCGCTCCCCCGCTGAGCTCCGGAGTCCCGGCCGACCCGGCGGGGGTCCGCCCCGCGATCAGGGCCTCGCCGCGGAGCGCCTCCTCCGCGATCGGGGCTTCGCCGCGGAGCGCCTCGAGGAAGGCGCGCTCCCCGCCCGCGTGCGCATGGCGCAGCTCCGCGCCGATCCCGAGCAGGCTCACGCGCGCTTCGCCCGCCGGCGCGGCCGCGCCGTCGAGCCAGAACCAGGGTTCGCCCGAATCGGCGAGCACCCGCGCCGCGCCGCGCGCGTCGACGGGGAACGGCAGCGGCTCGGCCCGCCGCGTCCCGCTCTGCATCATCCCCTTAGCGTAGCGGCGATGCTACGCTCGCCGCATGAGCGCGCAGGAGCCGACGTCCCCCGCAGAGCCTCACCCGCCGATCCTGGTCGCCGACTCCTTCTTCGTCCGCATGCGCGACGGCGCAGCGCACGTGCGCGGTTGGGAGCTGCATCGTGAGCGGTTCGCCGCGGCCGTGCTGGGGGTCCGCCCCGAAGCCGGGGAGGCGCTGGACCGCTTCCTCGACGACGCACGGCGCGCCCTCGCGGAGGCGGGAGCCGGGTTCCCCCGTCTCGAACTCCGCGCCGGCCCGCCGGATGCGCCGCCCGATCTGCGCGTCGCACTGCGTCCCGCGCCGCAGCTCGGCGCGACGATCGAGCTGCGCAGCTCGGACGAGCCGATCGCGCCGCACGCGGACCGCAAGGGCCCGAACATCCCGCGCTACGCGGAGCTCCGACGTCGCCTCGGCGCCGAACCGCTCATTCTCGACGAGCGCGGCTCGATCGTCGAGGGCGGCACGACCGCGCTCCTGTGGTGGGAGGGGGCGGAGGGACGCGTGGTCGGGAATCGGCGACGCGTGGCCTCGGTGACCGAACGTCTGCTGCGCGACGCGGCCGCCCAGGCGGGGACGCCGCTCGTCGACGCCGAGATCGACGCCGCCAGTGTGACGCGCCGCGAGGTCTGGGCGCTCAACGCCCTCCACGGCATCCGGACCGTCTCATCCATCGACGGCGTCGCGGCTCCGACACCCGATCCCGGACGGCTCGCGGTTTTCCGCGCGGCGCTCGAGGACCGCTGGGCCCCGATCCTGGGCTGATGCCGGGCTGATCCGAGGCCGATGCCGAGTTGATCCGGAGCTGAGGTGGAGCCGATCCGCCGGATCGAACGGCGTGCCTCGCCCATCTGATAAAGTGATATCACTTTCATATCACCGATCCGTGAGGAGCCCACTGATGAGCCCCGATCCGCACACCCCGGCCGTCCCGGCCGCCCCCGACGCCGTCGCCTCCGAACCGGTCGGTCACGACGGCATTCGCGTCGACATCGTCGAGCGCCCCGCCTGGCACAAGGGCAGCGCGGCCGGCATCACGGCGTTCCTGCTCAGCGTGCTCGCGATCCCCGGCGGCCTCGCGCTGCTCATCCGCGGCGGCGTGCTCCTCGACAACGGCCTCTCCTCCGGGGGGATCCTCCTCACCCTCGGCATCGTGCTCGTCATCGCCGCGGTGCTGGTCTTCACGATGTTCACCATCGTCGCCCCGGGGCAGACCTCCGTGCGCCAGTTCTTCGGTCGCTACGTCGGCACCGTGCGCCGCGACGGGATCAGCTTCGTCGCCCCGTTCACCACGGGCCGGAAGGTCTCCGTGCGCGTGCACAACTTCGAGACCCACGAGCTGAAGGTCAACGATTCCGATGGCAATCCGGTGCACATCGCCGCGATCGTCGTCTGGCAGGTCGCCGACACCGCGAAGGCGGTGTTCGCCGTGGAGTCGTACACCGAGTTCATCGAGACCCAGGCCGAGGCCGCGCTCCGTCACGTCGCGACGACGCACCCCTACGATGAGCCGGGCCCCGGCGAGCAGTCCCTGCGCGGCAGCACCGATCTCGTCTCCGCCGAGCTCGCGGAGGAGGTCGCGGCGCGCGTCGCCATCGCCGGACTCGAGGTGCTCGAGGTGCGCATCTCCTCCCTCGCGTACGCGCCGGAGATCGCGCAGGCGATGCTGCAGCGGCAGCAGGCGAGCGCCGTCATCGCCGCGCGCGAGAAGATCGTCGAGGGCGCCGTGACCATGGTCGAGCAGGCCCTGGGCCGCCTCGAGGACGACGGAGTCGTGGTGCTCGATGACGAGCGTCGCGCGCAGATGGTCTCGAACCTGCTGCTCGTGCTCACGAGTGACCAGCGCGCGACCCCCGTCATCAACGCCGGGTCGCTCTACAGCTGATCATGTCCGAGCAGGGGTTCGGCGGCGCGGAGGCGCCCGAGGAGCCGCGCTCCTCGGGCGGTCGCGCCGCGCGCAAGCAGGTGCTGCTGCGCTTGGATCCCGCGGTGCACGCGGCGGTCGCGCGCTGGGCGGCCGACGATCTCCGCTCCGTGAACGCGCAGATCGAGGTGCTGCTGCGCCGTGCCCTCGCCGAGGCGGGCCGGGAGGTGCGAGCGGCTCCGATGCGCGGCCGCGGCCGTCCCCCCGCCGCGGACCCGGGTGCGGATGCGGATGCGGATGCCCCGCGCTCGCAGGCTCCGGATCCTGGTGCCCCGTGCCTCGGGGATCCGGGTCCGGGCGCCCCGCGCTCCGAGGATCCGGGTCCGGATGCCCCGCACTCGCAGGATCCGGGTCACTCCGGCACGGTCTCGGAGGACCGCACCCTCCCTGAGTGACCCGGATCGCGGATGCGGTTGCAGAGGGAGCGCCCACGCGAGCCGCGCTCGCGGACCGAGTTCGCGGACCGCGCTCGCGAGCCGCGAATTCGGGTCGCTCCGACAGGGTCCTGGAGGATCGGACCCTGCTGGAGCGACCCGGATCGGGGAACACTCGTCTCTGTGCCGCGGCTCGAAAGGGTCGGGGGGGGGCGAAGGGTCGAGGCGCAAAGGGGGCGATGCGGCATCCGGGTGCGCACGCGGCCCTTTCACCGCCCGGGATCCGGGTCGCTCCGACAGGGTCCCGAGGGTTCGGACCCTGCTGGAGGGACCCGAATCGCGGGGTGCGGAGCGCGGGGTGCGGAGCGCGGGGTGCGGAGCGCGGATCACGGGGCGCGAGGCGCGGATCGCCGGGTGCGGAGCGCGGGGTGCGGGGCGCACCGCATCGGAGCGCTCAGCGTCAGAGCGCGAGACGCTCGGCGCGGATGCCCGCGGGGAGTTCCGTGTGGGTGATGAGGATCACGGCGCGATCCTCGGGCACGGCGTTCAGGAGATCGCGCAGCAGCCCATCGGCGAGCTCGCGGTCGACGCCGGCGGTCGGCTCGTCGAGCACCACGATCGGGAAGTCCGCGAGGATCGCCCGGGCGAGCGCGATGCGCTGCGCCTGACCGCCCGACACGAGCGCACCCTCCTCGCCCACCGGCGCGTCGAGTCCGCCGCGGGTGAGCGCCCACTCCCTCAAGCCGACGCGCTCGAGCACGGCGAGGAGCTCGGCGTCGCTCGCCGACTCGCGTGCGAAGCGGAGATTCTGCCGCAGATCGGCGTCGAAGAGTTGCGACGTCTGCTCGCAGAGCCCGACGGTCGCCCGCAGTCGCGCGATCGGCAGCGAGCGCGCTTCGACGCCGCCCACGCGGTAGCTGCCGCGGTACTCGAGGAAGCGCACGAGCGCCAGGGCGAGGGTGCTCTTCCCCGCCCCGCTGTCCCCCGTCACGACGAGGGTTCCGCCGACCGGCACGCGGAAGGACAGGCCGGAGACCGCGTCCTGCGCGGAGCCGGGATGGCGCAGCGCGAGCGCGTCGACCTCGATCGCCGGCAGAGACGGGTCGAGCGCCAGCGGCGCTCCCCCGCCATCGCGCGCACCGGCACCGTTCGCACCGCCGGTTCCGGTGGCGTCTTCGGTCTCGGAGGCTGCCCTCGCACCTGAGACCGTGGCGGTGGCCTGATCGGCACCACCGGCACGAGCGGAAGCGTCCGCACGGGCGGAAGCGCCCGCACGGGCGGAAGCGTCCGCACGGGCGGAAGCGCCCGCACGAGCGGAAGCGTCCGCACGGGCGGACGCGCCCGCACGGGCAGGCGCGTCCGCACGGACAGAAGCGCCCGCACGAGCAGAAGCCCCCGAGCGGGCGGAGGCACCCGCACTCGCCTCCGCATGCGGCGTCTCGACGGGGATCTCGGGCGGCAGCGGGGTCTCCGTGAGCGCGGCGATCCGCTCGGCGCTCGCCGCGACGGCACGGCGGGCGACCAGCGCGGCCGGCACCTGCGCGAAGATCTCGAACACCGCGGCGGGCACGACGACGAGCGCGGCGAAGAGCGGACCCGAGAGCCCGCCGCCGAGCGCCGGTGCGAGCAGCAGCAGCGTGAGCAGCGACGCCGCGCCGGCGCCGGCCGACAGGATCGCCGCCGTCAGCCCGGCGGAGCGGGCCCGCCGCATTTGCACCGCCGACAGCCGCGCCTCCGCCGCCCGGATCCGCTCGCGCTGCGCGGGGAGCGCGTCGAAGGCCGCGAGCGCCTCCGCGGAGGCGAGCCGTTCGAGAAGGGCGTCCAGCAGCGCGGCGCGCGCCTCCCCGAGCGCCCGGTCGGAGGCGGCGGCATGGCGCCGGGCCAGCAGGACCGCCGCGGCCCCGGCGACGAGCAGCGCGCCGACGAGGATCAGTGCCGCCGCCGGTGCGAGCAGCGCGATGACGACGAGGCTCAGCAAGCATACCGAGCCGCTGACGATGAGCGGCTGTCGGACGCGCAGCGGCTCGTCCTGAAGCTGGTCGACGTCGTCCACGAAGGCCGCCAGGACGTCGCCGCGCCGATGCGATTCGATCGCTCCGGGCACGCGGGGCACGAGCGCGTCGAAGGTGCGCGCCCGGAGCTCGGCGAGGTGCGCGAGCGCCGCGTCGTGGCTCGAGAGCCGCTCCGCGTAGCGGAACGCCGCACGGCCGATGGCGAGGGCGCGCACCCCGACGATCGCGAAGGTGAGATGGAGGATCGGCGGCTGCTCCCCGGCGCGCACGATGAGCCACATGCTCAGTCCGAGCAGGCCGATGACGCACGCGTCCGCGCAGATGCCGAGAATCGTCCCCGGAGCGCGGCGCGCCCGGGACGGCAGTGCGCGGGCCAGGACGGCGCGCCTGGCGGCGGCTCCCCCCGGGCTCGCGGCGTTCGCCTCGCCCGCGGCGGCCGCGGCACCGGCGGAACCCGCGGTCACCGCGAATCCCGCGGCGCCCCCCGGGCTCGCGGCGCTCATCGCTCGGCTCCGGAGGCGGACCGCTCCGCGTCGGCCGCGGCGATCCGCACGACACGGTCGGCCGCCTCGAGCAGCCCGCGGCGATGGCTCACGACGAGCACGGCGCGTCCGCCATCCGCCTCCCGGCGGAGCGTCGCCGCGAGCACCGCCTCGTGGCCCGGGTCGAGGGCGGAGCTCGGCTCGTCGAGGAGCAGCGCGGCCCCGGGGCGCTGCGCGGCCCGGTAGAGGGCGCGGGCGATCGCGACGCGCTGGGCCTGACCGCCCGACAGGCCCGCGCCGAGAGCGCCGAGCACCGTCTCCGGCGAGATCTCGGGGATTCCGGCCGCCGCGAGGGACGCGCGCACGAGTGCCGGATCCGGCTCCCCCGGTCCGAGGGCGACGTTCTCGGCCACCGTGCCCTGCAGCAGACCCGGTCGTTGCCCGACCCAGGCGAGCTCGCCCGGGCGCTCGAGCTCCCCGCCCGCCGGCTCGACGAAGCCGAGCAGCGCCGCCAGAATGCTCGACTTCCCCGCCCCCGAGGGTCCCGCGAGCGCGACGAGCTCCCCGGGCGCGACGACGAGATCGACCGGACCGACCACCCGGCGCCCGCCGCGGTCGATGCGCAGGCCGGTCGCGCGGATGCCCGCGCCCGGATCGGAGCCGCGGGCTGCCTCGCGAGCGGCGTCCAACGACGCGCCGCGCGCAGCTCCGCGTCCCGCGCCTCCGCGTCGCGCGCGGCGTCGGGAGTCCCCGCCCGAACGATCGCTCTCTTCATCGCCCTCGATGATCGCGAACACTCGCGACGCCGCCGCGAGTCCCTCCGCGGAGGCGTGGAAGGCGGCGCCCACCTGTCGAACGGGCACGAACGCCTCGGGAAGCAGCAACAGCACGAAGAGCCCGAGGGCGAGCGGGAACTCCCCCGTGACGAGGCGGGTGCCGACCGTGACGGCGACGAGCGCGATGGAGAACGTGCCCGCGAGATCCAGCACGAATCCCGAGAGGAAGGTCACCCGCAGCACGCGCATCGTCCGGCTGCGGTACTCGCCGGTCTCGCGGGCGATCCGGGCGGCCTGGCGGTGCTCGCGCCGAAAGATCTTCAGCGTCGCGAGGCCGGACACGGCGTCGAGGAACGAGGCGGAGAGTCGCTGCAGCTGCGCCCACTGGCGATCCTGCACGGCCTGCGTGGCGAGGCCGATGAGGATCATGAACACCGGGATGACCGGGAAGACGATGCAGACGATCACGCCGCTCAAGGGATCGGCGAGCAGGATCGCGAGGATCAGGGGCGGCGTCGCGACCGCCGTGAGGATGAGCTGCGGGAGGTAGCCTGAGAAGTAGCCGTCGAGCGCGTCGAGTCCGCGGCCGAGCACGGTCGCGAGCGCCGCGTCCCCGGTCGCCCCCGCGGCCCCAGGATCCGCGGCTCCGGCATCCGCGGCTCCGCCGAGCCGGGCGTCCCGGAGCGGCGAACGCCGGTCGAGGGCGTCGAGGGCCGCCTCCCGCAGCTGCGCCTTCACGCGCACGGCGCCCCGTACGGCGACCGCGTCCATGGACCAGGAGGCGACGGAGCGCACCGCGACCGCGAGCAGCCCGCCGAGGACGAGCCACGGCACCATCTCGACGGACGGCGCGCCATCGGCGATGCGGCCGGCACCGCCCCCCTCGCTCTCGAGGACGGGCAGCACGAGGGCGGCGATCGCATGCGCGAGGCACCAGCACCAGACGAGGATGGCGGCGGTGCGCAGCAGGCCGAATCCTGCGCCGGCGAGCAGCACGCCGCGCGCGGCGCGCGCGTGGCGCAGCAGCCTCGGATCGAAAGGTTTCACGACGGTCCCGATGGGTTACGTTGACGGAGGGCTCCGGTCCGCACGGAGCACCGTGGCCGGGGCGGCGCGACCGCCTCAGGCAGTCTAGGGCATCTCCCAGCTTCACATCTGATGAAAAGCTGGGCCGCGGGCCCCCGACCGGCCCCCTCCGCCCGCCGCAGGGGGCGGAGGGGGCGGAGCGGGCTGCGGACGGCGCGGCTCACCGGATGGCGGCCGCTCAGTGGGCGGCGGCCGCTCAGTGGGCGGCGGCCGCTCAGTGGGCGGCGGCGGGAATCGACTCGCGGGTGAGCCGCTTCCGGAAGACCCAGTAGGTCCACGCCTGGTAGGCGAGCACGAGCGGCATCGTGCCGGCCGCCACCCAGGTCATGAGCTCCAGCGTCTTCTGCGAGCTCGCCGCACCCGCGATCGTCATCGACGCCGCCGCATCGGAGGAGGAGTACATGAGGTACGGGAAGAGCGCCGAGAAGACGGTCAGCAGCGCCGCGGCGATCCCGATCGCATTGCCCGTGAACGCCCAGCCCTCGCGGCCGGCGAGGTTCGCCGCCCATGCCGCGACGAGCGCGAGCGCGGCGACGGCGGCGCAGGCGGCGATGAGGCCGAAGCGCTCGTTCTCCCGGTGCTGCACGAGCGTCCAGGCGAGGAAGCCGGCCCCGACGACGATCCCGCCGATCCCGACTCGGGTCGCGAGCGCGCGGGCCCGCGCTCGCATCTCCCCCGCCGTCTTCAACGAGATGAAGACGAGCCCGTGCGCGAAGGAGACGAGCAGGAGGGTGAGCCCCCCGAGCAGGGCGTAGGGATTCAGGAGCGTGAGGAGCGTGCCCTCGTAGATCCATCCGCCGTTCTCGAGCCGGGCGATCGGGAGCCCCTGCACGAGGTTCGCGAAGGCCACGCCCCAGAGGAACGGCGGAAGCACCGAGCCCCAGAAGATGAACTGGTCGAACCACCGCGTCCACCGGCGGCCCTTCCCCTGGTGCCGGTACTCGAAGGAGACTCCGCGCAGGATCAGCGCGACGAGGATGAGCAGCAGCGCGAGGTAGAAGCCGGAGAACATCGTCGCGTACCACTCGGGGAAGGCGGCGAAGAGCGCGGCCCCCGCGACGATGAGCCAGGTCTCGTTGAGGTCCCAGACGGGACCGATCGTGTTGATGACGAGGCGGCGGTCGGTGTCGTCCCTGCCGAGGAAGGGCAGCGACATGCCGACGCCGAAATCGAAGCCGTCGAGCACGAAGTACCCGATGAGGAAGACCCCGACGATGATGAACCAGACGGTGGTGAGTTCCATGTCCGCGCCTCCTAGTAGACCGTGCCGAGCTGCGCCTGGTCGGGCTCGCCGTTCGCATCCTCCGCGATCTCCGGCGGCCCCTCCTTGGCGGCCCGGGTGATGAGTGTGAACTCGACGACCGCGAGGGCGCCGTAGACGACCGTGAAGACGATCAGCGAGACGAGCACGGCCCAGCCGGGCACGCCGGGAGAGACCGCCTGCTCGGTGGTCATCACGCCGAACACGATCCAGGGCTGACGGCCCATCTCGGTGAACACCCAGCCCACGAGCGAGGCGAGCATCGGAATCGGGGCCGTCCAGATGGCCACCTTCCAGACCCACTTCGGGCGCTCGATGTGCTTGCGGGTGATCCACAGGCCGACCGCCGAGACGAGCGCCGCGATCGCGCCGAGGCCGATCATCCAGCGGAACGCCCAGTAGGTCACCCAGATGATCGGCGCGAACTGGCCGTCGCTCGGGCACGTGAGGAGCGCATCGCCGCCGCCGCAGTAGAGCTCGGTGTATTCGGCTTGAAGGTCGCGGATGCCCTCGACGCTGCCGTCGAAGGTGCCGTTGGAGAGGAAGGAGAGCAGATACGGGATGCGGATCGAGAAGATCTCGTGGGCGCCGTCGGGCGTGCCCAGGCTGAAGACGGAGAACGAGGCGTCGGCGCCGGAGGCGTTCTCGTAGAGCGCCTCCGCCGCGGCCATCTTCATCGGCTGCGTCTCGGTCATCACCATCCCGAGCGAGTGCCCGGTAAGCCCGGCGCCGGCGAAGCCGAGGATGTTCGTCCAGGCGCCGAAGCGGAGCGCGGTGCGCATCTCGTCGACGTACTGCCGGCGCTGCAGGTGCCACGCGGCCACGGCGACCATGACGACGCCGGCGAACATCACCGCGGCGAAGATCGTGTGGGGGAACTGCGTGACCGCGACGGGATTGGCGAGCACCGCACCGATGTCGGCGAGCTCGGCCCTACCGCGCTCCGCGTTCAGCTCGTACCCGACGGGGTTCTGCATGAACGCGTTCGCCGCGAGGATGAAGTAGGCCGAGAGCACGGTGCCGATCCACACGCACCAGATCGTGGCCGCGTGGACGGCCTTCGGGAGCTTGCCCCAGCCGAAGATCCACAGCCCGATGAAGGTGGCCTCGAAGAAGAAGGCGATGAGCCCCTCCATGGCGAGCGGCGCACCGAAGATGTCTCCGACGAAGCGGGAGTAGTTCGACCAGTTCATGCCGAACTGGAACTCCTGCACGATGCCCGTGACCACGCCCATCGCGAAGTTGATGAGGAAGATCCGCCCGAACAGTTTCGTCAGCCTGAGGTACTTCACCTGGTCCGTGCGCACCCACAGCGTCTGCAGGATCGCGACGAGCAGCGCCATGCCGATCGTCAGGGGCACGAAGATGAAGTGGTACAGCGTCGTGAGCCCGAACTGCCAGCGGGCGAGCGTCAACGCGTCGAACATTTCGTTCATGTATCGCTCCAGAGCACGGGGAGCGCACCCACTCAGGGACGCGCACTCCCTTAGTGAGATCCGTCACGGGATGTCGTTCCCGTCGGAGCCATCGGCCGGTGGCCGACTGTCACGATTCTAGCAATTCTGTGAATCTCCTGCGAATTCGCTTCGACGTCGAGCGATATTTCCCTCGATGCCGAGTGAGGTTTCTCTCGGCGTCGAGTGACATCGCACCGGGCTCTCCGGGACGGCCCGTTACACTCGGCTCCGTGACCGAACTCCTGCAGGCGGCGATCGAGGCGATCCAGGCCCTCGACCCCGCGCTGCGCACGCTCATCGCGGGGTTCGGCATGCTGCTGGAGACCTCCGTGTTCGTCGGGCTCGTGATCCCGGGAGACACAATCGCGCTCGTCGCCGCGATCGGGGTCGACTCCCCCGCGGAGTTCTGCTGGCTCGTCGTCGCGCTCGTACTCGGCGCCGTCGCGGGCGAGAGCCTCGGCTTCCTCCTCGGCAGATGGGCGGGTCCGCGCCTGCGCGCGAGTCGCGCGGGCCGGAGGCTCGGCGAGCGGAACTGGCGCGTCGCCGAGCACTACCTGGGCGAGCGAGGCGGCGCGGCCGTCTTCCTCTCCCGCTTCCTCCCGGTGCTCCACTCCCTCGTGCCGCTCACCGCGGGCATGGCGGGCATGCGCTATCGGAAATTCCTCGCCTGCACCGCCGCGGCGAGCGTCGTCTGGGCCCTCATCGTCGTGTCACTCGGCGCCGGTGCGGCCGCAGGCTACGCGCAGCTCGCCGGCACGGTGAAGGGCGCGGGATTCATCTTCGCGGGCGCGGCGCTCCTCGTCGTCCTCGCACTCTGGGGCGCGAAGCGGGCGTTCCTGCGCCGGGAGCAGCGGCATATGCGGATCGCCGAGGAGCAGGAGGGCCGCGCGGCGCAGGAGCCGGTCGGCCCCGACGCCTAGACTGGTCCGGTGACCACGAACCCCAGGCCCGACGATCGACCGCGCTTCGCGGCCCGCCTGGAGGACTGGATCCACGTCCGCCGTTCGCGCCGAGCCGTCAGCCGCGGCAAGACGCCCTCGGTGATCCCCTACATCGGCTACGGCAGCACCGAATGGGTGCGCGTCCTCGGCCGGGTGCTCTATCTGCGCCCCGAGAGTCGGGAGCACACGCGCTTCCGACCCGACGTCGCGGCCGTCTCCCGAGTGCGCGGCTGGCGGACCTTCACGAGCCTCTCCGTGCCGCACGAGACCGTCCGGGTCTCCATCGACGGCGAGCACGTCACCGAGGTCGTCACGGATCGCGGCGGCGTCATCGACGCCATCGTGCCCGTGTCGCTCACGCCCGGCTGGCACACGGTAACGCTGCAGGCCGGCGGCAGCGAGGCGGCCGACGCGCCCGTGACCGTCGTCGACCCCGCGGCGCGCTTCGGCGTCATCTCCGACATCGACGACACCATCCTCATCACCGCCCTGCCGCGGCCGTTCGTCGCCGCGTGGAACAGCTTCGTCCTCGACGAGCACGCCCGTTCGGCGACGCCGGGCATGGCGGTGATGCTCGACCATCTCGTGGCCGGTCATCCCGGCTCCCCGGTGGTGTATCTCTCGACCGGCGCCTGGAACGCCGCGCCCGCGCTCAGCCGCTTCCTCGCACGCAACCTCTACCCGATGGGTCCGCTCCTCCTCACCGATTGGGGCCCGACGCACGATCGCTGGTTCCGGAGCGGGCGCGAGCACAAGCGGCGGGAGCTGCGCCGTCTCGCGCAGGAGTTCCCCGAAGTGCGCTGGGTGCTCATCGGCGATGACGGGCAGCACGACGAGGCGCTCTACCACGAGTTCGCGACGGCGCACCCCGAGAACGTGGCCGCCGTGCTCATCAGGCAGCTCTCCGTCGGCGAGGCCGTGCTGGCGGGCGGGCGTTCGAAGGCGCATCTGCACCGCACCACGAGCGGCGTGCCGTGGGTGTACGGCCCCGACGGCGCGACGCTGCGCGAGGAGCTGCGCAAGCTGGGGCTGCTGTGACCGGGCCTCGGACGCGGCCGTGGCGGCGTTTCGAGCGCGATCTCACCGGCCGGCTCACCGTGCAGGTGCGGCCGGCCTGGCTGCAGCTCGCCAAGGGCGCGGCCGCCGCGATCCTGACCTGGTTCGTCTGCCTCGCGATCTTCCCGTCCCAGCTGCCGATCTTCGGAGCGATCGCCGCCCTCATCGTCATGCAGGAGAACGTCGACCAGTCGTTGACCCGCGGCCTCGAGCGGGTGCTCGGCGTGCTCGTCGGGGTCTCCGTCGCGCTCGGGGCGGGTGCCCTCTTCGGCCCGCAGTCGTGGCTGTTCATCGCCGCCATCGTCGTGGCGATGGGGGTCGGCTGGCTGCTGCGGATGACGCCCTCCGCGGCGAATCAGACCGCGATCAGCGCGCTGCTCATGATCGCGCTCGGCGGTCTCGAACTGCACTACGGAGCCGAACGGCTCGTGGAGACCGCCATCGGCGCGGCCATCGGCGTTGCGGTGAACGCGCTCGTCGTCGCCCCGGTGCGCACCTCCTCCGTGCACCTCGCGATCGTGGAGCTGACCGAGCACGCGGCGGCCGTGCTGCGACGCCTGGCGGAGACGCTCGAGGAGCCGCGCGCGAACGCCTGGCTCGCCGAGATGCTCGCCCAGGCCCGCGGGCTGCAGGAGGAGCGCTCACGGGTCCATGCGCTGCTGCGGCAGGCGCGCGAGAGCTTGCGCTTCAATCCGCGGAGCCGGCGCTACCGGGAGGGGCTCGCCGAGGACGACGAGCAGTTCCAGCGCCTGCAGCGGATCGTGACGCAGGTCGTCGGCATGGCGCGCGCGCTCGCGGACAACTATGCCCCCGACCTCGTCGAGGACCCGGCCGTGGCCGGGATGGCCGAGGAGATGCGCCGCGCGGCGCACGACCTCGAGCGGCTCGTCGCCCCGGAGTCCGGCTCCGGGGAGCCCGATCCGCCCGCGCTCACCCGGCCGTTCGCGATCCCGCAGCCCAATCCGCGCTACTGGGTGCTCATCGGCTCGCTGATGGAGGATCTGCGCCGCGTGCGCGGGCGCATCACCGGCGAGCTCGAGTAGCCGCACGGCCCGGGGCCGCGGGCGCGGGTGCCGCGCGGGATCGGGGGCGACGAGTCCCGCGAGTTCCGGGACGACCGCGCACAGAGCCGCCGACCCGCGCGGGCGGGGTCGACGGCTCCGGGAACGCGCGGCGCGGACTACTGCTGGAGCGCGGCCTGGACGTCGAGGGTGATGGTGACGTCGGAGCCGAGGAGCACGCCGCCCTTCTCGAGCGGAGCGTTCCAGGTGAGGCCGAAGTCCTCTCGCTTGACGACCGTCGTCGCCGTGAAGCCCGCCTTGTAGTTGCCGTAGGCGTCCTCGCCGAAACCGCCGAACTCGAAGTCGAAGGTGACCGGCTTGGTGACGCCGCGCAGCGTGAGATCGCCGTCGACGAGGAGCTTGCCGGCGTCCTCGCGCGCCCCCGTCGACACGAAGGTGAGCTGGGGGAACTCCTCGGCGGCGAAGAAGTCGCCCGTGCGCAGGTGCCCGTCGCGGTCCTTCTGGTTCGTGTTCACGGAGGCCACCTCGGCGCTCGCGGTCACCGAGGACTCCAGCGGGTTCTCCGCCGTGGTGAACGTCGCGTCGAACTGCTCGAACTTGCCCTTGACCTTGCTGATGGCGAGGTGGCGCACCGAGAAGCCGACCTCGGAGTGGGTGGGATCGATGGTCCAGGTGCCGACGCGGTACCCGGGGATCTGGTCTGCGGTGATGGACATGTGCTGCCTTTCTGTCGTGCGACACCGCGCGTTCCGCGGCCTCACCGAAGATCAACCGAGGCGTGCGGAGATATATTCCTTTGCATGTAAAAAATTCCGGGCGGACCCCTCGCCGCGGCGCGCGACGCTATCGGGGGCGCTGCTTCGCGCTCTCCCGCGCCCGCACCGTCGTCTCGTCGATCGCGGCGCGCGGTTCGAAGCCCCCGTAGCGGCGCCGCGCGGCCTCGCCGATGAGGAAGTCGCTGATGGCCGGGTTCTTCGGCAGCAGCGAACCGTGGAGGTAGCTCCCGATCACGTTCCCCGTGCGCGCGCCCTCCGTGCCATCGTCGGGATTGTTGCCCGCGCCCTGCACGACCGCTCCGAGCGGGCGGGAGCCCGGGCCGAGGCGGGTGTGACCGCTGTGGTTCTCGTAGCCGATGATCTGCCCGAACTCCTCGCTCTCGAGCACGATGTTGCCGATCATGCGCTCATCGCCGCCCCGGGTCTCGACGTCGAGCACGCCGATGCCGACGAGCTCCTCGCCCGTATAGGTGACGAAGCGGTGGCCGAAGAGCTGATAGAGGCCGCAGATCATGAGCATCGGCGTGCCGTCGTCCGCGAGCGCCCGGATCTCCGCCGCCCGGGCCGCGAGGTCGAGCGCGACGCGCCCCTGGCCCGAGTCCTGCCCCCCGCCGCCGATCGCGATGTCGATCCTCCCGGGGAGCGGATCGCCGGGGTTCACCTCGACGACCTCGGGCGCGAAGCCGTGCGCCCGCGCGCGGCGCGCCAGGGCGAGCACATTGCCGCGGTCCCCGTAGATGTTCATGTCGCGCGGGTACAGCGACACGATGGTCAGCTCCGGAGCCGCGTCGTCGTGCGGCGTCGTCCCGTTCACCAGATGTCCTCCACGTCCGTCAGCTCGGCGAGCGCGCGCCGCAGCTCGAGCATCGCCGTGTAGGTGCAGTAGATGCGGCGCGGCCTCCCCGCCTCCGCCGTCGCCGCGCGGAAGACGCCGAGCGCGCGTCCGAGCTCCTCCTCGACGGCGCCGTGCTCGACGTCGTCGTGCTCGAGCCGCAGCGCCATGTCCCAGGCGCGCGCGCCGCCGACCACGGCGACGCCCTCCGCTGCGAGGCTGCCGAAGTCCACGTCCCAGAGCCAGGACATGTCGCGTCCGTCGGCGTACTGGTCGTTGATCGCGATCATCGTGTCGACGCCCGCGGGGTCGAAGGAGGCGAGCGCGAGGCGGAAGCCTGCCGGGTTCTTCACGAGCACGAGCTCGAGCGCGCGGCCGTCGAGCTCGATCCTCTCGCCGCGCCCGAATGCGGGACGCACCTGGGAGAGCGCGGTCACGAGTCTGGCGGTCCCGGCGCCGTCGCGCGGGTCGGAGCCCGCCGCGACCCCCTGGGGGGCCTCGAGCACGGCGCGGACGGTCGCGAGCGCGGCCGCGGCGTTGAAGGTGTTGTAGAGTCCCTCGAGCTGCAACGACGTGCGGTGCTCCTCGCCGTCGATCGCGAACGCCGCCTCGTGGTCGCCGACGGAGCGCAGGATCACGTCCGCCGGCGGAGCGGCCTCGCCGTCGCTCGCCGCGTCGGGCGGAGCCATCGCTCCGCCCGCCCCGCCGTGGAACGCATCGTCGCTCGGGAAGAGGGCGCGGAGCTCGGCCGAGAGCCCGAAGCCGCGCACGCGGGGCGCTCCGCCGGCGCCGGCCCGCTCCCGGGTGCGCTCGCCGATGGCTGCGACGAGCGGATCCTCGAGGTTCACCACGAGCTCTCCCGTTGTCGCGTCGGCGATCCGCTGCAGCAGCCGCGCCGTCGCGTCGATCTCGCCGAAGCGGTCGAGCTGGTCCCGCAGCACGTTCAGCAGCAGCGTCGTGTCGGGGCGCACGCGGTCGATGAAGTACATGGCGTGCGCCTCGTCCAGCTCCAGGACGGCCAGGTCGGCGTCGAGTCTGCCGCGCGGCGAGGCCTCCTGCACCGCGGCGGCGACGACCCCGCGGGAGAAGTTCGACCCCGTGCGGTTCGTGAAGACGGAGAAACCCAGGTCCTCGAGGATCTCGACGATCATCTTCGTCGTGGTCGTCTTCCCGTTCGTGCCGCTCACGACGACGACGCCGTGCGGCAGACGGCCGAGCACACGGGCGAGGTACCCCGGGTCGATCTTCTCGACGACGAGACCGGGCAGCGCGGATCCCCCGCCGCCGCGGAGCTTCGCCGCCTGCCGCACGGTCTTGCCGATGACGGTGGAAACGAGATCGCGCATGCCCCCAGCCTAGCGGCGCGGAGGGCCGTCGGCGGTCAGTCGGCCGCGTGCCGGCCGGGCGCACCGCCGCGCAGCTCGCGCGGCAGCAGTTCGGGCCGGACGCGCCTCGTGCGCTCGATGCGCTGCTCGCGGCGCCAGGCCTCCACGGCGGCGTGATCGCCGCTCAGCAGCACCGGCGGGACCTCCCGGCCCCGCCAAACCGCGGGCTTCGTGTAGCTCGGGTACTCGAGCAGCCCGTCCGCCTCATGGGACTCCTCCACGAGGCTGTCCGGGTTGCCGACGACGCCGGGTACGAGGCGGCCGATCGCCTCGATCATGGCGATCGCGGCGACCTCGCCGCCGTTGAGCACGTAGTCGCCGATGCTCACGAGCCGCACCCGGCCGCGCTCCGCGTACTCGTCGAAGACCCGTTGGTCGATCCCCTCGTAACGGCCGCAGCCGAACACCAGGTGGCGCTCCTCGGCGAGTTCGCGGGCCATGCGCTGGGTGAAGACCTCCCCCGCCGGGGAGGGGAAGAGCAGCAGCGGTTCCGGTTCCCCGGCCGGCCGATCGGCTTCCGCGCCCTCGGCGAGGATCGCGTCGAGTGCCTCCCCCCAGGGCTCCGGCGTCATCACCATGCCGGCGCCGCCGCCGGACGGCGTGTCGTCGACCGTGCGGTGCTTGTCGTGCGCCGAGTCCCGGAGATCGTGCACGCGCACGTCGATGAGACCGCGGCGCCGCGCCTTGCCGAGCAGGGAGAGCTCGAGCGCGTCGAAGTAGCCGGGGAAGATCGTGACGACGTCGATCCGCATCAGTCGTCCGCCCGTTCCGGGCCGTCCGGTCCCGGACGGCGCTCCGCATCGCGGCTCTCCGCATCGGAGCTCTCCGCGCCCGGGCTCTCCTCGAAGAGCCCGGCGGGCGGGGTGACGAGCACGCGGCCCGCCTCGAGATCGACGTGCGGCACGATCGCCTCGACGAAGGGCACGAGCACGGTGCCCCCCGCCGTCGTGACCGCGAGCAGATCCTGGGCCGGGAAGTGCTGTACCTCTGCGACGGTGCCGAGCACCGCGCCGTCGGCGGCATCGGCGCGCAGCACGTCCAGCCCCACGAGCTGATGGTCGTACCAGGCGTTCTCCTCCGCGCCCGCCTCGACCGCGCGCTCGTCGATCCACAGGATCGCGCGCACGATGCTCTCCGCCGCGGTGCGATCGGGGAGCTCGGCGAAGAAGCCGACCGGGGACTCGTTGAACCAGCGCAGCTCCCGCATCGTGATCGTGCGGCCGAACCACTCGGAGTCCTCCGGAACCTGCAGGTGGAAGACGGCGCCGGGGACGAAGCGCAGCTCGGGGTTGTCCGTGAACAGCTCGAGCTTCACCCCGCCCTTGAGGCCGTGCGGCTTGGTGAGGCGCCCGACGCGCAAACTCCCCGCCCCGCTAGCGGGACGGGGAGCTCGCGGGCGCCCGGGGGCGTCGGCCATCAGGCGCCGCTCCCGGACGCCGTCGCATCGGTGTCGACGACGTCGACCCGCACGCGACCGTGCGCCGCGAGTGCGGACACGACCGTGCGCAGAGACGACGCCGTGCGGCCGCCGCGCCCGATGACGCGCCCGAGATCGCTCGGGTTCACCCGCACCTCGAGCACCTCGCCGCGGCCGGTGTCGCGCGCGTCGACGCGCACCTCATCGGGATGGTCGACGATGCCGCGCACGAGATGGTCGAGCGCCTCGGCCAACGCCTGCTCAGCCAAGAGGATTAGTCCTCGGTCGTCTCAGCCGCGGCGTCCTCGGCGGGGGCCTCCGCCTTGGCGGGCTTCTCCGACTTCGGGCGCAGCACGGGCTTCTTCGCGGCATCGGCCTCGAAGACGGGCTTCGCCTCGGGCGCGAGGATGCGCGACTCGGTCTCGCCCTCGCCGGTGAACTTGCCCCAGTCGCCCGAGAGCTTCAGGATCGCGGCGACCTGCTCGGTCGGCTGCGCGCCGACGCTCAGCCAGTACTGCGCGCGGTCGGAGTCGACCTCGATGAAGGAGGGGTTCTCGGTCGGGTGGTACTTGCCGATCTCCTCGATCACGCGGCCGTCGCGCTTGGTGCGCGAGTCGGCGACGACGATGCGGTAATAGGGGGCGCGGATCTTGCCGAGGCGCTTGAGGCGGATCTTGACGGCCATGGGGATACTCCTTGGATCAATGAACGACGCCGCGCCATCGCCGTGGGCGGGCGCGGAAGCGTGGGCACGCGAACTGCGTGAACGGGTCCATCCTGCCATATCGCGAGTGAGATTGCAATTTTTGTCAGGATCAGGACTTTTTGCGATCCGCCCGACGCGAAGCCGTCACCGTGCGCCCGGGGTGCCCCCGACGCGGCGCTCGAGGGAGGCGAACAGCCGCTCGGCCACGCCCTCCTGGTGCACGCCGTCGTGCTCGTAGGCGTTCGTCACCCAGGCGTGCAGCCCGGCGACGCGCTCCGCGGTCTCGAGGGAGAGCCCCGCGTCCACGTACATGTCGTCGAGGTAGACGGCCGCCTCGACGGGGACCTCGTTCCGCGCCAGCCGCTCGGGGTCGTAGAGCGCGATCGGCCATTCGCGCTCCGCGAGCAGTTCGACCCCGGCCCGGAACCCGCGGAGCGCGCGGATCTCCGCGAACATCCAGGGGAACACGGCCTCGCCGGTGAAGTGCAGCGGCCGCGCGTCCTCGGCGAACTCCGGGTGCGTCGCCCGTTCGGCCTCCGCCGCCCACGCGGCGGGGCCCGGACCGTAGATGCTCTCCTGGAGCGCGGCGTAGAGCGGGCCCGTCGCGAAGCCGGTGGTTTCTCCGACGGTCTCGAGGAAGGTGTCGGAGAGCCGGGTTTCGGCGGCGTCCGCGAAGGCCTCGTCGAGCGTCCAGTGCACCCGGTCGTACCCCGGGGACATGCCGAAGCCGAAGCCGAGGGTCTGGAACCGGCGCACGGTGAGGCGATCGCCGTCGGGAAGGCGCACATCCTCAGCGGCGAGCAGATCCGCGATGCGGGCGACGCGATCCGCGAGGTGCGGGGCGTGGGCGCGGAACGCCCGGTTCTTGGCGAGCATGCGCGGGAAGGTGCGGCGGTACACCTCGGACGCGTCGGCCTCGAGGCCGATGAGGCCGCCGGTCACCGCGGATGCCACGATCGCCTCGGGTGCGACCGAGAGGTAGTGGAGCGTGAGGAAGCCTCCGTAGCTCTGCCCGATCGTCCACCACTGCCGGCCGCCGTAGTGGCGCGCCCGGATCGCCTCCAGGTCGCGGACGATCGCATCGGCGCGGTGCAGGGCGAGCCTCCGGGCGGCCTCCTCGGCGGGCAGGGTCGCGAAATCGCGCCCCGAGAGCGGTGTCGAGCGCCCCGTGCCCCGCTGGTCGGGGATCACCAGGCGGAAGCGCCGGAGCGCGGCGTCGAGCCAGCCGCTGCGCCCGAGGGGCCGCGTGCCCTTGCCACCCGGGCCGCCCTGGAGGTGCACGAGCAGCGGAAGCTCCTCCGTGCGACGCTCCGCGGCGACGAGCTCGCGGGCGAACACCCGGATGGTCTCCCCGTCGGGATCCTCCCAGTCGAGCGGCACCTCCGTCCAGATGTCGCGCGCGAAGATGTCCGAGCCGATGAAGTACCCGTCGTCCGCGTGCATCAGTGCTCCTTCCGTCGCGGGGTTCGCACGCCACTGTAGCGCGCGCGACGTCCGGAGATCCGTCCGGTGCGCCGGGACGGCGTCATCGGGCGTCGAGGAACCAGCCGAGCACGTGCGGGAACGCGAGCATCGCCGCCACCGCGACCGCGAACGCTGCGGTGGCCCATGCGGCGCTCCGGCGACGCAGACGACGACCGGCGTCGGCCACCTGCGAGCGGGGCCGCGAGGAGCGCGGATCGGTGTAGTGGACGGCCTGGTGGCCGAGTTCCGCGCCGATGAGCTCCGCGAAGCGCAGCAGCGCCGTCGTCTCCGCTCGATCGCTGCGCCGGTGCAGCCGCGGCGAGGCGACGATGAGGCGATCCTCGACCACTTCGATGTCCCAGCGCCGGCCGTGGTCGAGCAGGCAGACCATCACGTCGGGGGTGAGCAGCTCGAGCGCGTCGCGCGCGTAGCCGTTCGGCGCGTAGACGGAGAAGTGCCGGTCGAAGTCCCCCTCGAGCGAGATCCGCTGCACCCCGGGGAGCAGGGCCCGCAGCGTCCCGCCCCGGCGCGCATCGATCATGAGGTGCGGCAGCACGCGGGGCAGACTCAGGGAGAGGAAGCGGAATGCGGGCCGCGGTCCCTTCGGATCGTTCTTGCCGCCGGTGTACCCGGCGATTGCGAGCTGCAGCTCCGGATCCGCGGGGTTCGGGGACGAGGCGTGGTCGGAGAGCGCGTACCGGGCGTTGTAGAGCGGAGCACCGGCGGGGTCGCGGCGCCGGCGCTCCCGGAGCGCCCGCGTCCGGGCCGGGGCGACCTCGCCCTCGGCGAAGAGGATTCCGAGCCGCTCGGGCATGGCGCCGAAGGGCGCGAAGCCGAGCCCCCGGTGCTCGGCGAAGCGCCGGAACGCGAGCTCCCGGCGCGTGTCCGACGGCTGCGACAGCAGCGCCCAGCTCCAGATCCAGAGCATGAGGGCACCCCAGAAGCATGCGACCATGAGCAAGCCGCGGATCCCGTCGATCCACCCGGGGAGGGGCACCGCGAACGGCACCTCGAGGCTCACCGCCGAGACGAGGAGCGTCGCGAGAACGGCCGGGACCAGCAGCAGCGCTCCGCCGACCGCCGAGCGGAACACCCGGGGCTCCGCCTCGCGCACCTCGCGCCAGGCGATGCGCGTCGGCCACTCGGAGCGGAACAGCGCGAGCCGCGCATCGGCACCGGAACGATCGCGCATGCGGCGATCGGGCTGGGAGACCGCCATCGCTCGACGATGCCGATACGCGCCGGGCGCGGGGCGCCTAGCGCAGCCCCTTGCCGAGCATCTGCTGCAGCTTGGCGAGATCGGCCTCGCTCGGCTGCGCGGCCGCTCCCCCGCCGAGGCCGAAGCCCGAGCCCCCGGGCGATGCGGCCGGGGTCGCCGGTGCGCCGGCCGCCTGCTGGGCGCGCTTGGCCGGGTTCCCCGACTGCTTGCGCCCCTTGCCCTTGGCCTGGGCCTTCTTCTTGCCGCCGTGCCCCCCCATCCCCGGCACGGCGCCCATGCCGGGGATCTGCGGCACGCCGCCGCGCGCGACCGTCTTCATCATCTTCGCGGCCTGCTCGAAGCGCTGCACGAGGGAGTTCACGTCGGTCACGGTCATGCCGGACCCCTTCGCGATGCGCAGCCGGCGGGAGCCGTTGAGGATCTTCGGGTTGTCGCGCTCCGCCTTCGTCATCGACTGGATGATCGCCTCGGTGCGGACGATCTCCCGCTCGTCGAAGCCGTCGAGCTGCGCCTGCATCTTCCCCATGCCGGGGAGCATGCCCATCATCTTCTTCAGCGAGCCGGCCTTGCGCAACTGCTGCATCTGCCCGAGGAAGTCGTCGAGCGTGAAGGCGTCCTTCGCGATCTTCTCGGCGACCTTGCGCGCCTCGTCCTCGTCGAAGGCCTGCTGGGCCTGCTCGATCAGGGTGAGGATGTCGCCGAGATCGAGGATCCGGCTCGCCATCCGGTCGGGGTGGAACGGTTCGAAGTCGCCGAGGCCCTCGCCCGTCGAGGCGAAGAGGATCGGGCGACCGGTCACGCTCCGGATCGAGAGGGCGGCGCCGCCGCGGGCGTCGCCGTCGAGCTTCGTGAGCACGACGCCGGTGAAGTCCACGCCCTCCTGGAAGGCCTGCGCCGTCGCGACCGCGTCCTGACCGATCATCGCGTCGATGACGAAGAGCACCTCGTCCGGGTCGACGGCGCGGCGGATGTCCGCGGCCTGGCGCATGAGCTCCTCGTCGACGCCGAGGCGGCCGGCGGTGTCGACGATCACGAAGTCGTACTGCTTCGCTCGGGCCTCCGCGACGCCGTTCCGCGCGACCTGCACGGGATCGCCGACGCCGTTGCCCGGCTCGGGCGCGAAGATCGCCGCCCCCGCCTGCTCGGCGACGACACCGAGCTGGGTGACAGCGTTGGGGCGCTGCAGATCGCACGCGACGAGGAGCGGCGTGTGGCCCTGATCCTTCAGCCACTTCGCGAGCTTGCCCGCGAGCGTGGTCTTCCCCGCGCCCTGCAGGCCGGCCAGCATGATGATGGTCGGCGGGTTCTTGGCGAACTGCAGACGGCGCTGCTCGCCGCCGAGGATGCCCACGAGCTCCTCGTTGACGATCTGCACGACCTGCTGCGCCGGGTTGAGCGCCTGGTTCACCTCGTCCCCGAGCGCGCGCTCGCGGACCCTCCCCGTGAACTCCTTGACCACGTCGAGCGCGACGTCGGCCTCGAGCAGCGCGCGCCGGATCTCGCGAACGGTGCTGTCGACGTCGGAGGCCGACAGCTTGCCCTTCGCGCGCAGATTCTTGAAGGTCTCGGTCAGTCGAGCGGAGAGGTTCCCGAAAGTAGCCATGATGGGACGATTCTAGTTGATCGCCCGGCGCGCTTCAGTACCAGTGCGGGTCGCGGGACTGCCAGCTGCCCCAGGCGTCGCAGGGGCTTCCGTAGGCGGCCTGGATGTACGCGAGACCCCAGTCGACCTGGGTGTTCCCGTTCGTGCGCCAGTCGGCGCCCGCGACGGCCATCTTCTCGGCCGGCAGCGACTGCGGGATCCCGTAGGCGCCGCTCGAGGGATTGAGCGCATCGGCACGCCAGCCGGACTCGCCGTTCCAGAGCGCGACCAGGCAGGAGAACTGCTCGTCGCCCCAGCCGTACGCGCCGAGCACGGAGCGCGCATAGGCCTGCGCTCCCGCAGGGTCGACCCCCGTCGAACCGCCTCCGCCACCGCCTCCGCCGCCTGAGCCTCCGCTCTCACCGCTCTCGCGTGCGCGGCGCGCGGCCTCCTCCCGCTCGCGCGCCTCCGCCTCCTGCTGGGCGGCGACCTGCTGGCCGATCTGGTACCGGCGTTCGACGTCGGAACTGGTGCCCCGCAGCGCCGCGAGCTGGGCGTAGACGGTATCGCTGCGGTCGAGCGCCGTCGCCACCGCTGCCTCGGCGAGCCGCTGCGACGCGGTCGCGTCGGCGGCCGCCTCCTCGGCGGCGGCCGCGAGCCGTGCGCGCTCCTCCTGGGCGGCGGCCGCCTGCTCCTCGAGGGAGGACGCGGTGTTCAGCTCCTCCTCGGCCCGCGCGGCGAGACTGCTCCAGGTGCCGGAGACCTGCGTCGCCGTGCTGAGCTTCCCCATGAACTCCTCGGGGTTCTCGGAGGCCGCGAGCTCGCTCGTGCTCGCGAGACCGGTCCCGTTGATGTAGAGCCAGGACGCCATCCGCCCGAGTGCGTCGCCGTGCTCCTCGAGATCCGCCTCGGCCCGCGCGGCGCGATCCTTGAGCGCGATCTCGCGGTCGGAGGCCGCACGCAGCGCCCGCTCGGCCTCGCCGGCGGCCGCGGTCGCCGCTTCCGCCTCCGTCGCCGCGGATTCGGCCTCCGTCCGAGCCCGGGACAGCGCCGACTCGAGCCGACCGTACTCCGCCTCGGCGGCCGACTCGGACGCCTGCGCGGCCCTGACCTCGTCCCAGCTCGGGTACCCGTTCGCATCGACGGCGACGGCCGGCACCGTCCCCGAAAGCAGAAAGGCGACGGTCAGGGCGACGGCGGCGAGGCGGCGAGGCGCGGGTCGATCGGACATGCCTCCACCCTAGAACGCCGCCTCGCGAACGCCGGGACCGCGCCCGCCGCGCCGCGAACCCGCGGGGACCCCGCCCCGGGGGTCAGCGGCGCGGCGGGTCCGACGTCGTCCCCGGTCGAGCCGCTAGGGTGGCCGCAACGGAAAGGGGCCAGATGATCACCGAGTTCCTCAGGGACCAGGCCTTCGCGATCGCGTGGCTCGCCCTCATGGCCGCGGGATGGTTCGGATGGTCGCAGGAGGATCCCCGCCCGAAGGACCGAGCGCTGCTCGGGGCGGGCTCCGTGCTCGGATTCCTGCTGTCCTGCGCCTTCGGGATCCTGGTGTGGCGCAACTGGGGCACTGCCAGTGCGCTCGAGGGGCAATATTGGGTCTTCGGCGTCATCGTCGTCGCGGAGGCCGTGGTGATCGGCGCCGGATGCATCGTGCTCGCTCGACGCGGGCAGACGCGATGGTACGGCTGGTGGATCGGTCTCTGCGTGTCCCTGCACTTCCTCCCCCTCGCCTGGGTCTTCGGCGACTGGTCCTACCTGGCGCTCACCGCGGTGCAGCTCACGGGGCTGCTCGCGATGCGGCCGGCACTCGCCCGCTCCGACTTCGCGACGAGCCGTTGGGCGTGCGCGTGGATCGCGGCGACCTTCCTCGTCTACGCCATCGTCTCCGCGGCGGTCTTCCTCGCCCGGTACGGCTACCCGTTCTGAGCCGCGGGGTCAGCCCGAGGCCGCGGGCCGCGGCATGGCCGCCGCGGCGACGAGCATGATCGCGGCCGTCGCCGCCGCGCCGCCGAACACCCAGCTCGTTGCGGAGATCACAGTCGCGGGGTCGGTCTCGCCCCGTCCCGCCGCCAGGACGGTGTTCGAGATCGCACCGTAGATCGCCACGCCGAGAGCCCCGCCCGCGGTGCGCGCGAAGACGTTCAGTCCGGTGACGGCGCCGCGGGAGCTCCAGGACACCGAGGCCTGTGCGGCGATGAGCGTCGGCGTCGCCGTCCATCCGAGGCCGAATCCGATGCCGAAGGCGCACAGGCCGATGGTCACGGGGTCGGGCCGCCAGACCACCGCGAGGAGCCCGACGGCCCCGGCCGTCGCGATCGCGCTCCCGATGAGGGCGGTGCGCCGGAAGCCCCAGCGCAGGTAGATCCTGCCGGCCGTGGAGGCCGCGAGCGGCCAGCCGAGCGAGCAGGCCGCGACGGCGAACCCCGCGACGAGCGGGGTCGCTCCGGCGGCGCGTTCCAGATAGCTCGGGGCGAAGGCGGTGATGCCGGTGAGCAGCGCGCCGACGCACGCGGAGATGCAGGTGGGCACCCACACCACGGCCGGCCGGAGCAGCGCGAGGTCGAGGATCGGCTCCTCGGCTCGTCGGCTCAGCACCACGAAGGCCGCGAGCGCCGCGATCCCGAAGGCGGCGAGCCCCAGGCTCTGCGGGGAGAGCCAGGCCCACGCATGACCCCCCTCGATGACGGCGAGGATGACCGCGACGAGCCCCGCCGTGAGCACGACGGCGCCCAGGACGTCCACGCGCCGTTCGCTGCGCTCCAGGCGCTCGCGGTAGTCGCGCAGGATCAGCAGGCCCGCGAGCAGGCACAGCGGGATGTTCACGAGGAAGATCCAGCGCCACGAGACGAACTGCGAGAAGACGCCGCCGAGCGCGGGTCCGGCGACCGAGGCGATCGCCCAGACTGAGGCGATGTAGCCCTGCACCTTGGCCCGCTCCTCGAGCGTGTAGATGTCTCCGACGACGGTCTGCGCCATCGGCGCCACCGCCCCGGCGCCCAGCCCCTGGAGCGCGCGGAACGCCACGAGCGCCGGCATGCTCCACGCCAGGCCGCAGGCGATCGAGCCGATCAGGAAGAGCGCGATCCCGAGCAGCAGGATCGGCTTGCGGCCGAACATGTCGGCGAGCTTCGCGTACACGGGCACGGAGACGGCCTGCGCGAGCAGGTACACGGAGAAGAGCCAGGGGAACTGGGAGAACCCGCCGAGATCCGCCACGATGCTCTGCACCGCCGTCGCAAGGATCGTCGCATCGATCGCGATGAGCCCGGTGGACAGCATGAGGGCGAGCAGGATCGGCCCCCGCTCGGAGCGGAATCCGATCTGGGCGCGGGAGACCATGCCGGCCGTCAGCCGACGAGCTGCTGCGCGAAGACGTGCGGCGTGAAGCCGGTGAGATCGCCGATGCCCTCCCCCTGGCCCACGAGCTTGATCGGCAGCCCCGTCTTCTCCTGCACGGCGAGGACGAAGCCGCCCTTCGCCGAGCCGTCGAGCTTCGTCAGCACGAGGCCGGTGACACCGGCGTGCTCGATGAAGGCCTCCGCCTGCGCCAGCCCGTTCTGCCCGGTCGTGGCGTCGAGCACGAGCAGCACCTCGGCGACGGGGCTCTGCTTCTCGATCACGCGGCGCACCTTGCCGAGCTCATCCATGAGGCCGCCCTTGGTCTGCAGCCGGCCCGCCGTGTCGATGATCGCCACGTCGTAGCCCTCGGCCTTCGCGCGTTCGACGGTCTGGAAGGCGACGGATGCGGGATCCTGCCCCTGCTGCTGCGGCTTCACGATGTCGACGCCCGCGCGCTCCGCCCAGGTGCCGAGCTGTTCCACCGCCGCCGCGCGGAAGGTGTCGGCGGCGCCGACGAGGATCCGCTTGTCGAAGCTCGTGAGGTAGTTCGCGAACTTGCCGATCGTGGTGGTCTTGCCGACCCCATTGACGCCGACGACGAGGATCACGGCCGGACGGTCGGAGAGCGTGAGGGTGGGATCGTAGGCGGCGAGCCGCTCCTCGATCGCATCGCGGAGCATGCGGCGCATCTCCTTCACCTCGGTGACGCGGTGCCGATCCACCTCCGAGCGCAGCCGCTCGAGGATCGACTCGGTCACCTCGGGGCCGAAATCGGCGGTGATCAGTGCGGTCTCCAGCTCGTCCCAGGTCTCCTCCGTGATGAGCTCCGGACCGCTGAACAGGGTGCGGAACGCTTTCGAGAAGGACCAGGATCGCTCTGCCATGGTCTCGATCCTAGCGGCACGCCCGCGGGGCTCCGGGGCCGTGCTCAGTCCTCCCGCGCGATGCGCTGACCGACGACCGCCGAGATCCCGTCCTGGCGCATGGACACCCCGTAGAGCGCGTCGGCGATCTCCATGGTCCGCTTCTGGTGGGTGATGATGATGAGCTGCGAGTTCTCGCGCAACCGCTCGAACACCTGGAGCAGCCGACCGAGGTTGGCGTCGTCGAGCGCGGCCTCCACCTCGTCGACGATGTAGAAGGGGCTGGGCCTGGCCTGGAAGATCGCCATGAGCCATGCGACGGCGGCCAGCGAGCGCTCGCCGCCGGAGAGCAGCGACATCCGTTCGACCTTCTTGCCCGCCGGGCGCACGGCGATGTCGATGCCCGTGGCGAGCAGGTCCTCGGGATCGCTCAGGGCGATCTCGCCCGAGCCGCCCGGGAAGAGGATCGGGAACACCTCGGAGAAAGCCGCCCGCGTGTCCTCGAACGCCGCGGCGAAGATCCCCTGCATCTGCTCGTCGAGCTCGGCGATGATCGCCAGCAGGTCGCTGCGGGTCTTCGCGAGGTCCTGCAGCTGACCGGTGAGGAAGAGGTGGCGCTGCTCGAGGGCCGCGAACTCCTCGAGGGCGAGCGGGTTGATCCTCCCGAGCTCGGCGAGCCGCTTCTCGGCACGGGCGAGCCGCCGCTCCTGCTCGGCCCGAACGAACGGGATCGTCTCGATCGTGCCGGCATCCGCGGGCTCCTCGCCGGCGTTCGCCGGATCCTCCGCGTCGCCCTCGAGGTCGCCCGGTGAGGCGTCCAGCCCGAGCTCCGCGGCGAGCTCCGCCTCGAGCGCGCTCGCGTAGGCGGGCGGCTCCGGAGAACTCGGTGCGGAGACGGGATCCCCCGCGGCAGCCCCGGGACGCGAGCCGACCGGCCCCCCGACCGGGATCGGCACCTCCGGTCCGTACTCCGCGATGAGCACGTCCTCGACGAGCCCGAGCTCGTTGCCCGAGCGCTCGAGCAGGCTCGAGAGGTGCAGTTTCCGCTCGTAGCTCGTGAGTTCGGCTCCGTGGACGCGCTCGGCCAGCGCTTGCAACTGCTGCCTGAGAGCGGACTCCTCGGAGCGCAGGAGCGTGAGCTCCTGACTGTGACGCGCCCGCTCCTGCTCCGCGGCCTGCTGGGCGAGTCTGGCCTCCGCGAGCGAGCGGTCGCAGGCCTCGAGGATCGCGGGGAGTGCGCGCGCCACGCGCTCCGCATGGGCGACCTGCCGCGCGCGCAGCACCGCCCGCCGCGCCGCATCCTCCGCGGCCGCGCGTTCCGCGTCGAACTGCCGCCCCGCCGCTTCGGCCTGCGCGGCGCCCGCTCGCGCCCGCTCGCGCGCCGTCTCGAGCGCGAGCCGCGACTCCAGCTCCGCGGCTCGGGCGCGGTCGAGCTCCGCGGCGAGCCCCTCGCGCTGGCTCGCATCGAGGATCGGGCGCGGCGTGGCCTGCGCCTCCGCGAGTTCGCGCGCCGCGCGCTCCGCCGCCGCGGCGGATTCGGCGGCGGCCTCGGCGACGCCGGCGATCGCCTGCCGCGCGCGCTCGGCCTCCGCGGCAGCCGCCTCGGCGCGGGCGACGAGACGGTTGCGGGTCTGCGCCAGCTCCGCGAGCCGGGCGTCCGCGGCGCGGAGCTCCGCGTAGGCCTCCTGCGCGACCGTCTTCGCCCGCGCCGACGCCGCGCGACGCTCGCCGAGCATCACCTCGGTCTCCGCGATCTCCGCGGTGACCTCGGCGAGGCGGTGCTCCGCCTGCGCGAGCTCGGCGGAGAGCTCGATGCGCGACGGCGCGAGGCCCGATCCCCCGCTCAGCGTGTGCGCCGTGAGCACATCGCCCGCTGCCGTGACGATCGTGCATTCGGCGGCGGGGGCCTCCCTCCGCAGCACCTCGCCGAGTTCGAGCGCGGCCTCGAGGTCCTCGGCGATGTAGCACCGGGACAGCATGCCGGTGACGCCCTCGGGCGCGGAGACGAGCACGTCGAGCGCGTGCGTGGCGCCCGGAACGGCGACCATCCGCGCCGCCGACGCGTCGCTCATCGGCGGTGCGGCGTCCGCCGATCCCGCTCGCGAGGATCCCGCGAGCACGGTCCGCAGCCGTCCGAGATCCCGCTCCCGCGCCAGGAGCACGGCGCTCGCCGCCGACGTCGCCGTGTCGGCGAGCAGGGCGTCCGCGAACGCACCGAGCGCCGCCCCGATGGCGGCTTCGTAGCCCTCGCGCACGCGGACGCGATCGGAGACGCGTCCACCGAGCCCTCCGGGCTGCTCGGCGAGGAGGGCGTCCGAGGCGTCGCGCTGATCCAGGGACCGGGTGAGCGCTCCCGCCCGCGCGGCGAGGCCCGCGCGCTCCTGCTCGAGCGCGTGCAGGGCATCACGCGCTTCGTCGCGCGCCTGCTCGGCGGCCGTCTGCGCCTCCTGCGCCGCCCGGTAGGCGTCGTCGAGCCCCGTCTCCGGAGCCTCGCCGAGCTCCTCGCGCTCCACGAACGCGTCGAGCTCCTGCCGAGCCTCGGCGGAGCGCTCCTCGGCCTGCGCGAGGGCCTGCTCGCGCCTGGCGACCTCCTGCGCGAGCGCATCGCGCTTCTGGGCGGCGGCCTCGGCGCTGCCCCGCAGCTGCGACAGCCGGAGATCGTGCGTCGAGACCAGCTCGCTCTGCGCGGCGATGTGCTCGTCGATGGCGTCGAGCTCGCGCCGAGCCCGCGCCGTCCCGGCCGCCGCTCGTTCCCAGGCCTCCTCCGCCCCGGGCACCAGCCCGGCGAGCCTGGCGGCCTCCGTTTCGGCCTCGACGACTGCCGCCCGGCTGATGCGATTCGGCGTCTCGGGCGCCTCGGCCTGCGTCGCGAGGAAGGTGAGCCGCTGCTGTGCTTGGGAGAGAAGGCCGCGGAGCTTCGCCTGCACGGACTCGAGACCGATGGCGACCCGCCGCGCCGCGTCCAGCTCGTCGCTCTGCTGATCCTGTTCGAGGCGGGCGATCCGCAGCTGCTTCTGCTCCGCCTGTTCCTGCAGCACGATCCGCTCGGCATGCTGCTCCGCCTCGTCCCGGGCGAGCGCGTCGAGCTCGCCGCGCAGCCGGTGGACGTCGTCGGCGAGCAGCCGCGCCTTGGCGTCGCGCACCTCGGCACCGATCCCTTGGGCCTGCCTGGCGACCTCGGCCTGGCGTCCGAGCGGCCTCAGCTGCCGGCGGATCTCCCCCGCGAGGTCCTCGAGGCGCGTGAGGTTCGTCTCCATCGCCTCGAGCTTGCGCAGCGTGCGCTCCTTGCGCCTGCGGTGCTTGAGGATGCCGGCGGCCTCCTCGATGAAGCCTCGGCGGTCCTCAGCGGTGGCGCGCAGCACCGCGTCGAGCTGCCCCTGCCCGACGATCACGTGCATCTCGCGCCCGAGTCCCGAGTCGCTGAGGAGCTCCTGGACGTCGAGCAGCCGGCAGGCCTCCCCGTTGATCGCGTACTCGCTCGATCCGTTGCGGAACAGCGTGCGGCTGATCGTCACCTCGGCGTACTCGATCGGCAGCGCGCCGTCGGCGTTGTCGATGGTGAGCCGCACCTCGGCGCGGCCGAGCGGGCCCCGCGTCGACGTCCCCGCGAAGATGACGTCCTCCATCTTGCCGCCGCGCAGGGTCTTCGCGCCCTGCTCCCCCATCACCCAGGCGAGCGCGTCGACGACGTTCGACTTCCCGGAGCCGTTGGGGCCGACGATGGCCGTGACGCCCGGCTCGAACTGGAACGTCGTCGGCTGCGCGAACGACTTGAAGCCCTTGAGGGTCAGGCTCTTCAGGTGCACGCCGGGTCCTCTCCGTCTCGCGTTTCGGGCTCCGCCTCGGGTCCGATCCGCCGGGCGTCGGGCTCCGGCGCGGTGGTTTCACCCTAGAGCACGCCGGTCGCCGCGTCCGCGAGGCGCTCCAGGACCGGGTGCGCGGAGCTCAGCGCATCGCGAGCGCCTGCACCGCGACGAAGGCGGTGCCGGCGATGGCGAGCACCGACCAGAACAGCCGCCGGCCCGCCGCGCTCCCGCCGCTCTCGTACGCGATGCCGAGCCCGCCTCCCGCGATGAGCGCGACCGGGACGCCGGCGTAGAGCAGCAGGATGGCCGCCGCCGACGGCGACACCGCGCAGCGCTCCGAGGGCAGGCAGGCGCTCAGCATGTCGCCCATCACGAGCCATCCGAGGAGCATCGCGCACAGGGTCGCCGCGCCGAGCGCCCCGAAGAGCGCGCACTGCACCGAACGGCGGAGCGGGCGCAGCCACGGCGCGAAGCACCAGGCGAGCGCGCCGAACACCGGCGCGGGCAGCACGCCGAAGGCGACCGGGAACGCCGTGAGGAAGCGGCTCGGCCCGCTCTCCTGGCCGTGGAGCGCCCCGGTGAAGAGCAGTGACGCGAGCATCGCGAGCAGCAGCGAACCGAGGGCGGTGCGCCAGGCGAGCTCCCAGCGCCCGGGACCGTCCCGCTGGTCCGTCGCGTCGGCGTCGCCGAAGATGCCCGTCGCGACCGGATCGCCGGCGGCCGCTGTTGGCCCGCCCGTGCCCTGCTCGCGTTCCGGCGGCTCCATACTCGCCACGGTACCCCTCGGAACTGCACACCGCGCGTCCGGCGGGTGAACGCCCGGTGTCGGCGGCCGAGATCCGGATCCCGCGGCGCAGACGTTCGAGCCGGGTGGAGCCTTCGCGAACCTCTTCTCGGGCGCTGCGACGAACGGTGCCTCCGGTACCACCCGCGCGCGACGCCCCGGCCCATCCGATGAGCCGTCCAGAACCGCCCGAGGACGTCGCCACTCGTCGCGATCTTTCCGGAGGTCGGCTACGTCTCGGGGATGACGAGCCGGGCCCCCGCCGGCGCCTCACCGGCGGGCAGTCGCAGCTCGAAGAACGCGCTGTGCGGATCCTCTCGGTAGGCGCCAAAAGGCCCTCGCTCGGCGAAGCCGTGACGCGCGTAGAGCCTCCTGGCGGACGCGAACGCCGCACCCGTGCCGGTTTCGAGCTGCAGTGCGGTGAGCCCCGCTGCGGCGGCATCCGCGACGATCGCGGTGAGCACGGCCGTTCCGACGCCGCGGCCGCGGCGATCCCCGGCGACGCGCATCGACTTGATCTCGCCGGTCCGATCCGGCTGGATCAGCAGCGCGCCGACGCCGAGCAGGGATGCGTCGTGCTCCTCGCGCGCCGTCCAGAACCTGACACTCGGGCGGTCCAGGGCGTCGACGTCGAGCGCGTGCACACTCTCCTCCGGCGATGTGGCTCGCATCTGCGCGAGATGCTCGGCGAGCAGGCGGACCACGTCCGGTTCGCGGGGCCTTCGATCACGATGCGCATCTGACGAGGGTAGCCCCGTCTCCGACCGCGCCGCATCGTTACGCACACGGCTGCCGACCACCGGATTCCGTGTTGATCGCCGGCCGGTGGTGACGGCGCACTCGTCAGCGCCGGACGCACGTGGTCGGACGCCGGTGACGGTACGCACAGGCGGACGCCGGTGCCGGTAGGCTGAGGGGGTTCGACACGCCTTCGCGCGCGACGACGGGGAGGGGGCCCCGGAGCCGCGCGGAGACCGCACCCCGGAGGAAGCATATGACCACACCCGGCACCGTCACCGAGGCCCGTCAGCAGCGCGACACGCTTCGGCGCGGCGCCCGACGGCTCCTGCTCGGCCTCGTCGCGGCCGCGGCGGCGACCGCGCTCACCGGCTGCTCGCTCCTCCTCCCGTTCGGCGGGATCGGCGGCGCCGGAGGCGGTGCGGCGGACGGCGGCTCGTCCTCCGCGCCCAACGCCGAGAGCGGCGGACTCGGGCAGCAGCGGCCCGACTGGGAGACCTGCACCGACGAGGGGCTCGTGTGCGCGACCGTCGAGGCACCGCTCGACTGGGACGATCCCGAGGGCGAGACGATCGACCTCGCGCTCATCAAGCGGGAGGCGGAGGGCACGAAGCTCGGCACGCTCTTCCTGAACCCCGGAGGCCCCGGGCTCTCCGGGGTCGATTACTACTCCACCTCGCATCCGGGAGCCACCGGCATCGCCGTCAAGGAGCACTACGACGTGATCGCCTGGGACACGCGCGGCTCGGCGGGGGTCTTCGGCGGCACGACGCCGGTCGTCTGCCTCGACGAGGCCGGCATGGACGCCTACGTCTTCGGCAGCACCGAGCCCGCGAGCGCCGCGCGCGGCAGCGCGGAGTGGATCGCGCAGCGGAGCGCGAGCGCCGGGGAGTTCGCCGCCGCCTGCGAGGAGAACACGGGCGAGCTGCTCGCGCACGTCGACACGGAGTCGACGGTGCAGGACCTCGAGATGCTGCGCGAGATCGTCGGCGACGAGCAGCTGAACTTCCTCGGCGAGGATTACGGCACCTTCGTGGGCGCCCGATACGCCGACCGGTACCCCGAGAAGGTCGGGCGCATGGTGCTCTCGAGCGGCTGGGATCCGAGCGCCACGGGCTTCGACGTCGCGCTCGGCCAGGCGACCAGCCTGGAGCGGATCCTGCGCACCTACCTGGAGCAGTGCCTCGGCAACCCGGAGTGCCCGCTGAGCGGCACGGTCGACGAGGCGATGCAGAGCGTCCGCGCGAAGCTCGACCAGCTCGACGCGACGCCGGGGACGGCGGGCGACGGCCGGGCCGTCACGAGTGAGACCTTCATGAACGCGCTGCTCGTCACGCTCACCAGCCGCTACGCGTGGATGGTGCCCGGCTACATCTTCACCGGCGCCGTCGACGGCGACTACGCGAACGTCATGGAGTTCGCCGATGTGGCGGCGGGGCGCGACGCCGAGGGCTACACCTCGAACTACGAGGAGAGCTTCACGGCGACGGTGTGCCTCGATCTCGTGGCCGAGAGCGACCCCGCGGTGGTCGCCGAGCAGGCCGCCGAGATCGATGCCGCGGCGCCGATCCTCGGCAGCTACCTGGCCTACAGCGACCTCGACTGCGCCGAGTGGCCGGTCGCGGGCCCCGATGAGATGGACCCCGTGACCGCCGCCGGCGCGAACCCGATCCTCGTGCTCGGCGGAACCGACGTTCCCGGCACGCCCTACGCCTGGTCGGAGGCGCTCGCGGACCAGCTCGAGAGCGGCGTGCTCGTCACCCTCACGACCGAGGGGAATCGGATCTACGGGGCCTCCCCGTGCGTGAACATCGCGGTGGACGACTACTTCATGGAGGGCACCGTGCCCGAGTCGGACCCGCAGTGCACCGAGGCGAAGGACGAGCAGCTTCGGGCCGACGGCTACGACGGCTCCTCGCGGTGGCCGCTCGAGCTCGAGTAGCCCGCTGCGCCGCCGGGCTCACCCGAACGGATCACCGCACGGAGGAACGTATGCAACTGGGACTGCACTTCCGGCTCGACGAGGCCGAGATCGCGCCGGTCCTCGCGGCGGCCGGAGACGACGCGAGACTGCTCCGGCTGCTCGCGCGGCTCGAAGAGGATCCGGCGGTCTTCGCGCGGGCCTGCGAGACCGACAAGGCGTGGGATCCCATCGCGTGCGCGCTCTCCCCCGCCGGCGAGGACGGGCCGTGGCCGGCCCGGGGCGTCATCGGCGGCGCGCGGCCGCTGCACGTCGACGACGAGGAATCCTGGGTCACCCATCTTTCCCCGGACGAGGCGGCCGAGGTCGCGGGCTTCCTGCACGGACTCGACGACGCGCAGTTCTCGCGCGCGTACGCGACCATGCCGGAGGAGCTGCGCAACCCCGAGTACGGCCCTGACGAGGAGCGCTACGCGCTGGGCTGGCTGTCGGAGCTCCGCACCTTCTTCGCCGCCGCGAGCGCCGAGCGCGCGCACGTCGTCTTCTCCGTGCTGCACTGAGCGACGGCGCGCCGGAGCCGGCGCCTCAGCCGGCCGGCGCACGAGGCCGCTCTCGCGTCGGCGCTCACGATGCTCGGACGATGCCGTGCTCGTACCCGAGGATGACGAGGTGCACGCGGTCGCGCGCCTCCAGCTTCGCCAGGATGCGGTTCACATGGGTCTTGACCGTCGCCACCGTCAGGAACAGCCGCTGCGCGATCTCGGCATTGGCGAGGCCCTCGACGACGCAGACGAAGACGTCGAGCTCGCGCGGCGACAGCACCGTCAGCGGGTCCGATCGCCCGGCGGTCCGCCGACCCGCCCGATCCACGAAGGCCTCGATCAGCGTCCGCGTGACGCGCGGGTCGAGCACGCTGTCGCCGGCGGCGACGGTGCGGATCGCATCCGTGAGCTGCCCCGCCGTCGCGCTCTTGAGCAGGAAGGCGCTCGCGCCCGCCCGGAGGCTGCCGAAGACGTACTCGTCGAGGCCGAACGTGGTGAGCACGATGACGCGTGTGGCCGGGTGCGCCGCGGTGATCCGCCGCGTCGCCTCGATCCCGCCCATACCGGGCATGCGCACATCCATGAGCACGACATCCGGCGCGAGCGACGCGGTCAGGGACACCGCATCCTCGCCGGTGGCGGCCTCGCCCGCGACTTCGAGATCGTCTGAGGCCTCGAGCACCAGCCCGTTGCCGGTACGGATCAGCGCATGGTCGTCGACCAGCAGCACCCGGATCGCGGGCTCAGCCATCGTGCACCTCCGCACGCCGCTCCCGGTGCGCGTTCAGCACGGCCGACGTGCGCCAGCCGCCGCCGGGACGCGGACCAGACTCCGCGGTGCCGCCGAATGCGCGAGCGCGCTGCTGGATGCCGACGAGTCCGTTGCCCGGGATGTGCACGGCAGCCGCGGCACCGCCGTCGTCCTCGACGCGGATCTCGATGCGGCCGTGCTCATGGATGACGACCACCTCCACGGAGGACGGCGAGACCGCGTGCCGCAGGGTGTTCGTCAACGACTCCTGGACGATGCGGAACACCGCCTGGCGCAGGGCGACGTCCTCGGGCAGCTGATCCCCCTCGCGGGTGAGCGACACGGTTATCCCCGTGGCGCGCACCGATTCGACGAGCTCCTCGAGCTCGGGGAGGTTGCCGCCCGAGCGATGGAGGCGCTCGTCCAGGCCGGCGTCCGCGCCGCGCAGCAGCCCCAGCGTCCGGTGCATCTCGGCGAGGGCCTCACGACCGACCGCGGCGATCCGGTCGACCGCGGCATCGGCCTTCGCCGGATGCTTCGCCCGGATGCTCGCCGCCCCGTTGGCCAGCGACACGATCATCGTCAGCGCGTGGGCGACCACGTCGTGCATCTCGGCGGCGTTCCTCGTGCGCTCGGCGAGCCCGGCGTGCTCGATGCGCTCGTTCACGAGCTCGAGCAGCCGCTGCTGCTGGTCGCGCCGGTTCCTGACGATGAGGCCGGCGACCAGCGCGATGAGGGCGAAGGAGTCGAGCAGCGCGACCCGCGGCGGCTGCTCCCCGGCCAGCGAGTGCGGAACGGTCGCGAGCACGGTGGCTGCGACGCCGATGCCGTAGCCGATCAGTGCGCGCACGGTGGACTGCCGCGAGGCGACCGTGTAGAGCGCGAAGGCGGTCGGGATCGTCGGGAACCCGGTGCCCGGCTGCGCCAGCGGGCTCCAGGCGCAGGCGAGAGCCACCACGACGAGCACCGCCATCGGCTGCCGCCGGCGCAGGAGCAGCGCGCCGGCGGTGAGGCCGAGCAGAGGCCAGCCCCACCAGCCGAAATCGTAGGCGCGCAGGACGAGCGCCGCCGCCAGGGGTGTGCAGGCGAAGAGCACGACCGCGACATCGATGACGACGGGATGCCGCCGCAGCCAGGCGAGCGGCCTGGGCGGCGGACCGCGCAGATCGTCGATCCGCAGGACCGGCGTCTCCGTCATGGCCTCTCCTTTCGCGGGCACGGGCGGCCGAGCCGAGTCGACGCCACGGGGTCCATTCTCCCCAACGATCCCTGCCGGCGCACGGTGCGCGTCGGCGCGGTCCCGAGGCGCACCGTCGATCGCCGGACGCTCGCGGGTGCTGGTGTCGTGCCCGCTCAGGCGTCGCGGGCGGCGAGCAGCGCGCCGGACAGCGCGAGTGCGAGAGCCGTCCAGGCGGCGAGCACGCCGAAGCCCGCCCAGGGCGAGAGCTGCACGGCGGTCTCGAAGTCTGAGATGAGCCGGCGGCCCGCGATGGTGGGCAGGAAGTCGGCCGCGGCGCCGATACCGGGGATCGAGGCGAGCACCGGGGGCAGCACGACGATGAGCGCCAGTACCGCGACGAGCGCGGCGACGACATGCCTGACGAGGGCCGCGACCCCGATCGCGAGCACCGCGATCACCGCGAGGTACAGTCCGGACTTCATGCTCAGCAGCGCGGCGTCGCCGAAGGCGATCTCGTAGCGCACCTCGGTGCCGACGACCACCAGTGCCGAGACCCCGAAGGAGACGGCCGTGCCGATGACGCCGACGAGGAATCCGGACAGGGCGAGCACCAGGGCCTTGGCTCCCAGCCAGGGCAGGCGCGTGGGCGCGGCGAGCAGGGAGAGTGTGACCTGGCCCGAGGTGTACTCGTTCACGACGGCCAGCACCGCCAGGACGACGATCACGATCTGCGCCCAGAGCACCGCGTCGACGAACATCTCCGGTGTTGCGGAGATCTCCTGCCCGGCGAAGCGCTTGTCGCTGAGCCTGCCGACCGTGGCGATCGAGAGGAGTGTGCCGGCGCCCGCGATCATCACGAGAGCCACGACGAGCAGGATGCGGCTGGAGCGCAGCGAGAGGAGCTTCAGCGTCTCCGAGGCGATCGCTCCCGGCCAGGCCGAGCGGACGCGCGGGTACGGGCTTCGACGTTCCATCAGGGTTCCTTCCTTCGATTCAGGTATCGCGCCTGCTGAGCGAGATTCCTGCGATGCCGAGCGCGCCGGCGGCCCAGGCGGCGAGGACCGCCGCGCCGCCCCACGGGGTCAGCGCCGCTGCGGGGCTCTCCGCCGCGATGAGTACGCCGCCGGCCGGCGAGGGCAGATAGGGCACGAGGCGCTGCACCGGATCCCACGGGATCAGGGTGACCGCCAGCGGCAGTACCCAGACGAACCCGATGACGACGAGGATGCCGGCCACGAGGTTGCGCACGATGACGCCGATCGCGACGGCGAGGACCGCGATGCCGGCCAGATACGCGCCGGATCCGAGCACGAGGCGGACGGCGAGTGCTGCGTGGCCGGTGATGTCCGCGCCGCCGACCGCCCCCGCGGCCAGCGCCGCGACGGCACCGAGAGAGCCGACCAGGAAGGCCATGACGCCCATGACGACGGCCTTTCCCGCGAGTACCGGCCAGCGCGCGGGCACCGCGAGGAACGTGGTCGGGCCGGTGCCCGACGACCACTCGGTGCACGCGAACACCGCGGCGAGCACCGCCAGGAGCATCTGCGCCCAGGAGGCTCCGGTGAGCAGCTCCGTCGGGGTCGGAGTCGACGACTCGGAGGCCCGGGCGCCCACCAGCAGCACGGCGAACACCGCGATCAGCGCGAACGCCGCGAATACCGAGACCGGGTTCGAGGCGAGCGTGGAGAACTTCAGCCATTCGGCGCGGAGCGCCTTCGCGGGCGTGGCGCGGAGACGGGGCGGCGCTGCCGCCCGCGTCACGACGCGCTCCCGTCCGCGGAGCCGGCGCGGTACTCGACGGCGCTGCCGGTCAGCTCGGTGTAGGCCTCTTCCAGCGTGCGGTGCACCGGGGCCAGCTCCAGCAGCACGATGCCCGCGGCAGCCGCCCGCTGGGCGATCTGGTCGACGGGCACGCCGGTGACCTCGGCGACATCGGGTCCGCCGGAGCTCGTGGTGACGCCCGGACCCGACAGCAGCCGCATCAGCTCGGGCAGGCGCTCGGTGCGCACCCGGACGCGCTCCTCCCGTGCGGTCAGTGCAGCGAGCGGCGCGTCGGCGATCAGCGCGCCGCGACCGATGACCACGACGTGCTCGGCCACGAGCGCCAGCTCGCTGAGCAGATGCGAGGAGAGGAACACCGTGCGTCCTTCAGCGGCGAGCTGCGAGAGCAGGCCGCGCATCCAGGCGACGCCCTCCGGGTCGAGACCGTTGACCGGTTCGTCGAGGATCAGCGTGTGCGGATCGCCCAGCAGCGCCACGGCGATGCCCAGACGCTGGCTCATGCCGAGTGAGAACGTGCCGGCCCTGCGCGTCGCCGCACTCTCGAGTCCGGCCAGGGCGATCACCTCGTCGACGCGTCGTCGTCGGATGCCGTGCGTCGCCGCTACGGTGCGCAGATGGTCGACGGCGCGGCGGGACCGGTGCGCCGCCTTGGCATCCAGCAGCGTGCCGACCTCCTGCAGGGGCGCGGGCAATGCCGCGTAGCGCCGGCCGCCGATCAGCGCCTCGCCGGACGTCGGGCGGTCCAGGCCCACGATCGCGCGCATCGTCGTGGACTTGCCGGCGCCGTTCGGCCCGAGGAATCCGGTCACCCGGCCCGGCTGCACCTCGAACGTGAGCTCGCGCACGGCCCACTTCCTCCCGTACCGCTTGCTCAGCGCCCGCACTGCAATACTCATGACACCCTCCGGTTCCGTCGCGTGGATCTCGACCTGCTTCGACGGTACGGAGGAGCCCGCGGCGTCCGATGCCACCCACGGGTTGAACCTGAACGGCGCGGGCCGCATAGACTGTCGCCATGCTGCATGTCCGTGATTGATCGGCCGCGGCGACGTTCGAGTCGCCCCTCGGCTCCGATCCATATTCACCAGCACGCCACGGCGTGCGCTTCAGCATGAGGATTTTCTGCCATGCCTTCCGCTTCGGAGGCACGTTACATCGACGTGCTCGCACTCCCCCAGGTCCCGCTGACGTTCGGGACCTCGCTGATCGGACGGGCCGCCTACGCGCTCGTCTTCCTGCCGCTGCTCTATGCGGTCACCGACGCGACCGGGTCGATCGCCCAAGCCGGTATCGCGATCGCGCTCTACGGCGCGGGGGCCGGTTTCCTCGCCCCGGCACGCGCTTGGCTCATCGACCGCTTCGGTGCGAGAACGGTCCTCGCGACCCTGGTGATCCTGTTCGCGCTGGCGCTCGCGTCGATCGCGATCGCGGCGCTCACGGCGTCGGGCGGCGTCCTGCTCCTGGTGCTCAGCGCGGCAGCGGGATCCGTCGCTCCCCCGCTCGGCCCCACCATGCGGGTCGCGTGGCGCTCCCTCGCTCCCGAGGACCGAGCGCTCAGACGGGCGATGAGCCTGGACGCGGTCATCGAGGAGCTGCTGTACCTCGCCGGCCCGGCCGTCGCCGGTCTTGCGCTGGCGTTCGCGAGACCCGGTGTCGTCTTGCTCGGTCCCGCTGCGATGGTGCTCGTGGGCGGGCTGTGGTTCGTCACGACGCCGGCAGTCGGCGCGTTGGGCGCGAAGCCGAGCACTGCGCCGGGCGACCGCGGCCGGCGCCCGCTCATCCTCGAGCGGCGGTTCCTCGCGATCCTCCTTCCGGTGCTGATCGCGGGCGGCCTGTCTGGCGTGATCGGCGTCGCGGTGCCGAAGGTGCTGTCGGGCGAGGGAGGTTCGGCAGCCGCGGGCATCGCGTTGGGGTGCTTCGCGGGAGGCAGCGCGGTCGGAGGCCTGCTCTTCGGGCGCATGCGGGTGCGGGGCAGCGCGTTCCGTCAGCTCGCAGTGCTCGTCCTCCTGCTGGCTTCAGTGCTCACGACGCTCGCGTTCGCGTCCGGGCCCGTCGCGGTGGCGGTCGTCCTCGCTGTCGCCGGGCTGTGCTTCTCCCCCATCATGATCGTGGGCTACATGGCGGCCGGGACGATGGGCGGCGAGCACCGTCAGAACTCGGCGACGACATGGGTGAACACGGGCCACAATCTCGGCTCGGCCGCAGGAAGCGCGCTCATCGGCATCGGGCTCCAGCTCGCCGGTGCGCCGACCGCGATGCTCTGGACGGCGGGGGCGGCAGCCGTGCTGCTCCTCGTCGCCGGCGTGCTCAACGCGTCCGCCGGCGGGCTGAGCGCGTCCGCGAATGAGCTCGGCGAGTAACGCGCGGAGCGCTCCCGTGCCCGAGAGCGCTCCACGCCCTGCGCAGCGGCGACCGATCCCCGCCGCTCGGCACCCGACGGTCGACGGAGCGCGCACACCATCCGTCAGCGCCGGCGCTGGCAGCGCGGGCAGAAATGGCTCGATCGGTTCATGAACGCCATTCGCGTGATCGGGGAACCGCAGCGGAACGGATCTGGCAGCAGACCTGGCCCAACGACCCCAATGAGCGTCTCGACCGGGAGATCCGCCGCCGCACCGACAGCGTCGGCATCTTCGTCAAGAACAGACTCGCCCTCGTCCCCGGCACCGCAGCCGAGGGAGTGACCGACACCGTTCTCGAACTCAGCGCCACACCATCACCACGAAGGACACGGCGCTCGACCACCGGGAACCTGACCAGAGTGCGTCGAGGAGGGGGCCGGACAGGTTGAGACGTCGAGCGAAACCGGCGTCCGATTCGTCTGGCGGCATCGTCGCCACCACGAGCAGAACACGGCTACGCTCATCGCCAATGCCGAACATTCCCTCTTGGTCGAGTCGGCGCAGTGCCGCTTCCAGGGAGGCCAGCCGGCGCACGTACTCCGTCTCCGCGGCCGGATCGCTCATCTCGTGCAGCTGTCCGCGCCCCTCGAACGCTTCCTCCGTCCGGGCCAGGATGTCGTCCTCGACGATTGCGTCAGGGTCTTCCGCGAGATCCCACTGCCCGTCGCCGCGCACTGTGGCGGCCAAGTGGGGCCGGTACGCTTCACCCGAGGCCACAAGCGCATAGATGCAGAAGTCCTCGGTATGTGCTGCGCGAAGCCGCAGGATTGCTTCCCGAGCAGCGTCGGCGACGACGTCGACGAGCTCGGGGACCGGAGCGGCAGTGTCTGTCACGAAGAAAGTCCTCAATCCTGGGAGATACGCCCGCGCCGAGCGCGATCGGGAGCATGAGTATCGCCCGTTGTGAACACGACCATCATCTAAGGGGCGCACCACTGCTCGACTCGCTGGAGCATGACGAGCAAGGAACGTGAAGGGCTCAGGTGCGGCAGGCAAGCCAGAAAAGCGTGCGCACTCGATCCACGGCATCGGCCCGTTGCCCGTAGACCCCACAGGGTCTAAGATGTAGGCATGTGGAGCGTGGACATCGAGCCGATCGCGAGATGGCTCGCTTCGCTGGACGATGACTCACGCGCCCAGGTGGTCGCCGCGATCGAGCTGCTGGAAGACCGCGGTCCTCAACTCGGCCGGCCGATCGTCGACACGGTGTCCTCGTCGAAGCACCGAAACATGAAGGAGCTCAGACCTGGTTCCTCGGGGCGTTCCGAGCTGCGAGTACTGTTCGCCTTCGACCCGGAACGCTCAGCGATCATGCTGATCGCCGGCGACAAGACCGGCACCTGGAAACGCTGGTACAAGAAAAGCATCCCACTGGCCGACGACCTGTTCGACGACCACCTACGCAGCCTGAGAGGAAAGTGATCGAGTTGGCCATGTCACTGAAAGACTTCATCGCCGAGCACCCCGTGGACCGGGAACTCGTCGACGCCCACAAGGAGCGGATGCTCGCCGAGGTGCGCGCGTACCGGCTCCGCGAGCTGAGGGAAGCCGCTGGCCTGACGCAGGCCCAGCTCGCCGAGCGCATCGGCGTCGGGCAGCGCCAGGTCTCCAAGATCGAGCACGGCGACCTGGACAGTGCGAAGGTCAGCACGGTCCGCGGTTACCTCGAAGCGGTCGGCGGTTCCCTGGCGATCGAGTACGTTCTCGGCGACCAGCGCGTCCAGGTGGCCTAACGGGTCGGTTCACCCCTCGATCGAGGGGCCGGCAGCAGACACCTCAGCGCTGAGCTCAGTCGAACGTTGCCCCGACGATCAGTCGGTCATCTGAAGCTTCGAGCTTCACGACCGAGATCTTCGACGACTTTCGAGAACCCTCAGGAGCCCTGGAATCACGGGTTTCGAGGCCGCGCTGCAGGCCGTAAGACTTCAACAGCGCCACCACGTCCGAGCGCAGCCGCGCCGGCTCATCCGGGTCCAATTCAAACGACTCCGGCTCAACTGCGCGGTACTGGTCGGGGAACACAACCTCCGCGTCCGCCTGCAGGCTGATGATGGCATTGCTGGTTCGATGATCGCGCGCTCCTGTGCCAGAGCGCGAGTACAGGAGCCGTGCGTTCTCCAGCAGGCCGATACCGGTGTCGCTCTCGATGACGCCAAGCCGAGCGCGCTGGTCGCCGCAGGTCCCTGTGCTGCGAGGCAGTGCTGGAAAGCGAGCGTGTCAGGCCAAAATAGTACTAGCGGATCAAGCGTTGGCACCTCGGACAGAAATGGGAAGACCTCCCAGCAAACGGGATGCGTTTGATCGCCGTGCCGCAGCGATTGCACGGCTCGCCGGTGCGCCCATATGAATTCTGGGAGTGCGCAAAATACCCCCACTACAGCAGTAATGTACGTTCACCCTCATTGTCGCAGCCGACCGTCTCCCACCACATGAAGCTACTCGTCGAGGCGGGCCTCGTCACTCGTGAGCAGCGCGGGAAATGGGCCTACTACCAACCGACCACAGGTGCGCTCGCCGACGCGGCGAAGGCGCTGCTGGGCTGATGGCAGCGATCAGGCTTCGGCCGATGGTCGAGACGGACTGGCCCGAGGTCGAGAGGATCTACCGCGCCGGGATCGCGACCGGTCACGCGACGTTCGAATCCGGGCCGCCGTCCTCCTGAGACATGTTCACAGCGGGCAAGCAGCCTGGTCTCATGTTCGTCGCGGTGGACGGACCGAAGGTCGTCGGCTGGGCGGCCGCAGGCCCCGTCTCCGTCCCCGCCGTGTACCGCGGCGTGGTCGAGCACTCCGTCTACGTCGCGCCGCAGACGTCGGGCAGAGGCGTCGGGCGTCTCCTGCTGGAGGGCCTGATCAGCGCCGCCGAGGGCGCAGCCGTCTGGACCATCCAGTCGTCGGTCTTCCCCGAGAACGCGGCCAGCCTCCTCCTCCACGAACGAGCGGGGTTCCGCCAGGTCGCCCGGCGCGAACGGATAGCGCTCATGGAGCACGGCCCGCTCGCCGGCCAGTGGCGCGACACCATGCTGATCGAAAGGCGCTCGGACCACGACTGATCTGAGGCGCGGTGAGGCCGAGGCCTGCGCTGGTTGGACGCATACACTTGGGCAGTGTGGACGGAAGCCTGGGCCCAGGACGTCTCTAAGCACTGTCGACGAAGCGGATCACGTCGTGCATGTAGAAGACGTTGCCATGGGCGGCACCACACGAGCGCTCGAGGAGCTCCGGCGGACTTAAGCCACGTCGGCCCGTGCAGACGGGATTGGCCGTCATGAGCATGTGCCCCTCGAATGCCGGGTACCTGTCGCCGGACTGCTCGCGCAGCTGCGCTTCGCCGCAGCCGTGAGTGCACTCACGATCGATGGACCAGTCGAACTCAGTGGGCGTCATGATTGCTCATTCCCTTCACGGAACCACTCGGCACGGCGGCCGACCGCTGCCAGCGCTTCGTCGAGGCTGGTCCTGCCATCGACATAGTCGCGGACGATGCGCATGCCCTCCGCGTCGGGTCGGGCCCCTTCGAGGCCTCAGGTCGCGACGATGTCGGCCATCGACTCGCGGCGATCTTCGACGGAGTCGAGCGCAGCCCGTACGGACGCCGGGACGACCTGGGCCAGTGCGCCGAGGTTCAGGAACTTCTCGAGCGCCAGCTCGTAGCGCTGCTGGGACCAGCAGGTGCGCTAACCACTCAATGCGGGCCTCCATGCTGGGCTACAGCGAGTCCACTCAAACCCTCAGCTGCGCGCCTCGCGCGCCAAGTGTCCCCGAAGGTCACTTGTGAACGCCGCCCGCTTCAAACGGTCGCTTGTGGGAACTTCCCCTCCCGTGAAGTCAAGAATCGCTCTCGCCGCGTCCTCAAGCTTTCCTACGTAGTCGGAGCCTCTCAGCGATTCGACAATCTCTTCGCTTTGCGCAACTATTCGACCATCATTTAGCGCCAATGAGTCACCGCCGAGCGTTAGATACTTGTGAGCCATCAGGATGTGGTATCGCAAGGGCTTGAATTTCGGGTCTAGCGAAGTTCGAAAAGCCGATTCGAGTCGGTACGCCGCATAGGCCGAAGCCACATAAGGTTCATATCGGTGCTGATCCGCGAATATATCCTCGCCGATCCTCTCGTAGAGATCTTTCGGATAGCGAGTCGCAAGATGCGGCAGATTCGAGAATGTCCCTGCCAGCGCACGCATTTGTTCGCGGATGGCGACGACCCTCGTGCGAGGCACAGGGTCGTCGAAGTACTGGCCGCTCCGTCTTTCATAAGCTAGCCGGGTTCGAAGGGGGTCTAGCTGATAGAACTCCTCCAGGTTCTTCTGGAACAACGTAAGCGCCACCAGGTCACTGTCATTCACTGCTGTCTGCGAATTCGTCGCGAGGATAATGTTTGACGCCACTTCATCGTCATCGGTAACGATCACGCGGATAGGAAGCTGAACCGCGCTGACGTCTTCGAGTTCGTCCGCCACCAAGTGGACGCAATGGCTCGTCTGGCAACCGTTGACGATCTGATAGCCACTGAGTCGCACTTCATCACCCGGGCGTGGCGCGTACTGAGAAGCGACGACGGTTACGCCGTTGTTGAGAACAGGCAACAACAGGTTCCCTGACGACTTCAGAGTCTCCTGAATGCGATCGTTCACAGGATTGCCAGACCCTTGGAACCCGCGAACGTTATCGTAAAACACACGTTCGTTTAGTGATCCATCGTCGTTGCGAATAAGCAATAGCAGCTGGTCGAGGCTGATTAGCCCGAGGATAGCCTGCTCGACACCCGGCATGCTGGGAAGGTTGATGCTCTTCTTAAGAACAACGTCCACCTCGTTCGCTGCATCCTTCTTACGCGATGCTTCCACGAGTTGCACAGCGCCTTCTACCTCGACGCTGGCTTCACCCAAGAATGTCAAGTCCGACAGAGAAGCTTCCTCAGTCGCACGCCGTCGTTGCGTGGACGCGTCCGCAACCGACTGAGCGCTGGCAGCAGTCACGAAGTGCAGGTGAACGGACGGACGCGGGTTCTGCATCTTTGTCGCATGATCTTCAAACATGTACTGAAGCGCCTTAGATATGCGCTCCAGCTTTGGGTATCCCGTTGGGGAATCTCCGGTAAGCGTTCGCCTAACGACGTCACCCATGTTCAGAATTTCTGGCGAGTGAATATTCGTCGAAGTCTTGGCTTGCACGAAGTGGAGGGCAACGACAAGCTTTCCCGTGCCGCTGCAAATCTCCCTCGCGTCCGATTCATCGCGAACGAGTTCACCGTTGACCTCAAGGAGCGCCACGTCAATTCCGGGCGTGCTGGGGTCAAGGAGGAGTTCGGAGAGCGTCACCTGGTCCGTCAGATCATCCCTGAGCACCAGTTTTGCGGCGAACATTTCGAACGCATCGCTATCCGACACATCCCCCAGCTCGTTGCTCTCTTTGAACTTCTTGAACAAGCCACTCAAGAGTGGATCCACAGGCAACTCTCCTCCGCCATTGTCGTGCGTTCGCTTCCACGAACCTACCCTGTTCCGGAGGGCGGTGTCAGCGTCCAGCAATGTTTAGGCTTCCTCTTCTTTGGCTTGAAGCTGAGAACGCAGGTCACCCGTTGCGCCGCACGCACCCTATACAACTCGCCCCTCACCGGTAGCTTCATGGTGGAACTCGTCGCGATGCCGGGAGCCCAGCACCGCCCTGAGCAACAATCGGCTCTCCGCAGACATCCTGGCGAGGTCGATCACTGTGAGCCCCTCATCGCGCACGCCGGCCTTCCTGGCGCTGATGCGGGCCGAACGGCGCTCAGGCTAATGCAGCTGGGGCGGGGTCGGGCCGACGTACTCGGCCTGTCGGTCAAGGCAGCGCCAGAGGGCGTAGTAGTCGGAAGGAGCCCAACTGGACTGGTCCTCGTAGTAGATCCGGTCGGTCACGGGACTGCTCCTCTCGGCGTGCTCCTGGCACTTCCATTGTCGCGCAGGCGCGAGGGGCAGGGTTGGGCCCATGGAACAGGACCACGCAACGACGAGGCCGTGCGCCGTGCGCGGGCTCGACAGCAGGGCATCGAGAGGAGACCAATCACTATGGCTATGACACTGGAGGAGCTACTCGACAAATACCCCGTGGACCGCGCGAAAATCCAAGAGCACAAGGAGCGGATGCTCGCCGAGATGGAGGCCTACGACCAGAGGGAGTCGCAAGAGGTGCCCCGCCCGGGCAAAGCGCGGCTCGACGAATAGGCTCACGATGGAACACGAGAAGATCGGAGACGTGAACGGCGTGCCGATCCGCGTGCTCACGAGCGACGACTACAGGACATGCTCGGTGTGCGGTGGCAACTGCGAACCCGACCCGAAGTTCGTCTCCGACGAGCACTGCGCGAGGATCGCGTTCATGTGCCCTGAGCACGGGGTTCAAAGCCTGGTTGATTCATTCGAGGACCACCGCTGATTTACGGACGGAGTCTTCACGCTTCCGACACGCCAGGAAAGCAAGAACTTACCTACACGCTCCGAAGTGATCTTTGTGAGTAATAGGCGACCATAGCGAGTACCGAGCGATACTCATTCGCACCTCAGCCCTCCAGCTCGCTCGACGTACCCACGGCTGCCTCATTAAGTCCAGCTCACCAGCGACGCGGGATTCGGAGACTCGCGTCGTCTTGGCGTTCAGACTCGATTCGGGCTGCCGCACGGGTCGCTACATCGTCGTAGAACCGACGCATGGCCGAACCGGTGTCGAACTTGAGCGCAAGCAGTTCCGCGCCGACCTTGAGCGCGAGTTCCTCTGGGTCGTCCGCGCCGATTGATCGCGAGTAACTTCCGTATTCCGCGGAGCCATGTAACCCTAAGATCACGTCGCGCTCAAGGGGGCTGGACAGCGCGGATGCGGCCTCAATGGCTTCGGCAACGAAAGTCGGGGCTCGCAGAACAAGATCGTGGGGAGCACCATTCAGAATAGACCGGACCAGAGCGATGCGCTCCTGCTGCTGCGTCTTGATTAGCGAAAGCAGCACGGCGAGTTGGTCGTCCTCGTAATCGGCGAACATCCGCTGAAGGACGTCGAGGCCGTCGTGCCCGCGACGGTAGGGCGCATCTTCGAGCAACCAGTCGACGTGAGTTGCGATTAATGCGGGCAGGTCCTGACTTGCTCGGAAGCTGAATGGCATCGCGTCGAGATACGGTAGCGCGTCGTAGTCGTCGTCTGCCTCGCTCTGCTGATCAATGCGGCGTTGCAGGAACGTAAGCGCCTCCTGTGAATCGATCGCGATCTGCTGCGCCACTAACTCGCCAAAGACATGCGCGTCAAGACTCGGGGTCTGTGTGAAACGATCTAGGAAGCGTGCACGTTCCTCTCTTGATAGAGAGGCCCACGGAACTGTCGCGCTTCCGGAGAGAACGGTCGCCGCGGCCGCAGCAACCACCGAGTTCGTCTCGATGGGCGAAGCCTGCAAAATGTCCAGAACGAGATCGGGGTCAAGCGACTCTCGCCATCGGGCGGTCGAGAGCAGCGATGAGTAGACGGCGGGGTGCGGCGTGGTCAGCAATGCGCGCACGACACCCGCCTGGACAACGGAAAGTGCGCCTTGTACGCCTCCAACCGCTGACGCAAGCATCGAAGCAGAGGGCTCGCCCTGCCCAATTTTGTCGGTGGCGATTGACATCAGGTCTGGGTAGTCCGATGCAAAACAGACACCGAGGGCGGCTTCGACGATGCAATCGTCCGCTGGCGTTGCGACTGTGCGCGGCGCAAGGGCGACGCGAGTCAGGTCAGAGTTCGCCAAGAACAAGATTTGGAGCAGCTGGCGCGGCGGCGTGAAGCGGTCTCGTTCTCTCAGTGCGTCGTCTATCGCGGCGCGAAGTCGTGTCAGGATCTGCTCGGGTGAGAGGGTCGAAATCCACCGCCGGCAGAGATCTTGAGTCGCCTCACTGAGCTGCGCAGCTGCGCGGTGGAAGCGGGCAACGGCAGGTGAATCGGTAGCGTCGCTGCTGGTTTCTACGGTAACCCGTTCGTCGTCGTAATCCTCATCGGTGTGGAAACCACCACGCGTCAAGCGTGCAAGCAGAAGCTCGTCATCACTTGCCAGTGCCGCTCGTGCGGCGCGAGCTGCCAAGCGTCGTGGACCTTCCCCGTAGGTCGCATGCCAGCTCAGTGAGCGGTAGGCCGCAAGCCGAATGCCTGCTGGGCGGGACGCATCTGAAAGCACGGCACGCAGTGCGGCGACGATTGTAGTGAATTCATCAGTCACGTCGTCGGCGCGGTTCTTCGCAGAGAGCCCCTGTTCGAGCACCTCGATAGCTGCGAGAGCTGTGCGGTCATCCCGCCCGAGTGCAGTGATCGCGATTGTAATTGCAGCTGCTCTCACACCCGAGACGACGTCGAGGTCAATGTCGTGGCGGGCGATGGATAGATTCCACCCACGCGATTCGGTGACGATGATGTCGTGCGCCATCACTTCGACCAGGAGTGAGACCAGCTGGGGAGAGTACACCTCTAGCGTTGGATCGGCGAGGAGGTCGGCGACTGTCTCAACATAGACGCGATTGAAGCGGATAAGGCGGCGAGGATGAAACTGACCCAACTCACGGAGCAACCTCATTCCGTGTTCCGGGTTCTGGTTTTCCTGGCGGGTATCTGTTCCACCGATCTCGAGGAGCTTCCGCATCGACCGCGGCAGAAACTCCAAATTGTTTCCAGCGTTTGAAATGAGGGGCGCGAAAGCGCGACCAACTTCAGTGGCGGTAAATGTCCGCGGAGGACCCCAGATACCGCTCAATGGGTCTTCTTCGTCGGGGCCAGGGTTCGCGAGAAGTAGCTCAGCGAGATCGAGCGCGCGGCCTGGGTAGATCCCTGCGACCGGTGCGACACGCTTTGCGAGAGCGATGCGGTCAGAGTTCGCAAGAGTGAGCGCGTGCTCAGCCAAGGCAGACCAGAGCGTGTCGGCCAAATCGGATGGCCCCTGCGTGCGTCTTTGCCAATCGATCACGCTAACGTTTCGAAGCGCGTGCGATAGCGCGCGACCTCGTGTCTGATCAGCGAGTCGAAGCGCAAAGCGCTTGTCGATACCCGACTTTGAGACAAGCGCCCGCTCCAAGATGGCATCACCCAGGAGGTCGGGAACAACGCGAACGCTCTGCCCTCTACGCAGAACTAGACCGAGATCTTCGAGCTCATCCAGAACGTCGAGAACCGTTGCTTCGTCGTTATCACTGACACCCGCGATGACGTCCAGGAACTCTGACTCGCCGAGGTTCGCCGGCTGGATAGCTGCCACCGCCTGAAGTACAGAGATTCGGGCGTCCTCATTGGAGCCACGGACTACGACGTCGGCGAATCGCGTGAGGATTTGTTGGCGTAGTTCGGTTTGTGTCACCAGGTCGGTGTCTGTTAGGACTCCTTCGCGCATAAGATGTGCACCGAGCACGATCATGAAGGGGCAGTCGTAGCCCACATGGGCGAGGCCATTTACCCGAGTCTCCGTCGCCGACGTTCCGAGCGCCTCGCGGGCGAGAGATTCAGCCGCGTCGAGGGATAGATCATCAAGCGTGACTGAGATCTTCGCGGATTCGAGATCCGAGATTTCGAGTGCTGCCTGAAGCTGCGCGAGCGCGCGAGGTCGCGTAGACATCACTAAGGTCGCGTCGGGTCGCATGCGCCTGATTCCGAGTTCCAACGCACGGAGGTCAAACTCCGGATCCATCGCATCGTCAACAACCACGATGGGTGCACCCTCTGGAAGAGCCTCGTAGCTCTCGGGCGCGATCGCACCGCGCGATGCAAAGACCACGGTTCGACCGACATCGCTTCGTGCAAAGGCTCGCAATAGACGCGACTTGCCAATGCCACCTCGACCGATCAGGATGACCCGTTCCTCGAGGGCTACGCTGAGTCCCACAATTCTACTCAACTCCGCGTCTCGTCCGACCAACTCGAAGTTGCGATCAACGCCCAAACGGCCAGCAAGGGCGGAGTCGTACTCATCAGGTGTCAGCCACGGACTCGGCTCTCGAACTCCCAGGAACGGCTCGCGCATTCCCCTGAAGTAGGTGTCGACGAGTACTAAGGCGTCCGAACGCGGAAGCCCTCTGACGAGCGCGGACAGGTCCTCCCCATCCCACAGCTTCCAGTCCGGATGGTTGTGGATCTCCTTTCGGGCAGCGGGGGTGGCGGTCTTTCGGCTCAACGCGATGATGCCGGATGTGATCTGCGCCTCGCCCGTGACCTCGCCGATCGCCGCGCGGATATCCTCCGGGCCGAACGTCTTGTGCCGCTTACATTGCACACCAACTCGCTCGCCATCCCCGTCGATGAAAACGTCAACGCCGAACTGCTTATGACCTGACGACCCGTTCCGAGTTGCGGTCCGGCCAGGGTAGATCCGTGCGCCGAGATCCCTGGTGAAGGCTTCGAAAGCCTCATCGGAAAGGTTCTCGAACGGAAGAGCTAGGACGAGATTCTGAGTTGCGATGGCCGGGTCGTGGTAGTTACCCGCGATGGTCACCTCGTCGAGCGAGAGGCTGAGAACTGAACATAGCGCCGGGAGCTGAGCCTGTCGAGGTCGCGAACGTCCACGCTCCCACGCGCTGACGGTCTGCTGCCCGACACCCATAGCGCGAGCAAGCTCTGCTTGGCCCAGTCCAACAGCCGACCTTGCAACGCGGATCAACGTGCCGAGTACTGAGGTCATGCGAGGCAATCTACACGCGGTAAACACATCCGTATAGTCGCTGTACGTATTTAATCCGTGCGATAGTCCGCCGTGGGTGAAATTGGTAATCCAAGCGGTCGCCGGTGAATGCGCGCGACCTTCGGATGGGCCCTTGCATTCGACGAGAAGACCAGGTTCGCGATCAACATCGGCGAGGACACCTATCGGTGCCGCCTGCAGCAGGAAGCGCGGCGCGGCGCGGTGCAACATAAGAGGCCGCTGCCGCTCGAGATCGACGAAGGTTGGCACGAGCGGTGGTGGGCAGATCGGAGGCGATGGACGCTCGCCGCGAAGCTGCCGGGCTTCTTCGCGGCGCTCGACGACCCGGGAGCGCCCTAGCGCGAGCGCCGCGAACGGCTGGAGCACGAGCATCACGAGGATCTGGCCCTCTGGGAGCAGCCCGTGGCCCGCGCGCACGGACGCCACACCCACGCGCTCAACGTCCAGAGTGCACAGTCCCAGGCCGCAACGTGGCGCACGAACGACCTGCGCAAATGCGCCGAAGAGATCGCGCCGCGCAACGAGGAGACAGGCATGTTAGCCGCGTCGTCCGAGCGGGTCTCCTGGTTCAGGGCCGAAGCGGACCTGAATCGACCTTTGCTGGGCAATGACGCGCTCCGGGTCCCGACGCCGGAGAGACATTAGCCATACACCAATCTGGACAAGCACATGTCGAAAGGCCGGATGTCGACCGAGCCGCTTGATCCGCCGAAGCGGCTACCGTCGTGAATCCCGGGCCTCCCTCAGCGGGACACCAAACCGCCGTTCGAGGCTGCTGGCCTCGTCCTTGACCCCAGCTTTCTGAAGAGCGCGAATAGCTTCTGACAGGAGCTCACCGACTCGCACGACCTCTTCCCGCAGCGCGACGAGCTCATCCCGGCGCTCGACCTCTGCCTGCCCGCACCATTGGCGGAGCAGGTCGCGCATCGGCTGCCCATAGGCCTCCTCGGCGTCCCACTTCGCGGCCTTCTCAGGCTCGATGAAGAAGGAATGGGGGTTGCGGCCGCTTGTCGTGATCGTCTCCCCGTGCGTCGCGTTACGACGAGCCTTCTCCTCTTGCTCATCAACCTCCCGAAGGATCGAATCGGGGAACAGTTCGCATGCGCGGCGAGCGATGAGCTCGGTCGTCGTCCATGGAACGAGCAACGCCCCGTCTTCTTCGAAGGCCGCGGGTTCAGCCCGGAGGAGCGCTTCGTCGAGCTGCAGCAGGCGGGCCAAGCCGCCCACGTCAACGATGCTGGTGACACCTGGGTGCCTGTACTCGGGAGCAGCCAGCGATTCGTCGATCAGCTTGCGCATCACCTCGTCGACGGCATACTCCTCGCGTGCGCCACGCACACCGGGATGCGTGTCGACCGCTTCCCAGCGAGCCTCTCGCGCCCGAAACTCATCCACGTCGTGCCACCGCGCCTTCAGTCGTGCCGGGGGCACCCACTCTTCCCGTCCTCCGGCATCGTCGCCGACGAAGCGCACGAGCACCCGCGCGGGCTTCTGCGTGCCGAGGCGTTTGAGCTTGACTTCGACCAACGGGTCGATACCTCGGGCTCGATATGCCCAATGGTCGCCAGGTTCCATGCATTCATCCTTACTTTTCAGGAGCGGTACGCGGAGACTGATTCGACGAGCGCCGAGTTGCCTTGTTCAAATGCCGTCGGCGGTAGTGCTCACTGAGTTGCAGCTCAGAATTGATGCCGAGCAGCTGCGCGGCCTTTCGGATCCGAGTGCGGTGATGCTTGTCCTGAGTCATGTACGTGAATGCACGACCGGCCCACACCATTGAGGCAGCAGTCAGGAACAGCAGAAGCGGCGCGCCGAGGGATTCTTGCTGGCCGACGTAGTTCGGCACGCCATCACTGCTGTCCGACCGCTGGAAGTAGAGATCTGAGATGTTCACCGATGCGTGGCTGTACGAAGACAGGATCCGATAGTAAATGTAAGCGTCCATGCCGCCGGGCGTCAGATCCAGGCAGATGCCGCGAAAGCGTTGGACGCTGTCGGCCGACCCCTCGAACTCGGAAGGATCAGCATCAGTGATCTCCGGTGCGACATCGCGGAAAGTCGCAGACACGGCTTCGAACGCGTCCTTTTTCAGAGCCGCCCGTGTGCGGTTGTACTCGTGCAGAAACGCCGTAATGCCGTGCTGATCCTTGCTCTGCACCAACCATGCAGCCGTCAAAGCGCTCTCATATGCGAATCGCACTAGCGGGATCGCCTGATTCGGCATGTGGTTGTCCACCAGCAGAGCGATCGCCCGGGACGTCTCATAGACATGACAGGTCAAACCCCAGACGGCGGTCATGCGTGCAAGGTCAGAGCCAAGAAACCTCTTCCCCCGGCGTGCTGCCGGCTGGTGCAATGACTGGCTACCGTCAAAATCAAGCCAGGTCTCCCCCAACTCCGCCACAAGTGCGCGGAGGTCGGATTCTTCAGTCAGGGTCGGCATGACTCGGATCTTAGCCGGAGTCGGGGACATTGACTGAGGGCGAGCACTCGCAAGGATCGTCAGCCCGGCCACCCAATCGAGTAGATATCCACGCGCGCTGAGCGTGCGCGAGCGCCCCACGCTACGCCGAAGCGGGTAAACGTGAACGGGAAGGAATGAAGCTCTTGGACTGTAATGTACATTCACACGAGCTTGAGTCCTCAATTGCACCGCCCGTGAGCGCTAGCTCGGACACCACAAGCGCTCGGACTGGATCATCGTTTTCGTTGGCAGACCGGGCAAAAATGTGACGAGCGGTTCATGAAGGCAACGCGTTTAATCAAGCCCCCGCAACGACTGCAGGGTTTGCCACCACGGCCATATACTTCAATCGATCTGCTGAAGTAACCCGCCTGTCCGTTGACGTTCACGTACTGCGCATCGAAGCTCGTGCCGCCCTCGGCGAGTGCCTGCGCGAAGACGTCGCGCAGCGCTCCGAGCAGCTCCGCGGCCTTCCGCGCCGAGAGCACCCGTCCGGAGGTCTCCGGGTGGAGCCTCGCGCGCCACAGCGCCTCATCCGCGTAGATGTTGCCGACGCCGCTCACGAGCGTCTGATCGAGGAGCAGCCGCTTCACACCACTCGGACGCGCGCGCAATCGCTGGAGAAACACCGCATCGTCGAACCGCGGATCGAGCGGATCCCGGGCGATGTGCCGGGCCTGCCCCGGGACGCCCTCGGCGGTCAGCGCATCGAGGGCGAGCGAGCCGAAGAGCCGCTGATCGGCGAAGTCGACGCGCAGCTCGCCGTGCTCGGCGTGCTCGATCCAGAGCCGGATCCTCACGTGCCGGTCGTCCGCGGCCTCCGGAGCCCTGAGGAGGAGTTGTCCGCTCATCCCGAGGTGCGCGAGGAGCGCGAGCCCGGGCGCGGCCGCGGCACGTTCCGCCGCGGCCGCGCCGTTCGCACCTGGTGCGACGCGCTCCGCGACCGGCAGCCACAGGAACTTGCCGCGACGCACGGGGGCCGCGAAGCGGATCCCCAGGATGCGTCGTTCGAAATCGGCGGCGCGGGCGCGACCGGCCGCGTCCGAGAGCGTCACGCCGTGCCCGCCCTCGCCGTCCGCCGACGGCGCACCGTCGCCGCCGAGCGGCAGATGACGCTTGAGCGCGCGCGGATCCCGCACCTCGGCGGCGATGACCCTGGCGCCGGTGACCGCGGGCGCGAGGCCGGCTCGGACGACCTCGACCTCGGGGAGCTCAGGCATCGCCGCGGCGGGCCCGGCGCCGCCCGGCGCGCAGCGCCGTGACGGCGTCGCGCGCGGCCGCGAGCTCCGCGGCCTTCTTGCTCGTGCCTTCGCCCCGCCCGATGATGCCGTCGAGCTCGACGCGCGAGCGGTAGCGACGATCGTGGTCGGGCCCGGTGCCCTCGGTCGAGTACGGCGGATGCGGGAGCCCGCGCCGTGCGGCCTCCTGCTGCAGCGTGGTCTTCGGGTCGAGGGTGACCGTGAAGCGCTCGGGATCCGCGAAGAGCGGGGCGACGAGATCGAGCACGAAGCGGTCAGCGGTCGCCGGATCCGTCGAGAGGAACACGGCGCCGATCACGGCCTCGACCGTGTCCGCGAGGATCGAGTCCTTGTCTCGTCCGCCGGTGAGCTCCTCGCCCCGGCCGAGCCGGAGGGCGTCGCCGAGCGAGAGCCCGCGGGCGAGCTCGGCGAGCGCGGTCGTCGACACCACGGCGGCGCGTCGCTTCGCGAGCTCCCCTTCGGGGAGCTCCGGATGGTCGGCGTACAGCTTGACCGTCACCGCCTGCCCGAGGATCGCATCGCCGAGGAACTCGAGGCGCTCGTTGTGGGGAGCCCCTCCGTGCTCGTAGGCCCACGACCGGTGCGTGAGCGCCAGTTCGAGCAGCTCGGGATCGACGGCGACGTCGAAGGCATGGAGAAAGCCGCCGGGCTCCCCCTCAGGGGCGCCCGACGGCTTCCGAACGCTCTGCGTCACTTACGCGTCGGCGACCTTGCGACCCTTGTACTCGAGGAACAGGGCGTTGCCCTGCGAGTCCTCGACCACGCGGGCGCGGTGCGGGAGGCTGTAGACGGTCTTGCCGTTCTCGACGGTCTTGACCAGCTTCGGGGCCTCGGCCTTCCATGCGGAACGGCGGTGACGGGTGTTCGAGCGCGACATCTTCCGCTTGGGAACAGCCATGATGTTCTCTTTCCTACTTGCTTGCGGACTCGGGGTCGTCTCCCGAGCCGGGTTCATCTGCAGCCTCGGCCGTGCCGGTCTGGTAACCGGCCAGCGCCGCCCAGCGCGGATCGATCTCCGCCTCGGGCACCGCCGCAGCCTCGGCCTCACGGAGCTCACCGGACTCGGGATCGAGTCCCGGGCAGTCCGGGCGACACACTGGCTGGAACGGCAGTGCGAGCACTACCGCGTCTCGGAGCGGGGGTTCAAGATCCACGTGATCACCGTGAACCCCGTACTCGTCGGCCTCCGTAGGAGTATACGCGAAAAGCTCCTGAAACTCGACTTGAAACGGCGTGGTGAAATCTTTCAGGCATCGGCCGCACTCCGCGTGCACGGTGGTCCGCGCCTCGGCGCTCACGAGGATGCCCTCGTGCACGGACTCCAGGCGCACGTCGAGCGCGAGGGTCTCCCCAGCGGGCACCCGGGCGAGTCCCTCGCCGAGCCGCTCGGGCACCGCGAGCTCGCGGGAGCGCTCGCGCATCTCCCCCGGGCGGCCGGCGATGTCCCGGATGTTCTCCTCGAAGAGCCGCGTCGGCATCAGGCCGGCCTCGACTGGTCGAGGAAGCGCGCCACCGCCGGCGGAACGTACGGCGTCACGTCGCCGCCGAGTGAGGATACCTGCCGCACGAGCGTGCTCGAGACGTGCGCGTGCGCGGGATCCGGCAGCATGAACACCGTCTCCACATTCGCGAGGCTCCGATTCATGAGCACCATCGGGGTCTCGTAGGCGACATCGATCTGCGAGCGGATGCCCTTCACGAGCACGGACGCACCGACCTCGGTGCAGTAGTCGACCAGCAGCCCGACCGACCACGAGGCGACGAGGATGTTGTCCGGCATCTCCGGGTCTTCTTCGAGGGACTTCTGGATCAGCCCGACGCGCTCCGAGATGGGAAGCATGGCGTCCTTGCCCGGGTTGTGGACGACGAGGACGTGCACCTGGTCGAAGACGCCGGCCGCGCGGCGGATCACGTCCAGGTGCCCGAGGGTGACCGGGTCGAACGACCCGGGGACTACGGCGATCTTGCTCATGCATCCAGCATAGATGTTCGCGACTCCGGATCGGCCGAGGCCCGCCGGGCGCCGGCTCGCCGTGAGCGAACGCTCAGAGACCGTGCTGCTTGGCGAAGATGACGGCGTGCACGCGGTCCCGGAGCTGCAGCTTCGCGAGGACGCGGCCGACGTGCGTCTTCACGGTCGAGGCCGACAGGAAGAGCTCGCCGCTGATCTCGGCGTTGTTCTTGCCCTCCGCGATGAGGCGCAGCACGTCGAGCTCGCGCTCGGTGAGCGCCGAGAAGACGTCGGCCGAAACGGGTTCGGGGAGCGCAGGGGCCCCGAGGCGCAGCTGCTCGAGGAGGCGCCGCGTCACGCTCGGCGCCATCGTCGCGTCGCCGGCGGCGACGCGGTGGATCGCGTCGACGAGCTCCGTCGGCCTCGCGTCCTTCAGGAGGAAGCCGCTCGCGCCGGCTCGGATCGCCCCCGTCGCGTACTCGTCGAGATCGAAGGTCGTGAGGACGAGCACGCGGGTCTCGGGGAAGCGCTCCACGATGCTCGCGGTCGCGTCGATGCCGTTCACTCCGGGCATGCGCACGTCCATGAGCACAACGTCGCAGCCGGCGCCCACGGCCTGCAGCCGCCCGAGTTCGGCGAGCGCCGCGCCGCCGTCCCCGGCCTCCGCGACCACTTCGATCCCCGGCTCCGCGAGCAGCACCAGCCTGAAGCCAGTGCGGATCAGCTCCTGGTCGTCGACCAGCATCACCCGGATCGCCTGGCCGCCTGCTTCATCGTGCACGTCGTCCTCCGTCGTCCTCGTCCATGCGGATGGCGAGGTCTCCCGCCACCGCTCCGATCTCTCGGTTCACGGTCCCGCCGCCCGTGTTGCCGGCACGATCCCGAGCGCTCGCATCGGTCGGCAGTTCCGCCCACAGCCGCCAACCGCCGTCGGCCGGTCCCGACTCGATCCGGCCGCCGAAGACGCGGACGCGCTCGGCGAGCCCCGCGAGCCCGCGCCCCGATCCCACCCCGGAGACCGGCGCGGGAGCGCCGGGCACTCGGCCGTGGTCGCGCACCGTCACCTCGGTGCCGAGCGGTCCGCGGGAGACGTTCACCTCGGCGCGGGCGCCGATCCCCGCATGCCTGAGCACGTTCGTGAGCCCCTCCTGCACGATGCGGTACACCGCGAGATCCTGGCCGCGGTCCCCCGCATCGGCTCCGCGGACGCGCAGTTCCGCGTCGAGCCCCGCCTCGACGAAGCCCTCGATGAGCGCCGGGAGCTCATCGACGCCGGGCTGCGGCACGAGCGCCGCTTCGTCGTCGGGGGCGTGCAGCGCGCCGAGCAGCCGCCGCATCTCCGCGAGCGCGGTCCGGCCGGTCTCGGCACTGCGGCGCATCGCGTCCGCCGCCGCCTCCGGCGCCTGATCGGCCGCGCGCGCCGCGCCCTCCGAGAGCGCGATCATGACGGACACCGAGTGCGCGACGACATCGTGCATTTCCCGCGCGATGCGCGATCGCTCCTCCGCGACGGCGAGCTGGGCGAGCTGATCGCGTTCGCGCGCGAGCTGGTGGGCGCGGTCGATGATCGCGGCGAGATAGCGCCGGCGGTTGCCGAGGTTGATCCCGAGCATGACGATCGCGAGATACCAGATGGCGGTCATCGTCGTGAGCGCGATGAGGTCCCCGGTTCCCGAGGCGCGCGCGTCACTCGCGAAGAGGCCGGAGGGCGATCCGGCGAAGGTGCCGGAGGCGACACCCGCGTACGCCAGCGCCGCGCCGAGCACCGCGATCGCGTATCCGGCCCAGGCCGCGGGCACGCTCCGGTAGACGGGCACCGCGTAGAGCATGAACATGAGCGCCACGCCCGTGGCGAGCGACACCGCGTCGTTCGCCCAGAAGCAGACGGCGACGGTGACCACGAGGCCGATGAGCGGAAATCTGCGACGGAGGAGGAGCGCGGCGCCGACGGCCGCGAGTCCGAGAATCGCGAACGGCCACCACGGCCAGGCGAGGTACGCGGGGAGGGCGATCCACCCGTCAGGGTCGACGGCGCCGCCCGTCGTGATCCTGCGGCCCGCGGCGCCGGCGGCGTCGAGGAGCATGCCGCAGAGCACGCCGAAGGCGTAGCAGGCGACGATGCTCACATCGACCGCACGCGGGTGCGCGGCGAACGCCCGCCGGATGACGCCGGGAGGCCTCGGCAGTCGCACCTCCGCCGTCACGGGCGGGGCCTGGGGGAACGGCGCTCCCCCGGCTCGATCGATCCCGCTCATCCCCTCACCCTAGCCGCACGCGGCGCGCCCGCGGGGACCGGGATCCCCGCGGCCGCGCCGCCCGGAGCACCGTTCAGCGCGCGTCCCGGCGCTGGAATGCGATCCCGGCGGGGATGAGCGCCGCGGCGGCCCAGACGGCCATCGCGAGGAGGGCGATGCCGAAGGACGGATCCACGGCACCGGTGCCCACCGCGAGCGACGAGCCGAGCGACGCCGGCAGGTACGCGGAGACGACGGAGACCCACTCCCACCCCGTGAAGCCGAGCATCTGGAAGGCGATCGGCAGCACGAAGGTGATGCCGGCGATCACCGCGATGCCGCCCGCCGTCGAGCGCAGCAGCGCCGCGATCCCGAATGCCAGGAGCGCGATGAGCACGAGATAGGCGACCGTCCCGAGCGCGCCCGTGAGCACCGGGAGACTCGCGAGTTCCCCCGCGGCGGCCGGCAGGAATGCGATGGCGCAGACGAGGCCGCCGAGCACGAGCACGAGCGCGGTCACCGCGGTGAGGGCCGCTGTGACGATGGCCTTCGCGAGGAAGACGGGGCGGCGCGTCGGCACCGCCGCGAGCGAGGAGAGGATCATGCCGCTCGAGTACTCGCTCGTGATCGCGAAGACCCCGAGCACGCCGATCACGAGCGCGAGGAACGGGCTCGCGAAGGTCGACACGGTGAGGAGGTAGCTCTGCAGCGCCGCCGGGCCGTCGATCTCGACGACCTCGAGCTTCCAGATGAGCGCCATCATCGCGCTGAGCGCGAGACCGGCCAGCACGGTGCACAGCAGGGTGATCCTGATGCTGCGCAGCGACAGGAGTTTGATCCGCTCGGAGCGGAGCACGCCGCCGAAGCTGAGACGGTGCGCGGGGCCCGTCGCCGGTCGGCGACGCGGTCCGGCGGCGGCGGGCTCGGGCGCTCGGCTGCCGTCGATGAGGAGCGTGGTGGTCATGCCGGGATCCTTTCGGCGGCGGGAGCCGCATCGGCCGCGGGCGCGGGATCGACGTACTCGACCGCGTCGCGGGTGAGGGCGAGATAGGCGTCCTCGAGCGAGGAGGCGATGGGCGCGAGCTCGTGCAGCTCGATGCCGGCGCCGGCGGCCGCGCGGCCGATCTGCGCCGCCGAGCTGCCGTGCACGACGAAGCGTTCCTCGTCCACCGCTTCGAGCGACCGTCCGTCGACGCCCTCCGCCATGAGGAGGGCCGCCAGCCGCGCGGCGTCGGGGCTCGCCACGACGACGCGCGGCTCGCCGCGGACCAGCTCCGCGATCGGCGCGTCGGCGATCACCCGGCCGCGGCCGAGCACGATGACGTGGTCGGCCGTGAGCGACATCTCGCTCATGAGGTGGCTGGAGAGCAGGACCGTCCGCCCTTCCGCGGCGAGGTGGCGCAGCAGCTGCCGCACCCAGAGCACTCCGTCGGGATCGAGACCGTTCACCGGCTCGTCGAGGATCAGGACTTCGGGGTCGCCGAGGAGGGCGGCCGCGATGCCGAGCCGCTGCCCCATGCCGAGGGAGAAGCCGCCGACGCGGCGGCGCGCCACCCCGGCGAGCCCCGTCCGCTCGAGCACCTCGTCGACGCGGCGATCGGGGATGCCGTGGGTGGCCGCGAGCGCGCGAAGGTGGCTGCGGGCGCTGCGGCCCGGGTGCACGCCCTTCGCGTCGAGCAGCGCCCCGAGCTCGGAGAGCGGCGCCGCGGCGTCGGCGTAGCGATGACCGTGCACCGTGACGGTGCCGCTCGTCGGGCGGTCCAAGCCGACGATCATGCGCATCGTGGTCGACTTCCCAGCGCCGTTCGGGCCGAGGAAGCCCGTCACGGCGCCGGGCCGGATGGTGAATGTCGCGTCATCGACGGCGGTGCGCGCGCCGTAGCGCTTCGTGAGGCCGCGTGCCTCGATCATGGGAATCTCCTCGCGTCGGGGTGCGCCGGGATCGGCGATATGCGCCGGGGATCGGCGATGCCTCCACGCTACGAGGGGAGCGCGGGCGGGCGCATCGCCCCGAAGTCCCCGATCGGGTAGTACCCCGGTACTACCCGCGCCGCCGCAGGCGCACCTCCCGATCCGGGTCGCCCCGGTTCCGGGTTTCCGGATCCGGGGTCCTCCGGCCCGCAACGCCCGATCCGGGTCGCTTCGGTTCCACGCTTCCCGATCCGGGTCGCCCCGACACGGTGCCCTTCCCGGACAACCTGCCGCAGTGACCCGAAATCATTCGCTTCCTCGGCTGCTCCAGGTATTTCGGCACGCATCTCCCGATCCGGGTCGCTTCGGTTCCACGCTTCCCGATCCGGGTCGCTTCGGCACGGTGATCTTCCCGCGAACCCTGCCGCAGTGACCCGAATCATTCGCCCTCCGGACTGCTCCAGGTTCTCCCGCCTGCACCACCCGATCCGGGTCGCTCCAGCACGGTGCTCTTCCCGCGAACCCTGCCGTCGTAACCCGGATCGTCCGCTTCCTCGGGAACGGTCTCCTCGCTCTTCTTTTCATCCGATCCAAGACGATCGGGGTCCACTCCCCTGCGTCGGCCTCGGTCACCCGGATCCACTCCACTGAGCCCGGGGTTCCTCAGACACTTCACTCGGATCCGGGTCGCCCGGGCAGGGTGACGCTGTCGCGCACCCTGCCCGGGCGACCCGGATCCGAGCTGCATGACCGCGGGCGAGAACCCGAGCAAGTGCAAGGGCGCAAGCAGGAACACAAGCACGAGCACCCTCGAGAAGACGAGCACCCTCAAGAGCAAGAGCAAGAGCAAGAGCAAGAGCAAGAGTCTGGATCTGGATCTGGATCTGGATCTGGATCTGGACCTCGATCGGGTCCTGGATCGGAATCTGGACCAGGACCAGGACCAGGATCTGGGCCACAGGCCGGGTCGACGCGCGGTCGCACCACGGCGAGCACGCGCCGACGTCGAGACAGGACTGCGTTCCGAGGCGGCCGGCCGGTGCTACGACTTCGCGAGGTTCTCGAGGTGCCCGGCGTCGCGCTCCCGCTGGATCTCCCGCGCGAGCAGCGGCGCGTCCGCGAGCTCGGGATCGCGCTCCAGCAGGGTCGCGGCGAGCTCGCGGCTGCGCACGATGAGTTCGCCGTGCTCCGTGACGCGGAGCAGCCGCAGCGTGGAACGCCCGCCGGACTGCGCGGTGCCGAGGATGTCGCCCTCACGCCGATGCTCGAGGTCGATCTCGGCGAGCGCGAAGCCGTCGCCGGTCGCGGCGACCGCTTCGATGCGCTCGCGGGCGACCGTGCCCTCGGCGGCTCGGGTGACGAGGAGGCAGAGCCCCGCGTGGTCGCCACGACCCACCCGGCCGCGCAGCTGGTGTAGCTGCGAGATGCCGAAGCGATCGGCGTCGCGCACGATCATGATCGAGGCGTTGGGCACGTTGACGCCCACCTCGATGACGGTGGTCGCGACGAGGATCTGGATCGAACCCTCCGCGAAGTCCCGCATGATGCGGTCCTTCTCCGCGGAGGGCAGATCGCCGCTGAGGCCCTCGATGCGGAACCCGGCGAAGGGCTTCCACGCGCGCAGCTGCGTCACCGTGTCCACGACGTTCGCGAGCGGCCGCTCCGACTCCTCGGGACCGGCGTCCGCCGCATCATCGGGGAGCTCGTCGGCGTCCTCCCGCTTCCCGCCGCCCGCGTCGTCGGCGATCGCCGGGCAGACCACGTAGACCTGGCGTCCGGCCGCGATGTCCTCCCCCGCGCGCCGCCAGACGCGCGCCGCCATGCCGGGGTTCTCGAGCTCGGGGACCGCGAAGGTCTCGATGCCTCGGCGCCCGGGAGGCAGTTCTCGGATCGTCGAGACCTCGAGATCGCCGAACGCGGTGAGCGCGACCGTCCGCGGGATCGGTGTCGCCGTCATCGCGAGCACGTGCGGTTGCGCGCCCTTGCGTCGCAGCGCCTCCCGCTGGTCGACGCCGAAGCGGTGCTGTTCGTCGACGACGACGAGCCCGAGGTCGGCGAATGCGACGGCATCGGCGATGAGCGCGTGCGTGCCGACGGCGACGAGCGATTTGCCCGAGGCGAGTGCCAGGAGCGCGCGCTTGCGCTGGGCCGCCGGCATCTTCCCGGTGAGGAGGATCGGGTGGATCTCGGCCTCGAGCTCCGCACCGAGCGTCGCGACGATGGAGCGGTAATGCTGCGCGGCGAGCACCTCGGTCGGGGCGAGCAGCGCGCTCTGCCCGCCACTCCCCGCCACCTGGAGCATCGCGCGCAGTGCGACCAGGGTCTTGCCGGAGCCGACCTCGCCCTGCAGGAGCCGGTGCATGGGGTGGGGCGCCGCCAGCTCGCCCGCGATCGTCTCGCCCGCGCGCCGCTGGTCTCCGGTCAAGGCGAAGGGCAGCGCTGCGTCGAAACGCGCGAGCGGCGCCGACGCGCGCGGTCTCGGAGTGCTCCGCGCGAGGCCGGCTCGGCGCCGGCGGTCCAGAAGCGCGAGTTGCAGCTCGAAGGCCTCGCGGAATCGGAGGCTGTGCTGCGCACCCCGCCAGTCCGCCGCCCGCTCGGGCCGGTGGATGAGCTCGAGCGCCGGCCCGAGCGCCATGACACCCTCGGACTCCCGGATGTCGCGCGGCAGCGGATCCTCCACCGGCTCGAGTGCTTCGAGCACGACCTCGACGGCCTTCGCGATGACCCAGCTCGGCACCGCCGAGGCGGCCGGATAGATGGGGATCGGGCGCTCTGAGAACGCGAGCGCGGCGGCCTGCTTGAGCTCCATCGAGTGCTGCAGCGAGATGCCCGTTGCGGCCGAGGCGCCGTCGCCCGGCGCGACGGCCTCGTCCCCACCCGGATCGGCCTCGGTGGGACCCGCGGCGGCCGAGGGTCCTGCTTCATCGGTGAAGAGCTGGTAGTCGGGGTGCTGCAACTGGAGCGCTCCGCGGTACTCCTTCACCTTGCCGGCGAAGATCCCCTGTCTGCCGGGCAGCAGCTCCCGTGAGCGCCACTGCTGATTGAAGAAGGTCAGCTGCAGCGATCCCACGCCGTCGGTGACGCGCACCTCGAGCAGCGAGCCGCCGCGGCGCTGCATGCGGCGCTCGCGCACGTCGATCACCTGGGCGACGACCGACACGTGCTCGCCGACGGGCAGGCTCGTGAGCGGCGTGAGCTCCCCCCGGTTCGAGTAGCGTCGGGGGAAGTGCCAGAGCAGCTCGCGCACCGTGCGGATCTCGAAGGCCCGCGCGAGCGCCTTCGCCGTGCGATCGCCCACGACTCCCGCGAGATCGCTGTCGAGACCGGCCCTGCTCATGCTTCCAGCGTATCGGGGGCGTCCGACGCCTCGGGAGCGCGCTACGCTCGATGCGTGACACGAATCATCGCCGGAGCCGCCGGCTCCCTCAGGCTCGAGGTGCCCCGCTCGGGGACGCGCCCGACGAGCGAACGGGTGCGGGAAGCCGTCTTCTCGACCCTCGGTTCGTGGGAGCTCGTCTCGGGGACCCGGGTGCTCGATCTGTACGCGGGATCCGGGGCGCTCGGGCTCGAGGCCGTGAGCCGCGGAGCCGCTTCGGCGACGCTCGTCGAGCGCCACGCGCAGGCCGCCCAGGTCGCCGCGCGAAACGCGCGCACGGTGCTCGCCGCCTGCGGCCGCAGCGCCTCCGATGGGAATCAGCCGACCGCCGAGGTCGCCCGCCAGTCCGTGCAGGCGTTCCTCGACGCGCAGCTCGCGCGGGATCCGAGCCCCCGATGGGACGTGGCCCTCCTCGATCCGCCCTACGACCTCGGCGAGGCGGAGCTCGCGGCGAATCTCGCGGCGCTCGTCCCGCTCCTCGATCCGGATGCCGTGGTGCTCGTCGAGCGCAGCACGCGCAGCCCCGAACCCGTGTGGCCGGATGGCCTCGCCCCGCTCCGCGAGAAGCGCTACGGCGAGACCGCGCTCTGGTGGGCGGAAATCGCTCGGTAGGCGACGCGCAGCGTCGCGCGATTTCCGCCGCCGACTGGCGGATCGCTCGGTAGGCGACGCGCAGCGTCGCGCGATTTCCGCCGCCGACAGGCGGATCGCTCGGTAGGCGACGCGCAGCGTCGCGCGATTTCCGCCGCCGATGCCGAGACGGCGCGGCGACGCAGCGCGAGGCGATCCGGGATCGCCCCGCGCTGCGTCGGGGAGAGGAACGCGCGGGTGCGGCGCCGCCACGGACGGCACCGCACCCGCGCCCGCCGATCACTCGCGGATCGTCCGGCTCCTGCGGAAGAGGAGCAGCGCGACCCCGAGGAGCAGTGCCCCTCCGGCCAGCAGCCCGATGCTGCCGACGCCCGATCCACCCGTCACGGCCAGGGCCGATCCCGGGGTCGTGTCCGTCCGCTTCGGCGGCACCGGAGGCGCATCGGTGAAGGTGTTCACCGCGCTGATCGAGATCACCTGCAGCTCGTCGGGCGTTCCCGCGGTCACCGTCGCGCCGTTCTCGAAGGAGTCGTGATCGATCGAGACCTCGGCGGCGCCTCCGTCGTCGGTCTCCTCGCCGAAGCACCGCGTCCCGAGCGGCAGCGCACGGGGCTCGCCGTCCTCGCCCACGAGGTACTTCGTCTGGCCGCCGCGCAGCAGCACCTTCCCGGAGTAGACCGTCGCACGGGTCGCCCCGCCCGCGGCATCCTCCTCGTCGACCTGGCAGGTCACCAGGATCTCGAACACCCTGTCCTGCACCGCGGCCACCGCGGCGTCGTCTCCCGCGAGCGTCTTCGAGACCTCGACGGATCCGGCGCTGTAGAAGTTCGTGAGCGAGGCCGTGACGACCTCGGAGGTCCCCGACTCCGGGAAGTACGGGATGATGACGGTCACGGGGTCGGGGAGCGCATCCGCATGGCCTCCGTCGACCTCGGTGACCGTGCATTCGGCATTCGCCGGGATCGGTCCGAGCTCCCCGGAGTCCACGACGGTACGGCCTGCGACCTCCAGGGAGACCGTGGTCTCGAAGACCGTGCGCTCGTCGAGCGTGCAGACGACGTCGAAGACGAGCTCATCCTGCAACGCGAACGCCTGGACGCCCGCGCCGCTCAGGCGCTTCGAGATGATGAGCCCTCCCGTGACCGTCGTGAGCGTGTTGGTCACCGTGACCGTGACGGCCTCATCGCGACCGATCGTGACGGTGTCGGTCGAGAGCTGCGCACCCGTCCAGGCGGCGCCGTCGACCGGGGCGGGGGTGCGCTCGCTGAGCGTCAGCACGGCCCCGACCGGAAGCAGCGGCGAATCGACGGTCTCGCCGCTCGCCGGGAGCTCGAGCGTTCCTGATCCGGCGGCGAAGCCGGGGCCCGCGGGATACGCGTAGTCCAGGAGGAACTCGGCGTCGTCCGCCAGCGAGGCCGCGGCATCGCCCGCGACGACCTTCTGGGCGCTGAAGCTGCCGCGCGCGAGCGACGCCTCGTTGTGCAGCGTGATCGCGGTCGTCGTCGCGCCGGCGATCGGGAAGTCGTTCTGCGACAGGACGGGGGCCGCCCAGTCGAGGTTGCCCGGCTCGGTGGGCAGGATCTCCTCGATGTGCACGACGGAGCCCGTCGGGTACTCGTCGCTCGTCCACGTCTCGCCCTCGCGCACGGAGAACGTTCCGGCGAGCTCGGCGTCCTCCGGAGTCGTCACGGTGAAGGTGCCGCCGAAATCGATCCCGTCGACCGCGTCCTCCTCCCACGCCACCTCCTTGGTGATGGAGAAGCGTCCGACCTGGTCGCCGCTGCCCGTGCCGCCGCCGCCCTGTCGCACGACCTCGCTGGAGACGAAGCCGTCGTTGCCGTCGATGGTCACGGTGGCGGCGTTCGTGTAGGTGCCGGCGGCTCCGGCATCCGTGACGCGAGACACGTACTGGATCGCGTAGTAGTACCCGGCCTCGGCCGTCCACGAGACCGTGTCGCCGTCGACCGTGTAGGCGTCCCGCGGCACGGGCAGCCAGTTGCCCGGCTGTTGCACGTTGCCGCTCGTCACCACCAGCTCATCGGTGTGGATGAGCTTCGGGTAGGTCTCGCCCTGGAAGGAGGTGAGGAGTTCCTGGTTCGGTCCGAGCTCGTCGTCGACGGACATGGACTCGCCGCCGACGGCGCCGTCCTTGCCGCTCTCGACGCGGACGGTCCAGAGGATCGTATCCGTCTCGCGATCGTAATCGCCCGTCTTGTTGCTCGGGCGCCCCTCGAACTCGCAGACGGGGGTGCAGGTGCCCTGCGGCGGGGTGACGACGACGGTGACCTCGCGGCCGTCGATCACGTAGGTGGTGATCGTGTCCTCGGTGACCTGGGTGCGGATGTTCGCCCAGAAGTTGAAGGTGCCCGAGAGATTCCGGGGATGCGCCGCGAGGTACGCGTCATCGAAGTCGCAGACGATCTGCGTGGCCGTCACCGTGCACTGCCCCATCGGCGCGCCCTGGGGATCGAGCAGGGGGAAGTCGTCGCTCAGCCCCTGGAGCTCCGCGGGCAGCTCGACGGCGAATCCCGCGGGCGTCGCCGGATTGTCGGGCAGCGACCACGTGCCCTGCAGCTCCGCGTCGGAACCGCTCGCGACCTCGGTACTGGTGAACTCGATGGAGGTGACGGTCGCCTCCGTCTGCCAGGGCGGGGCCGCCTGCGCGGCGGGGGCGCCGGCGCCGAACGCGAGCAGCGCGACCAGCGCCGCGCTCGCCCACCGCCAGGCGCCAGCGGCGCGGGAGTGTCTCTGAGTCATCGTTTCCCTTGTCTGTCGAGGTGACGCGTGATGCGGCTGCGAACGGCTGGCCGTGCCCGCGATATCGCAGCTCACTCACTAAAGAGCGGACCCGGCCCGCGACGTTACAGCTGGGACCGAAGTTTTTCTCGGCGGGCTCATTCCCCGGAGGAGTCGGGCGGGCGCAGCACCCAGAAGGGCGTGGTGTCGTCTCCGGGTTCCGTCCGGGGAGACCCGCGGTCCGCGGCGGCCCCGGGGATGGTCGGGATCGCCTCGGCTCCCGCCCGTCCGGGAACCGACGCGGCTTCGGGCGGAGGCTCGCTCGTCTCCGGCTCGGGCTCGACCTTCGCCAGGGCCGCGCTCGGGGCCGGCTGAGGCCCCGGCGGGCCGCCGTCACCGCCCGGCAGCGCCGCGATCCCGAGCGCCAGCAGAGCGGTTCCGGCCGCGAGGCACAGCCACGCGGCGGCGGGTGGGGCTCCCGTCGCGGGGATGCCGCCGGTGGCGGCCGGAGCCGCATCGCCGAGGCGGGCGACCGCCGTCGCCGGCGCCGCCGAGGCCCCGCCCGCGGCGGCACCGCCCCCGGCCGCTCCGCCGAGCAGCGCCGGACCGATCCACGCCCGGAGGCGGGTCTGCAGGCGACGGAGACGCTCGACCTGCTCGGCGCACGCGACGCACCCCTCGAGATGTCCGGCGACCCTGGCGGCCTCGTGCGTGCCGAGGCTCCCCCGCGTGTACCTCGCCAGCTGCGCGGCGAACGGTCGGCACGGCGCCTCGGCGAACTCCACGTACTGCTGGAGGTAGTGGGTGCCCAGGCGCTTGCGCGCCCGGTGCACCGCGACGCGCAGCGCACCCTCCGTCATGGCGAGCCGGTCCGAGGCGTCCTGCGTCGGCAGCTCCTCGATGTCGAGCAGCTGCAGCAGCTGCTGGTCCCGCTCCTGCAGCCGCTCGAACGCGCGGCGCACCTGATCGCGCTCTGCGAGTCGTTCCGTGAAGCTCGACGCCCGATCGTCGACGAGCTCCGCGAGTGCCGCGGGCTCGAGCGGTTCGGCGTCGTGCGGCGTCCGCGCACGCGCCGCGGCGCCGCGGATCGACACCATGAGGTAGCCGAGCGGCGACTCCGTGGGGCCCGCGCCGCCGGCGAGGGCCCGCAGCATACTCGTGAACGCCTCGGCGACGACGTCTTCGGCACGGTGGCGATCCCGCGTCAGGGTGTAGGCCTGGGCCATGGCGGCATCGCGGTGCCGGTGGTAGAGCTCCGAGAACGCGCTGCGCCCCAGGACGGTGTCCGCGGCGCCGCGCACGAGCGCGCAGAGCTCGGCGTCGCCGAGCTCCCTCGCGCCGCCGGGCGCTCGGCCGCCGGCCTCGACCGGTTCTCCGGCCCCCACGTCGGCGGGCCCGCCCCGACGCCTCATCGCAGCGGCCCTCCCCGGCGCAGGCGGGCGATCTCGCGTGCGGAACCCGCGTGCGTGCCCGAGACGACGATGCGCATGGGCGTCAGCATAACCCGGTCGCGCGCGCAGCGACGACCCTGACCTCCTGGCGGGGGTCACGCCCTGGAACGACGTCGCGGGCGCGGACGACTGCCCGCGCCCGAACGCCGAAGGGACCGGCGCGCTCGGCCGGCTGCGCGGTGCAGCCGGCCGAGCGCGCCGGTCCCTTCAGGACGAGCCGGACTACCGGGGCAGCAGCGTGTACTTGCTCGAGAGGAACTCGTGGATCCCCTCGAAGCCGCCCTCGCGGCCGATGCCCGACTGCTTCACGCCGCCGAACGGCGCCGCCGCGTTGGACACGAGCCCGGTGTTCAGGCCCATCATGCCCGTCTCGAGCTTCTCGATCATGCGGTGACCGCGCGCGATGTTCTCCGTGAAGACGTAGCTGATGAGTCCGTACTCCGTGTTGTTCGCGATCTCGACCGCCTCCTCCTCGGTGGAGAAGCGGATGATCCCGAGCAGCGGCCCGAAGATCTCTTCGCGCATGATCGCGGCCTGCGGGCTGATGTGATCGATGACCGTCGGCTGGAAGAAGTTGCCCGGGCCATCGACGGCCTCGCCGCCGGTGATCACGGTGCCGCCGGTCTCGACGGCGTCCGCGACGAGGCGCGCCGTGTTCGTCACGGCCTTCTCCTCGACGAGCGCGCCGATGTCGTACCCCTCCTCGGCGCCGCGGCCGACGGTCATCGCCGAGACCCGCTCGCCGATCCGGCGCGCGAACTCGTCGGCGACGGACTCGTGCACGATGATCCGGTTCGCCGCGGTGCAGGCCTGGCCGATGTTGCGGAACTTCGCGAGCATCGCCCCCTCGACCGCCTTGTCCAGATCGGCGTCCTCGAAGACGACGAACGGCGCGTTGCCGCCGAGCTCCATCGAGGTGCGGAGCACGTTCTGCGCCGCCGCCTCGAGGAGCTTCACGCCCACCGGGGTCGAGCCGGTGAAGGAGAGCTTGCGCAGACGCGGATCGGACAGCAGCGCGCTGGACTGCGCGCTCGACTTCGAGGTGGCGACGACGTTCACGACGCCCGCGGGGAGGCCGGCCTCCTCGAGCAGCTGCGCGAAGAAGACGGTCGTGAGCGGGGTGAGCGCCGCCGGCTTGATGACGACCGTGCAGCCCGCAGCGAGCGCGGGCGCGATCTTGCGGGTCGCCATCGCGAGGGGGAAGTTCCACGGCGTGATGAAGTAGCAGGGGCCCACGGGCATCTGCGAGACGATCATCGTGCCGGTGCCCTCGGGATTCTGACGGTAGTCGCCCGGAACCCGCACGGCCTCCTCGGAGAACCAGCGGAGGAACTCGCCGCCGTAGTTCACCTCGCCGCGCGCCTCGGCGATGGGCTTGCCCATCTCCATGCTCATGAGGAGCGCGAAGTCCTCCTTGCGCTCCATGAGGAGGTCGAACGCGCGCCGCAGGATGTTCGAGCGCTCGCGGCTGGACGTCGCCGCCCAGCTCGCCTGCGCGGCCACGGCCGCGTCGAGCGCGCGCACCGCGTCCTCGACGGTCGCATCGGCGATCGACTTGATGACCTCGCCGGTGGCGGGGTCGTGGACGTCGAGCGTCGCGCCCGAGGTCGAGGGCTCCCAGGCGCCGCCGATCCCCAGCCCGGACTGCACGCGGTCGAGCAGCTCCTGCTCGTTGGGCTTCAATGCCATGATTCGTGTCCTTTCAGACGTCGTGGAACGGGGGTTACGCGTTCGCCTTGAGTGCGTCGGCGACGATCTCCAGGCCCTCGCGGAGCAGCTCGTCCGAGATGGACAGCGGCGGGAGGAAGCGGACGACGTTGCCGTACGTGCCGCAGGTGAGGAGGATCACGCCCTGCTCGCCCGCGTGCTTCGCGATGGCGCCGGTCAGCGCGGCCGCGGGACGCTTCGAGCCGGACTCGACGAACTCGACGGCCTTCATCGCGCCGCGTCCGCGGATGTCGCCGATGCGATCGTCGGTCTTCGCGAGCTCCTCGAAGAACTCGTCGATGATCGCGCCGATCTGGCGGGCGCGTTCGGTGAGGTTCTCCCGCTCGTAAGTCTCGATCGTGGCGAGCGCCGCGGCGCAGGCGATCGGGTTGCCCGTGTAGGTGCCGCCGAGCCCGCCGGAGTGCGCCGAGTCCATGATCTCGGCGCGGCCGGTGACGGCCGAGAGCGGCAGACCGCCCGCGATGCCCTTCGCCGTGGTGACGAGGTCGGGGACGACGCCCTCGTGGTTCGCGGCGAAGAGGTCGCCGGTCCGTGCGAAGCCGGTCTGCACCTCGTCGAGGATGAAGACGACGCCGTTCGCGTTCGCCCAGGCCTGCAGGGCGGGGAGGAAGCCCTCGGCGGGCTCGATGAAGCCGCCCTCGCCCTGGATGGGCTCGATGATCATCGCGGCGAGGTTGGCGGCGCCGACCTGCTTCTCGATCTGGAGGATCGCCTGCTCGGCCGCCTCGGCGCCGGAGAGGCCGTCGCGGAACGGGTAGGAGGCGGGGACGCGGTAGAGCTCGGGGGCGAAGGGCCCGAAGCCGTCCTTGTAGGGCATGTTCTTCGCGGTCATGCCCATGGTGAGGTTGGTGCGGCCGTGGTACGCGTGGTCGAAGACGACGACGGCGTTCTTCTTCGTGTAGTGGCGGGCGATCTTGATCGCGTTCTCCACGGCCTCCGCGCCGGAGTTGAAGAGCGCCGAGCGCTTGTCGTGGTCGCCGGGGGTGACCTCGTTGAGCTTCTCCGCGACCTCGACGTAGCCGTCGTAGGGGGTGACGGTGAAGCAGGTGTGGGTGAACTGCTGCACCTGCCTGGTGACCGCCTCGACCACCGCGGGCGCGGAGTTGCCGACGCCGGTGACGGCGATGCCGGAGCCGAGGTCGATGAGCGAGTTGCCGTCCGCGTCGATCATGACGCCGCCGCCGGCCGCGACGGTGAAGACGGGGAGCGCCACGCCGACGCCCGAGGCGACGGCCGCATTCTTGCGGGCGAGCAGTTCCTGCGACTTCGGGCCGGGGATGCTGGTGACGAGCTTGCGCTCCTGCGGAAGCGAGGGACCGCCGGTGACATCGGCCATGAGTGATTCTCCTTGGTGCTCGGGAGGAGCGACGGCGACGCCGCCGCTCCGGGGTGATCCGGGATCAGCCTACGCCCTGCATCGGGAGGCGGTTCGTGCCAGACTGGAGCCATGTCCGATGCACTTTCGCCACAGTGGCACACCGGGCCCGACCGCGCGGGGACGCACGCCGACGCCCCCGCGCCCGCGCCGGCTCCGACCATCTCGCTCGGCGAGCTGCTGCACCAGTACGCGCTCGGTCTCGTGCTCATCGCCGGCGCCGACGGGGACGTCGCCGGGCGACCCGTGCAATGGGTCCACATCAGCGAGCTCGAGGATCCCGCCCCGTTCCTCACGCCCCGCACCGTGCTGCTCACCACCGGCGCCCGGTTCTCGGCGGCGCAGGAGCCCGAGGACGCGGAGGCCTATGTGCGGCGGCTGCTCGCGGCGGGCACGACCGCCCTCGGGGTCGCCGTCGGGCTGCACTGGGACCGGGTGCCGACCGCCATCGTGGCCGCCTGCGACCGGCTGGGGCTGCCGCTCTTCCGCGTGCCCTACGACACGTCGTTCATCGCCATCGTGCAGACGGCCGCGCGCCTGCTCGACGCGCGCACCCGCGAGCGCGATCTCTGGGCGCTGGAGTCGCAGCGGGCGGTCACCAACGCCTCACTGCATCGCGACGGCTTGGGATCCGCGATCCGCGAGGCCGCGCGCCGCCTGGGGCGCTGGGTGGCGGTCCTCGACCGCTCCGGGCGGATCGTCGCCGTCGCTCCCGAGGCCGCGGGCCCGGCGGTCCGGACCGACTGGGTGCGCCGCGAGGCGCGGCGGCTCGTCTCGCGCGGCGTCGGAGCCGCGCGCATCAGCGACACGCGCGGCCCCGGCGAGCACGACGCCGACGGCGTCGATGGCGATGACGTGGCCGATCTCGCCGCCGGGATCCAGCTCCAGACCCTCGGACGGCGCGGCGGGGTCCTCGGCGTCCTGGTCGCCGAGGACCGCGGAGCGCCCGACACCGCCGAGCGCACCCTGCTCGGGCTCGTCGCCGCGCTCGCCACCGTGCAGCTCGAGCACCGCAGCGGCATCGACGCCGCGCTCGCGTCCCTGCGCGCGGCCGTCGTGCACCTGCTCCTCGCGGGCGATCGCGAGCTCGCGGAGCTCATCGCGCGCGACGCCCGGCTGAGCGTCCCCGAAGGGCCGATCGTCGTGGTCCGCCACGGCGAGGCGAGCCCGGACGACACGCGCCTCGACGAGGATCTGCACTCGCTCGACGCCGGCCGCCCCGGACTCATCGGCGCGACCCTCGACGACGGACCGCTCATCGTCGCCGAAGCGAGGCACCTGCCCGCCATCCGTCGCCTGCTGCAGGCGCATCGCCTCGCGGCGGGGGTCTCCGAGCGCGGCGCCCTGACGGATCTCGCCGAGCTGCTCGCCCAGTCGGATCGCGCGCTCGCGATCGCGCACGCACGGGCGGAGCCCGCGATCGTCGACTACGCGCCGTCGCAGCACGAGGGACTGCTGCGCCTGCTCGACGCGCAGCCGGAGGCGGGGCGGCGGGCGGCGACGCTGCTCGGCCCGCTCCGGCATCACGATGCGCGGCACGCGGACCGGATCGAGGAGAGCCTCGCCGTCTGGCTCGCGCATCACGGGCAGACGAGCGCAGCGGCCGCCGAGCTCGGCATCCACCGCCATACGCTCCGGGCGCGCGTGCAGACCGCGGAGTCGCTGCTGCAGCTCGATCTCGATGCCGCCGATGCGCGCGCCGAGCTGTGGGCGGCGCTCAGACTGGCGCCGCCCCGGGCGTGACGCCGGTCGTCGGAAGCCGCATGATGCCGCCCGATCGCATCGCCGCGCGAGCGCGTCGTTCGAGGGTGCCGCGTCGCCGCATCGCGTCGGTGCGGAAGATCACGGCGGCGCCATCCGCACCACGAGCACAGCGCCGCGTCGCCCGCGTGCCTCGAGCGTCACCGCGAACCCGCCCCGCCGTGCGACGCGCTCGGCCCACTCCGCGTTGCCCCGCCGGCGGAAGCGCAGGCGCACGCTCTCCGCAGGCGCCCAGTGGATCTCCGGAGCCCAGCACTCCTCCTCGACGAGCAACGCGATCGCTGCCCGGCACCAGCGCCGCGTGCGCAGGCCCGGGTCGCCGAGCCGGGCGAACTCCCCCGCGCCGAAGAGGCCGCGCCGCTCGCTCGCGAGGAGCCGCACCTCCGACGGAGTCATCTCCAGGTCTCGATGTCCGGAATCTCGTCCACGATGGAGGTGCTGCACGCAGCGGCGGAGAGCACCTCTCCGACCGCGACCCCCGGCTTCGTCGGATCCTCGGAGGTCAGCACCTCCTGGGACCCGAGCATCCGAGCGCGCTGCACGTCGAAGATCAGTTGGATCTCGACTCCCTGCACCGGCGAGAACGTCACGACCTTCGCATCGGCGTCGGATGCTCCGATGCGAGGATCGTCGCCGGCGTAGGCCTGCAGCCGCACACCGGGCTGCTCCGAGAGCAGACGGAAGGCCTCCGCCCTGATCTCCTGGGGCATCGTGTGCCTGAGATAGGGGACCAGAGCGTTCGGGAGCTCCTGTTGCGGCGTGTATTCGAACTCGTCGATCTTCAGCTCCTCCCACATCCGCAGTGCGACCTCCTCGAGCTCCGAGGGCTCATCGGGCATGAGGAACCCGCCGGACAACGCTTCGGCAGGCAGTCGCGTCTCGAAGTACTCGCCGGGAGCCGACGCTTGCTCGCCGTCGTACGGCACGGCTTCGGCGGCTCCTGCGGCTTCGGGGAAGTCTCCGGCCACCACCTCGGTGTCGTAGTCCGGGGAGACTCGGGTGACCTGCAGATCCGTCGCTCGCGGCGGCACGTAGTTGACCTGGTTCGTGCTATGACGCATCCATGCCTCGGGCGACTTTCCCTCGAACAGGAACGCTTCCGAATTGGGGAACGCGAGCCCGGTCGTCCGGCAGCTCACCTTCAGATACTGCCCCGGGAGCACCTCCGGCTCCGCCGCGAGCGCCGCGTCCGCTGCGCGCTGCAGCAGCGCGACGGCCTCCGCGTGCGGATCCTGCGGCGCGGCGGGGCCGAGCACCGGCTGCAGCAGCGGAGCCGGCGTCGCGACCAGGACGACGCCCGCGACCGCGCCGACCGCGAGCACCCCCGCACCGAGCACGAGAGCGCGGCGGCGCCCGCGGGCGCGACCCGCAGGCGCCCGCCGAGCCCCGGGGCGCGTGCCCGCACCGCCGCGAGCGCGACCGCCCACGCCCGCCGCGATGTCGCGTTCGAGTCGGGCGAGGCCGAGGGCGAAGCGATCCGCCTCCAGCTCCCCCGCGTCCGCGCGGAGCTCGCGCAGCAGGTCCAGTTCGCTCGGCTCGCTGCCGGCCGCCGGAATCTCACGCATGATCCATCTCCTTCTCGCGGGCGGCGCCCGCTTCGAGTCGAGTGCGCAGCACGGTGCGCGCGCGATGCAGCCGCGACCGCACCGTGCCCTCGGGGATGCCGAGCGCCTCGGCGATCTCCACGGGCGCGAGGTCGGACCAGGCCGCGAGAGCGATGACCTCGCGGTCGCGCCGAGCGAGCGCGAGCATCGCGTCGGCGAGGAGCTCGGCCGAACGGCCGGCGTCGATCCGATCGTCGGCCGACTCGGACGGATCGAGCACGGCGCGCGCCGAGCCGTCGCCTCCGAGCGCGCCCTCCGCGGCGATGAGTCTCCAGGTCGCGGCCTCAGCGCTCCGCCTGCGCCGGATCAGTCGCGTCGCGATCCCGAGCAGCCACGGCAGCGCGCTGCCGAAGGCGAGGTCGAAGCGCTCGAGCTTCTCGAGCGCGACGAGAAAGGTCTCGCTCATGAGGTCGTCGGCGTGCTCGCGCCCGAGCCGCGACGCCCCGTAGCGGAACACCGCGGCGGCGTGGCGCCGGTAGAGCTCCGTGAACTCCTCGGGCCGCGTACGCGCGGCGACGACGACCTCGGCGTCGCTGCGCACGTATGTCTCTCTCATACCCGGTATCGCATCGCACGGCGCGCGGCGTTCGCGCGGCCGGTATCCCGGGCGTGTCGCGAACCCCGGACCACGGCGCTACGCCCCGGGCAACCGCACGGTGAAGGGGTCCCAGCCCCGCGGCTCGAGGCGGGCGCCGTCGAGCAGCAGCGTGGCGGCGCCGCCCGCGGGCGGCGGAACCGGCAGCGCGAGCGCCTCGCCGATGCGGTGGAAGCCGACGGGCAGCTCGATCTCCGGCGGGAAGGCCGCGAGCAGCCCGTGATCCTCGCCCCCGGTGAGCATGGCCGCCAGGGGCACCTCCGCGCCGTCCTGGCTCCCGAACGCCGTCTCGAGCAGCGCGCTCTCGAGGGCGATCGCGATGCCGCTCGCCCGCGCCATGCGCTCCGCGTCGATCGAGAGGGAATCTGACACGTCCATCATCGCCCGCGCTCCGGCCCGGGCGGCGGCGGTCCCGAGCGGGATCGGCGGCGCGGGCGCGAGCTGCGCCGCGAGCGCCTCGGGATGCCGTTCCCAGAGCGCGGGCACGCCGCGCGCATGGGCCGTGCCGTCGGGATCCGCGCTCTCGGCGAAGAGCAGGGACAAGCCGAGCCCCGCGAGGCCCAGTTCCCCCGCGTAGGCGATGACGTCGCCCGCGCGCGCGCCCGACCGCGTGACCGCGTCGCGGCCGCCGAGTTCCCCGAGCGCGGTCACGGCGGCCGACACCACCGGCGCCCGCCCGAGATCGCCGCCGACGACCCCGCACCCCGGGGCAAGCGCGCGGCACGCCGCGTCCAGCCCTTCGGCGATCTGCGCCAGGAACGACACCGGCGTCTCGTGCGGTACCGCGAGCGCGACCGTCAGCGCCGTGGGCCGCGCCCCCATCGCGGCGACGTCGGAGAGATTCGTGGCCGCCAGCTTCCACCCGAGCGCGAAACCGTCGTGCCAGGCGAGCCGGAAGTCCGGCCCCTCGATCATGGTGTCGCTCGTCACGACGAGCTCGCCGTCGACGGCGAGCACGGCGCAATCGTCGCCGGGACCGAGCGACGCGCGCTCCGCGGGGCCGAGCTCCGCGAGGACGCGGGCGAGCACGCCGCGCTCCCCAAGCTCGCCGACGCTGATCCCTGACGTCCCGTCCCGCTCCACGGCCTCCACGCTATCGGACGCCCAGGCGCGGGCCGGTAGGCTGACGGGGTGAAGTTCTCCGGCGTCCGCCTGCTCGCCTCGACCGTCGCGCTGCTCGGTGCGGCGAGCCTCCTCACGGCCTGCGCACCCGACGTGCCCATGGAGGCCGCGCCCGACGCGAACAATCCGGCGTGCGCCGATGTGATCGTGCGGCTCCCCGACACGGTCGCGGGCCAGGATCGGCGGTTCACGAACGCCCAGGCGACCGGCGCCTGGGGCGACGACGCGGCGGTGCAGCTCAGCTGCGGCATCGAGGCGGGGGGGCCGACGACGGATGAGTGCGTGAACGTCAACGGCGTCGACTGGGTGATCGACGACTCCGCGAAGCCGATCTACCGCTTCGAGGCCTACGGCCGCTCCCCCGGGCTCGTCGTGTTCGTCGACTCCGCGCAGGTGAGCGGCACCGAGGTCGCCGTCGACCTCAGCGCGGTGGTCCAGGAGCTCCCGCAGGAGCGCCGGTGCACGAGTCTCGCCGACACCTGGGACGTCCCCGAGAACGCCGAGGGCTGAGCGGATTCACCGGAGCTCGTACGCGTCGAGATCGCTCGGGATGCTGAACGCGCCGCTGAAGCTCGGCGCATCGCGCGCCATGACCTGATCGGTGATGATCGGCACGAGGTGGTGCAGGGCGAGCCGGGGGACCCCGGCCTGCTCCGCGAGATCGATCGCTTCCCTCGGGGAGGTGTGCGCCGAGTAGTGATGGTCCCGAGTCGCCCGGGCCGACGCGTCGTTCCGGCCGGCGAACTCCGACTCCACCCAGTCGAAGTCGATCGCCTCGTGCAGCAGGAGCCCCGCCCCCGAGGCGAGCCGCGCGATGTTGTCGGTGCGCCCCGTATCCCCGGAGATCACGACGGATCCGGCCTCGGTGTCGAATCGGTACCCGAAGGCCGGCGCCATCGGCGCGTGCTTGACGAGCGTCGCCGTGACGCGCACCGCGTCGTCCTCGTAGACCGGAAAGGGCTCCATGTCCGGCGTGGGGCGATCGTTGGGGTGGAAGCCGACGTCCTCGGGGATCCGGATGTCCCGAGCGCTGAACCAGTCGAGCGGCGTGGGCCTGAGGGAGTCGTAGAGCCGATCGTTGATGTCCGTGGCGTACGCCCGCATGAGGTGCGCGAACATCCGCGCCGTTCCCGGCGTCGGTTCCTCGGGGAACACGGGCCCCAGTCGCTCCGACGCCCGCGGGCTCGGTCGAGGCAGGCACCCGCGGTCGCCCGGGCCGATGATCTGGACGGTGTGGGTCGGATCCGTCGGCATGCGCATGATCCCGAAGAGGGCGAGGCTCCCGAGATCCACGACGTGGTCCGAGTGCAGATGCGTGAGGAAGATCGCCCGCACATCCGCCATCGCGAGTCCCGCCTCGATGATCTGCCGACCGACCCCGGTCCCCGCGTCGACGATGTAGCTGCGGTCGCCGACGACCACGGCCGTTGCGATTCCGGTGCGCCGCTTCTCGCCCCGCCACCACACCGGGCCGCCCGCCGTCCCCAGGGTGATCACTCGCGGTACGCCGGCGCTCATGCGCGCACCGCTCCGACGTTCTGCGTGACCGGACGCTTGGCACGCTGGATCAGGTCGAAGACCTCGGCGCGGAGCTGCCCGAAGCGCGGCAGCTGCTTCGTGGAGACCTGGTCGCGCTCGCCGGGGAGATCGACGTCGATGTCGCGCTCGACCTTCGCGGGCGCTCCCGAGAGCACCACGACCCGATCGCCCATGTACACCGCCTCGTCGATGTCGTGCGTCACGAAGAGCACGGTCATACCGAGTCGCCGGCTCATCTCGAGAACCAGGTCCTCGAGCTCGATGCGGGTCTGCGCGTCCACCGCCGCGAACGGTTCGTCCATGATGAGCACGTCCGGCTCGTACGCGAGACCGCGGGCGATCGCCGCGCGCTGCTGCATTCCGCCGGACATCTCCCAGGGATAGAGATGCCCCTTCCCGTCGAGCCCGACGTTCGCGAGCGCGGAGCGGATCCGCTCCGCGCGCTCGGCCGCGGGGAAGCGCTGCTTGCGCAGCGGGAGTTCGACGTTCTTCTCGATCGTCTTCCAGGGCAGGAGACTCCGCGAGTAGTCCTGGAAGACGACGGAGAGCTTCGCCGGCGGCTCGGTGACCTCCTCCCCCTCGAACAGGGTGCGCCCCCGGGTCGGCGCGATCAGGCCGGCGATGCACTTGAGGAGCGTCGTCTTCCCCGAACCCGAAGGGCCGACGACGCAGACGAACTCGCCGGGGCGCACGGCGAAGGTGACGCCGTCGAGGATGCGTGCGACTCCCGCGGCGCCGTCGTAGCTCTTGCCGAGCTCCTGGACGTCCAGAATGGGCGTCCCGTCTGTCTGTTGCGTATCCATGGTTCCCGCGTTCCTTTCCGTTCCTGTCGTGCGCGGCATCGCGCTATCCGTTTTTCTGCGTCGCGTTCATGCGGATCTGCCATCGGAGCACGCGTCGCTCGATCCGCACGAAGAGCAGCGTGACGAGGTAGCCGAGCAGCCCGAGCAGAATGGTTCCGACCCAGGTCTGCGTCACCTGGAACATCTGCTGCGATTCGAGGACGAAGTATCCGAGTCCCCGCGTCGCTCCGACCATCTCGCTCACCACGATGAGAATGATCGAGAGCTGGAGGCTGATGCGATAGCCCGCGAAGATCTGGGGTCCCGCCTGCGGCAGCATCACCTGCGAGATGCGCTGCCACCGCGAGAGCCGGTACGAACGGCTCATGTCGCGCAGCTGCAGATCGACGCTGCGGACGCCGTCGATGGTGTTGAGCAGCGTCGGCCAGAGCGCACCGAGGACGATCAGCGAGATGTTCATGCTCGCGCCGATCCCGAAGACCCCGAGCACGATGGGGATGAGGGCCGGCGAGGGCAGCGAGCGGAAGAACGCCAGGATCGGGGCGACCAGAGCGCAGGCGACCGATGACATCCCGAGCATCACCCCGAGCAGGGTTCCGAGCAGTGCGGAGACGCCGAAGCCGATCGCGAAGTTCTGCAGGCTCGGGAGCAGATCGGTGCGCCACTTCGTCCCGAGGATCCAGTCCTCGACGAGCGCGTGCAGGATCTCCTGGAGCGGCGGGAAGTAGAGCGACGTGCTGTTCGCCGTCGCGATCCACCAGGCTGCGAACAGCAGGAGCGGCAGCCAGGCGCGCAGCGCGAACAGCCGCCATCCCGTGATCGGCCTCCGTCTGGAGCTCATGCGGTCTGCCTTTCTCGCTGGGAGGGATGCCAGAACAGCAGCGGGGCCGACAGCGCGGCGACGGCGCCGCTGAACGCGAGCCCGAGGATGCCCGAGAAGACGAGCAGTGCGAACGCCTGATCGATGACCCCGTTGAGCTGCGCCTCGGCGAGCATCGAGCCGAGGCCGCGGATCCCGACGATGTACTCCGTCACCACCGCGATCACGAGCGCGATCGTGACGGAGATCCTGAGCCCGGTCAGCGCGAACGGCATGACGCTCGGCACCGAGACCGCGGTGACGCGCTGCCAGAGGCTGAAGCGGTAGGACTTCGCCGTGTCGAGCACGAGGCCGGAGACCTCGTTGAATCCGTAGACCAGCTGCGTGAGCATGGGCCACAGCGCGCCGAAGATGATGAGGAAGATCCGCACGCCGTCGGTCGGACCGGCGATGAGAATAGCCAGCGGGATGAGCGCGACGCCCGGGATCGGCTTCAGGAACTCGATGACGAACCAGCTGGATTCGTCCACGAACCGGCTCGCGTGGATCGCCATCGCGAGCGGCACCGCGATCACCACGATGAGCACGGTGCCCAGGAGGGTCGCCCAGGCCGTCTGACCGGCGTAGGACCAGAACTCGCCCGTGACCGCCAGCCGGACGAGCGCCGTCGCGACGTCCGTCGGAGCCGGGATCGCCCGCGCCGGAAGGATCCCGGTCGCGCTCAGCAGCTGCCACAGCCCGATCAGCCCCAGCAGTCCCGTGGCGCCGAGGATCGCCTCCGCACCGCGAGACAGCGGTCTCCCCGCGCGCGGCAGGGATCTCGTTCGACTCATGCTCTCACTCCATTGTTCGAGGATCAGGGGCGCCGCCCCGCGCCGCCGCACTATCGCGGCCCGGCGCTCCGGGCCTCGCCGGTTATATGATTCGCGTATGGATCATCGACGGCTCCAGTACTTCCACGCCGTCGCGCGCGCCGGTTCGTTCTCCCGCGCCGCGGCGGAACTGCGCATGACCCAGCCGCCGTTGAGCGCCGCGATCGCCCAGTTGGAGACGGATCTCGAGGCTCGACTCCTCGTCCGCTCGTCGCGCGGCGTCACCGTGACCCCCGCGGGCGAGGAGGTCCTGCGCTACGCCGAACGGCTGACGACCCAGGAGCACGAGCTGCGCCGACGCATCGCCGCGATCCAGAGCGGACGGCTCGGCTCGCTGGAGATCAGCTGCAATCCGATCCTCGCGGGGACGCTCGTGCCCAGACTCATCCGCGCGCTCACGGCCGCGGAGGCGTCCCTCGACATCGCCTTGCACGAGGCGTATCCGCGCGTCGTGCTGGAGGCCGTGCAGAAGGGGGAGGTCGACGTCGGGCTGGTCGCGACCTCCGCCTCCGAGGACCTGCGGCTGCTCTACGGGGACGAGCTGAAGGTCCACCGTCTCGCCGCCCAGGAGATGATCGCCCTCCTGCCCCCGGAGTACGCTCATCTGCCCGACCCCGTCTCGCTGCGCGACATCGCCCGATTCGAGTTCGCCTCGCCGGCGAACTCGATGCGGCACGGTATCCGCTTCGGCCTGCTCGACGCCTTCGAGTTCGCGAAGCTCCCGCGTCCGCGCGTCAGGGAGGTCCCGAGCATGCAGGAGGCGATCCCGCTCATCACCGCGGGACTCGCGGCCGGCATCATGCCCGAGGCGATCCGCGGCCTCGTGCACCCCGACCGCGTGACGATGCGGCACATCGTCGACGGGCCCGAGCCCTTCGAGATCTCCCTCGTCTTCCGCCGTGACCGCGTCCACCTCCCGGCCATCGCGCGGTTCCGGGAGACGGCCTTCGCCGAGATCGGGGACGCGGGCTGAGCCCCCGCTCCCGGCGCCGACGGTCGGCCTCACGGCTGCCACACCGCGGCGGCGCCGTCGAACGGGCCAGGGATGATCCCCGCGTCGATCATGGCGTCCGCCATGTCCTGCATCTCCTCGCCCGTCATCTCCCCGACGAACGCCGGGAGCACGAGCCGCTCGGCGGCCTCCGGGTCCATGTCCGTCTGCTCGACGAGTCCCTCGATGACGAGCTCCGGCCGTTCGGATGCCACCGCATTCGCCTCGATCATGGCGGCGCGGAGGCGCTCGGCGACATCGGCGTGCTCCGCGAGATAGGACTCCGACGAGATGATCGTGACATACGGAGCCTCGGCCGCGAGCACCTCGTTGCCCGGATCGCGGTACAGGGACACGAGCGGGCGGTTCCCCTCGGCGAGGGCGCTCGCCGTGAAGGGTTCGGCGAGCACGGCGGCGTCGAGCTGACCGTTCTCGAGGGCCAGCAGCTGCTCGTTCATGGGCATGGAGACCCATTCGATCGCCTCGGGATCTCCCCCGGCCCGCACGTACGAGGCGAGGGCCGCGGCGTAGGGACCCGACCCGACCTGATTCGTTCCGACCTTCTTCCCGGCGAGGTCGGTGATGTCCGTGAGCGGACTGTCCGCGGGGACGACCAGCTGATTGCCCTCGGCCTCCGGGTCCTCCACCGTCGCGCTCGTCCCGACGACCGCCCGAAGCGGCATGCCCTCGCTGATGGCGACGATCACGGGGCTGGTCGCCGCGATCGCGAACTGGAACTGACCGTTGAGCAGCGACGGCGCCGCGGCAGCGAAGTTCTGCACGGGCTCCATCTCGACCTCGAGCCCGTGCTCCTCGAAGATCCCCTCGGACTGCGCCACCCAGATCGGCACCGTGCTCGTCGTGACGACCCCGGCGATCTTCACGGGGGTCAGCCCGTCCCCCGCCGCCGCATCCGCGGTCGTCGCACCGCCGGAGCCGCTGCAGCCGCTCAGCGCGAGCGCTGCGGCGGCGATCAGGGCGATTCCTGTACACCTTCTCATCTCGACCTCCCCGCACGGGACCGCGGGATCGTCCTTGATCCCGTCTGCGCTCGCCGTGCTGCGATCATGTTCCCACAGCGATAGCTATAGGAGAACGTCAAGAATGGGTATCGCCTCTATACGCAGAAGATATACCTCGGAGTGCACCGCACCCCCGGCGTCGCCCCAGCCCGCCCCTCAGTACGCGGGGCGCTTCGCGATCGCGAGCTCCACGAGCTCGGTGATGAGCGCGGTGTAGCCGAGCCCGCTCTCCTCCCACAGCCGCGGGTACATGGAGATCGGGGTGAAGCCCGGCAGCGTGTTGATCTCGTTGAGCACGGGGCCGGTGTCCGTGAGGAAGAAGTCGATGCGGGCGAGCCCGGCGCACTGCGCGACCTCGAAGGCGCGCACCGCCGCTTCCCGGATCGCCGCGAACTCGGCGTCCGTCACGCGCGCCGGCAGCGCCAGCTCGACGCCGGCGGCGCCGAGGTACTTCGCCTCGAAGTCGTAGAACTCGCGCCCCGTGAAGACGATCTCACCGATCACGGCGCTCGTGCGCGGACGCTCGGCCCCGCGCCCCTCGAGCACCGCGATCTCGACTTCGCGGCCCGCGACCCCCGATTCGATGAGCACCGTGCGGTCCTCGGCGAATGCGGTCTCGAGCGCGGCGGGCAGCTCCGCGGCATCGGTGACGCGGCTCACGCCGACCGAGGAGCCGGCGCGGGCGGGCTTCACGAAGAGCGGGTAGTTCAGCCCCTCGTCGAGCCGCTCGACCAGGAAGGGATCGTGCTCGAGCTGCGCGCGCGTCACGGTGCGCCACGGCGCGACGGCGATGCCCGCGTCGGCGAGCATCGTCTTCACGGCGTGCTTGTCCATGCAGAGCGCGGAGCCGAGTACGCCGCTGCCGGCGTAGGGCAGGTCGACGAGATCGAGCATGCCCTGCACGGTGCCGTCCTCGCCGTAGGGGCCGTGCAGCATCGGCAGCACCGCGTCGACGCGGCCGAGGGAGTGCAGCGCGCCGTGCTGGTCGATGAGGGTGAGCGCGCGCGTCGCGGTCGAGGCGGGCCACAGCACGCGGGTGCCGTTGTCGCGCACCTCGGGCAGCGCGCCGGCCTCGAGCGCGTAGCCGGCGAGATCCTCCTCCTGCAGCAGCACCGTGGCCCCCTGCTTCGTGATGCCGACGAGGATCACGTCGAAGCGCGTGCGGTCGATGGCGCGCAGCACGCCGGCGGCGGTGACGCAGCTGATCCCGTGCTCGCTCGATCGTCCGCCGAAGAGGATGACGACCGTGCGCGTCGCACCCGCCTCCGCCGCGGGCGCCGGGGCGGTGCTGTCTGCAGGATTCATGCGCGGTTCCCCTTCATCAGGTCCAGGAAGCGCCGCCAGCGGCCCGGCTGCGCGGCGCCGAGCGTGAGCTCGGGCTGCGGGACGGCGTCCTCGGTCGCGAGGTGCGGTCCCAGATTCTTCGGCGCCATGGTGCCGGCCAGCACCATCTGCACCTGCTCGACGATGGGCATCACGATCTCCCGCTCGCGCGCGAGCTCGAGCACCGGATGGACGGAGGTGATCCCCTCCGCGACCTGCTGCATCTGCTCCCGGGTCTCCTCCTGCGTGTACCCCTGGCCGATGAGCCGGCCGGCGGTGTTGTTGCGGGAGAGCGGCGACTGGCAGGTCGCGATGAGATCGCCGAGCCCGGCGAGGCCGGACATGGTGGTGGGGTCGGCGCCCGAGGCGACGGCGAACTCCGTCATCTCCGCGAGGCCGCGGGTGATGATGGCGGCCTTCGTGTTCTCGCCGTACCCGACGCCGTCGACGATGCCGATCGCGAGGGCGATGAGGTTCTTGAGCACGCCGCCGAGCTCCGTGCCCACGACGTCGGTGTTGACGTAGCTGCGGAAGTACGGCGCGGACGCCGCGGTCGCCACCTCCTGCGCGACGGCGAGCTCGGCGCAGGAGGCGACGGCGCCCGTCGGCTGCTCCTTCGCGATCTCGAGGGCGAGGTTCGGCCCGGAGACGACCGCGATGCGCTCGGGGCCGACGTCGAGCGTGTCGGCGATCACCTCCGACATGCGCATGGTGGTCGACTTCTCGACGCCCTTGACGAGGCTGACGAGCACGCTCCGATGATCGAGGAACGGCTCGAGGTCGATGAGGTTCTGGCGCAGCGTCTGGCTGGGCACCGCGAGGAAGACGAGGCGCGCGCCGCGTACGGCCGCGGCGAGATCGCTCGTCGCCTGCAGCCCCTTCGGGAGATTGATGCCGGGCAGGTACTGGCTGTTGCGCTTGGCGACCTGGATCTCGCTCGCGATCTCGGGGCGCCGCGCCCACACGGTCACGTCGCAGCCCGCGTCGCTGAGCACCTTCGCGAAGGTCGTGCCCCAGCTCCCCGAGCCGATGACGGCGACCTTCCGCCCGCGATTGCGCCCCCGCCCGTCCGGGCTCGTCCGGGCGTTCAAAAGCGGCCCGTCTCGCTCTGCTGGTGCTTGCTCGGATCCCATCGCTCCGCCGGGGGCTGCTCGTCGCGGAGCTCCGCGAGCAGCGCCGTGATCGCGTCCATGAGCATCGTCGTCGCCGCGGCGACGGTCTTCTGGTCGAGGGGACGACCTGCGAAGCCCGAGAGATCGAGGGGCTCCCCGACGGCGACGCGGATGGTCTTGCGCGGGAACGGATGGATCTTCTTCTCGTAGCGCGGCATGAGCTCCTGCGTGCCCCAGTGCGCCACGGGGATGAGCGGGATGCCCGACTCGAGCGCCAGCCGCACGGCCCCGCTCTTGCCGCGCATCGGCCACAGTCCCGGATCGCGGGTGAGCGTGCCCTCGGGGTAGACGATGACGCCGGACTCGCGCTCGATGAGCTGATTCGCCGCGCCCATCGGGTTGCCGCTCGGCACGCCTCGGCGCGCCGCGCCCTCGCGTTCGACGGGGATCTGCCCGGAGGCGCGCAGCAACCAGCCGAGCACGGGGACGCGGAAGAGGCTCGCCTTCGCCATGAAGCGCGGGAGCCGGCCGAGATGCCACACGGCCGCCCCCATCGCAATGGGGTCGATCTCGCTGTAGTGGTTGGGCGCGAGGATGAACGGCCCGCTCCGCGGCAGCCGGGATCCCGGCGTGAACCGGTAGCGGACCATGAGGGACCACAGCGGCAGGATGATCGCCGCGAGCACCCAGAACACGGAGGGACGCCGCTGCTCGGCCGAGGGACGGCCCCGGAACTTCACCGTGTCAGTCATGCTTCGATTATCCCGGATCGGAGCCTCCCGAAGCTGCATGCGGCTCGGGAGGCGACGATCCGGGCGTGTCAGCTCTCGTAGACGAAGTCGGCGCCGAGCAGGCGCAGCTTCTCGATGAAGTTCTCGTAGCCGCGGGAGATGATCCCGAGGTTCGTGACCTTCGACTGGCCCTCGGCCGTCAGCGCCGCAATGAGGTGGCTGAACCCGCCGCGCAGATCCGGCACCTCGATGTCGGCGCCCGTGAGCGGCATGGGGCCCGTGATGACCGCGGCCTGCTCGAACTCGCGCCGCTTCACGCGTCGACCGGGATCGGCGAGACCGTCCTTGTAGACGACGATGTCGGCGCCCATCTGGTTCAGCGCATCGGTGAAGCCGAAGCGGTTCTCGTAGACCGTCTCGTGGATCGTCGAGACGCCCTCGGCCTGCGTGAGGGCGACTACGAGCGGCTGCTGCCAGTCGGTCATGAACCCGGGGTGCACGTCGGTCTCGATGGTGACGGGCTTGAGCGCGCCGCCGGGGTGCCAGAAGCGGATCCCGTCGTCGTGCACGTCGAAGTCGCCGCCGACCTTGCGGAAGATGTTCAGGAAGGTCATCATCTCCTCCTGCTTCACCCCGCCCACGAAGACGTCGCCCTTGGTCGCGAGGGCGGCGGCGGCCCAGCTCGCGGCCTCGTTGCGGTCGAAGATCGCGCGGTGGTCGTAACCGCGGAGCTCCTCGACGCCCTCGATGAAGATGACGCGGTTGGGCTCCATGGAGATGATCGCGCCCATCTTCTGCAGGATGCAGATGAGGTCGACGATCTCCGGCTCGATGGCCGCATTGCGCAGCTCGGTCTGCCCCTCGGCCAGCACCGCCGTCAGCAGCACCTGCTCGGTGGCCCCCACCGAGGGATAGGGCAGCTCGATGTTCGCGCCCTTGAGCCCGTCGGGCGCCGTCAGGCTGATCCCGCTCGGCAGCTTCTCCACGACCGCGCCGAACTTGCGGAGCGCATCGAGGTGGAAGTCGATCGGCCGGTCGCCGATGCGGCAGCCTCCGAGGTCGGGGATGAACGCCTCGCCGAGGCGGTGCAGCAGCGGCCCGCAGAACAGGATCGGGATCCGGGAGGATCCCGCGTGCGCGTCGATGTCCGCCTTGTGCGCGGTCTCGACGTTGGTCGGATCGAGGCGCCATTCGCCGGGATCCTCGCCGCGCGTGATGAGGACGCCGTGCAGGGCGAGGAGCCCCGCGACGACGCGCACGTCCGAGATGTTCGGCACGTTGCGGAGCACGCTCGGGCTCGTGCCGAGCAGCGAGGCCACCATCGCCTTGGTGGCGAGGTTCTTCGCGCCGCGGACCTCGATCCGGCCGCGCAGCGGCCGGCCGCCGTTGATGATGATCTCGTCGGAGGTCAGGCCGACGCGCGCGCCCGCCTTCTGCGCGTCCTTCTTCAGGCCCTCGGCGATGCGCTCCTGATCGGCGCCGCTCTCGTCGATCACCGCGGTCGCGGCGCCGCTCTCGGGTGCTTGCTTGTCGTTCACGCGGCCTCCACGGGGGTTGTCGTCGGCATCCAGTTCGGGCGACGCGCCTCGAATGCCGAGATCGCCGCCTCCTCGCGGAGGGTCAACGAGATGTCGTCGAGCCCCTCCATCAGACGCCATCGGGTGTAGTCGTCCACCTGGAACGGTACCGTCAGGTCGCCGACGGAAACCGTGCGCGCTTCCAGGCTGACCGTGAGCTCGACGCCGGGATCGGCGTCCATGGCCGCCCACAGCCGCTCGACGTCGGCCTCCTCGACCTGTGCGGCGAGCAGGCCCTGCTTGCCGGAGTTGCCGCGGAAGATATCGGCGAAGCGCGGTGAGATCACGACCTTGAAGCCGTAATCGCGCAGCGCCCACACGGCGTGCTCGCGGGACGATCCGGTGCCGAAGTCCGCGCCTGCGACGAGGATGCTCGCGCCGCGGTACTGCGGCTGATTGAGCACGAAGCCGTCATCCTGACGCCAGTGGTAGAAGAGCGCGTCGTCGAAGCCGGTCTTGGTGACCCGCTTCAGGAAGACCGCGGGGATGATCTGATCGGTGTCGACGTTCGAGCGCCGCAGCGGGGCGGCGACGCCGCTCATCGTGATGAACTTCTCCATGGCTCAGGCCTCCACCTTCTCCGACACGGGCATGATCGGGATCCGGCGGCGGGCCGGCCGAGCCGCCCCCTCGGGAGCGTCGTGGGTGATCCCCCGCGCCGCATCCTCCTGCAGATCCCACGGGCTCGAGAGCGTGCCGCGGATCGCGGTCGCCGCCGCCACGAGCGGGGACACGAGGTGCGTGCGCCCGCCCTTGCCCTGGCGGCCCTCGAAGTTGCGGTTCGAGGTGGAGGCGCAGCGCTCCCCCGGCGCCAACTGGTCGGGGTTCATGCCGAGGCACATCGAGCAGCCCGCGAAGCGCCACTCGCCGCCGAACTCCTCGACGATGCGGTCGATGCCCTCGGCCTCGGCCTCGGCGCGCACCCGCGCCGAGCCCGGCACGACCATCAGGCGCACGCCCTCGGCCTTCTGCTTGCCCTTGATGAGCTCGGCGAAGGTCCGCAGGTCGTCGAGGCGGCTGTTCGTGCAGGAACCCATGAACACGGCGTCGACCGGGATCTCCTTCATCGGCGTGCCCGCCGTGAGATCCATGTACTCGAGCGCGCGCTCCGCGGCGGCGCGGGCGTTCGGATCGGCGATCTCGGCGGGATCCGGCACGGTGTCGCTCAGCAGGACGCCCTGCCCGGGGTTCGTCCCCCAGGTGACGAAGGGCTCGAGCTCGCCCGCGTCGATGAAGACCTCGGCGTCGAAGACCGCGCCCGCATCGGTGGGGAGGGTCTTCCAGTACTCCACCGCCGCATCCCAGTCGGCGCCCTGCGGCGCGTGCGGGCGGTCCTTGACGTACGCGAAGGTGGTCTCGTCGGGGGCGACCATGCCGGCGCGCGCGCCGGCCTCGATCGACATGTTGCAGATGGTCATGCGGCCGTCCATCGACAGCGAGCGGATCGCGGAGCCGCGGTACTCGAGCACGTAGCCCTGTCCGCCGCCCGTGCCGATCTTCGCGATGACGGCGAGGATGATGTCCTTCGCGGTCACGCCGGGACGCAGCTCGCCCTCCACGGTGATGGCCATCGTCTTGAACGGCTTGAGCGGCAGCGTCTGGGTCGCCATGACGTGCTCGACCTCGCTCGTGCCGATGCCGAAGGCCAGCGCCCCGAAGGCGCCGTGGGTGGAGGTGTGGCTGTCGCCGCATACGACGGTGATGCCGGGCATCGTGAGCCCCAGCTGCGGCCCGACGACGTGCACGATCCCCTGCTCGCGGTCGCCGAGCGGGTGGGCGCGGACGCCGAACTCCTCGACGTTCCTGCGCAGCGTCTCGATCTGCAGGCGGCTCGTGGGATCCTCGATCTCCCGAGTGATGTTCAGCGTCGGGGTGTTGTGATCCTCGGTCGCGATCATCAGATCGACCCGGCGCAGCGGCCGGTCGGCGGCCCGCAGGCCGTCGAAGGCCTGGGGGCTCGTCACCTCGTGGATGAGGTGCAGGTCGATGTAGATGAGGTCGGGGTCGCCCGCCTCGCCCTTGACGACGACGTGGTCGTCCCACAGCTTCTCGGCCAGGGTGCGGGGCCGCTGCGCCTCGACCGTGTTCTGCTCGCTCATGTGCGTATCTCTTCCCGGTTCCGCGACCGCCGGCACGGAAGGCTCCGGAAGCGGTCGCTGTGTTGCTCAACACCGCGCGGCGCGGAACTATTTCACGCAGCCGCCGCGGTGGTTTCGGCCATGCGAGGACTCCGCGACGGGCGGCCGATGGATTAGACCCCGTCGCGGCCGCGAAGAAGCAGGCACCGCGAACGCATGGCGTCGAGTCTACCACCGCGCGCGGGGCATTCCCCGCACCCCGGCCGCGCGGCGCGGGACGGGGCGCGGGGACGCCTCCGGATCAGGCCTCGTCGTGGGGCTCCGCGGCCCCGAGATGCAGCCGCTCGCCGTGCGCCTTCGCCTCGCGGTTCGCCTTGACGAGGCTCGCGATCGTGGCGATCGCCATCGCCGCGACGATGAAGCCCAGCGAGGTCCAGGTGGAGATCTCGGGCACGGGCACGTGCTCGCCGCCGTTGATGAAGGGCAGTTCGTTCTCGTGCAGGGCGTGCAGGATGAGCTTGACGCCGATGAACGCGAGGATCGCGGCGATCCCGTACTTCAGGTACTCGAGGCGCTCGAGGAGGCCGCCGAGGAGGAAGTAGAGCTGACGGAGGCCCATGAGGGCGAAGACGTTCGCGGTGAAGACGATGAAGGGGCTCTGCGTGATGCCGAAGATGGCGGGGATGGAGTCGAGGGCGAAGAGCAGATCCGTCGTGCCGAGCGAGACGAGCACGAGCAGGAACGGGGTCCACATGCGGGTGCCGTCCACCGTCGTGCGGAGCTTGCCGCCGTCGTAGCGGTCGGTGATCGGCACGACCTTCTTCACCTGGCGGATGATCCAGCTCTCCCCGCCGTGATCCTCGCCGCCGGGCTTGATCTGCTGCCAGGCGGTCCAGATGAGCCAGGCGCCGAAGACGAAGAAGATCGCGATGAAGCGCTCGATGATCGCGGCGCCGACGAGGATGAAGAGCCCGCGGAAGACGAGCGCGAGCACGATCCCGATCATGAGAGCGCGCTGCTGGTACGCGGACGGGACCTTGAAGCTCGCGAGGATCAGCACGAACACGAAGAGATTGTCGATCGACAGGCTGTACTCCGTGAGCCAGCCGGCGAGGAACTCCGTGCCGTGCTGCACGTCGCCCAGCAGGAAGATCGCGCCCGCGAAGACGAGCGCGAGCAGCACGTAGAAGCCGACCCAGAGGCTCGCCTCGCGCATGGACGGCGCGTGCGGGCGGCGGATGATGAGCAGCAGGTCGATGACGAGGATCGCGACGAGCACGACCATCGATCCGATCTCGAACCAGAGGGGCAGGACTGAGGTCACCGGGGTTCCTTCACAGCATTCGGAGGCGCAGCGGGTGCGCCGGACTCCGAAGGTCTCTCCCCGGCGGTCCGTCTCGGACGGATCGTCGCACCCGTACCGGCGGTGCTGCGGAGCACCGCGTACTGACGACACGGGCGAATGGTGGAATACTCCCCCTCGCGCGCTCCAGCCTACACGCGCGGGCCGCCTCCCGGCGCCAGACGCCGTCGTCGGCATCGCGTCCGGCGCGTTCATCCCGGCGCCGCACGCCTGCGATAGCATGTGATCCACCGATTTCCGGCACGAGAGGGACCCCGTGAGCAAGCGCGCCAGCACCGCCATCGAACGCAGTACGCAGCAGGGGCCGGGAGCGGCCTCGCGCACGCTGGCCGGCTTCATCTTCGCGAGCCGCTGGCTCCAGGCCCCCCTGTACCTCGGCCTGATCATCGCGCAGGCCGTCTACGTCGTGCTCTTCTTCGTGGAGCTGTGGCATCTCGTCGAGAACGCGATCGTCGAGGGGCACATCTCCGAGACCGACGTGATGCTGAGCGTGCTCGCGCTCATCGACATCGTGATGATCGCGAACCTCCTCATCATGGTGATCATCGGCGGCTACGAGACCTTCGTCTCGAAGATCCGTGTCGAGGGGCATCACGACGAGCCCGAATGGCTCTCGCATGTGAACACCAACCTGCTGAAGGTGAAGCTCGCGGTCTCCATCATCTCGATCTCCTCCATCCACCTGCTGAAGACCTTCATCGAGGTCGGGCGCATGGAGGACGGGAAGGTGCTCACCGCGAGCGGCGACGTGCTCTACTCCTCCGAGGGCGTCATGTGGGAGGTCGGCATCCACCTCGCGTTCATCGTCTCGGCCCTCGCGCTCGCCTGGATCGACAAGATGAGCCACCACCACCCCGCGGTCAAGGAGGACCGGATCACGGCCGGACAGATCGAGGCCGAGCTGCGCGCGCCGGCCGAGGTCGCGCCCGCGTCGTCCGCCGCTCCCGCCCCCGCCCCCGTGGAGTCCGGCTACGTGACGGTGCGGCTGCCCGCCGGCTCCGCCCTGCCGGAGGGCGCCGAGGTGCTCGCCGAGGAGCGGGAGGCCGGGCGAGACGCACCGGCCCGCTAGGCTGGAGCGGCGCCCGAAGGGGCGCCGCGCGCGAGTGGCGGAATCGGCAGACGCGCTGGATTTAGGTTCCAGTGTCCTCGGACGTGGGGGTTCAAGTCCCCCCTCGCGCACAGCTCGAAGCAGCGCCTCACAGCGCCTCACAGCGCCTCGCAGCGCCTCACCAGGCATGATCCGCCCGGCTCCTGCATCCCGATCATCAGCCCGGCGATCGCCGAGGCGCACTACCGCCCGGGAAGCGTGAGGATCTCGGCACCCGTCTCGGTGATGGCGATCGTGTGCTCGGTGTGCGCCGTGCGGCATCCGGTCGCGCTGCGCAGCGTCCAGCCGTCGTCGGGATCGGTGACGAGCCGGTCCGTGTCCGCCATCACCCAGGGTTCGAGCGCGAGGAGGAGCCCCGGGCGGAGGCGATAGCCGCGACCCGGCCGGCCGTCGTTGGCCACGTGGGGGCCCTGATGCATGGTCGAGCCGATGCCGTGACCGCCGAACTCCAAGTTGATGGGGTAGCCGGCGCCCGCGAGCACCTCGCCGATCGCGTGCGAGAGGTCGCCGAGACGCGCGCCCGGGGCCGCGATCTCGATGGCCGCGGCCAGGGCGCGCTCGGTGGTCTCGATCATGCGCATGTCCTCGGGATCGCGCACGGCGCCCACGATGAAGCTGATGGCGGCGTCGGCGGCGATGCCGTCCACGATGACCGCGAGGTCCAGCGTGAGCAGGTCGCCGTCCGCGAGCCGGAGGTCGCGGGGCCTGCCGTGCAGCACGGCGTCGTTGACCGCGGTGCAGATGACATGGCCGAACGGTCCCCGCCCGAAGCCGGGCGCGTAGTCCACGTAGCAGGAGCGCGCGCCCGCCTCGAGGATCATCAGCCGTGCCCACTCGTCGATCTCCAGCAGGTTGGTGCCGACGCGGCACCGGGTGCGCAGCGCCTGGAGCATATTCCCCACGACACGCCCCGTGACGCGCGCCCGCTCGACGCCCGCGCGATTCTGGATCTCGATCATGGGACCGCTCTTCCTGATACTGGATAACAATACCGGATAACAATACCGGTATTAGTATGGGGGCATGGTCCGACTGCCCCTCACGCCGCAGGAGATCGTGCGCGGCGAACGCCTCGGCGCGCTGCTCCGCCGCGCCCGGGGATCCCGATCGATGCTCGACGTCGCGCTCGAAGCCGGAGTGTCGCCCGAGACGCTTCGGAAGATCGAGTCCGGACGCGTCGCGACCCCGGCCTTCCCCACGATCGCGGCTCTCGCGGGCGCGCTGCAGCTCTCCCTCGACGGGCTCTGGGCCGAGCTCAGCGATGCGGAGCGGACCGACTCCGCATCCGCGCCGCCGCTCCGCGCTTCCGCGTAGCACGCACCGCCGCGCCGCGGAATGGGAGAATGGTCGCATGACCTCGTCTTCCGCGCTCCTCGTCATCGATCTCCAGCGGGGCGTGCTCGGCGATTGCCTCGACGCGGACGCCGTCGTCGCCCGGACCGCTCGACTCGTCGCACGCGCTCGCGCCGAGCGGACGCCGGTCATCTGGGTGCAGGACCACGGCGGATTCCCGGAGGGCAGCGATGACTGGAGCCTCGCCGAACCCCTGGCGCGGCGGCGCGAGGAGACGCTCGTGCGCAAGGCCTATCGGGACTCCTTCGCCGACACGGAGCTCGCGGAGGTCCTGTCCGCCGAGGGCATCCGGCGACTCGTCGTCGCGGGCGCCCAGAGCGACTACTGCATCCGGACGACGACGCAGGCCGCGGCGGCGCGAGGCTTCGACGTCGCGCTCGTCGCCGACGCCCATACGACCACCGACGCCGAGTTCGAGGGAACCGTCATCCCGGCTCGCCAGATCATCGCGCACACGAACATGTACTTCCGGGGGCTGCGGTACCCGGGCCGCAGCTTCGGAATCGCCGGTCACGACACGGTCGAGCTCTGACCGCGCGCTCCACTCAGGAGTCGGCGAGCACCTCGGCGAGCGCCCGGAAGGCCCGGTCCGCCGGATGGACCCCGTCGGCCAGGTTCGACGCGTTCATGTAGACGACGATGCTGGCGCCGCTCTCGGGGTCGTGGAAGGTCGCGGCCGTGAAGCCGAGGCCCTCGCCGTTGTGCCCGAGCCAGCCGTCGGTCTCCCCCATCCCGACCGCGTACAGGTCGTACGGGGGCGTCTCGATCCGATGACCGATCTCCCGCAGCTCCTGCGTCCGGGGATCGAGCAGGGGCCCCGAGCCCAGCGTCTCCGCCCACACGCGACCGTCGTCGAGCGTCGAGAACAGCGCGCCCGCGGGCCCCAGCATCGAGGGATTCTCCTCCTGCGGCGCGAGCCCGCCGGTGTCGGGATCCGGCTGGTACCCGACCGCGTGCGGGCCGTTCCACCCCGCCGCATCGCTCAGATAGCGCGTCCCCTTCTGCCCGAGGGGCTCGAGGATCCGCTCGTCCAGGGCTTCGGCGTAGCTCTGTCCGGTGACCCGTTCGATCACCGCGCCGAGCAGATTCGTGTTCGCGTTCGTGTAGACGTAGGCGGTTCCCGGCGCGAATCGCGCCGGCTTCCCGAGCACTCCGCTGTTGAGCTCCTGCAGACTGAAGACGTGCGCCGGGTTCTCCGCGAGCTCGGCGATGAACGCCTCGTCGACGTAGTCGGCGATCCCGCTCGACATGTTCGCGAGTTCGAGCAGCGTGATCTCGTCGCCGTTCGTCACGCCGTCCACGTACTCGTCGAGGGTGTCGTCGAGGCTGAGCTCGCCGGCGTCGACGAGCTGCAGCAGGAGCGTCACGGTGTACGACTTCGTGATGCTGCGGATCGGCCAGCTCATCTCCGTGCTCGTCGGCGCCCCGGCCTCGACGTCCGCGAGCCCGAGCGCGACCGTCCAGCTCCCCTCGTCGGGGATCCAGACGCCCGCGACGGCACCCGGAGCTCCGGTCGCCGCGCGTTCGGCCTCCAGCGCGTCCCGCAGCTCCGACTGCAGCGCCGCGGGCAGCTCCCCCTCGGGCGCCGCGGGGCGCTGGACGGCGGGCGGCGGCGAGCCCTCCCGCGTCGCGGCGCCGTCGGATGCGGGTTGCGCGCAGCCGAGGAGCAGCAGCGCGCCGGCGCCGAGCACCGCGACGGCCGCGGTCGGCCCGCGGCCGGGTGTTCCGGTCTTCCGGTGCATCCGCGCCTCCCGTCGGCACCCCGTGCGTCGCGCACGCGTGCTCCCATCCTGCGGGTGCCGCCCACGGCGCGCAAGCCCCGGGCTCGCCGCGGGCGCCCCGCCCCGGGCCCGCGGCGTCCTACTGCACGGACCAGCCGCCGTCGGAGGGCAGGATCGCGCCGTTGATGTTCACCCCGTCGTCGCTCAGCAGGAAGGTGATGGAGGCGGCGAGCTGCTCGGCCGTGGCGAGCGACGGGATCGCGGCCTGGAACGGCTGGAGGCGGGCGCTTCCCGCCTCCGAGACGTGCGCCGGGAACGGGATGCCGGTCGCGACCCCGCCGGGAGCGACGGCGTTCACCCGGACGCCCTGCTGCGCGTACATGAAGGCCGCGCTCCGCGTCAGGCCGACGACGCCGTGCTTCGAGACCGTATAGGCGTTGCCCGAGGCGTTGCCGCGAATGCCGGCCTCCGAGGTGATGTTCACGATCGAGCCGGATCCGGCCGCGAGCATCGTCGGCACGACAGCTCGCGTGAGCTTGAAGACGCCGGTGAGGTTGATCCCGATGACGCGCTCCCAGATCTCGTCGCTCGTCTCGTGGATCGGCGAGAAGTCGTCGTTCACGCCGGCGACGTTGGCCAGACCGTCGATGCGCTCCCCCGCCGCGTCGATCACGCGGTCGATGTCCTCCTGCTTCGTGACATCCGCGGCCACCGCGACGATGCTGCCCGCGGGCACCGAGAGCACGAACTCGTCGAGCCGATCCGCCGAGACGTCGACCGCCACGACGCGGCCGCCCTCGCGGATGATCCGGGAGGCCGTCGCCCTCCCGATCCCGCCCGCGGCCCCGGTGACGATCACCGTCCTCCCCGCGAACCGTCCCTCGGCGATCCGCTCCTGCCATCCGCTCGCGGGCTGCTCCTCGGGGAGCTCGCCCCCGTTGACGCTCCGCACGAGGTCGTCGACCACGGACTGCGGCATCTTCCCCTGGCTCAGCGCGACGAGCTGCTGCAGGGGCAGCGAGCGCAGGGCGTCCAGAGATGCCGCGTCGGTCCCGGAGGCCGCGAGCAGCGCGCGGATCGCCTCACCTCCCGCGGGGTCGTCGAGCCAGTCTCCGATGGTGCTGCCGGCCGTGAGCACGGTCATGAGGTCCTCCTTCGTCGATGGCGCCACGGGACCGCGACGCCGCACATCAGCAGCATACTCCGACATCTGTTGGAGAAGTACGCGGACGGCGAACGGCGCCGATTCCTCCCCCGGTGCAGGTGCTGTCAGAATCGTGAGCATGGATCCTCGCGCAGCGCACACCCGGCGGCTTCTCGAGGACGCCGTCCTGGCTCTCGCGGCCGAGCGCCCGCTCGACGAGATCCCCGTCACCGACATCGTGGCGCGCGCCGGTGTCAACCGGAGCAGCTTCTACCAGCACTACGCCGACCGCGAAGAACTGCTCGCCCAGGCTCTCGAATCGCTCGAGGACGCGGCGGCGCGCATCAGCGCCCCGGTCGCCGTCCTCGGGGACGGGCCGCCGCCCGAGCTCCTCCGCTTCGCCGCGCACTTCGCGGAGCACGCCGCGCTCTACCGCCAGGCGCTCGGGCCGCACGGTTCGGCCAGGGTCGCCGCGCGCGTCCGCGCACGGACGCTGGAGCTGGTGCGCGAGGGCATCGCCCTCGACCCCCAGGTGCAGGATCCCGCGCTGCCGCTCGGCATCGCGGCGGCCGGCACCGCCGGCGCACTCCACGGCGTCATCGACGCCTGGCTCGCGATCGACCCGCTGCCCGATGCCGCCGTCGCCGCCGAGTGGATGTGGCGGACGCTGACCGCGGGCGGGCGGGCGGCGCGACCGGGACCGGGCGCTCGCCCGTGACCGCCGCGGCCTGGCTCGGGCTCCTCGCCGCCTGGGCCGCGGCGATCGCGCTGCCCGGCCCCGACGTCTTCCTGCTTCTGCGCCTCGGCATCCGTCGCCGTCGCGCAGCCGTGCTCGCGGCGCTCGGCATCATGACGGGCAACCTCGTCTGGATCCTCGTCTCCGTCCTGGGACTGACCGCGATCCTGGCGGCCGTCCCCGGCCTGCTTCCCGCCCTGCAGCTCACCGGCGCCGCCGTCCTCGGCTGGCTCGGCGCCCGGAGCATCCACGGCGGCGTCGCGCAGCTGCGGAGCGGCGGCGCGGCGGAGCCCTCCCAGGTCTCCACCCGCCCCTGGCTGCTCGGGCTCACGACGAATCTCGCGAACCCGAAGGCGCTCATCTTCTTCACGGCCCTGCTCACGCAGTTCCTCCCGAACGACGCCCCGTGGGGTACGCGGATCGGCATCACGCTCGTCCTGGTGGGCAGCGGCATCGTCTGGTTCGTCGCGGTCGCGCTCGCCTCGTCGGCTGCGGCGTTCCGCGCATGGTTCGGCCGCGCCGCACCCTGGATCGACATCGTCGCCGGCGCGGTGTTCGTGCTGGTCGCGCTCCTGATGCTGGCGGAGACCCTCCTCGCCCTCGCGTGAGCCGAGGAGCCGTCGGATCACCACCCCTCGGTGAGCACCCGATCCAGCGCGGCCAGCACGACGTCGGCGCTCTCCGCGGTGAGGCACAGCGGAGGCTTCACCTTGAGCACGTTCGAGCGCTCCGAGGTGGTCAGCACGATGACGCCGAGCTCCCTGAGCCGCTCGCAGATCGCGGCCGCCTCGGCCTTCGCCGGCTCCAGGGTCTCCCGATCCCGCACCAGCTCCACACCGAGATACAGCCCCTCGCCGTGCACGGGCCCGATGCTCGGGTGTCGATCGGCGAGCGCGCGGAATCCGTCGGCGAGGCGCGCACCGACGACGCGCGCGTTCTCCTGCAGCCCCTCGTCGCGCATCGCGTCGAGCACGGCGATGCCCACCCGGCAGCTGAGCGGGTTGCCGCCCGCGGAGGAGAAGAACTGCCCCTGCGCCGAGAGCGCGTCGGCCACCCGCTTCGAGGTGATCACGCCGCCGATCGGGAATCCGTTGCCCATCGGCTTCGCGATGGTGATGAGATCGGGCACCACACCCGACTGCTCGAAGCCCCAGAAGCTCGATCCCATGCGTCCGAAGCCCACCTGCACCTCGTCCGCGATGCACAGGCCGCCCGCGGCCCGTACGCGGGCGTAGACATCGGCGAGGTAGCCGTCGGGCAGCAGCACGCCGCCGGCGTTGCCGAGCACCGATTCGCAGACGAACGCGGCGACCTCCCGCCCCGACTCCGCGAGCCGGTCGAGGTCGGCGCCGAGGTCGGCGGCGTAGCGCGCACCGATGCTCGTGTCGGCGGCGTCGCCGCGGTAGCTGCCGCGGAATCGGTTCGGCACGTCGGCGACGTGCACCCAATCCGGGCGCGAGCCGAGGGCGTCGGGGTTGTCGTACGCCGAGGTCGTCACGGCGTCGGAGGCCATGGTCCAGCCGTGGTAGGCCTCGCGGAGGGAGACGACGGTGCGGCGCCCCGTGGCGGCCTGTGCGAGGCGCAACGCGAGATCGACGGCCTCGGAACCCGAGTTCACGAGCAGCACGGTGTCGAGCCCGGAACCCTCGGGGAGCAGCGCGAGCAGGCGTTCGCTGTACTCCGCGAGCTCGCGATAGAGGAAGCGCGAGTTGGTGTTGAGGATGCGGATCTGCCGGCTCGCGGCGTCCGCCACTCCGGGGTGGCCGTGGCCGAGCCCCGTGACGTTGTTGACGACGTCGATGTACGCGCGGCCCGTCGTGTCGATGAGGTGGTGCCGCCAGCCCCGCTCGATCTGCATGGGACGCTCGTAGTAGCGCTCCTGGGCGCTCGCGAAGATGCGCTCGCGCCTCGTCTGCTCGTCGCCCGCGGTGTCCCGCTGCGCGCGGGTCCGGAGCCCGATGAGCGCCGCCGGATCGCGCGTGAACCGCGACCACGCCGCCACGCGCTCCGGAGCGACGAGCTGCGCACGGCCCGGCTCGGGCACCTCGACGGCGAGGATCGGCGGCGCGACGCCCTCGAGGGCGTCGGAACGGCAGAGCGTCACCGCGAGCGAGCGCGCGGCGTCGGCCTCCGGCAGCACGCCGAGGCGATCCCCCGCGGCCACACGGGCGGCCGGGTCTCCGCCCTCGTCCGCAACCGCCCCGTCGACCTCCGAGGCGAAGCCGTCGATGCCCAGGTACCAGCCGTCCGCCAGCGCGAGCAGGACCCCGCGCTCCGTGCTCGTGACGACGTCGCCGGACACCGGAGCGACGACCTCGAGAGCGGCGCCGGGCGCGACCCGGATCTCGGTGCCGATCGGCCAGGTCTCGGCCGCGTCCGCCGAGTCCACGACGGTACGGGTGAGGCGGTAGACGCCGTAGGGCAACACCGCGGCCGCCGCGCCCCGCGCGAACGCGTCGGACGCGAGCCGGTCCTCGGCGTCCTCCGCGAGCCAGGCACCGGCGGCGAGCTCCTCGGACTCCACGCCGGGATCGAGCATCGTCGTGTCCCCGAGCGCGGCGAGTCCGGGGAGGATCGGGGCGAGGCGCTCCGCCGCGGTATCCGATCCGGCGCTCGCCCGCCCCGGCGCCTCGGGCGCGGACTGGAGGCGGAGGCCGCTGCCCTCCGGGACCCCCAGGAATCCGAGCCTCGCGAGCACCTGCTCGACGGCCTCCGCGAGCGGCAGCGCGGTCGCGGCGTCGAAGATCGCCTGCTCGCCCGCGATGCGCTCCCGAGCGTAGGCGTTGGCGCCGTCGATCTCCAGCTGGCGCCAGCCGCTCGCGACGAGCACGCAGGCGCGCAGCACCACGAGCGGCCAGACGGCGCGGGCCTCGGCCGCGGAGAGCCGCGCATCGCGGTGGAACGCCGCGATCGTCTCGAGAACGCGCAACGGCCGCTCGGCGTCGTGGTGCAGCATCGAGGAGGCCGTGACCGCGAGCTCCGCGACGCGCCACCCGGTGGCGAGATCTCCGAGATCGAGCACCGTGCGCGGGTGCAGGCGCGCATCCGCGCCGCGCACGCCCATCACGTTGTCGTCCGTGAGATCGCCGTGGATCGCCTGCACGGGCAGCGCGTCCACGAGCGGCTGGAGCGCGGCGTCGGCCGCCTCGGCCGCCGCGAGGACGCGCGAGCGCAGCTCCTCATCGGCGATCGCGCCGGCGAGCGCGACGGTCTCGCGATGCGCGTGCTGCATCCGCCACATGTGCTCGCGGTCAAGGCCGGGGTGGTCGAGCTCGGCGAGCGCGTTCACCGACGCCGCGGCGAGGGCGCCGAACTCGGCGAGCACCACGGGCGCGAAGTACCCGGCGTCCACCAGAGGCTCGCCGTCGGCGAAGGTGCTGCGGCGGGCGGCGAAGCCCCGCCAGCGCTGCGTCAGGGCGCCGTCGGTGCCCGGGAGCACGGACGCGGCACGGACGCCCGCCGCGAGGTACGCGTCGATCGCGGCGTGCTGGGCGTCCCGCGCCGCATCCCCGAACACGGGGTTGTCGATCCGCAGCACGCTGCGCGTCCCGTCCGCCTCCTCCAGCAGATAGTTCCGATCCTGATTGCTCCCCAGCTCGCGTGCCGTAGCCGCAATGCCGTAATGCTCCCTGGCGATCGCCTCCGCGTCCGCCGCCGAGACCTCCGGGCGCACCAGGCCGCCCGACTGCTCCTGCGTCATCGTGTTGCTCCGTCTCCGGTGTCGAAGTGATGTCGTGCGCGTGTTGGGTGCCGGCTTCGCCGTGGCGGGGCACTCGGGCTCGGGCGCTGGGGCCGCACAAGCCGAAGGTCTCAGGTGCGCGTCAGAGTCGCGCGCGGATCTCCGCCGCGAGCGCCGTGAAGGCGCGCGTGCGGTGGGACAGGGCGTCCTTCTCGGCGGCGCCGAGCTCGGCCGCGGATCGCTGTTCGCCCTCGGGCAGGAAGATCGGGTCGTAGCCGAACCCGTGCTCCCCGGCCGGCTCGCGCAGCACGCGCCCCGGCCACACGCCGAGTTCGCACACCTCCTGCGTCGCCGCGCCGCCCTCGCCGGGGATGACGAGCGCGGCGGCGCACACGAAGCCTGCGGTCCGGTGCGCGTCCGCGATGTCGTGCAGCTGCCAGAGCAGCAGCGCGACATTGGCGTCGTCGTCGCGGGCGGGGCCGCCCCATCGCGCGGAGAAGATACCGGGGCTCCCGCCGAGGATCTCGACCGCGATCCCGGAGTCGTCGGCGATCGCGGGCAGCCCGGTGTGCGCCGCCGCCGCGCGCGCCTTGACGAGGGCGTTCTCCTCGAAGCTCGTCCCGTTCTCCACGGGTTCAGGGCCGTCGTAGCCCACGAGCTCGACACCGGGGATCAGCGGGCCGAGGATCCGCTGCAGCTCCTCGAGCTTGTGGGCGTTGTGCGACGCGAGGACGAGCCGCACCGCCGTGCCGGTGCCGACCATCTCAGCGTCCCTCCGCCAGCACCGCGCGCTGGAGCTCGGCGAGTTCTCCCGCGCTCGCGAGCGCGAGGTCGAGCAGGGCGTCGAGCTCGGCGCGCCGGAAGGGCGCCCCCTCGGCGGTGCCCTGCACTTCGACGAAGTCGCCGGAGCCGGTGACGACGACGTTCATGTCGGTCTCGGCGCGCGAATCCTCGACGTAGGCGAGATCGCTGAGCGCCGCGCCGTCGACGATGCCGACGGAGACCGCGGCGACGCTGTCGGTGAGCGGCTGCGCCTTCTTCGCGATGTGCCCCTGCGCGCGGGCCCACTCGACGGCGTCCGCCAGCGCGACGTAGGCGCCCGTGATCGAGGCGGTGCGGGTGCCGCCGTCGGCCTGGAGCACGTCGCAGTCGATGACGAGCGTGTTCTCGCCGAGGGCGCGCGTGTCGATGACTGCGCGGAGGCTGCGGCCGATGAGCCGGGAGATCTCGTGCGTGCGCCCGCCGATCCGCCCCTTCACCGACTCGCGCTGCATGCGCTCGTTCGTGGAGCGGGGCAGCATCGAGTACTCCGCCGTCACCCATCCCGTCCCCTTGCCGGCCAACCATCGCGGCACGCCGGGCGTGAAGGACGCGGTGCACAGCACCCGCGTGCCGCCGAAGGAGATGAGGGCGCTGCCCTCGGCCTGCGCGCTCCACCCCCGCTCGATGGTGACCGGGCGCATCTGCCCGGCGGTGCGGCCGTCGGCGCGTGTCGCTTCGCTCATCTTCGTGGTACTCCTCGGTTCTCGGGGACGGCCGGCGCGGCGGTCCTGGTGACGTGGTGGGACGGTCGCGGAATCCGCTCAGCCCGGCAGCCGGATCGTGCCGGTCGGTACGCGGTCGATCGCGTCGATGCCGATCCCGAGCATGCGACGCGCGAGCTCGACGAAGCCGGCGGTGTCCTCGCCCGTCGCCTCGTAGCGGAGCTCCGGTTCGCCCGAGCCGGCGGGGCGGAGCAGCTCGCGGGCGGTGAGCACCTCGTAGACCTCGTTGGCGGTCTCGATGTCGCTCGAGACGAGCGCCACGTCGGGGCCCACGACCTGCCGCAGCGCCCCCCGCAGGAAGGGGTAGTGCGTGCAGCCGAGCACGAGGGTGTCGATGTCCCGCGCCACGAGCGGGGCGAGGTACTCCTCGGCGATCCGCCGCACGCGCGGGCCGCTCGTCTCGCCGGCCTCCACGAGCTCCACGAAGCGCGGGCACGCCGCCGAGGCGAGCGCGATGTCCGGGCGCATCGCGAAGAGATCGTCGTAGGCGCGCGACTGGATGGTGCCCTGCGTGCCGATGAGCCCGACCCGGCCGTTGCGGGTGATCGCGGCGGCGCTGCGGACCGTGGGCCCGATGACCTCGACGACGGGGACGTCGTAGCGCTCGCGCGCATCGCGCAGCACCGCCGCGGAGGCCGTGTTGCAGGCGATCACGAGCATCTTCACGTGCTGCGCGACGAGATCGTCCAGGATCTCGAGCGCGAAGCGGCGCACCTCGGCGATGGGACGCGGGCCGTAGGGGGTGCGCGCGGTGTCGCCGACGTAGATCATCGATTCGCCGGGGAGCTGATCCCGGATCGCGCGCGCGACGGTGAGCCCGCCGACGCCCGAGTCGAAGACGCCGATCGGCGCGGATGCATCCTGCGAACTCACTCCTTCAGCTTACCGCCCGGAGCGCCGTCTCCTTGATCCAGGTGTGCCGATGCAGCTCCGTCAGACCGTGGGCGGCGATGCCGTCGTAGTGGGCGCGCGAGCCGTACCCCTTGTTCGCGTCCCAGCAGTAGACCGGGTGCGCGTCGTGCGCCTCGCGCATGAGCGCGTCCCGCCGAACCTTGGCGCGCACGGAGGCCGCCGCGACGCTCGCGCAGGCGCGGTCGGCGCCGACCCGGGTGCGCACGTCGAGCGGGGAGCGCAGCGCCGGGGAGAGCCAGTCGTGCGCGCCGTCGAGCAGGATCGCCGCGCGGTCGACGGGCACGCCGGCCGCGTGCAGCTCGAGCAGGGCGCGCCGGGCGGCGGCGCCGAGCATCGCGGTGATGCCGTGCGCGTCGATCTCCTCGGCGGAGGCGAAGCCCACGGCGCCGGGGCCCCACGCGTGCACGAGCGGCGCGATCGCCTCGCGTCGCTTCTCGCTGAGCAGCTTCGAGTCGCGCAGGCCCGCGGGGAACTCGGCCACCCCGGCGGCCACGGCGTGCACGCCGACCGCCACGGGCCCCGCGACGGCCCCGCGGCCGACCTCGTCGACGCCGATCACCCATGCGGCGCCGCTGCGGAACCATGCGTGCTCGACCTCGAGGCTCGGATCCTTGCTCGGCACCGTGGCGGCGCCGTCGCTCGACACCGTGCCGGCGTTCGGCACGGCGTCATCGCTCGGCATGGTGCCGTCGCCAGGCATCGCACCGTCGTGCGGCATCGCTCAGTCCCCGCGTGCGGCGTCGACACCGGTGAAGGTGCCCTCGGGCGTGCCGAGCCAGGCGAAGCGGCTGAGCGGCCAGTTGAGCACGAAGGCGCGGCCGACGATCTCCGATTCGGGCACGAAGCCCTTGCCCGGCTGATCCTGGTTGTAGCGGGAGTCCTTGCTCTGGTAGCGGTTGTCCCCCATCACCCAGACCGATCCCTCGGGCACCGTCACGTCGAAGTCGATCTTCGAGGCGCGCGTCTCCCCCGCGGGGACGACGATGTACGGCTCGTCGAGCGGTACGCCGTTCACCATCACACGGCCCTGGGCGTCGCAGCATTCGACGCGGTCGCCGCCGATGCCGATGACGCGCTTGACGACGTACTCGTGGCTCGTGTCGGCGGCGAGGCCGAGCGTCTGCAGCACCTTCTCGAAGCCCTGCGGCGGGTTCGTGCCGCGCGGGTACAGCCAGCCGCCCGGGTCCTTGAAGACGACGATGTCGCCGCGCTGGACGCCGACGACGTCGGGGACGAGCTGGTTCACGAGGATGCGGTCGTCGACTTTGAGGGTCTGCTCCATCGACACCGACGGGATGTAGAAGCTGCGCACGAGGAAGGTCTTGAGCAGGAAGGAGACCAGGAACGCGACGAGGAGGATGACGACCAGATCCCTGAGGAACCCGATCACCCCGCCTCGGCGGCCGCGCCCTCGCGAGGTCTCCGCGCCGGCTTCGCTCATTCGTGTCCCCTGTCGATGGATCCTCGGGTCGCGCGGAACCGCGCTGCTGTTCAGACTGTACTGCAGCGTCGCTGCTGACTGCATGGGAGCGGCGCGCACGGCGCGCCGCAGACGACTCAGGCCCCCGTCCGTGACCGGAGGGAGCCTGAGCGGGGTGCGGGATCCGGGAGGGATCCGCGGGAGGGGCGGCGCTTACGCGTCGCGCTTCTCCTTGATCTTCGCCTTCTTGCCGGTGAGGCCGCGCAGGTAGTAGAGCTTCGCGCGGCGCACGTCGCCGCGCGTGACGACCTCGATCTTGTCGATCGCGGGCGAGTGCACCGGGAACTTGCGCTCGACGCCCACCTGGAAGCTGATCTTGCGCACGGTGAAGGTCTCGCGGATGCCCTCGCCGTGGCGGGCGATCACGATGCCCTGGAACACCTGGACTCGCGAGCGGTTGCCCTCGACGATGTTGACGTGCACCTTGACGGTGTCGCCGGCGCGGAACTCGGGAATGTCGCTCTTCAGCGACGCGGCGTCGACGTGGTCGAGCTTCTGCATCTTGGTCTACTCTCTGCGCCCGCCGCAAGTCGGGATCGCGGATATCGAAAAGTACTGAGGTGTTCGGCTCACGGTTCGTGCGGACCCTCGCGGCAGTGCCGCACCGTGGCACAAGGATCAATTATGCCACATCCCCGACCTTCCGCGCACCGGCGCCGCGCCTCAGGTCGCCGGTGCACGGAACCCGGAGTCAGAGCGACGGCGCGGATGTCACCGAGACAGCCGAGGCGACGGATGCGACGGACGGCGCCGAAGCAACAGGCGGCGCCGGCTGCGGGACCGGGTCGGCTGCGGCCGGTGACGGGGCGGAGACCACGGTCGCAGGCGTCGCGGCACTCGTCGGGGTCGCAATCGTCGCCGCAGGCGCAGCCGGGTCGACGCGATCGACCGTCGGCTTGCCGGTCGACGCGCCGGGTGTCCGATCGGCACTCGCCGGCGCCGTCTCCGACCCGCCGAGCACGCCCCCCGGGACGACCGCGCCCGAGCTCGTGCGCAGGTCCATCGCGTGCGCGGCGACTGCGGCGCTGCTCGCGAACAGCGCCAGCCCGACAGCCCCGGTCGCACCGTAGACGATCCACTTCTTCTGCGTCTTCATGTCCTCGCTCCTTCGATTCGATTGCGCGTATGTCGGGCGACGCGGTTCGGCGTGCCGACAATTCCATGCTTCCGCCGCGGAATAAGCGACGCAGTAGCTCCGCATGAGACCCCTCTCATGCGGGACGTCCGGCCGTGGCGGCGCCCTCGGCTCCGGTGCGCGCGGTGCCCTCGACACGGGCGAGAGCGATGCGCGCCGCCGCGAGCACGGCGCGGACGATCCCGCTCGCGCCACGATCGTGCGCAGCGATCGCGTGTCCGAGCATGTGCACCGCGAAGCAGGCTCTGACCATCGGGTCGTCGCCCCATCGCGCAGCGCCGAGGCGCACGAGCTCCCACACCCCGGGGCGTCGCGCCGGTGGGGTGAGCATCGCGCTCACGGCGGCATGCGCGAGGAACGCACCGGCGTCTTCCGCGGGGTCTCCAGCTCCGAGGCCGTCGACATCGACGACCCCCAGGATTCCGGCTCCGTCCGCCGAGAGGAACAGCTGCCCGAAGTGCAGATCTCCGTGCACGACGCCGACCGGCCGCATCCCCGCCACGCGCTTCGCCTCCGCCACCGCGGCTTCGGCGAGCGCGATGACGGGTGCCGCGGCGGAGACTTCGCTCAGACCGCTCGCGTACCACGGCAGCCGTTCGATCACGCCCTGGGCCGCACCGAGCGCCGGAATCCCGGCGAGATCCGCCCGCAGTTCGTCCACCGCGTCGAGGAGCGCTGCGGGCTCCCACTCCGCCGCGGTCGCGGGGACGCCCCGCGCTTCCTCCATCAGGATCACGCCGTCCGGAGACCACCCGATGAGTTCCGGCACCGGCACACCGCCGTCCGCGCATGCCGTGTGCGCCGCGACGACCCGCTGCACACGGCTGGGTCGCAGCACCTTCACCCAGACATTCCGCTGCGCACCGGGGACCCGCAGCACAGCGCGTCGACCCGGACGGTACGCGGCGATCTCGGGCGCGGAGGCGCCGTCGATCCCGAAGCGCGTCAGCAGCGCCCCGGCGGCGCTGTCGAACGCGACCGGGGCGAGCGCGGGAAGATGCGGATCGGCGGGATGGAGCCAGACCCTGGCGTCGGGCGCGCCGACGTCTCCGAGGACGAGCCCGGTCTCCCGAACAACCGGGAGCCTGGAGGTGTCGACGTAGTAGCGCAGCGGCGCTTCGCCCGCCGATGCGCAGTCGAAGCCCGCGACGCCTCCCCGCCCGAGCGGTTCGCGGGAACGGAGCGCGAGGCTCCCCTCGTCGACCCCGAGCGCCTCGGCGAGCAGACGACGATCGTGCGCGACGTGAGCAGCCTCCATAGGACCATTGGAGCAGATTCGGCCGTCCCGCGGGATGAGACCTCTCTTAGATTGCCGGCAGTCGACGCCAGGGGCGTCGATACTGGGAGCGTGCCTGCAGTCCCTCGAGAGAACCCGCCCCGTCGCCGGTCCTCGCTGTCGGTTCGCACGCGTATCGTCTCGGTCATCACCCTCGTCTCAGCGCTCGGCCTGCTCGCGGTGGGGCTCTCGGTGTACGTCGTGGAGCGTCATCGGATTCTCGATCAGATCGATCAACGACTGCGGGCCAACCTCGAGTCCGCGCGCTATCTCGTCGCCGAGGGGAGCTGGAGCACCTCGTCCGCCGCGCTGGCCGCGGTCGTCGAGCGGATGAGCCCCGACGACAACACCGGCGCCCTGGGCATGACCGACGGGCGGATCACGACCGTGCCGGGAGTCGAACTCGATGTCGATCTGCGCGAGGCGGAGGACTTCGCCGCGCACGTGGAGCGGACGAGGCACGTGGACGGCCCGACGATCGGCACCTTTGCGGAGGACGGCGTCGTCTGGCGGTATCTCGCCGCACCGATCGCGATCGCCGGATCGGAGCCGCCGCGGGTGACGACCTTCGTGATGGTCTATGACGTGGAGGCCGAGCTCGGCGAGATCAACACCGCGGCGCGGATGTTCCTCATCGTCTCGGTGATCGCGCTCGGCGTGATCGCCGGGAGCGGCACGATCGTGGCGACGCGGCTGCTCAGGCCGCTCCGCGTGATGCGCCGTACGGCGGAGCGCGTCTCCGCGCAGTCGCTCGAGGAGCGCCTGCCGATCGTCGGCACCGACGACGTCGCCGAACTCGCCACGACGATGAACGAGATGCTGGACCGGCTCGACGAGGCGCTCGCGTCGCAGCGGAGACTGCTCAGCGACGTGGGACACGAGCTCAACACGCCGCTCACCATCGTGCGCGGCCACATCGAGCTCATGGACCCTGAGGACCCGGAGGACGCGCGCGGCACGCGCGATCTGGCGCTCGATGAGCTGCAGCGCATGTCGCAGCTCGTTCGCGATCTCTCCGACTCGGCCTCCCTGCACGGCCCGAGCCCGGTGCAGCCCGAACCCGTCGACGTCGCCGATCTGCTGCTCCAGATCGGCCGCAAAGCGGCGGCGATCGACGGCGTCCGCCTGCACATGGGAGCCCTCGCCAACGGCGTTGCGCTCCTCGATCCCGCGCGGATCACGCAGGCCATGCTCCAGTTGGTGCAGAACGCCGTCACCCACGGCGGCGGCGAGGTCGAGCTCGGCAGCGCCTTCATCCACGGGCGACTCGAGCTCACGGTGCGCGACCACGGACCGGGCGTCGCCGAGGCGCAGCAGGCCCGCATCTTCGAGCGATTCGCCCGCGGCGCCGGCTCGGAGGACCGCGCCGGCAGCGGCCTGGGGCTCAGCATCGTGCAGGTCATCGCCCGCGCTCATGGCGGTGACGCCGCGGTCTCCGATGCGGCAGGCGGCGGAGCCCGCTTCGTCGTCTCGCTTCCCGTCTCCCCCCGTTCCGAGTGAAGGAGCCCCGTGCCATCGATCCTCATCGCCGACGACGAGCCCCGCATCTCCGGGTTCGTCGAGAAAGGCCTCCGGGCGGCGGGATTCGCCACCCGGGTCGCCGCCGACGGCGCCACCGCGCTCGCACTCGCATTGAGCGACGAGTTCGATCTGCTCGTACTCGATGTCAACATGCCGGAGCTGGACGGCTTCCAGGTGCTCGAGCAGCTGCGGGGCTCGGGATCGAGGCTCCCGGTCATCATGCTCACGGCGCGCACGGGAATCCACGACACCATCACCGGTTTCGATGGCGGCGCGGACGACTACCTCGGAAAGCCGTTTCACTTTGACGAGCTCCTCGCGCGCATTCGCGCGCGCATTCGCGCCGATCCCGCTGCCACGGCACCCGAACTGCGCGCCGGCGCCGTGCGCCTCGACGTGCGCACGCGTCGCGCTCAGATCGGCGACCGCAGCGTCGAGCTCTCCGCGCGGGAGTTCGCGCTCGCCGAGGAGCTCGTGCGCCACGCCGGACAGGTGCTCAGCCGCGAGCAGCTGCTCAGCCGGGTATGGGGCTACGACTTCGACCCGGGGTCGAATGTCGTCGATGTCTACGTCGGCTACCTGCGGCAGAAACTCGGGGCCGGCATCATCGAAACGCTGCGCGGAGTCGGCTATCGGTTGACGGCCTGAGCCGCTTTCGCCGGACCGCACCGACCGCCGCCTGGGCGCCCGCAACCGCGACACCGAACATCGCTGCGACACCGATCGCCGCTGCGACAGCGATCATCGCCGCGCCACCGATCACCGCCGCCGCTCCTCAGCAACGGCGCGCGCCGGCGACAGTGCCGGCCGCGCGCGTTTCTGCGCGGTCCTGCCCGAGCGCGCCCGGATCAGTCCCGCAGGACCGTCACGGAGCCCGCGCCCGGAGCCTCCGGCGCCGCCGGTGCCACGGGCGCACGGTCCTCGCGCAGCGGGCCCGCGACCCGGTAGCGGGCGGTGAGGAACGCGCCGTCGCGCCCCGCGCCCAGGAGCTCGAGATCGAGCCGGCGCGGGAGCAGCGGCCGCCCCGCTCCGAGCGTCACCGGCGCGATGGTCGCGCGGACCTCGTCGAGGAGCCCCGCATCGGCGAACTGCCCCGCGAGGTCGCCGCCGCCGACCACCCAGAGGTCCTTGCCGCCCGCGGCCTCGCGCATCTCGGCGTGGACCTCGGCGATCGGACGCGAGGAGAAACGCACGTCCGGCCGCGGCGCCTCCGCCGAGGGACGGGGAGCCGGGAGCTCGCCGTGGGTCATCACCCAGCTCGGCGGGGCGTACGGCCAGCCGGCCTCGAGGTGCTGCAGCACCCACTCGTAGGTGGTGCGTCCCATGACGAGCGCGCCGACCCCCGCGAAGAACTCGGCGTAGTCGTTGGTCTCGCCCGACGCGCCGCCGCCGGCTTCGCCCTGCGGCTGGCGCAGCAGCCAGTCGAGGGAGTCGTCGGGGTCGGCGAGGAAGCCGTCGAGCGTGGTGGCGGTGTAATAGACGGTGCGGCTCATGGGGCGATGCTAACCCGCACCGCCGACATCCGCTCCGGATCCCCTCCGGGCGGATCCGTCGAGCAGACCCGCCGCCCGGCGTCGGCGGCACCTGGCAGGATCGAGGCATGGACATCCCCGCTTCGACTCCCGCCGCGACCGCCACGCTCGACCGCGCGACGGCGCTGCTCGCCCGGCTCACGGCGCGGCCGGACGCGCAGTTCCACGAGGGGCAGTTCGCAGCGGTGTCGGCGCTCGTCGACGAGGGCCGCCGCGCGCTCGTCGTGCAGCGCACGGGCTGGGGGAAGTCGGCCGTGTACTTCGTCGCCACGGCGCTGCTGCGCGAGCGCGGCGCCGGCCCGACCCTCCTCGTGTCCCCGCTGCTCGCGCTCATGCGAGACCAGGTGGCCGCGGCGGAGCGCGCCGGGATCCGCGCCGCCGCGATCAACTCGGCCACCGCCGACGAGTGGGAGGCGATCTCGGAGCGGCTCGCCGCCGACGAGATCGACGTGCTCCTGGTGTCCCCCGAGCGTTTGAACAATCCGGAGTTCCGGGAGCGCCACCTCCCCGAGCTGCTCCGCCGCATGGGACTGCTCGTCATCGACGAGGCGCACTGCATCTCGGACTGGGGGCACGACTTCCGCCCCGACTACCGCCGCATCGCGGCCCTGCTCGCCGAGCTGCAGCGCGATGTCCCCGTGCTCGCCACCACCGCGACGGCGAATGCGCGGGTGGTCGCCGACGTCGAGGCGCAACTGGGGAGCGACGTGCTCACGCTTCGCGGTTCGCTCGCGCGCGACTCGCTGCGGCTCGGCTGCCTCCGGCTGCCGAGCGCGCGGGACCGCCTCGCGTGGCTCGTCGCGCACCTGCGCGACCTGCCAGGCAGCGGGATCGTGTACGCGCTCACCGTCTCCGCCGCGGAGGACACGGCGCTGCTGCTGCGCGATGCCGGGTACCCGGTCGCCGCCTACACGGGACGCACGGATCCGGAGGAGCGCGAGCGGCTCGAGACCGCGCTCCAGGCCAACGACGTGAAGGCGCTCGTCGCCACGAGCGCGCTCGGCATGGGCTTCGACAAACCGGATCTCGGCTTCGTCGTGAATCTCGGCGCCCCGTCCTCCCCCGTCGCCTACTACCAGCAGGTCGGCCGCGCCGGGCGGGCGCTCGAGCACGCCGGCGGCGGCTCGCAGGCCGAGGTCCTGCTGCTGCCCGGCTCCGAGGACGCCGAGATCTGGCGCTACTTCGCGACGGCGTCGATGCCGGATCCGCAACGCGCCGCCGCGATCATCCGGGCGCTCGACGCCGCCGCGCCCGACCCGCTCTCCTCCCCCGCGCTCGAGGCGATCGTCGACGTGAAGCGGACGCCGCTCGAACTCCTGCTCAAGGTGCTCGACGTGGACGGCGCCGTGCGGCGCGTGCGCGGCGGCTGGGTGTCGACCGGGGAGCCCTGGAGCTACGACGCGGAGCGGTACGCGCGGATCGCCGCCGCGCGCGAGGCCGAGCAGCGGACGATGGTCGCCTACGAGCGCGGCGAGCGATGCCGGATGGCGTTCCTCCAGGCCAGCCTCGACGATCCGAACGCCGAAGACTGCGGCCGCTGCGACGTGTGCGCGGGGCCCTGGTATCCGCTCGACGTCCCCGAGGACGCCGCGCGGAGCGCCGCCGGGCGCCTCGACCGCACCGGCGTGCCGATCGAGCCGCGCGGCATGTGGCCCACGGGCGCGGACCGTCGCGGCCTCCCCGTCCGCGGCCGGATCGCGGTCGCCGAGCGCCCGGAGACCGGGCGCGTCATCGCGCGGCTCACCGATCTCGGCTGGGGCGGGCGGCTGCGCGAACGCTTCGCCCCGGGCGCCCCGGACCGACCGATCGACGCCGGGCTCCTCGACGGGGTGCTCGCGACGCTCCGCGACTGGCCGTGGGACACTCGCCCCGTGGGGGTGGTCGCGATGCCGTCGCTCACCCGCCCGCAGCTCGTGGGCAGTACGGCCGCGGCGATCGCGGAGCGGGGCCGGCTCCCGCTCCTCGGCGCGCTGGAGGTCGATCCCGAGATCCCGGTGACCGGTCCCGGCGGCAACAGCGCCTTCCGCCTCGCCGCCGTGTGGCGGCGCTTCGAGGTGGGGCCCGCCCTCGCGGCAGCGGCGGCGCAGGCGCCCGGCCCGATCCTGCTCGTCGACGATCTCGTGGACAGCCGCTGGACGCTCACGGTCGCGGCGCGGCTGCTGCGCGCCGCGGGAGCGCCGTCGGTCCTCCCCTTCGCGCTCGCGTCCGTCGGCTAGCACCCCGCGCCGGCGCGGCGCGCGCACGGCGCCGCGCGCGCCTCAGTGCTGGCAGCCGGGGCACCAGTAGAGCTTGCGCGCCCCGAACTCCTCCAGCCTGATGTTCGCGCCGCAGCGCTTGCACGGCGTCCCCTCGAGCTTGTAGACCCAGTGGCGTTCGTCGCGCTCGACGAGCGCACGCCGGTAGTCCTCGCCGCTCAGGCCATCGATCGTGATCATCTGCCCGACCGTGATGCCCGTCTCCAGAAGCGCGGCCCAGTCGTCCCACAGGGCCTCGAGCACGGACCGGTCGAGCGTGTTGGCCGGCGTGTGCGGGTCGAGCTCGGCGCGGAAGAGCATCTCCGCCCGGTACACGTTGCCGATGCCGGCGATCACGGACTGGTCCATGAGCACGAGCCCGATGGGCGTCCGCTTCTTCGCCGCGCGCTGCACGAAGCGCTCGCGCTCGGCCGGCGTATTCGCGTTCGCGGGATCGGGTCCGAGCTTCTGCACGACCGCGTCGACCTCAGCGGGGCTGAGCACCTCGCAGGCGGTCGGCCCGCGCAGATCGGCGCACACCGTGTCGGTGAGCAGCCGCACCCGCACCTGCCCGACGGGATCGGGCGGGAACGCGGCGCCGGCGGCGCCGGCGCGATCGGTCTCCGCCATCCGCACGCGGGTCCGTCGCGGCGCCCCGATCGAGGTCACGGAGTCCTCGCCGTCGCGATCGACGACGGCGCCGGCCGCGCGGCGCCCCGGACCCGCGTTCTCCCCCGTCTGACCGAGCTTCGAATGCCCGGGCGTGCGACCGTGGATCTGGATCGAGGGGTCGATCCGCACCTCGCCCGCGAAGTCCCAGGCGCCGTAGATGCCGAGGTGCACGCGCAGCCATCGGTCCTCGGAGAACTCGAGGAACATCTGCTTGCCGACCGCGCGGGCGTCGGTCATCTCGTGGCCGCTCAGGAGCGCCGCGCCCTGGGCGAAGCGCCCCTGCGGGCTCGTCACCTCGGGGCGCGCGCCCACGAAGTTCGCCGCGAACTGGCGGGCGATGCGGTGGACGGAATGGCCTTCGGGCATTACAGGCTGTCGACCTGCTTGCCGGCGATCCGCCCCGTGCGCTCGTACTCGCCGAGCTGGGAGATGCGTCGCACGTGGCGCTCGTCGCCGGGGAACGGGGTCGCGATGAAGCGGTCGATGAAGCGGATCGCGTCCTCGACCGGGTGCTGCCGCGCCCCGATGGAGATCACGTTCGCGTTGTTGTGCTCGCGCGCGAGCTCCGCCGTGGAGTCGTTCCAGACGAGGGCCGCGCGGATGCCGGAGACCTTATTGGCCGCGATCTGCTCGCCGTTGCCCGAGCCGCCGAAGACCACGCCGAGCGCGGGGACCCCGTCGCGCTCGTCGCGCGCGACGCCGAGGGCGGCGTTGATGCAGAACGACGGGTAGTCGTCGAGCGCGTCGTACTCGGCAGGGCCGTGATCGATCACCTCGTGCCCCTGCTCGCGCAGATGCTGCTGCAGCTGCTGGCTGAATTCGAGTCCGGCATGGTCGGTGGCGACGTGGATGCGCATGATGTCGATCCTAGCGATCCGCCGCCTCAGAACTGCGGGCCGGCGGTGCGGCCGCGCTTGAGCTCGTAGAACCCCGGCACGCTGGCGGCCGCGGTGATGCCGTCCCACAGCGTGAGCGCATCGGCGCCGGTCGGCGCGGGGGTCACGACCGGACCGAAGAAGGCGACGCCGTCGACGGAGATGATCGGCACCCCCACGTCGGGGCCCGCGATCTCCAGCGCGTGCCGGGTGTTCTCGCGCAGCTGCGCGTCGTCGGCGTCGTCGGCGGCCGCGCGCACCTCCGCCGGGAGGCCGGGCACGGCGGCGACCGCCTCGTCGATGATCGCGTCGTAGTCTCGCCGGCCGCCCGGGTGGATCCGCTCGCCGAACGCCGTGTAGAGCGCTCCGACCGCGGCCGAGCCGCCCTCCCGCTCGGCGCGGACGGCGATCTGCCCCATCCGCTTGCCCTGCACCTGGGCCTCCGCGTGGTCGCCCGCGTCGACGCCCTCGTTGATGATCGCCAGGCTGATCGGCTTCCAGACCACGTCGAAGCCGCGGACGGAGGAGACCTCGCGGACCCAGCGGCTGGTCATCCAGCACCAGGGGCAGATCGGATCGAAGTAGAACTCGACGACGGGGGCGGAGGGGGCTGCTGTGCTCATGGTCCCAGCCTACCGCCGAGCGCCGAGCGCGAACGGGCGGCGGCGGCGCCCGGGAGCGGTCCGCGGGGTGCCGGGTCCCGAGCCGGAATGGAGCTTGCGGGCATAGGCTAGTCGTGTTCATACGGCGCCCGATCCGGCGCCCCGGAAGTGCCGCGCCGATCGCGCGCACGACACGACATCCACACGAAGGAGCATCCGTGCCCGGAACCAATCTCACCCGCGCCGAGGCCCAGGAGCGCGCCGGCGTCCTGTCCGCCGAGCACTACGACGTCGCGCTCGACCTCACGACCGGCGGCGAGACCTTCGCCGCCGACACGACGGTCCGCTTCACCGCGACCCCGGGTGCCGCGAGCTTCATCGACCTCATCGCCGCCTCCGTCGAGGCGATCGACCTCAACGGCGCGGCGCTCGACCCCGCGGTCGTCTTCGCCGACTCCCGGATCGAGCTGCCCGGGCTGGCCGCCGACAACGTCCTCCGGATCCGCTCCACGCAGCGCTACACGAACACGGGCGAGGGCCTCCACCGTTTCGTCGACCCGGCCGACGGCGAGGTCTACCTCTACTCGCAGTTCGAGGTGCCGGATTCGCGGCGCATGTTCCCCGTCTTCGAGCAGCCCGATCTCAAGGCCACGTTCTCCTTCACGATCACGGCACCGGCGCGCTGGCAGGTCGTGAGCAACCAGCCGACGCCCGAGCCGGTCCCCGCGGGCACCAGGGCGGGCGCGCAGGGCGCGGACTGGGCCGAGCAGGAGATCGCCACCTGGGCCTTCGAGCCGACGCCGGTGATGTCGAGCTACATCACCGCGCTCATCGCCGGCCCGTACCGCGTCGTGCGCTCCGAGCTCACGAGCCGCGACGGGCGCACGATCCCGCTCGGCGTGTTCTGCCGCGAGTCCCTCGGCCAGTACCTCGACGCGGACTACATCTTCGCGAAGACCCGCGAGGGCTTCGCGTTCTTCGAGGAGCAGTTCGACTACCCCTACCCCTTCGACAAGTACGATCAGCTCTTCGTCCCCGAGTACAACATGGGCGCGATGGAGAACATCGGCGCCGTCACGTTCACCGAGGCCTACGTCTTCCGCAGCCAGGTGACGGACGCCATGCGCGAGCGCCGCGTCGTCACCATCCTCCACGAGCTCGCGCACATGTGGTTCGGCGATCTCGTCACCATGCGGTGGTGGAACGACCTGTGGCTCAACGAGTCCTTCGCCGAGTACATGTCGACGCTGGGCGTCGCCGAGGCCACCGAGTGGACCGAGTGCTGGACCACCTTCGTCGCCTCCGAGAAGTCCTGGGCGTACCGGCAGGATCAGCTGCCCTCCACCCATCCGATCGTCGCCCCCATCCGCGACCTCGAGGATGTGCTCGTCAACTTCGACGGCATCACCTACGCGAAGGGGGCCTCCGTCCTCAAGCAGCTCGTGGCCTGGGTCGGGCGCGAGCCGTTCATGCGCGGCGTGCACGAGTACTTCGTGAAGCACCACCACGGCAACACGGAGCTCGGCGACCTGCTCGCCGAGCTCGAGGCCCAGTCGGGCCGCGACCTCGGAGGCTGGTCGAAGCTCTGGCTCGAGACCGCCGGCGTGAACACCCTCCGCCCGGTGTTCGAACTCGACGCGGACGGCGCGTACGCGAGCTTCGCGATCGAGCAGAGCGCCGCGGCCGACCACCCGACGCTCCGCCCGCATCGCATCGCCGTCGGCCTGTACGCCGAGACCGACGGGGGCCTCGAGCGCGTCCATCGCATCGAGCTCGACATCGACGGCGCCCGCACCGAGGTGCCCGAACTCGTGGGCATCGCCCAGCCCGCGCTGCTGCTCGTCAACGACGACGATCTCAGCTACGCGAAGATCCGTCTCGACGAGCGCTCGCTCGAGACGGCGACCGCACGACTCGGCGAGCTCGGCGACTCGCTCGCCCGCGCCCTCGTGTGGGGCACGCTCTGGGACGCGACCCGCGATGCGGAGCTCCCCGCGAGCCGCTTCGTGGACACGGTGCTCGCCCACATCGGGCGGGAGACCGGCTCCACGACGCTGCGCACGCTGCTCGGCCAGCTGCGCCTCGCCGCGGAGAGCTACGTGTCCCCCGCGCGCCGCACCGCCACGATCGAGCGCGTCGCCGACGCGCTCTGGCAGCTGTCCGTCGACGCCGAGCCCGGCTCCGACAACCAGTTCCAGTTCGTGAAGTCGTTCGCCCTGCTGGCCACGACCGCCGAGCAGCTCGACACGGTGGCGGGCCTCTTCGACGGCTCCGTGCCCCTCGACGGGCTCGACATCGACACCGATCTCGGGTGGGAGCTGCTCATCGCGCTCGTCGCGGGCGGTCGCGCCGGTGAGCCGGAGATCGCCGCGCGGCTCGCCGAGGATCGCACCGCGAGCGGCAACCAGTCCGCGGCGCACGCCCGCGCCGCCGCCCCGACGGCCGAGGCGAAGCGGGCCGCGTGGGACCTCGTCTGGGAGTCCGACGAGCAGCCGAACGCGATCGTGCGCGCGACGGGTCTCGGCTTCACCCGCGCGAGCGATCCCGCGATCCTCGAGCCGTTCGTCGAGCGCTTCTTCGCCTCGCTGCTCCCCATCTGGGAGGCCCGCAGCTATCAGATCGTGGAGGAGCTCGTCGAGGGCTTCTACCCGTCCGAGCTCGCCGGCGCGCCGCTCGTCGCAGCCACTCGCGGGTGGCTCGACGCCCACGCCGACGCCCCGGCCGCGCTGCGCCGCATCGTGACCGAGCTCCTCGCGGGCGTCGAGCGCGCACTGCGCGTGCAGGCGGCCGACCGGGAGGCGTGATGTCGGCGGAGGTCGATACGGTCGAGAGCGTCGAGGAGGCGATGGGCGGGGCGTTTACCGCCTTCCTCGACGCCTATCACGTGCCGCTCACGATCCTCGCGATCGTCGTCGTCGCGGTGCTCCTGAACTGGCTGCTGCGGCGCCTGCTCATGCGCACCGTGACGCAGATCGTGCGGGGCGTGAAGCGCGCGCAGGATGTCGACACGACCTCCGAGATGCAGGCGGCGCCCTACGTGAACGCGCGCGCCGTGCAGCGCACGCGCACCCTCGGCACAGTGGGCCGCGCCGTCATCACCTGGACGATCGTCGTGATCGCGCTGATCCTCATCCTGGGGCAGCTCGGCGTGAACCTCGGCGCGGTGCTCACCTCCGCCGGCATCGTCGCCGCGGGCCTCGCCTTCGGCGCGCAGAACATCGTGAAGGACATCCTCAACGGCATCTTCATGGTCTTCGAGGACCAGCTCGGGATCGGTGACGTCGTCACCATCGGCGCCGTGAGCGGCACCGTGGAGGACGTCGGCATCCGCGTCACCCAGGTGCGCGCCCTCGACGGGACCCTCTGGTTCGTGCGCAACGGCGAGATCCTCACGCTCGGCAATGCCTCGCAGGGCTGGGGGCGCGCCGTCATCGATGTGACGGTCGATGCCAGGCAAGATCTCGCGCACGTCTCGGAGGTCACGGTGGATGCGGCCAAGGCGCTCCTCACCTCCGAGCGCTACGCGCGCAAGGTCACGGGGGAGCCCGAGCTCTACGGCCTGGAGAGCGTGTTCGGCGATCGCGCGACGCTCCGGATCGCGGTCCGCACGCGTCCCGAGGCCCAGTGGGAGGTGCAGCGCGGCATCCGCGCCGAACTGCGCCGCCGCTTCGCCGAGGAGGGCATCACGCTCTCCGACGAGCTCCCGAAACCCCCTGGAGGCCCTGTATGAACGCGCACGACGATCCGCGGGCGTCCGACGCCGGAGGGAGCGCCCCCGCGGCGGGCCATCCCGCCGCGAACGGCGCCGCACCGGCCGCTCCCCCCGCCCCGCGGCTGACGCTGCGCTCCGGGGAGGGGGGTGCGGCGGTCACCGATACCGTGTGGGCGCAGGTCGGCGGCACCGAGACCTTCGACCGGCTCGTGCGCGCCTTCTACCGGGAGGTGCGGCAGGATCCGGTGCTCGCGCCCATGTATCCCGATGCCGACTGGGAGGGCGCCATCTGGCGCCTGCGGGCCTTCCTCGAGCAGTACTGGGGTGGACCGACGAGCTACTCCGAGGAGCGCGGCCATCCGCGGTTGCGGATGCGCCACGCGCCGTTCGCGGTCACGCCCGATGCTCGGGATCGCTGGCTCCGGCACATGCACGGCGCCCTCGACGAGGTGGCGCTGCCGCCGATGCACGACGCGGCGTTCCGCGAGTACGTCGAGCGCGCCGCCCTCGCCATGGTCAACCGCTTCGAGTAGCCCGGCCGCACGGCCTCGCGTCGCCTGGGCCGTGCGGCCGCTCAGCGGTACGCCTCGGCATAGGCCTCCCCCGGCGGGATCGGCTGGATGACGTCGAGCAGCACGCCGTCCGGCGCGCCCACGATGAAGTGCCGCTGCCCGAATTCCTCGTCGCGCAGCTGCTGGAGGACCGGCAGATCCTCTCGAGCGCTGAGACGCGCGTGCAGGGCGTCCACGTCATCCACCTCGAGATTGATGAGCACGCCGCGCGGCAGGGCGCCGTACCCCTCGGGGATCGTCGGGTGATCGTGCGCCAGGATCGCGAGCTCGCAGGAGCCGAGCCGGAGGCTCACGTACCAGTCGGAGGCGAACGTCGTCTCGAAGCCGAGCAGCTCGCGGTAGAACGCCGCTGCCGCGCCGACATCGCCGGACATGAGAACGGGGTAGCAGCCGATGGTGGTCATGCGCGCTCCTTTACGTACAATGTGCATGTATCGCGATCCAGCATACATGCGCTCTGTACGTAAAGGAACCCGCTCATGCCCCGCGCCTCCGCCGCCGACGCCGCTCTGACCGCCCGCCGCCTCCTCGAGGCCGCCGCGGCGCTCTTCGGCGCCCGCGGATTCGCCGACGTCGCCCTCGACGACGTGGCGCGAGCCGCCGGGGTCACCCGGGGCGCGGTCTACCACCACTACGGCAGCAAGACCCGGCTCTTCGCCGCGGTCGTCGAGCACCTGCAGGCGCACGTCGCTGCGGCGATCGTCGCGGCGGCCGCGGACCCCGGGGCGGGCGGGCGCACCGCGGGTCCCGAGGAGCGGCTGCGGGCGGGCTCGCACGCCTTCCTCGACGCGGTCACCTCGGACCGCACCGTGCGCGTCCTCCTCATCGACGCGCCCGCGGTCCTCGGCTGGCAGGAGTGGCGGCGCCTCGACGCGGAGCACGCGATCGTCGAACTCCGCGATGCGCTCGCCGACGTCGGCATCGCGGATGACCTCCGCGACGCGCTCGCCGCGCAACTCTCCGGGGCGATGAACGACGCCGCCCTCTGGATCGCGCAGCACGACGATCCCGAGACCGCTCGGGCCCGCGCGCATGCCGCGCTCAACCGCCTGCTCGCCGCGGCGCTCATCGCGACGGACTGATCCGCAGCCAGCGTATGCGCGACGCGCGCGATGCTCGTTCACGCGATTCCACGATCCGATGCCGTGAGAATCCCGCGACCTTTTGGCAGACTGGTCGCATGACCGAGATTCGCCTCACCGACGACGCCGCGGCCGACGCCCTGCTGACCGACAATCCGCTGGCCCTTCTCATCGGCATGCTCCTCGACCAGCAGGTGGCGATGGAGACCGCCTTCGCCGGACCGCTGAAGATCCGCGAGCGGATCGGCGGGCTCGACGCCCGCACGATCGCGGAGTGCGATCCCGAAGAGTTCGCCGCCGCGTTCAAGCAGACCCCTGCGGTGCACCGCTTCCCGGGCTCGATGGCGGGACGGGTGCAGGCGCTCTGCCGCACGCTCCTCGAGGAGTGGGACGGCGACGCGGCCGCGATCTGGACGACGGACGAGCCGGACGGACCGACGGTCCTGCGCCGCCTGCGCGCGCTCCCCGGCTTCGGGGAGCAGAAGGCGAAGATCTTCCTCGCGCTGCTCGGCAAGCAGCGCGGCTTCGCGGGAGCGGGCTGGCGGGCGGCCGCAGCCCCCTACGGCGAGGAGGGCTCCTTCCGCAGCGTCGCCGACATCACCTCCCCCGAGACGCTGCTCAAGGTGCGGGAGACGAAGCGCGCCGCGAAGGCCGCGGCGAAGCGGCCCGCGTGAGCGAGGGAGTCGCGGCGGTGAACGGCGCGGAGGCGTTCGCGCGCTCCGCCGAGCAGGTCGTCGCCTACCTCAACGCGCACACGCCGCTCACCGACTGGTCGGTCTCGCGCGTCGCCCACGGCGAGCAGATCCACGTGCACGTGCATCACGATCGGATCCTCAACGTCGGCGACCGGGTGTCCTGGAACGAGTCCTTCTGCAGCCGGATGTCGGCCGGCGCGGCGCACGTCGTGCGCGACTCGCGCGCCGACCCCGACTACGCGGATCTCGAGGTCTCCGAACGCGTCGGCTCCTACGCGGGGTACGCGATCTCCGACGACGACGGCGCGTTCTTCGGAGTGCTCTGCGGGGTCAGAGAGGCGCCGCTCGCCGCCGACGAGACCGTCGACGAGGAACTCGTGCGATTGCTGAGCGAGCTGCTCTCATCGCAGCTCCGGCTCTCCCGCGGGATCGATCGGGGCCGCCGCTCGGCCGAGATCGCCGAGGCGCTCGCGCACTCGGACGCCCTCACCGGCGTGCTCAACCGGCGGGGATGGGATCGCCTCGTCGCCGATGCGCAGGAGCGGGTGGATGCGTTCGGCGACCCCGTCGCCGTCGCGGTCGTGGACCTCGACGGGCTCAAGGCGGTGAACGACACCGAAGGGCACCGTGCCGGCGACGCACTCATCGCCCGCGCCGCCGCGACGCTCTCGGGCGCCTGCGCTGCCGCGCACCGGATCGCGCGGATCGGCGGGGACGAATTCGCGATCCTCGCGAGCGGCGTCGTGTCCTCCGAACTCGACAGCGGTTTCGCGGGGTTCCGCGCGGCCCTGCGCCGCGCCGGCGTCGCGGCGTCGATCGGCTGCGCGGCCGCGATCCCCGGGGTCACGAGCGTCGAGGACGCCATCGCCGCCGCCGATCGCGCGATGTACGCGAGCAAGCGCGCCCACCGAGGCGCCGGGGCGCGCTGAACCGCACTCGGGCGCGGTGCCGCCGCGCACGAGGCGGGAGCGGTCCGCGGTGTACGCTTGACTGGCCGCCTCCGTAGCTCAGTGGATAGAGCAACGGCCTTCTAATCCGTCGGTCGCAGGTTCGAATCCTGCCGGGGGCACTCCGGAACACCGCACCGCGCTCCGCGCGAGAAGGGATGCATCGCGTGCGCGCCGCCTCCCGCCCCCGGCTCCCCTTCGAGGTCTGGGCCCTCGTCGCCGGCGGCTTCACCGTCGCCCTGGGCTACGGCGTCGTCGCGCCGGCCATCCCCCAGTTCGCCCTCGAGTTCGGCGTCTCCAGCTTCGCCGCATCGGCGATCGTGAGCGCCTTCGCCCTCATGCGCCTCGTCTCGGCGCCCCTCGCGGGTTGGACGGTCGGCAGATTCGGCGAGCGGCGCACCTACACCGTCGGCATCCTCATCGTCGCGGCCTCGACGGGGGCCGCCGCCCTCGCCGCGAACTACGCGCAGTTCGTCGTGCTGCGCGGCATCGGCGGGATCGGTTCGGCCATGTTCACCGTGGCCGCGACGGCGCTCCTCATCAAGGTGAGCCCGCCGGACGCGCGCGGGCGCGTCGCGAGCCTCAACGCCGCCGGCTTCCTCCTCGGCGGACTCCTCGGGCCGGTGTTCGGCGGTCTCCTCGCCGTGTTCGGGCTGCGCGCGCCGTTCGTGTTCTACTTCTTCACCCTCATCGCCGCCGCGGCCGTCGTCGCCGTCGCGCTGCGGCGCTCCCGCAACGCGGCGAGCCCGGCCGCGGCCGCGGCCGACGCCCCCGAGGCGATGGCGCTGTGCGAGGCCTGGCGCGTGCCGCAGTACCGGGCCCTCCTCCTCTCCGTCTTCGCGTTCGGCTGGTCCTCCTACGGCGTCCGGGTCTCGGTGATCCCGATCCTCGTCGCGGTCGCCTTCCACGGAGATGCGGGGACGGCCGCGTGGGTGCTCGCCGCCTACGCGGCGGGCAACGCGATCCTCATCTTCCCCTCGGGGCGCTGGAACGACACCGTCGGCCGCAAGCCCATGCTCGTCATCGGCTGCGCGATCCTGGTCGTCACGTACCTGGCGGTGCCCGCCGCACCGAGCCTTCCGCTGCTGTTCGCGGTGATGCTCGTCGCCGGAGCCGGCTCCGCGCTCGTGAACCCCGGCCAGCAGGCGGTGCTCGCCGACGTGCTCGACGGGCGCCGGGGCGGCAGCGTCGTCGCCGCGTACTCGATGACGAGCGACCTCGGCGGGGTCATCGGTCCGCTCGTCGCCGGAGCCATCGTCGACCTCGCGGGCTTCGGCTGGGCATTCGCCGTCACCGCCTGCCTCATCGCCGTCGCGCTGGTCGCCTGGACCGTGCTCCCCGACTCCCGGCGGATCACCGGCCGAGCCGCGGGCTGACCGCTCGCGAGTCTCCCGTGCGGCTGCGTACAGTGGAGGCATGGCACGCATCGTCGCACTCAACTACCCGGCGGCCATCCCGGTCGGCCACGCCGTCGAGATCACCGAGTTCGCGGACACCCGCCCGGAGCGGAAACGGACGCGCGACCCGCGTTTCGAGGCATGCGCCGCACCCGCGATCGTCGATCTCGATACCGGGATCCGCTACATGAACCACGCGCACGCCTCCATCGCGGGCAACGGCGGCAACAGCTTCCGGGCCAACCGCTACCCCCTCGCCCCGCTCCCCTCGCTCACCGTCGAGCGGGTCTGGCGGGCGCGCGTCACGGCGTGCACGCTCGTGATGGTCGAGGGACTCGAGTCCCAGCACACGATGCTGGAGCTCGACGCGCCCTCGGGCTGAGCACCCCACCACGCGGACGCGCTCCGAGGACTCAGTCCTCGAGGTGGTCCACCCCGGGCAACCAGCTGAGGCCCGGCTTGCCCCATCCGTTGCGCCGCTGCGCCTTCTGGGCGCCCCGATTCTCCGGGTGGACGAGACGGTCGACGTAGAGCAGCCCGTCGAGGTGGTCGTACTCGTGCTGCAGGATCCGGGCGAACCAGCCGCTCGCCCGAACCTCGAACGGTTCGCCGTCGACGTCCTGCGCCCGCAGCAGCGCGCGCGGCGAACGGCGCAGCGCGAAGCGCTCCCCCGGGAACGAGAGGCAGCCCTCGACCTCCTCCTCCCCCGGCAGGCCCGGCTCGAGCGGCGCGATCCAGAGCTCCGGATTGACGGCGACCCCGCGAGACGCGGCCTCGTCCTGATCCTCGTACATCCAGACGAAGACCCGCGCGTCGACCCCGACCTGCGGCGCGGCCAGCCCCACGCCGGGCGCCGCGATCGTGGTCTCGAACATGTCGTCGACGAGGCGCCGCAGCCCCGCATCGAACTCGGTGACGGGCGCGGCGGGACGGTGCAGCACGGGCTCACCGGAGATCACGATCGGAAGAACAGCCATGGCATTCAGCTTACGGGCGCGGCCCCGGCCCGGCGAACCGGGCGGGCGCCTCGGTAGGATGGGGCGATGCCCGGCGGATCGTCCCCGGGCCGGGAGTACCGAGGAGACAGCGTGTCGAACACACCGGCGGAACAGATCGTCTGGATCGACTGCGAGATGACCGGCCTCGACGTCGACCGGGACGGCCTCTGCGAGATCGCGGTGATCGTCACGGACTTCGCGCTCGCGCCCCTCGACCCGGGCTTCGAGATCGTCATCCACCCCGGCGCCGAGGCGCTCGCCCACATGAACGACTTCGTGCGCGGCATGCACGAGCACTCGGGGCTGCTCCCCCGCATCGAGACCGGCGCGAGTCTCGCGGAGGCCGAGGAGCAGGTGCTCGCCTACCTCGCGCGCTTCGTGACGGCCGGCCGCCGCCCCCTCGTCGCGGGCAACACCATCGGCATGGACCGCCGCTTCATCTCCAAGTACCTGCCGAAGCTCGACGAACGTCTGCACTACCGCAGCATCGACGTCTCGACGATCAAGGAGCTCAGCCGGCGCTGGTACGCCCCCGCCTACTTCGGCGCCCCGGAGAAGCGCGGCGGCCACCGGGCGCTCGCCGACATCGCGGAGTCGATCCAGGAGCTCGCCTACTTCCGCTCCGCCGTGATGGTCGACGGTCCCGGACCCGACAAGGCCGCCGCGGCGGCGCTGTCCCACGCGGCGAGCGAACGCTACGCCCCGCTCATCGACGGCCCGTCCGCATCGGCGGGCGAGGCGCCCCTCGTCGCGGACGACTCCCCCGCCGCCTGAGCTCGACGCGCCGGTCCCGGCTCTCGCACGGAGGCGACCGCCCCGGTGTGTCGCGATTGGTGCGGGGCGCAGCGCATGGGCTATGATCGTGGGGTTGCCTCATCCGGAAGGATGCGGTCAGCATGGTGGCTATAGCTCAGTTGGTAGAGCACCGGCTTGTGGTGCCGGTGGTCGCGGGTTCAAGTCCCGTTAGCCACCCCGAGAGACCCGGCCTGCGGATCGTGCGAGCGATCCGCAGGCCGGGTCTTCTGCGTTCGAAGCGTTCGTTCGATCACCCGCCCGCGGGCGCGAGGCGCCGACCCGTGAGATCCTCCGAGAGCCGCCAGATCCGCGCCGCGTCCTCCGGCGAGCGCAGTCTGCCGAAGAGCGCCTGCCTCGCCGGCGGCCCGCCCAGGTGCCGGAAGCCGCTCGGGCCGAAGAGGCTCCCGCTCTCGGCATCGGGCACGGTCGCCGCCAGGAGCGCGGGCAGCCCGGCGGACTCCACCGTGCCGAAGACGAGACCGCGCGCCGACAGCGTGCGGATCACCGCGCGCAACGGCGTCTCGCGGCCGCGTCCGAGCTCCGGACGCGCGGCCAGCAGATTGGTCGGGGCGACCCCGGGGTGCGAGAGGCTGCTCGTGATCCCCCATCCGCCCGCGCGACTGCGCCGATCGAGTTCGAGCGCGCAGAGACCGAGTGCGATCTTCGACTGGCTGTAGGCGCGTCGACCGTGGTAGGAGCGCTCCCAGTTCGGGTCGCCCCAGTTGATCCCGTGCTGATCGGCCGCGACGCTGATCTGCGAGACGACGCGCGCCCGACCGGCGATGAGCAGCGGAAGCAGCTCGGCCACGAGCGCGAAGTGTCCGAGGTGGTTCGTGCCGAACTGCAGTTCGAAGCCATCCGCCGTCTCCTGGCGCTCCGGCGGCGTCATGACCCCGGCGTTGTTGATGAGCAGGTGGACGGCGCGCCCCTCGGCGCGCAGCGCCTCGCCGAGGGCCGTGACGGAGGCGAGCGAGGACAGGTCCAGACCGCGCGTCGAGACCAGCGCCCCGGGTGCGGTCTCGCGGATCGCGGCGAGCGCGGCGTCCCCCTTGCGCGCGTTCCTGACGGGAAGCACCACCTCGGCGCCGGCCGCGGCCAGGCGCGCGGCGATGCGCAGCCCCATGCCGTCGCTCGCCCCTGTGACGACGGCGCGCCTTCCGCGCAGATCGGGGATCTCGATATCCGTGATGCCGCGCGCCATGTTCGCCCTCCGTCCGGATCGTGGGTGCCAGCCTAGCGCGACGCACGCCGAAGGGTCAGCGCTCCGCGTCGGCCGCCCCGCGCTCGGCCCCGCGCCCCGCGCGCGCGGCGTCCCGGCGCTCCCCGCGCTCGACGGGCAGCCAGAGCTCCGTCGTGGCCGTGCGGAAGTCCTCGGACCGTTCGAGCACGGCGACGATGGAGGGTCCGGGCCGGAGGCACCAGGACGTCGAGGGGAACCACTCGGCCGCGGAGGCGGCGTAGCACTCCTGTAGAGCAGCGGGATACGGCCCGCTCGCGCGGAAGACGACCCAGCTCCCCGCCGCGACCTCGAGGACGTCGAGGTCGTCGGGCGCGCGCGTCGCCGCGCCGAGCGCGACCCCGTGCAGGTAGGTGAGCTCGCTGCCCTCCGTGAAGTCGGGGTCGACGTCGTCGCTCACCTGGAGCAGGCCGGCGGGCTCGCCGTCGCCGAGCGCGCGCAGCCGGGCGTGCTCCTGCGCCGGAAGCGCGGCGATGTGCGCCTGGATGTGCGGGTTGATGCCCCGGTGGATGAGCGGCACCCGGGCCGCGTGCCCGGCGAGCCGGAAGGCCGGGCGTTCGACGATGCGTGCGTCCATGGCGGTGTTCCCTTCGACGGTCAGGCGAAGCCTGATTCTGGATTGCGTGCGGAGCGGCCCGCCTGCGCGACGCACCTCTCCGGGACTCGCCCCGTGCACGGCGCGGAAGGCGCGGCCGAAGGCCTCGGCGGAGCCGTAGCCGTAGCGCACCGCGACCTCCAGCAGCGGAGCCCCGCCCTGCACCTCGGCGGCGGCGAGCGTCATCCGCCGCCGGCGCACGTACTCCGACAGCGGCATCCCGGTCAATGACGAGAACATGCGTCTCAGGTGGTACGCGGTCGTGCCCGCCCGAGCGGCGATCACGTCGAGGTCGGGTCCGGCCGTCGGACGCTCCTCGACGGCGGCGATGAGGGTGTTGAGTGCGGCGATCACGGCGCCTCCTTTCACCGACAAGCCTGCACCGCCGAGAGCGCGGGCGCCCGACTTTCGCGGTTCGATACGATCGGGCGACGGCTCCCTCGGATTCCGAGGCTCGTCTGTGTAGGGTGAAGACATGCTCGAGTTGTCGCATGAGGAGTTCGAATCGCTGGTCGCCGACGGCCTCGACTCGCTGCACGACGACATGCTCGAGCAGCTCGACAACGTCATCTTCCTCGTGGAGGATCGCCCCGCGGACGGCAGCGACATCCTGGGCGTCTACGAGGGCTTCTCCCTCGCGGAGCGGGGCGTCTACGGCTACGGCGAGGAGCCGGATCGGATCATCCTCTTCCGCGAGAACCTGCTCGCCCATTGCGCCGACGCCGAGGAGCTCGCAGCCGAGATCCGCATCACCCTCGTCCACGAGATCGCGCACTTCTACGGCATCACCGAGGAGCGCATCCACGAGCTCGGATGGGGGTGAGCGCGATCATGGACGCCACGCGGACGGACCGGGACGCGGACGGTCGGCTGCTCTCGGCCGAACGGGTGTGGCAGACCGTGGTCTGGGACGACCCGGTCAACCTCATGTCGTACGTCGCGTACGTCTTCCAGACGCACTTCGGCTTCGCGAAGGAGCACGCGGAGGAACTCATGCTCCGCGTCCACCACCGCGGGCACGCGGTCGTGGCGGAGGGCGGACGGGAGGCCATGGAGATGCACGTGGAGGCGATGCACGGCTACGGACTCTGGGCCACGGTGCGCCAGGCGGGGGAATCGTGAAGCTCCTCCCCGTCCCGGGCGAGGGACTGCGGATCCTGCTCGAACACGACGAGGCCGTCATGCTCGACCAGCTCATCACGCAGCTCACCCAGCTCCTCGAGAGCCACAGCGGCACCGCGCTCGATCCCGATCCTCTCTTCGCGAGCCTCGAGGTGGGCGGCTCCGACCTCACGCCGGAGGACCCGGCGCTCGCGCGCCTCTTCCCCGACGCCTACACGGGCGACGAGGATGCGGGGCAGTTCCGGCGCGTGACGGAGCAGGGCCTCCTCAATCGCAAGCTGCAGGACGCGATGCACGTCACCTCGGCGCTCGGGGTCCGGGATCACGAGACTCCAGACGGCGGCGGCTTCGTCGAGGTCGAGATCACCGCCGAGACGATGCCGCCCTGGGTGCGGACCGTCACGGCGCTGCGGCTCGCCATCGCGGCGCGGATCGGGCTCGACGAGGCCGAGGACCACGACCGGCTGCTCGCGGACGAGGAGACCCGCGGCACCGTGCTCGTCTTCGACTGGCTGGCCGCGATCCTGGAATCGGTGCTGACCATCATGGCGGCCGAACCGGGCGAGCCGCTCCGGCTCGGCGGGGGGCTCGATGCCGACGCGGATCTCGAGACGAGCGCGGATCCCGAGGAGGGTGCGGATCCCGAGACGAGCGCGGATCCCGAGGGGGACGCGGATCCCGAGACGGACGCGGATCCCGAGGGCGACGCGGATTCCGCCGAGGGCGGCGACGGCGCCGAGGGCGACCGTTAGACCGGTGGCTCGAGCGAGCGCGGATCGACGACGTCGCCCCTCCCGGTGAGGAGGCTCGCGGAGGTCACGCCGCCGGCGCCGAAACGGCCGCGCACCTCGTCGACTGCCGTGTCGACCGCGCGCCAGCCCTCGTCGTCGCTCCACAGCGACGCCGGTTCGCTGCCCTCCGGAATGAGCTGCTCGGCGCGCACCCCGATGAGCCGCACCGGGCGGGAGCCCGGCAGGGCGGCGAAGAGCTCGCGCGCCGTCGCGCTGATCCGCCGGGTCGCATTCGTCGGCTCCGCGAGCGTGCGCGAGCGCGTCACGGTCTCGAAGGACTCCCAGCGCACCTTGATCGACACCGTGCGCGCCTCGAGCCCGGCGGCCCGCAGCCGCTCCCCCGTGCGCGTCGCGAGGCGGAGCAGTTCCCGCTGGAGTACGGCGGGGTCGACGACGTCCCTCGGGAACGTCTCCTCGTGGCCGATGCTCTTCTCGACCCTGCGGGTCTCAACGGCGCGGGCGTCCCTCCCGTGGGAGAGATCGTGGAGCTTGCGAGCGCTCGCCTTGCCGATGATGCGCTCGAGCGCCGGCAGCGGCTCGGCCGCGAGATCCGCCACCGTGCGGATGGCGCGCGACTCCAGCGCGCGGGCCGTGGCCTGCCCGACGCCCCACATGGCGCGCACCGGCAGGGGGTGCAGGAAGTCGAGGGTGCGCTCGGGCGGGATCTCGAGGATGCCGTCGGGCTTCGCGCGCTGCGACGCGAGCTTCGCCACGAACTTCGTGCCCGCGAGACCGACCGATGCCGGGAGCCCCGTGCGCTCGCGCACCCGGACGCGCAGCTGCCGCGCGATCTCCGCCGGCGGACCGAACAGCCGGATCGACCCGGCGACGTCGAGGAAGGCCTCATCGATGCTCAGCGGCTCGACGAGGGGCGTGAACTCCTCGAAGATGCGCATCACGGCGCGGGAGGCGGTGCGGTACTTGTCGAAGCTCGGCGGCAGGAGCACGAGTTGCGGGCACAGCCGCTTCGCCTGCGCGACGGGCATGGCCGAGCGCACGCCGAAGCGCCTGGCCTCGTAGCTCGCGCTCGAGACGACCGAGCGGGACGTGTCGTGCGCCGCGGCGACGGGGCGCCCCCGCAGCTCCGGCCGCTCGAGGAGCTCGACGGAGACGAAGAAGGAGTCCATGTCGACGTGCAGCATCGAGGCGACTGTCCGCTCCGCGTGCTGCATGCCTCTATTGCATCACACGCCGCCGACATCCGCGGCGCGAGCGGCGTGCGCCCGTGCCTCGCCCGGCGCGCATCTTGTAGCGTGGAGGCAGCGCGTCCACCCGCGCGGAAAGGCAGGCCGCCATGCCCCGTCGCACCGCCTCCGAGCGCCGGGACTCCGTGTCCCGGCTGATCGACCGACCGGCCGCCGACGTGCTCATCATCGGCGCCGGCATCAACGGCATCGCGACGTTCCGCGAGCTCGCACTGCAGGGCGTCGACGTCGCGATCGTCGACCGCGGCGACTTCGTCTCCGGGGCCTCCGCCGCCTCCAGCCACATGGTGCACGGCGGCATCCGGTATCTGGAGAACGGCGAGCTCCGCCTCGTCCAGGAGGCGGTGCAGGAGCGCAACCGCCTGATCCGCAACGCCCCGCACTACGTGCGACCGCTGCGCACCACGATCCCGATCTTCTCGACCTTCTCCGGCGTCCTCGCCGCACCGTTCCGGCTGCTCGTCACCCACGGCCGCGGTCGACCCCGGGAGCGCGGCGCGCTCCTCATCAAGGTCGGACTCGTCATCTACGACCTCTTCTCGCGCGGCGGCGGCCGGGTGCCCCGCCATCGCTTCCACGGTCGCGCGGCCTCCCTCGCGCAGCTGCCGCGGCTCAATCCGGCGCTCAAGTACACCGCGACGTACTACGACGCGTCGATGCACGATCCCGAGCGGCTCGCGCTGGACGTGCTCTTCGACGGCGTCGCGGCCGGAACCGCGCGCGCGGGGCGTCCCGCGACCGAGTCGACGGCTCGCGCCGCGAACTACACCGAGCTCGTCGGCTTCACCGACGGCCGCGCCCGACTGCGCGATGCCGGCACCGGCGAGGAGTTCGACTTCGCCGCGCGCGTGATCGTGAACACGAGCGGTCCGTGGACGGACCTCACGAACGCCGCCCTCGGCCGCCCGACGGCCTACATGGGAGGGACGAAGGGCTCGCACATCGTGCTCGAGCATCCCGAGCTGCACGCCGCGACCGGCGGACGCGAGATCTTCTTCGAGCACTCGGACGGGCGCATCGTGCTCATCTACCCGCTCAAGGACCGGGTCATGGTCGGCACCACGGACATCGACGCCGACCCGCGCGAGGACCCCGTGTGCACCGACGCCGAGATCGACTACTTCCTCGACCTCGTCGGGCACGTCTTCCCCACGATCCCCGTCGCGCGCGAGCAGATCGTCTACACCTTCTCCGGCATCCGCCCGCTCCCCCGGCACGACGACACCAACCCGGGTTTCGTCTCCCGCGACTACCGCATCGAGCACGGCTGGCTGGGCGACGTCCGCACGCTGAGCCTCGTCGGCGGGAAGTGGACGACGTTCCGAGCGCTCGCCGAGCATCTCGGGGACGAGGCGCTCGCCCTGCTCGGCGCGAGACGGCGCGCCGGGACGCGCACGACCGTCATCGGCGGCGCCGCGGGGTACCCCCAGGACCGCTCGGCGCGCCGCATCTGGATCGCGAAGCACGGTCGGGGCCACGACCCGGAGCTCGTCGAGCGGATGCTCGACCGCTACGGCACGAAGGCGGCCGATATCCTCGCGGCGCTCCCCGATCCGACCGGGGATCTCGGCGAGCTCCCCGCCGTGCCCGGGTACTACGCCGCCGAGATCGCGCACCTCGCCGAGCAGGAGGAGGTGCTGCACCTCGACGACCTGCTGCTGCGGCGCACCTCCCTCGCCTTCCGCGGCGGGCTCGGGCGGGAGAGCCTCGAGCAGCTCGCCGCCGCCGCGGCCGGCGCGCTCGGCTGGGACTCGGCGCGCTGCACCGCCGAGACGGATCGCGCAGAGGCGCTGCTCCGTCGGGCGCACCGGGTGGGGCTCGGCACGACCGGCCCGCTCCCCGAACCCGGGATCGCCGCGGGGGCATCGGGAGGTCGGGCATGAGCGACTACGTCCTCGCCATCGATCAGGGCACCACCTCGAGCCGTGCCATCGTCTTCGACCGCTCCGGCCGGGTCGTCTCGGTCGGCCAGCAGGAGCACGAGCAGTTCATGCCGCAGCCCGGCTGGGTCGAGCACGACGCGATGCAGATCTGGCAGCACGTGCAGGAGGTGATCGGCACCGCGCTCGGCAGGGCGGACCTCACGGGTCACGACATCGCCGCCGTCGGCATCACGAACCAGCGCGAGACGGCGGTGGTCTGGGATCGGCGCACCGGGCTCCCCGTGCACCGCGCCATCGTGTGGCAGGACACGCGCACCCAGGACATCGTGGATCGTCTCGCGGCGGACGGCGGCACGGATCGCTTCGCTCCGATCACGGGGCTTCCGCTCGCGAGCTACTTCTCCGCCTCCAAGATCGCGTGGATCCTGGAGCACGTCCCCGGGGCCCGGGAGCGCGCGGAGGCCGGCGAGCTGCTCTTCGGGACGACCGACAGCTGGGTGCTCTGGAACCTCACCGGCGGCCCCGAGGGCGGCGTGCACGTCACCGACGTCACGAACGCGTCGCGGACGCTGCTCATGGACCTCCGGACGCTCGCATGGCGGGAGGATCTGCTCGAGGCCTTCGGCATCCCCGCGGCGATGATGCCGGAGATCCGCTCCTCCTCTGAGGTCTACGGGGTCGCGGAGACGTCGTCCCTGCTGCGCGGCACCCCGATCGCGGGCATCCTCGGCGACCAGCAGTCGGCCACCTTCGGACAGGCGGCGTTCTCCGCGGGCGAATCGAAGAACACCTACGGCACCGGATGCTTCCTCATCTTCCAGACGGGCGAGGAGATCGTCCACTCCGCGAACGGGCTCATCACGACGGTCGCCTTCCAGCTCGGCGACGGGCCGGCGCACTACGCGCTCGAGGGCTCGATCGCGGTGACGGGATCGCTCATCCAGTGGCTGCGCGACCAGCTCGGGCTCATCCGCTCCGCGCCGGAGGTGGAGCAGCTCGCGCGGACGGTGCCGGACAGCGGCGGGGTCTACTTCGTGCCGGCGTTCTCGGGCCTCTTCGCCCCCTACTGGCGCCCCGACGCTCGCGGAGCGATCGTCGGGCTCACGCGCTATTCGAACCGGGGGCACATCGCGCGCGCCGCGCTCGAGGCGGTCGCCTTCCAGACGCGCGACGTGCTCGACGCGGTGAACGCGGACGCGGGGGTGCCGCTCACGGAACTCCGCGTGGATGGCGGCATGGTCGCCAACGAGGCCCTCATGCAGTTCCAGGCCGATCTGCTCGGCGTCCCCGTGGTGCGGCCGGAGGTGACGGAGACGACGGCCCTCGGGGCCGCGTATGCGGCGGGCCTCGCCGTCGGCTTCTGGTCGGGGCTCGACGAACTGCGCGGAAAATGGCGGGAGGATCGCCGCTGGGAGCCCGCCCTCGATCCGGCCGAGCGCGAGCGCCGCGTGCGTGCGTGGCGGAAGGCCGTGACGAAGTCCATGGACTGGGTCGACGACGACACCGTCTGAGACGGAGCCGCCCGGGGACGCGCCGACCGCGCGCCCCCGGTCCGGCGCGCTACGCCCCGGCGCGCTCCAGCACGATCTCGCGCACCTTCGCCGCATCCGCCTGCCCGCGCATGGCCTTCATCACCGCGCCGATGATGGCGCCGGCGGCCTGCACCTTGCCGTCGCGGATCTTCGCGAGGACGTCGGGCTGCTCGGCGAGCGCCGCGTCGACGGCCGCGATGAGCGCGCCGTCGTCGGAGACGATCGCGAGGCCGCGGGCCTCGACGATCTCGGCGGCGGTGCCCTCGCCGTCGATCAGGCCGGCGATGACCTGCCGCGCGAGCTTGTCGTTCAGCGTGCCCGCATCGACGAGCGCCACGACCGAGGCGAGCTGCTCGGGCGTGATCAGCTCGGCCGGGGCGGCCGAGCGCTCCTTGGCGATGCGGGCGATCTCGCCCATCCACCACTTGCGCGCGGCCTGCGGCGCGACGCCCGCGGCGACCGTGGCCTCGATGTCACCGATGAGGCCCGCGTTGACGACGTCCTGGAACTCGAGGGCCGAGAAGCCCCACGCCTCGCGCAGCCGGCGTCGGCGGAGCGTCGGATGCTCGGGGAGCGCCGCGCGCAGCTCCTCGACCAGCTCGCGCGACGGCGTGAGCGGGGCGAGGTCGGGCTCGGGGAAGTAGCGGTAGTCGTCCGCGTCGCTCTTGGGCCGTCCGGGCGAGGTCTCCCCCGTATCCTCGTGCCAGTGCCGCGTCTCCTGCGTGATCGCCCCGCCCTCGCTGAGGATCTGCGCCTGGCGCTGGATCTCGAAGCGCACGGCGCGCTCGACCGACCGCAGCGAGTTCACGTTCTTCGTCTCCGTGCGGGTGCCGAGGACGCGCATCCCGGCGCCCTCGTTGCCGCGCGGACGCAGCGAGACGTTGGCGTCGCAGCGGATGTTGCCGCGCTCCATCCGCGCATCCGAGATACCGAGGGCCACGACGATGTCTCGGATGGTCGACACGTAGGCCGCCGCGATCTCGGGCGTATCGGCCTCACCGCCGAAGATCGGACGGGTCACGATCTCCACGAGCGGCACACCGGCCCGGTTGTAATCGACGAGGGAGTACTCGGCGCCCTGGATGCGGCCGGTCGAGCCGCCGACGTGGGTCAGTTTGCCGGCGTCCTCCTCCATGTGCGCACGTTCGATCGGCACGTGCACGACGCGGCCGCCGGCGAGCTCGATCTCGACGGATCCGTCGAAGGCGATCGGGTCGTCGTACTGCGAGATCTGGTAGTTCTTGCCCATGTCCGGGTAGAAGTAGTTCTTCCGGGCGAAGCCCGAGCGCTCGGCGATCTCGCAGCCGAGCGCGAGGCCCAGGCTGATCGAGGAGCGCACGGCCTCGTGGTTGAGGACGGGCAGGGAGCCGGGGAGTCCGAGGCACACCGGTGCGAGGTTCGTGTTCGGCTCCGAGCCGAAGACGTTGGGCGCCGTGCTGAACATCTTCGTCTGCGTGTTCAGCTCGACGTGCACCTCGAGGCCGATCACGGGTTCGAAGAGCTCGAGCGCGCGCTCGAAGTCCATGAGCTTCGTCTTCGCCATCAGTTCGCCGCCTTTCCGGCTCGGGCCTGCGCAAGGGACGGGGACTGCGCCCAGAACGGCGCCCCGTCGCGCTCCGCGATGAGCTGCTCGATCGCCGCGCCCGCCCGATAGAGCCGGGCATCCTCGAATGCCGGGGCCATGAGCTGCAGGCCGACGGGGAGGCCGTCCTCCTCTGCCGTGCCGATCGGCAGGCTGAGCCCGGGGATCCCGGCGAGGTTCGCCGGGATCGTCGTGGCGTCGTTGAGGTAGTCCTGCATCGGGTCGCCGCCGTGCGCGCCGAGTCTCCAGGCGGTGGTCGGCGCCGTGGGGGTCGCGATGACGTCGACGCGCACGAACGCCTCGGCGAAGTCCCGCTGGATCAGCGTGCGCACCTTCTGGGCGCTGCCGTAGTACGCGTCGTAGTAGCCCGCGGAGAGGGCGTAGGTGCCGAGGATGATGCGCCGCTTCACCTCGGGGCCGAAGCCCGCGGCCCGCGTCTCGCTCATCACGCCCTCGACGGTGCCGCCGCCCTCGGGCACCACTCGCAGACCGAAGCGCACCGAGTCGTACTTCGCGAGGTTGCTGGAGGCCTCGGCCGGGAGGATGAGGTAATAGGCGGCGACGGCGTACTCGAAGTGCGGCGCGTCGATCTCGACGATCTCGGCCCCCTGCGCGGCGAGCAGCGCGAGCGTCTCGGCGAAGCGCGCCTGCACGCCGGGCTGCACCCCGCCCTGCATCAGCTGGCTGACGACGCCGACGCGGAGCCCGCGCAGGGACTCGGGATCGGCGCCGCCTCGAGCCGCCTCCGCCATCGACGGCCAGGCGAAGTCGAGCGAGGTGGAGTCGTGCCGATCGTGGCCGGCGACGACGTCGTGCAGCAGCGCCGTGTCGAGGACCGTGCGGGCGCACGGCCCGATCTGGTCGAGCGAGGAGGCGAGCGCGATCGCCCCGTAGCGGGAGACGCCGCCGTACGTCGGCTTCACCCCGACGGTGCCGGTGAGCGCCGCGGGCTGCCGGATCGAACCGCCCGTGTCGGAGCCGAGGGCGAGCGGCGCCTCGAACGCGCCGACCGCGACGGCGGAGCCGCCGCCCGAGCCGCCCGGCACGCGATCCTCGCCCCACTGGTTGCGGGTCGGTCCGTAGGCGGAGTTCTCCGTGGAGGAGCCCATCGCGAACTCGTCCATGTTGGTCTTGCCGATGTTCACGAGCCCCGCGGCGCGCGCGCGGGCGACCGCCGTGGCGTCGAACGGCGACCGATAGCCCTCGAGGATCCGCGAGCCCGAGGTCGCGGGCATGTCGGTCGTGACGAGCACGTCCTTGATCGCGAGGGGAACGCCCGCGAGCGGGCCGAGGTCCTCGCCGGCGGCGCGGCGGGCGTCGATGTCCCGCGCTGCGGCGAGGGAGACCTCGGGATCGGTCGCGAGGAAGGCGTGCAGCGCGCCGTCGGCCTCGGCGATGCGGTCGAGGTGGGCCTCGGCCGCCTCGACCGCGGAGACCTCCGTCGCCGCGAGCTTCGCGGCGAGCTCCGCCGCGGTCCAGGTGATGAGTTCGCTCATGCTCCGCCCCCTACTGCTCTTCGCCCAGGATGGACGAGACCCTGAACATGCCGTCGGCCGCATCGGGCGCGTTCCGCAGCGCCTGCTCGCGCGTGAGCACATCCGATACCTCGTCGGGGCGCGTCACGTTGTCGAGCGGGATCGGGTGGCTCGTCGCGGGGACGTCGTCCCCCGCGACCTCGCGCACCTTCGCGACATTCGCGAGGATCGAGTCGAGATCGGTCGTGAGCGAGGCGAGCTCGGACTCGGTGAGGGCGATCCGGGCGAGGCCTGCGAGATGCTGCACGGTCTCCGCCGTGATCTCGCCGCTCGCCGCGGCGCGTTCCGCCGCAGGGGTTTCAGGCATGCTGCTCCATCGTGATTGGGGAGTGGATTGCGCGGTCGCGGCGGGCCCGGACGGGCCGCCGCGACGGACCCCACCATCCTACCGAGCGCTCCCCGCGGCCGCGGCACCGGCGAGCTCCGGGAAGGGCACTGCTCGCGCGGTGCGGCTGCCATCGGCGTTCCACAGCCCCGAGCACCCCCGACGGTGGCTCGACACGAGGTGCTCGTCGACGATGCCGATCGCGGTCATCAGCGCGTAGACGGTGGTCGGCCCGACGAAGGCGAAGCCGCGGCGTTTGAGCTCGCGGGCGAGCTCGAGCGACTCCGCCGATGCGCTGCCCACCTCGGCGTCGTTCCGGGGCGCGGGCGAGCGTTCGGGGCGGAACCCCCAGACGAGGCGGGCGAGGTCGGTCCCCTGATCGCGCAGCGCGAGCGTCGCCCGCGCGTTGCCGATCGTCGCGAGGATCTTGCGCCGATTGCGGATGATGCCGGCATCCGCGAGGAGCCGCTCCACATCCGCCTCGCCGAATGCGGCGACCCGCTCGGGATCGAAGCCCGCGAACGCATCGCGGAAGCCCTCGCGCCGCTGCAGGATCGTCAGCCAGGACAACCCGGACTGGAAGGCCTCGAGGGACAGCCGCTCGAAGACGCCCGTCTCGTCGGTCACGGGCATGCCCCACTCGACGTCGTAGTAGACCGTGAGGAGCGGGTGCTGCTCGGCCCAGGCCGCGCGTGTCGGCGGGGCGGTCGCACGGACGTCGGGGGCTTCGGGGGCGACTGCGGGCATGGCTCGTCCTTTCGGGAGTGCTGCGCCCCATCCGGGACCGCTGTCGATCCCCGCAGGTTTCCAGTCTATGTTCGGGGCGTTGCCCCTGAGATGGGTATGAATGATCTGTGGATAACTCCGGACGAGGTCACTCCCCCGCGGCGCCCTCCTCGTCCCCGGCTTCGCTCTCCGCGTCTGCCGCTGCGGCTCCGCCATCGGCGCCCGCCGCATCCGCCGAGGGCGCAGCGCCCAGCCCGAGGGCATCCGGCCCCTCGGTCACGAGCAGGGCGAACTGCGCCGCGTCGAGCACGGGGATCCCGAGCTCCTCGGCCTTGCCGAGCTTCGAACCCGCACCGGGGCCCGCCGCGACGAAGTCGGTCTTCTTCGACACGCTGGAGGCCGCCTTGCCGCCGGCCTGGATGATGGCCTCCTTCGCGCCGTCCCGGGTGAAGCCGTCGAGCGACCCGGTGGCGACGACGGTGAGCCCCTCGAGCACGCCGCCGGCCGCGACGGCGGCGCCGGGACCCGGGTGGCCCGGCGTCGACCACTGCACGCCGGCGGCCGCCCATCGCTCGACGATCTCCAGATGCCAGTCGACGGCGAACCAGGCGTGCAGTGACTCGGCGATCGTCCCGCCGACCCCGTCGACCTCGGAGAGCTCGTCGACCGTCGCCGCCCGGATGGCGTCGAGGGAGCCGAACCTCTCGGCGAGCGCGCGTGCGGCGACCGGCCCGACGTGGCGGATGTTCAGGGCGACGAGGAGCCGCCAGAGCGGCTTCGACTTCGCCCGTTCGAGCTCGGCGAGCAGCGTGCCGGCATCCTTGGAGGGCAGGACCTCGCGATGATCCTTCTTGACCCCGGCGGCCCGCCGCGCCGCGGGGCTCGCGTCCTCCCAGCCCGGAGGATAGCTCGCGGGTCCGAGGCGCTGGAACGGCGCCCGGCGGCGGGGTGCACCGGTCTCCTCGTCGACGACGGGTTCCCCGGTCTCGCTGTCGCGCACCACGACGACGATGGGGACGAGCTCCTCGAGCGTGAGATCGAAGAGCCCCGCCTCGGTCTCGAGCGGAGGCTCCGCGGGCACCTCGGGCTGGGTCAGCGCCGCCGCCGTGATCTCGCCGAGCACCTCGATGTCGAGGCCGCCGCGCGAGCCGATGTGCTCCACGCGGCCCCGCACCTGCGCCGGGCAGGCGCGGGCGTTCGGACAGCGCAGATCGATGTCGCCGTCCTTCATGGGGCGCAATGCGGCGTCGCACTCCGGGCAGCGCTCCGGCATCCGCCATTCGCACTCGCTGCCGTCGCGCAGCTCGACGACGGCGCCGAGCACCTCGGGGATGACGTCGCCGGCCTTGCGCAGCACGACGGTGTCGCCGATCCGCACGCCCTTCGCCTGCACCACCTGCTGGTTGTGCAGCGTCGCCTGTCGCACCGTCGAGCCGGCGACCTTCACCGGCGCCATCACGGCGTAGGGGGTCGCCCGCCCGGTGCGCCCCACGCCCACGCGGATGTCGAGGAGCCTGGTGTGCACCTCCTCCGGCGGGTACTTGTAGGCGATGGCCCACCGCGGCGCGCGGCTCGTCTCCCCGAGCTCGGCGTGGAGCTCCAGCTCGTCGACCTTCACCACGATGCCGTCGATCTCGTGCTCGACGTCGTGCCGGTGCTCGCCCCGGTCGACGATGAAGTCGGCGACCGCCTCCGCATCGTCGAAGACGCGCGAGTGCGGCGACACGGGCAGCCCCCAGTCCCCGAGCAGCCGGTACGCGTCCGACTGGTTCTCGAAGCCGGGGTGCGACCAGGCCCCGATGCCGTGGACGTAGAGCGCCAGGCGTCCGAGGCGCTCGCGCATGAGCGCGAGCTCCGCGGCATTCTTCTTCTCGGCGCGCTGCCGCAGCGAACCGGCGGCAGTGTTGCGGGCGTTGGCGAACTCCGGGAAGCGGATGGGGATCTGCTCCTCGGCCCGCCCCTTCGCGCGCTGCTCGGCGGCGAACTCCGCCTGCAGCTCGTGCTGGCGCTCGTTCAGCGCGAGGAAGTCCTCGCCCCGCAGGAAGACCTCGCCCCGCGCCTCGAAGAACTCCGGGATGCCCTCCCCCGTCAGCTCGCGCGGGATCGCGGGGATGAGATCGACGTTCTCGGTGATGTCCTCGCCCACCGTCCCGTCGCCGCGCGTCGTCGCCGTCTCGAGCACGCCCCGCCGATAGGCGAGGCTGATGGCGAGGCCGTCGATCTTGAGCTCGGTGAGCCAGCGCACCGGCCGCCCCGCCGCCTGCAGCGTCTTCGCCGCCCACTCGCGGAACTCGTCGAGGGAGAACACGTTGTCGAGGCTCAGCATGCGCTCGGCGTGTGTGTGCTCCGGGAACCCCGCCGAGACCACGGCGGCCCCCACGTCCCGCGTCGGGCTGTCCTGGCCGGCGAGCTCGGGGAAGGCGCGCTCGAGCGCCTCGAGCCGGTGGAAACGGGCGTCGTACTCCGCATCGGAGACGAGGCTCGTCGCCTCCGAGTAGTAGGCCAGCCGCAGCCGCTCGATCTCTGCGGTGAGCGCCTCAACCTCCGCGCGCGCGGCGTCGAAGTCGGCGGGCGGATCCAGCGGGTTCTCGTTCACGCTCCCAGTCTAGAGAGCACCGACGACATCGGCCCGCTGCTGCGCGGGCAGGGCGCGATCGATCGTGAACTGCCCGAGCACGCGGCTGCCGAGATAGAGCACCGCCGTCTGCCCGGGCGCCACGCCGAGGAGCGGTTCGGCGCGCTCCAGATCGACGTCGACGACGATCTCCCGGCTCGCTCCGGCCCGATGCTGCTCGGTCCGCTCCGCCTCGGCGATCGGGACGAGGCGCGCCCGCGCGGGCACGGGGTCGGCATGGGCGCGGATCTGCACCTCGCACGCGAACGCCTCGGCCGGATCGAAGCCCGGTTCCCCCGCCCAGCTGAATCGTCCGCCGGCGATCGTGCCGATCGCCAGCCGCTCCTGCGGGCCGACCACGACCTCGTTCGAGACCGGGCGGATCGAGAGCACGTATCGGGGGCGCCCGTCGGCGGATGGGCGGCCGAGCTGCAGGCCGCGCCGCTGGCCCACCGTGTAGCCGTGCGCGCCGTCGTGGCGCCCGACGACCGCGCCTGCCTCGTCGAGGATGTCCCCCGGGGCGCGCCGGACGTGCTCCGAGAGCCAGCCGCGGGTGTCCCCGTCGGGAATGAAGCAGATGTCGTGGCTGTCGGGCTTCTGCGCGAGCTGCAGCCCGCGCTCGGCCGCCTCCGCGCGCACGAGATCCTTCGACGGAGTGCTCCCGAGCGGGAAGTAGCAGTGGGCGAGCTGCGGCTCGGTGAGCACGCCGAGCACGTAGGACTGGTCCTTGGCCCAGGCGCTCGCCCGATGCAGCTCGCGACCGTTCGGCCCGTCTGCGAGCGTCGCGTAGTGGCCGGTCGCGACGGCGTCGAAGCCGAGCGCGATCGCCTTGTCGAGCAGCGCGGCGAACTTGATCTTCTCGTTGCACCGCATGCAGGGGTTCGGCGTGCGGCCGGCGGCGTACTCGGCGATGAAGTCGTCGACGACGTCCTCCTTGAACCGCTCGCTGAGATCCCAGACGTAGAAGGGGATGCCGAGCAGATTCGCCGCGCGACGTGCGTCCATCGCGTCCTCGACCGTGCAGCAGCCGCGCGAGCCCGTTCGCAGCGTTCCCGGCATGCGGCTGAGCGCCAGGTGCACGCCGACCACCTCGTGTCCGGCGTCGACCGCGCGCGCGGCCGCCACCGCGGAATCGACTCCGCCGCTCATCGCCGCCAGCACCTTCATTCCCCCCAGTGTAGGCGAGCCGGCTGGGCCCCGGCTCCGGGGCCGGCTCCGGGGCCCGGCTCAGCTCAGGCCGGCGGCCCTGGCGCGGGCGAGCGCATCGGGGAGGGCGTCGAGCAGCGCGTCGACCTCGGAGTCGCGGGTCTCGGCGCCGAAGGTGAAGCGCAGCGCCCCGGCCGCCGCGCCCTCCGGCACCCCCATCGCGAGCAGGACGTGCGAGGTCTCCGCGACGCCCGCACGGCAGGCCGAGCCGACCGAGACCGACACCCCGGCGGCGTCGAGCAGGAAGACGAGCGAGTCGCCCTGGCAGCCGGGGAAGGTGAAGTGCACGTTGCCCGGGAGCCGCGGATCGGCGTCGCCGCCGGGTTCGGGACCGCGCAGCGCGGCGCCCGGGTCGATGCCGCGGATGCCGGCGATCAGCCGGTCGCGCAGCGCGCGCATGCGGGCGATGCGCTCCGGCCGGGGCCGCACGGGCGAGGCGGGATCCTGCGAGTTCTCGAGCGCCGCCGCGAACGCCACGGCCCCGGCGACATCCTGGGTGCCGGATCTGGCGCGCTGCTGACCGCCGCCGTGCAGCAGCGGCTCGGCGGCGGTGCGCCGGCCGAGCAGGAGCGCGCCGACGCCGACGGGCCCGCCGATCTTGTGGGCGGAAACGCTGAGCGCGGCCGCTCCCGAGGCGTGGAAATCGACCGGCACCTGTCCGAGCGCCGAGACCGCGTCGACGTGCGCCGGGATCCCCGCGGCCTCAGCGATCGCGCACAGCCGCGCGACGGGCTGCACCGTCCCCACCTCGTTGTTCGCCCAGAGGAAGCTGAGGAGCGCGATGCGCTCCCTCCCGATCCGGTCGATCGCCGCTGCGAGGGCCTCGGGGGCGAGCCCGCCCTCCGCTCCGATCGGCAGCGTCGCGAGCTCGGCGCCCTGGGCGTCGCGCAGCCACTCGGCCGCTTCGAGGGTCGCGTGGTGCTCGCCCTCGGCGATGAGGACGACGGGCCCGGCGCCGGCGCGACGGCGAGCCCAGTAGACGCCCTTGATCGCGAGGTTGATCGCTTCGGTCCCCCCCGCCGTGAGCACCGTCTCGGCGCGGTCGCCGCCGAGCGCCGCCGCGATCCGCTCGCGCGCGGACTCGAGCGCCTCCCCCGCGCGCTGCCCGTGCCCGTGCGTCGACGCCGGATTCCCGACGAGCCCGAGGGCGTCGAGAAACGCCTCGCGCACGGCAGCGGGCATCGGCGACGTCGCGGCGTGATCGAGGTACGCGCCGCTCATCGCACTCCGCCCCGCGCCGCCGTCGCCGGCATCAGTAGAGCAGATTGGCGAGCCGGCCGCGCGCGGCGATCACGCGAGGATCGGCGACGCCCACGACCTCGAAGAGTTCGAGCAGGCGCTCCCGGATCCGCGCGCGGTCGGCGTCCTCCGAGGCTGCGGCGAAGAGATCGAGCAGGCGCAGGAAGGCGTCCTCGACGTGCCCGCCCGAGACATCGAGGTCCGCGACGCCGAGCTGCGCGTCGACCCCGTCGGGGTGCTCCGCCGCGGCGCTCCTGATCCCCTCCGCGGTCGTCCCGTCGAGGCGCTGGAGCAGTCGCATCTGCACGAGCGCCGCACGCGCCTCCGCGTCGGCCGGCGCCTTCTGCAGCACCGCCTCCCACTCCGCGACGGCCGCCGCGTAGTCGCCGCGCTCCGCCGCCTCGACGGCCGCGAGATGCGCCGGCGGGATCACCGGTTCGGCGGGCTCGCTCGGCGCATCGGCGTCCGCCTCGGGCGCGTTCACCCGGCCGGTCACGCCGTGCTGCTCGGCCAGCTGCACGAGCTGCGCGAGGAGCTCCCTGAGCTGCTCCGCCGATGCGGCTCCCTGGATGAGCGGGACGGGGCGGCCCCCGACGAGCGCGACGACCGTGGGGACGACCTGCGCCTGGAAGGCCTGGGCGAGCCCGGGATTCGTCTCGGCCTCGACCCTCGCGAGGAGCGCGCGGCCGGCGAGGGCGCGCACCGCCTCCTCGAGCAGGGGCGCGAGCTCCTGCGAGGCGGGGCTCGCGGCCGACCACAGCTCGACGACCACCGGCACGACCGTCGACAGCTGCGCCGCCTGCTCGAACCCGGCCTCCGTGACCTCGAGCACGAGCGACGGCACGTCGACGACCTGACCCGCCTGGCCCGCCGGGGCGCCCGGGCCGCTCCCCGGCGCGCCGACGGGCGACCCGGTCTGGCCGCGCCCGGCGAGGTGGCTGAGGTCGATCCCGCCGCCCGGGATCCGCTCCGGCATCTGCTGCGTCATGTTCGTTCCGTTTCCCCTTCGAGGTGTTCCTAGTTCGTCACGCCGACGAGTTCGCTCGTCACGCCGAGCAGCTGGATCTTCGATCCGTCCGTTTTGCTGGGCACGTAGAAGAGCATCTGGTGCGCGACCTGCTGCACCAGCCGTTCCTGCTCGCCCTCGAGGCCTGAGAGCGCCGTGACGGCGTCCTTCGCCTGCGGTTTGTAGCGGCCGCCCGCGGCGTCGACCACCTGCTCCTCGATCACCGTCGTGGCGACGAGCGCACCGCCCGTCCCCGTGGAGAGCGCCGTGATCGGCTCGTCGCCCTGCCGCGCGGTGACCGAGAAGGCCATCGTCTGCTCCTTCTCGTCCGATTGCTGCTGCGACTGCTCCGCCCGGGCCTTGCCGTAGTTCTCGAGCAGCGTGTCCGTGCCGAGGTCGAAGGACTCCGCCTCGGGAATGTCCGTACCGTTCTGCAGCACTGCCGCGTACGCCGCGCCGACCTGATCGGGCTGCAGCACGAGCGTTCCGGTGTCCCCCGCGAGCACGGCCGTGCCCTCCTCCGCCGGAGCGGCCTGCGGCATCGAGATGCCGCCGCGGAGCGCGACGACGCGCGACACGTGGAAGTTCTCGTGCGGGTTCTGCTGCGTGAGCACGAGCGCGAGCGACGGCGACGACTCGGAGTCCTCCGTCGTGGCGGCCTCGCCGTTCGCCTCGCCGGCGATCTCGGGCGTTTCGCCGTCGACCTCCTCGCCCGCGGGCTCCTCGACGGCGCCCGAGGAGGACGCGACGGTCACGAACACCGTTCTCGGCCAGGTCTCGGTACTCTGCACGAGCTCGTAGTCGAGCGCCTCGTCGGTGATGCGCGGCGGGATCACGCCGTACTCGGGCATGGCCGCGCGGATGGTGTAGTTGGCTGCGCGCTGCTCGAGGGCATCGCCCGTGAAGCGGGCGTCGAGCGCGGCGGCGTCGAAGGAGTCGTCGGCCTCCCCCGAGACCGCCGCGACGTCGGCCACGATGCGGTCGAGCTGCCCCTCGGTCACCGGCACCGGTGCGATGCCGCTCGCCGGCTCCTCGGTCTGCTCCGGGGCGGGCTCGTCGCCGAAGGCGGGCCAGTAGCTCGCCGAGCAGCCGGTGAGGCCGACGGCGACCGCCAGCCCGAGCGCCGGGAGGGCGAGCCGGCGCGTCGCACGCGCGCTTCGGGTGGCGCGGCCCGGGGCCGCCTCGGCCTCGGGAGACGCCGGCGGCGTCGTGGAGCTCGCGCTGCGATGCGCACGCCGGCCGAAGAGGTTGCGGATGCCGAGCAGCGGACCCTTGCGACCGCGCCGCGGGCCGAGCCCTCGGCGATCGTGATCGATCGCGAGGAGGTAGAGCACGCCGCCAGCGAGCGCGAGCAGACCGCCCCCGACGAGGAGCGGGCCGGCCCAGGGAGTCTCGCGGTCCTGCGCCCACACCACCGATGCGTCCGCCGGCAGCGGGTCCGTGCCCGTCGACGCGATGAGCACCGACTGCCCCTCCGACAGCGCGACCGGCACGCGCAGCGTCTGCGCCTCGGTGCCGCTGCCGCGCTCGTCGATGGAGCGCTCGCTCAGCCACAGATCGCTGCCGCGGGGATCGAGGCCCGCCGCATCCTCCATGGGGGCCTCTGCGGCCGTGTCGTCCGCCGGGGCCGCCGTCTCCGGGGCAGCGGTCTCCGGGGCAGCCGTCGTCGGCGTCGAGTCCTCGGTGGCAGGGGCCACGAGCGCGCTCAGCATCCGCTGTCCCAGCGCATCGACCGTCAGCTTGGCGTGCGAGTACGGCTCGGTCCAGGCCTCCACGTCGCGCGTCGCCCCCGTCGCGACGAAGGCGTCGGCGCCCCGCACGACCACGTTGGCCTGGCCGGGGAGTTTCGCCAGCTCCCCCGCGTCGAGCACGGCGAAGCCCGTCTCGGACTGCGTGTCGATCGCGATGCCGATCTCCGAGGGGCCGGCGAGGAACGTCCGCTGTCCGATGCCCAGCAGGAGCAGGACGCCGGAGAGCACGAGCGCTGCGATCGCGAGCACATATCGCACGGGGGTCTCCTTCAGTTCATGTCCCCGCCGCGGCGTCCGCTCCGGGATCGGGCGAGCGCGGCGGACGGGTGTTCGACGTTCAACGCTACCGGAGCTTTCCGGATATGACATGGATGCGCGCGAGGAAGCCGAGCCGGCACCGGTCCCAGGGACGCGCGCGCATGAAGTGCGCTATCGTGGATCACCACCCCTGTGGCCGTCCCGCGAGCACCCGCGCGGCCGCGGAAATCTCGTTCCGATTCCGGAGGCCACGTGTCCGAATCAGCCCAGCAGTTCTCTCCTGCGTTCCGCGGATACAACCGCGAGGAGGTGGACGAGCGCATCGGCGCGCTCACCGGACACATCGGCACGCTGCAGTCGCACCTCGAGGCGCTGCAGCTCGCGCACCAGCAGGCGACGCACACGGGCCAGGAGCAGCGGCAGCTCATCGCGGAGCTGCAGGAGCAGGTGGCGGAGCTCGGCGCGAGCGGTTACTCGGGGCTCGGACTCCGGGTGGAGAAGAGCCTGAAGGTCGCCGAGGATCATGCGCAGCGGCTGATGGCACAGGCGGACCTCGATGCGGAGAAGCTGCGCCGTTCCTCGGAGGAGGAGAGCCGCCGGGTGCTCACCCAGGCGCAGCAGCGCGCCGACGAACTGCTCGCGTCCGCTGCGGAGCAGTCGGAGATCATCATCACCGGCGCGCGCAACGACCTCGCCGAGCAGACCGCGCTCGCCAATGCCGAGCGCGAGCGCCTGCTCGAGGAGGCGCGGCGCACCGCCGAACTCAGCCGGAGCGCGGCCGAGCGCGAGGCCGCCGCGGAGCGGGAGACCGCGCATCGGGAGGCCGAGGCGGCGCTCGCGGCGGCGCGCGCCGAGGCGGAGCGGATCTCGAGCGAGGCCCGGACGGCTGCGAGCGAGCTCCGCGCCGAGACCGAGCGCCTCGCGGAGTCCTTCGCCCGCCAGCGCGCGGAGAGCGAGCGCGAGGCGGAGCTCGAACGCGCGCGGCTCGTGCACGAGGGCGAGCTGGCTCGGACGGAGTTCGAAGGCCGTCGTCAGCGCGAGGAGGCCGAGCTCGAGGAGCGTTTCACCGAGCGCAGTCGCGTCCTCGAGGCGGAGGCCGCGGCCCAACGACGCGCGCTCGACATCGAGATCGAGACCCTCCGGGGACGCATCGCGCAGGAGCGCAGCGCGCACGACGCGACGATCGCGGCGGAGCGGCAGGAGCACGACCGCCGGATCGCAGCCGAGCTGCAGACGCACGTCGATCGTCTCGCGCAGGAGCGCGCGGCGCACGAGCAGGGCATCGCGCGCGAGATCGAGGCGCAGCGCGCTGAGCTGACGACGCTCGCCGAGCAGGGCGGGCGCGAGCGCGAACGGGCGGCCGCGGCCGCCGCCGAGGAGCGCGAGCGTCTGCGCGCCGAGACGGAGGCGGAGCTCGAGACCGCGCGCATCGCGCAGGAGGAGCGTCTGGCCGCGGAGCGCGAGGCTCACGAGCGTCGTCTCGCCGAGGAGCGCGGCTCGCACGACTCCGCGATCCTCCATGAACGGGCGGCGCACGACGAGGCGATCCGCGCCGGCATCGTCACCCACGAGGCCCAGCTCCGCGACGCCGAGGAGGCCCAGGAGACCCGGCTCGCCGCGGAGCTCTCGGCGCACGTCTCGCGCCTCGCCCGCGAACGGGAGGCGCACGAGCAGGGCGTCGCCGAGGAGCGCGCGGCGCACGAGCACGCGATCCGCACGGAGCGCGAGGAGCACGACCGCTCCATCGCCGCGGAGCGCGAGGAGCACGACACGGCGCTCGCCCGGGAGCGCGCCGAGCACGACGCGGCGCTCGGCGCCGAGCGAGAGGCGCACGACGCGGCGCTCGGCGCGGAACGGCGCGAGCACGAGGAGCGCATCGCGGCGGAGGCCGAGGAGCACCGCACCGCCATCGCGGACGAGCGGGACGCGCACGAGGAGCGGATCCGCGCGGAGCGCGAGACGCACGAGCAGCAGCTCGCGGAGGAGCGCGTCGCGCAGGAGCACCGGCTGGCCGAGGAGCGCGCCGCGCAGGAGGCACAGCTGCTCCAGGAGCGCTCGGCGCACGAGTCCCGGATCGGCAGCGAACTGGCAGAGCATCAGGATCGCCTCATCGCCGAGTGGGACGGCCACAGCGCCCGGATCGCCGAGGAGCGGAGCGCCCACGAGGCCGAGCTGGGCGCGGAGCGCGCCGCGCAGGAGCGCGAGCTCGCGCAGGCGCTCGCCGTGCACGAGGCGCGCGTCGCCGACGAGTCGACCATGCACGCGCAGCGGCTCTCCGCTCAGCGGATCGCGCAGGAGCGGGAGCTCGAGGACGCGCGCGCCGCGGAGGCCGAACGGCTCCGCATCGAGCGGGACGAGGTCGCCGAGGCCCTCGGCATCGAACGCGAGGCGCTCGAGCTGCGGATGGAGCGGGAACGGGCGCAGCTCGCCGAGGACGTGGCGCGGGAGCGCGAGGAGCACGATCGCGTCATCGCCGCCGAGCGCGCCCAGCACGAGGAGGACCTCAGGCGCGCCCGCGAGGAGCAGGAGGCCGCGATCGCTCGGGAGGTCGCCGCGCAGCGCGCCGCCGTCACCGAGGAGACCGACCGGCTCCGCGCCGACACGGTCGCCGAACTTGCGGAGTACCGGCGGTCGGAGGAGACGGAGCTCGCGCGGCTGCGCGCGGAGACCGAGGATTCCGTCCGCGCGCTGCGCGCCGAGCTCGAGGCGGAGACGACCGCCTCGCGCACCGCCGCGGTCGAGCAGCGCGAGACGCTCGAGCGCGAGCTCGCCGAGGCGCAGCGCGCCGCGGCGGAGGCCTCGCAGCGCGAGATCGAGGCCACGCGCACGGAACTCGCGGAGCTGCGGACGCAGCTCGACGCGGCCCGGAGCGAGCACGAGCATCTGATCTCGGAATCGACTCAGGAGGCACGCGCGATCCGGGCCGAGGCGGAGCGACGCGCCGCGCAGATCCTCCTCGAGGCCGAGCAGCGCGCCCAGACGACCTTCGCCGCCGCGGAGGACCGGGCGACGAAGGTCCTCGCCGCCGCGGAGGACCGGATGACGCAGCTGAAGGTGGAGCGCGGCGCCGTCGCCCGCTACTTCGAGAGCCTCGGCGAGGTCATCACGAACGCCCAGAAGATGAGCACCGTCGCCGGCCGTCTCGTCGAGCAGCCGGTCGCGGCCGCCGCCGCGCGCACGGATGCCGGCGAGCGCACAGATGCCGGCGACGCGTCGGGCGCCGAGGGGCCGAGCGGCTCCGACGCGCCCGAGGCGGACGTCACGGCGCCGATCCAGCGCCCCGACGGCGCCTGAGCGCACCGCTCCCCCGCCCGCCCGGGGCCCGCGCTTCTGGCAGGATGGAAGCATGGCACTCACGGCGGCGGCGGACGGTTCGGCACTCGGCAACCCTGGACCCGCGGGCTGGGCCTGGGTGATTGACGACGAGCGCTGGCGGGCCGGCGGCTGGCCGCGCGCCACGAACAATCAGGGCGAGCTGATGGCGGTGCTCGATCTCCTGCACGCCACCGCGCCGCTCGCAGACGAGCCCCTGCGGATCCTGTGCGACAGCCAGTACGTCATCAACTCGGTGACGCAGTGGATGGCCGGGTGGAAGCGCCGGGGCTGGCGCAAGGCCGACGGCAAGCCCGTGCTCAACCGCGAGCTGCTCGAGCAGATCGACGCCGCGCTCGTCGGCCGCTCGGTCAGCTTCGAGTGGGTGAAGGGCCACGCCGGGCACCCGCTCAACGAGGCGGCCGACGACCGCGCCCGAGCGGCGGCGACGGCGTTCCAAGCGGGGCGCGCACCCGAACGGGGCCCGGGACTGCCCGCGTCCGAGCCCGGACCCGAGATCTCGCTGGCGCAGCCGGTCACTCCGCCGACGCTCTTCTGAGCCGTGCGGCGGCGGCCTCCGCTCCGTCGCCGGGCGCCGATTCACGCAGCGCCCCCGTCGGCTCAGGCGAGGCGCCAGCAGTGGGCGTGGTAGTGACGGCGATCGCGCACGGCCGCCTCGTCGCCGAAGAAGTGCTCCGCGCTCCAGGCGACGACGTGCGCCTGGCCCTGCGGGATCTCCGTGCCGCACTCAGGGCAGCGATAGGCCTTCTCGGCCCGGTGCGCGGGAATGTCGCGGACGAACCACTCCGCGCCCCGCCTCGCGACGCGCCTGGCTCCACCGTAGGCGAGTCGCGTGACATCGCTCTGCGGGGTCAGCGCCGCACGCTGATACTTGTTCGGCCGGCGGCTACGCGCCATGCGCGCGGGTCACCACCAGTGGTTGGTGGTCCAGAAGGCGTAGGCCTGCGCCCAGCTCCCGTACCGGTCGACCGCGTAGCCGTTCGCCCACCGGAGGTTGTCGACGGGGTCGTATCCGTTCCCGGGAACCTTGCTGCAGGGCAGCGCCTGGATGAGGCCGCACGCGCCCGAGCTCGCGTTCGTCGCGTTGGGGTTGAGCCCGCTCTCGCGCTCGGCGATGTAGACCACGTAGCTCCAGTCGGCCTCGGCGATGCCGGCGGCCGTCATCCACTCGGCCATCGAGCCACCCCCGGTGTACTTCGCGGGGGCCTGCACCGAGCCGCCGCCCGAGCCGGAACTCGCCGCGGCCTGCTCGGCGGCTTCCTTCTCCGCTGCGGCCTTCTCCGCCGCAGCCTGCTCGGCGGCGGCCTTCTCCTGCTCGGCCTCGGAGAGGTCCACGGGGACGTCGGTGAAGACCAGATCCGCCTCCGGCGAGGTGTTCGGCACGAACTCCTGGTGGATCCGCTCCTCGAAGGCGAGCGCCTCGGCGTCGGTCTGCGCGCTCGGCATCGCGAACGGGGCGACGACCGCGACGCCGAACATCCCCGCCACGGCCAGAGCCGCGACGGGGGCCTTGACGCGGGCCCAGCGGGAGGGGGTTTTCGAGTTCAACGCACGCACAATATAACGATTATATCTCAGCGCGCCGCGCGCTTCAACGACGGTTCCCGCCCGTCGTCTCCCGGGCGCGCCGCGCCCGGGCGTTCAGCGCGTCGCGAGGATCAGCTCGACGACCGCATCGAGCAGCGCATCGACCTGGTCCTCGTCGTAGCCGCGCCACTGCGGATGGAAGACGACGTCGCGCACCTCCGCGGTCTTCAGGCCGAGCTCGCGACGTTCGAACATGTCGGAGATCCGATCGAGGAACGCATCGACCTGCGAGCGCCGATAGCCCGTCGCGAAGAGCCCGCGGCGGCGGAAGCGCTTGCCCCGGGGGCGCTGGATGCGGCCGCGCACCTCGGACAGCAGCGCCCGGGTCTCGTCCCACCAGGCGTCCTCGCCCTGCGCCCGCAGACTCGCGCGCCGCTCCCGCTCGAAGAAGACCTCCTCGAGACGGTCCATGGCGGCGTCGACGTAGCGGGCCGCGTAGCCGCCCCGCTTCACCGCGAAGGCGGCGCGGCGCACGTCGGCCGCCGTCATCGTCGCCCCCGATCCGGGCCCCTCGTACGCCGACCGCGCACTCGCCAGGAACGCATCGACCTGCTCCGGATGGTAGCCGGAGCCGGAGCCGGCGGCCAGCGGGAACGAAGTGTGCACCCGCCTATTCTGCCGACCCGTCGTTTCCGAGACCTGGGAATCCGCCCCGCCGCCGCCCGCCGTCATCTACACCGCCCCCAGCACGAGCGCGACGCCGTAGACGCCGACGGCGGAGGGCAGCAGCGAATCCAGGCGATCCAGGAACCCGCCGTGGCCGGGGATCCATGAGCTCATGTCCTTCACTCCCAGATTGCGCTTGATGAGCGATTCGGTGAGATCGCCGCCGGTCGCGGTGATGAGCACGACGAGGCCGATCACGACCCCGACCCACCACGGCTGTCCGAGCGCGAGGACCGCGACCGCGATCCCGGCGGCGGTCGCGACGACCGCCGCGCCCGCGAAGCCCTCCCAGGTCTTGTTCGGGCTGATTCGGGGCGTCATCTTGTGCCTGCCGAGGGTGACCCCGGCCGCGTAGGCCCCGACGTCGACGGAGACGACCACGAGCACGAGCGCGAAGACCCACCACTCGCCGCCCTCGGCCGCGACGAGCAGCACCGTGAAGGAGGCGAGGAATGCGACGTAGACGAGCGTGAAGAGCCCGGAGAACACGTCGCGCACGAGCGTGCGCCTCGGGGTCTCCCAGGCGGGCACGAGCCCCTCCACGAGCCGCCACACGGTGAGCAGGGCCGATCCCGCGAACAGACCGAGCAGCATCCCCTCGGCACCGAAGAAGTAGGCCCCGCCGACGACGACGAGACCGCCGAGGACGACGCCGATCCGCGGCACCCGTCGGCCGGCCACCCGGAACGCCGCCGCAAGCTCGACGAGCGCGATGCCCACGATGACGGCGACCAGGAGCACGAAGAGATCCTTCACGAGCAGCAGGCTCGCGAGGAAGACCGCGCCGAAGACGACGCCCGACAGGATCGCGAAGAACAGGTTGCGCCCCGCACGCGCCTCGATCTTCGCGTTCGTCGCTTCGAGCTGCGCGCGCGTCGATTCGAGATGCGAGCGGAGCTCGTCCCGTCTGTCCGACCCTGCCATGCCGACTAGACCTCCAGCAGCTCGGCTTCTTTGCGCTTGCAGGCGTCGTCGACCTGATCGATGAACTGCTTGGTGACGGCCTCGAGCTCCTTCTCGGCACGGGCGATCTCGTCCTCGCCGACCTCGTCCTTCAGCGCCCCGAACTCGTCCTTGCCGAAGCGGCGGACGTTGCGGATCGCGACGCGCGCGTCCTCGGCGCGCCCCTTCACGATCTTCACGAACTCCTTGCGGCGCTCCTCGGTGAGCTCGGGCAGGTTGACGCGGATCACGGTGCCGTCGTTCGAGGGGTTCGCGCCCAGGTTCGGCATGTCGCGGATGGCCTGCTCGATGTCCTTCATCGCACCCTTGTCGTACGGGGTGACGATCAGGCTGCGCGCATCCTGGTTCTGCACGGACGCGAGCTGCGACAGGGGCGTGGGCGTGCCGTAGTAGTCCACCTGCACGTTTTGCAGCAGGGAGGGGTTCGCGCGCCCCGTGCGGACCGTCGCGAAGCCCTCCTTCGCGGCCTCGACCGCCTTGGTCATGCGGTCCTTGACATCGGCGAAGACCTCTTCGATCACGGTGTGCTCCTTAGTGAAAACGCGGTTGTGTCCAGCTTAGCGGGCGGGGCGCCCGGCGCCGGCCGGTCAGCTGTGGACGAGCGTGCCGAGCTCCTCGCCGCGGATCGCCGCCGTGACGTTCCCCGCCGGCTCCATGCCGAACACGCGCATCGGCATGCCGTTGTCCATGCAGAGGCTGAAGGCGGTCGAGTCGACGACCTTGAGGCCGCGCACGAGCGCGTCGCCGTAGGAGATCTCATCGATCAGGGTCGCATCGGGGTCGCGGTTCGGATCGGCGGTGTAGACGCCGTCGACCCCGTTCTTGGCCACGAGCACCTCGTCGGCGTGGATCTCGAGCGCGCGCTGGGCGGCGACGGTGTCGGTCGAGAAGTACGGCAGGCCGGCGCCGGCGCCGAAGATCACGACCCGTCCCTTCTCCAGGTGGCGGATGGCGCGCAGCGGGATGTAGGTCTCGGCGACCTGGGTCATGGTGATCGCGGACTGCACGCGGCTCGAGACGCCCGCCTGCTCGAGGAAGTCCTGCAGCGCGAGCGCGTTCATCACGGTGCCGAGCATCCCCATGTAGTCGGCGCGGGCGCGGTCCATGCCCCGCTGGGAGAGCTCGGCACCGCGGAAGAAGTTGCCGCCGCCGACGACCACGGCGACCTCGGAGTCGGCCGTCGCCGCCGCGATCTCGCGGGCGATCTGGCTCACCACGTCCGGGTTCACCCCGAGCGTGCCGCCCCCGAAGGCCTCGCCGGAGAGCTTCAGCAGCACGCGGCGCTTGCGGTCGGGGGTTTCGGTCATGGGGAGCTCCTTCAGGGGGTGTCGATGATCGGGGATGTACGGGGCCGAGGGGATCGACCCCCGGCTGTGGCCATGATAGTGCGGCGGCAGCACAAGACCCGGGTCGGCCGGGGTGTTCCCCGGCCGACCCGGGTCTCGATGGCGGTGCTTACGCGCCGACCTTGCCGCGGGCGAAGCCCGTGACGGTGATCCCGGCCGCCTCGGCGACCTTCTTCACCTCGCGCTTGTCGGCGTCGAGCGCGTGGACCTGCTCGTTCAGGGCGACCTGCTTGAAGAACGCGGTGAGGCGACCCTCGACGATCTTCGGCAGGGCGGCCTCGGGCTTGCCCTCGTTCTTGGAGATCTCCGTGACGAGCGCGCGCTCCTTCTCCACGTCGGCCTCGGGGACATCCTCGCGGCTGAGGTAGAGCGGGTCGGCGAAGGAGATGTGCCGGGCGATGCTGAGCGCCGCCTCGGCGTCATCGCCCTCGTAGCCCACGACCACGCCGATCTGCGGGGGCAGATCCTTGGAGGTCTGGTGGAGGTAGACCGCGGTCGCCGGGGCCTCGATGCGCGAGACCTTGCGCAGCACGATGCGCTCGCCGATGATGGCGGCCTCGTCCGTGATGACCTCGCCGACCGTCTTGCCGTCGGCCGGGGCGGCCAGGGCGGCCTCGACGTCGGCGGCCGACGCCGCGACGATCGCGTCGAGCACGCGCTCGGCGAGGGCGATGAACTTCTCGTTCTTCGCGACGAAGTCCGTCTCGCAGACGAGCTCGATCATCGTCGCCGCGTCGTCGCTCTGACGCACGGCGACGAGGCCCTCGCTCGCCTCGCGGTCGCCGCGCTTCGCGACGCCCTTGAGGCCCTTGAGGCGCAGGATCTCGATGGCCTTCTCGATGTCGCCATCGGCCTCGGTCAGCGCGTTCTTGCTATCGAGCATGCCGGCGCCGAGACGCTCGCGCAGCTCCTTCACAGCGGCCATGCTTACTGCAGCCATATGTGACTCCTTTTCGATGTCATCCTGCGCGCAGTCGCAGGATCATGACGTCACCCTGCGCGACGGCGCAGGATCGGTGTTCGGTGCGGTGGTTACTCGGCGGCGGGAGCCGCGGCCTCGGTGGTCTCCTCGGCGGCGGGAGCCTCCTCGGCGGCCGGGGCCTCCTCGGCGGCAGGAGCCGCGGCCTCGGTGGTCTCCTCGGCGGCGGGGGCCTCGGTCTTCTCCGCGTTCAGCAGCTCGACCTCCCATTCGGCGAGGGGCTCGGCGGCGGCCTCGGCGCCCTCGGCGGGCTTCTGGTGGCGCTCCATGAGTCCCTCGGCCGCGGCGTCGGCGATCACGCGGGTGAGCAGCGCGACGGAGCGGATCGCATCGTCGTTGCCGGGGATCGGGTAGGTGACCTCGTCGGGATCGCAATTGGTGTCGAGGATCGCGATCACGGGGATCCCGAGCTTCTTCGCCTCGTCGATCGCGAGGTGCTCCTTCTTGGTGTCGACCACCCAGAGGGCCGAGGGGGTCTTGCCCATGTTGCGGATGCCGCCGAGCGACTTCTGCAGCTTCTCGAGCTCGCGCTTCTTGAGCAGCAGCTCCTTCTTGGTGAAGCCGCTCGTGGTGCCCTCGAAGTCGAGCTGCTCGAGCTCCTTCATGCGCTCGAGGCGGCCGGTGACGGTCTGGAAGTTGGTGAGCAGGCCGCCGAGCCAGCGCTGGTTCACGTAGGGCTGGTTGACGCGCTGCGCCTGCTCGGCGATGGCCTCCTGGGCCTGCTTCTTCGTGCCGACGAAGAGGATGTTGCCGCCGCGGGCCACGGTCTGCTTCACGAACTCGTACGCGGCATCGATGTACCCGAGCGACTGCTGCAGGTCGATGATGTAGATGCCGGAGCGCTCGGTGAAGATGAAGCGCTTCATCTTCGGGTTCCAGCGGCGGGTCTGGTGTCCGAAGTGGACGCCGCTGTCGAGCAGCTGGCGCATGGTGACGACGGCCATTGCCGTTCTCCTGTTCTGCGCGCCACGGGGGCGCGCGCTTGCGGTTGCGTATCGGTCGCGGATGCGACCAGATCCTGGTGCCCTCGGAGACGCCGCTCCCTCCATGACGGCGGGAGACCGGTGGCGACGAGCCGATGAGCGGGCACGCGAAGTCACCTCGTGCGAGGTGCATCTGACAGCATACCACCGGGAACCGCGCAGCATTCCGTCCACAGCGCGCGGGTCGAGCCGGTTCGCGCGAATCGATCCACATCCGTCCCGGCGCACTGGCCCCGCGGCCCGCCGACGCGCAGGATGGGGCCGATGACCTCGGCGTCGCAGCCGATCGGCACGGGAAGGAGACGGCATGTCGCACACGGTTCCGCCCCGCGACCGGCCGGGGCGAGCGCGCATCGCCCTCGGGGCCCATGGCGAGGAGCTCGCCGCGCGGTTCCTCGCCGCGCGCGGCTTCGAGATCGTCGATCGGAACTGGCGCTGCCGCGCCGGCGAGCTCGACCTCGTCGCCCGGGACGCCGGCACGCTCGTCGGCGTCGAGGTGAAGACCCGCAGCGGTTCCGGCTACGGGCACCCGCTCGCCGCGATCACCGCGCGCAAGGCGCTCCGCCTCCGGCGACTCCTCTACGAATGGGTGCGCGCGCACGAGGAGCACCCGGAGCGGCTGCGCCTCGACGCGGTCGGGATCACGCTCGGGCCCGGCGCCCCGCGCATCGAGCATCTGGCGGGCATCTCGTGAGCGGGCTCGTGTGCCGCGCCGCCGCGGTCGCGCTCTCCGGGCTCTCCGGCACCGCCGTGATGGTCGAGGCCGCGGTCTCGCAGCAGCTGCCCGGCATGGCCATCATCGGGCTGCCCGACACCGCGCTGGCCGAGGCGAAACTGCGCGTGCGCACCGCCACCGCGCAGCTGGGCCTGCCGCTCTCCGACCGCTTCCTGACGGTCAACCTCTCGCCGGCCTCGCTCCCGAAGCACGGTTCCGGCTTCGACCTCGCGATCGCCCTCGCCGCCCTCGCCGCCTCGCGGCAGCTGCCGGCGGAACGCCTCGCGGGCATCGCGCACATCGGCGAGCTCGGCCTCGGCGGGGAGCTCCGCCGACCCGCGGGACTGCTCTCCGCCGTCATCGCGGCGCGCGGGCTCGGCTTCTCCCGGGTGATGGTGCCCGCCTCGGGCGGCGGCGAGGCGGCGCTCGTGCCGGGAATCGAGGTCGTCGCCGTCGCCGACCTCACCGCCGCCGTGGCCTGGTACCGGGGCGGGGCGGTGGCGGCCCCTCCGGCGACGGCACGGCCGGGACGAACGACGGCGCCCGGCTCCGCCCCGGGCGGACGGGCGCCCGGGGAATCCGGAGCGCCGGATGCGCCGCTCCCCGACCTGGCCGATGTCGTGGGTCAGGAGGAGGCGGTGGAGGCGATCGTCATCGCGGCAGCGGGACGGCACCATCTCTCGCTCTCGGGGCCGCCGGGCAGCGGGAAAACGCTCCTGGCGAGCCGCCTGCGCACCATCCTGCCCGAGCTCGGCGATGAGGAGTCGCTCGAGGCGAGCAGCATCGCCTCCCTCGGCGGCGCGCCCCTCACCGGACTCATCCGGATCCCGCCGTTCGAGAGCCCGCACCACACGGCGTCGCAGGTCTCCATCATCGGCGGCGGCTCCGGCGCGGAGATCCGCCCCGGCGCGATCACGCGCGCCAGTCACGGGGTGCTGCTCCTCGACGAGGCGCCCGAGTTCTCCCGCCATGTGCTCGAGGCGCTCAGGCAGCCGCTCGAGTCGGGCGTCATCGACATCCACCGCGCCCGGGTGCGCACGACGCTCCCCGCGAAGCTGCAACTGGTGCTCACCGCGAACCCCTGTCCCTGCGGCAACGCCGGGGCTCCGGACACCGCGCTCCAGTGCCGCTGCTCGCCGAGCACGCGGGTGCGCTACCAGCAGCGGATCTCCGGCCCGCTCGCCGACCGTCTCGATCTGCGGCTCACCCTGCATCGTGTGGCGCGGACGCTGTTCGCGGCGGGATCCGCGCCCGCGCTCACGAGCGCGAGCGCGGGCGAACGCGTGGCCGCCGCTCGATCCCGGGCGCTCGAACGGCTCAGGGGCACGCCGTGGCGCGTGAACGCGGAGGTCACCGGAGCGTGGCTGCGCAGTCCCCGCGCCCGGCTTCCTCGCAGCGACACCGCGGTGCTCGACCGCGCGATCGAGCGCGGTGCGCTGACGGCTCGCGGGTACCACCGCACGCTCCGGATCGCGTGGAGCATCGCCGATCTCGCGGGGCGCGAGCGCCCCGGACGCGACGAGGTCGCGCAGGCGCTCGTGCTCCGCGGCGGAGGCCCCTCGTGACCCCGGGAGGGCGCCCCGCCCGGGCCGTCCGCGCCGACGGGGAGCTGCGGGAGCGGCTCATCCGGCTGCTGCCCGGGGGCGCCGCCTCGGGGAGCGCCCCCGGAGCAGTCTCCCCCGGAGTCGCCTCCCCGGCCGAACTCCCGCAACCCGACGCCGACGCGCTGCTGGCGCATCTCGTCTGGTCGCGGCTCGTCGAGCCCGGGGACGGCGTCGCCGGGGCGCTCATCGACGCGCTCGGAGCCGCCGAGTCCCTGGAACTCGTCGCCTCGGGGACGGGGGCCGCGCGCCTCTGCGCGATCGCCGCGGACGGCGCATCCGGCGGCGACGGTGCGGCCGGCGCGACCGGCATGACCGGTGCGGCCGGCGTGACCGGTGCGGCCGGTGCGGCCGGTGCGGACGTGTTCGGCGGACCGGGCGGATCCCGCGCGCGGGGGACCGCGGATGCGGACGCGCCGGAAGACGATGCGCCGGGGCCGCTCACGCCCGCCCGCGTGCGCGCCGGGCTCGGACGCTGGCTCCCGCGACTGAGCCGTGCGGCGAGCCTCGAGGACATGGATCGCGGCATCGCGGCCGGGCTGCGCTTCGTGTCGCCCGGCTCGCTCTTCTGGCCGGATTCGCTGCAGGATCTCGGTCCGCACGCGCCGCTGGGTATGTGGATCCGGGGCGAGCCGGAACTGCTCGCGGCATTCTCGCTCGCGGTCGTCGGGGCGCGCGCGTGCACCGGATACGGCGCCCACGTCACCGCCGAGCTGGTGGACGGCGTCGCCTCGGCGGGGGTCGCCATCGTCTCGGGTGCGGCGTACGGCGTCGATGCGGTCGCCCATCGCACCGCGCTCGCCTGCGGGGCGCCGACCGTCGCGGTGCTCGCGGGCGGGGCGGACCGCCCCTACCCCGCCGCGCACGCCGAGCTGCTGCAGCGCATCGGCGCGTCGGGGCTCGTGTGCTCGGAGATGGCGCCGGGCTCCGCGCCGACCCGATGGCGCTTCCTCCAACGGAACCGGCTCATCGCCGCGCTCGCGCGCGCGACGCTCGTCACCGAGGCCGGTGTCCGCTCGGGCTCCTTGAACTCGGCCGGCCACACCGCCGAGCTCGGGCGGATGCTCGGGGCGGTGCCCGGACCGGTCACGAGCGCGGCCTCCGCGGGCTGCCACCGCCTGATCCGCGAGTACGGCGCGACGCTCGTCACGAACGCCGCCGAGGCGCGGGAGCTCCTCGGGCTCGCGGAGGACGACGCCCTGTTCGGGCTCGGGCTCGACGGTCGCGCTCCGTCCCGGGGACGCGACGCACCCCGGTCCGTCGTCCCCGCGCCGCACCCGCGCCGCTCGGCCGGGCCCGCGCCGCCCGACGGCGGAGCGCGCCATCCGACCGCGACGTCTGAGCCGGCCGCGCAGCCGCCCCCGAGGCAGCCCGCGCTCCACCGGCGCATCATCGATGCGCTGCCCCTGCGCGGGAGCCGGCGCACGGAGGAGGTCGGGCGCCTCGCCGGAGTCGATGCGCGCTCCGCGAACGGCGCGCTCGCGGAGCTGGAGCTCCTGGGATACGTCGCCCGACGCGAAACGCCGGAGGACGGGGAGACCGGATGGGCGCTGCTCCGGCGAGAATGAGGGCATGCACCTGGTGTCGGCGATCGCGGCGTTCCTCGACGCCGTGCGCCTGGAGTACGGTTACTCGACGCATACCGTCCGCGCCTACCGCCGGGACCTCGAGGATTTCCTCGCATTCGCGGAGGGCACCGGCGGCGGATCGGCCGCGGAGGTCGAGGCGGGCACGGGCGATTCCCCGAGCGCCGGCGGCGGCCCGGACGCTGCGAACGACCCGGGCTCAGTGAGCGGCCCGGACCCAGTGAGCGGCCCGGGCGCCATGGGCGGCGGAGACGCTCCTGCCGGGCTCGAGGTGTCCGCCTGCGATCTGGAGCTCATGAGGGCGTGGCTGTGGCAGCGCCAGCAGCGCGGCCTCGCCCCGACCACGCTCGCGCGGAACGTCGCCACGCTGAAGTCCTTCGGCTCCTGGCTGGAGCGCCGTCAGCTGGTCCCCGGCAACCCCGCCTCCCGTCTGCGCGCGCCGAAGGCGCCGCGGGAGCTCCCCCGGGTGCTCGCCGATGGGCAGATGACGCGGCTCCTCGACCGGGTCGCGAGACGCGCGGCGGACGGCGACCCCGAGGCCCTCCGCGATCTCGCCGTCCTGGAGCTGCTGTACGCGGCGGCGCTGCGCGTCTCCGAGCTCTGCACGCTCCCGATCGCCGGACTCGACCGGCGGGAGCGCACGGTCCGGGTGCTCGGCAAGGGCGGCAAGGAGCGGGTCGTGCCGCTGGGAGGCCCCGCCGCTCGCGCGATCGAGCGGTACCTCGTCGAGGGCCGCCCGATCCTCGCGGCCCGAGCCGCGACGCAGGGCACCGGCGCAGCGCGGCCCGATGCGCCGCTCTTCCTCGGCAACCGCGGCGGCGCCCTCGGCACGAACGCGGTGTACCGGCTCGTCGCCCGCGAACTGGCCGACGAGCCGGGCGGCGGCCCCCGAGGGCCCCACACCTTCCGGCACACGGCGGCCACGCATCTGCTCGACGGCGGCGCCGATCTGCGCATCGTGCAGGAGATGCTCGGCCACGCGAGCCTCTCCAGCACCCAGGTGTACACGCACGTCTCCACGGAGCGCCTCGCGCAGAGCTACCGTCAGGCGCACCCGCGCGCCTGAGCCCCGGCCGCCGCCCACCGGTCGGCATCCCTCAGCCGCCAGTGGTCGCCCGTCGGCCCCCAGGCAGCATCCGTCAGCCATCAGCCGTCAGCCGTCAGCCGTCCCAGGGCAGCAGCACCGGGCGATAGCGGAAATAGCGCAACGGATTGGCGTACTCCCCCGCCACGCGCACGCCGAGATGCACGCAGTCCGCATCGCAGTGCCCGCTGGCGGCGACGATCCCGACCGTCTCGCCCGCGGAGACCGCATCGCCCGCGGCGAGCGCGCTGCGCACCGGCTCCAGCGACACCACCGTGTCACGGTCCACCCGGAGGGAGAGGACCGGCCGGTCGACCACCACCCCGGAGAAGGAGACCGTTCCGGCGACCGGCGCCACGACGATCTCCCCGGGGTGCGCCGCCAGATCGATGCCGCGATGCCCCGCGCCGTAGCGATGCGGCGGCGCCCGGTAGGGGCCGACGACGTCGAGCGCTCGGCCGAGCGGCGGTGTCCACCGCCGCTCGGGCGCCGCGGTGGAGGGACTCGACGGTCTCGCGAACGGGGTCGCCGGCGCCGCCCCCGCCACCCCGCCCGTCCGCGCCGCACCCGGAGACGGGTCCATCACCGGCATCGCGGCGGCGATCCCGGGCGCTGCCACGGCTTCAGACCCGGCGGCGACTCCGGACACGGCAGCGACTCCGGGCACGGCGACGGCCCCCAACGCAGCGACGACTCCCGCGCCGAGGACGGCGAGCAGCGGCAGCAGGCCGAGCGCGTGCAGGAATCGGGGCGGACCCCGCCGGGACGGATCATGCCGAGGGGCGCCCGACCGGGGCCGCGCAGCCGACGGCGGGGCGGGCCGGAGCGCGGGGCGCCGGGACGGGAACGATGGGAGCATGCTCCGAGGCTCGCCCGCTCCGTCGCGCACGGGAAGCGCCGGACGCCGATCCGTGGAGGACACGCCGCCGCCCCGCTCCGCACCGCGGCTGTGGACGGAGTGACGCGCGACCGCGCGACCTATTCGTCGAGCGCGAGCTCCTGGGGCAGGGAGAACTCGCGAGCGGACAGCTCCTCGACGTTCACGTCCTTGAAGGTGAGCACGCGCACCGACTTCACGAAGCGGTTCGCCCGGTACACGTCCCACACCCAGACATCGGTCATCGCGAGTTCGAAGTAGAAATCGCTGCCCGCGTCCTGCCGCTTGAGGTCCACCTCGTTCGCGAGGTAGAAGCGCCGCTCGGTCTCGACGACGTAGCGGAACTGGCTGGCGATGTCGCGGTATTCGCGGAACAGCGACAGCTCGGCCTCGCGCTCGTAGTCGTCCAACTCGTCTTCGTTCATCCCCACCATCCTACGCCGTCCGGGCGCGGTGCTCCTCCCGCGCCCCGACACCCCGGGCCGGATTGACTTATTCGAACAAATCTTCGAATATGGCTGCATGATCCTCCCCGCGACCGTCGCATCGCTGCAGCAGCGCATCTCCGAGATGCAGCCACTGCGGCTCGACGACCGCGCCATCCCCACGCCCGAAGGGCTCAGCCCGCTGTTCGCGGGCGGCTCCCTGCGCGCGGGGGCGAGCTACACGGTGCGGGGCTCTCAGCAGCTCGCTCTCGCGACGCTCGCCGCGGCATCGGCCGCCGGCTCGTGGTGCGGGGTCATCGGCTGCCCGACGTTCGGCGCCGAGGCGGCGGCGGCGCTCGGCATCGCCCTGGACCGGTGCGTCCTCATCCCGGATCCGGGAGCGGACGGCATCGCCCTCGCCGGCGCCCTCAGCGAGGTGCTCACGATCGTGCTGCTGCGCCCGTCGGCTCCGCCCGCGCACGGCGCCGTCGAACGGCTCTCCGCCCGGCTCCGCGAGCACGGCTCCGCGCTCGTGGTGGCGGGCGAGTGGCCGCGCCCGGACGGCGCGCTGCGGATCACCGGCTCCCACTGGCACGGGCTCGACCGGGGGCACGGGCTCCTCGAGGAACGGGAGCTGACCGTGCAGTCGCGCGACCGCCGCGGCGTCCGCACCCATACCGTGCGCTTCGCCGGGGGCGCGCTCCGATCGGGCCCGGCCTCGGCGGGTGCCGCTATCAGCCGACTGGTGCCGCGATGAACGCTGCGGCGGCGACGGGAGCAGCGGCAGCGGCGACGTCCGGGGGAACCACGTCATCCGGGGCGTCCGCGGGCGCGCCGGAGCGGGTGATGGTGTTCTGGGTGCCGGACTGGCCCGTGCACGCCCATCTCCGCGACCAGGCGGAGGAGACCGCGAGCGCGGCGGCGCCCCTCCGGAGCGCCGCGCCCGCACAGCGCGGAGCCGCCGATCCGGTGCCGCCCGCGCGGGCCCCGGTGCCCCCGGTGCCGCCGCTCGCGCTCGTCGCGCAGCATCGCGTGACGGCCTGCTCCGCGAGCGCGCGCGCCGCGGGCGTCCGCGTCGGGCAGCGCGAACGCGACGCGCAGTCGACCCTCCCGGCGCTCGAGGTCCATCCGCACCGGCCCGAGGTCGACGCGCGCCGCTTCGCTCCGGTGCTCGCCGCCCTCGAGGAGCGCTTCCCCGGCATCGAACCGCGCCGGCCCGGGCTCTGCGCGCTCCGGGCCCGCGGCCCCGCCCGCTACTACGGAGGCGAGGAGTCCGCGGCGCGGATCCTGCAGGCCATCGCCGCGGAGCTCGACCTCCCCGGGGCCCGGGTGGGCATCGCCGACGGCGTCTTCGCGGCGGAGCAGGCGGCTCGCGCCGCCGCGGACGATCCGGGGGTCGGCGCTCCCGCCGAGGGGGTCAGGATCGTGCCCCCGCACGGCTCCGCGGCGTTCCTCGCGGAGCTCCCGGTGTCGCGCGCGAGCGACGCCGGCTTCGCCGAGGTGCTCCACGGCCTCGGCATCCGCACGCTCGGCGCGCTCGCCGCGCTCCCCGAGGACGCCGTCAGGCAGCGCTTCGGCGCCGAGGGGATCGCGGCCCGTCGTCGCGCCTCGGCCGCCGGCCCGGTGCACGGCGCGGAACTGCGACCGCGGACGCCCGCCAGGGACTACGCCGTCGAGCTCGTCTGCGAACCGCCCATCGACGCCGAGGAGCAGCTCTCCTTCGCCTGCATGTCGCTCGCCGAGGCCTGCATCGGCGGCCTCGCCGAGAGCGGCCTCGTGTGCACCGCGCTGCGCATCGAACTCACCGACGACATCGGCGTGCGGCACGAGCGGGAGTGGGCGCACCCCCGGAGATTCTCGGCCGCGGATGCCGTGGGGCGCATCCGCTGGCAGGCGGCGGCGATCGCCCGCGACCCCGAGCGCGGCGGCGCGGGCATCGCCCGGGTGCGGATCGTGCCCGTGCACACCGACCGGGCGGCCGCGCACGAACCCGGGCTGTGGAGCACCGAGCCGGACGATCGCGTGCACCACCACCTCTCGCGCACGCAGAGCCGCCTCGGCCACACCGCCGTCGGCACCGCGCAGCTCAGCGGCGGCCGCCTCCTCGTCGATCGGCAGCGCTTCGTCCCCTGGAGCATCGGCCGCACGCGGGCGCGTCGGGCGCGCGACTCGCCGGCGGCCCCCTGGCCGGGCGCGATCCCCGGTCCGGCGCCCAGCACGGTCTTCCCCCGCCCCCTGCCCGCCGCGTTGCACGCCGCGGACGGCGCCCCCGTCGGCATCGACGCGGACGAGCTGCTCACGGCGGATCCGGCGTGGCTCGGCGTGGCCGGCGCCCGGATCGACTCCCCGGTGCAGCACTGGTCCCGGCCGTGGACGATCCGGGAGCGCTGGTGGGAGGGCGCCCCCGAGCGCTTCCGCCTGCAGCTGCAACTCGCCGACGGCGACGCCTGGCTCCTCATCCGCACGGCGGACGCCTGGCTCGCCGAAGGACGCTACGACTGACGGGCGCATCCGGAGCTCGGAGACCCTCTCCCGCACCCGCGATCCCACGGAACGGAGGACGCATATGAGATGGACCAACCCCCCGCTGCCCTGGCGGGAGTTCGAGCGGAAGCTCTCGGCGCCCCCGGCCCCGAGCGCGATCCCGGGTTCGAGCCCGAGCACGACCCCGAGCCCGCCGCGGGCGGCCGCCGAGCCCGCACCGCGGCCGCCCGCACCCCGGGACCGCATCGCGGAGGCCCGGAAGGCCGTGCCGTACGCGGAGCTCCACGTGCACTCGCACTTCAGCTTCCTCGACGGAGCCTCCTCCCCCGACGCGCTCTACACCGAGGCCGCCGAGCTCGGACTCGCCGGGATCGCGCTCACCGACCACGACGGCTTCTACGGGGCCGCCGCCTTCGCCGCCGCGGCCGACGCGGCAGCCGAAACCGCGGCAGCCGAAGCCGCGGATAGGGCTGCTGCCTCGGCTGGAGAGGCCGAAGCCGCAGCAGCCGATGCCGCGGACGCCTCCCGAACCGCGGCCGCCGCACTCCCGCTCACCGTCTACGGCGCCGAGCTCTCCCTCGGGCTCGACGCCCCGCAGCTCGGCGTCGCCGACCCTGCGGGCACCCATCTGCTCGCGCTCGCCCGCGGCCCCGCCGGATACCACCGGCTCTCGGGAGCGATCACGGAGGCGCAGCTCGCCGGCGGCGAGAAGGGCCGCCCCGTCTACGACCTCGAGGCGCTCGCCGGCGCCGCCGACGGCTCCTGGGCGATCCTCACCGGCTGCCGCAAGGGCGCCGTCCGCCGCGCTCTCGCCCGAGCCTCCACCCGGGAGGCCGGGGAGACCGCGGCGCTCGCGGAGCTCGACCGCCTCATCGCGCTCTTCGGGCGGGAGAACGTCCACGTCGAGCTGACCCACCACGGCCACCCGGGCGACGACCCGATGAACGACCGCCTCCTCGCGCTCGCGGCGGCCCGCGGACTCCCCGCCGTCGCGACCGGCAACGTCCACTACGCGACCGCCGCGCAGGCCCCCCTCGCGGAGTCGATGGCGGCGGTGCGCGCCAGACGCAGCCTCGACGAGCTCGACCCCCACCTGCCCGCGAGCGGCGCCGCCCACCTGCGCAGCGGCGCCGCCATGCTCCGCAGGTTCGCCCGCACCCCCGACGCGATCGCCCGCACCGTGCCGCTCGCCGAGGAGCTCGCCTTCCCGCTGCGGGCCGCCCGCCCCCGGCTCCCGAAGCTCGACGTGCCCGCGGGGCACACGCAGATGAGCTGGCTGCGGCGGCTCGTGGAGGAGGGCGCCGCGGCGCGCTACGGCGCCGCTCTGAGCGATCGCCACCGCGATCGCCTCCGCCGCGAGCTCGCGGTCATCGAGCGCAAGGACTTCCCCGGATACTTCCTCATCGTCCACGACCTCGTCCGGGAGGCCCGCGAGCGCCGCATCCTCTGCCAGGGGCGCGGCTCCGCCGCGAACTCCGCGGTGTGCTACGCGCTGCGCATCACCGAGGTCGACTCCGTCTTCTACGATCTCCCCTTCGAGCGCTTCCTGTCGAGCCTGCGCGACGAGGAGCCCGACATCGACGTCGACTTCGACTCCGAACGGCGCGAGGAGATCATCCAGTACGTCTACGACGCCTACGGCCGCAGGAACGCCGCGCAGGTGGCGAACGTCATCAGCTACCGGCCGAAAGCCGCGATCCGGGATGCGGCGAAGGCCCTCGGCTACAGCCCCGGGCAGCAGCGGGCGTGGACGCGCGGGCTGGAGCGCTCCTCGCGCATCGACGCGGAGGACGCCGAGCACCCGATCCCGATGCCCGTGCGCCGGCTCGCGCACCAGTTCCTCAAGGCCCCCAGGCACCTCGGCATCCACTCCGGCGGCATGGTGCTCACCGAGCGCCCCGTCGGAGAGGTCTGCCCCATCGAGCACGCCCGCATGGACCGCCGCACCGTGCTGCAGTGGGACAAGGACTCCTGCGAGACCATGGGGCTCGTCAAGTTCGACCTGCTCGGCCTCGGCATGCTCAGCGCGCTGCAGAAGACGATGGATCTCGTCGCCGCCGCGACGGGCGAGCGCTGGACCCTCGACACCGTGCCGAAGGAGGAGGCCGGCGTCTACGACATGCTCTGCCGGGCCGACGCGGTCGGCGTCTTCCAGGTGGAGAGCCGCGCGCAGCTGAACACGCTGCCGCGGCTGCTCCCGCGCGAGTTCTACGACCTCGTCATCGAGATCGCGCTGATCCGCCCCGGCCCCATCCAGGGCGGCGCCGTGCACCCGTACCTGCGCCGCAAGAGCGGCGCGGATCCCGTGAGCTACCCGCACCCCAAGCTCGAGCCCGTGCTGGAGCGCACGCTCGGGGTGCCGCTCTTCCAGGAGCAGCTGATGCAGATGGCGGTCGCGGTCGGCAATTGCAGCGCCGAGGACGCCGATCTCCTCCGCCGGGCGATGGGGTCCAAGCGCGGCCAGGAGCGCATCGGCCGCCTCAAGGACAAGATGTTCGCGGGAATGGCGGCGAACGGCATCACCGGCGATGAGGCCGCGCACCTCTACGGGCAGATCGAGGCCTTCGCGAGCTTCGGCTTCGCCGAGAGCCATTCGATCAGCTTCGCACTGCTCGTCTACGTCAGCTCGTGGTTCAAGCTCCACTACCCCGCGGCGTTCCTCGCGGGCCTGCTGCGCTCCCAGCCGATGGGCTTCTACTCCTCGCGCTCCCTCGTCGAGGACGCCCGCAGGCACGGCGTGGAGGTGCGCCCCGTCGACGTGCAACGCTCGGGAGCGGAGAGCGGACTCGAAGCGCTCGCCGAACCGACCGCGACGAATTCCGGCGGCGCGGATTCCGGCGGCGCTTCGGATCCCCGCCCGGCGGGGCGCGGCGCCGCGGGCGGCCCTCCCCCCATCGCGGCCGCCACGGGCCTCGCATCCTGCCGCGCGGATCCGCAGCCCCCGGTGGGCCCCTTCGACGCCGATGCGCCGGACACGAGCGGCCGGCATCGCCGGGATGGCGCCCTCGCGGTCCGACTCGGCCTCACGGAGGTGCGCGGCATCGAGCGCGCCGTCGCCGAGCGCATCGTAGCCGCCCGCGCGGACGGCCCCTTCGCCGACCTCGCCGACCTCGCCCGCCGCGCGGACCTCGATCGACCGCGGCTCGAGGCGCTCGCCTCCGCCGGGGCCTGCGCGGGCCTCGGGATCGACCGCAGGGAAGCGCTCTGGGCCGCCGGTCCCGCGGCCGACAACCGCGAGCGCTACCTCCCCGGCATCGCCGTGCACGTGCAGCCGCCGCTGCTGCCGCTGCTCAGCGACGCCGAGCAGACCGCGCTCGACCTCTGGACGACGGGGATCGCGACGGGCGCGCACCCCCTCGCGCTCCTGCGCGACGGCCTCGACGCGCGCGGCGTGGTGCGCTCGGACCGGGCGTTGCGCACCCGGTCCGGTGCGCTCGTGGAGGTCGCGGGGCTCGTCACGCACCGGCAGCGGCCCGGCACCGCGGGCGGCGTGACCTTCCTCACGCTGGAGGACGAGGCCGGCACCGTGAACGTCGTCACCTGGGCGAAGGTCTGGGCGCGGTACCGCAGGATCGCGCACGGCGCCCCCGCGCTGATCGTCCGCGGCGTCCTCGAGCGCTCGCCCGAAGGGGTGCTGAACGTGATCGCCGAGTCCTTCGCGGAGCTCGCGGCCCCGGCGGGCGTCTCCTCCCGCGATTTCCGATGAGGCGGCGGGGCCGCGGGACGCGAGGCGTCCGCAGAGGCGCGGACCGCGGGGCCGCGGGACGCCGCCCGAGCACAGCCCGCCACCGGAGCACAGCCCGCGACCGGGGCACGGACCGCGACCGGAGGGGCCGGCCGCGGTCCGCCGCGCTCAGGCCGTGCGCCGCCGGATCCGGATATGGCGCTGCTGCATCATCCCCTCCAGCCCCTCGGTGCCGAGCTCGCGCCCGAAGCCCGACATCTTCCACCCGCCGAAGGGGGCCTGGAGCTCCGACACGTCGTTGACGTTCACGCCGACGCCGCCGGCGTGGATGCGCTCGGCGACGCCCCAGGCGCGATCCAGATCGTCGCCGAACACGTACGCCGCGAGCCCGTAGTCGCCGCGGTTGGCGATCGCCGCCACGTCGTCGTCGGCGCCGAACCGGTGCACGGCGACGAGGGGGCCGAAGGTCTCCTCGCGCATGACGAGCGCGTCCGCGGGAACGCGGTCGAGCACCGTCGGCTCGAAGAACATCTCCGCGCGCAGCCCCGCGGCGAGCTCGGGCGCACGGCCCCCCGCGCGCAGCGCGGCGCCCGCCGCGACCGCCTCGTCGATGTGCCGCCGGGATTTCTCGATCACCGCGGCGGTGGTGACCGGACCGCCGGTGATGCCTGGCTCGACGCCGTGACCCAGCCGGATCGCGCGCGCCTCGGCTGCGACCGCCTCGACGAAGTCGTCGGCGATGCGGTCGGCCACGAGGATCCGGTTGACCGCGATGCAGATCTGACCCGCGTTGGAGAACGAGCGGCGCGCGGCGGCTGCCGCGGCCTCCGCGATATCGGCGTCGTCGAGCACGATGAACGGGGAGTGCCCCCCGAGTTCGAGCGTGACCCGCTTCATCGACGCTGCGGCGGAGCGCATGATCGCCTGCCCGGTCGCCGTCGACGCCGTCGCGGTGATGGCATCGATATCGGGATGCTCCGACAGGCGCGATCCCGCGGCGAGCGCCCCGGGAAGATCCGACAGCACCCCCTCAGGCAGCCCCGCGTCGAGGAAGCACTGCACGAAGGCGGCGACGGCGAGCGGCGTCTCGACCGGCGGCTTCACGATGACCGCGTTGCCCGCGGCGAGCGCCGGCCCCACCTTCCAGGCGTACAGATCGACCGGGTAGTTCCACGGCACGATCGCCGCGACCACGCCGAGGGGCTCCCAGGTGACGAGGGAGCGGATGTCCCGGCGCGCGGTCGGGCGGATCGACCCGGATACGCGTCGGCCCTGCTCGGCGTAGTAGCGGATCACCTGCGCGCCGAAGGAGATCTCCTTCACGCTGTCGGCCACGGTCTTGCCCTGCTCGCGGGTGAGCAGTTCGGCCATGGCGGGGGTCCGCTCGTCGACGAGCGCCGCGGCGCGCAGCAGCACGTCGCAGCGCTCATCGGCCGTGAGCGCGCTCCAGCGGGAGAAGCCCGCCCGGGCCGCGATCACCGCGCGATCGACGTCCGCGGCCCCGGCGACGGCGCTCGTGCCGACGAGCTCGCCCGTCGCCGGGTCGCGCACCTCGACGGTCGCGCCGTCCGCCGCATCGACCCAGGCGCCGCCGATGCAGAGCCCGCGCTCCGTGCGCATCGCCATCTCCGCGGTCACTGGTGCTCCGGCGCCGAGAACTCGCGCGAGCGCAGCCGTCGCCACAGCTCCGCGTAGTTGAGGTCGTTCTGACGGTGCGCGAGGGCGGTGCGGTTCGAGTTCGTGTTCACCATGATCATGGGCTTCTCGCCGCGCGCGACCAGCGCCGCGGAGGTCGACGCGTTGATCGCGTGCCCGGCCGCCACGGCGATCGAGGTGGACGTCGGCCCCACCGGGTACTCGAGCCCGTCGATGAACTGCGAAGCGTCCTCGAGCGGGATCCCCGTGTCGATGACGACGTCGGCGATCTCGTACAGGCGCTTGCCCGAGGAGTGCCGGCTCTCCACCTGCGACGAGTGCGGCACGGAGGTCACCGCGATGACCTTGAGCCCCCGCTCCTTGAACTCGACCGCCATGTCGAGGATGACCGCGTTGATCCCCGAGTGCGAGAACAGCACGAGCGCGTCCCCGTCCTTGATCTGGTGGGAGCGCAGGATCGCCTTGCCGTACCCCTCTCGGGTGTGCAGGAAGCGGTACTGCGCGGTGCCCTGGTCGCCGAGCACGTGGTGCATGAGGGCGATGGAGCTCTCCACGATGGGGCGGAAGCCGGTGACGCCGCCCGTCCGGGGGAACATCTCGAGCGCGGCGAAGCCGCCGTGCCCGGTGCCGAAGGTGAAGACGAGTCCGTCCCCCGCGATGGTGTCGGCGCAGATCTCGGCGGCCTGCGCGATGGCCTCGTCCTGCGTGTCGCGCACGCGCTGCAGCTTCTCGATGACGTCGTCGAAGTACCCGGTTGCGATACTCATGATGCTGGTCCTCTCGTGTTTCGTAGTGGTCGTTCGGTTCGTGATGGTGCGGGGCTCAGGACGCGGCGAGGGCTTCCAGCCCCGCCCGCAGCAGTTCGAGCTCGGCGTCGCGCCGCTCCTCGGCCTCGAGCTTCGAGAAGTCCGCGCCGCTGACGCTCGCGAGGCACAGCGAGGCTGCGGCGATGCCCCGGGCGCGCGCCACGACGAACACGGCGCTCGTCTCCATATCGATGCCGACGACGTGCTGGGCCAGGCGGCGCTCGGCGAGCGCCTCCTGGCCCGCCGGGTCGTCGCGGAGCATCATGTCCGTGTAGAACCCGTCGGCGGTGTCGTAGATGCCGGAGCGGACGCCGCGCCCCGTCGCGCGCGCCGCGGCCTCGACGTGCGCGGTGAGCGCGAAGTCGGCGACGGCGGGGTACTCGATCGGCAGGTAGGTCTGCGAGGTGCCCTCGCCCCGGATCGCGCCGTGCGCGATCACGAGATCGCCCAGCTCGCTCGGGCCCGCCGTCATCACGGTGCCGAGCCGCAGCACGCGGCGCACCCCGATCGAGGCCAGTTCGTCGACGACGACGGCGGCGATGGGCGCCCCCATGCCGAAGGCGCTCACGGTGATCCGCCGCCCGCGATAGGTCCCGGTGGCGGTCGTGAGGCCGCGGTCCTCGTTGAGGAGCACGGCGTCCTCGAGCAGTTCGGTGGCCAGGAGCACGCGGCCGCGATCGCCGACGATGATGGCGTCCTCGCCGACCTGCTCGGGGGTGCAGTGCAGGTACCAGGCTTCTCGTGCGGTGGTCATGCGTTCCTCTTCTTCTTCTTCTGGTCGCCCCGCATCGATCGGGACGGGTGTCATCTTCTGCAGTGGTCAGTTCGGCGCGGTCGGCGAGGGCTTCGCGGTCGCGGCGTTCGCGGCGCGGGCGGCGAGCAGCGCGCCCGTGGCGGCCGACGCCCGCGCGATGAGCGCGAGCGCGGCCTCGGGGGTGGGATCGTCGTGCGCGGCCAGGAGCCCCGCGAGCGTGCCGGAGAAGGTGTCCCCGGCGCCCGTGGTGTCGACGCCGGAGACGGGCGTCGCCGGCACGCGCCCGCGGGATGCCGCCGTGCCGTGCGCGTCGATCTCCAGCAGCTCCGCACCGCGGGCGCCGTGGGTCACGACGACGAGCGTGCCGGGACGCGCGAGCGCCGCGACGGTGCCGAGCACCGCCGATTCGCCCTCACTCAGGGTGACGACGCTCGCCCGCCGCGCGAGGACGGCCGCGAGCTCCTCGGTGAGCGAGGAGGGGTCCTGCTTCACGACCCACATCACCCGGCACGCCGCGTCGACGGCGCGGACGCCGGCGAGCGTCGCGGCGGCGGGGCCGATGGTCGCCACGAGCAGCCCGGCGTCCGCGAGCACCGCGCTCTGCTCGGCCGAGAGCTCGTCGGGGTGGCAGTCCCCCGGGTCGAAGAGGCAGATCGTGCCCTGGCCCTCCGGGTAGAGGAGGTGCGAGTTCGGGGTGCGCGTGCCGCGACGGCTCACGGCGGTCGTGTCGGCCCCGGCATCGGCGACGGCGCGGGTCCAGGCCTCGCCGGCCGCGTCCGCCCCGACCCAGGAGAGGGCGCGCACGCGCGCCGCGCCCTGCGCGGCCAGCGCCGCGGCCCGGGTGACGTGGGCGACGCCGCCCATGCGCGGCCACTCGTCGGCGCGGGAGCGCACGAGGGTGGTGGCGTCGTGCCCCTCGAACGGAGCGATCTGCAACGCGTAGTCGACGCTGGCGTATCCGCTCACCACCACGTCGGGAACGCGTCCGGTCACAGCAGCGCCTCGGCCTCGGCGAGCGGGACCACGCGGCCGAAGTAGCGGTCGATGTCCTCGAGGCTCGCCTCGGCGAGGTGCGGGCGGTTCGAGTTCGTCGCCTCGCGGGGCACCACGGGTTCGAAGCCGCCGGCGAAGGCGTCCTGCACCGTCGCGCGGATGCAGACGTTCGTCTTCACCCCGGCGATGACGAGCCGCGAGATCCCCTGCTCGCGCAGCACGAGCGCGAGGTCGGTCGCGTAGAACGCCGAATAGCGGCGCTTGGGCACCACGATCTCGCGCACGCGCTCCTCCGGCTCGAATCCCGGGAAGAACTCGGCGTCGCGCTCGCCCGCCTGGTGGTGGCGCGGGAGCTTCGCGAACTCGAAATCCGCGAGTCCGCGGTAGTGCCGCTCCACGGCGTGCACGAGGAGGGCGTCGCTCGCGCGGGCGGCGTCGCGCAGCCGCGCGAGGGCGGGCAGCGTGTCCTCGACCTCCGGATAGTAATTGGGCTGCCCCGGCTCGTAGAACGAGTTGATGACGTCCACGAGGATCAGCGCCGTGGTCTGTGGTGCGTGGTGCATGGTGTCTTTCATGGTCAGACCGCCACTCGCGTCCGGCGGCGCAGACCGGTGATCCCGGTCCACGCGAGCACGACGACGACGGCGATGTACGGCAGCGTCTGGATGAGGTCGGCGGAGTAGCCGCCACCGGTCTGCAGGCGGATTTGGAGCGCGTCGAAGAAGGAGAACAGCAGGCACGCCAGCGCGGTCGGCAGCGGCTTGGAACGGCCGAAGTAGAACGCCGCCAGCGCCACGAAGCCGCGGCCCGCGATCATGTTCTCGTTGAACAGTCCGCTCACGCCGAGCGCGAGGGCCACGCCGCCGAGCCCGGCGAGCAGGCCCGCGAGCGTGCCGGCCGTGTCGCGGAGGGCGAGCGCGCGCACGCCGAGGGAGGCGGTCGCGACCTCGTTGACCCCCGTGGCGCGCGTCCGCACGCCCCAGCGCGTGTGGGCGAAGGCCCACGCGAGCACGGGGATGAGGAGCACGGCGAGCCAGAACAGGACGTCCTTGCCGCTCAGGACGGCGCCGAGGATCGGCACCTCCTCGACGCCGGGGATCGTGAGACGTGGGATGCGCGGCTGATCGGGGAACTTCAGGGTCCCCGAAACCCCGAACTGGGACCTGAGGACGAAGCCGACGATGCCGAGCGCGAGGATGTTGAAGCCGAGACCGACGATGATCTCGTTCGCCGAGAGACGCGTGATGACGAGGCTCATGATGAAGCCCGTGAGTGCGCCCCCGGCCGCCCCCGCGAGCACGCCGGCGAACCAGCTGCCCGTCGCCACGCTCGCGAGGATGCCGCAGAAGGCACCCACGAGCATCTGCCCCTCGAGCCCGATGTTGACGACGCCCGCGCGACGGTGGATCGCTCCGCCGAGCGCCGCGAACACGAGCGGCACGGCGAGGATCAGCGTGGAGTTGATGATGCTGTCGATCACGATGCGACCTCCGACCGCTGCGCGCCCCGCCGCCGCCTCCGCAGGCGCGGCAGGGCGAACTGAGCGACCGCGAGCATCATGACGGTGCCCTGCAGGATGTCGATCAGCTGGATGGGGATGTTGATGAAGAGCTGCACGGTGGCGCCCGCGGCGGCGAGCGCGCCGAAGGCGATCGCCCCGACCACGATGCCGACCGGGTTGAAGCGCGCAAGCAGCGCGATGGCGATGCCCGTGAAGCCGAAGCTCGCGGAGAAGCCCGCCGAGTAGCGATGGACGACGCCGAGCGCGTGCACGGCCCCGCCGAGACCGCCGATCGCGCCCGAGGCGAGCATCGCGGTCATGAGCACCGTCCGCACGCGCAGGCCCTGCGCGGCTGAGAAGCGCGGCGCGCGACCGACGGCGTCGAACTCGAACCCGAGCTGGCTCCGGCGCGCCCAGACCGCGTACGCGATCACGCAGGCGATGGCGATGAGGAAGCCGACGCCGAGCTGTCCGGGCGGCGCGAGCAGCGGCAGCTCGGCGCCGGCGCCGATGTAGGCCGTCGCCGAGTTCGCCTGCCCCGGCGCGAGGAAGAAGGACTGCACGAGCCAGGCCGTCACCCCGGTGACGATGAAGTTGAACATGAGCGTCGAGACGACCTCGTCGACGCCGCACCAGGTGCGCAGCACCGCGGGCACGAGGGCGACGAGCACACCCGCGACGACGCCGGCGACGAGGCAGGCGAGGATCGCGAGAGCGCTCGGCAGCCCCGCGGTCTGCGCCCCGACGACCGAGGCCGCGAGGCCCGCGAAGGCGAAGCTCCCCTCGACGCCGACGTTGAAGACGCCGCCGCGGAACGCGATGGCCGCGGCGAGGCCGGTGAATAGGAGCGGCGTCGCGGCGGTGAGCGTCGCGTTCCACCTGGCCGCGTCGCCGAAGGCCTCCTCGACGAGCATGCCGTAGATGACGAGGGGCTGCTCGCCGCCGATGGCGAGGGCGATCGCGCCGATGACGAGCGCGATGACCACGGGCACGGCGATCCGCCAGACCGCCCGTCCGAGGCCGCCCCAGGGGATCCCCCTGCGCTGCACGGCGACGGGGACGTAGCTGGTGTTCGCGCCCGTGTCGGGCGCCTGCTGCTGGAAGGTCATGCGTGCTCCTCCGACGCGGGATCGTGGTCGCTGCCGAGCATTAGCCGGCCGAGGGCGCCGCGGTCGGCGTTGCGCCCCAGCTCCCCGGCGACGCGGCCCTGGTGGAGCACGATGATGCGATCGGCCAGCGCCTGGATCTCGTCGAGCTCCTCGCTGAAGAGGACGACCGCGCTCCCCGCGTCGCGGGCCTCCCGCAGCTGCTGATGGATGAAGCCGATCCCGCGGATGTCGACGCCGCGGGTCGGCTGGCTCGCCACGAGCACCGCGGGCCGTTCGCGCAGCTCGCGGGCGATCACGACCCGCTGCTGGTTGCCGCCTGAGAGACTCGCGATCGGGTCCTTCGGCGAGCCGTAGCGCACGGCGCCCGCTCGCAGCACGTCGAGGGCGGCGCGCCGCACCCGGGAGCCGACGAGCCATCCGAAGCGGGCGAGCCCGCCGAGCGCGGGCGTCGCGACCGCGTTCTCGGCGATCGACAGCTCGAGCGCGAGTCCCTCGTGCTTGCGATCGGCGCTGACGTAGCCGAAGCCGGCGCGGCGGCGCGCGCGGACCGAGGCCCGACCGAGCGTCGTGCCGCGCAGCGCGACCGTGCCGCGATCCGGGCGCCGCAGCCCGATGAGCACCTCGGCCAGCTCGTCCTGCCCGTTCCCCGCGACGGCGGCGACACCGAGGATCTCGCCCTCGCGCACCTCGAGGTCGACGTCGGTGAGCCGCTCGACGCCGCGGTCGTCGCTGCCGCTGAGCCCGCGGCACACGAGCACCGTCTCGCCGGCCGCCCCGGACCGCGGGGCGGCCGACGGCGCCGGCTCGCCGCCCATGATGAGCTCGGTGAGCAGCGCGACCGTGGCGTCCTCCCGCGCGATGGCCGGCCGGGTCTCCCCGGCGCGGAGCACCGTGATCCAATCGGCGGCCCGCATCACCTCGCCGAGCTTGTGGCTGATGAAGATCACGGTGCGTCCGTCGTCCGCGAGGCGGCGGAGCAGGTCGAGCAGCTGCGCCGCCTGGGCGGGCGCGAGCACCGCGGTCGGCTCGTCCAGGATGAGCAGGTCGGCCCCGCGCCGGATCAGCCGGAGGATCTCCACCTGCTGCTGGATCGCGATCGGGGCGTGCATGGCGGGCAGCGTCCAATCGATCTCGGCGCCGACCGAGGTCGCGAGCCGGTCCGCCTCGGCGCGCGCCGCGCGCCAGTCGATCCGGCCGCCGCGGGTGGGCTCGTCGCCGAGCACGAGATTCTCGAGCAGCGTGAGATCGGGGATGATCGCGAGCTCCTGCTGCACGAGCCCGATCCCGCGTCGGATCGCGTCGCGCGGACTCGTCATCACGACGGACTCTCCGTCGATGAGGATCTCCCCCGCGTCGGGCCGGTCGAGGCCGTAGAGCATCTTCATGAGCGTGCTCTTGCCTGCGCCGTTCTCGCCGATCACCGCGAGCACGGTCCCGCGGTGCGCGACGAGCGAGACGTCGCGGTTCGCGCGCACCGGACCGAAGGAACGCGCGATCCCGCGCGCCTCGATCCGCGGAGGCGCAGCGCCCGGCCGCGCCTCCGTGCTGACGTTGTTCATGATTCCTGTGTCTTCCTCATGCCGCGAGCCGTGCTCGGAGCCGTGGTGGTCGTGACTGGGGGCCGGCCGGTTCAGCTGCCCGAGTAGAAGTCCGGGTAGCCGTCGGTGACGACGTTCCAGACGGTGATGTCGCCATCGATGATGCCCTGGCGGAGCTCATCGAGGGTGTCGAGCGTCGACTGCGGGATCGCGTCCTTCGTGTACTCGAAGTCGGTGAGCCCCACGGCGTCCTCCTTCAGCCCGAACGACACGGTCTCGCCGCCCGGGAACGCGCCGTCGGCGAAGTCCTGCACGAGCGTCTCCACGGCGAGGTCGGTGCGCTTGAGCACGCTCGTGAGCACGGTGCCCGGCGCCTGGCCGTCCTGGTCGTCGTCGACGCCGATCGCGTAGTGGTTCGCCTCCTCGGCGGCCTGGATCACCCCGGCTCCGGTGCCGCCCGCCACCGAGTAGACGATGTCGGCGCCCTTCTCGAACATGGACTGCGCGAGCTGCTGGCCCTTCGCCGGGTCGCCGAAGTCGTTCGAGTAGGCGGTGAGCACCTCGACGTCGGGATCGACGTCCTTCGCCCCCTGGATGAAGCCGACGAGGAACTTGTCGATGCCGACGCCGGCGGTGCCGCCGATGACGCCGATCACCTTGTCCTCGTTGATCCGCGGGTCGTCGGTGTTCGAGGTCTGCAGCGCGGCGAGCGCCCCGGCGAGGTACGAGCCCTCCTGCTCCTGGAAGAGCACGGAGGCGACGTTGTCGCCCTCGGCCTCGGCATTGACGATCACCCAGTCGGTGTCGGGGAAGTCCTGCGCGACGCTCCCGATGATCTCGTTGTGCGAGTACTCGAGATCGACCACGAGATTGACGCCAGACTGCCCGGCGCGGCGGAGCAGCTGCTCGCCCTGGCCCACGACGTCGTCGGACTCGATCGTGTTGCCGGAGATCCCCGTGGCGTCGAGCGCGCTCTCGAACCCGGCGTTCGCGAGATCGTTGTACGACTGGTCGCCCAGGCCGCCCTGCGCGATGACGAGGGCGGCCTTGTCGCCGCCCGAGGCGGCGCCGTCAGTCGCGCCCCCCGAGCAGGCCGTTACGGCGAGGAGCGTAACCGCCACCGGTGCGATGAGCAGTGCTCGAGTTCGTTTCATGTCGTCCTCCGTTGGATGGGTTGGTGAGTGAGACGCGGTAGAGGTAGTGGGTGCCGAGATAGCGCGCGCGGACGTGCTCGACGAGGGTGTCGGCGGCGTCGTAGGAGGTGCGGTCGACCTCGATGAGGGCCGTGCCCGGCTCGACGCCCAGGTGCTCGGCCTCGGCCGGCTCGGCGTTGACGGCCCGCAGCGTCTCCTCGCCGCGGACGAGCGCGATGCCCGCGGCGCGCAGTGCGGCGTAGAAGGAGTAGTCCTCGCGCGCGGCCTCCTGCTCGTCGAGCCCGACCGCCGCCGCGATACCCTCCGGGATGACGAGCCGCTGGAGGCCGACCGGGGCCCCGCCGACGCTTCTGATGCGCTCGACGAGCACGAGCCCGGACTCCTCGGGGAACGGCGAGTTCGGGCGCCGCGTGGTGCTCGCCGCGAACTCCGCGTAGTCGAGCAGGGTGCTCCCGGGCGCGAGGCCGAGCGTCTCGATGTGCTCGCTGAAGCTCGAGAGTTCGGGGAGGTCCCGCTCCATCGGCCGGGGACGGACGAAGGTGCCCTTGCCCTGCTTGCGGATCACGAGCCCGCGGTCGGTGAGGAGCTCGAAGGCCTTCATGATCGTCGCGCGCGAGAGGTTGTTCTCGGCCGCGAGGGCGGGCTCGCTGGGGAGACGAGTGCCCGGCGCGAGCTGCTCGCTCGCGATGTGCTCCTCGAGCGCGTTCGCCAGTTGCATGTAGAGGGGCTGCGCCCCGCGTGCGGTGGTGAGTTCGAATCGCAACATTGCTCCTCGTGAATTCCGGTCATCCGGTTGTCCGGACAAGTATACGCGCCGAGCGTTGCAGCGCAAGTGCGGGTGTCGGATCGGCCCGCCCCGCTACACTGACGACGTGCACTCCGCGACGACGCCCGCTTCGACGGCCCTCCTCACCGATCACTACGAACTCACCATGGTCGATGCCGCGCTGCAGGCCGGCACCGCCGAGCGGCGGAGCGTGTTCGAGCTCTTCGCCCGTCGCCTCACCGGGGCCAGGCGCTACGGCGTCGTCGCCGGCACCGGGCGCCTGCTGGAGGCGATCGAGCGGTTCCGCTTCGGCGACGCGGAGCTCGAGTTCCTGCGCGACCGGGGCGTGGTGCGCGAGCGCACCCTCGACTGGCTCGCGGACTTCCGCTTCAGCGGGAACGTCTGGGGGTACCCCGAGGGCGAGGTCTTCTTCCCGGGCTCCCCCCTCGTCACGGTCGAGTCGAGCTTCGCCGAGGGCGTGCTGCTCGAGACGCTCGCGCTCAGCATCCTCAACGCCGACTCGGCCGTCGCCACCGCCGCTTCGCGCATGGTGCACGCGGCGCACGGCAAGCCGCTCGCCGAGATGGGCTCGCGCCGCACGGGCGAGTTCAGCGCCGTCGCCGCTGCGCGCGCCGCGTACATCGCGGGCTTCAGCGCGACCTCGAATCTCGAGGCGGGCCGCCGGTACGGCATCCCCACCATGGGCACGGCCGCGCACAGCTTCACCCTGCTGCACGACACCGAGCGCGCCGCCTTCGCCGCTCAGATCGCCGCTCTCGGCACGGACACCACGCTGCTCGTCGACACCTACGACATCGAACAGGGCGTGCGCACCGCCATCGACGTGGCGGGGACCGAACTCGGCGCCGTCCGCATCGACTCCGGGGACCTCCCCGTGGTCGTCGCGCGCGTCCGCAGGCTCCTCGACGAGCTGGGCGCCACGCGCACCCGCATCACCGTGACGAACGACCTCGACGAGCACACGGTCGCGGCCCTCGCCGCCTCCCCCGTCGACAGCTTCGGCGTCGGCACCTCCGTGGTCGTCGGCTCGGGCACCCCCACCATGGGCATGGTCTACAAGCTCGTCGCGCACACCGACGACGCCGGCGGCTGGGTCTCGGTCGCGAAGAAGTCGGCCGACAAGGTCTCCGTCGGCGGTCGCAAGAGCGTGCGCCGCGGGCTCTCAGACCGCGGCGTCGCGACCGCCGAGCTCATCCTGCTCGGCGACGGCCCCGGCGGCGCGGAGGAGGGCGCCGAGCTCGCGGGATCCAGCCGGGAGGTGCTCGTCCCCCTCGTCGTCTCGGGCGAGGTGCGGCGGGAGCACACCGGCATCGACGGGATCGCCGCGGCGCGCGAGCGGCACCGCCGCTGCGTGCAGGAGCTCCCCCCGGTCGCCATGAGCCTGACGCGGGGCGATCCGGCCATTCCGACCGAGTACCGCTGATCCCGGGCGGAGCCCGTCACCGATCACCGCGCGCGGTCCCCGCGCACGGCGCACCGCCTCGCGGACGGCGGGACGCCCTACTTGCGCATGCGCTCGTAGACCCGCTTGCAGTCGGGGCAGACGGGGAACTTCTCCGGGTCGCGGGACGGGGTCCACTTCTTTCCGCAGAGCGCGCGCACGGGCTTCCCGGTGACCGCGGACTCGAGGATCTTGTCCTTCGGCACGTAGTGGGAGAAGCGCTCGTGGTCGCCGTCCTCGATCTGCTCGTCCTCGAGCAGCTTCTCGAGCTCGCGGTCGAGCACGTCGGTGCCGCCGGCGGCCCCGCCGCCGGCCGGATCGGAATCGCGTCGCGTGAAGATACCCATGCGCCGATTCTACCCCCGCCGGCGCGGCCGCGCCCGGCGGATGCTCAGTCGAAGACCTGGGTCACCGCGATGAGCTCGGGGCCGCTGCGGTCGAAGATCCAGCCGCCGATGAGGATGCAGAGCCCGAGCACGGCGGCGCCGTAGCCGACGCCGAAGGCGAGCGCCCAGAGGTTCTGCACGAACGAGACGTCCACGACCGCCGTGAGGGAGAACCACACGGGGGGCACGGCGAGCACGAGCGCCAGCAGCATCGAGAGCGTCTGCGCGAGGCCCGATCCCGAGCCCGACCACTGCGGCTGCACGAACGGGCTGTCGCCCGGTCGCGTCGCCGGGTACGGCATGAGCGCCGAGAAGATGCTCGAGGAGGCGCAGGCCGCGAGGAGCACGGCGACGTTCATGCCCGCGACGGCGGGGAGCACCCGCCAGTCCCCCAGCAGCGTCACCGTGACGCTCGAACCGATGAGTGCGAGCGGGATCCCGATGAGCAGCACGGGGGCCAGCCGCCCCGCCCGGTCCGCACGGCCGCGGGTGCCGCTCGCGACGTGCTCCCAGATCGCCGTGGAGTCCATCGAGACGTCGTTGTGCTGCGACCAGCCCAGCAGCAGCAGGATGACGGGCAGCGGCAGCAGCGACAGCAGGTGCGGGTCCGCACCGGCCACCCAGAAGGCCACGATCATCACGATCGGCGCGATCGGGATCGCGAACAGCGCGACGCGATACCGCGGATCGCGCGCCCAGTAGGTCATGGCGCGCGCGGCGATCACCTGAGAGGGCCGAGCGGAGAACCGCTCGAACCAACCGAGCCCGGTGCGCGCCACGCCCGCACCGATCGGGCGCTCCACGTGCTGATTGGCGATCCAGGTGATCGGGATCCAGATCGCGATGAGCAGCAGGATCGCCCCGCCCGCGATCGCGAGCCGCAGGATCGCGGCGTCGAGATCTCCGGCCGCCGCGAGTCCGAGCGCCGCGAACGGCGCGCCGAACGGCGTCCAGGAGAGAATGTCGACGAGCCCGTCCACGAGACCCCGGCCGTCGGGGCCGAATGCCGTCGCCCCGGCGAAGACGGCGACGGGCAGGAACGCCACGAGCAGCACCGTTCCGACCGTGCGCACCGCTCCGGCGTAGCGCACGCCCGCGATGAGCTTCGAGACGGCTGACATCACGCGCGTGCTGCACAGTCCGAGAACGGCCGCCAGCCCGAGCGCGAGCGGGGCGATCCAGCCGGGCGCCGCCCACTCCGGGCGGAGCACCCCGAGCGCCGCGAGCCACAGCGCGAACAGCAGGAACGGCCAGGTGAGGATCGCCGAGCTCAGCAGCGCGAAGCCGATCGAGCCGGGCGACGCCGGGTACTGGGCGAACTGCCGCGGTTCGAGGTTGCGCCGGTTCTCGAAGAACGGCACGAGGAACACCGCGACCAGCACGACGGAGCCGATGATGGTGTCGAGGATCGCGCGGTCGGCGCCGGCGGGCAGCAGGGCCGTGGGGAACCAGGCGAGCGCGATCGCGCCCGCGGCGAGCAGGAGGTAGAGCAGTGCCGTGCGCAGCCCCCTCCCGAACGACCCCCGGAAGCCACCGCCCAGCAGCGCTAGACGGAGTCGGAAGAGCCGTGCAACCACTCGAGCCCCTTCCTCGTATCGCTCATGCCGGTCAGCTGGGTGAAGCGCTCCTCGAGGCTGAGGCCGTCGCGAACCGCGTCGACCGTGCCCTGCGCGATCACGCTGCCGTCGACGATGATCGTGACGTGGTCGCAGACGCGCTGGATGAGGTCCAGGCTGTGGCTCGACATGATGACGCTGCCGCCGCCCGAGACGTACTTCTCGAGGATATCCGTGACGTTCGAGGCCGAGACGGGGTCGATCGCCTCGAACGGCTCGTCGAGGACGAGCACCTCGGGGGCATGGATCATCGAGCACGCCAGCGCGATCTTCTTCTGCATGCCGGCGGAGTAGTCGGAGACGAGGCGCCCGAGGGCCGATTCGAGGCCGAAGGCCTCGGCGAGCTCGGCCGAGCGCTCGGCGACCGCCGCCTCGGGCACGCCGTGCAGCACGCCGGAGTAGTAGAGCAGCTGGGCGCCGGTCAGCCGGTCGAAGAGCCGCAGGCGATCGGGCAGCGTGCCGATCAGACGCTTCGCCGCGGGTCCGTCGGTCCACACATCGACGCCGCTCACGGTGACCCGACCGGAGGTCGGGCGCAGCAGGCCGCTGATCATCGAGAGCGTGGTCGTCTTGCCCGCGCCGTTCGGGCCCACGATGCCCGTGAAGGAACCCGCGTGCACCTCGATCGAGACGTCGCCGGCGGCGACGAGGGAGCCGTAGGTCTTCGTGAGCACCTCGGTGCTCAGCACGACCGGGTTCTGGGCGGCGATCCGCCCGCGCTCGCGGGCTCGGACGACCGACGGGACGGGAACCTGGATGCGCCCCGTGCGCGTCGGCGCGGCACTCCCCTCGGCGGCTTCCTGCGCGGCCTCGCGGGGCGCCTCGTCCTCCGCGCCGCTGCGGCTCGGACGCACCCGCGGGGCGCCGGCGGCGGACGCCTGCGGAGCCGCGGCGACGGCCGGATGACCCGTCGCCGAAGGCTCTCCTGGCTCAGGAACGGGCACGGCTGACGAGGTTACGGGCGGCACGCTCCCTAATTTATCAAACTCCGGGAGCGCGCCGCGCATCCGACGCGGCGGAGACGGCAGAATAGCGGTGTGCATTCTTCTCCCGAGCGACGCGAACGCCGCGCGAGCACGTGGTCGTCGCTATGGCTCCTCACCCGCAGGGACCTGAAGGTCCGGTATTCGACCTCCCTGCTGGGCTATCTCTGGTCGATCCTCGATCCCCTGCTCATGAGCCTGATCTACTGGTTCGTGTTCACGCAGGTCTTCTCCCGATCGGTCGGCGAGGAGCCCTACATCGTGTTCCTGCTCACAGCGCTGCTGCCGTGGGTGTGGATCAACGGGGCGATCACCGATGCGACGCGCGCCTTCCTCCGCGACGTGAAGCTCGTGCGCTCGGTCTCTCTCCCCCACTGGATCTGGGTCGGGCGCATCGTGTGCTCGAAGGGGATCGAGTTCGTCCTCAGCCTGCCCGTGCTCGTGGTGTTCGCCGTCGTATCGGGCGCGCGCGTCGGCTGGGAGCTCGCGCTCTTCCCGCTCGCGGTGCTGCTGCTCGCGGCGCTCGTGCTCGGGATCGGGCTCATCGTCGCCCCCCTCGTCGTCTTCTTCCGGGATCTCGAGCGGGCGGCCAAGCTCGTGCTGCGGGTGCTCTTCTACGCCTCGCCCATCATCTACGGGGCCGCCGACCTGCCGGCGTTCGCGCAGCCGCTCGCGTGGCTGAACCCGCTCTCGGGCATCTTCGCCCTGTTCCGCGCGGGGTTCTTCCCCGATCAGCTCGACTGGCCGCTCGTGGGCGCGTCCGCGGCGTTCACCCTCATCATCCTCGCCGTCGGCGTGGTCGTCTTCCGCCGCTCCATCGGCGGCGTGCTGAAGGAGCTGTGACGTGACTGAGACGACCCCGGGGCGGGCGGACGCCCCGATCATCACCGCCGACGGCCTCGGCGTGCGATTCCGCCGCAACCGCGGCTCGCGCCGCAGCTTCAAGGACCTGTTCTCGGGGCGATCACGCCGCGGGCGTCCGGGCGAGTTCTGGGCGCTGCGCGACGTCTCCTTCTCGGTCGCGCGCGGCGAGGCGATCGGCGTCGTCGGCCGCAACGGCCAGGGCAAGTCGACGCTCCTGAAGCTCGTCGCCGGCGTCCTGTTCCCCGATGAGGGGCGGGTGCGCGTGCACGGCGGCGTGGCGCCCATCATCGAGATCACGGGCGGCTTCGTCGGGGACCTCACCGTGCGCGACAACGTCCACCTCACCGCGGGGCTGCACGGCCTCGGCAAGCGGGAGATCGCGGAGCGCTTCGATGCGATCATCGACTTCGCGGGCGCCGGCGACGTGATCGACACGCCGTTCAAGCACCTCTCGAGCGGCATGAAGGTGCGCGTCGCGTTCTCGCTCATCTCGCAGCTCGACGAGCCCGTGCTGCTCGTGGACGAGGTCCTCGCGGTGGGCGACAAGGCGTTCCGCGCGAAGTGCTACCAGCGGATCGAGGCGCTGCTCGCCGAGGGCAAGACGCTGTTCCTCGTCTCGCACAACGAGCGCGATCTGCGCCGCTTTTGCTCCCGCGGCCTCTACCTCGACCGCGGCGCGCTCGTGCTCGACGGCCCCATCGAGGACGTGCTCGCGCGGTACAACGCAGACCATCCGGTCTGAGCCGCCCGGTCCCGGGCCGCGCGGCAGCCCGCGCGGCCCGGGACCGGCGTTGCGGTGCGGGATCGGCCGCGCGCGGGATCTGCGCCCCTCAGCGCGCTCCGGGATCGGCGAGGTCGCGGGCCCGCCACTCCTCCGAGCGCGCGAACAGCGTCTCGATCGCGGCGTGGAAGCGCCGCGTGGGCGCTCCGGGCGCCGTGTCCCCGAAGTAGTGCTGCGACCAGGTCCCGAGCCGCTCCCGGGCCGCGTCGTCGCCGATCACCCGGTCGAGCACGGCGACGATGTCGGCGGTCTCCCCCGCATCGAGCCATTCGCAGACGCTCAGGTAGCCGCCCTCGTCGACCTCGGCCTCCGCGGAGCGCGGACGCGTCACCATCAGCGGCTTGCCCGTCGCGAGCCGGTCGTAGACCATCGCGGAGATGTCGCAGATGGCCACGTCGGGGAGGCTCAGCTGCCAGCCGAGCGCCGGGGCCTCGTCGTAGACGTGCTGCGCCGACGGATCGCGCCGGTTCGCCTCGGCGATCGCCTCGATGATCCGCCGGTTCGCCGCGCCGAAGGCGGCATCGACGACGCCGCTGCGGGGGTGCGGCCGGTACACCACCCGGTGCCGGTCGGAGGCGAGCAGCGCCCGGACGAGACGCTCGCCGTGGGTCGCGACGGAGCCGTAGCTGGCGGCCGGTCGATCGCCCTCCCAGGTGGGCGCGTAGAAGACGACGGTGCGTCCGTCGGGCGCGAACGGCGGCGCGCCGTCCAGATGATCGGTCTGGGGTCGCCCGATCGGGATCGTGCGCGTGGCGACGTCGTAGTTCCAGAGCGCCCGTGACAGCCGTTCGCGGGCCGCATCGCCGGCGACGAAGGCGTAGTCGTAGGCCTGATGCTGATTGCTCGTCATGTACATCTTGTCGCTCTCGCCGTGGTTGACGAAGACGTGCCAGCGATGGCCGTAGCGCATCATCTGGAAGTTGCGGGTGTTCTGGTTGACGTACAGGATCACGTCGAGCGGATGCCGCGTGACCTCGCGTTCGAGGTCGGTGACCTTCGGTGCGAAGACGACGTCGAGGCCGCTCTCGGTGAGCAGCTGCCGCGCCCCCGCGGCGTTGCGCGCGAGCACGAGCACCGGGTGGACGCGCGCGAGCTCCTGGAGCGGCGCGTACCACTGCCGCATCTGGTAGATGTTCACATCGCTGTCGGCGAAGTAGACGCCGACCCGGTAGCCCCGCTCGGGGAGCGGGCCGCGCTCCTCGAGCAGCGCGCGGAGCTCGAAGTACGCGCGACGCCCCTTGAGCACCCGTTTGGCCAGCCGGACGGCGCGCCGCCCATCGTTCACCAGTCCCATCCCTCCAGAATACCCGGGCGCGGGCCGCGCCGGCCGTGTGGCAGGATCGGGGGGTGAGCGAACCCCCGCAGCCGAACCCCCCGCAGGACCCGCCGCCCGCGCCGTTCCCGACCGCGATGCCGGGGCTCCCCGATCTGCCCGGCGTGAGCTATGTGATGCCCGTGCTCAACGAGGAGGCGTATCTCGAGCCGGCGGTGCGCACGATCCTCGCGCAGGACTACGCGGGCGAGAAGGAGATCGTGCTCGCCCTCGGCCCCTCCCGCGACCGCAGCGACGAGATCGCCGCCCGGCTCGCGGAGGAGGATCCGCGCGTCCGCCTCGTCGGGAATCCGGCGCGGGACATCCCCGCGGGGCTCAACGCGGCGATCTCGGCGAGCCGGCACCCCGTGATCGTCCGCGTCGACGCGCACTCCGAACTCACGCCCGACTACACGCGGCTCGGCGTCGCCGCCCTCCGCCGCACGGGCGCCGCGAACGTCGGCGGCATCATGCGCGCCGCGGGACGCGGCGCCGTGCAGCGGGCGATCGCCCGCGGCTACAACAGCCCCTACGGGCTCGGCGGCGGCGCCTACCACGGCGACGGCGTCGCGGGCCTCGCGGAATCCGCCTACCTCGGCATCTTCCGGCGCGAGGCGATCGCGGCGGTCGGGGGGTACGACCCCGGCATCCTCCGCGGAGAGGACTGGGAACTGAACCTCCGCATCCGGCGATCGGGCCGCGAGGTGTGGTTCGAGCCGGCCCTCGGCGTCACCTACTGGCCGCGCGCGAGCCTCGCCGACCTCGCGCGGCAGTTCTTCGCGACGGGCACCTGGCGCGCGGTGCTCGTGCGGCGCTACCGCGGCGCGAACCCGTGGCGCTTCTTCGTGCCCGGCGCGCTCGTCCTCGGCCTCGCGACGAGCGCCGTCGGTCTGGCGCTGCTCCTGACCGGGGTGCTGCCGTGGGCCTCGGCATGGCCGCTGCTGCTCGCGCCCGCCGCGGCCTACCTGCTCGGCGTCGGCTTCGCCGTGATCCGGATCCCCGAGCAGCGCGGCGTCGGCGACCGCCTGCTCACCGCGGCGGCGCTCGTCACCATGCATCTGAGCTGGGGCGCGGGGTTCCTCCGCGGGATCGTGTTCGGCGGGGGCAGGGTCGTCGACCGCTCCCGGATCTGAGCCGGTCGCCGCGGCGGGCGCGCTGCGACTCGGAGCGGGGCTCAGTGCTCCGGGGCCGGCGCGAGGGCTCCGCGCGCCACGAGAGCGTCGACGACGCGCTCGGCGGCACGTCCGTCGTCGTGCGGGGCGAAGCGCTGCCGCCACGCGGCGCTCGCCTCGGCGTGGTCGCGGATCCACACCGCGCCGTCCCCGTCGCTGGCGAACTCGCGGGCGAGCCGGACGACCTCCTCGGGGTCCGACAGCAGCGGGCCGGGCGCCGTGCGCTCGAAGTCGAAGGTGAAGCCGCGCTCCCGATCGCGGTACGCGACGAGGTCGGGCACGAAGAAGAGCATCGGCACGCGGGCCACCGCTGCGTCGAACATGATCGAGGAGTAATCGGTGACGAGGAGATCCGCGGCGAGGATCACGTCGTTCACATCGGGGTGCCTGGAGGCGTCGACGAGCTGCGCGGCCGTGCTCTCGCCGCCGACCCCGAGGCCGTAGCCGCCGAAGGCGTGCGTTCGCGTGTGCCCGCGCACGACCACCGTCCACGCCGGTCCGAGCGCCGCGGCGAGCCGCCGCACACCGAGCTCGTCGACCGGCGTGAGGCCACCGTCGCGCCACGTCGGCGCGTACGCGATGACCCGCTGTTCCGGCGCGATCCCGAGCGCGGCGCGGGCGCGCAGCACCGCGATGGGATTGCGCGCGGCACCCGCGAGGGCCCGTGCGAGGCGGTCGTCGCGCGGGTAGCCCGTCTCCAGGATCTCGCCGCGGAAGGCGTAGCTCGTGCGGAACTGCGCCGTGGAATGCGGATTCTGCGAGAGGAGGAGGCTCCAACGCCGGCTCTCCCTGCGGATCGCCAGTCGGGTGCGCAGCCCGACCCCGGGGCGACCGAGCGCGAGATGCTTGAGCATCGTGCCGTGCCAGGTCTGCAGCACGGTCTGACCGGGGCGGCGACGGAAGCCGAAGCGCAGCCAGTCGTTGACGACGAGGAGCCCGCAGACGCGCCTGGCGGCGTGCCACTCCGGTCCCCCGACGAGCAGCGGGATGGCCCCCTCGGGCACCCGCTGGAGCTCGTGGGTGACGCTCCAGTAGCGCGGGAGCCCGGGGTGGCGCCGCGCGATCTCCCGGTCGATCGCGAGCGGATTGCAGCTCACCTGCCGGCCGTAGAAGCTCTCGAAGAACACGCCGCCCGGCGCGACGAGCTGCTCCGGCCCGAGCCGCAGGCGACGCACGGCCTCGAGCACGCGCGCGGCGGCCCCGCCCTCGGGGTGGGCGTGGAAGCGCGCGGCGAGGGCGCGGGCGTCGGCCTCGGCGGCGCGGCGGATGACGGGATCGGCGTGGAGCTCCTCGAGGCGCGCCGCGACCTCGTCCCAGCTGCGTTCGATGCGTCCCCCGCTCGTGACGGCGAGCGGCTCGTAGAGGCCTCGGCTGCCCTCGTACGCGGACAGGTCGGGCGCGAACCAGACGATCGGCCGACCGAGCAGCGAGAAGTCGAGCGCGATCGAGGAGTAGTCGGTGACGACGACGTCCACGCCGCCCAGCAGGGGGGTGATGTCGCGCACGAGCCCCGCGTCGAGCGCGTGCACGCGGTCGCCGAGCAGGGCGTCGTAGGCGCCCCGGCCGAGCGGGTGCGAGCGGACGAGCAGCCGGGACCCGCTGCTCGCGAGCGCGTCGCGGATGCGCGCGATCTCCGCCGCGTCCGGCACCGCCGGATCCGCGTCGCCGTCGCGCCAGGTCGGCGCGTACAGCACGAGCCGATCGCGCGCCGCGTCGGGGCCGAGCGGGACCCCGCTCCCCCGCAGGAGCTCCAGGAGCTCGGCGCGGGCGCCGGCAACGGCGTCGGCGTCGGCGTCACTCGCCTGCGCGGCGAGCGCGTCGTCCCGCGGGTCCCCGAGGACGCGGACGCGGCCGGGGGCGACCCGGAAGGCGGAGCGGAGCCGCTCGGCGGACACGGGGGATCCGGCGACGAACAGGTCGATCTCGCGCGACCCCGCGAGGTACATCCGGCGCAGCAGCGCACGGACGGGCGCCGGTCCGCGAACCGCGGTCGTGACGGGCGAGTCGAGATGCAGCCGCTTGAGCGGCGCCCCGTGCCACAGCTGGACGACGACGGCGCCGGTCACGCCGAAGCGGTTCGCATCGCCGAGGCCGTGGGTGACGACGATCGTGCCGGCGCGGAGCGTGGTCCAGTAGCCGGCGCGACCGCGCCGCAGGACGGGCTCGAAGCCCGCGTCGCGGGCGAGCGCCGCCTCCGCCTCATCGGCGACGAGCCAGCGGATGCGGACGTCCGGATCGCTCGCCCGCAGCTCGCGCGCGACCGCGAGGGCGCCCTCGCCGACCCCCGCACCGCTGCCGAACACCCAGCTGCGCGCGTCGCGGGGGACGAACCAGGACAGGATCAGCGAGCACAGGTACTTCGGCAGCGCGAGGAGCTTGGCGAGATTGCCGCTCGCGAAGCTGAATCCGGCGGTACTCATCGGAACCACTGTAGGGCATCGCGACGGCACGTCGCTGTGCTCCGCGCGCCGGGCCGCGCGCGGCGACGCCGCGGTCCGATCACGGGGGATCGGACCGCGGCGCCGAGGCGGAGCCGCTCGCGGGGAGCCGGGTGCGCGGCGGCCCGGGCGCGGGTCCGACCGCGCAGGCGCGGCCGGGCCCGGCGTGTCACCACTCCAGGGTGCCGAGCGTGGCTTCCGTCTGCGCCGCCTTGCCGTTGCGGGTGTAGTCGATCGTGACCGTGCTGCCGCCCTCGTGCAGGCGGATGAGCGCGGACACCGAGGTGCCGTCGACCGCGGAGGTGCCGTCGACCGCCGTGATCACGTCGCCGGCCTTGAGGCCCGCTTGGTCGGCCGCGCCGCCGTCGCTCACCTCGACGAGCAGGCCGCCCGCATGGTTGGCGTCGGCGTCGGTGTCCTGCGAGGAGTCGGCGACGGAGGCGCCGAGCAGGCCGTGCGAGGGCTGCTCGCCCGCGATGATCGCGTCGGCGACCCGCGTGACGAGGTTGGCGGGGATCGCGAAGCCGAGGCCGACGCTGCCGGCGGTATCGCTCGACGCGGAGGTCGAGGCGATGGCGACGTTGATGCCGATGAGCTCGCCGCTGCCGTTGAGCAGCGCACCCCCGGAGTTGCCCGGGTTGATGGACGCGTCGGTCTGGATCACGGGAAGCGTGACGCTGCCGCTCGAGCTCTGCTGCTGCTGGCCCTGCTGCCCCTCTTCGCCCGGGAGGCCGAAGCGGAAGTCCCAGGGCAGTCCGCTGCCCCCGTCCTCCTCCTGCCCCTCGGCGGGGTCGTCCTGCTGCGTCGGCTGGTCCTCGATGAGGGGGCTGCCCACGGAGATGCCGCGGTTCAGCGCGCTCACGACGCCGCTCGTGACCGTGTTCGCGAGGTTCAGCGGCGCCCCGATCGCGACCGTGAGATCGCCCACGTCGAGCTTGTCGGAGTCCGCGAACTCGATGGGCTGCAGGCCGGTCGCGTCGATCTTCACGACCGCGAGATCGGCGTAGGGATCGTAGCCCACGAGAGCCCCGTCGTAGATGCTGCCGTCGCTGAGCTTGACGCGGATCGTGGCGTCCGCCATGGCCGCGCCGTCGAGGGTCGCGACATGCGCGTTGGTCACGATGTAGCCGTCCTCGGAGTAGATCACCCCGGAGCCGGAGCCGCTCGCGCTCGACCCGGCGACCTCGAGGGTGACCACGCTCGGCGTCGCCACGGCGGCCACGCCGGAGATCGCGGTGGCGTTCTCGGTGTTGTTCAGCGTGATCGCGCTGTTCCCGCCGCTCTGGGCGACGTTCGACTGCGAGACGTTGGAGGACACGACGGCGGCGACGCCGCCGCCGACCACGCCGCCGAGCAGCGCGCCGATGGCGAGGCCGGCGAGGAGCGCCCCGCTGCGGTGCTTCGGCCGCGACGATCCGCTTCCCGGTGCCGACGCGACGGGAGCCGCGGGGATCCCCGATCCGCCGTCGCCCGACTGCGGCGCGCCGAAAGCGGCCCCGGTGTGCGCGGCAGGGGCGCCGACCGGGGCCGGCGCGAACTGCGGCTGCGGGGAGGCCGGGGGCGCGGGTGCCGGGGGGACGGGCGCCCCGGTGACCGTCTCGGGCAGCTGCGTGGTCGGCTGCTCCGCGGGGATCACGGGCGCCGCGGCTTCGGCGGACGCCCGGTCGCCGGTCGCGTCGGGCGTCGTCTGCGCCGAGCCGGGGGCCGCCGGTGCTGCCGCGGAGCTCGAGTGCTCCGCCGCGGGGGTCTCGGTGGGTCCGGCGCTCGGGGCCTCGGTGCGGGCGGCGTCGGTGGGGTCGTACTCGGGTGTGGTCGTCATCGGGGGCTCCCTTTCTCGTGCTCTCAGCTTGGCCCGCGAATCTATGAATTCGGTTTGTAAGCACTGCACGTGCTCTGCAGATCGACTCCGGCAGGCGCAGCGACGGGCGCTCGGCCGCATCCGGGATGCGGCCGAGCGCCCGGAACCGCGGGGCGCCGCGTTCCTCACACTCCGGCGGAGGCGTCCCCGGATCGGTCGCCCGCGTCCGTCGCCCGGCGCCGCGCCCGGGCGCCGAGCACGCCGGTCGCCCCGGCCAGAGCCGCGACGGCGCCGAGCACCGCGAGCGGCAGCCCCGGAGCACCGCCGGTGGCGGCGAGCCGCGGAGCGCCCGGGCCCTTCGCCCCTGCGGCGGCGGGTCCGCCCGTTTCTCCCGGCGGCGGCACCGACGCGCGCGGCATCGGCGCGCTCACGGCGTCGTCCGGGTGCGAACGGATCGGCGCCTCCCCCGCGGCGGGCGGCGCGGCGACCGCGACGGCCGTGTTGCGCAGCGGCGCGCCGGCGCCCTGATCCTCGAGGCTCGCGACGTAGCCGGCGGTGCACACGAGCGTCGAGCCCGGGGCCAGCGCGCGGGCCTCGGATTCCGGGCACACGACGCCGTCGAGGCGCCCCGTCCCCGAGAACGCGAGCTCCTCGATCCGCACCTCGGCGGCGGTGACCGTGCCCGTATTCGTCACCGTGAAGGTGTAGCCGAGCGCGTCGCCCGCGGCGAAGCGCTCGCGGTCGACGTTCTTCTCCAGTCGCAACGACGCCTCGCGGACAGCCGGCACGGTCACGGAGTCCGGGAGCGAGGCCACGTCGCCTCCCGCGGGATCGACGCCGTGGGCGACGGCCGTGTTGACGAGCGCCCCGGCGTCGAGGTCGGCCTGGCTCGCCTCGTATGCGGCGGTGCAGCTCGTCGATTCCCCGGGCGCGAGCACGGCGCCCTCCGGGCAGCTGATGGCGCTCAGATCCCCGCTGCCGTTGAAGTCGCGCTCCTCGATCGTGATACCGCTCAGCGTGGTGTTCCCGGTATTGACGACGTCGAAGCGGTAGGCGATCGCGTCCCCCGCTGCGAAACCCGTGCGGTCGGCCGTCTTGCGGAGCTCGAGCGCCGGCTGCGGCACCGCGGAGACCCGCACGGCGCTCGGAGGCGCCTCCACCGCGTCGCCCTGCGGGGTCCGACCGCTCGCGGTCGCGGCGTTGTCGATCGTGCCTCGGTCGACGTCCTCCTGCGTCGCCGCGTACGTCGCGGTGCAGAGCACGCTCTCGCCGGGCGCGAGCTCCGTCGTCGGGCAGTCGAGCGCCGGTACGGATCCCGATCCCGTGAACGAGTCCTCCCGTACCGAGACATCGGTGAGCGTCACCGAACCGACGTTCGTCACCGCGAAGGAGTACGCGATCTCCTCGCCCGCGGCGAAGACCCGTCGATCGGCGGCCTTCACGAGGTGCAATGCGGGCCGGCCGGGCGCGAGCGCGATCGCGGTCGATGGATCCGACGTGACCCCCGGACGTCCGGCGGCGTCGCCAGAAGCGACCGCGGTGTTCTCGATCACGCCCCGATCCGCATCCGCCTGATCGGCGGCCTCGTAGCGCCCCGTGCAGACCATCGACTCCCCCGGAGCGAGCGCATCACCGGGGCAGGCGACGCTCGGCGCCGCACCGCTCCCGGTGAACGCGGTCTCGGACACCGTCACGCCCGTGAGCGCGAGATTGCCCGTATTTTCGACCGAGAAGCGATAGTCGAGCGCGTCACCCGCGCCGAACTCGGCGCGGGGACCCCACGCCTCGTCCGCGGGATTCGCGATCTCCTTGACGAGCGCGAGCGCTGGCGCCTGCGCCGCCGGGACCCGCACCTCGTCGGGCGGCGAGGCGATCGACGGTTCGCCCGGCGCGTTCCCCGTCGCGACGGCCGCGTTCGAGATCGCACCGCGTTCGATGTCCTCCTGCGTCACGGTGGTGGCCGCGCTGCACTCCATCGATTCCCCGACGCGCAGGGCGTTCCCGGGGCAGGCCACGGCGGAGAGCTCGCCGGCGCCGTCGAAGGCCGTCTCCTGCACACCGACATTCTCGAGATCGAGGGTGCCGGTGTTGGTCACCGTGAACGTATAGGTGATCGTCTCGCCGACCGTCGCGTACGAGGCGCGATCGGCCGTCTTGGTGATGTCGAGCGACGCGGCGCCGCCGAAGCCGTGCAGCTCCGCGGAGCCGTCCGCCGAGCTCGAGACCCAATCGACGATCGCCCGGTTGTTCCCCCACGAGCCGCACTCCTCCGTGAGCTCGGAGCAGGTGTGCGAGAAGTCCCAGCCGTGGACGAAGCCGCTCGAGTCGACGCCCGCGCGGGCGTCGCGCACGGGCGTCACCGAGGTGCGGTCGCGCGCGGAGAGTCCGCGGTCGTCCCAGTGGAGGGTGGCGTCGCCCCGTTCGTCACCGTTGCGAAGGACGACGCGGATGCCGTCGCGCCCCTCGACGTCGTGCTGGACGATGTGCATCTCGCCGACCGTGGCGAAGACGATGCGCGCGTTCATGCGGCGTCCGGGGGACGCGAGTGCGTCGCCATCCGGGCCGGTGCCGTCCCAGGCGTGGACGTAGCTCCCCCGTCCGTCGGCCGAGAGCGGGATCTCGACGTCCGCGTCCCCCGCGAACGCCCCGTCGCCGTCGGCGTCGATCTGCAGCCGGTAGTCCCCGGTGAACCGCGGCGAGATCGTCGCCGTGAAGGTGCCCGCGAAGGAGCCGGGCTCCGCGGGCGCGAAGCTCAGCGTGGAGGCGTCCAGCTCCGCCGAGGTGAGCGGCTCCGGGGCGACGTACACCTCCGTTCCCGCGAGATCCGCGGTCGCAGGCAGATCGTCGGCGGGCTCCTCGAAGAACACGCGGTAGCGTCCGCCGCAGGCGGCGAAGAGCGACTGCCTGCCGCTCGCGTAGTCGACCGATTCGTAGGCGGAGGTGCACGCGCCCGGCGCGGTGACGTTGCCGACGGGGTCGGCGGTGATCGACGAGTTCATGCCGCGATACCCGCGGAGGTCCACCTGGTAGAGGTATCCCGAATCGTTCATCATCCAGTAGCGCAGATCGGACTTCTCGGGATCCGGGCCCGAGGTCTGCCTGAGGAAGTAGCGGTACGTCCACACCCGACCGGGCACGGCGGTGCCGGCGGAGGCCTCGGCGCGCGCCTCGATCTCCCAATTGCCCTCGAGGTGCTCGTTTCCGCCGGTGTCGAGGTAGACCTGCCAGATCCCGTCTGCGGCGGCGGGTCCGTACAACCGCCCGTCGGGATTCCAGGGCTGCTCGGCTCCGGTGTTGCTGCGGATGTAGTCGGGCCGGGCGTCGGTGTCGACCCAGAGGTACTCCCCCTGCCGCACGAAGATCGAGAACGGCCGGGCTCCCTGGCCGAGCATCGCGGGATCCTGATGTCCGGTCTCGGCCCGCGCGGTGCCCGGCGGCGCGACGCCGACCATCGGCGCGCACAGCGCGCAGGCGAGCCCAGCCGCGAGGAGTCCCAGGAGTCTCGCGAAGCCCCGAGCGGCACGACCCGATCGCGAGCGCGACACGCCCGGCGGCCCTCCGGGATCCGTCGCGCGCGCTCGAATTCTCGGTGCGGATGTCCACATGTCGTCCTCCTGGGGATGTTCGGCCAAGGTCCGACACGCCCGGGCTCGGGCGCGTCACCCCGATACTCATCCGCGGAATCACGCCGATGTCGCCCCATCCACAGCCTCGAGCCGCGCCCGATTGGCATCGCCCCGGATCTCGTGCTAAAGTTAATTCTTGTGCCGCGGGGTGGAGCAGTTCGGTAGCTCGCCGGGCTCATAACCCGGAGGTCGTAGGTTCAAATCCTGCCCCCGCAACGAGAATCGCGTCACCGTAAGGCCCCTGATCGGGAATCCGATCAGGGGCCTTACGCATTGCCGGGGTCCCGTCCGGGCTCGCCCGAGCGCCGGCGGCGCCCCGTGCGGGTCGCTTCGGCCGAGCGGGCAGCGATTCCGCCCAGGTCTTTCGCACCCACTGTGAGCGGGATGCCGCGGCGCCGGCCTCGCGACCGGGCCTCGCGCCGCCCCGAGGCTCAGCTCTCGCCGGCGCGCGGGCGCCTGCGGGGCGACGTCGTCTGCTTCAGGAAGGCGCGCACGAGCCCGCGCTTCTTCGTGAGATACGCGTGCGCCTCGAGCTCTCCCGTCGCGTACTGCGCGTCGAGCTCGGCGATCGCCTCAGCCGCGCTCGACGGCGTCGCGCGCGACGGCGAGCCGTCGAACGATGAGGTCTGGCGGATCTTCACGCGGTTCAGGATACGGGAGACCGCCGACACGAACGCGCACCGGGCCGACGCCCGAGCGGCCCCGACGCGTGAACGGCCCCGACCGGAGAGTTCCGGTCGGGGCCGTTCGCCGCTGCAGCCGTTCGCCGCCAGGCGGCTCACTCCGCGGAGAGCGCCGCCTCGAGCGCCTCGCGGAGGCGGTCGTCGGCCTCGCCGTAGGCGGCCCAGTCGCCCTCCTGCATCGCGGTATCGCGATCCTGGATCGCCTCCTGCATCTGCTCCAGCGCGGCCTCGCGGGTCAGGTCCGTCGTCGAGCCGGAGCCTCCCCCGTCCGTGCCCTCTTCCTCGGCGGGGGGCTCGGCCGTCGGATCCTCCGTCGTGGGCGTGGTCCCGGTATCCCCCGCATTGGCTCCGGAGTTGCCGCCGAACAGCTCGTCCAGCGCCGCGTCGAGGGTGTCCTCGAACGCGATCTGATCGCCGAAGGCGACGAGCACCTTCTGCAGGATCGGGAAGCTCGTGCCGGACTTCGCCTGCACGTACACCGGCTGCACGTAGAGCAGTCCGCCGCCGACCGGCAGCGTCAGCAGGTTGCCGCTGATCACCTCGCTCTCGCCCTGGCGCAGGATGTTCAGCAGGTTCGACACCTTGGAGTCGGTCGTGAAGCTGTTCTGCACCTGCCCGGGGCCGGGGATCGGATTGCCCTTCGGCAGCGTCAGCAGCTTCAGCGTGCCGTAGTCGTCCGACACCTCGCCGTCGGCGGAACCGGCGTTGGAGTTCGCCGCGAGATACCCCGTGAGGATGTCGCGGGAGTTCTCCCCGTTCTGGTCCGGGATGTAGGTCGAGTAGATCGAGTAGTTGGGCTTCGCGTCCGCGCCCGCCGCGAGGGTGAGGTAGTACGGCGGCTGCGCGAGCTTACTCGACGTCCCCGTCGCGGTCGTCGTCGTGGCGTTCGACACCGGATCGTCCGGGGTGCGCCAGCGGTCCTCAGCCGAGTAGAAGGCGTCGGCGTCGGTCACGTGGTACTCGCCGAGCATGGCGCGCTGCACCTTGAACAGATCGCTCGGATAGCGCACGTGGCTGAGCAGGTCGCCGCTCATCTCGGAGACGTCGGTGAGCGTCCCGGGGAAGATCTTCCCCCAGGCCTGGAGCAGCGGATCCTCGGTGTCCCACGCGTACAGCCGCACCGAGCCGTCGTAGGCGTCGACGGTCGCTTTCACCGAGTTGCGGATGTAGTTGATGTTGTTGGCGAGCGGGTCGCGCTGCTCGTTGTCCGCATCCTGCGTGAGCCCGTTCATGTCAGACACCTCGGAGTACGGGTACTGCGCCGAGGTCGTGTACCCGTCGACGATCCAGACGATACGGCCGTCGACGACCGAGGCGTAGGGAGACTCGTCGATCGTGAGATACGGGGCCACCTTCTGCACGCGCTCGACCGGGTTGCGGTCGTAGAGGATCTGCGAGCCGTCGACCACGGCGCCCGAGAGGAGCACCTCCATGTCCTGGAACTTCAGCGCGTAAATGAGCTTCATGAAGATGTTGTCGAGCACCGGTCCGCCGTCGCCCGAGAACGTCGTCATGTTCTGCCGACCGCCCTCGGCCGACTCCTCCTCGGCCGGCTCCTCCTCGGCGGCGGCGGTCTCGTCGACCGTCTCCTCGGCCGCGGCCTCGTCGGTCACGGCCTCCTCGTTCAGGGCATTCGCGTCCTCGCCCTCCGCGGGCACGGCGTCGTCCGCCGTGGCCTCGGCGTTGCTCTCGGCGTCCGCCGGGAAGTCGAGCTCGATCGACTTCGCGCGCTCCCCGCCGACGATCGAGTACTCGGGCGAGTCCATGCCGAAGTAGACGCGCGGTTCGAACTCGCCGAGCTGCCCGCTCGTGGGGATGCCGTTCTCGAGGAACACCGGTTCGCCGCCGGGCGAACGCTGATTTCCGAAGGCGGCCACGAGGCCGTAGCCGTGCGTGTAGACGAGGGTCCGGTTGTACCACCCGGTTTGGTCGTCGATGTTGATGTCGCGGATGGCCGAGACGGTGTCCTCGACCTCGCCGTCGATCTCGTAGCGGTCGACGTTGAGCGACGTCGGGAACTGGTAGTACTGCCGGATCTGCTCGAGCTGCGAGAACGTCGGGGAGACGACCTCGGGATCGATGATGCGGATGTTGGCCGTCGTCGCGGCGTCGTCGCGGAGCGCACCCGGTTCGGCGTCGGTGACCGCGTCGTAGCGCTCCACCTCGACGTCGTCGATGCCGTATGCGGTCCGGGTGGCCTCGATGTTGCGCTCGATGTACTCCGCCTCGAGGCTCTTCTCGTCCGGGGTGACCTGGAACTGCTGCACGGCCCAGGGGTAACCGATGCCGAGCACGATGCTCGAGACGAGGAAGAGCGCGGTGCCGATGACGGGCAGACGCCACTTGCCGGTGAACGCCGTGACGAGGAAGAGGATCGCGATGATCGCCGCGATGCCCGCGAGGATCTGCTTGCCCGGGATCACCGCGTGCACGTCCTGGAACATGGCGCCCGTGCGCAGGCCCGAGGTGCCGCTGAGGGAGGCGTACTGGTCGAGCCACAGGCTGACGGCCTGCAGGAGCAGGTAGACGGCAGCGAGGATCGCGGCCTGGATGCGGGTCGACTTCGAGACGCGCACGTCACGACCCGCGAAGGAGATGCCGCCGTAGAGGTAGCTCGTCGCGACGCCGGCGATGAGCGCGATGAGCACCGCGGCCGACGCGAAGGCGACGATGCCCTGCAGCATCGGCAGGCTGAACAGGTAGAAGGAGATGTCGAGCCCGAACTGGGCGTCGCTCTGCCCGGTGGCCTCGCCGTTGATCCAGAGCAGCGCGCTCTGCCACTGCCCGGCGGTGCTGAATCCGCCGAAGAGCCCGATGACCGCGGGCAGCGCCCACTTCACGAGCCGGCGCAGCGGCTCGAACAGCTCCTGATAGCGGTCGAGCTGCGCGGTCAGCCGCGCGTAGACGGGGCGCTTGCGGTACGCGATGTCGATGGACACGAAGACGGGCACGGCCATCCCGAGGAAGCCGATGACGAACATCACTCCGGCGGCGATCCACTGCGTCGTGAGCACGGGGAGGAAGTCGAGCTGGCGGTACCACATCACCTCCGCGAGCACCGCCGCGACGGCGAGGAATCCGAGGATCAGCACCACCACGAGCACGATGGTGATGGCGAGGGGGGACATCCGGCGCTGACGGGCGGCCTGAGCGTCGATGTTCTGGTCGGTCACGTCTGGGACTACTTTCCTGTTCGGAGTGCACCCCGAGGAGGGTGCCGAGCGGGTTCCGCGACCACCCTATCGCCCGCCGCTGACAACCCCCGGTGCGGCGACGTCGCGGTCCGGGCGGTCGGGCGCACCATCGGGCCGACGCGCCGGACGCACGGCCGGGGCGCCGCCCCGGAGACGGGCGTCAGGATCCGGTGTCGCAGCGCTCGAGCCCGGCGGGCTCCGCACCGTCCGCGACGGTCCCGATCGCGGCGAGGGCCTCGTCGAGGTCGGCGACGGGCGCGATCCGGAGCCCGGAGGGCGTCCGATCGGGGACGTCCGCGCAGTTCGCGAGCGGCATCAGGAAGAGATCGCTGCCGGCGCCGGAGGCCGCCCACATCTTCTGCTCGAGACCGCCGATCGCACCGATCTCGCCCGTGCCGGCGATCGTGCCGGTGCCGCTCACGGTGAGTCCCTGCAGCAACTCCCCCGGGGTGAGCTCGTCCACGATCCCGATGGCGAAGATCATGCCGGCGCTCGGACCCCCGATCTGCGAGAGGCTGATGTCGACCTCCGCCGGAAGCGCGTACACCGTCGCGATCGACGCGCCGATGATCGGCTCCGCCTCGCCCTCGGGCGTCTCGGGGACGAGCGGGAGCTCGCGGGGTTCCCCGTGCCGCTCGATCCCGAGGCGGACGGCCTGTCCGGCGCCCGCCGCGACGATCCGCTCGCGCAGCGCCGCGAAGTCCGGCACGGCGGCGCCGTCGACGGAGACGATGACATCGCCGACCTCGAGCACGCCGTCGGCCGGGCTCCCCTCGGCGACCGCGCCGACCGCGAGCTCCGTGCCGACCTCCTCCCCCAGCGCGCCGAACGCCGCCGCGGCGGCCTGCGCCTGGGAGGAGTCCATCTGCACCGTCGTCGCCGCCTCCCGCTGCTCGACGGTGACCCCTTCGGGATAGAACTCCGTCACGGGGGCGATGCGCTGCGCGGGATCCAGCAGCGCGGGGAGGAGGGAGAGCCAGCTCTGAGGATCCTCGGGAGATCCGAGGATCGACACCGTCAGCAGGTTGAGCACGCCGGAGGTCGCGTAGGTCTCCCGGTCCTCCACCGTGATGACCGGGACCCGCTCGCCGTCGATCTCGACGTCACCGAGGGTGTCCACGACGGGACCGGGCCGCTCGATCGCATAGGGCGAGGGGATCAGCGCGGCGAGCAGGACGAGGCACGCGGCGATCGCCACGCCCAGCAGGATCCGGGATCTGCGCCGCTCGCGCCGTTCGTCGTACACCGGTTCTCCTCGCCGTGCGTGTTCGCACTCGGCGCAACGGAAATCGCCGGGCGAGCGTCAATCTAACAGGTGGATCCTGCGCGGGTGCCGTAGCGTGGATTCCGACGGATGATCCGGAGGTACGGGAATGAGCGCGAACGGACAGGACGGCGCCGAGCGACCGGGCGGCGACGATTTCGAGGAGCTGCAGCGGATCCTGCGGGAGATGCTCTCCGGCGGCGGTGCGCAGTCGGGCGGGATCGATCCCGAGCAGCTCGCGAAGGCCGCGGGCATCCCCTTCGACGGGCAGGCGATGCAGGGGCTCTTCAGTACGATGCAGCACGCCATGCAGCATCCGAGCGACACGATCGACTGGTCGGCGACGCGGAAGACGGCGATCGAGGTGGCGGCGGACGGGACGGCGCACGCGGATCCCGCGCCGGCCATGCGGGCCTTCCCGGTCGCCGCACTGTGGCTCGACGAGGCGACCGATCTCGGCCCGACGCCGGACGCTCCGCGCGTGCTCTCGCGCATCGAGTGGGTCCAGCAGTCGGTCGACACGTGGGTGAGCCTGGCGGAGCCCGTGGCCGAGTCGATCACTGCAGCGCTCATGCGGGCGCTGCAGACGCAGATGCCCGAGGAGCTCAGCGGGGCGCTGCAGGGCGCGGCGCCGATGCTGCGCAGCGTCGGCGGGGCGCTCTTCGCCGTGCAGCTCGGCAGCATCGTCGGCAAGCTCTCGGGCGAGGTCGTGTCGGCGGGCGACATCGGCATTCCCCTGCTCTCCGGGCCGTCGCGGGAGGGGGGCGCCCTCCTGCCGAGCGGCGTCGCGGCGTTCGCCGAGGGGCTCGAGCAGGATGCCGAGGCGGTGACGCTCTACCTCGCGGTGCGCGAGCTCGCCCACGCGCGGCTCTTCCGCCACAGCAAGTGGCTGCGGCTCCACCTGCTCACCGCCATCACGGAGTACGCGCGCGGGATCCGCATCGACACCGACCGCATCGAGGAGCTGGCGCGCGACATCGACCCCGCGCACCCCGAGCGCATCCAGGAGCTCATCGCGGGCGGTGCGCTGATCCCCCCGAAGACCGAGGCGCAGGAGGCGGCGCACGCCAGACTCGAGACGATGCTCGCGCTGATCGAGGGCTGGGTCGACGTCGTGACGGCGGACGCGGCGACGCGGCTCCCCGGCGCCGAGGCGATCGCCGAGATGGTGCGCCGCCGTCGCGCCACCGGCGGCCCGGCCGAGCACGCCTTCGCCGCCCTCGCGGGGCTCGAGCTGCGACCGCGGCGCCTGCGCGACGCGGCGGCGCTCTGGCGGCTCGTGGGCGAGCGCAGCGACATCGCCACCCGCGACGGGCTCTGGGCCCACCCCGATCTGCTGCCCACCGCCGAGGAGCTGGACCATCCGGCCCGGCTGCTCGAACGCCTCGGACTCGCCGGCGCGGCGCCGGACACCGAGGCGGACGAGTTCGAGGCGGCGCTCGCCCGGCTGCTCGATGGCGCGCTGCCGCCCCACGCCGCGCCGGACCCGGAGGATCGCGGCGGGTCGGGCGACACGGCCCCGGACGACACGGCCCCGGACGACGCCGCCGCGGACGACGCCGCCGCGGACGACGACGAGCCGAGCGACCCCGCCCGCTGAACGGCGCGGGGCCCAGGTCCCGGCGTCGACGTCGCCCCGCGCCGCCGCGAACCGGGCGTCGAGGTCGCCCCGAGCGATCGCAATCCGCCCCGTCCGGGGCATTCCGCGCACAGCCCCGACTGCCCAGCGGCCGGGTGCGGATGCGCCGCAAATCTGTGGATAACCCGCACGCCGGCGACGCGTCGTCAAGAATCGGGGCATGACGGCGAACCGCACGCGATTGCATCCCGATCTCCCGGTGTGCTGGGAGGACCCCGACACCCTCCGCATCGGATTCGAGCGAGCGCTCGCCCGGGTGCGGTTCCCCTCGGCGGGCGCGCAGCGCTTTATCGGCCTGCTCGCCGAGGGCATCGAGGAGGACCGGCTGCCCGGCGCAGCGCGGCGCGCCGGGATCACGATGCGGGAGGCGCACGCCCTCCTCGCCGATCTCGGACCCGCCCTGATTGTGGAACGGGTGCCGGCACGCGCCGGCACGGGCGTCCGAGTGGGCGGCCGCGCCGGCATGCGCGGCTCGGCGGCGGCGGACGCCACCGCCGCCGCCTCCGCCTCCGCCTCCGCCTCCGCCTCCGGAACGGTCGCCTCCGCCTCCGGAACGGTCGCCTCCGGTGGGTCCGCCGCCGGAACGGTCGCCTCCGGCCGGGCGACGCGCACCGGCACGCCGCGCCTGCGCGTCGCGCTCTGCGACGACGGACGCGACGTGCCCGGCCTCCGCGACGCGCTGCTCGCCTCGGATCTGTGCCGGCTCGACCTGGCGCGCGGCGAGACGCCGGAGCTCGTGCTCTACGTCGAGCGCTACCTCGAACCGCTGGAACGGGCGCAGCGCTGGCTCATGGCCGGTCTGCCGCAACTCCTCCTGCGATTCACCGACGGCGCCGTGCACGTCGGACCGCTGATCTCCCCGGCAGGGGCGCCGTGCCACACCTGCCTGGCCCTCGCGCTCGTGGCGGCCGATCCCGCCGCGCCCGCTCTCGCCGCGCAGCTCTCGGGCCGCCGCCCGCGGAGCGAGACCGCGGCCGTCGCCCAGCTCGCCGCGGCCAGCGCCGCCGTCTTCGTGCGCCGGTGGCGCGCCGAAGATCCCGCGGTGCACGTCACGGGGGTCCGGGTGCCGGTCGACGACGGGCTCCCCTCGGGTCTACCCGAGGCCCGCACCGTCGAGCCGCATCCCGAATGCGCCTGCGGACTCGGCGCCGATCCTCCGCCGCGGAAGCGGCCCGCACCGGTCCCCGAACACGAGCCCGTCGACGGGCGATGACGGGCCGTCGGCGGAAGACCCCGGCGCGCTACCGGATGATCCCGGCCTCCGCGAGGAAGCGGGAGGGCTGCCGCTGCGCCCGAGCGCCGCCGGCGACGCCGGAGAGGAAGAGGACGTCGCGCGCCCGGGTGAAGGCGACGTAGGCGAGCCGCCGCTCCTCGTCGATGCTCTCCTCATCGGCGGCGTGGGCGATCGGCAGGATCCCCTCGCTGAGGCCGACGACGTGCACCATGGTCCACTCGAGCCCCTTCGCCGCGTGGATCGCGCTGAGGGTGACGGCATCGAGCGCCGGCTCGTGCTGAGTGCGCTGCCGAGCGAGCAGCTCCTCGCTGAACTCCGCGATCCCCGTTCCCGGCGGCATCTCGTCGACGAGCGCGAGCAGCGCCCCGAGCGCCTCCCAGCGTTCCCGCTCGGCCGCGCCCTCCGGCGCCTTCGCCGTCCACCCGCCCGCGCGGAGCACGTCGCTCACGATCTGGAACAGCGGCCGGGTATCGGCCACCTTCGCCTCGCCGCGGATCATCATGACGGCCTGGCGCACATCCGCGCGCTCGAAGAAGCGCTGCGCGCCGTGGACGCGCACGCCGATCCCGCGGCGCCTGAGCGCCTCCTCGAAGCGCGCCGACTGCGCGTTCATGCGATAGAGCACCGCGATCTCCGAGGCCGGCGTCCCCCCGCGGATCGCGGACGCGATCGAGTCCGCGACGCCTGCGGCCTCGTCCTGCTCGCTCGCGAACCACTCGAAGGCGGGCGCGCGCGGCTCGTCGCGCGGCTCCGCCGCGCCGCCGGGCGCGCGGACGGCGCGGAGGGTGAGCGCGCCCGGCCGATCCCGCATCAGCCGGTTCGCGAGCCGGACCACGGGCTCCGTGGAGCGGTAGTTCCGTTCGAGCCGGATCTCGCGCGCGTGCGGATACCGCGCGCCGAAACGCAGCAGGTACGAGCTGGACGCTCCGGCGAAGGAGTAGATCGTCTGGCTCGCATCGCCGACCACGCACACGTCGTCCCGATCCCCGAGCCACACCGAGAGCAGCGCGTGCTGCAGCGGCGAGACGTCCTGGAACTCGTCGACGGTGAAGAAGCGATAGCGTTCGCGGACCTGCAGCGCGACCCGCGGCTCGCTCTCGAGCATGCCCGTGATCAGCACCAGGACGTCCTCGAAGTCGATCTGCCGGCGCTCCTCGAGGAGCGCCGCGTAGCCGCGGTGCATCTCGACGAGCTGATCCGCGTCGAGCCCCTGCGGGACGGGCCGTTCCGCCACGAGTTCGGCGTAGCCGTCGATGCTCAGCATCGAGGTCTTGCGCCACTCGATCTCCGAGGCCACGTCGCGGAGGGACTCGCCCCCGAGCGCGAGCTTCCGGGACTCCGCGACCTGCGAGAGGGTCGGCACCTTCCCCGGCACGACGCGCGGCGCCGCGCCCCCCACCACCTGCGGCCAGAAGTGCCCGAGCTGCGCGAGCGCCGCCCCGTGGAACGTCTGCGCGCGCACCCCGTCGGCGCCGAGGCCGCGGAGCCGCCCCTGGAGCTCGCCCGCGGCCTTCCGGGTGAAGGTGACGGCGAGCACGCGGTCGGGCGCGTACACCCCGCTCCGCACCCCGTAGGCGATGCGGTGCGTGATCGCGCGGGTCTTGCCGGTGCCGGCACCCGCGAGCACCGCGACCGGCCCGCGGAGGCTCTCGGCGATCTCCCGCTGCTCGGGATCGAGCCCCGCGAGAATCGCCTCGGCGTCAGCGGCCAACGGACCCCTCCGACAGCGCCGCCGCGGCCTCGCCGATCCGCCCTTCGACCCATTCCTCGAGCATCCAGTGGGCGATGGACATCGACATCGGGAAGGTGAAGCTCCCGCCGTTCTCCCGCAGCTCCTCGCGGCTGAACCAGCGCAGCTCGGAGATCTCCTCGGGATCCGGGCGCAGCGCCTCCGGATCCTGGTCCGGCGCGAGTTTCGCGAGGAATCCGAGCATGAGCGAGCGCGGGAACGGCCACGGCTGCGAGGCGACGTACGCGACCTCCCCGAGACGGACTCCGGCCTCCTCGTACACCTCGCGGAGCACCGTCTGCTCGAGCGACTCGCCGCCCTCGACGAAGCCCGCGAGCAGGGAGAAGCGGCCCGTCTCCCAGAGCGCGTTCGAGCCGAGCAGCACGCGCCCCTCGTGCTCGACGAGCACGATCACCGCGGGGTCCGTGCGGGGGAAGTGCTCTCCGCCGTGCGCGTCGCGCCTGGCCCAGCCACCCTGCATGGGCTCCGTGAGCCCGCCGTCGCGCGCGGAGAAGCGCGCGCTCTCGTGCCAGCGGGTCAGCGAGGAGAGCACGGCGATGAGCTCGCGCTCCGTCTCGTCGAGCGCGGTGCCGAGCACGAAGGGGTGCCGCCAGGTCTCGCCGGCGAGCCCCGCGACGCGTTCGGCGCCGTCGTCGACGGACTCCGCGACGCCGAACACCGGCGCACCGTCCCGCCGGCCCAGGAACAGATGCCCCGCGCGGCCCTCCGGGCCGGACCCCGCGAACGCTCCGCCGAACTCCGCCGCGGGCAGCAGGGCGAGCGCCTCACCGCCATCGGCGGCGATGACCGGAACCTCGACCCCGCGCAGGCGAAGGACCCGGGCCGCGGGATCCCGCCACGCCGCCGCGAGCCGCTCGGGATCCATCCGCGTGCGGGCGTCCCGGTCGAGCGCGCCGCTCGAGAGCGGGGGGCGACGATTCGTGGTCATCTGGATTCCTCTCGTTCACGCCAGGTCGCGGCCTCCGACAGCGGACTCGTTCCGCGCGACGGACTGACGCTCGGTGCGCGTGGCGCGATGCGTCGCGCGCGAGCCGTGCATACCCTGGGTGCATGGCCAGCATCCCTTTCACTCTAGCCGCGCTCGCGACCTCCGCGGTGCCGGGGCTCGTCGTCTCCGGCGTGCGCGGCCACGACGGCGAGGAGGGCTTCTCCTCGGCCATTCTGGCCGGCGAGGACGCCGAGCTGCTCGTCCGCGTCCCGCGCACGCAGGCGGCCGAGGTGCAGCAGTCCGCCGAACTCCTCGGACTGGCCGCGCTCACCGACGGCCCGCGGGACCGCCTCCCCTTCGCGGTGCCGCGGACGCTCGGGATGACCCGGGCCGGAGACACGCGGGCGGTCGTGTCGACCGCGATCGACGGCGAGCGGTTCGCCGTCGAGGACCTCGCGGACGACGCGCTGCTGCTGCAGCCGATCGCCGAGGCCATCGCGGCGATCCACGAGCTGCCGCACACGGTCGCCCTGCAGGGCGGACTGCCGACGCGGTCCGCCCAGGACCTCCGCCTGCGCGCGACGCGCGTGATCGACCGGGCCGAACGCACCCGGCTCCTCCCCGAGACCATCCTCCGCCGGTGGCAGCAGGCAGTCGAGAGCGCAGAACTGTGGGACTTCAGCCCGACGATGGTCCACGGCTCGCTCGACGCCGAACAGCTGCGCGTGGCCGAGGATCGCGTGGTCGGTGTCCTCGGCTGGTCGGAGCTCTCGATCGGAGACCCGGCGGCGGATCTGTGCTGGCTGCTCGGCGCGGGCCCCGAGGTCCTCGAGGGGGTACTCGTGCGCTACGGCGCGGCGCGGAATGCGGGGTCGAGCGGGACGCTCCGCACGCGTGCCGCGCTCTACCACGAGCTCGAGGTCGCCAGATGGCTGCTGCACGGCGTGGAGGTGCACGACGCCTCCGTCGTCGACGACGCCGTCGCGATGCTCGACCGCATGGTGGGCGTCACCGGTCCGCTCGGCGCAGCCATGCTCGCGCAGGTGGCCCGGCCCCCGCTCGGCGAGCACGAGGCCATCGCGCTCCTCGACGAGGTCCCCCACGTTCCTGACGCCGTCGACCACCGCTCCGACACCGCGGCGTTCGAGGCGCTCGACGAGGACCGGATGTTCGGCGTCGACACGGACTTCATCGAACCGCTGCCCGATGAGGACGCGACCCCGGCCGAAGCCGGCACGGCGGACGCGGCGGCGGCGGACACGGATGCGGCGGAGGCGGCGGGTTCCACGGACCTCACGGGCGTCGCCGAACCCTCGGGCGCTGCTGGTCTCTCGGGCGCTGCTGGTCTCTCGGGCGCTGATGGTCTCTCGGGCGCTGATGGCCTCTCGGGTGCTGCTGGCCTCTCGGATGCTGCTGATGTCGCGCAGGTCCCCGACGCGCAGGACACGGCGTACACCTCGGACGCGTCGTTCCGCGCCGCAACGGCGGCGGACGTCCCCGAGTCGGACACTCCCGAGTCGGAGCAGCTCACGGAGCCCATCTCGGACGACGAGCTGCCCGCGCCGCGCAAGCGGATCCCCGCCTTCCTCAGGCTGCGGCCCGAGGATGAGGCGGGCCCCACCGGACGCTGACCCGCTCGCCGGGCACCGTCCCGTTGCCGCCTCACCGGCGCGGGCCCGGCCTCGCCTCGGGGATCCGCCCACCGGCACCGCCCAGGCCCCGACCGCATGCGGAGGTCGGCTACGGCGACGTCCCGAGCCGGTCGGCCGCCGCGAGCCAGATCGCCTCGAGCTCGGGGAGCCCTCGCGGGGTGCCCCCGCGGAGCTCGACGCCCTCGGCGACGTAGAACAGGCACACGTCGATGCGCTCGGCCGGCACGCCCGACCACTGCGCGTAGGCGTGGCGGTAGAGATCCAGCTGGAAGAACCGGGTCTCGCGCTCCGCATCGGTGCGAGGCGATCGGCCGGACTTCCAGTCCACGATCTCATAGCGCGCGGCCTCGCTCCGCGCGGCCGACGCTCCGCTCGTCGCGCCAGCCGAGCCTGAGGTGGACGCGACGCCAGCGCCGGACGCGACGCCAGCGCCGGACTCGGTCTCACCGCCGCACGCGGCGCCAGCGCCGGACACGGTGCCGGCGCCGGACACGCCCGAGTCGTCGGCCGCGGGAGGCAAGCGGTAGACGGCGTCGAGCTTGCAGACGAGCGTGCGTCCCGCGAAGGGCAGCGTCACCTCCTGCTCCACGGCGATCGGCCGCAGCCCGGCCCACCGAGATCGCTCGAAGACGTCGATGAGCGGCTGCAGCTCGGCCTCCTCCGTGAACTCCTCGTGACGCGGCGCGTCGTCGGCGCTCCCCCAGAGCGGCAGCGCGGTCCCCCGCGCCGTCGTGGCGCGCCGCTCCACCCACTCGTGGAAGCGGTTGCCGACCCGCGTGCGACGGTACGGGCGCTGCGGAATCGGACGAAGCCGGCGTCGCTCTGCGGCCACGGGGTCCTCGACGAACTCGTGGAACGTGGACGCCGTAATCCGTTCGGGCAGCGCTCCGCCGCCACCGGCCGCACCGGCCGCACTGGTCGCAGCCGACGCCCCGGTCGCACCGGTCGCACCGGTCGCAGGCGACGCCCCGGTCGCGCGTCCGTCTCGGGAGGGACCCCCGATGTCGGAGGAGTCCCCGGCGCCCGAGGAGCCCACGGCACCGGCATCGGCACCCGCCGCGCCCGCCCGTCGGGCGTCCGCGTGCGCCCGCTGCTGCGCGCGACGCTCCGCAAGCAGCAGGCGGACGGTCGGATCGATGCCGACGGCGGCGCGATCCTCAGCGCCGATGCCTGCAGACTCGCGGTCCGCAGCGCCGATGCCTGCGGAGGCGCGGTCCGCAGCGCCGATCCCTGCGGAGGCGCGGTCCGCAGCGCCGGCGCCGCCGCGCGACCCCTCCGTCTGCGCCAGGACCGCGGACAGCCGCTCCGCCGCGCGACGCACCCGCGGAGCGCGGTCGCCGAGCGGATCCAGCGGCCACTGCAGTGTGAGCTCGGCGTGCTCGCTCGGATCGGTCTCGTGAGCGCTCGCCTCGGGGAGTCCGGTGATCAGCCCGGCCTCCTGGAGCTCGACGAGATACGGTGACGGCGGGCGCGGTCTGGTCTGCCCGCCCCAGAACGACCCGCTGAGAAAGAGCCGCTCCGCCGCACGCGTCACGGCGACGTAGGCGAGCCGCCGCTCCTCCTCGGCGTGGGCGCGACGCAGGCCCTCCTTGTACTCGGAGATGCGATCCCGCAGTTCCTTCTGCGTGTCCGCGAGCCGCCAGTCGAGCGCGGGCCGCGCCGCCGCGTCGCCCCGCAGCTCGTCCGGCAGTTCGCCGGTGCGCAGCCAGCCGGCTCCGGAGCGCGGGGTTCCGGGGAACTCCCCCGCGACGAGCCTCGGCACCGCGACGAGATCCCATTCGAGCCCCTTGGAGCCGTGCGCCGTGATGAGCTGCACCGTTCCGGGCTCGGGAGCGGCGACGTGCTCCGCCGTCTCGTCCGCCTCGACGGCGCGCTCGATCCATTCGAGCAGCGAGGGCAGCGTGCCCCGGGTGTCCACGGCGAGGTAGCCCTCGACGAGCTCGACGAAGGCGTCGAGGTTGGCGTGCGCGGCGGCCGTGCCGGCCTGCAGCCGGGCCTCGTTGGCGTCGAGTTCGATGTCGATCCGGAGCGCGTGCACCACCTGCGTGATGAGCTCCCCGATCGGTCCTCCGACGCGCTGTCTGAGCGCTTGCAGGACGCGTCCGGCCTCGCGAAGCCGCTCGCGTCCGATCTCGCCGATGCCCGCGAGCGCGCCGTGGTCGAGCGTGCGCAGTTCGGCGATCCGGTCGAGCGCGTCGATGAGCGTGACGTCGCGGTCCGGATCCTGCAGCACGCTGTCCGCCTCGCGGTCGGCCGCATCGAGCGGTCGCAGCGACACGTCGCGGGAGGCGAACCAGCGGGCGGCGTCGCGCAGCCCGGCGAGATCCCTCACCCCGATCCGGAAGCGCGGGCCCGCGAGCAGACGGATGAGGTCGCCGCCGGCATCCGCGTACCAGATGCAGCGCAGCGCGCTCACGACGTCGGTGACCTCCGGCGTCGTGAGCAGGCCGCCGAGTCCGACGATGCGATTGGGCACCCCCGCATCGGAGAGCGCGGCGGAGAAGGCGGCCATCGGGCTGCGCTTGCGGAAGACCACGGCCGCGCTCGGCGGTGCACCGTGCTCGGCGAGGTGCGCCGCGCGCGCCGCCCGCATCCACTCGGCGACGGCGAGCCGCTCCTCGTGCACGGTCTCCGGGTAGACCCACTCGACGCTCCCGCTCTCCGCGCCCGGCCGCGGCCGCAGTTCGGGGACCGGGATCGCGGCCTCCGCGACGAGGGGCGCGGCGATCGCGTTGGCGACGTCCAGCACCTCACGGGGGTTCCGCCAGCTCGTCGAGAGCGTCAGCGTGGCCGGCGGAACGGGACCGTCGCCCGATGCGTCGCCCGGCCGACCGCCGACGCTTCCTCCGGAACCGCCTCGGCCGGTGCCGGCGTCCCGCTCGATGCCGGCGTCCCGACTGGTGCCGGTGCCCCGCTCGCTGCCGGTGCCTCGACCACCGCCGCGAAAGTCGGCGTGAAAGGAGCGCAAGCCTGCAGCGGAGGCCCCGCGCCAGCCGTAGATCGACTGGTGCGGGTCGCCGACGGCCATCACCGACCCGCCGCGGAAGATCATCGAGAGGAATCGGGTCTGCCCGACCGAGGTGTCCTGGACCTCATCGAGCAGCACCGCCCGGTGGCGCCGGCGCAGCACCGAGACCCCCTCGGGCGAGCGTTCGAGCGCGCGGGTGGCTGAGGCGAGCTGATCCGAGAACTCGATGACCCCGCGTCGCTGCTTCTCCTCCGCGTAGGCGCGGGCGAGCCGGGTGATGAGCGGCGTCTCGGCGAGCGCGGCGACCGCGTCGCGCACCGGAGCGTAGACCTTGCCGCTGGCGCTGCCGCGGTCCCGCTCCTTCTCGTCGTAGGGCAGAGCAAGCGCACGGCCGAACTCGGCGACCACCTGATCCACGCGGTCGAGCGAGCTCAGGTGGTCCGAGACCGCGTGATCGAGGCCGAGCACGTGGCGGACGAGCTGAGCGGTCGAGAGCGTGCTCGTCGGGAGTTCCGGGTCTCGGCTCGCGAGGATCACCTCGCGTGCGATCCGCCACGCCGTCGCCTCGTCGATGACCGCCGCGCCCGGCGCGATTCCCGCGGCGATCCCGAACTCCTGGAGGACGCCCGAGGCGAAGGCGTTGTAGGTGCTCACCTCGGGCATGTCGAGGCCGTCCCCGATGTGTTCTGCGAGCTCCGCCGCCCGGGCTCCCTCACGCGGTGCGAGGAGGCCGCGCGAGGCGGCGTCTTCGAGCCGCGCGACGAAGACGGCGAGCCGGCCGGAGATGCGCTCGCCCAGTTCGCCCGCGGCCTTCCGGGTGAAGGTGAGCCCGAGCACCGCGTCGGGGGCCGCGAGTCCGTTGGCGACGAGCCAGACGACGCGGTTCGCCATGGTCTCGGTCTTGCCGCTGCCCGCACCGGCGACGACGAGTGCGCTGCCGCCGAGCGGATGCTCGATGACGCCGGTCTGCTCCGGCGTCGGGAGGAGGGGCGGCTTCGGCGGTTCCGCGAGGATCTCGGCGATGCGCGCGGCGGAGAAGACGACGGTCGCGGCGGACGCGGCGTTCACGGGTGGCTCACCGCCCGAATGATGTGGAGCCGGCAGGCGCCGGGCTGGTGCGGATCCGAGCAGTGATGCTCGACGCGCGCGGTGAAGGCCCCGCCGGCCATAACCTCTGCGATGCGCTCGACGCGTTCGAGGAGCTCCGTGCGCGCCGCCGCATCGATGGGCTCCTGGACACGTTCGACGTAGCCGGCGGCCTTGGCGGCGTCCGGGTGCACGTAGAGCAGCCGCGCGCCGCCGCTGCGCGCCGCCGCGAGCAGCGCCGCCGCCTCGGCCGGCGCGACCGCGGCGGACCCCGCGCGCCCGACCCGACCGACTGGGACAGCCGGCGCGGCAGGAGCCGCGGGCACGGCCGGATCCATGGTCTCCTCCGGAGCGGCGGGCCCCTCCGGAGCTGCGGGACCGGTCGGACCGATGGGCTCCGCCGGAACCTCGGGCCCGGCCGAGTCGACCGCGTCGTCTCCGAGCACGAACGCGCCGAACTCGATCCCGAGCTGGTACGCCTGCAGCTGCGCGTGCGTCTCGGCCTGCGCCTTCGACGGGAGTGCGCGCCCGGTCTTGAGGTCGAGCACCGTCACCTCGGCCCCGCCGTCGGCCCGTTGCCTGAGTTCGAGGCGGTCGGCCATGCCGCGCAGCTCCGCGTGATCGAGCGGGATCCGGAACGGGGCCTCCGTGCCGATGAGCCGGCGGTCCGACCCCGCGAAATCTCGGAGATAGGCGGCCAGCCCGCTCGTCATCGCGGCGGCGAGGCGCTTCGCCCGTTCCGACTCCCAGTCCGCGTCGAACGGCAGCTTCCCCCACTCCGCCAAGACGGCGTCGAGCAGCGCCTCGGGGTCGGGGTCCCCGGCGGTCTCGAGGGCGTGGTGCACGAGCGTGCCGAGGCTCGCCTGCACGCCGCCGCCACCGCCGCCGAGGCGGGAGATCGCCCAGTCGAGGGCGCAGGTCTCGGCGCGCTCGAGCTGCGAGGGGCTGACCGGCACGCGCTCGTCGGGGTCCGTGAGATCGTGGAGCGGCGCCTCCGTGCTCGGCGGCAGGATGCCGTACCACTCCTCCGGTCTGGCGCCCGGCACCTCGTCGCGGGCGAGCGCCACGAGCGAGGCGAGGGCCGCCTCGTCGTCAGGATCCCGTGTGAGCCGTCGACGCATCTCCGCGGTGGCACCGCGCAGCGTGAGACGCACGCTCGGCAGCCCGTCCCGTCGATGGGCCGCGCCGAAGCCGAAGAAGGGGCTCGGGTGCTGATCCTCGTCGGCGACGGCGACCACCAGGAGCTCCCCCGTGGTGCGGGCGCAGGCTTGGGCGAAGAGCCGCAGTTCATCGTGCACGGTGTCGCGACGCGCGGGGGGCAGGGCCTCGCCGCCGCGCAGCCATCGTTCGAGTGCGGCCGTACCGAGCAGCGAACCGCGCGCGCGGAGGTTCGGCCAGGCGCCGTCCTGCACGCCGATGACGGCCACGATCGCGAACTCGCGGCCGACGGTGCCCTGCGGCGTCGTCACCGTTACCGCGGCGCGCTCGCTGCGCCGGGCCAGCGTGTCCTCCGGGACGGTGCTGGCGAGCAATTCCGTGAGCAGCTCGGTGATGGGCTGCTCGCTGTCCTGCTCCTCATGGCGCTGCAGCGCGAAGAACAGCCCGAGGACGGCGTCGAGCGAGCGATGCGCGTCGTCCGCGCGGACGCCGCGGCCGTCGAGCGCGTCATGCTGCCAGCGCTCCGCCAGACGCGTGCCGTCCCAGATCGCCCACAGCGTCTCGCGCGGTGTTCCGCCTGCCGCGTGCACCCGGGCTCCGGCCGCGGCGACGCGTCCGAGCCGGCGGAGGGCGCGCCCGCCGGAGCTATCGACGACGGGGTGCTCCCCCGGTGCCGAGAAGGCGTCGGCGACGAGCGCGTCGACGTCACGGACGGCGCGATCCTCGTCCCTGGCCATTCGGCGCTCCTGCAGCACGAGCGCCCCGCGCAGACGACGGACGGCAACGGGATCGAGGCCGCCGATCGCTCCCCCGACGATCCGCAGCACACCCTCGGGTGCGAGCTCCTCGATGCCCAGGGCGTGCCGCAGCAGTGCGACGAGCTCGCGCACGATCTGATGCTCGCGCAGCACGATGCCCCCAGCGGCGAGGCCGGTCGGCACCTGGTGGGAGGCGAGGGTGCGCGCCACGCGCGCCGCTTCGCCGCGGCTCCGGCAGATGACCGCCATCTCGCTCCAGTCGACGGGCCGGTTCCCGGTCGAGAACGCCGCGCGCGCCGGTGCGTCGCCGGGATCCGCCGAGGCGGGCTCATGCCCCGCCGGGCCATCGCCGGGCTCCGCCGGATCGGTGCCGAGCTCCGTCGGATCGGCGCCGGACTTTGCCGGATCGGCGCTGGGCTCCGCCGGATCGGCGCCGGACCCTGCCGAATCATCGCCGGCCTTCGCCGGATCGGCGATGCCGAGGTGCCGCGCGCGGAGCCGGTGCGCGATGATCCCGAGCTGCTCGGCCGGGGATGCCGCGACGGCGAACTCGACCGTGTCGTCCCCGTCACCGCGGGCGATGGCGCCGCCGGGTACGGCGCGGCCGCGGGTGATCGCGCCGAGCGCGCGATCCGCGCCGGCCTCACGGCCCTCCCTGGTCGTGCCGGACTCGCGGCCGGACCCCGCGAGGGTCCGCGCGTCCGCAGCCCGCTGCGCTCCGGCTCCCGCCGCACCGATCCGCGTGGTGAGCTCACGGACGAATCCGCGCACGACCGCGCCGTGCCGGTGCACCGTCTCGAGCACGACCGTCTGCTCTCCGGAGGATTCGGTCGGTCCGCCGCGCCGCACGGACGCCGCGCCGGCTCCGCGTCGGCGGAGCTCGTCGGTGAGGCGGGCGAGCACCGCCGTGCGTTCTCCGTGGAACGCGCCCGTGGCGATGTCGGGGTCGCCGAACACCCAGATGGCGCTCCCGGCGTCGGCGCACGCGGCGAGCAGGGCGAGCTCGCCCTCCCCGAGCTCCTGCGCATCATCGACGAGCAGGAGCCTCGGAACCGGCACCCCGCCGGCGCGGATCGCATCCGCGGCTTCTCGCAGCAGGGCGCTCGAACTGACCTCCTCGGGGCGGTCGACGGCGAGCCGAGCCGACACCTCGGCGATGAGCTCGAGCCCCGCGCACCACCGCGCGACCACGCCCGGATCGGCGACGCGGCTCTGAGCCTCGCGGGATGCGGCCGCTCCGGCCTCGTGGAGCACCCGCAGCAGCTCCGCGGGACGCCACGCGAAGTCATCGGCGACCCGCCAGAGCTCTCGGAGCTCGGCGCGGAACGTCGGGCTCCGCATCACCTCGGCCGGGAACTCCGCGAGGGCGGCGGCCGAGCTCGGGGCGGCGGCCGAGCCAGCGGCCGCAGCCGGCGCGATGGCGGGTTCCTGGGCGACCGAGGATGCCGGCGGGACAGCAGATGCCCGTGGGATAGCGGATGCCGGGCCGGCAGAGGCCGTATGCGCCCGATCCGCTCGGACCCCCGGTACGGCAGCACCGGCTCCGAGCATCGCATCGATGACGGCGGCGATCGCCTCGTCCTGGGCGGTGCCCGTGAGCAGACGCGGCGCCGCGCGCCCGGCGCGGGCTGCGGCGTGGGAGAGTACGGAGAAGGCGAGCGAGGCCGCGGTACGCACCGGTGTACCGCCGAGCGCTCGCGCGATCCGCCGCCCGATGCCGGCGCGGAGATCGGCGGCCACGGCGCGGCTCGGAGCGAGCGCGAGCACCGAGGACTCGTCCCAGCCCTCGCGGTCGAGGAACCGACCGTACGCCTCGACCAGCAGGGTGGTCTTCCCGCTCCCCGGGGCGCCCAGGATGCGTGCGTGCCGATCCGGATCGAGTTCCAGGACGCGGAGCTGCGATGGATCGAACGAGGTCATGCGCACAGCCTACTGACGACGTCCGACACCGCCACGGAGCGCACGCCGGCGTCGCCGCGGCTCCGCGCCCGGCGGTCCGCGCCGCGACATCGGAGCTCCGAGCAGCAGGGGGTCCGATGGTCGACCGGCTCCTTCGCCTCGCATCGAACCGGTGGTCCCGGACACCGGATGTTCCCTCGGTCGCCCCTTCGGAGGTGCGGTTGGACTTCCGGGATCCGGTCCTCGCGGTGCGGCCCTCCGAAGGTGCCGCGCATAACGCCGTGGCGGCGAACCGCGGCATCGACGAAGCCGTGAGCGCGGAGAGGGGCCGCATTTCCGCCGTGCCGAAGCCGAAGAGCTGCGTGCCAAAGCCGACGGGCCCCGCTCCCGGGGAACGCCTGCCCTCGCGGACTCCGCGCGGTGCCCTCACGCCGCCCCTCGAAGGCCGGGCGGCCTCACCGGGGATCTCGACCGGTACCAGCGACGCTCAGGATCGATCCACGCCGGGGGTCGCAACCGCGGGGTCGCATCCACCATGCGGATCTCCCAGCCGGAGACGTCGAGGCTGCGGTGGTGGTACCAGCAGAGCGTCACGCCGTTATCCGTGTGGGTCGCCCCGCCCCGGGCATGCTCCTGGACATGGTGGATCTCGCACCAGCTCGCCGGGACCGTGCAACCGGGGATGATGCAGCCGCCGTCGCGGACCGCGATCGCTCGCCGCTGGTGCGCCGAGAAGATCCGCTGCGGACCCCCGAGCTCGACGATCCCTCCGCCTGCGTCGAGCACGACCCGCTGCGCCGCTCCCGCGCAGGCCGAGTGCCGCACGGAGCGGAGCGGGATCGGTGAGAGCGCCCCGTCGTGCCCGTGCACCCAGCCACTGCCCTCCCCCGATTCGAGGGCGTCGGCTTCGACCTGGACCAGCACGGTCACGGGGGCTCCGCCGAGCCGCGGAACGTCGGGTTGCCGGGCCGCAGCCGCCAGGACGGCGGCGAGCGCGTCGTGGCGGCGCTGATCCGGCGTGCGGGCGAGCATCTCCGCCGACGCGCCGGGTACGGGCTCCTCGCCCGCGCGCTCCTCGGGGACGAACCGGCCGGGGAAGCCGTCGTCCGCGTCAAGGTACCGGGTGCCGGAGCGTTCGGTGTCGGAGCGTGCGGCGCCGGAACCGTGGGGCTCGGGTTCATCGATGTCGGAGCGATCCGCCCCGGGATCACCCGCCTCCGAGCGGCCCGGATCGAGCGGATCCGCACCGGACATCGGGAACCTCACGGCTCGCCGCGCAGCGCCCGGAGCGTTGATCGCGTCGAAGAGCCGGGAGAGCAGCGCCGCGGTCTCAGGGAGCAGCGCGCCGGAGACGGGGACGAGTCCGTGGCGCTCCCGCCCGAGACGGAAGCCGCGTCGCTGCTCGAACCGGGCGTCGTCCGGTGCGGCCCCGTCCTGATCGAGCGCGTCGCCCCACGCCCGGCAGAGGACGCGCATGCCGTCGTCGTCGACGGCGAGCGCCTCCTCCGAACCCGTCGCCGCCGCGACCATCTCGCGTTCGGCGACGTCCAGCTGCGCCGGCGATGCTATGCCCTCCGTACGCGCCAGCGTCTCGGAGACGAGCGCCGAGCACTCCGCCGACAGCACACCAGCGCCGAATGCGGCGGCGACCCGCGGATCCCGCGCGGGAAGCGCCTCGCCGAGCAGGCTGGTCCTGGGCACGACGCGCTCTGCGAGCCGCATGCGCCGAGCGAGCGTCCGCGAACTCGCGGACGTCACCCGCCTGAGCAGTTCCGTCGCATTCCGGCAGCCCCGCCGCGCCGCCAGCGACTCCGCACCGAGCGCGGGGTCGCAGGCCGCCCTGACCCGTCCCGCCAGCACGACCTGTGCGTACTCCACGTGCCGGGCGAGGCGCTCCATCGCGCGATTCGCGTCGAGCAGCGCCTCGTCACTCACGATTCCGCCGGCAGGATCCTCCCTCGAGCCGCCCGGGCCGTGCAGCCCAGCGTCCCGGAGCGCCTGCGAGAACTCCGCGGAGAATCGATCGAGCCTCGCCGCCAGCGGATCCGCCACCGCACCCCTGGGATCCCCGTGGTCTTCGGGACCGGGTGAAGCAGCTGCGGTGCTGAGTTCCATGCTCTATTCTCTCACGCATCACGCCAAAAATCGAACATATGTTCGAAGCTTCTCTACTCGCGCCGCGACCGATCGCATCACGTGCGGCGGTGCGCTGCTGGCGAACGGGAGGCAGTCCGAGAGGACCGATCCCCCGCCCGCCCATAGACTCGAAGATGTTGTGATCTGCGGCCGTTTCGGGCCGCACGACCCGAGGAGGCACCCGTGGAAGTACGCATCGGCATCAAGCACTCGCCCCGCGAGCTCTCGTTCGAGACCGAGTCGACCGCCGAGGAGGTCCGCGGCCAGATCGAGAGCGCGATCGGTCAGGATTCCGCGCTCCTCGCCCTGTCGGATACGAAGGGGCGCCAGTACCTCGTCGACACGGAGTCCATCGCCTACATCGAGCTCGGCGGCGAGAGCGGTCGGAAGGTCGGTTTCATCAGCTGAGCACCGCCGGCGGCGGCCGCCAGGCATCGGCTCGGCGTCCGCGGTCGCGGCGAATTCGCTGCTCCGATCGCCCGCGAACCGCGGCCGCAGCGCCCACGAACCGCGGCCGCCACGCCCGCCAACCGCGGTCTCGGCAGCCCCGAGCCGCGACGTCGTCGGCCCACCGGCCGCAGCGCGCCCGGACCGATCCCGCATCGGCGCCGGGCGCGTCCGTGTTTCAGCGGTCATCGGCGGTGCGCCGCCGCTGCCGGATCGTCGCGCTCCGCCGCTCAGTGGTTCAACGCGCGGAACTCGTCGCGCACCGCGTCGAGCAGCGCGTCGGCGACCTCCCGCTTCGTCCCCTCGGCCGCGACCGCCACGCGGCCATCGGCGTCGAGCACCTGGACGATGTTCTCGCCGCGCTCGAAGCCCTCGTTCCACCCGACGGCGTTGACGGCGAGCAGGTCGACGCCCTTCCGCGCGAGCTTCCGACGCCCGCGCTCGAGGAGCTCCTCGTCGCTCTCGACGGTCTCGGCCGCGAAGCCGACGATCACCTGCCCCGGTCGCCGCTCGCGGACCAAGCCGACGAGGATGTCGGGGTTCTCCACCAATTCGAGCGTCGGCGCCGCGCCCGGAGAATCCTCCTTGCGGAGCTTGTGCTCGGCGACATCCGCCACGCGGTAGTCCGCGACCGCCGCCGCCATGATCACCGCCTCCGCGCCGGACGCCGCGGCGCGCGCGGCCGATTCCAGCTCGGCGGTCGTGCCGACCGGCACGGTCCGCACGCCCGGCCGATCCTGCACCTCGGCGAGCACCGAGTCGTCGATGTTCGCGGCGAGCAGCACGACCTTGGCGCCGCGATCGGCCGCGGCCGCCGCGACGGCGACGCCCTGCCGGCCGCTCGAGCGGTTGCCGAGGTAGCGCACCGGATCGATGGGCTCGCGCGTACCGCCGGCGGTGACGAGCACCCGCAGCCCCGTGAGGTCCGCGGGCCGGGGCGCCTGAGCCGGATCGGCCGCCGCGGGATCGATCTGGCCGAAGTCCGCGGCGGAGGTCTCCGCATCGGGGAGCGCCGGGACGGTCTCGGGATCCGCGGCGGCGCCACCGGTCCCCACGGACTCCGCACTCGGGCCGGCGGCATCTCGAGCGGCATCGGCAGCCCCTCCGCCGGCATCGGCGAGCAGCTCGCGCACGCGCTCGGCGATGGCGTCGGGCTCGCTCATGCGCCCCGGCCCCGTGTCCGCGCCGGTGAGCCGGCCGCTCTCGGGGCCGACGAAGGCGACGCCACGCGAGCGCAGGATCGCGACGTTGTCCTGGGTCGCCGGGTGCTGCCACATCTCGGTGTGCATCGCGGGCGCCACGAGCACCGGAGCGCGCGTCGCGAGCAGGGTGGTGCCGAGCAGGTCGTCCGCGAGGCCCGCCGTCATGCGCGCGAGCGTGTTCGCGGTCGCCGGCGCGACGACGACGAGATCCGCGCGCTGCCCGAGCGCCACGTGGCGCACCTCGGGCACGTCCTCGTGGACCGAGGTCGTCACCGGGTTCCGGCTGATCGCTTCCCAGGTCGGCGTGCCGACGAAGCGCAGCGCATCCTCGGTCGGAACGACATGCACCTCGTGCCCCTCCTCGACGAGCAGACGGGCGAGCGCGACGGCCTTGTACGCGGCGATCCCGCCGGTGACTCCTAGCACGATGTTCACGGGTCCATCTTCGCATCACGGGCGGCGCGGGCGCGCATCCCTCGCGCGATCCGCTCGTCCGCGGGCCCGGAGTCCGCCTTCGCCGTGCTCCTTCCCTCCCGCTCGCAGCCACACATCTCTGCCCCGCCGAGCCGCGCGGCCGGGATCCGGGTCACTGCGGCAGGGTGCCACTGCGGTCCACCCTGTCTGAGCGACCCGGATCGCTTGATGAGGGCAGGGGAAGGGAAGGGGGAAGGGGGAAGGGGGAAGGGGGAAGGGGGAAGGGCAGGAAAGCGGTGCTCAGGGGCGGTGGAGCAGGACCATGACCTCCATGTGGGCGGTGTGCGGGAACATGTCGAATACCCGCGCCCGGCGCACGGCGAGGGAGGGCATCGCGGCGAGGTCGCGGGCGAGGCTCTCGGGATTGCAGCTCGAATAGACGACGGTGCGGATCGGGGAGGCCTCGAGCCAGGCCGCGAGCTCCGGGCCGATCCCGCGTCGCGGCGGGTTGACGATCACGGCCTCGGGGAGCTCGCCGGGTGCGGCCGCGGTCGCGAAGGCCGTCGCGTCCGCGGCGACGAATTCGGCGGCGAGCCCCGCCTCGGCGGCGCTGCGCCGCGCCGAGCGCACGGCCGCCCCGCTGATCTCGACGCCGAGCACGCTCCTCACCCCGGCCGACGGGGTAGCCCCGTCCGCCGGGGTCGCCCGGTCCGCCGGGGTCGCCCGGGCCGAGCCGCCCACGAGCGGCGCACGGCCGAGCGAGGCTCCGCCGGACGCGACGCGCCCCCCGGACGCACCGCCAGACGCACCCCCGGACGCCGCCTCCGCGTGGTCCGCGCAGTGCAGCGCGAAGCCCCCGACGCCGCAGTAGAGGTCCCAGAGCGTCGCGGGGTCCGCCTCGGCCACCCACTCGGCGGCCTGGGCGTAGAGCGCGCGGGCGACCGCGGTGTTCGTCTGGAAGAAGCTCCGCGGGAGCAGATGCAGCGAAACCGGTCCGCCCGAGCCCCCCAGCCGCATGTCGAGCGAGGAGCCGAGCAGCAGCTCCTCCCGCTCCCCCTCGAGCACGGCCCTGTGCTCGGGCAGCAGGTTCACGGAGACGACCGCGGCCTCGGGGACGGCCGCGCGCAATTCGGGAAGGCGTTTGCGCAGCGCGTGCAGCGCCCGCTCGCTGCGCACCACGAAGCGGAGCATCAGCGCGCCTCCGGGAGCGGCGGTCACGTGCACGAACTTCAGCTCCCCGCGGCGGAGCGGCACGTCGTACGGGGGCAGGCCGGTGGCGTCGAGGTGCGCGGCGATGCGTCCGATCGCGTCCCGGATCGCGGGCTCCTGGATGAGGCAGTCCCTGAGATCGACGCCGGCGCCGTCCGGCCCCAGGATCCCGAGCGTGACGGCGCCGGCGCGACCCCCGACGACGAGTTTCGCCTTGTTGCGGAAATCGCGCACTCCGCCGTCGACGCTCGGCAGCCACGCAGCCTCCGGGATCCGCTCCCCGAGCAGCTCGCGGCAGCGCTCCTCCTTCGCGCGCAGCTGGGTGCCGAGGGGCGTCTCGATGAAGGTGCACGAGCGGCAGCGGCCCGCGACGAAGTACTCGCAGCGGGGCGGGGCCGCCGGGGCGACGGACGGGCGGCTCATGGTCTCCGGGATGCTCTCGAGGCGCGGTCGGCGCGGGCGTCAGGCGGTGAGGCCGAGCCCGTCCATGCGGCGGATGTGGTCGGCGATGAGCTCGGTGAAGACGGGTTCGACGAGCTCCTCGTCGAAGGCGCGCCGCTCGCTCAGCGTGAGCACGGCCCGTGAGACCAGCAGCGTGTCGCCGACGAGGCGGCGCCCCCAGAGCGCGAGCCAGCTCGAGAGAGGCTCGTCGGCGGCGAGCGCGCCCTCGAGGAGCACCTTCAGCTCGGCGCGGCCGCTGTCGGTGCTCAGGATCTTGATCGCGTCGCCCTTGAAGCCGTCCTTCAGCCCGCCGGCGAGGCTCGCGAAGAAGTCGTCGAAGAGCCCTCCCACGAGGTAGAGCGAGAGCACGTGCTGATGCCAGTCAGGCGTGTCGATGCGCTCGACGTAGGCGTCGATCACGGTCGAGTACGGCGACATCGCGACATGCGGCTCCGCGCCGCGATCCTTGATCTCGTCGGTGAGCCGCTGATGCTTCGCGAGGGTGAGCCCGGCGACCCTGGCCAGGACGTTCTTGGCCTCGAGCGTGGGCGCCCCCGAGACGGCGCGCGTCGCCGCCTCGTACAGCTCCAGCTGGAGGTATGCGGTCAGGCCGAGGAACGGGAGGATGCCCGGCGCGAACTCGGCGAGCTCGACCCGCTCCGCATCGGCCCCCTCTCCGCGGGAGCGCAGCTTGCGGGCAGGGGCGGTCGACTTGCGCAGCCCACGGATCCACTCGAACACCCTGTCAGCTTACCGCCGCTCGCCCGACCACCTGGAATAGACTGACCCGGTACGTATTCATCACCGGCGCCGACGGAGCGCCGGCCGCTGCGCCTTCGTGATCGCGCGCAGCACCCCACACGATAGGACGCACCGTGACGACATTCCTCGAACTCGGGGTCGACCAGGACATGGTCGACACGCTCTCCGCGAAGGGCATCACCGAGGCCTTCCCCATCCAGGAGCAGACGATCCCCCTCGCCCTCACGGGGCAGGACATCATCGGCCAGGCGAAGACGGGCACGGGCAAGACCTTCGGCTTCGGCCTGCCTCTGCTCCAGCGCATCGGCGCCGATCCCGAGCCGGGCGTGCAGGCCCTCATCGTCGTGCCGACGCGCGAGCTCGCGGTGCAGGTGTTCGAGGATCTCGAGCTGGCCTCGCAGCACCGCGCGGCGTCGCTCGTGCCGATCTACGGCGGCAAGGCCTACGAGGGGCAGATCGAGCAGCTGCAGGCGGGCGCGCAGATCGTCGTGGGCACCCCCGGCCGCCTCCTCGACCTCGCGAACCAGCGCCTCCTCGACCTCTCGAAGGTGCGCGAGATGGTGCTCGACGAGGCCGACAAGATGCTCGACCTCGGCTTCCTCGCCGACATCGAGAAGCTGTTCTCGCTGACTCCGCCGAACCGCCACACGATGCTCTTCTCCGCGACGATGCCCGGAACCATCGTGACGCTCGCCCGGCGCTTCATGTCGAAGCCGATCCACATCCGCGCGACCGACCCCGACGAGGGGGCGGCGCAGGCCAACATCGAGCACATCATCTACCGGGCGCACTCGCTCGACAAGGACGAGGTGATCGGGCGCATCCTGCAGGCCGAGGGCCGCGGCAAGACCGTCATCTTCATGCGCACCAAGCGCGCGGCGGCGAAGCTCCTGGAGGAGCTGCAGGACCGCGGGTTCGATGCGGCCGCCGTGCACGGCGATCTCAATCAGGATCAGCGCGAGCGCGCAATGGCGGCCTTCAAGGCCGGCAAGAAGGAGGTGCTCATCGCCACCGACGTCGCGGCGCGCGGCATCGACGTCGACGACGTCACCCACGTCATCAACCACACCGTGCCCGACGACGAGAAGACCTACCTGCACCGCGTCGGCCGCACGGGCCGCGCCGGGCGCAGCGGCATCGCCGTCACCTTCGTCGACTGGGACGACCTGCACAAGTGGGCGCTCATCGACAAGGCTCTCGAGTTCGGCGTGCCCGAGCCCGTCGAGACGTACTCCTCCTCGCCGCACCTGTTCTCGGATCTCAACATCCCCGAGGGTACGAAGGGACGGCTGAAGGCGACCCCCGTGAAGGATCGCGCAGCGGCGGGCCGCGGCGCGGGGTCGAGCCGTGGCGAGAGCTCCCGCGACGGCGCGGGTTCGGGCGGCGAGGGCCGCACCCGGACCCGCCGTCGCACGCGGAGCGCCAACCCGAAGGGCCCCGGCCGTCATGAGGCGCACGGGCACGAGCAGCACGGCCACGACCTCGAGGGCGGCAGCGAGCCCGGAGCATCGCTCGACGCACCGGGCGAGGAGCGCACCGCGTCTCAGCGTCGGCGCCGCCGTCGGCGGGGCGGTTCGGGCGGCGCGGCCGGCGAGGGCGCCGGAGCCGGCGCCCCGGGCGCGGAGGGCGCGGAGGGCGCGGCCCCCGCGGAGGCGACGACCGACGAGTAGCGCGGAGCGCCCGGGCCCCGCGCGGCGGTGACCGGACCGTCGAGCCCGGCCCACCGCGGCGACCTGGGCGGCGCCCGCCTGGCCCGACCCTACCGGGGCGTCGTGACGATCCCGCGCAGCCGTTCCACGACTCCGGGATCGGTGCTGCGCTCCCCCAGGCGGTTCGGCTTGCCCGCGCCGTGATAGTCGCTCGCCCCCGTGCCGACGAGGCCGTGGCGCGCCGCGGCCGCCTCGATGGGGGGCATCCAGTCGGCCCGGTTCTCCGGGTGGGCGAGCTCCACGCCCCAGAGCCCCGCGGCGGCGAGCTCGGCGAGCTCGTGCGGCGCCGTCGCCGCGCGCTGACGGAACGCGGCGGGGTGCGCGAGCACCGCGGCGCCGCCGGCCGCGCGCACGAGCCGGATCGCCTCGGTGGTATCGATCGCGTAGGTGCCGATGTAGTACGGGGACGCGGGGTGCAGCACCTGCTCGAAGGCGGTGCTGCGATCGGGGAAGTAGCCCGCGAGCACGAGCGCATCGGCGATGTGCGGGCGGCCGACGGTGCGGGCGTCCTCCGCCCCGACGACGGCGTCCCAGGTGATCGCGTAGTCGGCGGAGACCCGTCGCACCATCTCCCGCGCGCGATCGAGGCGATGCCGGCGCACCTGCGCGAGCGCCGCGAGGAGCTCTCCGGCGGCCGGGTCGAGCCCGTAGCCGAGCAGGTGCCGCGACCGCCCCGCGTGCTTCGTCGTGATCTCGATGCCCGGGAGGAAGCCGATCCCGTGCTGCGCCGCGGCCGCCCGGGCCTCGTCCCAGCCGTCGACCGTGTCGTGGTCCGTGAGCGCGAAGCCCGCGAGACCCGCGGCGGCGGCGGCCGCGGCGATCTCCTCCGGCCGGGTGGTGCCGTCCGAGTGCACCGAGTGCGTGTGCAGATCGAAGCCGTGCTGCGCCGCGCCGGGAATCGTCATCCCCACATCCTACGACGCTCGCAGCCGCCGTGCCGCCCGGGGTGAGAGGATGGGGGCATGAGCGAGCACGCGCAGACCACCCACGAGGCGGAGATCGACCACGGCAATCGCAGCACCACCCCGCCGGACGACGCCTTCGTCTCCTACATCTCCTCGCACTGGGCCGATCGGTCCGAGGAACCGCCCGCGGTCGACCCGGTCGCGGTCGCGACCGCGACCCGCCGCGCTGCGCTCGGCGCGCAGTTCCCCGGCGAGCGGCTCGTGATCCGCGCCGGCGTGATGAAGCAGCGCTCGAACGACACCTTCTACCCGTTCCGCGCGCACAGCGCCTTCGCGCACCTCACCGGGTGGGGCTCGGACGCCGAGCCCGGCGCGATCCTCGTGCTGGATCCGCTGGCCGGCACCGCGGAGAGCGGCGGCGAGGAGACCGCCGCCAACCACACCGCGACGCTGTACTTCCGGGAACGCGCGGGTCGCGACAGCGACGAGTTCTTCGCGAACCCCGAGATCGGGGAGTTCTGGATCGGCGCGCGACCCTCGCTGGAGCAGGTGGCCGCGCGACTCGGGATCCCGACGGCCCCGCTCGCCGACTTCGCCGCGGGCGACGGGGATCGGGAGCTCGACGATCCCGAACTGGCCCGCGCCGCCTCCGAGCTGCGGCTCGTGAAGGATGCGTACGAGATCGCCGAGATGCGCGCCGCGGTCGCGGCGACCGCACGGGGCTTCGCGGAGGTGCTCGCGGCCCTCCCCGCCGCCGCCGCGCACCCGCGAGGCGAGCGCGTCGTCGAGGGCGTCTTCAACCAGCGCGCCCGGCTCGACGGCAACACCGTCGGCTACGAGACGATCGCGGCCTCGGGCCCCCACGCGTGCACCCTGCACTGGATCCGCAACGACGGACCCGTGCGCGCCGGCGATCTGCTGCTGCTCGACGCCGGCGTGGAGCTCGACAGCCTCTACACCGCGGACATCACGCGCACCGTGCCGGTCTCCGGGGCCTTCACCGACGTGCAGCGCCGGGTGTACGAGGCCGTGCTCGAGGCCGCGGACGCGGCGCGCGCGATCGTGCGCCCCGGTATCCGCTTCGGCGACGTGCACGACGCGGCGATGGCCGTCATCGAACGCCGCACCCGCGAGTGGGGGCTGCTCCCGGAGCCCGACGGCGTCGCCTACTACCGGCGCTACATGGTGCACGGCACGAGCCATCACCTCGGGCTCGACGTCCACGATTGCGCCCAGGCGCGGCGCGAGATGTACCTCGACGGGGTCGTGGAGGCCGGCATGGTGTTCACCATCGAGCCGGGCCTCTACTTCCAGCCGGACGATCTCACGGTGCCCGAGGAGTACCGCGGCATCGGCGTCCGGATCGAGGACGACGTCCTCGTCACCGACGACGGCTGCGAGAACCTCTCCGCGGCGATCCCCCGCACGGCGGACGCGGTCGAGGCGTGGATCCGGGCCGCGCAGACGGGCGCCTGAGACCGCGTCAGTCCCGAACGAGCCGCTCGCGGAACGGCGTCTCGGCCGGCACCGGTTCGAGCAGCCCCGCGGACCTGAGTGCGGGGACGACCTCCGCGCAGAACAGCTCCAGCGACCGCCATGACCCACCGGCGAGCACGATGGCTCCATCGAAGCGCGCGTCGGGAAGCCGGTCGAGGGCGTCCGCGCGGGTGAGGATCGCCGCGGCCACATCCTCGGGGGTCCCCGTCGCCCGCCAGTGGGCGGCGCCCCGGCCCCGGTCCTGCAGCGCCGCGAGGCGCTCGGCCTCGGCGCGCGAACGATCGACGGTGACGACGAGGCCGGGCAGCAGACGCGCCGCCGCCTCGACCCTCCCGGCCTCCCGGAACGCGGCCGCGAGCCCCCGCTGCTGGGCCGCGACGTCCGCGGCCTCCGGCGCCGCCGCGAAGACCGCGTCCGCCCGGGACCCCGCGACGGCCTCGGGCCGCGCCCCGGCCATGAAGAGCGGCGGTTCGCCGTCCGGGTGCGCTGCGACCGTCCCGGGACCGGCGATGCGGAAGACGCCGTCGTCGAGATCGATGGGGCGCACCCGCGCGGCGTCCGCGAAGCGCCCGGTCGCTCGGTCCGCGAGGATCGCATCGTACGGATAGCTCTCCCAGAGCGCCCGGACCGCGGCGATGCACGCGGCGGCGCGGCGGCGGCGCTCCTCAGGGTCCCGGGCGCGCGGATCCACTCCGACGGATCCGCCGCGGTGGACGGACCCGCCGTAGTTCTCGGAGCCGCCGAGCGCGGTGACCGCGTTCCAGCCGGCCCGTCCCCCGCTCAGGCGGTGCAGCGACATCAGGCCCCGCGCGACGGCGAAGGGCGATGCGACGAGCGTCTGCACGGTCGGCACCACTCCGATGCGGCGCGTGCGCGCCGCGAGCATGCTCGTCAGCGTGTGCGGGTCGTGCGTGCTGAACCCCGGGCTCCGCTCGAGCGCTCCGGAATCGATATGACCGGCGTCCGGGGCGAAGAGGAAGTCGAGCCCGGCCTCCTCCGCCGCCGTCGCGAGGTCCAGGTACGGTGCGAGATCGAAGAGCTCCTCGACGCGGCTCCCCGGTTCCCGCCAGGCCTCGCCGCGCAGCCAGGTCGGTGACAGGGCGAGCCCCACGACGGGTGCGGAAGCGCTCATCGCGCCGCGCCGCGCCGGGCCCGGGGCACCACGAGCGGCCGCCCGGTCTCGGGATCGTCAATGACGACGGCCTCGAGCTCGTAGGCCTCGCGGAGCACGCGGGCCGTGACGACCTCCTCGGCTGTGCCCTCGGCGATGATCCGCCCGTCGCGCATCGCGACCATGCGGTCGGCGTAGCGCGCGGCGAGATTGAGGTCGTGCAGCACGGCGACGACGGTGCGCCCGGCCGCGGCGAGGCGGGCGCACAGCTCGAGCACGTCGATCTGGTGCGCGATGTCGAGGAACGTGGTCGGTTCGTCGAGGAGCAGCACCCCCGTCTCCTGCGCCAGCGCCATCGCGATCCACGCGCGCTGCCGCTGCCCGCCGGAGAGCTCGTCGACGAGGCGATCGGCGTGCGCGGCCATCCCCACCTCCTCGATCGCCTCGGCGGTGATGCGCGCGTCGTCCTCCGACCACTGTCGGAGCAGGCTCTGGTGCGGGTAGCGGCCCCGGGCCACGAGATCGGCCACGGTGATCGCGTCGGGCGCGATCGGCGACTGCGGCAGGAGGCCCACGCGGCGCGCGAACTCCTTGCCCCGCATGCCGCCGATCGCGCGGCCGTCGAGCAGCACGTCCCCGGCGCTCGGGACGAGCATCCGGCCGAGCGCGCGCAGCAGCGTCGACTTGCCGCAGGCGTTCGGGCCGACGATCGCGGTGAATCCTCCAGTGGTGATGTCGAGGGAGAGGCCGTCGATGACGGGCGGGCCGTGGTACCCGATCCGGATGCCGTCGGCGTGGAGGGCGGGGGTCTGCATGCGGGGGTCCAATCTTGGGGAGGGCCGGCGTCGGGCGGCCGGGCGGGTCAGGCGCGGCGGGCCAGCAGCCAGATGAGGTAGACGCCGCCGAGGAGCGCCGTCACGAGTCCGATCGGGAGCCGCAGCCCGAGCTCGAGGTGCTGGGAGAGGAGGTCCGCGCAGGCGAGCAGCACGGCGCCGATGAGGCCGGAGAGCGCGAGATGAAGTCCGCTCCCGCGCGCGAGGCGGGCGGCGATCTGCGGCGCGGCGAGGGCGACGAACGCGATGGGCCCCGCGACGGCGGTCGCGACGCCCGTGAGCAGCACCCCGAGCACGAGCACGGCGAACCGCACGCGTTCGACCCGGATCCCGAGCCCATGCGCGACGTCGTCGCCCATCTCGATCATGCGCAGCGCCCGGCCCGCGATCCCGATCAGCGGCAGCAGGACGACCGCCGCCGCGACGAGGCTCCAGGCGTGCGGCCACCCGCGCCCGGTGAGCGAGCCGGACTGCCAGACCTGCGCCGATGCCGCCTCGGCGATGCCGGCGCGCACGAGCAGCAGATCGGTCACCGCCGCCATGATCGCTCCGATGCCGATGCCCACGAGGACGAGCCTGATCCCGCCCGTGACCCCGTGCTTGCGCGAGAGAAGGTAGACGAGCAGCGCGGTGAGCAGTCCGCCGGCGACGGCCGCCGCCGCGGTCGCGAGCACGCCGCCGCCCAGCAGGGTGATCTGCGCGACCGCGCCCGTCGCGGCGCCGGTCGTGAAGCCGATGATGTCCGGCGAACCGAGTGCGTTGCGGGAGAGGCTCTGGAAGACGCACCCGGCGACGCCGAGACAGACGCCGACGAGGAGCGCGCACACGGCGCGCGGCAGTCGCCGGCCGACGACGGTGCGCAGGATCCGCTCCTCCCCGTCGCCGGCGAGCGCGCGGAGCACCTCGACCGGGGCGAGCGGAACGGCGCCGAGCATGAGCGAGACCGCGAGCGCGACGAGGACGAGCACGAGCAGGATCGCGGCCAGGCGCATCCCCCCGAGGTCCAAGCGCAGGCTGAACGAGGCGATCCGGAGCACGCCGCTCCGCGCAACCGGGGTCCGCCGACGCCCGGTCATCCGGCGATCCTGCGGTTCGTGCGGATGAGCGCCACGAAGACGGGGCCGCCGATGAGGGCGGCCGCGACCGCGGTCGGGAGCTCGGCCGGCGCGATGACGATGCGTCCGAGCACGTCGGCGACCATGAGGATCGCGGGCCCCAGCACGATCGTGCCGGGGAGCAGCGCCCGATGATCCGATCCGACGAGGAGCCGCACGAGGTGCGGCGCGACGAGCCCGACGAAGCCGATCGGCCCCGCGGCGGCGGTCGCGGCTCCGGCGAGCAGCACGACGACGAGCCCGCCGCCCAGACGGATGGCGGGGGCGGAGGCGCCGAGGGCGCGCGCCGCGTCGTCGCCGAGGGCGAGCGCGTTGAGCGGGCGGATGAGCGCCAGCGCACCGGCGACGCCGAGCGCGACGCAGGGCAGCACGGCGCCGGTGACCTCGAGCGGCCGGCCCTGCAACGACCCCACGGCCCAGAAACGGAACTGGTCGTAGGCCGATTCCCGGCTGAGGAGGATCGACGTGGTCACGGCGCCCACCGCCATCGCGATCGCCGAGCCCGCGAGCGCCATCCGCGCCGGGGTCGCCGCCGATCGGTGCGCGGTACCGAGCGCGTAGACCGCGACCGCGGCCACGGCCGCGCCGACGAAGGCGAACCAGAGGTACCCGGCGAGCTCGGACACGCCGAAGAAGCTGATCGCCACGACGACGGCGAGCGAGGCCCCCGCGTTCAGGCCGAGGAGGCCGGGCTCGGCGAGGGGGTTGCGCGTGAGCGCCTGCATCACGGCGCCGGCGACGGCGAGGCCGACGCCCACGACGAGGCAGAGCAGTGCCCGCGGGATGCGCGAACGCACGACGATGAGATGGTCGTCCTGTGCGGGGTCGAAGTGCGTCAGGGCGTCGATCACCGTGCGCGGCGGCACAACGTGCGATCCGATGCCGAGACTCAGGACGGTCGCGACGAGCAGCACCACGAGCCCGCCGATGAGCACCGCGGCGAGGCGGATCCCGGTGCGCGCACCGGCACCCGCCTCGCCGCGACGCGGCAGCGTATCGATCACCGGGACGAGCCGAAGGCCTCCACGACCGCTTCGACGAGCAGGCGTGCGCTGTACGGGTCGATGCGGAAGGAGGTGGCGCCGAGCGGCACGACGGTGTCGTCCGCGACGGCCCGGGCGTTCGCCAGCAGCGGGTCGGAGGTGACGCCGTCGACGCCGTCGCGCTCGATGCTCACCATGAACAGGGCGCTCTTGTCGCCGAGCGCGGTCGGCAGGTTCTCCGGGGTCACGGACGAGGCGTCGGAGCGGTGCTCGGCGACGACCTCATCGGGCGCGCCCGCGTACTCGAAGCCCAGGGCGGTGAGCAGCTCCGCCTGCGAACTGTTCGGTTCGAAGATCATCGAGGGGTCCGCGCCGTTGTAGGAGAGCGCCGTGACCGGACCCGCGACCGGCTCGAGGTCCGCCGCCTGCTCGGCCACCCAGGCGTCGAAGTCGTCGAGCGTCCGCCCGGCCTCGGCCTCGTGCCCCGTGGCCTCGCCGAGCTGGCCGAGGATCTCCCGCCAGTCGTGCGTGCCGTAGTCGATCATGATGGTCGGCGCGATCTCGCTCAGCTGATCATAGGCCTCGGCCGTCGCGTCCGCCCCGATGGAGGAGCCGACGATGAGATCCGGCTCCGCGAGCTCGACCGCCTCCAGGTCGAGGGTGAGATCGGGGTAGAGCACCTCGACGCCGCGTTCGTCGGCCACGTCGGCCCACTGCCGGAAGAACCCCTGGTCATCCGTGATCGGGCCGACGCCCGTCGCCGCCGACGCGGCGACCGGCGCGTCGATCGCGAGCAGCGATCCGGTGAGCGTGACGCTCGTCGAGACGATAGTGAGCGGCTCGTCGGGGATCTCGGTCTCCCCGGCGTCGTGGACGATGGTCCGGGGCCAGCCCTCGGCGGAGGCGGGCGTCTCCCCTCCGGTCTCGGCGTCGGCGCCGCCGCTCGAGCTGCAGCCGGTCAGCGCGAGGAGCGCGACGGCTCCGGCGGCGGTGAGTGCGCGAAGGGTGGTGTGCACGGGGATCCTTTCATCCGATGTTGGCAAGGATCACCTTACTTATTCTCGGCGATCGGGGCAAGCGGGGCGTCGGCGAGGATCACCGCCTCGAAGCCCCATCCGAGTCCGACGACCCGCTCGAGCCGCCACCCGACGGGCGCCGCAAGCCGCTCGAGGGATCGCGCGTCGCGGAGCCCGGCCCCCGTGGCCGCGAGTGCGAGCAGCTGCGCCTCGTGCGCGCGGGGATCCAGCGCGTCCGGCCGGGCCCGATCGACGACGATCGCCCGACGGGCGCGCCCGCGGAGCGCCTCGAAGCGCTCCGCGGCCTCGCGGTCGGTGCAGGCGCCGAGCTCCAGCGCGATCGCCTCCGCGTCGACCGCATCATCCGCATCGACGCACTCGGCGGCACCGTCCGACGCGGTCTCCGCGCGGAACTCGGGCGCCGCGAGGAGAACGCTCCGCTGCGCCGGCGTTCCGGACGCCGCGGCCGCGCCGCGCCATCCCGCCTCCCGGAGCAGGTCGAGGAGCACCGCGGCACCCGGCCCGGCGAAGCGGGCGCTCGCGACCTCCTCCCAGACGGGGTCGGCGATCAGCCCGCCGAGGACGAAGCGCAGCACCTCGGCATCGGCGCAGTGCTCGGCGAACCGCTCGGCGTCGCGTCCGAGCTCGGCCGCGAGCGTGGCGCCGCGGACGATCGCACGGGCGGGCGCACCGTCGCGCAGCCCCGCTGCCAGCTCGCCGAGTGCGTGCATCGTCTCGCCCTCGGGCCCATCGTAGCCCTCGCGCGCATGCGGGTCGGCGAGCAGGGCCTCCCCTGCGGGGCCGATGCGCCAGCCGCCGCCGCGATCCTCGAGGACCAGTCCGTGATGCGCCAGCGTCGGCAGGAGCGCCGCAAGCGCCGCGGGCGGCAGCCCGCGTCCTCGCGCGAGCGCCTCGCGATCCGCCCCCGGCTGGTCGGCGACGGCGTCGAGCAGACCGCTGACGAGCGCGGCGCGCACCGCGAACCAGGCCGCGGGTGAGGGCACAGGCGGGAAGGCGGCGTCCGCCGCCGCGTCCGCGTGCCAGTACCCCGTGAGGCTCGTCCGCGTCTTGTCGATGCCGCGCTCGCGGCCGAGGAAGCGGCGCAGCGGCAGCAGCGCGCGGCTCTCGGCGGCCGCCCAGACGAAGCCCGCACTCGCGTCGCCCGGGGGGAGCGCCGCACGGGCGGCTGCGAGGAGCGCCTCGCGATCCCCCGGGCGGGCGACCACCCAGTCGAGGGTGTCGCCGACGCGGAGCGGCAGCTCCTGCCTGGCGCTCGGGTGCTCGATGAGCACGACCGCCCGCACCCTGGCCTCGGTGGGGCGCTCGTCGAGGTATCGGCCGATCGCCGGGAGCGCCGTCTCGTCACCGATGAGCACGATCCAGTCGAGCCGCTCGGGGAGCACCAGTGAGGATTTCGGACCGACGATCCAGAGCGCATCGCCGGGAACGGCTCCGGCCGCCCAGCTCGCCGCGGGACCGTCGCCATGGAGCACGAAGTCGAGGTCGATCTCCCTCGCTGCGGGATCGACCCGACGCGGCGTGTAGTCGCGGGCGATGCGGGCGGGGGCCTCCACCCACTCGATGCCGTGCGCGAGCTGGATCGGCAGGACGTCCTCGAGCTCGTCGGGGCCGGCGAAGATGGCTTTGACGTGGTCGTCGAAGCCCGGGGCGCGGAATCCGGGCTGGCGGAGGCCGTCGCGGGCGAACGGCGCGAGCTCGGGCCCGCCGAGCGTCACGCGCCGCATGCGCGGCGTCACCTCCGTCACGCGCAGCACGTCGAGCCGCCGCAGGACCAGCGGATGCGTCTCGAGGGGGCGTCGCGCCATCTCAGCGCACCCCCGCGGAGCGCGCTCCCGCGCGGGGTGCCTGGGCCGTCTCGGACGGACGGAGGGGGCGGGAACGGCAGGGGTGGGCCACGGGCTGCACTCGCATTCGGGATCGCTGCCGCGGCCCGCGTCCGGCGCCGGCGCGACATCATCTGATGATTCGCGCCCCCACCCTATCCGGCGGTCGCCGCGCTCCGCAACGCGGTCAGTCCTCGACGCCGTCGAGGTATCCCCATCGTCCGGAGGCGCCGCGCCGGAAGCGGCTGCGCTCGCGCAGCTCGATGCGCCCACCCGGCCCGCGCGCGACCGCGGTGAAGGCGACGTGCCCCGACGCGTCCTCCGCACCGCCGCCCGACACGTCCCTGACCACGAGGCGCCGCCAGATCACGTCGACGTCGAGTTCGAGCGTCGCCGGGCGCGTCTCGGGATCCCAGCTGGCCAGCAGATAGTCGGGCAGGCCGAGCGCGAACGCGCTGAAGCGCGATCGCATCAGGCGCTCCGCGCTCGGGGCGGGCTCCCCCGCGTGGAGCGGCCCGCAGCACTCGGCGTAGTCGGATCCGCTGCCGCACGGGCAGACGAGGGCTCCGTCGGAACCCGATCCGGCGGAGCCGTCCGATCCGGCGGCGCCGTCCGCTCGCGTCCCGCTCACGCGACGAGCCCGTCGCGCAGCGCGGCCTGCAGGGTGTCGAGGCGCACGCCTCCGAGCGCGAGCGCCTCGCGGTGGAAGTCGCGGAGCGAGAAGGGGCGCTCGGCGGCCGCGGCGCGGGCCTCGGCCTCGTCGCGCAGCTGCTCCCAGATCCGCTGGCCGACCTTGTAGGCGGGCGCCTGCCCCGCCCAGCCGAGGTAGCGGAGCACCTCGAATCGGACGAAGCCGTCGTTCATGTTGACGTGGTCGCGCAGGAAGCCGAAGGCGTACTCGCCGTCCCAGGCGCCGAGGCCGTCCGGGCGCGCCTTGCCGAGGTGGACGCCGAGATCGAGCACCACCCGTGCCGCCCGCATCCGCTGCCCGTCGAGCATGCCGAGCCGGTCCGCCGGATCCTCGAGGTACCCCAGCTGCTCCATGAGCCGCTCGGCGTACAGGGCCCAGCCCTCGGCGTGCCCCGAGGTGCCGGCGAGCTGCCGCCGCCACTCGTTGAGCGTGCCGCGGTTCACGACCGCCTGCCCGATCTGCAGGTGATGCCCGGGCACGCCCTCGTGATACACGGTCGTGAGCTCGCGCCACGTGTCGAACTCCTCGACGCCCTCGGGCACGGACCACCACATCCGGCCGGGGCGCGAGAAGTCGTCGCTCGGCCCCGTGTAGTAGATCCCGCCCTCCTGCGTCGGGGCGATGCGGCACTCGAGGGCGCGGATCTCCTCGGGGATGTCGAACTGGGTCGCGCCGAGCTCCGCCACCGCCCGGTCGCTCGTCTCCTGCATCCAGCGCTGCAGGGCGTCGACGCCGCGCAGCTTGCGCGCGGGATCCCGCTCGAGCCGGGCGATGGCCTCCTGGACGATCCCGGGCCGCGGCGCGCCGCCCACGATCGCCGCGGCCGCCCGCTCCTGCTCGTCGACCATCCGGGCGAGCTCGTCGAGCCCCCAGGCGTAGGTCTCGTCGAGGTCGACGCTCGCCCCCAGGAAGCGCTCGGAGGCCAGCGCGTAGCGCTCGCGCCCGAAGGCGTCGACCGCGCTCGCGTGGGGCGCGAGCTCGCGCTCGAGGTACTCGGCGAGCTCGGCGTAGGCCCGCGAGGCGGCCGCCGCGGAGGACGCCAGCTCGAGCGCCAGGGCGTGCGGGGCTTCCGCCGCGGAGGCGGCGAGTCGCCCGAAGAAGCCGGGGGCGTCGGCGGTGCCGGCCGTGCGGCGGGACTGCGCGGCGACCTCCTCGAGCTGGCGGAGTGCGGGGACGAGCCCGCGCTCAGCGCCGAGGGCCAGCGCGGCGCGGTATCCCGCCAGCGCCTCGGGCACGCCGCGCAGCCGTTCGGCGACGCGCTCCCAGTCCTCCGCACCGGCGGTCGGCATGAGGTCGAAGACATCGCGGACGCGCTGCGGCGGCGACTCGATGACGTTCAGATCGCGCAGCTGCTCCCCCGCCTCGTGCTGCGCGAGCGACAGCCGCAGCTCCGCCGCGAGGTCGGCCCGCGTGACCTCGTCGACCGCGTCGACGGCCGTCTCCCCGAGGAGCGCGGCGAGGATCCTCCGCTGCTCCCCCGCGAGCGCGTCGGCGCCGTCCGGCGAGAAGTCCGGCAGCCCCGACGCCTCCCGACCGATGTAGGTGCCGACGGTCGGATCATGGACGACGAGCGTCTCGACCCAGTCCTCGGCGATGCGATCGACCGCCGTGCGCGCGCGTGGTTCAGCCATGCCCCCACGCTACGACCCCGCGCGGCGCTCTCGACGACGCAACGCGGCGCGTGGCGAAGCGCTCGCCGGATCCCGCTAGACTGGTGACGTCTCGTGCGCGAACGCGCCCGAATGCCCGTTCCGAGGAGTGACCGTGAAGATCCGCACCCGCATCGCCACCGCCGTCACCGTCGCGCTCGCGTCGGTGTTCGTCGCCGCCCCCGCATTCGCGCACGGCGGCCACGACGACACCGAGTCGATGTTCTCCTCGGCAGGCCAGCCGGTGGACGTCGTCGCGATCTCGATCGTCGGCGTCGTGCTGCTCGCGGTCATCCTCATCGGCTCGACGCTGGTGGGCAATCTCTTCGAGAAGAAGCGCTGAACGTCTGACGGCGCGGCGGCGACGGGGCGGGGATCTCAGGATCCCCGCCCCGTTCCGCATTCGGCGTCGCCGGCCGGCCTTCATGATCCGCGGCGCGGCCGGGACCCCGGCCGCGATCCCCGGCATTGCCCGGCGCGTCCCGCGTCCGCTAGCCTCGGAGGGCGCATTCATCTGCTGAATCGTCCGGACCGGCCCGCGCCCCTGCGACGGCTGGGATCACGGCGCCGGCGCCGGGACGCGAGGAGCCTCGCCGGGCGCGCCGCACCTCGCGAAAGGACCCGTCATCTCCGCACGTCCGCACCCCTCCGCACGTCCCCACCCCGCTCCGCACCCGGCCCCCGCTGCGCATCCGCCGACCTCGGACACGGCGAGGCCGTCCGTCGCCGCGATGACCCCTGACGCCCCAGAACCCCCTCGGCACCGCGACCGCCTCGGCGGCGCGCATGCGGAGCGCCCACCCGAGATGCACCGCCGCGACGCGACGATGGATCGCGTCGTCGGCCCGCTGGAATCCGCCTGGGCGACCGCGGACGCCCCGGAGCGGCGTCGTCTCGCCGCCGAGGCGCTCGCGCGCCCCAACCCCCGGATCGATCCCGATCCGGCCGCCCCCGGGCTGGCGATCTGGAGCTGGACGGTGGAGGCCGCGGACGCGCGGGCGGTCCTGCTGTGGACGAATCCCGTCTTCGACCACGAGCGTCCGGCCACCGCGGAGCTCGCGCGGCTCGCGGACTCGGGGCTCTGGACGATCGCGCTGCGGCTCCCGCGGGCGCTGCGGATGTCCTACCGGATCGCGTGCTGGCGCGACGCGGGGCCGCCGCCCTGGCACACGGCCGAGGGGCGGCGGGCCACGGTGCTCGCCGCCATCGGCGCGGCCGACGCCGATCCGCGCGGCCGCGAGACCGCACGCGGCTCGGTCGGCGAGGCCTTCTCCATCGCCGCGGGGCCTGACGCCCCCGACGCGCCGTGGGAGAAGCGCGCCGCGGCGGACGCCGACGTCCCGGTTCCGACGGTCGACGAGCTCGCGCTCCCCCGGGGCGGCCGCGCGTGGGTGCACCGGCCGCTTGGAAGGGAGCGGATCGGCTCGGACGCGCGCCCGACGCCGCTGCTCGTGCTCTTCGACGGGCAGGTGTGGCTCGACGGGCTCGGCCTTCCGCGCATCATCGACCGGCTGACGGCGTCGGGCGCGCTGCCGCCCCTGCACATCGCGCTCCTCGATTCCGGAAGCCTCGAACGGCGCTGGGAGCGGCTCGGCGTGCCGCACGGCCAGGTCGACGAGGTGCTCGACGAGCTCCTGCCGGTGCTGCGCCGGGACTACCCGGTATCCCGGGAGCGCGGCGACACGATCGTCTCCGGCCAGAGCCTGGGCGGGATCGCCGCGCTCTGGACCCTCGCGCTCGGCGCCGGCGAGGTCGGGCACGCGATCGCGCAGTCGCCGTCCCTGTGGCGCTTCCCCGTGCTCGGCCCGCTGCTGCGGGAGCCGCGCTGGGACTCGATCGCGCTCGAGGCGGGGGTGTACGAACCCGGGATGCGGGCCGACGCCGCGGAGCTTGCCGAGGCCCTCCGTACCGCTGCGGAGGTCGGCGCGGAGAGCCCCGAGGACGCGGCGTCGCGGCGCGCGGTGTCGTTCTCGGCGCCGGTCGCCGGCCACGACTGGGCCGCCTGGCGGGTGGGCCTCGTCCGCGCGCTCATCGCCCATTTCGCCTGAGCCGGGGCGGGCGCCGGCGTCGCGGCTCGGGCGCAGCCGGTTCAGCCGTGCGCGACCACGCGGATCCCGGTCACCCCGGCGTCGACGGCCCCGCGCACGTACCCCGTCGGCGAGTCGGCGACGGCCTGCAGGAACGCGACGGTCTCGGCCGTGATCTCCTCCCCCGGCAGCAGATTCGGGATCCCGGGCGGGTACGCGGCGAGCGTGTCCGCGGAGACGCGCCCGATGGCCTCGGCGGCCGGGACCACCTCGCTCGCGCCGAAGAAGGCGTCGCGCGGAAGCAGCCGCAGCGCTCCGGGAGCCGGGAGCTCGGGAAACTCCCGGGGTGCAGCCTCGCCCGCGCCGGCCTCCCCTTCGGCTGCGTCGCCCGCGGCGTCGGCCACCGCCGTGAGCGCGGCGACGACGCGATCGACGTCGGGCGCCTGCAGCGCGCCGATCACGGCGACGACGCTCGTGGCCGTCGACATCTCGAGATAGATGCCGTGGTCGGCGATCATGCGGCCGCGGACCCAGTGCCCGCTGCGCCCGAGCCCGGAGACGTCGATCGGCACGCGCAGCCGGTCCGTCGCGACGATGTCGGGGAAGGCGTCGAAGCCATCGCTGATGATCGCGAAGCGCGCGTCCGAGCGCACCCGGTCGCGGAGCTCGTCCGCCGCGCGCAGCGCGCCGTCGATCCGCTCGCGGCCGGCCACGAGCGCCTGCCTGGCGGCGTCGAGGGACCCCATGAGCACCCCGCTCATCGACGTCGACGCCGTCATCCCGAAGGCCCGCTCGACGAGGGGTTCGAGGCGCTCGGCGAAGGGGCCCTCGCCGAGATGGAGCATCGCGGACTGGGTCAGCGAGCCGGCGAGCTTGTGGGTGCTCGAGACGACGAGATCGGCGCCGAGTCGGGCGGGCGACTCCGGCAGTCCGGGGTGGAAGCCGAAATGGGCGCCCCAGGCGCCGTCGACGATGAGGGCCGCGCCGTGCGCGTGGGCGACCTCCGCCAGACCGGCGACGTCCGCGGTCGAGCCGAAGTAGCTCGGGGACACGGCGTACACGCTCGAGACGGGGCGGCCGGCCTCGCCCTCGCGGGTGAGCGCGGCGTCGAGCGCCTGCGGGGTGAGGCCGTGGGCGATGCCGTGGCGCGCGTCGATGGCGGGCGCCACGAAGGCGGGCACGAGCCCCGCGAGGAGGACCCCGTCGGTGAAGCTCGAGTGCATGCTGCGCTGGATGAGCACGCGCTCCCCCAGGCCGCGGACGGCGATCGCCGCCGTGCGGTTCGCCTGCGAGGCGCCGTTGGTGAGGAACCACGTCCGCCTGGCGCCCCAGGCCTCCGCCGCGAGGCGCCGCGCGCGTTCGAGCGGCGAGTCGGCGCCGAGATCGATGCCCTCGATCATGAGCGGCACATCGAGCTCGGCGACCCGGGGGCCGAAGAGCGCGCCGAGGTGCGCGGCCCCCTGCGCGGGATCGTTGCCGTGGCCGGGGACCATGAGCGACTGCGCGCCCGAATCGCCGAAGCGGCGCAGCGCGTCCGCGTAGGGGGCCTCGCGCTGCGCCTCGGGGAATCGCGTCGCGAAGGCGTCGGCCGCCGGCGCATGCGCATCGGCCGCGCCGAGGACGGCGGCCGCGGGCCTCGGCGCCGCGGACGCGCGTCCGCGGGCCTCGGGTCCGGGGGCCGTGACGAACGCGGCGGGATCGTGGGCGCGGGATTCCTGGTGCAGCATACGGCCAGCATGCCGCGCGCGCGGGCACGGACGGAACCCGTGAATCGACTCCCTGGAGCCATATACTGTCTAGAGCCGAGGGGGCGCATTCGCGACCCAATCCAGAAGAATCGGGGTACGCCGTGATCGATCTCCGCCAGCTCCAGGCGCTCAGCGCGGTGGCGGCCGAGGGCTCGGTGGCGCGCGCCGCCACCCGTCTCGGCTGGAGCCAGCCGACGGTCGACTACCACCTGCGCAACCTCGACCGCCTCGTGGGTGCCGACCTCACGACGCGCTCCACGCGCGGCAGCAAGCTGACGACGGCCGGCGCGCTGATGCTCGAACGCGGCTCGGAGATCCTCGCCCTGTCCGAGCGCGCACTCACCGATGTGCGCGATCTCGCGCAGCTCGGGCGGATCCGCCTGCGATTCGGCACGTTCCCCACCGCGGCCGCGCGCCTGCTCCCCGGCATCACGACGCGGACCAGGGAGCTCGGGATCGAGCTCGACGCGACGCTCGAGGAGGTCTCCCCGCTCGTCACGCGGGTGAACCAGCACATGCTCGACGCCGCCCTCGTCTACGCCGCCGTCGGCTACCAGCTGCCCTTCCGATCGGAGGTGCACACGACGCGCCTGTTCACGGATCCGATGCAGCTCGCGCTGCCGGAGGAGCACCCCGCCGCGCAGCGCCAGAGCTTCGATCGCGAGGCGATGCTCGCGCTCTCGGGGGACAGCTGGGTGATGGGCTCGACGCCCGGCGACACTCTGGACGACCTCGTGCGCGAGGTCTTCCTCGCCGAAGGCCACCAGATCGAGGTCGCGATCCGCACGGACGACTACTCCGTCGTGCTCGGGCTCATCGCCGCCGGACTCGCCGTCGGGATCGTGCCGAGCCTGCTCGGCACGCGGCCCCCGGAGGGCGTGGTGCTGCGTCCGATCGAGGATCCGCGCTTCGCCCGGGAGCTGATCCTCGCCGCCCCGGCCGGACCGGGCGGGCCGTCCGCCGCGGTGCGCCAGCTGGCCGAGGCGGTGCGGCGCTCGATCAGCGCCCTCGGCTGACGACGGGCGCCGAACGGCCCGCCGCCGGCCGACTCGGCGCCCGCTTCGGCTCAGTGCCCGCCGTGGGCGCCGCCCTCCGTCTCGACCGGCTTCGTGATGAAGAAGGAGAGCACGACGGGCACGAGGGCGATGCACGCCGCCGTGAAGAACGCCGTCTGCGCCCCGGGCGATCCGGCATCGGCCGTCGACAGCCCCGCCGCCTCGCCGCGGTGCAGCGCGAGCGAGTAGATCGAGATGAGCACCGCCGTGCCCGCGGCGCCGCCGACCTGCTGCAGCGTGTTCAGCGCGGCCGAGCCGTGCGAGTACAGCGAACGGTCGAGCGAGCCGAGGGAGGCCGAGAAGAGCGGCGTGAACGAGCCGGCGAGGCCCAGGGACATCGCGATCTGCACGAGCATCAGGAACCACATCGGGGTGTGGGTGCCGACGGTCGAGTAGGTGAACATGGCGGCGGCGATGAGGATCGTACCGGGCACGAGCAGGGTGCGCGGCCCGCGCGCGTCGTAGATCCGACCCATCACCGGGCCGAGCAGACCCATGATGACCGATCCGGGCAGCAGGACGAGGCCCGCCGCCGTCGGGTCGAGCCCGGCCACGTTCTGCAGGTAGATCGGCAGCAGCGAGAAGGTGCCGAACATCGACAGCGCGACCACGGTCATGATGACGACGGACAGCACGAAGTTGCGCGAGGTGAACACGCGCAGGTCGAGCAGGGCGTCGTCGCGCTTCTGGAGCGCGAGCTGCCGCCAGACGAAGAGCGCGAGGAACACCGCGCCGCCGGCGATGACGGCCCACGGCGGGACGACCGCGGCGGTCGACCCCCCGGCGGAGCCGCCGTGACCGCCGCCGCCGAGCTGGCTGAGGCCGAACACGATGCCGCCGAAGGCGAGCGCGGAGAGCACGATCGAGAGCACGTCGATCGGCGCGTGCGTCGTCTCCCCGAGATTCGTCATCCACTTCGCGCCGAGCGCCAGCGCGACGACGGCGATCGGGAGGATGATGCCGAACAGCCAGCGCCAGCCGAGGCTGTCGAGCACGACGCCGGAGAGCGTCGGCCCGAGCGCGGGGGCGAGGCTCATGACGAGCCCGACGCGGCCCATCATGCGACCGCGGGAGTGCGCGGGCACGACGTTCATCATGGTCGTCATGAGCAGCGGCATCATCACGCCGGTGCCGGCGGCCTGGACGATGCGGCCGACGAGCAGCAGCACGAATCCGGGCGACACGAGGCAGATCGCGGTGCCGAGTACGAAGGCGCCGATGGCGGCGAGGAAGACCTGCCGCGTCGTGAAGCGCTGCAGCAGGAAGCCGGTCGTCGGGATGACGACGGCCATGGTGAGCATGAAGGCGCTCGTGAGCCACTGACCGAGCTCGGGCGGGATGCCGAGGGTCGCGTTCAGCGACGGGATGGCGATCGCCATCGTGGTCTCGTTGAGGATCGCGACGAAGGCGGCGGCGAGCAGCAGCCAGATGACGCGCATCCCCGCGGGATCGATGGCGTCGTGGCGCGGCAGACGGACGGAAGCGGTATCGGGGGTCAAGGGAGGACTCCTCGGACGAACGGATCGGCCCCGGGCCAGGAGCGTTCGGGAACTCCTCGTGGGCAGACGTCCTAGTCTAACCGCGATCCGGCCGCGCGCATTCCCCGATTCCCGGCGCGTTCACGATCCGAGCGGGTCGTGCAGCCGCCGGAGGAACTCGCGGGTCTCCGCGCGCTCCGGTCGGTCGAAGATCTGCTCGGGCGGGCCCGACTCGATGATCGCCCCGTCCTTGAGGTACACGACGCGGTCGGCGACCCGCCGCGCGAAGGACATCTCGTGCGTCGCCATCACGATCGTCGAGCCCGAGGCCTTGAGCTCGCGGACGAGGTCGAGCACCTCCCCCACGAGCTGCGGATCGAGGGCGCTCGTGATCTCGTCGAGGAGGAGCAGCTCCGGGTCGGTCGCGACCGCGCGGGCGATGGCGACGCGCTGCTGCTGCCCGCCGGAGAGGCGGTCGGGGTACTCCCTCGCCTTGTCGGCCAGGCCGATGCGGTCGAGGAGGGCGAGCCCGATCTGCTCGGCCTCGGCGCGCGGCATGCCGAAGACCTTGCGGGAGGCGAGCGTGACGTTGTCGAGCACGTGCATGTGCGGGAAGAGGTTGTAGTGCTGGAAGACGACTCCGATGCGGGCGCGGACGCCGTCGGCGTCGGTGCGCGGATCGGTGACGTCGGTGACGCGCCCCTCGGCGTCGGCGAGCAGGATCCTGCCGTCGTCGACCTGCTCGAGGAGGTTGATGGTCTTCAGCAGGGTCGACTTGCCCGAGCCCGAGGCTCCGATGAGCACGACGACCTCGTGCCGGCCGACGACGAGGTCGATCCCGCGCAGCACCGCGTGCTCCCCGAAGCGCTTGTGCACGCCCTGCACCTCGAGGACCGCTGCGGTCCCCGCCCCGGCGTTCGCATCCCCGGTCATACGACCCCTCCGATCTGCTCGCGCCGCTGTGCCCGCGCCGTCATCCAGTCGGTGAGGCGGATGAAGGGCCAGGACAGGACGACGAACAGCACCCCCGCGAGCACGTACGGCGTGAAGTTGTAGGCGGAGGCGACCTCGATCTGCGCGGCCCGGACGGCGTCGACGGCGCCGAGCACCGAGATCAGGCCCACGTCCTTCTGCATGGAGACGAAGTCGTTCATGAGCGCCGGGGTGACCTTGCGCACGGCCTGCGGCATGACGATCAGCCGGAGGGTCCTGCCATGGCTCAGCCCGAGCGAGCGGGCGGCGAGGCGCTGCGAGGGGTGCACCGCCTCGATGCCGGCACGCAGCACCTCGGCGACGTAGGCGGAGTAGCACAGGATGAGCGCGATCGTGCCCCAGAACTGCGGCGGCATGCGACCCGTGAGCTCGAGCCCGGGGATGCCGAAGCCCACGAGGTAGAGCACGAGCAGCACGGGGATGCCGCGAAAGATGTCCGTGTACCCGGCGGCGAGCAGGCGGATCGGCGTGAACACCGCGCCGCGGAGCGTGCGGGCCACGGCCAGCAGCGTGCCGAGGATCGCCACGCCGATGACGGCGACGACGAGCACCTGGATATTGATCCAAAGCCCGGCGATGACCCGTGGGAACGCATCGGCGGCGACGCCGAGGTCGAAGAAGGTGGCGCGCACCCGCTCCCAGCCGGGGCTCAGCACGAGGATCGCGACGAGCACGGCCGCGAAGAGCAGCGTGCTGGCCACGCTCACGAGGATGGAGCGCTGCTTCCGGGCGCTCCGGAACGCCCGGCGCTCGAGCTCGAGCGAGCTGACGGCGCCGGGCGTGCCGGAGGGAATCGTGGACACCGCGGGGGCTACTGGAGGACCGGCGCGCCCTGGTCGGCGATCCACTCGGCCGCGAGCTCGTCGAGCGTCCCGTCCTCGCGGAGGGCGTCGACCGCGGCGGTCACGTCGGCCGTGAGCGCCGAGTCCTTCGGAAGCACGAAGGCGAAGGCGTCGCCCCCCTCGTCCGACTCGAGCTGGCCGACGATGACGCCGTCGTCGAGCTGGGCGTCGCGCACGTAGAAGGCGCCGGGCAGATCGGTGACGAGGGCATCGATGGTGCCGTTCTGGAGCGCGGCGACGGTGTCGTCGACGCTGTTGAAGACCTGCAGCTCGTTCGTGGGGTCGATGACCTCCTCCGCGACCGTGAGCGAGGTCGTGCCCGAGGCGACTCCGATGACGGCGTCCTTGAGATCGGCGATGCTCGTGGCCTCCGCGGCCGCGGTGCCGCCCGCCGCTACGACGGCCTGCGTCGTCTCGTAGTACGGCGAGGAGAAATCGACGGCCTGGGCGCGCTCCTCGCTCACGGAGAACTGCTGGATGTTGAGATCGAAGTCCTTCGGGCCCGGGGCGATGGCCGCGTCGAAGCTCGTGCGCACCCAGACCACGTCCTCATCCGCGAAGCCGAGCTCCTCAGCCACCGCGTAGGCGACGGCGGCCTCGAAGCCCTCCCCGCTCTCCGGGTCGTCGTTCTGCACCCAGGGCGCGTAGGCGGGCTCGCCCGTGGCGATGGTGAGCTTGCCCTCGGTCACGGCGCCCGTGCCCTCGCCTCCGGCGGCGTCGCCGCCTCCGCTCGTGCAGGCGGTCAGGGCGAGCAGGGCCGCGGCGCCCGCGGCGACGGCCGCGGCGAGACGGGAGGTGCGTGACATGGGAGCTCCTAGGCGTGGGGAGGGGCACGGGCCGGGGCCCGCGGCGATCAGCGACCATTCTACGAGAGTCGCGCGCGGCGCGCGCGCCCGGTGTCACGCGCCGTCACGCAGCCTCACGCGCCGTCACGCCTAACCCGCCGTCACGCCTCACCCGCCGTCACGGACCGTCGCGCATCGCCGCACGGCGGGCGCTGACGGGCGACGGATCGCGGCCCCGGCTCCTCCGGGCGGCCGGCACCCGGGGCTCCGGCGCGCTCAGCGGGCGTCGAATCGGGTGGCTCCGCCCACGATCGTGCGCCGCGCGCGCCCGGCTCCGTCCTCGACGAGTTCGGCGAGGGCCGCGTCGGGGTTCCGCGCGTCCACCGCGAAGCAGGCGAGGTCGGCGACGGCGCCGACGCCGAGCTGGCCGACGCGGTGCTTGCCGACGTTCAGCCCGAGCGCCGCGGCGCCGCCGAGCGTGGCCGCGGCGAAGAGGCGCTGGTGGAGATCGTCGCCGCGATAGCCCTGCGCCCGCGCGACCCGGTACAGCGCCGCGACGTCCGCGAGCAGGTCGAGCGAGGGCGAGGACGAGAGCGAATCGGTGCCGACCGCGATCGGGTTGCCCTCGCGCAGGTAGGCGGCCACCGGCGGCATGTCGAGCCCGATCACCTCGTTCGAGCGCGGGCAGAGCGCGACGCTCGTCCCCCGGGCGCGCAGCAGCGCGCGATCGGCGGCGCTGACGTAGACGCCGTGCGCGATGTGGCAGTCGGGGCCGAGCACCCCGAGGTGGTCGACGAACTGCGTCGAGGAGACGCCGATGCCGTGCGATCGCAGCGCTCGGAAGCTGTCGGCGGCGAGCTCGGGCCACTCCCCGTGCCCCCCGGGCCCGGCGCCGACGTAGCCGTCGATGCCGTCGAACTCGCGCTCCATGTGCGCCTCGGCGAGGTGGATGTGCAGTCGGAGCCCCTCCTCGCGGACGATGTCGGGGAGTTCGAGCAGCGGCTGCACCTCGAGGGAGTAGGGCGCGTGGGGCGACACCCCGGCTCCGGGCGGGGTCGGGATGCTCCGGATCTGCTCGCGGACCGACTCGCGCGCCGCGGCGTCCCAGTCGGCGTTGCTCGCACCGTAGACCTCCCAGTAGGCGATGCCGTGCATCCCCGCCGCGTGCAGGGCTCCGAGCGCTTCGCGATCGGTCACCACGTCCGCGGCCGCCGTGACCCCCGCGGCGAGGCTCTGCGCCGCGCCCTCGGCGGCCGCCGCGGCCCAGTCGTGCCCGTCCCGCTCGTACGCGGCGTCGAAGGCGTCGCCCCAGTCGTCGAAGCCCCGGTAGGTGCGGGCCGCCGCGACCTCGGCCATGCGGGTGTACTGGAGGTGCGTGTGCGCGTTCACGAGCCCGGGGGCGAGCACGCCCTCCCAGTGCTCCTCCGTGAACGCCGCGCCGCGCGCGGCGAGCGTCTCGCGCACCCAGCGCCGATCGCCCACGTGCAGAATCCGTCCGTTCCGCACCGCGACCGCGCCGTCCTGGATCCGCGGGCTGGTGACGGGGAAGACGAGGTCCGCGCTGTAGACGACGGTTTCGGGAACGGCACTCACCCCCACGAGTCTAGTTGCCGCGCCGGTAGCGGTGGACCGTCCACTCCTGGGCGGCTCCGCCCGGCCGCGCACCGTCCGGGCTCGCCTCGGCACCGCCGCCGCGCGCCGCGAGCGCGGCGCGCGCCACCCGCTCCTCGTCCGCGCGGTCGAGCGCGTGCACGCCGGCCGGCAACGGCCGGCCCGCCGCGTCGGCGCGGACGAGCCGCAGGAGCGCCGAGACCTGGGTGGCGAAGGAGAGGTCCATGACCTCGATGGGGTTGCCCTCCGCCGCGGTGTAGTTCACCCCGCTGCCCTCCGCGAGGATCCGCACCGATCGGCCGTCCGGCGCCGTCCACTCCGCGATGCGGCCGGTGCTGGGGCGCGATCGCCAGCCGGCGTCGCGGAGCTCGTCGAGCGCGAGCTCGTCGTCGATGCCCCCGGCGACGGCGACGGCGGTCCCGGACCGCAGCCGCGCGAAGCCGGCGGCGTCGATCGTGTGCCAGACCCCCGTGGCGCTCACGACGATGTCGGCCCGGGCGAGCGCGGCGTCCGCCGTCGTCGCCTCGTGCCCGTCGTGGAGGGCGGAGAGGGCGCGCACGGGATCGCGTTCGACGACGGTGACCTCGGCGCCGAGCGCCGCGGCGAAGCGGGCGACGCCGATCCCGACGGGGCCGTAGCCGATGACGGCCCAGCGCGTCCCGGCGATGCCGGGGCGCGCGTCGCCGGCCGGATCGGTGCCGCGCGCGTCGCCGTCGGGGCCTGCATCGCCGCGAGCGTCGCCCGCGGGGTCGAGGCAGTCCGCGATCGCGAGCACGCAGGACTGCCCGGTGCCGATGAGGTTGTCGAAGTCGGACTTCGTGCGGGCGTCGTTCGCCGCGATCACGGGGATGCGGAGCGCGCCGGTCTCGGCGGCCTCGCGCAACGGTCGCACCCCGCTCGTCGTCTCCTCCGACGCCCCGCGGAGCGTCGCGAGGGCCGACGGCCGCTCCGTATGCGCGAGCCGGATCAGATGCGCCCCGTCGTCGATGAGGTACTCGGGCGCCCAATCGAGGATCGCCGCCGCGTGCGCCGCGTCGACGGCCGAGGCGTCGGCGGCGAGGTCGGCCGCGTCGGCGGCGGCGTCGACGCCCGCGGCGGCGGCGTCCACGGGCTCGGTCGGGGCGAAGACGACAACCCCGGGTTCGGCGGCGAGCGCGGCGGCGACCTCGGGGTCCGTCTCGCTCACGGCGCTGAAGACGGCGACCTCGCAGCCGGCGCGTGCGAGGGCTGCGGCGAAGGCGGCCGTCTTCGGTTCGAGGACGAGGCTCACGCCGAGACGGATCCCGCGCCCGCCGAGCTCCTCGCGGAGCGCCGCGAGGAGCCCCGCCGTCGCGGGCATGCCGCGGGACGCCCAGTCGATGCGCGCACGGGCGTCCGCCCCCCGCAGAGGACGCGCCCCGCCGGGCACGCGCACGATGGTCGGCGGCAGCGCTCCGGGCGCGTCGGTCGCCACCGCCGACGCGGCCAGCGCGTCGTCCGGAGCGGCCACGTCGTCCGGAGCGGCCGCGGACGCCTCGGCGGCCATCTCCGCCTCGGCCGCCGCATCGACGAAGACGACGTCGATGCCGGTGCGCGCACGGACGGCGGCGTCATCGCGGCCTCCGGTTCCGTGCGCGTCGAGGATCCGGGCCCCCATGCGTGCGAGGGCGCCGGCGAGGAGCTCCCGCCGCCGACCGGGTGCGAGGCGCAGCTGCACGCGGGCGCCCGCGAGGAGCCGGTTGCCCGCGCGGGCGGCGTCGCGGATCGCGCGCTCCACGTCGAGCGCTGCGGCGCGATCCTCCGGCGCGCTCACGAGCCGTCCTCCTCGGACTCGGACGCCGCGGCGTCCGAGTCCTCCGTGCCGGGCTCTGCCGACGGGGCCGCCGCGGATCCCGATGCCTCGGATTCCGATGCCTCGGATTCCGACTTCCCGGATTCCGAGGCCGCCGCGCGCCACTGGGCGCACGCGGCCTCGCCGTCGTCCGGCAGCCCGAGCGCGCGGCGCGCGGCGAGGGCCGTCTCCCCGATCGCGTCGCCGCCCTGCCACGCGTAGGCGACCGCCTCGTCCGCGGGGAGCTTCGCGACGCGCGCCGCCTGCCGGCGGTCCTGCGCGAGCGTCTTCCGCACCGCCGCGATCTCCTCGGACGCGGCATCCGGCCAGCTCTGTTCGGCGGCGTCGAGCTCCCGGGCCGCGGCGCCGCTCGCCCGCGAGACGGCGACCATCGCATCGGCGAATCCGGAGGCGTCGTCACCGCCGCGGGCGAGCTCGATCCGGAGCAGGTCGATCTGCAGATCCGCCGCATCCCACGCGTCGTTCACCGGGCAGACGGCCTCGAGGTACACCGATCCCGCCTCGGTCACGCTGAGCGGCTCCGGTTCGGGTTCCGGCTCGGGCGCGCAGCCGACGAGCCCGAACGCCGCGGCGACGATCGCGGCCGTCGTCGCGAGCACCGCGGCGGCGGTCTCGCGGCGCGGGGTGGTCGATCGCATCCTTCGAGGATAGCCCGCTCTGCGGCGGCCGCCGCAGACCTGGCCCGCGGCGGGGTCCCGGGCTAGGCTGGCGGCATGGCACCCGAAGCGGAGAACACGGCGAGCACGGATGGGTTCCGCATCGTCCACGAGCCCGAGCGCTCCCGATACGCCCTGTACGCCGCCGCCGAGTCGGCGGACGGCTCGGGGGCCGGGGCCCCGGAGACGGCGCGCGCCGAGCGGCTCATCGGCGAGGCGCACTATCGGCTCCTCGGAGACACGGGCATCGATTTCGACCACACCCTCGTGCACCCGCGGTTCCGCGGCACGGGGCTCTCCGAGCGCCTCGCGCACGCGGCGGTCACCGGCGAGGCGGCGGCCGGACGACGCCTGCGCGCCTCCTGCTGGTTCATCGCCGAGTACCTCGAGAAGCATCCCGAGCTGCGGAACGCCTGAGCGCACGGACCCCGTCGCCGACTACTGCTCCTTCTTCCGCTTGCTCCGACGGGGTTTCCCGGCCGGCGCGGCCTGCTGCTCGATCAGCGCGGTGAGATCCTTCTCGATGAGCTGCTGGATCCGGCCCTCGCGCGCCTCCCGGTACGCCGCGTCGTGCCCGCCGCTGTAGTACGGGTGCGTCGCGCGCTCGCCGATCGAGTCGCCGATCTCCCCCCAGGCGAGATTCCGCGCGCGCTCGGCGGTCTCGCGCAGGTACGTCTCGTCCTCCGCGCGCTCGCGCAGCTCCCGCGCGACGCCCTCGTAGACCTCCTGGCGGTGCCGCAGCGTGCGGTTGTCGTCGTTGCCGTAGTCCGACTCGCTCCACGAGCTCCGGCCCGTGTCCCGGATCTCCCCGCGCATGCGCGCGATGTGCTTCGCATCGCGCTCGCGCTCGCCCGCGAGATCCTCCGTGGCGGCGCGCACCATCTCGATGATCTGGGACTCGCGGTAATCGACGTGCTTCTTCAGCGCGTTCATGATGATCGCGTTCTTCACCGTCATGCGCACGGCGACGTCGGCGACGAGCATCCCCTGCTCGACGATCTCCTCGACCGGGGCGAGGACGCGTCTGGGCAGCCTGCGGGGCGGGCGCGACGCGCGCTTGCGCTTCTTCCACCAGTCGAACACTGCTCTCCGCTCCGCGGCCCGGGTCCCCGGGGAGCCGCCCTCCCCATTATCCCCGATCCCCGGGGATCCTGCGTCCGTCCATTCCGCGTCCTCCCGGAACCGACCGCTGGGCATTCCCTGGGCACGCGTCCGCCCCCGATGTGCGACACTGGAGGCGATCCCGCAGCGACGGGATGCGGACGAGGGAGCAGTACCCGCCCACTGACGACTGCCAGAGAGGTGCAGTCATGTCCCTGGCATGGATCGTCCTGATCATCAGCGGGATGCTGGAGGCCGTCTGGGCGACGGCGCTCGACGCGTCACGGGGATTCCGGCGGCTATGGCCGAGCGTGATCTTCCTCGTCTCGATGGTGGCGAGCATCGCGGGGCTCTCCTACGCGATGATGTCCATCGCGGTCGGCACGGCCTACGCGGTCTGGGTCGGGATCGGAGCGGTGCTGACGGCCGCGTGGGCCATCGCGACGAAGCAGGATCGCGCCTCCGTCGCGAAGGTGCTGCTGCTCCTCGGGCTCATCGCCTGCGTCGTCGGGCTCAAGGCGGTGAGCTGAGTATGGCCGGGTTCCTGCGTCGACGCGCCGTCCGGCCCGCCTCCACGGCCGCCGCGGCCGTCCCCGAGACGAAGGCCGCGCGCGGCAGCCACTGGATCGTGCTGCTCGTGAGCGCCGCGCTCGAGGCCGTCTGGGCGCTCGCCCTGCACGAGGCCCACGGCTTCAGCGTGCTCGCGCCGAGCCTCGTCTTCCTCGTCGCCTTCCCGCTGAGCATGGCCGGGCTCGGCTACGCGATGCGCGGCATCGCCATCAGCGTGGCCTACGCCGTCTGGACCGGGCTCGGCGCGGCCATCACGGTCTCCGCCGCGATGCTCCTCGGCAGCGAGGCCCCCTCCGTGCTCAAGCTGCTGTTCCTCGCCGGCATCATCGGCTGCGTGATCGGGTTGAAGTTCGTGGGCGATGGGGGCCGTCCGGCGGATCCCGGAGGCGATCCGGGCGATCCGGCGGCACCCCGGCCGATCGGCTGACGGCGCCCCGGGCCATCTGCCGAGGCGCCCCGGCCGATCGGCTGACCGCGCCCCGGGCTATCGGCCGACGGCCGACACCCAGACGGAGGCGGCGGCGGCGGGGCCGAGACTGACCGTCGCGGCGGCCCCGCCCACCTGCACCGTCACGGTCTCCGCGTAGGGCTCGCCCGGCAGGATCTCGAGCTCCGCGTCGACGACGAGCCCCCGGCTCGCGAAGTACTGCAGCATCTCGTTGTCCGAGTCGGAGATCCGTTCCACGCGCACCGTCCCGGGCGCCGGCGCGGCCGCGAGGGTCACGGCGTCCGGCCGGTGCACGCGGCCGTCCGCACTCGGGATCGGATCGCCGTGCGGGTCGCGCGTCGGGTAGCCGAGCACGCGGTCGAGGCGCGAGATGAGTTCGTCGGAGACGGCGTGCTCGAGCCGGTCCGCCTCCTCGTGCACCTCGTCCCACTCGTAGCCGAGCTGCTGCACGAGGAAGGTCTCGAGGAGGCGGTGCCTGCGGATCATGGCGACGGCGTGCCCGCGTCCGAGCTCGGTGAGCGTGACGCTGCCGTATCGGGCATGGCCGATGAGCTCGAGGTCGGTGAGCTTGCGCAGCGCGTCGGAGACCGTCGAGAGGCGGACTCCCGCCGCCTCGGCGATCGCGGAGTTCGAGACGGGGGCGTCCGACCACTCCTGCAGGCCCCAGATCACCTTCAGGTAGTTCTGCATCCCCGGGGAGATATCGTCAACGCTCACCCGCCCAGGATAGCCGCCGCCCGGCCCCGAGCGGGGCGCTGCGCGGCGGCGCCCGGCCGCGAGCCGAGTGCCGAATCGATTTGGCACGGTGCGCGGCGCGCGCCTATCCTGAGGACATCCCTGGCGCGCCCGCCGAGGCCTCGCGCACGGCGCTTGACGGTGCCGCCGATCTCTGCTCAGGTGGAGGAGACGCCCGCGGGCCTCGCGCGCCGCATCCGCACCGACGACGAGACCGAGGTCCCATGACACCGCGACGCATCACCATCAAGGACGTCGCCCGGGAGGCCGGGGTCTCGGTCGCCACGGCGTCCGAGGCGATCAACGGGAAGGGCCGGGTGGCCGCGGCGACCCGGCGGAACGTCGTCGAGATCGCGGGGCGACTCGGCTACTCCGCCAATCGGATCGCGAAGAACCTCAATGCCGGCCGCACCGGCTCGCTGCTCCTGGCCGTCTCGCCGAGACCCGTCGAACCGGGCACCGGCGAACTGCAGCCGGAGTGGGACGTGGAGTACTACTTCAGGGTGCAGGGCGGCGCGAGCCTCGAGGCCTTCCGGCGCGGCTTCCTGCTCTCGATGCTGCCGGCGCACGACGCCTCCCGCGCGTTCCTCTCCTCCGCGGACGGGCTCATCGTGGTCGATCCCCGCGAGGACGACCCGCTCATCGAGGAGGCGGTCCGCGCGGGGGTGCCCTGCGTCACCATCGGCCGCAACTCCGCCGACCTCAGCTGGGTCGACAACGACTTCTACACCGGCACGAGCGCGGCGCTGGCCCACCTCGACGCGGTGCGGCCGTCGCGCACGGCGCTCTTCCTGAGCGAGACGAGCTCCTCCTACGTCCGGGACGAGCTGTCGTCGTACCTCGAGTGGTGCGGCGGCACCCGCTGCGAGCCGATCATCATCCGCTCCCCCGGGCCGCGCGTCGACGAGGCCGAACCGGCCATCCACGAGGCGCTGGCGGCGGCCGACCGCCGCTTCGACGCCGTGCTCACGACGCTCGACACGCTGGCGCACGCGACGGAGCGGAGCGCGCTCGCGCTCGGACTCGAGCTCCCGAACGACCTCCAGGTGCTGAGCCTCTCGGACAGCCGCTCCCTCGACTACGGGCTCCGCACGCCCATCACCGCACTCGACCTGCACCCGGTGCGCCTCGGCGAGGTCGCCGTCTCGCTGCTCCTGGACGTGCTCGACGGCGGCGCGGAGCGCCGCCGCGAGCGCGTGGACATCTCGCTCAACGTCCGCGACTCGACGCTCGCGGACTGATCCGCGAGCGCCGGCGCGGCACTCAGGCCCGCACGGAGGGTGCGGCGTCGAGCTCGTCCGCGTCGTCCTCCGACTCGTCGCGCTCGAACACGACGATCGTCGTGCCCGTGCGCACGGCGTGCAGGCGCTTGCGGTGCACCCAGGCCTCGACGAGCACGCCGAGCACGGCGACCACGCCGACGCCGATGATCGTCGACCAGTCCGCGGCCCAGCCCCCTCCGGTCTCACGGGGCCAGGCGACGTTGACGATCTGGAAGAGCAGCCAGAAGAGCGCGAGCCAGCTCACCGCGGCGCCCGCACGGCCGAGGAAGAGGCCGGGCTCGTCCCGCCAGCTCCCCCGCACCCGCGCGATCGCGAGCCCGAGCACCGGGAAGAGGAAGGAGATGAAGAAGCCGACCGAGGAGAAGGAGATGAGCGCCATCTGGATTCCCTCGTTCTGGAAGGGGAGGAAGAGGAGCGCGGCGATGACCGCCGTGACGAGGACGGCGGTGCGCGGCAGGCCGGTCTCGCCCGAGAGCCGGGTCAGCGTGCGGGCGAAGGGCAGCTCGCCGTTGCGGGCCGTGGCCCACACGAGCCTGGACACCGTGATCTGGATCGTCATCAGGCTCGCGGCGAACGCGATGACGAAGAGCGCCAGGATGCCGCGGAAGACCGGGGCGGGGAACGACATGGCGAGAATCGCGACGGCGGGATCCGCGGCGTTCTCGGGATCCTGGAGGAACTGCTCGTCGGGCACGGCGAGGGTGAAGGCGAGCGTGCTCAGCATGACGATGATCATGATGGCGAAGAAGGAGACCACCATCGCCTTGGGTACCGCGCGCTTGGGGCGGCGCACCTCCTCGGCGATCGAGCTCGCGCTCTCGAAGCCGATCGCGAAGTAGCTCGAGAACGCGATCGCCATGATGAAGGGGGCGGAGAAGAACAGCCCGCTGTACTCGCCGAGCGACGCGGGCGAGAGGTAGTCGAGCCCCTGGTGCCGGTCGAAGAAGAGCAGCCAGACCGCGACGCCCACGGAGCCGATCGCCTCGGCGACGATGACGCCGACCACGATGATCTTGATGAACGTCCGCCCCGCGAGATTGACGATCGTGGAGAATGCGAGGAGCCCGACGGCGAGCCAGGTGACGACGCCGTGGCCGGCCGCGGGAACGTCGAAGATCGGCGGGATGAGCACGGCTCCCGCGTACGCCACGGCGGGCAGCGTGATGAGCAGGGTGCAGATGTAGACCCAGGAGGCGAACCAGCCGTAGCGGTGGCCGAGCAGGCGACGCGACCACTGGTAGATGCCGCCGGAATCGGCCCACTTCGAGGCCAGGATGCACAGGGTCAGCACGAGGATGAACTGCCCGGCGTAGAGCGCCAGGCCGCCCCAGACGAACGCCGGCCCGGAGGCGCTCAGGCCGACCCCGAGGACGCTGTAGACGGCGACGATCGGGGAGACGAATGCGAATGCGACGGACAAGGCGGAGAACATCGTGAACTCGCGCTTCATCGCCCTCGGTGCCGTGGTCATGGAAACTCCTTCGAATCGATACGGCGACGGCGTCGGGCGCCCCGGGGCGCGGTCCGCCAGCTGGCTCGATCGCGCCGCGGGCGTCGCTGCCCGGACCCGATCCTCGCTCACGCTACCCGAGCCGAAACGTTTTAACAAGCGCGAAATCAACTCAGCCCGAACGTGTCATACTGTATTTCGAAACGATTTGGCATTGCCCCGCTCCGATCGCGCCCAGACGCGCACCCGGGGCCCGAGCCGGAGGGATCCCCCATGACCAGGAACCCGTTGCGGGTCGCCGTCGCCCAGGCGAGCCCCGCTCCGCGAGACGTCGCGCGCAACATCGGGCACGCGCAGCGGCTCATCGAGACAGCGGAGGCGCAGCTCCTCGTGCTCCCGGAGCTCTTCCTCACCGGCTATCAGACCGTCGGCCTGGACGAGCTCGCCATGGCGCATGACGACCCCCGCCTCGACGCCCTCGTCACGAGCTGCCGCTCGACGGGCACCGCGCTGCTCGTCGGCTTCGTCGAGCGCTCGGCGCAGGGTCCGTTCGACTCCATGCTCGCGATCGATCGCGACGGAACCGTGCGCCGGCCGATCCGGAAGACGCACCTCTTCGGCGGCGAGAACGAGGTGTTCGCGCGCGGCGATGCGCTCCGCACGACGCGCCTGTGCGACCTCGAGATCGGGGTCCTGAATTGCTTCGAGATCGAGTTCCCCGAGGTCGCGCGCACCCTCGCGCTCCGGGGGGCGGAGCTGCTCGCCGCGGCGTCGGCGAACATGCATCCCTACGCGCGCGACCATCGCATCGCCGCGACGGCGCGGGCGCTCGAGAATCGCCTGCCCGTCGCCTACGCGAACCGGGTGGGCACGGAGTCCGGGCACCGCTTCTGCGGCTCGAGCCGCATCATCGACGCCGACGGGGCGACGCTCGCCGAGCTCGACGAGGCCGCGGAGGGGGTCGCGCGCGCGAACATCGTCCCCGGCCCGCGCACGGCGGGCGACACCGCGATGCTCGCGCAGCGGCGCCCGGAGCTCTACGCGAGCTGATCCCCGCTCACCCAGGAGCCACGGGCTGATCCGCGCGCGCCCAGGGGCCGCGCGCTGATCCGCGCTCCCCCAGAGGCCGCGCGTGGACGGCGCCACCCGGACGACGCCGCGGCGGTTCCCGCAGCCCCGCGCACGCGCGGGGGCCGGCACGGATCCCCGCGCCGGCCCCCGCTGCCGCAGCGGCGCCGGATCAGCCGACGTACACCGGGGTGCTCGGCGACCCCGCGTGGAAGGACAGCGCCTCGAGCGCGATGCGACCGGCGACGAGCTGGGTGCGCGTCGAATGGTCGAGCGACGGCGCGGGCTCCGCGATGTCGAGGCCGATGAGCCCGGCGGGCGAGATCCCGCGCACGATCTCGAGCGCCTCGCGCATCGTCATGCCGCCGGGGGTCGGCGCGCAGGTGCCCGGCGCATAGGCGGCGTCGAGCGCGTCGACGTCGAAGGTGAGGTAGAAGCCCTCCTCGCCGACGCGCTCCAGGATCTGCTCGACGGCCCAGACCGTGCCCCGCTCCCAGATGTCCTCGAGCCAGATGACGCGGATGCCGTGCTCCCGGCAGTACGCGAGCTCCGTCTTCGGATTCATGAAGCCGCTGATGCCCACGAGCACCATCTTCGACGGGTCGTAGCCGTTGTCGACGGCGCGAGTGATCGTGCAGCAGTGGTTGAGCTCCTCGCCGCCGACATGGGGCGCGGCGTCGAGGTGGGTGTCGAACTGCACCCAGCCCGGGTTGGTCCCCGCGCGCTTCGCGGCCTTGCCGACAGGGATGCTCACCGAGTGGTCCCCGCCGAAGACGACCGGGATCGCGCCGGCCTCGACGATCTCGGTGATGTCCGCCTCGACGCGCTCGAAGGTCTTGGGGGTGTTGCCGAGCGCGACCTGGCAATCCCCGCCGTCGACGAGCGGCAGGTGGGCGAACAGGTCGAAGTCGAAGGTGGCCTGGAAGTTCGTGAACTGCACGGAGGTCTCGCGAATCGCCCGCGGACCGTAGTTGGCACCGCTGCGGCTGATCGTGGTCGCGTCGAACGGGAAGCCGTAGACCACGGCCTTCGCACCGGAGTCTCGGATCGCCTCGCGCTCGAGCGCGACCTTGGGCACCCCCATGAAGGTTCCCCCGAGGCCGCCGTGCAGCAGCCCGTTCCACATCGTCTCGTCGAACGAGCCCGCAGATTCCGTCATGATTCCCTCATCTCATCGTCCGCGACTCGCGCCGCGATGCCAGTGTCGAAACGTTCCGGACACTCAATAGCAACCAAGCCCTCGAAGTGCCGAAACGCTTCGGCAAGCGTAGCAGCCGCTCGTCTCGACTGTCCAGCGACCCTCCTGCCCCCTCCCCGCACTTCCCCTCCCCGCTCCTCCCCCTCCCCGCTCCTCCCCCTCCCCGCTTGGATCCGGGTCGTTCCGGCAGGGTGCGCACCGCCGACACCCTGCCGGAACGACCCCGATCCCGCACGGTCGAGGTGGGGAACCGGGGGTTCGAGATTCCCGGGATCGCCGGGGGCTTGGCCGCTGGCCGGGATCGCGGCACACTGGTGCCATGGACGTCGTACTCAAGCGCATCTACGAACCCGCGTCGCCCGACGACGGGTTCCGGGTCCTCGTCGACCGGCTCTGGCCGCGCGGGATCGCGAAGGCGGACGCGCGCCTCGACGCCTGGGCGAAGGACGCCGCCCCGAGCCCCGGGCTGCGCCGGGCCTGGCACGCGGACCCCGAGGGGAGATCCGACGCGCACTTCGCGTCGTTCTCCGCCGACTACCGGGCCGAGCTCGAGCAGGCGCCCGCGTCGGAGGCGCTCGACGAGCTCGTCGAGCTGGCGCGCGCGCATCAGCGTCTCACGCTGCTCTACGGCGCCAAGGATCCCGAGCGCAACCACGCCGGGGTGCTCCGCGAGGCGCTGCTCGCCCGGCTGCACCGGGCCGGGTGACGACGGTCGCGCCCGCCTCCGTCGCGCGTCAACGCGCCCGCGGCACCGTCGCCTCCAGGATCGCGCGGAGCGCACCGAGCGCCCGGATGAACTCCGCGTCCCCGGCGCCCCCGAGTCCGATCACGAGCCCCGCCATCCCCGACGCCTCCCCTCGACGCTGCCAGTACCGTCCGAGCGCCTCGGCGCCGAGCCCCTCGGCCTCCGACGCGGCGACGACCGCGCGCTCGCGCCGCCTCGCGCCCGCTCCCCCCGCGAACTCGAGGACCGCGTGCAGGCCGCCGTCCATCGGCCGCACCCGTACGCCGGGAGCGCCGGCGAGGCGATCCGACACCGCGTCGCGCCGCACCGCATAGCGCCGGAGCATCCGCGCGGTGTGGCGCCGCAGCTCGCCGCTCGCGAGGTACGCGGCGAGGGCCGTCTGCACGATCGCCGAGACCGGACCGCCGAGCTCCCGCCGCACCGGCTCGATGAGTGCGCGGAGGCCGGCCGGGGCGAGGAGATAGCCCGCGGAGAGCGCCGGCGAGACCGTGCGCGAGAAGGTGCCCAGCAGCACGACGGAGCCGCGCACGGGATCGTCGAGCGCGGTGAGCGTCGGCATCGGGCTCCCGGTGTAGCGCAGTTCGGAGTCGAAGTCGTCTTCCACCACCACCACGCCGGTGCGCGCCGCCCAGGCGAGCAGTTCGCGGCGGCGCGCCAGCGGGAGCGAGCCGCCGAGCGGGTACTGATGGCTCGGCGTCACGATCACCGCGTCGAGGATCCCCTCGGGCAGCCGACCGGTGTCCAGGCCCTCGGCATCGGCCGGCAGCGCCACGATCCGGGCGCCGAGTCGCCGCGCCGCCGCCCGGAGTGAGGGCAGGCCGGGATCCTCGACCCCGACCACCGGCGCGGCCCCGCTGCGGCCGCCGAGCGCCGTGAGCAGCAGCCCGAGACCGTCGCGCGTGCCCGCCGTGACGAGCACGTCGCGCCCGGAGCGGGCGGTGCCGCGCATCCGACGCAGGTGCTCGGCGATCTCCTCCCGCAGTTCCGGATCTCCGAGGGGCGGGGCGACGAGATGGGCCCGGGTCGCGGCCGAACGCCAGGCGGCGCGCCAGGCGGGACTGTCGACCGCATCCGTGATCGGCATGCCGGGGGCCAGCGGCCCTCGCTCGGGTCCGGCGCCCTCAGCGGATCCGCCGTCGGCCGCGCCCGCGGCGTCGGCCCCGTCTCCCGCGCCGCGCCGCGCCGAGGATCCGGTCGCGATCCGCCGCGTCGATCCCCCGGCCGCGCTCCGCTCCTCGACGCGCTCCGGCCGCGGCCCCGACGGGCCCGCAGGAGAAGCCGACGGGCCCTCGAGCGGAGCCGGCGCACCGTTCGACCGCGCGACGAGACCCTCCCCGACGCCGTCCGGCGCGAAATCGCTCGGGGCCGGGAGACCGGCAGCGGAGGGACCCGGCACGGGGAGATCGGACACGGGGAGACCTGAAGCGGAGGGACCCGACGCGGGGAGACCGGATGCGGAGGGACCCGGCGCGGAGAGATCCGGCGCCCCCGCGCCCTGCACCGCGCCCAGCTCGGGATTCACTCGGGTGCCGCTCCCGCGCGCGGCGGAGAGGTAGCCCTCGGCGACGAGCTGCTCGTAGGCGGCCACCACGACGCCGCGGGCGACGCCGAGTCTCGCCCCGAACGCGCGGGTGGCCGGCACGATCTCGCCTGGGCGCAGGGTCCCGGCGTCGATCGCCTCCCGCAGCGCCGCCGCCAGCTGCACCGGCAGCGGCGCGTCGAGACGTCGATCGAGCGCCACCGGCGGGAGCGCCACCTCCCGGCGCCCCGGTGCTCCATCGCCGCGCGCAGAACCGCCCGCGGCGGCAGCGCGCCCGGCATCACCCCCGGCGCCGGGGGCAGCTGCGCTCCTCGCCTTCATGCCGCCCGCCACGTCATGCCGATCCGGTCCCCTCGGGGGGCTCGGGAAGCTCGAAGAGCGGCGCCGCGCGGGTCGGCTCCGGCACCGGGCGCGGCAGCGCCCAGGCCGGCGTCGTCGCGGTCCTCGGCCGGTCCGCCGGAATGCGGCCGGCGGGCGGCCGTTTCTGGCCGCCGGTGCCGGCACCGGCTGCGTCGGCGCCTGCACCGGCACCGGCTGCGCCTGCACCAACACCGGCACCGGCGCCCGTGCCTCCCGCACCGTCCCCTCCGCGGTCCTGCCAGACGGCTCCGCCGGCCCGTCCTGCGGCTCCCTCCCGCTCGATGAAGGACGTGCGCCAGGGCCCGGCGAAGCGCCGGCGCATGACCGCGATCGCGTCGGCGTTGTCGTCGATGAGCAGGAAGCGGCGCCCGAGCTCCCGCGCCGCCGCGCCCGCGGTCCCCGAGCCGGCGAAGGCGTCGAGCACCCAGTCGCCCGGATGCGAGGAGGCCTGCACGATGCGCCTGAGCACGCCGAGGGGCTTCTGGGTCGGGTACCCCGTGCGCTCCTTGCCCGTCGGGGAGACGATCGTGTGCCACCACGTGTCGGTCGGCAGCTTGCCGAGGGCCGCCTTCTCGGGCGTCACGAGCCCGGGCGCCATGTAGGGCTCGCGGTCGACCTCCTCGGCGTTGAAGACGTACCGCCGGGGATCCTTGACGTAGACGAGGATGTTGTCGTGCTTCGCGGGCCAGCGCGACTTGGTGCGCGCGCCGAAGTCGTACGCCCAGATGATCTCGTTGAGGAAGCAGTCGGGGCCGAAGAGCGCGTCGAGGAGCACCTTCGCGTAGTGCACCTCCCGGTAGTCCAGGTGGAGGTAGAGGGTGCCGTCGTCGGCGAGCAGGCGCCAGGCCTCCTCCAGGCGCGGTTCGAGGAAGTCCCAGTAGGCGCTGAAACGGTCGTCGAAGCCGAGAGTCAGCTCCCGTGTCACGCGGTACGCCTGGCCGCGGAACCCGAGCCGGCTCCGCGGTGCGTCGGCCGGGATTTCAGTGCCCGGGCTCTCCTCGGGACGGGCCGGACCGCGCACCGCATCGCCCGTCTTCGCCGCGACCGCCGCGACCGCGCCGACGGGTGCAGCCGCGCCGACAGATTTGGTCGCGCCGACCGGTTCACCAGCGCCGATCGGCACGGCCGCGTCGACCGGCTCGGGGGCGTCGAGGTCGACGCGGACGCCCCGCACGCGCTCGGCCCGGCGCGCCCGTCCGGTGTTGAAGGGCGGATCGAAGTACACGAGCCGGAACGCGCCGCTCGGGAGCTCGCGCAGGTACGGCAGATTATCGCCCTGCACCACCAGGTCGGGGCCTCGGGGATCCCACGCGCTCACCGTCCCACTGTACCGGCGCACGGGAGCTCGGGCTCACCCGAAGCGGAGCGCCGCCTCACCGGGCAGGGGCGCGGGATCGAGAATGCGGGCGACCTCCGCGGGATCGAGCTCCTCGATGCGGTCCGGGATCCAGCGCGGGCTGCGGTCCTTGTCGATCACCTGGGCGCGCACGCCCTCGCGGAAGTCGGCGCGCGCCCCGAGCCGGCCGAGCACCCGGAGATCGTCGGCCAGGACCTCGGGGAGCGCGAGTCCCTCCCTGCGGGTGCGGTCGATCTGGGCGAGCGTGACGACGACGGACATGGGGCACATGCCCCGGATCGCATCGGATGCGGCGCGCGCCGCCGGCTCGGGGCTCGCCTCCAGCGCTGCGAGGAGCCGGAGCGCCGCACCGCGCGGATCCTCCGTGACCGGCCGGGGGCCGCCGAGCGCGGCCTCGGCGATCGGCGCCCACCAGGCCGCCGCCGCGAGGATCGGGGCCTCCGGGGCCGGCTCGGCGAGCTCGGCCGCCGTCCGTTCCGGGTCGTCGCCCGCGACGAGCGCGCGCCGCAGCTCCCCGAGCCGTTCCGCGGGGAGGAAGCGGTCGGCGAAGCCGAGCGCGATGGCGTCCCCCGGCCCCATCTCCCGCGCGGTGAGCGCGAGGAGCTCCCCGAGCCGCCCCGGGGCGCGGGCGAGCAGGAGATGCCCGCCGACGTCGGGGACGATCCCGATGCGCACCTCCGGCATCGCGAGCCGGCTGCGCTCGGTGACGATCCGCAGCGCCGCGTGACCGCCGAGGCCGATCCCGCCGCCCATCGTGACGCCGTCCATGACGGCCACGACGGGGATCCGCGACGTCGCGATGGCGTGGTCCACCCGGTACTCCGCGGCGAGGATCGCCGTGGTGTCGCCCGTCGAGATCTCCTTGATGTCGCCGCCGCCGCAGAAGCCCCGCTCCCCCGCCCCGTCCAGGAGGATCGCCCGGGGCGGGGCGAGTCTGAAGCCGCCGCCGCTCGGGGCGGCCGCGGCCACGAGCCCGCCGTGCGCCGCACGGAGCGCGGCGTCGAGCAGCGCGAACATCTCCGAGGTGAGCGCGTTGATCGCGCGCGGGCGATCGAGCGTGATCGCGAACACGGATCCGTCCCTCCGGGCGCGGACCAGCGGTTCGGGGCTCGGCTGCGGGGCACTCGTCATGTGCAGCACCGTAGCAGCCCCGGTCGCCGGCTACGGGGTCGGCGCGTGCGCGTCGTAGCGCTGGAAGCCGCGCGCCGTGCGCAGCAGGATCAGCATGATCCCGAGGATCAGGATGCCGCCGATGAGCGCGGGCGCCCACAGCGCGAGGAGCGTCGCGAGCGCGCCCGCGATGAGGTCGCCGACACGGGGCCCGCCCGCGACCACGACGTAGAAGAGCCCCTGCATCCGGCCCCGCACGTCGTCCGGCGCGGCGGCCTGCAGGATCGTGGTGCGGAACACGGCGCTCACGTTGTCCGCCGCGCCCGTGCCGGCGAGCGCGAGACCCGCGAGCACGATCGCGGGGATGAGCGGCGTGTCGGCGTCGCGCGGCGCATCCGTGAGTCCCGTGACGAGGAGCACCGCGCCGAAGAGCGCCGTGCACGCGCCAAACACGGCGATCGCGAGCGTCACGGCGCGCCCCTGCCGGCGCACGCCGCCGAGCGGGCCGGAGAACAGCCCGCTGAGCAGCGAGCCGATCGCGAAGGCCGCGGTGAGCGCGCCGACCGTCACCGGCCCGCCGCCGAGCACGAGGGCCCCCGCGGCGGGGAACACGACGCGCGGCGTGCCGAGCGTCATCGCGATGAGATCCCAGACGAAGGTCGCGCGCACGTTCGGCGCGCGCTTGAGGAATCGCAGGCTCTCGAGCACCGAGCCGAGCCCGGCGCTCCGGCGCTCCCCGTCCGGCCGCATGCGCGGCAGGCTGAGGATGCCGAGGAACGCCCCGGTGAACAGCACGGCGTCGAGCAGGTAGGTCCACGGGACCCCGACGCTCGCGACGAGCACCCCGGCGACCGCCGGCCCCACCGTGATCGCGGCGCCCATGGTGATCCCGCTGAGCGCGGCCGCGGCCGGGAGCAGCTGGGTCGGCAGGAGCCGCGGGATGATCGCGCCGCGCGTGGCCCCCATGATCGTCGCGGAGGCGGCGTTGATCGCGGCCAGCGCGTAGTACGGCCAGGTCGCCTCCACACCGAGGAAGGCGATGACCGTCATCGTGCCGATGCTCAGCCACGCCGCCACCGCCGTGACGAGCGCGACGAGGCGGCGGTCGAAGACGTCGGCGAGCGCGCCGCCGACGAAACCGGCGAGGATCATGGGCCCGAGCGCCCAGAGCGCGACGAGGGAGACCGCGAAAGTGGAGTGCGTGAGCTCGTAGACGTGCAGCCCCACCGCGACGATCGTCACCTGCGCGCCGATCTGCGCGATCGAGGTGCCCGTCCAGAGCTTCGCGAAGGCGGGGCTCTGCCGCAGCGGCGCCGTATCGACCAGGAGCTCGCGCAGGCGTCGGCGCCGCGCGCCCGGTTCTCCACTCACCGGCTCAGCCTATCGGCCGCGACGGGCCCCCGCGCTAGGCTCGACCCCATGTTCGACGACCGCTACGACCTCGATCCCGTCGCGCGCATGCGGCCGCGCCGCGGAGCCGTGCAGCGCCGCGAGGTCCCCCTCGCGAAGGGGCTCGTCGTCGAGCACTCCGAGACGGAGTGGTGCGGCGCCGTCGTGGGCGTCCGCGAGGGGATCGTGCAGCTCGAGGACTTCCGCGGGAAGGTGCGCGCGTTCCCGCTCGCCGACGGCTTCCTCATCGACGGCGAGCCGGTGCGGCTCGTCCTGCCGAAGCGCGGTCCGGCCGGCCGGCAGCGCACCGCCTCCGGATCATTCGCGGCCGCGCCGCAGCCGGCGCGGGTGGCGATGCCGAGCCGCATCTTCGTCGAGGGCAAGCACGACGCCGAGCTGGTCGAGCAGGTGTGGGGGGCGGATCTGCGCGCGGAGGGCGTCGTGGTCGAGCTGCTGCAGGGCGCGGACAACCTCGCGCAGGTGCTCGACGTGTTCGGGCCGGGGCCGGACCGGCGGGCGGGCGTGCTGCTCGACCATCTCGTGCCCGGCAGCAAGGAGTCCCGGATCGCAGACGCCATCGGCCGGGGGCCGCACGGGGCGCACGTGCTCATCGTCGGCCACCCGTTCGTCGACATCTGGCAGGCGGTGAAGCCGGAGCGGGTCGGCCTCGCGTCGTGGCCGACCATTCCGCGCAGCATCGAGTGGAAGACGGGGATCTGCCGGGCGCTCGGCTGGCCCTCGGACGACCCGGCGGACATCGCGGAGGCCTGGGCGCGGATCCGCGGTCGCGTCCGGCACTTCCGCGACCTCGAGCCGGAGCTCGTCGGACGCGTGGAGCACCTCATCGATTTCGTCACGGTGCCGCCGGGCTGAGGATCCGCCGGGTCGGCGGTGCCGGGCGCCGCCCGCGGGCGTATCCTGGGAGCGTCGCACGCGCAGGGAGGTTCCGGTGCCGAAGCCCGTATTTCTGGTGATGCCCGAGTGGCAGGGATCCTCGTCGTCCCGCGCCATGCAGATCTCCGAGGGGGCCGCGCTGCTGCGCGAGGATCTGCCGCAGGCGGCTCGTCGCGACATCGACGTGCCGCTCGAGGCGGGCGACGCGCTCGGCACCCCGGTCGCACGGCTGAGCAGCGTGTTGCGCGCGCGGGATGCGGCGCGCGAGGCGCTCGAAGCGCTCGATCCGAGCGCGAGCACGCCGCTCATCGTCGGCGGCGATTGCGCATCGTCCCTGCCCGGCCTCGAAGCCGCGCTGCGCGCGCACGGCAGCGACGCCGTCGCGGTCCTGTGGTTCGACGCGCATCCCGACATCCAGCACCCGAGCACCTCGCCCTCGGGGCCGCCTCGGGGATGACCCTGCGCCACGCGCTCGGCGACGGCGCCCCGGATCTCGCGGCCTCGCCGCCGCTCTCGCCGGCGCTCCTCACGCTCGTCGGCACCCGCGCGATCGACGACGAGGAGGACGCGGAGCTCGAGCGGCTGGGCATCCGGGTGCTCGCCCCCCATGACGGCGCCCTGGAGCGGGGCGCCGCGGCCGCGGCCCCGGAGACCGGCGTCCCGGCCCCGTCCCCCGACCCGGAGGCGCTCGGCGCCCGCGTGGCCGAGCTCCTCGCGGCGTCGGGCGCGCGGAGCGTCTACGTGCACGTCGACCTCGACGTGCTGGACCCCGCGGAGTTCTCGGCCGTGCACGCGCCCGTGCCCTTCGGCCTCAGCACCGCCCAGCTCACCCACGCGATCCGCGCAGCCGTGGCCGCGCTGCCGCTCGCGGGCGCGGCCATCTGCGAGTTCGCGCCGGCGGACGAGCGCGCGGCGGAGGAGGATCTGCCGACCGTGCTCCGGATCCTCGCCGCGCTCACCTCGGGCGGGGCCGCGTGAGCGGAGCGGAGCGGCCGAAGCGCCTGCCGTTCGCCGGCCTGGGGCACGCCTACGCCACCTGCGTGGGCTTCGTCTGGGGGACGATCTGGAGCACGGGCCGCGTGGAACGCATCGACGGACTGTGGGTGTTCCGCGGGATGCCGCGGTGGAGCTTCGGGCGCGGCGGCAGCTGCGTCGGATCCTGCTACCTCACGGACGCGAACGTCTCGCCGCGGGTGCTGCGGCACGAGCGGGTGCACCGGGAGCAGTGGCGGCGCTACGGGCTCGCGCTGCCGCTGCTGTACCTGCTCGCCGGACGCGATCCGCTGCGCAACCGCTTCGAGATCGAGGCCGGGCTCGCCGACGGCGGCTACCTGCCGCGCCCGCGACGGCGCTGAGGCGGCTCAGGCCTCCCGCAGCCCCGCGAGGATCGCGTCGCGCAGCTCGCTCGGCGGGCAGTTGCTGATCCGCTCGTCCTCGCAGGCGCGCTTCACGACCTCCGTGAGGTTGATGCAGACGCTCTGCTCGTCGCTGCAGTCGGGGCACTGCTCGATGTGCTCCCGGATCGGCGCGGACTCCTCCGCGCAGAGCTCGCCGCGGAGCATCTCGTACAGGTTGGCCTTGGCCTTCTCGCATCCGCAGTCGCTCATCGCGCGTCTCCCTTCTCCGCAGCCGCCTTCGAGGCCGTCGCACCGGCCGTGCGCCGACCCGCATCAAGTCCAACGCCCTGCTCGCGCGCGTATTCCCCGAGGGACTTCCGCAACCGCGCCCGCCCGCGGTGCAGTCGGCTCATCACGGTGCCGATGGGCACCTCGGCGATGTCGGCGATCTCCTGGTAGCTGAAGCCCTCGACGTCGGCGAGGTACACCGCCATGCGGAAGTCCTCGGGCAGCTCGTTGAGCGCCGTGCTCACGACGGAGTCCGGCGTGCGGTCGATCGCCTCCGCCTCCGCCGAGCGCGAGGACATCGCGGTGGTCGACTCCGCGCCGCCGAGCTGCCAGTCCTCCAGCTCGTCGACGGCGCCGAGATACGGCTCGCGCTGCTTCTTGCGGTAGGTGTTGATGTAGCTGTTCGTCATGATGCGGTACAGCCACGCCTTGAGATTCGTGCCCTCCTGGAATGAGGCGAAGGCGGCGTAGGCCTTGAGGAAGGTCTCCTGCACCAGGTCCTGGGCGTCCTGCGGATTGCGCGTCATCTTCATCGCGGCGCCGTAGAGCTGGTCGAGCATCGGCAGGGCGTCGTCCGCGAAGCGCTGCTCCAGGTTCGACTGCGGGGCGGGTTCACTCACGCTTCCGATCCTAGCCCTGCGGGCTGCGGGTAGACTCGATGACGATGCTGATCGCGAAGATGAACCAGGGCAAGGACGGCGACGAGACCGGGACCGGCGAGGGCGCCGAGGCCGCCGCCGAGCACTGGCCGGCGCCGGTCGCGGAGGGACGGATCGACGCGCGGGTGGCGCTGCCGGGCTCGAAGTCGCTCACCGGTCGCGAGCTCGTGCTCTCGGCGCTCGCGGATGGGCCGGGCACGCTCCGGGCGCCGCTCCACTCCCGCGACTCGGCGCTCATGATCGACGCCCTGCGCGCCCTCGGCACGGAGATCTCGGAATCGGGAGGCGACGGCGCCTTCGGCGCCGATCTGCGCATCGTGCCGGCTGCGGAGCTCACCGGCTCGACGAGCATCGCCTGCGGGCTCGCGGGCACCGTGATGCGCTTCGTACCGCCGGTCGCGGCGCTCGCGCTCGGACCGGTCGCCTTCGACGGCGACCCGTACGCCCGCAAGCGGCCCATGCGCCCGGTGCTGGATGCGCTGCGGGCGCTCGGCGCCGACATCGCCGACGAGGGACGGGGCGCACTCCCGTTCACGGTGCACGGCACCGGCGCGCTGCGCGGCGGACGTGTCGAGCTGGACGCCTCGCTCTCGAGCCAGTTCGTCTCGGCCCTGCTGCTCGCCGGCGCCCGCTTCGCCGAGGGCGTGCACGTCGTGCACACGGGTGAGCGCGTGCCGAGCCTGCCGCACATCGAGATGACGCTCGAGACGCTGCGGGCCCGCGGGGTCGACGCCGCGAGCCCCCGCCCGGGCGAGTGGCTCGTGCGACCGGGCCCCATCGCGGCGCGCGAGGTGCGCATCGAGCCGGATCTCTCCAACGCCGCGCCCTTCCTCGCCGCGGCCCTCGTCGCCGGCGGCCGCGTGACGGTGCCGGGCTGGCCCGCCGCGACGACCCAGGTCGGCGATTCGCTGCGGGGTCTCCTCGCCGAGTTCGGAGCCGAGGTGGCGCGCACCGACGGCGCGCTCGCCGTCGCCTCGGACGGCGCGATCCGCGGGGTCCGGCTGCACCTCCCCCAGGCGGGAGAACTCGCGCCGACCCTGGTGGGGCTCGCGGCGCTCGCGGCGCACGGCCGGGACGGCACGGACGGCGAGCCGAGCGAGATCACGGGCATCGGGCACATCCGGCACCACGAGACGGATCGGATCGCCGCGCTCGTCGCCGAGATCAACGCCCTCGGCGGCGACGCCGCCGAGCTCCCCGACGGGATCGCGATCCGGCCCGCGGCGCTGCACGGCGGAGTGTGGCACAGCTACGCCGACCATCGCATGGCGACGACGGGCGCCCTCATCGGGCTCCGGGTGCCCGGGGTCGAGGTGGAGGACGTGGCCTCCACGGCGAAGACGCTGCCGCAGTTCACGGACCTGTGGCAGCGGATGCTCGGGATCGCGGGCCCCGCGGGCGAGCCCGGCGCCGTCCGATCCCAGCAGCTCCTCTCCGGCGCCGCGGGCGGCCTCGCCGCGGCGGGGCTCGCGGGCGGGCTCGGCGGCGATGCCTGGACCGTCGAACCGACGGCGGGGCCGGGCTTCGACCTCGGCGGCGGATTCGACGACGCATGAGCTGGCTGACGCCCGACGACGCGGACGACGACGTCCCGTACGGCGAGTACGCCGATCATCGGGTGCGCGAGCGCCCGAACCCGAAGGCGAACCGGCCGCGCACGAAGCGCCGGCCGGAGCACGCCGACGCGGTCATCGGCATGGTGACGGGGGTGGACCGCGGCCGCTACGCCGTGCGGATCGGCGCGGGCGCCGATCCCGACGACGCCCGCGAGCGCACGCTCACGGCGGCGCGGGCGCGCGAGCTGCGGCGCACCGCCATCGTCATCGGCGACCGCGTGCAGCTCGTCGGCGACACGAGCGGCGACGAGGGTTCGCTCGGCCGGATCGTCGGGCTCGAGCCCCGCACCACGCTGCTGCGCCGCAGCGCGGACGACAGCGACCGCGTCGAGCGCGTCATGGTGGCGAACGCCGACCAGATGCTCATCGTGGTCGCCGCGGCGAACCCCGAGCCGCGGGTGCGCCTCGTGGACCGCTACCTCGTCGCGGCCTACGACGCCGGGATCCGCCCGCTCATCTGCGTTACGAAGACCGACCTCGCCGACCCGGCACCGTTCCTCGCGCACTTCGCCGCACTCGAGGTGCCCGTGTTCCGCATCGCGCACGCGGGCGGCGCGGAGGACGCCGTCGCCGGCCCGCTCGCCGGGATCCGCGCGGCGCTCGCGGGGCGGACGACCGTGTTCGTCGGCCACTCGGGAGTCGGCAAGTCGACCCTCATCAATGCGCTCGTCCCCGAGGCGCAGCGCGCGACGGGGCACGTGAACGAGGTGACCGGGCGCGGCCGCCACACCTCCTCCTCCTCCGTCGCGCTGCGGGTGGCCACGCCGGGCGCAGCGGACGGCGAGGCGGGCTGGGTCATCGACACCCCCGGCGTCCGCTCCTTCGGGCTCGGCCACGTCACGGGCGAGGGGATCCTCCGCGGCTTCACCGACCTCGCCGAGCTCATCGAGCGCTGCCCCCGCGGCTGCACGCACCAGGACGACGCGCCGGACTGCGCCCTCGACGCCGCGGTCGCCGACGGCCGGCTCGACGCGGCCGGCGCCGCCCGCGTCGAGTCGCTCCGTCGACTGCTCAGGTAGCGGTCCGCCGATAGGCTGGAGGGATGACCGATCGCGCACTCCTCGAAGCCGGAACCGAAGCCCCCGCATTCACCCTCCCCGACCAGGACGGCCGGAGCCGCTCGCTCGCGGACTACCGAGGCGAGCGGGTGATCCTCTTCTTCTACCCCGAGGCCATGACCCCGGGCTGCACGACGGAGGCCTGCGATTTCCGGGACTCCACCGCGCCGCTCGAGGCCGCCGGCTACCGGGTGCTCGGGATCTCCCGCGACGCCGTGGAGAAGCTGCGCCGCTTCGCCGACCGAGACGGCCTCGAGTACCCGCTCCTCAGCGACCCGGAGCTGTCCGTGCACCACGCCTACGGGGCGTACGGGGAGAAGAACAGCTACGGCCGCATCATCGAGGGCGTCATCCGCTCGACCTTCGTGATCGATGCCGAGGGGCGCGTCGCGCACGCTCTCTACAACGTGAAGGCCACCGGCCACGTGGCCCGCGTCCGCAAGCTCCTCGGGATCTGAGCGCCGGGCGCTCGCGCGCCCCGGCCCGGGCGCTACTCCCCCGCCTCGGCCCGCTCGGCGACCGTGCGCGTGTCGGGCTGGGCGAGGATCGCCGCCAGGAACCCGAGGAGCGCGGCGGCGGCGAGGGCGAAGCCGAGCCACCACGGGCCGATCCCGATCTGCAGGCACCCCGTCCCCGCCGCGAACAGCAGCACGTGCACCGTGACCGCCGAGCCGCGCACCCAGCTCGCCCGGCCGCGGAGCGCGCCGACGAGGGTGATGACGACCCAGAGCAGGCAGACCGCCGCCATCACCACGAGGCTCACGTTCTGTAGCATGGAGCCCGCGGAGCCCGCGGAGCCCGCGGCGCCGATGACGGTCATCACCACCACCCCGGCGAGGAACGCGCTCTCGAGGGCGAGCAGCACGCGCAGCGCCGCCCACCCCGCCAGGGATCGCGGGTGATCAGCGGGTGACGAAACCATTTCGGCTCTCTTTCCAAACAATTGCAAGTTACCTATTGATTTGCACTTGCATCCGTGAAACTATATAACCCGTCGAGTTTCGCGCACACCGACGTGAGCATTCTCAGCCACGTTTCAGGTAGTTACGGCGCGAGATCTTGGCTTCTAGCCTCTCCAGTATTTCGCGTGCGTGCGCAGATTAACTAGGAGGACACCCAGAATGGATTGGCGCGAGCAGGCTGCATGCCTCACCGTGGACCCCGAGCTCTTCTTCCCGGTCGGCAACACCGGCCCGGCCGTGGAGCAGATCGAGCGCGCGAAGTCCGTCTGCGCGCGCTGCACCGTCACCGAGATGTGCCTGCAGTACGCGATGGACACGGGCCAGGACTCGGGCGTCTGGGGCGGCCTGAGCGAGGACGAGCGGCGCGCCCTCAAGCGCCGCGCCGCCCGCGCGCGCCGCGCCTCCTGAGCGCCCGCGGCGCTCGCGCCGCAGGATGACGAAACCCCGGGCCGCCGAAGCGGCCCGGGGTTTCGTCGTTCGCGGCTCAGTCCGTGCCGGCGTCGAACGCCGCGGAGAGGCCGAGCTCGTCCGCGTCCTCGTCGATCCCAGATACCGCGTCGGCGATCTGCGCCGCTCCCCCGGTCTCGAGCTCGCCCACGAGCTCGGCGGTCGCGCCGCCCACGAGCCCGAGCTGCGCGTACTGCTCGAGGCGCTGGCGCGAGTCGGCGATGTCGAGGTTGCGCATCGTGAGCTGGCCGATGCGGTCCTCGGGGCCGAAGGCCGCCCCCACGGTGCGCTCCATCGAGAGCTTCTCCGGGTGGTAGCTCAGGCTCGGGCCCTCGGTGTTCAGGATCGTGTAGTCGTCGCCGCGGCGCAGGCGCAGCGTGACCTCGCCGGTGATCGCCGAGCCGACCCAGCGCTGCAGCGCCTCGCGCAGCATGAGCGACTCCGGGTCCAGCCAGCGGCCCTCGTACATGAGGCGGCCGAGCTTGCGCCCGTCGGTGTGGTAGCTCGCGACGGTGTTCTCGTTGTGGATCGCGTTGACGAGCCGCTCGTAGGTGATGTGCAGCAGCGCCATGCCGGGGGCCTCGTAGATGCCGCGCGACTTCGCCTCGATGATGCGGTTCTCGATCTGGTCGGAGACGCCGAGGCCGTGACGGCCGCCGATCGCGTTCGCCTCGTAGACGAGCGCGACCGGGTCGTCGAACTCGACGCCGTTGATCGCGACGGGGCGGCCGGCCTCGAAGCGCACCGACACCTCCTCGGTGGCGACCTCGACGTCGTCGCGCCAGGCGGCCACGCCCATGATCGGATCGACGATGTCGAGGCCGGCGTCGAGGAACTCGAGCTTCTTCGCCTCGTGGGTCGCGCCCCAGATGTTCGCGTCGGTCGAGTAGGCCTTCTCCGTCGCGTCGCGGTAGGGGAAGCCGTGCGCGACGAGCCACTCGCTCATCTCGTGCCGACCGCCGAGTTCGCTCACGAAGTCGGCGTCGAGCCACGGCTTGTAGATGCGCAGCGCCGGGTTCGCCATGAGGCCGTAGCGGTAGAAGCGCTCGATGTCGTTGCCCTTGTAGGTGGAGCCGTCGCCCCAGATGTCGACGCCGTCCTCCTTCATGGCGCGCACGAGCAGCGTGCCCGTCACGGCGCGGCCGAGCGGCGTCGTGTTGAAGTAGGTCTTGCCGCCGGAGCGAACATTGAAGGCGCCGGTCTGGAGCGCGGCGAAGCCCTCCTCGACGAGCGGTCGCTTCGCATCGACGTGGCGGGCGATCTCGGCTCCGTACTCCTTCGCGCGGCCGGCGACGCCGTCGATATCGGGCTCGTCGTACTGACCGATGTCGGCGGTGTAGGTGCAGGGCACGGCGCCCTTTTCGCGCATCCACGCGACCGCGCACGAGGTGTCGAGACCGCCGGAGAAGGCGATGCCGACGCGCTCGCCCACGGGAAGAGAAGAAAGAACCTTGGACATGCTCTCTATCCTAGGGTCTCCGTGGGCGGGCGCACGCCGCCTCAGCCGAGGAGGCCGAGCTCGCGCACGGCCTCGCGCTCGGCCGCGAGCTCGGCCACGGAGGCGTCGATCCGCCCGCGCGAGAACGTGTCGATCCCGAGCCCCTCGACCACCTCCCACGCTCCGTTCACCGAGCGCACGGGGAAGGAGGAGACGAGCCCCTCGGGGACGCCGTACTCGCCGCGGGAGACGAGCGCCGCGCTCGTCACCGCGCCGTCGCCGCGCACCCAGTCGCGCACGTGCTCGATGGCGGCGTTTGCCGCGGAGGCGACCGAGGAGCCGCCGCGCACCTCGATGATCTCGGCCCCGCGCTGCGCGACCCGTTCCACGAAGGCGCCGCGCGCCCATGCCGGGTCGACGACCTCGAGAGCCGCCCGGCCCGCGATCGTCGCATGGCTGACGTCGGGGTACTGGGTGGCCGAGTGGTTCCCCCAGATCGCGACGCCCGCGATCTCCTCCACGCGCGCGCCGGCCTCGGCCGCGAGCAGCCCGACCGCGCGATTGTGATCGAGCCGGGTGAGCGCCGTGAAGCGCTCCGCGGGGACGTCCGGCGCGTGTTGCTGCGCGATGAGCGCGTTGGTGTTGGCCGGGTTGCCGACCACCGCGACGCGCACGTCGGCGGCGGCGTGCTCGCCGATGGCGCGGCCCTGGGGCCCGAAGATCGCCCCGTTCGCGGCGAGCAGCTCGCCGCGCTCCATGCCGGCCGTGCGGGGGCGCGAGCCGACGAGCAGCGCGACGTTCGCCCCGTCGAAGGCGACGGCGGGGTCGTCGCTGAGCTCGACCCCGGCGAGCAGCGGGAACGCGCAGTCCGCGAGCTCGAGGGCGGCGCCCTCGGCACCGCGCATCCCCTGCGGGATCTCGAGCAGGCGGAGCCGCACGGGCCGGTCGGCGCCGAGCATCGCGCCGGAGGCGATGCGGAACATGGCGGCGTAGCCGATCTGGCCGCCGGCTCCGGTGATCGTGACGGTGGTCGGGATGGCGGTCATCGGGGCCTCCCGCTCAGCGCGCGTTGAACGCGAAGGGATCGGGGCCGAAGTTGCGCTGCTCGTCGAGCGCGTCGATCGCGGCCATCTCCGCATCGCTCAGCGCGAAGTCGAAGAGCGCGGCGTTCTCGAGCATCCGCTCGCGGCGCACGGTCTTGGGGAAGACGATCGTGCCCTGCTGCACGTGCCAGCGGAGCACGATCTGCGCGGGCGTGCGGTCGTGGGCGGCCGCCGCCCGGGCGATCTCGGGGCGCTCGAGCAGATCGCTCTTGCCCTGCGAGAGCGGGCCCCAGGCCTCGATCGCGATGCCGTGCTCGCGGGCGAAGGCGCGCAGCTCGCGCCGCTGGTGGAGCGGGTGCAGCTCGATCTGGTTGACGGCGGGGACGACCTCGGTCTCGTCGAGGAGCTGCTGCAGGTGCGGGATCTCGAAATTGGAGACCCCGATGGACGCGGCGCGGCCGGAGGCCGCGATATCGATGAGGCCGCGCCAGGCGCCGAGGGCGGTGCCGAGCTCGGGGACGGGCCAGTGGATGAGGAAGAGGTCGACGCGATCGAGACCGAGGCGGTCGAGGCTCTCCTGGAAGGCTTCGGCCGGGCGCTCCTGATCGGTGTTCCAGAGCTTCGTGGTGACGAAGATCTCGTCGCGCGCGAGGCCGCTCGCGGCGATCGCCGCGCCGACCTCGGACTCGTTGCCGTAGAGCGCGGCCGTGTCGATGTGGCGGTAGCCGACGGCGAGCGCCTCCTCGACGGTGCGCTGCGTCTCGCCGGGCTCGACGAGGTAGACGCCCAGGCCGAGCTGCGGGATCGAGGCCCCGTCGTTGAGGGTGAGGTTCGGGATCTGCAGGTCGGACATGGAGCTCCTGACGCGTCGAAGGGACCGGACGTCGGGCGATAACGCCGCGGTCCTCCCAGTATTCCCGATCCGCCTCCGATGCCCCTGCGCGTCCGACCCGCGATAATGGGGAGGTCATGACGAATCCGCTCCCGCACATCGACTTTCCCGGCGACCTCCCCGTCTCGCAGATGCGCGAGGAGATCGCTGCGGCGATCCGCGACCATCAGGTGGTGATCGTCGCCGGCGAGACCGGTTCGGGCAAGACCACGCAGCTGCCGAAGATCGCCCTCGCCCTCGGACGCGAGCGCATCGCGCACACGCAGCCGCGCCGCATCGCGGCGCGCACGATCGCGGAGCGCGTCGCCGAGGAGCTCGGCAGCGAGCTCGGCGGCCTCGTCGGCTACCAGGTGCGCTTCACGGACCAGGTGTCGGCGGAGACCCGGATCCGGCTCATGACCGACGGGATCCTGCTGAACGCGATCCACCGCGACCGCGAGCTCGCCGCCTACGACACCATCATCATCGACGAGGCGCACGAGCGCAGCCTGAACATCGACTTCCTGCTCGGCTACCTCAAGACACTGCTCCCCCGTCGGCCCGACCTGAAGGTCATCATCACCTCCGCGACGATCGACCCCGAGTCCTTCGCGCGGCACTTCGCCGACGCCCGCACCGGCGAATCGGCGCCCGTCATCGAGGTCTCGGGCCGCACCTTTCCCGTGGAACTGCGCTACCGCCCCCTCGTCGACGAGATCCGCTCCCCCGACCCGAAGGGCGGACCCGACCGGATTCGGAAGGTGGAGCGCGACCTCTTCGACGCGATCGGGGACGCCGTCGACGAGCTCGGGCGCGAGGCTCCGGGCGACGTGCTCGTCTTCCTCTCCGGCGAGGCGGAGATCCGGGACGCGTCCGACGCGCTGCGGGGCCGTCTCGGCCGCAACGCGGCGCGGCCCGTCGAGATCCTGCCCCTGTACGGCCGGCTGAGCGCCGCCGAGCAGCACCGCGTATTCGAGCGCCCGAAGGGCGGCGGTGTGCGGCGCATCGTGCTCGCGACGAACGTGGCGGAGACCTCGCTCACGGTGCCGGGCATCCGCTACGTCGTCGACGCCGGCACCGCGCGCATCTCGCGCTACTCGGCCCGCAGCAAGGTGCAGCGGCTGCCCATCGAGGCGGTGTCGCAGGCGAGCGCCAACCAGCGCTCCGGACGCTCCGGGCGCACGAGCCCGGGCATCGCGATCCGGCTGTACAGCGAGGAGGACTTCGCCGCGCGGCCGGAGTTCACGGAGCCGGAGGTGCGGCGCACGGGGCTCGCCTCCGTGATCCTGCAGATGCTCGCGCTCGGCCTCGGGGAGATCGCGAAGTTCCCCTTCCTCACCCCGCCCGACCCCCGCGGCATCGCCGACGGCATGGGGCTCCTCGTGGAGCTCGGCGCGGTGCGGGCGGAGGGCCGGGGATCCCGCGCGCAGCACCGCATCACCCGGATCGGACGGGAGCTCTCCCGCCTGCCCATCGAACCGCGCTTCGCGCGGATGGTCGTCGAGGCCCGCCGGCACGAGGTCGTGCCCGAGGTGCTCGCCATCGTCGCGGGACTCACCGTGCAGGACGTGCGCGAGCGGCCGCAGGCCGAGCGGGGGCGAGCGGACGAGCTGCACGCGCGCTTCGCCGATCCGCAGGGCGACCTCATGACGCTGCTGAATCTGTGGAACCATCTCCAGGAGCGGCAGCGCGAGCTCTCCTCGAGCGCCTTCCGGCGGCTGTGCAAGGCCGAGTACCTGAACTTCCTCCGGGTGCGCGAGTGGATGGATCTGTACCGCCAGCTCTCCCGCATCGCGAAGGCGCCGCGGGGCGAGGCCCGCGGCGCGGGACCGGGCTCGGATTCGGGCGCGGGTCCGGTCTCGGAATCGGGCTCGGGCGCAGGACCGGGCGAGGCGATCCACCGCTCGATCCTCGCGGGGCTGCTCTCGCAGCTCGGCGTGCGCGACGACCGGCAGGACCGGAGCGCCCCGGCGCGCGGGCGCTCGACCGCCGGGGCGGTGAAGCGCCGTCCGGCGCAGGAGTACCTCGGATCCCGCGGCACCCGCTTCGTGCTCTACCCGGGCTCGGTACTCGCCAAGAAGCCCCCCGAGGTCGTGATGAGCGTCGAGCTCGTCGAGACCTCGCGCCTCTTCGCCCGCTCGAACGCCGTGGTCGATCCGGCGTGGGCGGAGGAGCTCGCGGGCCCCCTTGCGAAGCGCCAGCTCTCCGAGCCCCGCTGGGAGAAGCGGCAGGGCGCGGCCGTCGCCACGGAGCGCGTGACGCTCTACGGGGTGGCGATCGTGGACGGCCGCCGGGTGCAGCTCTCCCGCTTCGACCCGGAGCACGCGCGGGAACTGTTCATCCGCCACGCCCTCGTGGAGGGCGACTGGGATTCGCCGCAGGCCTTCGACCGCGCGAACCGGCAGCTGCGCCGCGAGCTCGAGCAGCTCGAGGAGCGCACGCGACGCCGCGACATCGTCGGCGACGACGAGGCCGTCTTCGAGTTCTACGACGCGCGGATCCCAGCCGACGTCGTCTCCACGCGGAGCTTCGAGGGCTGGTGGAAGCGCAAGCGGGAGACCGACCCGCAGTTCCTGCACCTCCGTCGCGAGGACCTGCTCGAGGAGGAGGCCGAGGAGGTCGACGAGTCGGAGTTCCCGAAGCAGTGGCGGCACGGCGACCAGACGCTGCGGCTGCGCTACCGCTTCGACCCGACGGCGGAGGACGACGGGGTGACGGTGAACGTGCCGCTGCCGCTGCTGCCCCGGCTCGACGGCTCGGCCTTCGAGAAGCTCGTGCCCGGGCTCCGCCATGAGCTCGTCACGGCACTCATCAAGACGCTGCCGAAGGCGATCCGGAAGCACGTCGTCCCCGCGGCCGACTGGGCGCGCACGCTCCTCGAGGCGGTCGCGCCGCGGCTCGACGCGGCCCCCGCCGCGGGCGGCGGCGACGGCGGCCCCGCGCTCACGCAGCTGCTCGCGGACGAGATCCGCCGGCGCACGAGCGTGCCCGTGGCCGCCGACGACTTCGATCCGACGCGATTGCCCGCGCACCTCACCCCCACGTTCCGCGTCGTGGACGGCCGCGGTCGCACGGTCGGCACGGGCAAGGACCTCGGCGCGCTGCAGGCCGCGCACCAGGAGCGCGCGACCGAGGGCGTGGCGAAGGTGGCCGCCGCGGCGATGCCGACGAGCGAGCTCGAGCGGAAGGGCGCCACGGCCTGGGAGTTCGGGGAGCTGCCGCGGCACGTCGACACCGCCTACGCGAAGGGGCGCGGCTCGGGCGCCGGCGTGGTGCGCGCGTACCCTGCGCTCCTCGACCGCCGCACGAGCGTCGATCTCGTGCTCGTGGCCGACGAGGCGGAGCAGGCGCGGCTATCCCGCCGCGGGATCCTGCGCCTCGTCGCGCTGAGCTCGCCCTCCCCCGCGAGCTACGTGCGCGAGCACCTCTCGAATCAGGAGAAGCTGCTGCTCTCGGCCGGCCCGTACCGGACGCCGGACCTCGCGATCGCCGACGTCTCGCTCGCGGTCGCCGAACGGGTCATCCGGCGGCACGCCGCCGACGGGCTCGTGTGGTCGGAGGCGGTCTTCCAGGCGATCGCGGACGACTACGCGCGCAGCCTCATCGACGAGATCTACGCCGCGATCGCGCTGACGGCGCGCACGCTCGACGCCGCGAGGCTCGCGCGCAAGGCGATCGACGGGGCGAAGTCGCTGCAGGTGCTCGGGCAGATCGCCGACGCGGCGCGGCAGGTGGACGGTCTCGTCTTCGACCGCTTCGTGTCTCGCACGGGGCTCGCACGACTGGAGCGCCTGCCCGTCTACCTCGAGGCGGTGCGGCTGCGGATGGAGCATCTGCCCGCGCAGCCCGGTCGCGACCGGGCCTGGCAGAACGAGGTGGATCGCGCGCTCGCCCTCCTCGCCGAAGCCGGCGGCGAGATCCCGCTCGCCCCCGAGGCGCCCGCGCATCTCGTACGGGCGCGATGGCTCGTCGAGGAGCTGCGGGTGAGCCTCTTCGCGCAGCAGCTGCGCACTGCGGAGCCGGTGTCGCTGCAGCGCATCCAGAAGGCCCTCCGCGAGGGGTAGGCGGCCCGTCGCGCGCCGCTCAGCCCTCGACGACGACCGTCGTGGCGCCGGGGTCGCCCGCGGGCGCGCCGCCGTCCTCCGGGAGGAGCCCGGTCACCCCGCCGCCCAGCACGGAGACGCCGAACACCGCGACGACGGCGAGCAGGCACGCGAGCACCAGGGCCGCCGCGATGAACGCGAGGGACTGCGGGACGTCGTCGGATTCGTTCATGGCTCCAGCCTCCTCGTTCGCGGTCCCTCGCGCGTCCCCCGCAGGTACCTCTCGGGTGGTACCGAAGGATGATCTCCCGGTGCGGTCGGCCCCGCGGTGCGCTCAGTGCGCGTGGGAGACGCCGTGCGGCAGCGCCGAGGCGCCCGGTTCAGTGTGCGCGAGCGCCGGTGTGGTGATGGCCGCGATAAGCATGCCCTGCACGGCCAGCACGAGCACGACCCGCCCCGGGCCGCGGACCGGCTCGCGGCGCAGACTGCCGGCCGGCTCACGGGTCGAACCGGCGCGCGGATCCGCCGCGGGGACGGCCCCGTCACCCGTGACGGGCGTGTCCGCCGCCCCGCTCCGGCGGTCGCGCGCGCGACGCAGGTCCCGCGCGACGAGCAGCGCGGCGCTCCACTGCATCGCGGCGAGCGCGAGCAGCGGAAGCGCGGCGGCGTCGCCGGCGAAGAGCAGCGCCGCGAGCAGTGCGACGGCGCCCGCGGCGACGACGAGCGCCGTGCGCGGCGCCGGCGCCCGGCCCATGCGCAGCGCGCCGATCCCCCAGAGGAGCTCCGCGGCGGCGAACGCGAGCAGCGGCACCGCCGCGAACGGCGACGCGCCCGCCGCCACGGCGCACAGGATCAGCCCGGAGCCGAGGGCCGCCAGACCGCACCAGGTCGCCGCGGCGCGCATGCGAGGCTCCTCACACCGCTGGGCGGGCCGCCACCGCGTGGTCGCGGTCGGCGCCGAGGCTCACCCCGAGCAGGATGAGCGCGCTGCCGAGGTGCAGGATGTGGTCGGCGGTGTTGAGGGCGAGGATGTTCGCGGCCGTGCCGGCGATGAAGAAGCCGACGATGCCGACGAGGAGGTACACGGCGCCCACCGTGCCGTTGACGCCCTTCGCGGCGCGCACCCCCGCGAGACCGGCGATGAGCAGTGCGGCGCCGATGAGGAGGTGCACGATGTTGTGCAGCGGGTTCACCTCGAAGACGCCGAGGAGCAGTCCGCCCTCGGTCGCCACGAAGCCCACGCCGCTCGTCACGGCGAAGCCGAGGATCCCCACCAGGAGGTAGACGGCGCCGAAGACGACGCCCACGATGCGATTGGCCGAGTTCTTCACGATGCTGCTCCTTCACGTCGATGCTGCGGTCGGTCCGGTCGACGGGCGCCGTCGGCGCCCGCACCGGCAGCGGCGAGCCGGAGCGCGCCGTGCACTCCCAGCGTGCGGCGCGCGGGGCGGGGCGGAAAGGCGCTTGCGCGGATCCCCCTCATGCACTAGGGCGCCGCTGTCAAGCCCCTCCCGGGATCGGACGGGAACGACTTCGCTGGACCCATGAGCACCTTCCTCCTCTCCGTCGGCACCGCGGTGCCCCCCGCCCGCCTCGACCAGGCACGGACCCGCGACTTCTTCGCGGCGCAGCCCGGGGTCGATCGCCTCACGTCCCGGCTCATCGGCGCCGCCTTCGACCAGTCCGCGATCGCCTCGCGGTACTCGGTGATCGGCGAGATCGGCTCGCGCAGCACGCGCTTCTCGGACGACGGCGCCCGGCTCCGGGCGCCGAGCACCGGCGAGCGCAACGCCCTCTACCGCGCCGAGGCCCCGGGGCTGTACGCGGCGGCATCCCGGGAGGCGCTCGCTCGCGCCGGCGTCGACGCCGCCGAGGTCACGCACGTCGTCACCGCCTCGTGCACCGGGTTCTTCGCCCCCGGACCCGACTTCCTTCTCGTGAAGGAGCTCGGCATCCCGCGGACCGCGCCCCGCGTCCACGTGGGTTTCATGGGCTGCGCCGCCGCCTTCCCCGCCCTCCGCACGGCCGCGTCCATCTGCCGGGCGGAGCCGGGCGCGGTGGTGCTCGTCGCCTGCGCCGAGCTCTGCTCCCTGCACATCCGCTCCTCGCGGGATCCGGAGCAGATCGTCGCCTCCGCCGTCTTCGGCGACGGCGCGGGGGCTGCCGTCGTGTCCTCGACGCCGCCGCGGGACGGCCGCGCCGCGCTGGAGGTCGGCGGCTTCTCGACCGCGCTCACCTCGGAGGGCGAGCACGACATGGACTGGACGATCGGCGACAGCGGCTTCGAGATGCGGCTGACGGCCGAGGTGCCGCGCATCATCGGCCGTGAGATCGCGGGCGTCGTCGCCGAGATGCTCGGCGCCGCCGATCCGCAGTCGACGGAGATGGCGTGGGCCGTGCACCCCGGCGGACGCAGCGTGCTGGATCGCGTGCAGGACGGCGTCGGCCTCGAGGACGCGGCGATGGCCCATTCCCGCGCGGTGCTGCGGGATTTCGGGAACATGTCGAGCGCGACGATCCTGTTCATCCTGCAGCGCATCCTCGCCGACGCGAGCCTCGCCGACGGCGCCCCCATCGCGGGGCTCTGCTTCGGGCCCGGCCTCACCGTCGAGACCGCGAGGCTGTCCGTGCACGACGGCAGCCGCGAGCCCGCGCGCGCGGTCGTGGCCGCCGGGCGGACGCGGCGTCCCGCGGACGGCGAGGACGCGAGACCTTCCGGTGCCGCGGATCCCGGTGACGCCGCAGCGGTGCCGGGCGCCCCGATCGAACGCGACGCGGCCGGCGCGCCCGCCACCGCCGCCGTGCCCGACCGCGCCGTGGAAGCGGGCGCGCCCGTCGCGGGGTGAGCGGAGTGGGCGGAGTGAGTGGGAAGCGCGGCGTGCATCGGCTCCGCGGCGCGCGCGGCGGCTCGGTCGTGTCGCTCGCGGAGCGCGAGGACGGGCTGCGCGAGCTGATGGACGACCCGGACTGCGATCCCGTGCGGCTCCGTCGGACGCTCCGGCGATTCTGGACCGTGAACCATGCGGTCTCGCGCTGGGGCCGGATCTACCGCACGCAGCTGCGGCCCGCGCTGGCGGCGGGGTCCGGGCGCCGCCGCATCCTCGACATCGGCTGCGGCGGCGGCGACGTGCTGCGTCGGCTCGTGCGCCTCGCCAGGCGCGACGGCTTCGACGTCGAGGGGCTCGGCATCGATCCGGATCCCGTGGCGTGCGCCGTCGCGCGCGAGGGCCCGCGGCTCCCCGGGGTCGCGTTCCGGAAGCTCGGCAGCCGGGAGCTCGCGATCGCCGGGGAGCGCTTCGACGTCGTCGTGTCGAACCATCTGCTGCACCACCTCGATCGCGCGTCGTTCGATGCGGTGCTCGTCGACTCCGCGGCACTCGCCTCGCGGCGGAGCGTGCACGCCGACATCGCCCGCAGCACGACCGCGTACGCGGCCTTCGCCGTGCTCGCGGCGCCGGTCGCGCCCGGCACCTTCCTCCGGATCGACGGGCTGCGCAGCATCCGCCGGAGCTACACCCGCGCGGAGCTCGGGGCGCGGCTCCCGGCCGGCTGGCGGGCGGAGCAGCCGACGGCGTTCCGGCTGCTGGCGGTCCGGGACGCGGCGCCCGTGCGGTGAGGCGGGGCGGGATGGCGGACGGCGCACCGGGTCCCGGGGGCCCCGGCGCTCTCGGCGCGGCGGGCGCCGCGGGGGCGGTGCACGCGGGGCACGATGCGATCATCGTCGGCGCCGGCCCCGCGGGGCTGTGCGCGGCTGCGGAGCTCGCGCGCGCGGGCGTCGATGTGCTGCTGCTCGAGCGCCGCGAGACCCGGGCGGCGGGCAGCCGAGCGATCGGCGTGCACCCGCCGACGCTCCGCGCCCTCGAGGCCGGCGGGGTCACCGAGCGCATCCTGACGGAGGCCGTGCGCATCCGGCGCGGCGAGGCGCGGTCGGCGGGGCGCGCGGGCCCGCGGCTCGGGGCCGTGACCTTCGCGCAGGTCGATCGCCGCTTCCCGTTCATCGCCGCGGCGCCCCAGGCCGCCACCGAGGCGGCGCTCGCCGCAGCCGCGCCCCCGCCCGTGTTCGGCGTCGAGGTGCTCGCGCTCGACGAGGACGAGGCCGGGGTGACGGTGCGCGTGCGCCTCGGCGGCCGAGCGGGGGCGACGATCGTGGGCGCGGGGGCGGTGCCGGCGCGATTAGAGCCGCCCGCCGGTACCGCGCCGGGGACGACGCCGCCGACGGGCCGGATCGCCGTGCTGCGAGCCCGCGTCGTGATCGTCGCGGCGGGCGGGCCGGGGCGCGCGCTCCTCCCCCGGGCGTTCCGCCCGCGCGGCCGGGTCTACGGCGACCGCTACCTCATGACCGATCTCGCCAGCGCGCCCGAGGAGCCCGCCGGCACCGCCGTGCTGACGCTCGCCGCCGCCGGGGTCGTCGAGTCCTTCCCGCTGCCCGGCGGCGGGCGGCGGCTCGTCGCCTGGGACGGGCGGGTGGAGCGCGATCCGGCCACCCCGGGAACCGCCGCGAGCGGACGGCCCCCCGGATTCCGGGGCGATGCGCCGATCGCCCGGGCCGCGGCGGCCCGTCTCGGGGAGGCCGTCGCGCAGCGCACGGGCTCGGAGACGCTCGCCGCCCGCGTCGAGTCGGCGAGCGGCTTCGGGATCCGCCGGGTGCTGCTCGACCGCCTGCGGACCGCGCGCATCATCGCGATCGGCGACGCCGCCCACGAGGTGAGCCCGATCGGCGGACAGGGCATGAACCTCGGCCTCGTCGACGCGGCGACGCTCGCGCCGGCGCTCGCCGCCTGGCTGCGCCGCCGCGAGGGCGATCCGGAACCGGAGCGGCGGCTCGCGCGGTGGGAGCGGCGGCGGCTCGCGTCGGCGCGCACCGCGGCGCGCCTCGCCGGCCTCGACACGGCGCTCGGCCGCGGCAGGTCCCCCGTTGCCGCGGCGGCGCTCCGGGCCGCCATCGCCGCCGCGGCCGCACCGCTCGCGCGCCCGGCCGCCCGCGCCTTCGCCATGGGCCTCGACCGGGATGCGGGCGGGCGATGAGGGTGCGCTACGCGGGGTCGCCCGCCGCGACGCGGTCGAGGGCCGCGTGCAGGTGACGCACGAAGGCCTCGGGGTGCTCGGCGTGCGGGAAGTGCCCGAGCTCGGGCATCTCGGCGAACGAGCCGTTCGGGATGCGCGCGGCGAGCTCCCGGGAGCGCGCCGTGGGGACGCTGGTGTCGTAGGCGCCGCTGAGCACGGCGATGTGCGGCGACCCCTGCGACAGGCCGAGCTCGACGTCGGCCAGGTTCCAGGCGAGGTAGGAATCGATGTCCGCGGCGTAGAGCCCGAAGCCCCCCGACGAGTACCCCCACCAGACGCGCTGCTTGAAGGGCTCGGGCGACGACGGGTTCATGAGCCCGTAGGTCCACTCGGGGATGAACAGCGCAGGGTTCACCCGGGTGCCGCGCAGGTGCTCGTTCGCCCGCGCCGTGACCGAGGGACCCGCCTGGCAGGACACGGCGCCCGCGAAGCGTTCGGGGTGGGTGGCGATGGCGTGCACGACCGCGGCGCCGCCCATCGAGACCCCGAGCAGCGTGGGTCGTCGGAGCCCGAGCACGTCGCTGACCGCGACGATGAACTCCGTGTAGCTCTCCGGGGTGAGCCGATAGCTCCCCACCGGGGCGTCCCAGGCCGGTGAGGACTTGCCATGCCATGGCAGGTCGACGGTGATGAGTTCGCAACGATCCGTGAGGTCGGTGTGCGTCATCACCCCGTGCCACTGACTCGTCTCGCTTCCGGCGGTGGCGAACGCGAGGAGCGGTGCACCGCTCCCGGCTCGCTCCACGTAGACGTCGCTCGTGCCGAGCGACGTCGTGATGCGATGGTAGCGACCGACTGCCGCGAGCGGCCGGCCCACGTCGCTGCGCACCCTGGCCCCGCGCGCCGCGTCGATGAGCGCGCGCACGAGATGGACGTTCCGCTCGTAGGCGATCGTCGCCCCCGACACGGCGATCGCCCCGGTGCGCACGAGATGGACGACGCTGTGCGTTCCGGCGGCGGGCCGTTCGGCGAGGAGGGCTGACCAGGTCTCGTCATCGCCGGTGAGGGCGAACTCGGGCGCGACGTCGGAATCCTCCGCACGCCCCCGCACCCCCTCCGCGGAGGCTTCGAGGAGGACGCCCCAGTCCCTCCCGCGAAGCGCGAAACGGGTCCGGGCACCGGTTCCGAGGGCCGCGATCTCGCGCGAGGCCGCGCCTCGGAGCAGACGGCGCCGCAGCTCCGCGGCGTCCGCGGTCGGCTCAGGCACGACGCGCCCCGATGACGGCGGCGAGACCGGGCAGCGGTTCCCCCAGCGGTGCGAAGCGTTGGAGCTCCCCCGCATCGTGCCCGGTCACGATCGCGGCCGCCGGCGCGGACCGGAGCCAGTCGAGCGCCGCATACGAGCGGGGCAGGTCCGCCATGGACTGGAAGAGCATGTCGCGATCGAGCTCCTCGTGGAAATGCGCGGCATCCGCCGCGAGGATCACCGGACCGATCTCGGTCGCCACGCGTACGACCAGCTGCCCCGGCGTGTGGCCGCCGACCTCGATGAGCTCGACGCCCGGGGCGATCTCCACCCGCTCGTCGAACTCGCGCAGACGCCCCTCGGCGCGGGCGCGGACCAAATCGCGGATCTCCTCCTGGTCGCCGTAGTGCGCGAACAGCGGCCGCGTCGCGTACTCGCCCGTCCAGAACGCGAACTCCCTGCGCGCGATGTGCACGGGCGAGCGCGAGAACGCGCCGAGATTGCCGATGTGGTCGTAGTGCGCATGGGTCACGACGACGGGGTTCCCCGCGTCGGCGCGCAGACCGATCCGCGCGAGCGCGTCGAGCGGATCGATCAGCACCTCCCTGCCCCGCTTGGCGGCACCGGCCGCGGAGTAGCCCGTGTCGACGTGGATGACGTCGTCGCCGCTGCGCAGCACCCACAGATAGTAGTCGAGCCGGAAAGCGTCGTCCGGTTCTCCGTAGAATCCGTAGTTCATGTACACGTCGCTGCGCCGGGCGGCGCGGGTGCCGTGCTTGATGATCAGGATCTCCCAGGTCTTGGGTGCCACTGCTGTCCTTCGTCGGGTGCTGCCGGGGTGCTGAGCGTTCGGCGCCTAGGCGCCGGTGCCGCCCTCGTGCGCGGTCACCGTGGGTTCGATGCCCTCGGCACCCACGACTTCCTTCCACGCATCGAAGCCGGTCTGGAAGGCGACGACGCCGGCCTCCGGCAGAGCGATCTCGATCGCCTCGAGGATCTCCGTCGGTGTCAGCCCGAGATCGAGGGCGACGCGGATGTGCGACTGGATGTGCCCCTTCGCCGCGCGCATGACGGTGAGCGAGACGATGAAGATGAGCTCTTTGGTCTTGCGATCGAGCGTGCGCTGATCGAGGTAGGCGGCGGAGACCAGCCCGTTCGCCGCCTGCAGCACGTCGAAGTCCTGCTTCGCCATGACCTTGTGGTAGTCGAGGACGTAGCCGCGCTTGCGGGCCATGTCGTCGATGTACTCCTGAGCCTGGGTCGTCGTGTCGGTCATGCGTCCTCCTGGGTGATGGGAGTACCGGCGAGGTGCTCGTATACTCGTGCGATTTCGGTGTGGTCGGGGTGATCCCCGAGGGACTCGCGCCCCTCGCTCAGGATCCGGTAGGCGGTGCGGGAGAGCTCGGAGGCCGCCTCGGGGACCTCGATCTGCATCGCGATGCCCATGTCCTTGAGCATGAGGTCGTAGGCGAAGTTCGACGCGTAGCCGCCGGGCAGGATGTGCTCGACGAACTTGACCCGGCTCGCCTGGCTCATGCCGGTCGAGGCGTTGAGCACGTCGATGATGCGCTCGGGGGCGATGCCGGCGGCCTGCGCGCGGAGCACCGCTTCGCTCGCGACGGCGATGTTCGTGGCGCTGACGAGATTGTTGATCGCCTTCGCCGCGTGGCCGGCGCCGCTGCCCCCGACGACGACGATCGTGGACCCCACGGCCTCGAGATAGGGCCTCGCCCGCTCGATCGCCGCATCGCCGCCGCCGACGAGCATGGTGAGCTCGCCGGTGGCCGCCTTCGAGATGCCGCCGGAGACAGGGCCGTCGACGTAGTCGATACCGCGTTCGTCCGCGGCGGCCGCGAGCTTCTGGGTGCTGGCGGGGACGCTCGAGCCCATGTCGATCACGAGGGCGCCCGAGTCGAGCCGCGCGAGCAGGCCGTCGCCGTCGCCGCCTGCTGCGCCGAGCAGGATCTCCTCGACGTGCGCGCTCGTGGGCAGCATGAGGATGACGGTGCCGATCCCCTCGATCTCGGCGAGATCGTACACGGGCTCCGCCCCGGTCTGGGCGGCGACCTCGTCGACTGCCTCCCGGAACACGTCGTGCACGGCGGTCGGGAAGCGCTCGGCGATATGCGCCGACATCGGTCGGCCCATTCTCCCGAGGCCGATGAACAGGGTGCGGGTCACGGTGTCTCCTCTGCTGGGGTCGGGGCGGCTCCGGCCAGGGCCGGGGGCGTCAAGTAGTCGAGCGCGGTCGGCGTGAGGTGACCGAGCGCGATGCGGGAGGCCGCGACGACGTGCGCGACGCTCGCGTCGTACGCCCGCACCGGATCCCGATCCGCGATCGCCTCGACGACGGCGCGCAGCTCGGCGAGCATCTGGGGCCCGCGGTTCGGGGTGCTCAGCGTCACCCGGCGGAGCTGACTGATGCGGGACTGCACGTTGTCGAGCTGCTCGCCGATGATGGCGTTGTGGCTCGCGGCGATGAGCGCCTCGTAGAAGCGGTGCTTCGCCTCGAGCAGGCGATCGACGGGTTCGAGGTTCGCCGAGACGTGGCCGAGTGCCACGTAGATCGCGGAGATCTCCGCGTCGCTCGCCTGGGTGGCGGCGAGGCGGGCGGCGGTCGCCTCGAGCGCCGCCCGCACCTCGTAGAGCTGCCTGGCCTGGTCGTCCGTGAGCTCGGCGACCATCGGCCCGACCTGGGGCTCGATGCGGATGAGCCGCTCGGACTCGAGCTGCCGCAGCGCCTCGCGCACGACCGTCCTGCTGACCTGCAGCTCCTCGCCGAGCTCCCGCTCCTTCACGCGCTCACCGGCGGCGTAGTCGCCCCGGACGATGCGCGCCCGCAGCTCCTGCACGGCTTGTTCGCGCACTGGCGCGGCTCGTCGTTCCAGCATCCGGCACCTCCATTCGGGATTACCGTAATACCGTCATCCCGCGCGGCGCAACTCCGACGCGCTCACACCTCCGCCGCGAGCCCCTGGAGGACCTCGCGCAGCCAGAGATGCTGCGGAGTCCCATCGACACGGGCGTTCCACAGCGCCGAGATGGTGAAGCGCGGGCCGTGCAGCGGGACCGGACTGAGCTCGAGATCGAGGAGCTCGGTCAGCGCGCGCGCCGCGTGCTCGGGGATCGTCGCGATCACCGGCGTCGTGGAGAGGATCGAGACGAGGCCGGCGAAATGACTCACGGCGCAGAGGATCTTGCGCTGGTGTCCGCGAGCCGCCAGGAGGTCGTCGACCCAGCCGCGCTGCACGTCGTAGGAGACCCTGACGTGGTCGAGGGCGGCGTACTCCTCGAAGGTCACGGGCTGCGAGAGGCGGAGCAGGCGCGGGTTGTACACGCACAGGTACCCTCCCGAGGCGAACGGCTCCGAGAGCACGTCCGCGCCCTGGGTGCGCGGCGTGACCGTGAGCGTCAGGTCGTTGCGCGGATTCTCGACGCTCTCCCGCCAGAGCGCGCTGTTCGTCTGGTGGATCGCGAACTCCACCCTCCAGCGCTCGGCGAGCTTGAGCCGCGCGAGCCGCGGCGCGAGCACGAGCTCGAGGTCGTCGGACATCGCCAGGTGCATGATCCGGTCGCTCCGGGTCGGCTCGAACTCGGGGTCCTCGTAGATGACCCCGGCGATGGACGTCAGCGTCGGACCGATCCTCGCCGAGATCGCGAGCGCGCGCGGCGTCGGAACCATTCCGGCCCGCGTGCGCTCGAAGAGCGGATCACCGAACAGCGCGCGCAGGCGCGCGAGCGCCGCGCTCACGGCGCTCTGGCTGAGCTTGAGCTTCACCGCGGCCCGCGTGACGCTCGCCTCCTGCATGAGCGCCTGGAAGACGACCAGGAGGTTCAGATCCACACGGCGCAAATCGATTACATTCATATCAGGCATGATAATTATCAATTGGACAAAGTTTCCACTTCGTTACACAGTGGTGTCGTCATCCGTACACGCTGCGAAGCGACCGAAGGAGCTCACTCATGCAGTCCACCGAGACCAGCACCCCCGACCGGGGCGACGCGCAGGCCGCGACGCCCCGCAGCGACACCGAACTGCTCACCCTGCCGAAGTCGGAGCAGCGCAAGCGTCTCGCCGCCGTCGGCATCGGCAATTTCATGGAGTGGTTCGACTTCGCGATCTACGGCTACTTCGCCGCCATCATCGGCGCGCAGTTCTTCCCCTCGGGCGACCCGACGGCCGAGATGCTCTCCTCGCTCGCCGTGTTCGCCGTCGGCTTCGTCTCCCGCCCGGTCGGCGCGCTCTTCCTCGGGCCCATCGGCGACAAGTTCGGCCGCCGCACGGTCCTCATCATCACGGTGCTGAGCATGGGCATCATCACGGCCCTCATCGGCCTCACCCCCTCGTACGCGGCGATCGGCATCGCCGCGCCGATCCTCGTCGTGATCCTCCGCCTGCTGCAGGGCATGATGGTCGGCGGCGAGTGGACGAGCGCCGCCGCCTACATCGGCGAGAGCGCCCCGAAGCGCAAGCGCGCACTGTTCGCGAGCCTCGTCACCGCGACCGCGGGCCTCGCATTCCTCGTCGGCACCATCGTCGCCGCGCTGCTCACCGCCGCGCTCAGCGAGGAGGCCCTGGCGAGCTGGGGCTGGCGCGTGCCGTTCCTCGCCTCGCTCGTCATGGCGATCGTGGCGGTCTACATCCGCCGCAAGCTCGAGGACACGCCGGTGTATCAGGAGCTCGAGCGCAAGCGCGCCGTCGGGGCCGTCGAGGCCACGAGCCGCGGGCTCAAGGTGCGCGCGTTCATCATGACCCTCGCGTTCTCGGGCATCTTCGGCGTGAGCCTCTACTACTTCGTGACGTACTCGAACAACCACCTCACCGGCCCCGTGGGCATGCCCCGCATCGACGCGCTCATCGCGACGGGCGCCGCGATGGTGCTGTACGTCATCTTCAATCCGCTCGTGGGCATGCTCTCCGACCGTGTGGGGCGGCGCCCCGTGCTCCTCACCGGCGTCATCGGCCTCATCCTCTGGTCGCTGCCGGCGTTCTTCCTCATGAACACCGGGGTGCCCGCTCTCGCCTTCATCGGGCTCGTGGTCTTCTCGTTCTTCGTCGCCTGCTGCGCGGTGATGAACAACGTGCTGCTCGTCGAGGTCTTCCCCGCCTCGGTGCGATCGACGGGCTCTGCGCTCGGCTACAACGTCGCCTACGCCCTGCTCGCGGGCCCCGGGCCGCTCATCGCCGCAGCGCTCGTGGCGGGCACGGGTCTTCTCGTCTCCCCCGCGTTCTACGTCATCGCGGTGGCCGTGGTCGCCCTCGCCGTGCTGTGGCCGATGCTGAAGGAGACGAAGGACGTCGACATCTCGCACGGCTGAGGCGCATCCGATCCCGCACAGCGCATTCCCACGACGGAAGGAGCCGGCCATGACGAAGGCCGCAGTGATTCAGAGCGCGTCGATCCCGTTCGACGCCGAGGCCGCGACGACGAAGGCGGAGCGGCTCATCGCCGAGGTCGGCGCCGCCGGAGCGGACCTCGCGGTGTTCCCCGAGGCGTTCATCGGCGGGTACCCGAAGGGCACCGCCTTCGGCGCGGCGATCGGGATCCGCACCGAGCGCGGTCGCGAGGAGTACGCGCGGTACAGCGCCGGGGCCATCGCGCTCGACGGGCCCGAGGTGCCGCGCCTCGAACAGGCCGCCGCCGAGCACGGGGTGCACGTCGTGATCGGCGTGATCGAGCGGCTCGGCAACACGCTCTACTGCACGGCGCTCATGATCTCGCCGGAGACGGGCCTCGCCGGCGCGCACCGCAAGCTCATGCCCACGGGCACCGAGCGTCTCGTGTGGGGCTTCGGCGACGGCTCGACGCTCGACACCATGGATGCACCGTTCGGCCGCGTCGGCTCGGTGATCTGCTGGGAGAACTACATGCCGCTCATGCGGCAGGCGATGTACGCGAAGGGGGTGCAGTTCTACTGCGCTCCCACCGCGGACGACCGCCCCAGCTGGCAGGCGACCATGACGCACGTCGCGATCGAGGGCCGGGTGTTCGTGCTGTCGGCCTGCCAGTACCTCACACGGGCGGATCTACCGGCGGATCACCCGATCGACGTCGAGGCGCCGCACGGCGACGTCCTCATGCGCGGCGGCAGCGTGATCATCGATCCCGCCGGGACCGTGCTCGCCGGGCCGGTGTTCGACGAGGAGACCATCCTCTACGCCGAGCTCGATCTCTCGGTGAAGACCCGCTCCCATCTCGACTTCGATCCGGTCGGTCACTACGCGAGACCGGACGTGTTCTCGCTGACGGTGGACACCCGCCCGCGTCAGGCGGTGACGTTCACGGAGTAGCGTGGATACCCTCATGCAGTCCGCAGCGATTCCTCCGCGGCCCGCACCGCAGACGGCCGACTGGCTCGTCGCGGTTCGGGCCGGTGCCGTACTCGCAGCGGCGATCGGCGTGGGGCGGTTCGTCTTCACGCCGATCCTGCCGCTCATGGAGGCGGAAGCCGGACTGTCGGCCCAGCACGCGGGGCTCGTGGCGACCGCGAACTATGTGGGGTATCTCGTGGGAGCGCTGCTCGGCATCGCGGCTCCGCGGCTCGGGACGTCGCAGCTCTCCCTGCGGGCGAGCGGGATCGTGCTGCTCCTCTCGCTGCCGGCGATGACGATCGCGCAGGGGACCCTCGCGTGGTGTGCGATCCGGTTGGTCGCGGGGGTCGCGAGCGCGCTCGTCTTCATCGTCGCGGGGAATGCGATCCTCACCCGGCTCACGCAGGCGCGACCGCAGTTCGTGGGCTGGGCCTACGGCGGCCTCGGGGTCGGCATCGCGCTCTCTGGGGTGCTCGTCGCGCTCGTCGGACTCGTCCCCGCCGACGGGTCCGGGCCTGGTGGATGGCGAGGAGCCTGGTGGGCGTCGACGGTTCTGGCGGCCGTGCTCCTGGCGCTCGGCTGGAAGCTCGGCGACGGAAGCGCCTCCCCCACCGGGGCCTCCCTCGCCGCCGGGGCGACTGGGCTCGGAGCGAACGCCGCAGCGGCGCCCGCGGCTCGCCCCGCTCTGCGCGCTCCCCTCGCCGCGAACCGGGGCCGCTTCGGCCTGCTCTTCGCGTCGTACACGCTCGAAGGCGCCGGATACATCATCGCGGGTACGTTCCTCGTCGCGGCGGTGCACGCGCTCGACGCGGGCCCCCTCAGCAGCAGCGTGTGGACCGTCGTGGGGCTCGCGGTCATCCCCTCGGGCGCGATCTGGACGTCGCTCGCCGCGCGATTCTCGCGCGCGACGCTGGTCGCCGCGGCACTCCTCCTGCAGGCCGTCGGGATCGCGCTGCCCGCGCTGATCGAGCAGGCGTGGGCGGGGATGGTGGCGGCGGCGCTGTTCGGCGCGACCTTCATGGGGATCACGACGCTGTCGCTGGCGGAGGGCCGCGCGCTCGGCTCGCCGCGCGCCGTCGCCCTCCTCACCGCCGGCTACAGCGTGGGGCAGATCGCCGGCCCGCTCGCCGTCGTGCCGCTCCTCGACGCGGGCTACCGCGGCGCCCTCCTCGTCGGCGCCGGCATCGTCATCGCCGCGGCTGTGGCGGCTGCCGGGATGCGGGGGCGGCGTAGCTGAGGAGCCGTGGAGATCTTCACTCGAACCAAGAACAACTGACGAGCTCCGGCTCTCCGGGTTGCCCCGCGCAAATCTGCTCGATCCTCGTATTCATGCGGTTCTTAGGCCACCAGTCTACGGGTTATCGCGGGTTGATACGACCTCGTTCGGACCCCGCGGAGGGGTTTAGGACCCCGTTTCGGACCCCGCTGGCAGGCTCGTCGTGAACGTTAGGGCAGTCGGCGAGGCAGCAGGCGCAGCGTTCGATCCCGTGCTCGGCGAGATCGGCGACGCCGTCACAGTGGCAGCCCTCGACTCGGCACTGGCAGGCGGGCTCACTCGTCATCGCGGCGGTACTTCTTCGAAGAGCATCGTGAACCCCACGCAGGCAGCGTGACTCATCGTTCGATGCGAACGACGGCCCCCGGCGTTCTCAGCTGATCATTCATGGATACAATCCGATCACACATGCCGCGGTTGCGTGCGGTTTTTATCCAAACCCGACCGCCTGGCGGTGGTCTTCTTCGGCAGCGGCAGTCACCGCGACGCGGATCAAACCAATACTGGTCAACAGAAATCACTACAGGTACGCTGTATCTGTAACAGATTCTGCTGGACGGAGGTGATGATGGGCATCACGACGCTGCCCGATCTGCTGAGCTACGAAGATCTGAGCACACAGGGTCTCACTCGGTATGGCCTCGACCGATTGATCGAGTCCGGTGAGTTCGAGCGCATCGCTCCTGGCCTCTTCCTCAGATCAGGGCTCGCGGACGACACAACGGCAGCGTGGATCGCCGTCGCTGCTAAGAGACCCGACGCCACGCTGTGTCTCCTAACGGCGCTGTCGCTGCATGAGCTGACCGACGAGATTCCTGCCCGAAGTGATATCGCCATCCCGCGCGGCACACAGCCGGTTACCGTCCGCCACGCACCCATCTCCTGGCACCGCTTCGACGCCGACACGTTCAGCATCGGCCGCACCGAGCACGCGTTACCGGATGGATCTACCATCGGTCTCTACTCCGCCGAGCGGACCCTCATCGACCTGTTCCGCCTGCGTCACGCATGGGGCAGCGACCTCGCCCTCGGTGCGCTCAAGCAGTGGTTGCGCGGGCGCGGCAACAGCCCCGGTTCGCTGCTCACGATGGCCGAGGACTTCCCGAAGGCGCGCCCCGCGATCCAGCAAGCCTTGGAGGTTCTGTTATGAGTCCAAACCCGCAGCACGGGACTCCGGCGGGCGACGCGACCATCGCGCTCCGAAAACTCGCCCGACAATCCGGCGGAGACGTGCAGGAGCTGATGACCCTGTACGCGCTCGAAGGGCTGCTGGCGCGCATTGCGATCTCTGAGTACCGCGATGACTTCGTGCTGAAAGGCGGCGTGCTGCTTGCCGCTTTCGCAGCACGCCGCCCGACGAAGGATATCGATCTGCAGGCAACGCGGCTCACCGACGACCCTGACGACGTCGCCGAGCGCGTCCGCGCGATCGCGAGGCTAGAGCTTGCCGACGGGCTCGTGTTCGATCCCGCGAGCGTCACTGCGACAACGATTCGTGACGAGGACGAGTACGCCGGGGTTCGGGTCAAGCTCATAGCAACGCTCGGCACTGCCCGGCTGACCGTCGGAATGGACGTGAACTTCGGCGACCCTATCTGGCCAGCACCTCAGCTTATTGAGTTGCCTCGTGTCACGGATCTCGGTCTCCCGCCCGTGACGCTGTTGGGATACCCGCTGACGATGGTGCTCGCCGAGAAGATCGTCACCGCCATCGACCGCGGCGTCGCCAACACTCGCTGGCGCGACTTCGCTGACATCTACGTTCTCACCCGACTCCACTCCGTCAACGCGGACGCACTCCGCACATCGATCGAGACCGTCGCTGAGTACCGCAAGGTCACACTTGCACCATTGCTGCCTATGCTCGCGCCGATGAACGAACGCGCTCAGCAGAAATACCACGCGTGGCGCTCCCGATCACATCGTGACGGCGAACTCCCTGCAGCGTTTGCCGACGTACTCTCTGCGATCGCGGACTTTGCGGACCCGGTGCTGTCTACTACAACAACTGAACAAGGAGTCGAGATTTATGGCACGAATGAGAACCTTTGAGGGGCTCGGATTCCGTCTTGCCTGAGCGTCGATCGGGCGAAAAACCGCGTGTTTCTGCAGCTTTCATGAGGTAAGCCTACCGGACGGCGCTGGCCAGTTGGAGGGGCGGATTCGGGCAATTCGTCAGCAATTTTGCACGAGACACGCGGCTCAGTTCACCGCCTGATTACTGTTCGCTCGAATCGTCGACCTCCTTGACTCCCAAGTGGTCTGCCCGATGGCGCATTTGGTTACGGTCCCATTCCGTACTCGGAACACCATCCCTCTCGATCCATGGACTCAGAATGCCCTAACGCACGCGCTCGTCCGCATAGCGCGGTGCTATTGATTCCATCTGCTCCATCACGAGCTTGATCGCCTCCGGCTGCCTGTCGGGCGGATACTTGTACTTAACGAGCAGCCGTTTGATTGATGATCGTAGCTTGGCGCGCACGTCGTCTCGCACGGTCCAGTCGGTGCGCACGTCGCGTCGCATCACGGCGACGAGCTCGCGCGCGATCTGGGCAAGTACGTCCTCACCCTGCACATCAATCGCAGACTCGTTGGTAACGACGGCATCGTAGAACGCAAGTTCGTCGTTCGACAGCGCGGGTGAGAAGCGCTCTCCACGGGACGCCTCGGTCGCGACCTCCTTAGCTAGTTCGACCAGTTCGGCGATCACTTCGGCAGAGGTCAACTGCTGGTTTGTGTAACGGTTCATGATCTCGGCGATCCGTTCCGAGAACGCTCGCTGCCGCACGAGATTTCCGCGGGCCGCGGCCGACCCGGCGTCGGTCAGTGACTTGCGCAACGCTTCGATTGCAAGGTGTGCATTGGGCGCGGCCTGCGCCTTCGCGAGGAACTCTGCCTCCAGGTCGTCGAGCGCGAAGCGCGGGAGGCCTGCGGCGTCATAGATGTCGAGCACTTCGCCCGGTGCGATCGAATCAGCGACGAGCGTACCGAGCAGTCGCGAGATCTCTTCGGGTATCGGTTCGTCGCGCGACTGCCGCTCAGCGGCGTCGAATTTCGCCATCCACACGCGGACCTCTTCGTAGAATGCGATCTCGTCGTGCAGTTCTGCAAGGCCGGCACGACCCGACGCAAGTGCCCACGCGCGCGAGAGACGACCTGTCGCTGTCCGATACTGTACCGACAATCGCTCGGCACCCAGCTCCACAGCGTTCAGCGGGTTCGCGGCATCCCGCAGATAGTTCGTCGCTGTGGTCGCGGCAGTGCGCCAAGCACGCGATCCGCCCATGGCTGCGATCGAACGCCAATCGCAGCCTGCGAGCATTTCGCGGATCTGCGCCACCAGCTCCGACGCGATCCCGACGGCCTCGTCGACGTTCCGACCGATCGGCTTGTTTGCCTGGTCCGAGACAGTGTACTCCGACAGTGCCTTGGCGAGGTTGTCGGCCAGCGGTGCGTACGCGACGAGCAGTCCGTCCTCCTTTCCTTTGAAAGTGCGGTTCACGCGAGCGAGAGTCTGCATGAGCAACGCGCCCTTGAGTGGCCGATCGAGGTAGAGAGTGTGCAACGGCGGGGCGTCGAACCCGGTGAGCATCATGTCTTTGACGATCACGATCTCGAGGTCGTCCGAGGCATCCTTCAGCCGTGCCTTGATCGCCTTGTTCTCAGAGTCGCGTCGCACGTGGTCGCTCACCGGCGGCACATCCGAAGCTGCCCCCGAGTAAACAACCTTGATGCGGCCCTTATCGAGTGCATCCGAGTGCCAGTCGGGGCGCAGATCGACGATCGCCGAGTACAGCCGCGCGCAGATCTCGCGCGTACCGCCCACAATGAGCGCCTTGCCAGGTGACCCAAGGAAAGGCTTCATGCGTTCGCGCCGCTCCTCCCAATGTTTCACGAGGTCGGTCGCGAGGGTCTCGATGCGCTCGGGCGTGCCGTAGACGGCGTTGACGACGGCAACGGATGCCTCCAGTCGGGCCCGCTCCGTGTCATCTAGGCCGAGCGTGTACTCATCGGCGGTGGCGTCGATGTCTTCATCGTTGGCGTCATCGGCAAACGACACCTTGATGAGCCGTGGTTCGAAATACACGGGCACGGTAGCACCGTCATCCACCGCACGGGAAAGGTCGTAGATGTCGATGTAGTCACCAAACACCGCACGGGTGTCACGCTCCGCGAACGAGATCGGTGTTCCGGTGAACGCGATGAGGGTCGCATTCGGCAGCGCATCGCGCAAATGCCGGGCATATCCGTCAAGGTCGTCGTAGTGGCTGCGGTGCGCCTCGTCGACCACGACGATCACGTTGCGCCGGTCGGTGAGTAATGGATGCTGCGTGCCCGACTGCTTCTCAGCTTCAGTCAGTCCAAACTTCTGTAGCGTCGTAAAGTAGATGCCACCGGTGACCCGATTGCGCAGCTCGTCGCGTAGCTGCGCGCGCTCGCGAACCTGCACCGGCTTCTCTGCCAGCAGCAGGCTCTGGTCGAAAGTCTGGAACAGCTGCCCATCGAGTTCGGTGCGGTCGGTGACGACGACCACCGTCGGGTTCTTCAGCTTCGGATGCCGCGACACGAGATTCGCGTACAGCTCCATTTCCATCGACTTGCCCGACCCCTGCGTGTGCCACACCACACCGGCCTTGCCATTCGTCTCCACCGCCTGCACCGTAGAGCCCACCGCCTTCGTCACCGCAAAGTACTGGTGTGGCTTCGCGATGCGCTTAGTGAGTCCGTCGGAGTTCTCGTCGAACGCAGTGAAATTTCGGACGAGCTGCAAGAACCGCTCTTGGTTGAAGAGGCCGTTGAGGGCGTCGTCGATCGGCTCGACCGACACACCTTCTTCGATCCGTGGCTGCTTCAGCGGTGCACCATCGTCATCGACGTTCCATGGTGCGAAGTGGTTGAGGGGCGTGAACGGAGTGCCGTACTTCGCCTCAAGCCCGTCACTTGCGAGTGTGAGCACACAGAATCGGAAGGCCATCGGAAACTCGCGCAGGTACGTCTGCAGTTGCGCGTGCGCGGGGGCAACACCGGTGGATGCAGAACCCGCACGCTTCAGCTCAACGATGACGAGCGGCATCCCGTTTACGAACAGCACGATGTCGATCCGGCGATGCAGATCGCCCTGTCGCAGAGTTACCTGGTTGACAGCGAGCCAGTCATTCTCTGCAGGGTCTGCCCCAAGCAACCGTAGGCGCTGGTTCTGCTCGACGCCGTCAGAATCGATGTAGCTCAGCGGATAACCACCGACGAGGTACTGATGGATGCGGTGGTTCTCGGTGATCGCGTCTTGCGACTTTGGCGCCGCGATCTCGGCCACCGCCTGCTGCAAGTACTCGCCAGGGATGCCCGGGTTTAGGCGACGAAGGGTATCGAGCAAGCGCGGACGGATCAGTAGATCGTCCCAGGTGCCCCGTTCCCCGCTGCCGGGCGCGATCTCCTCGCCCCTGGCCGGACGCCAATCGAGTGGCTCGGCGAGTGTCTCGAGCGCATCCAGTTCCCAGTCACCCTCAGTGAGCGATGTCATGTGTGTCCCTCTCTGCTTCGTCATGCTTGGTGCGTTCACACGCCGGCTTCAGATACCTCCGCCTCGGCATCGCGGACGCGGAGTTTGCCCGACATGAGCTGCGGGAGGAGCGCGTCGCGAGTTGCGGCGAGGGTGCGATTCTCCCGTGCTAGAGAGGCGACAAGTTCGCGGAGTGGAGCTGCCTGCGCTTCAAACGTGTGGATGTGATCGGCTGACAGGCTAGGAACAGGGGCCTCAAGGAATCGATCAGCGCGCACCGCGGGATAAGCGCTTCCTTCGGCAACGTTCTCCAGGTAGGCCGAAAACTCCGGGCGCCGACTCGCCTCATACAGGTATGCGAACCCGACCTCACGCGGCGAGAGAATAGCCAGCCCGGTAGATGCAACGAGCAAGGCATCATCCTCAAGATTGAGTGCGTGCGAGCGACGGTTGGGCCGAACGGTGGACCACATCGTGTCCCCCGCCGACAGCCCGCGCCGAGCCCGCCCGGGCGCGTCGCTCCAAGCGCTGATTTCGGGGTACTCGAAACTTCCCACCGTGACTGACGCAATATCGACATAGCGGAGGTTCCCCTCAGCATCCGGCTTAACCGAGCGCCTATTCACATCCGCAATCGAGCGCAGCATGGTTGTGCCAACGCCGCCCGCCATATCGTCAAGCAGAGTCGCGAGGTAGTCGTCTACAGCGCCAGCGAGGGCAGTGTTGGCGGCGATCTTGTCGTCGAGCGCGCCCAGCACCTCGGCGATCGCCTGCTGCTCTGCCAGCGAGGGGAGCGGAATCTCCAACTCAGCCAGAATCCCGAGGTTTGTGTGCGGGACCCCGGTCGATATCGCACGGTCGTCGATCTGCCCGAGAAAATCATTGGTCGTCGACGCGTAGTACACAAACTCGGGGACCGCTCGCTCGGGGTCAACTCGAAGGCGCATCTGACTCTGAGAAATGACGAATGTCTCGGCTCCTCCGCTCGGCACGAGTGCAACCTGGCCAAGTGTGCCTCGCTGCGTGTAAATGATGTCGCGGGGAACCGCCGTGTTGTGAGCTAGGTCTCGCGCAAGCTTCTCGAGCGAAACGAATGCGAACTCACCGCCGACAAAGCGTCCAGCACTCATGTTGACCCCGCGGATGACGGGAACGCCATCGTGCGTGTAATCGGCGTTTACCAACGACGATCCGAAGGGGCCGCCGACGAGTCCACGTTCGGTCGCGACAGCCCTCAGTGGCTCGCGGTTCATGACACCCTCGCGATCTGTTCGCGCACAACCTCGACCAGTCGTGCTGACTCCGCGAACTGCGCCTCAAGCTCCACCCTCAATCTGGCGAGCTTCTCCTCGATCGGCTCGCCGTCATCCTCTGCCTCTGCGGCGCCGACGTAGCGTCCCGGCGTCAATGCATAGTCGGCGGCCTTGATCTCGTCGAGCGACGCCGAATAGCAGAAGCCCGGAACGTCCGTGTACTCTTCGGGCGCGGAATCCGATTCGACTCCGCGCCACGCGTGGAACGTCCCCGCGATTCGGGCGATGTCTTCGTCCGAAAGCGCCCGCTCGGCGCGATCCACCATGTGCCCAAGTCCGCGGGCGTCGATAAACAGCACTTCTCCTGCCCTTGCACCCTTGTCCTTAGCGAAGAACCAGACACACACCGGGATTCCGGTGGAGCGGAACAGCTGAGTTGGCAGGGCGACCATACAGGAAACGAGGTCGGCTTCGACGATCTCGGCGCGAATCCGGCCTTCACCGCCTGAGTTCGACGACATGGAGCCGTTCGCCATGACGACGCCTGCCTGGCCGCCGGGGGCGAGCTTGGAGAGGATGTGCTGGATCCACGCGTAGTTCGCGTTGCCGGCCGGGGGCACACCGAACCGCCAGCGGGGGTCATCTTCGTTGCGGGCCCAGTCCTTGATGTTGAAAGGCGGATTGGCCATGACATAGTCCGCCTGCACGTCGGGGTGCAGGTCGCGGGCGAAGGTGTCGCCCCAGCGCGGTCCGAGGTTGCCGGTGAGGCCGTGGATGGCGAGGTTCATTTTCGCCATGCGCCAGGTGCGCTCGTTGAGCTCCTGCCCATACACCGAGATGTCGGAGCCTTCGCCGTGGTGGGCGTCGATGAACTTCTCGGCCTGCACGAACATGCCGCCGGACCCGCATGCCGGGTCGTACACCCGCCCATGGGTGGGCTGTAGCAGTTCGACGATCACCCGCACGACGCCGGCGGGCGTATAGAACTCGCCGCCCCGCTTACCTTCGGCGGCAGCGAACTTCTCGAGGAAGTACTCGTACACCTCGCCGAGCAGATCCCGGGCGCGGCGTCCGTCCGCACCGCCTTGGCCCTGGATCGTAAACCGCGCCGAGTTGAACAAATCGATCAGTTCGCCCAGGCGGCGTTGGTCGACGCTGTCACGATTGAAGATGCGCGGTAGCGTGCCCGAAAGCCGTGGATTTGCCTGCATAACGGCATCCATCGCCTCATCTACGAGCGCGCCGATCGACTTCTCCGCGGTATCCATCGATGGCCCCAGACCCTTCGCGTTCTCGGCAAGGAACCCCCATCGTGCGTTCGCGGGTATCCAGAACACTCCGCGGCCGGTGTACTCGTCGGTGTCATCGATGAGATCGGCGATCTGTTCATCGTCGTATCCGTCGGCGGTGAGCTCGGTGCGGATGCCTGCGCGGCGCTCGTCAAATGCGTCCGACACGTACTTCAGGAACACGAGACCGAGAATGACGTCCTTGTACTGCGAGGCGTCCATCGACCCGCGTAGCTTATCGGCGGCCTTCCAGAGCGTGTCTTTCAGCTCCTTCATGGTCGACGGTGCCGCAGGGGCGGCTTTCGGTGTGCGGGGCATGCGTGTTCCTTACTGGGTGGTTGCCGCATCCGCGGCGTGATTCGTGTCGAGCATGGTTACCGCTCCCGAGGTCGCGCCAGCGACGATCAGGTCGGCGTAGTCGGTGAGGCGCGAAGCCCGAGCCTCAAGATCTTCGCGGGTGGTCGAGATGTCGGCTAGTGCCCGTCGAAGCGGTGCGAGCGTCCGAGGGGCGACGCGACGCAACATCCATCGTTTCCATGCCCCCGGACCGGCGGTCGCACCGTTGATGTCGGCGGCGATGACCTCAGGGATGAGTCCGCCGGGGTCACTCGCGGTGATGCGTAGCACGCGAGCGGGGTAGGCGACGACCTTCGATCCTTCGGCATCGACCCACGCAGCAGCGGTCGGGCTGGTTCGGAAGATCACATCGCCCGGGCGCGTCAGTTGTGCGTTGGAGTTCTGGGCTGCGAACGCGAGCTGATCGATGCGGGTGCGGCCGATGGACGCAGGGTTGTCGAGATCGGATGGCGTCACCACGATGAGTCCGTCCGGGCCGAGCAGGTCCGCGTCGAGGCGGGTGCCCGGGATCCTCCTCAAATGGCGGGCCTCGATTAGCTCGGGCACTGATGTGGCTCGCGGGACATCGTGGGAATCAGGCGTAATCTCGACCGGGCTGATGTCGGCGCGAACTGTGTCGGCCGCGAGGTCGAGAAGCGCGGGAAGATCGGCCGTGTCCGTGGTCGCGGGCACGGGCTTCCGAGTCGCAGATGCCACGAGCGAGCCGCTTCGCGCCTGCAACGATGACGTCCTGACAAATGTCGCGAACCGGAACTGATGTGCGCGCAGGTCGCCTCTGCTGCCCATGCCCGCAATCAGATCCGATACAAGGTCGGCGCGGGCAGCGGAAGTCAGCGAAATCGCAGTGAGATCGGCAACGGCGGTCACTCGCTCCGTAGGCGGGACGCCACCTACCGGCGCGCCAAGCACCCAGAATGCGAGCGACTCGCGGGCCGCGCTATCGACCAGACCAGCCGACAAACGTGCGATCCCCCGCACTCGACCAGAACGAAGGATGTCGGCGCGCGCCCGCTCGTCGGTGGGTGCCACCGGATCGACGAGCGCTCTCGCGGGGCCGATCACCACTGCTGCGTCCGAATCACGCAGCGACAAGGAGACCTCGTCGACGGCTCGCAAGATCCCTGCGACGTCGTCGCCTGGAGCAGACGGAACGCGCGCGGCGACAACTGAGCGGGTCTTGGGCTCCTCTGCGCCGGTGAGCCAATGACCGTCGACGAGCAGCTGGCGGCGAACACGCCGACTGCCAGCTTCGGCAGGTAGCACGATGCTCACATCGTCACCGAGTTTGCCCGCAAGTGTCGAGGAGAGCGTCGCATCGCTTGCATCCAGGATCACAGCATCGCCCTCGCGAACGAGCGCAAGCACGGCATCGACAACCAGGGTGATCGCATCTGTCACGAGCCGTCCCGCAGATCCCGCCGCCCTCTGGGAAACAGCATGCCGCTGGGTCACAAGCGTGAGCGCGGCCGACGGCGAGTATGCCGCGTCGATCAGATGCGTTGCGTACTCGAGCCACGGCACACCCCGGCGCGCGTGAGCGGCAATCTCGGCCTGGAGCATGTCGTCGCGAGGATCCACCTCGGCACCGGCCTCCTCGATCCGCGAAGGCGTGAGTCCATCCAGATCCTCGATCTGTGTGTAGAGCGCGATGAGGGCTTCCAACTCGGCGACAGCGCTTGAGTCAGCAAACGAGAAGTCAAGCGGGGCTGCCGAAGCCGCGGCGTCCTTACGCGCTTCGGGGTTGTTGCCATGTCCTGAGCGCACGAGCCAGTCGGCGACCTGCTGTGCGTCAAACTGAGCCCGGCCACCCTTCTCGCCGACCGCCCGAGGAAAGGGATCAGACGTTGACGCGAATCGTGACCGCCACATCGACGCGACGGGCCGCTGCACGCCGGCCAGCCGGGCGACGCCGGCCAAGTCGATGAGGAGCGATGGTGCTGTGGACATGCCCCCAACCTAGTCCAAATCAGATCCCAGTTGTAACTCATGCTGATAAGCCGCCTTATCATGCGTATTTACTTTTTGATAACAAGTCTGCGTCACGATCTGTTCTGGCGACATGAGGTCGCTGCCACTGGCAGAGCGTTACTGGGGCTGCCCGCCCGTGGAATTCGCTCTCGCCCCTACTAGGAGATACCCACGACTGACACCACACAGACCATCGCTTCGAATGAGATCAAGTGCCCGCACTGCGGCACCCTCTTCACCATTGATGAGGCACAGTACGCCGACATTGTTCAACAGGTGCGCACCACCGAGTTCGAGACCGAACTCCACGCACGCCTCGCTGCGGCCGAACAAGCCAAGGAAATCGAGATCGCGCTCGCGGTGGCGAAAGCAACACAGCAGACGCTGAAGGTGAACGTCGCCAAAGACGCCGAGATCCAGCAGCTCAAGTCCGAGGTCAAGTCCGCGACGACTAACCAGGAGCTGGCTGTCGCAAAGGCGGTCGCGGCGGCGGAGAAGAACCTCAACGAAGCGAAGAGCATGCTGAGCCTTCAGGCTGCTGAGCAGAAGGTCAAGGACGCTGCGATCAAAGAGTCGCACGCCAAGGATCTGGCGCTGAAGGATGAGCTCATCTCCCGTTACAAGGACATGAAGGCGAAGCTGTCCGTGAAGCACCTCGGCGAGACTCTTGAGCAGCACTGCGAAATCGAGTTCAACCGCATGCGCTCGCTCGCCTTCCCCAATGCACAGTTCGGCAAGGACAACGACGCATCTGCCGGCACGAAGGGCGATTACGTCTTCCGCGACTTCAGCGACGACGACGTCGAGTACGTCTCGATCATGTTCGAGATGAAGAACGAGTCCGATGCTACCGCTACGCGGAAGAAGAACAGCGACTTCTTCGCCAAGCTCGACAAGGATCGCAACGACAAAGGCTGCGAGTACGCGGTACTTATCTCGATGCTTGAGGAAGACTCCGAGCTCTACACAGGCATCACGGACGTGTCACATCTGTACCCCAAGATGTTCGTCGTTCGCCCGCAGTTCTTCCTCGCAATCATCGCGCTGCTGCGCAATGCTACTCAGGACACGATCATGGTCAAGGCCGAGCTCGAGCAGATCAAGAAGCAGAACATCGACATTACCGACTTCGAGTTCGAACTCGAAGATTTTAAGTCGGCGTTCGGTCGCAATTACGACCTCGCCAAGCGCAAGTTCGACGCAGCCATCAAGGATATCGACGTCGCTATCGAGCGGCTCCAGAAGGTCAAGGAGGGCTTGCTCGGCTCCGAGAACAACCTCCGCCTCGCGAACGACAAGGCAACCGCGCTCACAGTCAAGAAGCTGACCAAGGGCAACCCAACGATGGCAGCCAAGTTCGCCGAGTTGGACGCGGCCGAAAGGTCGGACGCCGCGTAGAGCACAATCTTCCTCGGCATCGCTCCGGCGGGACAGGCGAGAAGGGCGCATAAGGCTCCCGCTGACACAGCTTCATGAGCACCTGAACTGACCGGAAATCCCGATTAATTCAGGTGTGAACCAACGCCCTGAACTGTGGTGAGCCTGAGGTTATCTGCTCGACCAGGGTTTGACTCGGTTGCAGAGCGTCCTGTATTTCAACGCTCGTCAGACCCGATCACGCCGCCAATCATGCGGGTGGTCGGGTCGATGCTGATGATTCTAGTGCTCTTCCCGCTGTCCTCGAGAGGCTACCGGAGCGGAGACGTCAATTCGTCGAGTCTGGCCCCGAATTCGTTGATACTCCGCGGAAGTGGTGGGGCTACCAGGACTTGAACCTGGGACCTCTTCGACATACCTCGATACAACTCGATACAACTTGACGTATCTCGACTGATCTTGACTCTAATGCAATCGATGGAAAGTCGCAGCAGCGCGCGATTTCAACCGCCAAGCAAGTCGCAGACGCAGCGATTCAGAGTCTTCCTCCTCTTGTCATCGGTCGAATTCCAGTATGCGGGCCCTCATCTCGATTGGTGATCCCTCACTCGCCCAGAATGGCGTCGAGGAGGTCGGCAGTCACGACGTCGACTTGCTCGGCGGTGATGGCGTAACTGTTGCGGGTGACCATTTCGTTCGCGTGCCCAAGCAAACGCGAGGCGATGGTGAGCCCCGCCGCGCGCTCCACGAGAGTCGCGGTGGTGCGTCGATAGATGTGCGTCGAGTACTCGTCTACTTCCATTCCAAGGCGAACAAGCGCATCCCGACTGTCGTCTATGAACGAGCGCAGCAACCGCTCGTAGTTGGACACGCTCATCGGTTTACCTGTCTCTATTGGGGACAGCAGCGCCTCCGGTCCGCTCTCAGCAAGCGCGAGGCGGCGCCGCACTGCGTCGGCTGCGAGAGCGGGGAGGGCAACGCGACGACGTTGACGGGTGCGCTTCGGGGCGTTCTTCCGAGTCACGCCCTGTTTCTTGTTCTGGATCACCGTCCCATCGATCAGGATCGTCGGCGGTGCCGCGGTCATATCCACGTCACACCGGCGCAGTCCAATGCACTCCCCCACACGGGCGGAGGTACCGAGCATGATGTCCATGCCATCGACCAGTGCCCGCCAGTTCGGGCGCGGTCCCATGCCCTCCGACTCTCGCCAATGAGTCATGAGCTCGCGGATCGCCTCGATCTGCTGTGGAGTGAGCATCGCGGTCTTCTTCTCGGGCGTCGGCAGCCGGGTGACGTCACGCACCGGGTTTGTCGGGATCGCATTATCGCGTACGGCGAACCCGCAGATGAGCGACAGCACTGATCGCGCTTCTCGCGCCGCTGAAACTCCCTTGTCCGCGAGGAGGTTCTGGATAATCCGGTCGCAGCGGCCAACCGTAAGCGCTTCTAACGTCACACCGCCGCAGGTCGGGATGAGGGTGAGGCGGACGGTGGTCTCATAGTTCTCGTACGTCGACCACGAGAGAGTTCCGTTCTCGGCACGTATTTTGACTGTCGGCAACCATGCCTCCGCCGTCTCCTGAATAGTCGATGCGGCGGTGACAATGGCCTTCGTATGTGTCGTCAGTGTCTTCGCACGCGACAGCAGTTCCTCCCGGGCGGCATTCTCACTGATGCCCTCGGCACGGAGCTGCATGAGTTCGCCCGAATCATTTCGCATCCTGGCGCGTGCCCGCCATTTACCGTTCGCGAGCTGCGTCACTTGCACCTGGCCGAGCTCGCCCGCGGCGATCCTGGGCCTAGCCACGGCGCTGCTCCCTCGCCCAGAAAAGTACGTCACCACGATCGTATTTGACGTGTCTGCCGAGTTTCAGCCACGGCGGACCTGACTTCGTGAGCCGCCACCCCTCCAACGCACGCACAGGTACGCCCAGCAGGATCGCGACCTCGGCTTGAGTCAGGAACGCGGGCTCGATCTCGATGTACGCATGATCTTCCATGACGAGGAGGAGCACTCCACATCCCAACGCGTACCAGCGCGGATTAACGCGTAACTCACCGAAACATCCGCGTGCAGAACACATCCCCTGGAGGTTTCTGGTCACCAATCTGGTCACCAGACGCCAGATCGGGCCACTCAAAGGAGCGAGAGGGGTGCCGGACTTCCTAGGGAACTCTAGCGATTCGTTGCTGGGGTACCTGGACTCGAACCAAGAACAACTGACTCTCCGTTCCCCACGGAAACGCGAGCCCCCACCTCCCCACCCCGCAAGAGCTCCAGCCGAAGACGCAGCCGCCCGACGGAGTACTGTAAGACCTGTGCCGCGCATCCCCACCGCCGGCATCTCGAGACGCACGATCCCCACCCAGGAGCCCGACCATGCCCGCCGACGCGCACGCCTCCCTCGCCGAATATCTGGCCCCGCTCCCCGCCGAGCGCCGCGAGCTCCACACCGCCCTCGTCGCGGCGGTCGGCGAGCGCGCCGCCTCTGCCCCGCGCGTGCACGCGCTGCTCTTCGTGCCGGGCCGCACCCACCCGCATTTCGAGGACAGCGAGGCCGTCTTCTGGCATGCCGCGCAGCAGCTCATGCTCGACGTCGATCCGGCCGAGGGCGAGCTGCCCGTGGCCTGGATCGGGTACGACGTCGCCTCCCGCTTCTCGGGGAAGCGCGAGGCCCAGGGCTTCCTGATCACCGACCGTCGGCTGGTCGTCAAGGATCAGGTCGACGGGATCTTCGGCACGGCCGCGCCGCGGCAGTACCCGCTGTTCACGGGCCCGGCGGGCGCCGCCGCGGCGGCGGCCGAGATCACGGAGTCGAGCACCGCCGCGTACGACTGGACCTTCGCGAGCGACCTCGTCGACACGGAGACCGCGCAGAGCATGACGGCCCTCCTCGCCGAGCTGCTGGTGACGGTGCTCGAGACGCTGGCGCGCCGGCGGATCGCGCTCGCCCCGGCGCCGGAGACCTCGGCGTCGCTGCGCGGACGCGTGCGCGAGCTCGGTCTCGACAACGACGTCAAGTACCCGGAGGACGCGAAGCACGCCAAGCACTTCGCGAAGCTCGCGAAGAAGATCCCGTGCGACGCCGGCGAGCGCGTACTCCTCGCCGTCACCGGATCGACGCTCATGGGCGTCTATGGCCTCGTGCTCACCGACCGCGGCGTGCGCTCGAAGGATCTGGGATCCGATCCCGTGGTCACGCCGCGGGAGCGCATCTCCCCCGAGGCGATCCGCATCGATCCCGAGCAGCCGCAGCGGGTGATCCTCGGCCCCGGCGAGGTGCACGAGCTCCCGGCGACCCTGGACGAGCGCCGCGCCGCCGGCCTCGTGACGCTGCTGCGCGAGTGGAGCGCAGGCAGACTGGCGGACGAGGTCCGATGAGCGGGCACGGCGGCCCGGCGGCCGGCTGAGCCGTGGGCTCCCTCGGCGTTTGGTCGACGCTCCTTGGCGCGGCCGTCGTGCTCGTCTGCTTCCTCCGATTCCTCCGCGTGCTCTACCGCGACGGGCGCCTGCACGCCGAGGAGCTGCGCGCCGCTCGCGGGGCGCAGCTGCCGCCGCTGCTCATCCTCGCCTCGGTCCTCGGCGTCGAGATCCTCGTGGTCGACCGCTTCCCGGCGCTCGTCGCCTGGATTCCGTCGATCATCTCCGTGACCGCGCTCCTCGGCGCGGTGCTGGTCGTGGAGCGGGCGCGCTCCGCGGTGCTCGCCCACCGGCGCCGGGACGGCGAATCCGGCTGAACCCGCCTACCCGCAGGCGACGCAGGACTCGCGGAATGGCCGGACCTCGAGCTGCGCGGGCGGGATCGGCCCGCCGCAGACACGGCAGATCCCGTATTCGCCGCGGCCGAGCCGCTCCAGAGCGGCGTCCGCCTGCCGCAGCGTCTCGCGCGCATCGGCGAGGAGTCCGGCACGCAGGGACCACTGCGCGGAGAGCGTCTCCCCCTCGGGATCGTGCTCGTCGTCATCGGATGCGCTGCGCCGAGCGCGAGTCAGCGCCCGCAGCCCGTCTTCGCGCTTCGCGACGCGCTCGGCGGCGCGCCTCCGCGCCTCCGCGAGGCCCGCACGAAGCTCCTCCTGCTCGTTCATACCCGCAGTGTAACCCCGCCGCGGCGGCGGGCTCCGCTGCTCGCCCGCAGCGAACCTGTTAGCACTCATCACACTCGAGTGCTAATCTAAAATCAGCTTGAGTCGACCTGACTCAACTTTTACGGAACACTAGTCGAAAGGTGCAGAGATGGCACAGTACAGCCCGATCCGAGAGATGGAACGCCTCGCCGACGCGCTGTTCGACGGCTCGCCGCGCGGCCCGCGCCGCATGCCGATGGACCTCTACCGCGACGGGGACACCTACGTGCTCACCGCCGATCTCCCGGGCATGGACCCGGGTTCCGTCGATATCGATGTCGACGGCCAGCTGCTCACCATCCGCGCCGAGCGCACCCTCCCCAGCACCGAGAACGTGCAGTGGATCACGCGCGAGCGCACCCCCGGCAGCTTCCTGCGCCAGCTCAGCCTCGGCCAGGGCGTCGACACCGAGCGGATCTCCGCCGGCTACGACCAGGGCGTGCTGAGCGTCACGATCCCGATGAGCGAGCGGGCGAAGCCCCGTAAGGTCCAGGTCGCGACGGGTGCGCACGTCGAGTCGGCGCACGAGACGGCCGCGGAGGCGCCCGGCACCGCGAACTCCGCGCCCCGGTCGGAGAACGCCGTGGTGCAGGCCTCCGCCTGATCGGCTCCCGCGGCGCCCTGCGGCCCCGCCGCAGCGCGCCGCGCCGCGTACGTCTACGGCCCCGACGAGACCCCCTCGTCGGGGCCGTCGCGCGTCTCCGGCGATGGACGGCGGCATCGACGCCTCATCGGGACGCGTGCGTGGACGACGAGGTCGCGAAAGCGCAACCGATACCGCCGCCCCGCTCAACCCTGCTCAACCCTGCTCACCCCTACTCACCCCCGCTTTGCGGCTCCCGATCGCTTCCCGGCTCCCGATCGCTTCGCGGCACCCGAGCGCTTCGCGGCCCCGGATCGCTTCCCGGCCTCGCCCCGCTTCCCCGAGCCCTTCCGCTTCGCGTCCCGGGAGCGCTGCACGCTGGCGCGCAGCGCCTCCATGAGGTCGATCACCTCCGCGCCCTCCTCCGCCGCCTCGCCGAACGTCGCCTCCGTATCGATCGCATCGCCCGCGCGCCGCTTCGCCTCGATCAGCTTCCGCAACTGCTCCTGGTACGCATCGCGAAAGCGTTCGGGCGCGAAGTCGTCCGAGAAGCTCTTCACGAGGGCGGCCGAGAGCTGCAGCTCCTTCGCCGAGATCCGCACCCGCTGCTCGAGCGCCGGGAAGGCCGGCTCCCGGATCTCGTCGGGCCAGAGCAGGGTCTGCAGCAGCAGCACGTCGCCGCGGACGCGCAGCGCCGCGAGGCGCGTTTTCTGGCGCAGCGCGAACTCCACGATCGCGGTGCGCTCGGTCCGTTCGAGCGTGCGGCGCAGCAGCGCGTACGCCTTCGGCGACTTCCCGCTCGGCTCCAGGTAGTAGCTGCGCTCGAAGAGCATCGGGTCGATCTGCCCGCTCGGCACGAACTCCACGACGGAGATCTCCCGGTCGCGCTCCTGCGGGATCGACGCGAGGTCCTTCCGCGTGAGCACGACGGTCTCCTCCTCGTCGGCGTAGGCGCGGTCGATGTGCTCGTAGGGCACGACCTCCCCGCAGACCTCGCAGCGCCGCTGATACCGGATCCGCCCGCCGTCCTCGTCGTGCACCTGGTGCAGCTCCACGTCGTGGTCCTCGGTCGCGCTGTAGAGCTTGACGGGCACGTTGACGAGTCCGAAGGTGATCGCTCCGCTCCATATCGCTCGCATGCGTACAGTACACCCCCGACCGCTGTCAAAGGTCTACCGCTTGCGCGACCCGCCGCGCATCCTGTACAGATGGCGGGCACACGGCGGAGCGACGGCGGGCGGCAGCGCACGAGCCGACGGCGGGGCGCGAGCCCGCCCGCGGGCAGCCGCGCGGACGCGGCGCAGACCGTGGAGATCGGCGGCCGCCGGATCCGGATCACCCACCCCGACAAGGTGCTCTACCCCTCGACGGGCACCACCAAGGGCGAGATCATCGGCTACTACAGCGCGATCGCGGAGACGATGCTGCCGCACTGCCGCGACCGGCCCGCGACCCGCAAGCGCTGGCCCGACGGCGTGGGCGCCGACGGCCGCGGCGACGTCTTCTTCCAGAAGGATCTCGGCGACACCGCGCCGGAGTGGGTGCGCACCGGGCGCATCCAGCACAAGGATCATGTCAACGCCTATCCACTCGTGAACGACGAGGCGACCCTGGTGTGGCTCGCCCAGCTCGCGGCGCTCGAGATCCACGTGCCGCAGTGGCGATTCGACGCGACGGGCGAGCCGCAGCCGCCGGATCGCCTCGTCTTCGACCTGGACCCCGGCGAGGGCGTGTCCCTGCAGCAGTGCGCCCGTATCGCGTTCCTCGTCCGCGAGGTGCTCCGCGGCATGGGACTCGACCCCGTTCCCGTCACGAGCGGCAGCAGCGGGATCCACCTCTACGCCGCCCTCGACGGTTCCCAGAGCTCCGACGCGGCCTCCGCGGTCGCCCGGGAGCTCGCGCGCTCGCTCGAGGCCGACCATCCCGACGAGATCACCAGCTCGATGAAGCGCTCCCTGCGCCCGGGACGCGTCTTCATCGACTGGAGCCAGAACAACGCGGCGAAGACCACCGTGGCCCCCTATTCGCTGCGCGGCAGGATCGCCCCGACGGTGGCCGCCCCGCGCAGCTGGCGGGAGCTCGCCTCCCCGCACCTGCGCCAGCTGGAGTTCCGGGAGGTGCTGGCGCGGGTCGCGCGGCGCGGCGACCCGCTCGCGGAGCTCGTGGCGCGCGGGAGCGACGCAGCGCCGGATCGGCTCGACGACTACCGCGCCAAGCGCGACGCGCGCCGCACGCCGGAGCCGGTGCCGGCGCGGGGCCGATCCCGCTCCGGCTCACGCGGCGGGGGTGCGGCACGCGGCGCCGACGACGATACGGAGGGCGACCGGGGCGACGCCCCGGTCTTCGTGATCCAGCGCCACGAGGCGCGGCGGCTGCATTTCGACTTCCGCCTCGAGCACGACGGCGTGCTCGTCAGCTGGGCCCTCCCGAAGGGGGTGCCGACCGATCCCGGGGTGAACCATCTCGCCGTGCCGACGGAGGACCATCCGATGGCGTACCGGCACTTCGAGGGGGTCATCCCCGCGGGCGAGTACGGCGCCGGGGAGGTGCGCATCTGGGACTCCGGCCGCTACGCGCTCGAGAAGTGGCGCGAGGACGAGGTCGTCGTCGCGCTCGAGGGCGGCCCGGGCGGCGGCCTCGGCGGCACCCGGCGCTACGCACTCTTCCGCACGGGCCGCGAGGACGGGGCGCCGTGGATGATCCACCTCATGTCCGAGGAGACGCCGCATCGGCGGCTTCGGCGCGGACGCGCCTCCGCCGCCGGGGAACCCGCCGCCGCAGGTCCCGACGTGCCGCCCCCGATGCTCGCCGTGGCCGGCGCGGCCGGCGCACTGCCGCGGCTCGACCCCGCGGCCTGGGCCTTCGAGATGAAGTGGGACGGCATCCGCGCGATCGCCCGCATCGACGTCGAGCACTGCGCCCTCCGCAGCCGCTCCGGCGGCGACCTCACCGCGGCGTACCCCGAGCTCGCCGCCCTCCCGCGGATCGTGAACGCCGAGGACGCCGTGCTGGACGGCGAGATCGTCTCCCTCGGCGGTGATGGGGCGCCGAGCTTCTCGCGGCTGCAGCAGCGCTTCGGTCTCACCGCGCCGCGCGACGTCGCCCGGGCTCGCCGAGCGGCCCCGGCCTCCTATCTGATCTTCGACGTGCTGCGCATCAACGGCCGGGACTGCCGCGGCCTGCCGTATCGGCAGCGCCGCGAGCTCCTCACCGCGCTCATCGACGCGGATCCCGGCGTGCCCGCGGCACTGCCGGAGGTCTTCGCGGGCAGCGGCGCCGAGGCCGCGGAGGCGAGCCGGAGCCTGGGGCTCGAAGGCGTCGTGGCCAAGCGCTGGGAGAGCCCGTACCGATCCGGCGCGCGCACGGCGGATTGGCGGAAGTTCCCGAGCATCGCCACCGCCGAGTTCGCGGTCATCGGCTGGCGCGAGAGCCCGTCCGATGCTCGAGGCATTGCCTCGCTGCTGCTCGCGGAGCCCGCAGAGCTCGCCATGCCCGCGCATGCACCGGATCGCGCGGGCGGCCCCGACCGTACGGCCGACGGCGCGGCAGGCGCCTCGCCCGCGTGGCACTACGCGGGGCGGGTGGGCACCGGCTTCTCCGCGGCGGAACGGCGCGCGATCCGCGCCCGCCTCGCGCCGCTCGAGTGCGCCCGGCCCGTGGCAGCCGTGCCGCCGGAGGCGCGCCGGGACGCCCACTGGGTGCGACCGGAACTCGTCGCCGAGGTCGTGGCGAAGGGTCGCACCGCGGGCGGCAGCCTGCGGCAGCCCGTGTGGCGCGGCTGGCGCCCCGACAAGCGCCCCGGCGATCTCGACGCGTGAGGCGCGAGGCGCGCGAGACGGCCTCGGCGCGGTGATCTCGGCGCGCGAGCTGCGCGAATCGAAGCCGGCGACGGCGCCGGACGCACGCGCCGGGTAGGCGCCGGCCTCACGCGAGGGGCTCGAACGGCGCGAATCGCGGCGGGGCGTCCCGGCTGCAGACGCCGAGGGCGCCGACGGGCACCTCGGTCCAGCTCCGATGGCTCCAGTGCGATTCGAGCGGCTCCGAGACGACGAGCTGCGCGTCCTCAGGCAGGCGATCCGCCGAGCCGTCGACGGTCCGCAGCGCGGTCGCGCCGGCCGCGTGGTAGAGGGTCGGGGCGAGCGCGCCCGGCGCGTCCGGGCTCACCCAGCGCAGCACGAACAGCCGCGCACCGTCCGAGGCGCACACCGTGGCGCGGAAGGGCGCGACGATCCCGTGCTCGCGCCGCGCGCGTTCCACCCGCCCGACCATGCGGGCGAGCGCGGAGGCCGGATCGTCCCGCAGCCCGTAGCCGAGGGCGAGCGCCAGGCAGAGCTCGGAATCGGTGCTTCCGAGGAGCGACGGATAGCGCTCCGGCGCGACGTCGAAGGTGAGCTCGCGCTTCAGCTCCCCGAACGCCGGGATCTCGCCGTTGTGCTGGAACATCCAGCCCTCCTGCACGAAGGGATGGCAGTTCTGCTCGGCGATCGAGCCTCCGGGCGCCGCGCGCACGTGCGCGAGGAAGCAGTCCGACTCGATCTGCGCCGCGAGGTGCCGCAGATTCATGCTGTCCCAGGCCGGCTCGATCTGCCGGTACTGCCCGAGTCTGCCGCCGCGACCGTGCCACGCGATGCCGAAGCCGTCGCCGTTGGTCGGGAAGGCGTGCCGCCGGAACCCCGCGGCGCGCGGATCATCCGGCAGGAACAGCTCCCGCGCGAGCAGGCTCTGGTCGATGAGCGAGTGCTCGGGCCGCACGAGCACGTCCTCGAGCGGGATCGACGATCCGAGATACGCGAGCCATCGGCACATGCGCTCCCCCTTCCCGAGGGCTGCTCCACTCGCCTCGAGGCTACCCCCGCCGCCGGCATCGCGCACCCGCCGCCCCCGCGCAGTACGCTGAACGGATGGCGATCCTCATCGACCCGCCCGCGTGGCCGGCGCACGGCACGCTCTGGAGCCATCTCGTCTCGAACGCGGACTACGCCGAGCTGCACGCCTTCGCCGCACGCCTCGGGCTCCCCCGACGCGGCTTCGACCTCGACCACTACGACGTCCCCGCGGCGCGCTACGCCGACGCCGTCGCCGCCGGAGCCCGGCCGGTGACCGCGAAGGACGTCGTGCACGAGCTGCGGGCGGCCGGGCTCCGCGTGCGGCAGCGCGACCGCGATGCCGTCGCGCCGCTGCGACGCCGAGAGTACCTCGCGGGCGAATGGGCGTCGCTCGGAGCGCGGCTCGGGATCGCGGCCGGATCCGGCACCGTGACGGACGGCGCGGCCGAGTCCGCGGCGACGCCCGCGGACGCCTGGCGGCGCCTCGGCGATGATCTCCTCGGCCGCTGGGGCGAGGCGCACCGCAGGTACCACGACGCCCGCCACCTCGAGGACGTGCTCCTCGCCCTCGACATGCTCGGCACCCGCGGCGAGCGCATCGCCCCGGAGACGCTGCTCGCGGCGTGGTTCCACGACGCCGTTTATGCGGGAGCGGGCAGCCGCTCTCAGGCGGACGGCATCGGTACGGGCGACGCGCGGGCGGACGGCACCGGCGCGGGCGCCGAGACCGCTCCGGGTGCCGACGAGCGGGCCTCCGCGCGTCTCGCAGCGGCGTCGCTCGGGTCCCTCGGCATCGATCCCGAGCTCGCGCAGCGGGTCGCCGCCCACATCGAGGCGACGGCACCCGGGCACGCCGAGGCGGCCCCCGCCGCCCCGGAGCGCGCGCTGCTGCTCGACGCCGACCTCGCGATCTTCGGGGCGTCCCCCTCGCGCTACGCGGAGTACGCCGCCGCGGTGCGGGAGGAGTACGCGCACGTTCCCGACGCCGATTTCGCCGCCGGGCGCACCGCGATCCTCGCCGGCTACCTCGCGCGGCCCGCGATCTACCGCACCGCGGCCGCGCAGGGGCTCTGGGAGGCGCGCGCCCGGGAGAACGTGGGCGCCGAGATCGCGCGGCTTGAGCGGTCTCGGGACGCCGAGCGCGCGTAGCGCGGCCCGGAGGCACCGGCGCGAATCGGATCTCACCGGCGCCGGATCGGATCGGACCGGCGCCGGGTCCGGGCGCACCGGCTCGAATCGGCACCCGCCCGAGCCGTGCCCGACCGAACCGTGCCCGCCCGAGCCGCCGCGGCCCGATTGCGTCGGAGTGTTACGAGCCGCCTTCGCGATCCGGCCGGCGTTCGGCATGCTTGGTCACTATGCCCGAACCCGTCGCCCCCGCCGCGACCGCCCCCGCGGGACGGGTGCGGCTGCGCGGCGTCGAACGCACCTTCCCGACGACGGACGGGGCGCGCACCGTGCTGCGCGACGTCTCCCTCGACGTCGAGGCGGGCGAGATCATCGCGGTCGTCGGCCCGTCCGGCTGCGGCAAGTCGACGCTGCTGCGCCTCATCGGTGGGCTCGACGCCCCCACGGCGGGCGCGATCGCGCTCGATGACGAGGAGGTGCGCGCCCACGACGACACCACGGCGATCGCCTTCCAGGAGCCTCGGCTCCTGCCCTGGCGCACCATCGCGCAGAACGTCGCCATCGGCCTGCCCCGCGGCACCCGCGGCCGCGCCGCGAAGGAGCGCGTGGCCGAGCTCCTCGAGCTCGTCGGCCTCAGCCATGCCGCGGAGCAGCGGCCCCGCGAGGTCTCCGGCGGCATGGCGCAGCGCGCTTCGCTCGCCCGAGCCCTCGCCCGCAGCCCCCGTGTGCTGCTCCTCGACGAGCCCTTCGGCGCCCTCGACGCGCTCACGCGGCTGAAGATGCACGACCTGCTGCTCGACATCCACCGCGCCCAGCCGACCACCGTGGTGCTCGTCACGCACGACGTCGAGGAGGCGCTCTACCTCGCGGACCACGTGCTCCTCCTGCGCAATCTCCACGCCGCGCAGGCCGAGCCCGAGCGCCCGCGCGCCCGCGTCGTCGCTCTCGGCTCGACCTCGGGCATGGGCGCGCTGGGACCCGCGCGCACCCCCGATCCGGTGCCCGCGGCAGCCGATCTCGAGCCGCGTCGCTCCGGTTCCATCGCGCGCCTCGTGCCCGTCCCCGGATCCCGCCCGCGCGACCGCGGCGCGCGCAGCTTCACCGACCTCCGCAGCGCCCTGCTCGACGGGCTGGGCGTGCACAAGCTCACGACACAGGAGAACGCATGAGCACCCTCACCCGACGCACCGTCCCCGCCCTCGCCGCCGCGGGCCTGATCGCGCTCAGCCTGACCGGCTGCGTGCAGGGCGAGAACTCCGGGGGCGATGCCCCCGAGGCCGCCTCCGGGGAGTGGTCGACGACCACGCTGTCCATCGACTGGGCGACCTACAACCCGCTCAGCCTCGTCGTCAAGGATCAGGGCCTCATCGAGGAGGTCCTCGGCGACTCCGTCGAGGTCGAGTGGCTGCAGTCCGCCGGCAGCAACAAGGCGAACGAGCTGCTGCGCTCGGGCTCCATCGACGTCGGCTCGACCGCGGGCTCCGCGGCGCTCTTCGCCCGCGCGAACGGCTCGCCCATCCAGGTGATCGACGTCTACTCCCAGCCGGAGTGGTCCGCGATCGTGGTCGGCCCCGACAGCGGCATCACCGACGTGGCCGAGCTCGCGGGCCAGTCCGTCGCCGCGACGAAGGGCACCGACCCCTACTTCTTCCTGCTGCAGGCGCTCGAGGAGGCAGGCCTCAGCGTCGACGACGTCGAGGTGCAGAACGTGCAGCACGCGGACGGCCGCGCGCTGCTCGACGGCGGCTCGGTCGCCGCGTGGGCCGGGCTCGACCCGATCATGGCCGCCGCCGAGGTCGAGTCGGACGACCAGCTCGTCTACCGCAACGTCGACTTCAACACCTACGGCTTCCTGAACGCCACCGAGGAGTTCATCACGGAGCACGCCGACGTCGCGCAGGTCGTCGTCGACGCCTACGAGGAGGCCCGCGCGTGGGCGCTCGCCCACCCGGAGGAGACTGCGCAGCTCCTCGCCGACGCGGCGTCGATCGACCTCGAGGTCGCGCAGACCGTCATCGACGAGCGCTCCAACCTCGACGTCTCCGGCGTCCCCGGCGACGCGCAGCTCGCCGTGCTCGAGACCATCTCGCCGATCATCGCGGAGTCGGGCGACGTCGCGGGCGGGCAGGACGCCCTCGACGAGGCCATCGCGACGATCGTGCACGACGAGTTCGCGCTCAAGGCGACCGAATGACCGATGGCACGACGGCGGTCGCGCGCCCGGACGCTCCGGCGGCCGGGCGCGCGGCCGAGCGTTCGGGAGGCGCGCCGCGCCCCCCGTTCTTCGCGCGCGGCTGGGTGAGGATCGCGGGAGGCTTCGTCGTCCCGCTCGTCATCCTCGCGGCGTGGCAGTACGTCACGGCGACCGGGATCATGCCGCCCTACCGCCTGCCCAGCCCCTGGTCGGTGGTCGAGGCCGGCATCGAGCTCGCGCAGCGCGGCGAGCTGTGGCTGCACATCGCGATCTCGGTGCAGCGCGTCTTCATCGGCTTCCTGGCCGGCACCGCCGTCGCGCTCGTCTTCGCCGCGCTCGTCGGCCTGTCGCGGGCGGGCGCCGTGCTGCTCGCCCCGATGCTCGTCGCCATCCGCGCCGTGCCGTCGCTCGCGTGGGTGCCGCTGCTCATCCTGTGGTTCCAGGTCGGCGAGGAGTCGAAGATCATCCTCATCGCGATCGGCGCCTTCTTCCCCGTGTACACGACCGTGGCCGACGCGCTCCGCCACGTCGACCCGCAGCTCGTGGAGGCCGGGCGCACCTTCGGGCTGCGCGGCTGGTCCCTCTTCCGCACGGTGCAGCTGCCCGCCGTGGTCCCCTCCGTCGTCTCGGGCCTCAGGCTCGCGCTCGCCCAGGCCTGGCTCTTCCTCGTCGCCGCCGAGCTCATCGCCGCCTCCATGGGCCTCGGCTGGATGCTCAACGACTCGCAGCAGACCGGCCGCGTCGACCGGATCCTGCTCGCCATCGTGCTGCTCGCTCTGCTCGGCACCATCACCAACGCGATCCTCGTGCTCTTCGAGCGCGCCGTGCTGAAGAGGTGGATGTGAACGGCGCGAGCGAGGCGCGCCTGCACGAGACCCGCGTCTTCCCGCCGCCCGCCGCCTTCGCCGCCCGAGCGAACGTCGATGCCTCGGCCTATGCGGAGGCCGAAGCCGATCCGATCGCCTTCTGGGAGCGGCAGGCCGCCCGCCTCGACTGGGCGGAGCCCTGGCGCACCGCGCACACCTGGTCCCCGCCGGTGACGGGCCCGTCGGGGCTCAGCGTGCCCGAGGCGACGTGGTTCGCGGGCGGCCGCCTCAACGCCGCGGTCAACTGCGTCGACCGGCACGTGGACGCGGGCCGGGGCGAACAGGTCGCGCTGTTCTTCGAGGGCGAGCCCGGCGACCGCGAGGCCGTGAGCTACGCCGAGCTGCAGCGCCGCGTGTCCCGCGCCGCGCACGGCCTGACCGCGCTCGGCGTCGAGCCGGGCGACCGCGTCGTCGTCTACCTCCCCGTGCTCGTCGAGACCATCGTGATCGCCCTCGCCTGCGCGCGGATCGGCGCCGCGCACTCCCTCGTCTTCGGCGGCTTCTCCGCCGAGGCCGTGCGCTTCCGGCTCCAGGACACGGGCGCGAAGCTGCTCGTCACGAGCGACGGCCAGTTCCGCCGCGGCCGCGCGGTCGAGGTGAAGTCGACCGCCGACGAGGCGGCTCGGGGTCTGCCCGCGCTCGAGCACGTGCTCGTCGTGCGTCGGACGGGCCAGGACGTGCCGTGGACGCCGGGCCGCGACGTGTGGTGGCACGACGCCGTCGACGCGCAGCCCGACACCCACGAGGCGCGCGCCTTCGACGCCGAGCACCCGCTCTTCATCATCTACACCTCCGGCACCACGGGGAAGCCGAAGGGGCTCGTGCACACGACCGGCGGCTATCTCACGCACGCGAGCTACGCGCACTGGGCGCACTTCGACGCGAAGCCCGGGGATGTCCACTGGTGCACGGCCGACCTCGCCTGGGTCACCGCCCACAGCTACGAGATCTACGGCCCGCTCACCAACGGCCTCACCCAGGTCATCTACGAGGGCACGCCCGACGCCCCGCACCGCGAGCGGCACCTCGAGATCATCGCGCGCTACGGGGTCACCGTCTACTACACGGCGCCGACCCTCATCCGCACCTTCATGACCTGGTTCGGCGACGCCCTGCCCGGAGCCGGAACGCCCGAGGGCCACGACCTCTCCTCGATCCGCCTGCTCGGCACGGTCGGCGAGGCGATCAACCCGGAGGCCTGGGTGTGGTTCCGCCGCAACTTCGGACGCGACGAGACCCCGGTCGTCGACACCTGGTGGCAGTCGGAGACCGGTGCGGCGATGATCGCACCGCTGCCCGGGGTCACCGCGGTGAAGCCCGGCTCGGCGACGGTCGCGCTGCCCGGCATCGACATGGCCGTCGTCGACGAGACGGGCGATCCCGTCGCGCCCGGCCGCGCCGGCACCCTCGTGGCCCGCAGGCCCTGGCCGGGCATGGCCCGCACCGTGTGGGGCGATCCCGAGCGCTACCGCGATGCCTACTGGGCCCCGTACGCGGGGCGCGGGCCGCACGGCGGCTACTACGTGGCGGGCGACGGCGCGACGATCGACGCCGACGGCTGCTTCTGGATCCTCGGCCGACTCGACGACGTGGTGAACGTCTCCGGCCACCGCCTCTCGACCATCGAGATCGAGTCATCGCTCGTCGCCCATCCGGCGGTCGGCGAGGCCGGGGTGACCGGGGTGGCGCACCCCGTGACCGGTCAGGCCGTCGCCGCCTTCGTGGTCGACGGCGCCGCGGGCGTCGCGGATCACGACGAGCTCCGCGCCCGGGTGGCCCGCGATATCGGGCCGATCGCGAAGCCCGCGATCATCGTCCGCGTGCCCGAACTCCCGAAGACTCGCTCGGGCAAGATCCTCCGGCGGCTGCTCGCGCAGCTGTGGCAGGGCGATACGCTCGGAGACACCACCAGCCTGCAGAACCCCTGGGCCGTCGACGGCGTGCGCGACGCCGTGCGCCTGGCCCGATCCCCGCACGTTCCAGCGAAGGAGCTCACATGAGCGATCACCGTTTCGGGTTCCGCACCCGGGCCCTCCACGCGGGGGGCACCCCCGACGCGAGCACCGGCGCGCGCGCCGTGCCCATCTACCAGACGACCTCCTTCGTGTTCGACGACGCGAAGGACGCCGCGAACCTCTTCGCCCTGCAGAAGTACGGCAACATCTACTCGCGCATCGGCAACCCGACGGTCGCGGCGCTCGAGGAGCGCATCGCCTCCCTCGAGGGCGGGATCGGGGCCGTCGCGACCGCGAGCGGCATGTCCGCCGAGTTCATCACCTTCGCGGCGCTCGTGGGCCACGGCGACCACATCGTCGCCTCAGCGCAGCTGTACGGCGGCACGGTGACGCAGCTCGACGTCACGCTGCGCCGCTTCGGCGTCGACACGAGCTTCGTCGCGAGCGCCGACCCCGAGGAGTTCCGGAAGGCGATCCGCGCGAACACGAAGGTGCTCTACGTCGAGGCGATCGGCAACCCGGGCGGTGAGATCGCCGACCTCGAGGGGCTCGCGGCCGTCGCGCACGAGGCGGGCATCCCGCTCGTCGTCGACGCGACGCTCGCGACGCCCTACCTCCTGCGCCCCATCGAGCACGGCGCCGACATCGTCATCCACTCCGTCACGAAATTCCTCGGCGGCCACGGCACCACCCTCGGCGGCATCGTGGTCGAGGCCGGGACGTTCGACTGGGGCAACGGCAAGTTCCCCGCGATGACCGAGCCGGTCGACTCCTACGGCGGCATCAGGTGGTGGGACAACTTCGGCGAGTACGGCTTCCTCACGAAGCTCCGCAGCGAGCAGCTGCGCGACATCGGGCCGTCGCTCAGCCCCCAGGCGGCCTTCAACCTGCTGCAGGGCGTCGAGACGCTGCCGCAGCGCATCGACGCGCACGTCGCGAACGCGCGCCTCGTCGCCGAGTGGCTCGCGAGCGATCCGCGCGTGTCCTTCGTCACCTGGGCCGGTCTCGACGGCCACCCGCACCAGGACCGGGCGCAGAAGTACTTCCCGCTCGGCCCCGGATCGGTGTTCGCCTTCGGCGTGAGGCCCTCCGGCGACTTCGCCTCGGAGGCGGAGCGGCTGCAGGCCGCCCGCAGCACGGGCGAGAAGCTCATCGAATCCCTGCAGCTCGCGAGCCACCTGGCGAACATCGGGGACGCGCGCACCCTCGTCATCCATCCCGGCTCGACCACGCACCAGCAGCTCACCCCCGAGCAGCTGGAGGCGGCCGGCGTGCCGGCCGACCTCATCCGCATCTCGGTGGGCATCGAGGACCCGGAGGACATCATCTGGGATCTGGATCAGGCCCTCACCCTCGCGACAGGAGCACAGCGATGAGCGACGCCACGACCCCCGATCCGGCACCCGCCGGATCCGCCTGCGCCCTCCCCGGCGCGGCCCCCTCCGATCCCGCAGCGGCTCATGCCGCGGGGGCCCCTGCCGCGGGTTCGAATGCCGCGGGAGCCCCTGTCCTCGCCGGGTCGGGTGCCGCCGCGGTCCGCCGCTGGCAGGGACCGAGCGCCGCCGAGCGCCTCGGGATCCTCGGCCGCGCGTCATCCATCGCGATCGTGGGCGCGTCGAGCAATCCGGCGCGCGCGAGCTATTTCGTCGGCACCTATCTGCTGTCGAGCTCGCCCTACCAGGTGTACTTCGTGAACCCGCGGGCCGACGAGATCCTCGGACGGCGGGCGTACGCCTCCCTCGCGGATCTCCCCGTGGTGCCCGACATCGTCGATGTGTTCCGCCGGGACGAGGATCTCCCCGACGTCGCCCGCGAGGCCGTCGCGGTCGGCGCGAAGGCGCTGTGGCTGCAGCTCGGATCCTGGAACGAGGAGGCCGCTGCCATCGCCGAGGAGGGCGGCCTCGATGTGGTGATGGATCGCTGCGTGAAGATCGAGCACGCCCGCTTCCACGGCGGGCTGCACCTCGCCGGCTTCGACACGGGCGTCATCTCCTCGAAGCGGCAGGTCGTCGCCCGCTGAGGCCCGCGCCGGCGCCGGCCCGAGCGGGGCACTGCGGGGACGCGGCTGTGAGCTGGTCGCGCGCGTGCTCGCGCGACCAGCGCGGCCTCAGGTGCGTCGGCATGGAGACCCGAGCTCTGCTCGGGCTCGGACTCGGTCAACCTCGGGCTCGGGATCGGCTCGACTCTGGCTCGATCCCGGTCGACCTCGGGATCGGGCTCGGCTCAACTCGGTTTCGGTCGCCCTCGGTCTCGGTCGCCCTCGGTCTCGGTCGCCCTCGGTCTCGGTCGCCCTCGGGACCGGGCGCGGGCTCGGGTTCGGGTTCGGGCTCGGGCTCGGGCGAGTCGGCAACCGCTCAGGCGACGCGGTGGGCGTCGTCGTCCGCGTCGAGCGCCGCAGCCGCATGCACCGCGTCCCGGCCGTCGGCGGCGGCGAGCGCGAGCCCCGCGGCACTCGCGGAGACCAGGTGCTTCAGCGCCCGCGTGAGCGGCCGGAATCCCTCGGTCGCGACGGCGAGGTCGGGCGAGGTGTGGTCGATCCCGAGCGCCGAGAGCGCGTCGCCGATCGCCCCGGCGGCGAGGTAGTCCTCGACGGCGAAACCGCCGGCGACGGCAGCGGTGTCGCGCGCAGCAGCGCCGCCGCCGGTGCCGGTGCCGGTGCCGGTGCCGGTGCGCTCATCCGGCTCGCCCACGAGCACGAGGTTGATCGCGGTGCGCCCGCCGCGGGCGAGCTGCTCCGCGTAGACGGCGCGGGCCGTCGCCGTCGCGTTCCGCAGTGAGGCCCGGAAGACCGCCGGAGCGTGCGGCGACGCGGCGGCGCGGCGCGCGAGGCTGTCCGCGGCGCTGGTCGGCGCGGCGCCGTCCGTCTCGGCGGCCGGGCCCGCATCGCCCGCGGCGGCAGCCGATCCGACCGGATCCTCGATCGCATCCACGACGACCACGATCCCGGACTCCGCGAGCCGCTCGAGCGCCGCGCTCCCCCAGCCGAGTCGCACCTGATAGCTGGCCTGGGAGCGCATGTCCGTCATCCTTCCAGGATAGAGGAGCCCCGCCCGCGCCGCGCCCGCTTCCGCGTCCTCTGGCCTTCTCCCGGACCCATCGACCCACCTCCCGGGCCCTTCGATCCACCACCCGCGCGCTCGTTCTCCCCCTCCCCCGCACCACTTCCCCCGTGTCCCCTGCTGCGGCCCTTCGGAATTCACTCGAAACGGGCGTGTTCTCCGCGATTCCCCCGGTTCGCGTGAACTCCGAGGGCGCAGCGTGCACGGATCCACGCTGCGGGCGAACCCGAGGGCGCCGGGCGCCCCGACGGCGTAGAATCGCAGCATGGCATACGACGTCTCGAAGTCCGAAGAGGAATGGCGCGCGGAGCTCGGCGCGGAGCAGTACGAGGTGCTGCGCAACGCGGGCACGGAGCGCGCGTGGACGGGTGAGCTGCTCGATGAGGATCGCGCCGGCTTCTACACCTGCGCCGGCTGCGGCAACGAGCTCTTCGTGAGCGGCACCAAGTTCGACTCGCACTGCGGCTGGCCGAGCTTCTACGAGTCGGTGCGGCCCGACGCGGTGGAACTGCTCGAGGACACTTCGCACGGCATGGTGCGCACGGAGGTCCGCTGCGCACGCTGCGGCGGACACCTCGGCCACGTATTCCCCGACGGCTTCGGCACGCCCACCGGCAACCGCTACTGCATGAACTCGCTCTCGCTGAACTTCACCCCGGCGGAGTCCGAGGCGGGCGACGGATCCGAGACCCCCGCCTCCTGATCCGCGCAGGCACGCCGTCCGCGCTCCCGAGCGCGGTCGGCGTGCGCGGACGCGGTTCGCCGTCGCTCACGGCAGGCCCGCGCGCGGGCGTCGCGTCGTACCGTCCGATCCCGCGCGTCACGCGGCGCAACACTGGCGCCCCGGCGGTGACGGCGGACCGCGCTCCGAGTACCTTCGGTGACGTCGGTCCTCGCGCCCCGCGGACTCCGACGTCGAGTTCGAAGGAGCGTCCCCGTGTCCGCAGCAGCGCAGCCCCCGCAGCACATCAGGCTCAACGCCTTCGATATGAACTGCGTCGCCCATCAGAGCTCGGGACTGTGGCGGCACCCCGATGACCGGTCCTGGAACTACAAGGACATCGGGTACTGGACGGAGCTCGCGCGCATCGCGGAGCGGGGGCTCTTCGACAGCATCTTCATCGCCGACGTGCTCGGCACCTACGACGTCTACGGCGGCGACGACGTCGCCGCGATCCGCAACGGCGCGCAGGTCCCCGTCAACGACCCGGTGCAGCTCGCCGCGGTGATGGCCGCCGTGACCGAGCACGTGGGGTTCGGGATCACGGCGGGCACGGCGTTCGAGCATCCGGTGCCCTTCGCCCGGCGGCTCTCCACCCTCGACCATCTCACGAGGGGCCGCGTCGGCTGGAACGTCGTGACGGGCTACCTGCCGTCGGCCGCGCGGAACCTCGGCCAGGCGGACCAGCTCGAGCACGACCAGCGCTACGACCACGCCGACGAGTACCTCGAGGTCGTCTACAAGCTGCTCGAGGGCTCGTGGGAGGATGACGCGGTCGTCCGGGATCGCGAGCGCGGGGTGTTCGCCGAGCCCGACAAGGTGCACCACATCGGCCACCGGGGGACGCACTTCACCGTGCCGGGGATCCACCTCTCCGAGCCCTCCCCGCAACGCACGCCGCTCGTCTTCCAGGCCGGGGCCTCGCCCCGTGGCATCGCATTCGCGGCGCGCCACGCCGAGGCCGTCTTCATCGCCGCGCCCACGAACGCGGTCGCCAAGCGCAGCGTCGACGCGATCCGCGCCGCCCTCGTGGACGCCGGCCGCTCCCCCGACGCGGCCAAGATCTACCTGCTGCTCACGGTGATCGTCGACGAGACCGACGAGCTCGCGCGGCGCAAGCACGAGGACTACCTCTCCTACGTGAGCCCCGAGGGCGCGCTCACCTTCCTCTCGGGGTGGATGGGTGTCGACCTGTCCCGCTACGAGCTCGACGAGCCGCTCGGCAACGTGCAGAGCAACGCGATCCAGTCGACCGTGGCCGCGTTCCAGGAGGAGAACGACGAGGGGCGGGTCTGGACGATCCGCGACATGGTGGAGCGCAACGGCATCGCGGGCCTCGGGGCGACGGTCGTCGGCTCCGCCGCGACGGTGGCCGACGAGATGCAGCGGATCGTGGCGGAGACCGGTGTCGACGGCTTCAACCTCGCGTACGCGATCACCCCCGGAACCTTCGAGGACGTCGTCGAGCACGTCGTCCCCGAACTGCAGCGTCGTGGCGTCTACCCGACCGAGTACGCGCCCGGCACGCTGCGCGACCGGCTCTTCGGCGCCGGCGATCGGCTTCCGGAGGATCACCGGGGTGCGCGGTACCGGGTCGGCGGACCGCTCTCGACGATCGACGACTCGATCCGGAACACCCCCGCGGTGGCCGTCGCCGGGTGATCCGACGCCGCATCGCGCGGCTCGGGCCCTGCGCGCTCCGCTCCGTTCGGTGCTCGTCCCCTCCCCTCCTCGCTTCACCGACCCCGCTCGCACGTCAGGAATCGCGACTTGAGAGCCCGGCAAGTCGCGACGAGTGACGTGCGAGCGGACGGGGGAAGACGGGGTGGCCGAGAGGGACGACGCGGGCGGGGAAGACAGGGTGGCCGAGAGGGACGGCGAGGACGGGGAGGACGGGACGAGCTCGCCGCCGCCGGCCGAGGCGCTCGCGAGGCGTGCTCGGTGCGGGCGTCGCGAGGCTCAGCGCCCGGCGGCCCACTCGGGGTCGACGGCGATCGCGTGGACGTGCAGATCGCGCTTCGGGAAGTCGATGTCGTCGATATCGATCTCGACGCGCCACTCGCCCGTTCCGACGTCGGCGCTCACGATCGCGAGGCCCAGGAGCTTGTCGTAGGACGGTCCCTTGCTCGGGTTGACGAACTCGTCCTCCTCGGCCACGCCGAAGACACGACCGCCGCTCGCCGCGAGCACTCCGTCGTCGCTCCCGACGACGAGCTCGTAGTCGTCGATGAAGCCGCCGAGTTCGGCCGCCGGCACCGCCTCGGCCACGACGGGCTCCCGGTGCGCAGTTGATCCCTCCGGGGCGGTCGCGACACGGTGTGCGCCGCGGTTCTCGGGCACCGGGATCGACCAGAGCCGCCAGTCCGCGGACCAGTAGAGGCGGCCGTCGTGGACGAACGCGGTCCCGGGGAACGTGTCGATCAGGCCATCGGGGTAGCGGATCAGGATCTCCTCCGCTCCCGTGGCCGCGCGATCCCACACCCGGAGCCGCTCCTCGGATCGCGCGCCGTCGGAGATCTCGTCGAGCCCGTACACCCGCTCGCCGTCGCACTCGAGGGTGCCGACCCCGTCGAAGACGCCGAGCCCGGTGAGCTCGGGGGACTCGCGGGTGACGCTCCGCACGCCATCCTCGCTCACCGTCACGGCCTCGCCGTCGCAGCTCGCGAGCGCGGCGCCCCCGTACCCCGCGGACACCGATTCCAGGCTCCGCCGTTCGGCGTCGACGAAGGCCAGCACATCCCCACCGATCGTCGATCCCGTACGCACGAGGAAGCCATCGTCGGTGGTGAGGCGCGCGTGTTCGAAGAGGGCGCCATCGGTCGCGGGCAACGGGAGCTCCGTCAGTCCGCTCTCGCCGATCAGATACTCCTTCGTCGGCCCCCCGGTGCTCATCCCGGCCTCCGACCACGCGATACGCGAGTTCTCGAAGCCGCGCTCCTCGAGCTGGACCGAGCGGGTCTCGCCGGCCTCGTTCACGAGCACGAGGTAGGAGGTGTCGCGGGCGTCGAGCCGCAGGGCGACGACGGCGTCCTCGATCCCGAAGCCCTCGGAGATGGGCGGCGCCTTGAGGAAGCGGATGCCCGCGGGGATCCCGAAGAAGACCGCCCAGACGCCGAGCAGCACCGCGAGGACGGCTGCCCAGCTGCGCAGCGCGCCGGACTTCGTCGACGATGCGGGTGCCGACGAGGCCCGGTCCTGCGAGCCCGACGCCCGCGCCGATGACGCCCGGCCCGAAGACCCCGACGTCCGGGTGCGGCGCGTCGGTCCGGAGGAAGTGCTGCCCATGCTTCGATCCTTCCACGGATGCGGCTCCCGCTGCAGCGACCGGGCAGCCGCTCAGGACTCCCCACGCGTCTGCACCGACGCGTTCACGAACGCCTGCGCGGACACCGGGCTGCGCGGGCACCGGGCTGCGCGGCGGCCGGGCGATCCGGGGGCGACGAGGCGATCCAGGGGCGACGAGGGCTCAGGGCAACGGGGCTCAGAATGACAGGGGGCGGGATCCGACGACGACCCGGCGACCCGATCGCGGCCGCCCGCCCGGCAGTGCCGACTGCCGACGGCCGGACATGCGAAAGCCCCGACCCTCCGGTGAGGCATCGGGGCTCCGACGTGGCTGGGATACCAGGACTCGAACCTAGAATGACGGTACCAGAAACCGTAGTGTTGCCAATTACACCATATCCCACTGGTGATCCCGCGGCCTCCGAAGAGCGCGGCACCGAGAGATCACTCTACCGCGGATCGCGGAGGAACTCAAAACGACGCGACGCTCGCGGCGGCCCGGGCGCGTCCTCCCCGCGCCCCGCTACATGCTCCCTCCGGGGGACTGCGCCTCGTAGCGCGCGGTGTGCGGATCGAACTCCGGAACGCACTCGGGGTCGAGCTCGATATGCACCTCGCGGGGCTCCGGCGGGGCGCCGGCCGGTGACCCCACGAAGACGAGCAGGCGAGTCCCCGGCATCGGGACACGGAAGGACGCCGCGTGCAGGGTCGCCGCGATGCGCTGCTCCCCCGCGTCATCCCGATAGCGGATCGGGATCTCGCCGCGGCCGCGCCAGCGACCGGGATCCGGCAGCGCCGAGACCTCCCCCGCGTACATCGCGCCGTGCGCGCGCAGGCGCAGGATCCGCGCCGCGCCGCGTCGTGCGGCTCGGAGCGCGCCCGGCACGGTCGCCGCGACGATCCCGGCCGCGAGCGCGAGCGCCGCGGCGAAGCCGAGCAGCACCGGGTTCGGCATCGCCTCCGACCCCTCGGGCATCGTCTCCTCCGGCATCGATCCCGGGTTCGCGCCGGCACCCGCGCCGAGGCCCGCGCCGGCGAGCACGCCGGCGCTCCACGGCAGCAGCGCGTTCACGGCGCAGCCGATCCCGAGTCCGAGCAGGACGCCCGCGAGCCCCAGCGCACCGGCGATGCCGCCCCGGCCGTAGCGGGCTGCGCCGAGGAACATCATGCCGAACGGCACGCAGCCCGCGGCGAGCGCCGCGGGGATCGCGAGGGCGAGCCACCAGTAGCCCCAGGGCTTGGCGCTCGAGACGAGCGCGGCGATACCCACGACGGCGAGCGCCGCGCAGCACGCGACGACGCATGCCGCCACGACGAAGTCCCAGACGCGGAGATTGCTGGCGAACTCCGGCCGGAGACGGGTGACGCGGGGGCCGTGCTCCACGGTCGAGAAGACCGGCCCGCTCTCCCACCAGTCGATCGTCTCTCGGGTCTCCCGCGATGCTCTCCCGCTATGCTCGTCCATGGTGCCCCCTTGACGCGCACTCTATACCGGGCCGGCGACGCGCGTCACGGGGACGGCGCCGGAACAGCATTCCCGAGCGACGCAACCGCGCGACTCCCGCGCCGCGGAGATCCGCGCCCGGCGCCGACCGGAGCCCGAGACGGAGAACGCCAGCATGCCCGACCGCCCGAAGCCGACCGTCCTGCTGCGCAGCCGCCACGCCACGGCGTTCCCCGATCCGAGCCGCGAGCGGCTCTCCGTCGACCGGCCCGATCCCGAGGTGCTCGAGCGCGTCGAGGACGCGCAGCTCTGGGCACCCCGCGACGACCGCTTCGCCCGCCTCCCCGAGATCATCGGCGCGATGCCGGCGCTCCGCTCGCTGAGCATCGGCGCGGGCAGCGCCGAGCCGTCGCTCATCACCCGGGCCGAGCCCGGCGGGTTCCCGGAGACGCTCGAGGAGCTCCGCCTCCTCGAGGAATCCGGCCGGATCCTGGTCTGGCCCGAGCTCGCGCTCCCCCGCCTGCGCTCCCTCACGGTGCTCGGCAGGCTCCGCGTCGATCCCGACATGCTCCCGAACCTCGAGCATCTCGCCGTCGTCCCCGACTGCGCGCTCCGCGATCTGCCGCAGCTGCTGCGGCTCCCGCTGCGCGGCCTCGAGCTCCTGCGGCTCCCCGTGGGCGGCGAGATCTTCGAGGCACTCGCCGGACGACCGCTGGAGCGGCTCGCGCTCGTCTCCGGCACGAAGCTCGCGAGCCTCGACGGCATCGCCGCGCTCCCCGGGCTCGCCTCGTTGCGACTGAAGAATCTCTCGGGGCTCGCGGACATCTCGGCGCTGCGCGCCCTCGCGGAGCTCACCCGGCTCGACATCCAGTACTGCCGGCGCACCACCGGCCGGACGAGCTGCGCGCGGGGTCGCATCGTCACCGGGCGGGCTCGGCGCGAGGACGCGCCCGCCGGTCCCCTCAGCGCGCCGCGCGCCGCACCGGTTCGGCGCCGCGGCCGTCGAGCGCGTCGATGTAGCGCAGCACGATCCCCTCGCGGAGCGCCCACGGCGAGATCGTGAGCGTGTCGACGCCGAACACCTTCATCGCCGTACGCAGCACGATCGCCCCGGCCATGATCTGGTAGCCGCGCTCGGGGGTGATGCCCGGGAGGTACTCGCGCACGCTGCCCGGCATCTCGCGCAGCGACGGCTCCCACTCGCGCAGGCCGACGTAGTGGAGCTGGGCGAGATCGCCCGTGATCGGGTCGGGCGGTCCGCCGACGAGCCGGGCGAGGGATCGGATCGTCTTCGAGGTGCCGACGACGCGCGTGGGGCGCGGGCGATCCGCGAAGATCTCGTCGCGCACGCGCGTGAACTCGGCGCGGGCGTGGGCGCGCAGGCGGGAGACGGCCTCCCGCGGGGGCGGATCCTCGGCGAGGAAGTTGATGGTCGAACGCCCGGCCCCGAGCGGCAGCGACACCTGCACATCGGGGTACTCATCGGCGCCCTGGGCGATCTCGAAGGAGCCGCCGCCGATGTCGAACAGCAGGATCTCCCCCGCCGACCAGCCGAGCCAGCGCCGCACGGCGAGCATCGTGATCCGCGCCTCGTCCTCGCCGGAGAGCACGCGCAGCACGACGCCCGTCTCGCGGGTCACGCGGGCGAGGACCTCCTCGCCGTTCGCGGCCTCCCGGATCGCGCTCGTGGCCGTGGAGATGAGGTCGTCGACGCCCACCTCGCGCGCCGCCTCCGCCGACTCGCGGACCGCGTCGACGATGCGGCGCACGCCCTCCTCGGCGATCGCGCCATCGGCGTCGAGATAGCGCATGAGCCGCAGCACCGAGCGCTGCGAGTGGTACGGCACGGGGCTCGCGCCCGGGTGCGCGTCCACGACCAGCAGGTGGACGGTGTTGGATCCGACGTCGATCACTCCGAGACGCATGGGGAGAGTCTAGTGGGATCGGCCGGTCTCCCCGCGCGCCCGAGCACCGTCCCCTACGCTGGGCTTATGAGCGAGGGCGACGCACGGACGGCCGGTGGGGAGACGGCGCCGCAGGGGCGGGCGCTCGGGGCGCCGGAATGGCCGCGGCTCTTCCGTGTCGATGCGGGGAGCGACGCGCCGCCGTACCGGCAGCTGCACGACGCCGCGGTGCACGCGATCGCCGCGGGAACGCTGCGGCCGGGGCAGCGTCTGCCGACCATCCGCGCCCTCGCCGGCGAGCTCGGGCTGGCGGTGAACACGGTCGCCGCCGCCTACAAGGCGCTCGAGGCCGCCGGGGTCGTGGAGGGCCGCGGTCGCGCCGGCACCTTCGTCGCGCTCGGCGAGGATCCCGTCATCGCGGCGGCGCGCCGGATCGCCCTCGAGGCGGCCGCCGGGCTGCGGGAGCTCGGGATCGATGCCGGGCAGGCGCGACGGATCCTCGTGGAGGCCGTCACCGACTGACGCGCGCGGCCCGTTCCGGCACCCCGGCCGCTCAGTACCCGGCCGGTTCCCGCTCCGCGGTCGCCCCGGCCGCCGGATCGTCCCAGCCGGCGAGGATCGCGGCGGTGCCGGACACGCCGAAGCGGGTGGCGCCGGCCGCGGCGAAGGCCCGCACGGCCTCGGCCGTGCGGATGCCGCCCGAGGCCTTCACCCCGAGGCGCCCGTCGACCGCGCTCGCCATGAGGCGCACGGCGTCGAGGCTCGCTCCTCCCGCCGGGTCGAAGCCCGTGGACGTCTTGACGAAGTCTGCGCCGGCGGCCTCCGCGGCGCGGCAGACGCCGATGATCTCGGCGTTCGAGAGCGCCGCGGACTCGAGGATCACCTTGAGCACCCGGCCGGGCACGGCCTCGCGCACGGCGCGGATCTCCGTCTCGACCCCGGCGAGGTCGCCCGCGCGGGCGAGCCCGCGGTTCACGACCATGTCGATCTCACGGGCGCCATCCGCGACGGCGCGCGCCGCCTCGGCCGCCTTCACCGCGGCTGCGTGCGCCCCGGAGGGGAAGCCGACGACCGCGACCACCTCGAGCTCCCCGAGCAGCTCGGGGTCGATCGGCAGCAGCGAGGGGCTCACGCACACCCGCGGCACCCCGAGCCCGTGCGCGTCCCGGAGGAACGCCGCGAGCTCCGCCCGGGTCGTCCCCGGAGCGAGCAGGGTGTGGTCGGCCGCGGCGAGGAACGCCGTCTTCGTGAGCGTCATGCCGCTCCCTCCTCGGGCGCCGGGTCGAGCGCCTCGCGTTTCGTCTTGGCCCAGCCGGTCCGCCCGAACAACTGCCGCAGCAGCGCGCGGTAGACGACCGGGTAGATGAGCCAGGAGTAGATCAGGTACAGATGCGCGAGCAGCAGGTTGGCCAGCACGGGGACGATGCCGCGGCGGCGGCGCGCGAACAGCACGCCGGCGATCCCCGGCGCCGCGGAGAACACGTAGAAGAGCACGAGGATCAGGATCGACCACTCCGGCCGCACCCACTCGAACGCCAGGAAGACCACGCTCAGCACGACGGAGAGACCGACCCAGGCCTGCACGAGCGGGGTGAGCAGGTACCAGAGCTGATCGCAGCGCGCCGCGACGCCGAGACGGCGATTGCCGACGCTCGGTCCGAGGAGATCGAGCACCTGCCACGACCCCTGCGCCCAGCGGGTGCGCTGGCGGTAGAGGGCGCGCAGCGAGTGGAGCCCCTGCTGTTCGATGGTCACGTCGTCGGCCTGCGCCCCGCGCCATCCCGCGTGGATCAGGCGGAGGCCAATGTCCTGATCCTCCGTGAGGCGGCCCGCGCGCCACGGCCCGATTCGCCCCGCGGCGTCCGTCACCGTCACCTCGTCGAGCGCGGCGAGCCGGTTGAACTGGCCGTTGCCCCCCATGTTCGCGGTGCCCCAGGCCATGCGACCGAGCTGGAACACGGAGCCGAAGACCGCGAACTCCAGATCCTGCGACCAGGTGAGAAACCCGCGACGGTTGTAGATGCGCACCTGCGACTGCACGCCGCCGCAGCGCTCGGAGGCGGCGAAGTGCTCCGCCGCCCGCCACGCGGCGGGATCGAGGCGGCCGTCGGCGTCGACGATGGCCACGATGACCCGGCGCGGATCCCATCCCGCGTAGCGACCGCTCCCGAGCACCTCGCGGTGCAGGTAGCGCCACGCATCGTTGAGCGCCTCCGACTTCCCCTGCCTCGCCTCCGGGAGCACGCGGCTGAGCACCGTCAGTTCGGGCGACGCGATCCCGGCGAGGATCTCCCCGGTCGCGTCGTCGGAGCCGTCGTCGATGACGAGGATCGTCTTGTGCGTGACCTCGACGTCGAGCAGGCGCCCGACGGAGTCCGCGATGGTGACCTCCTCGTTGAGCGCCGGCACCATGAAGACCCAGAGGAACTCGGCCTCCGCGGAATCCTCGCGGGAGCGCGGGCTGCGGCGGCCCCGCCGGCGCTGCATGCCCGCGCGGACGATGAGCACCGCGAGCGAGACGACGCCGGAGAGGATGCACACGAGCGCGATCCAGAAGACCGGGATCGCCCAGACCGGCATCCCGTCGTACAGATGGACCAGGAAGTCGACGAGCTCAGCCATGCGGCGCCTCGGGCGCGGCGGCAGACTCGGGAGCGGCGGACGACTCCGTCGCGGCGGCGGGCGCCTCCGTCGCGAGGGTGTCCGCCGCGTCGAGCCCGAGTCGGCGGCGCACCGCCTCGCGGAGCGCGTCGCCTGTGAGCTCGGCGGGCGCCCGGCCCTCCCGGAGGATGTGCTCGAGCGCCTGGACGATCCGCTCGGAGGCGCGCCCGTCGCCGTAGGGGTTGCGCTTCGCCGACCGCGCGGCGTACGCCGCGGCGTCGTCGAGCAGCAGGGCGGCTTCCGCGACGATCCGCTCGGGATCGGTGCCGACGAGCGTGAGCGTGCCGGCCTGCACGCCCTCCTGCCGCTCGGTCGTATCCCTGGCCACGAGCACCGGCGTGCCGAGCGCGGGCGCCTCCTCCTGCACCCCGCCGGAATCGGTGATGATGAGGTGCGCCGCATCCATGAGGCGCGCGAAATCGAGGTACTCGCGGGGCTCGACGAGGTGCGCGTTCGGCAGGTGGGCGAGCGCGGCCTGCAGCGGAGCGCGGGCCACCGGATTCGGGTGCATCGGGATGGCGAAGCGCGTCTCGGGGTAGCGCTCCGCGAGGGTGCGCACGGCGGCCGCGATGCGCTCGAGTCCGGCGCCCCAGTTCTCCCGCCGGTGCGCCGTGACCAGCACGATGCGCGGCCCCGACCCGTCCGAGTCGGGCTCGAGCGCCTCGAGCCCGGGACCGAATCCGCCAGCCCAGGAGGAGGCCCAGCTGAGCATGTCGATCGAGGTGTTGCCGGTGACGAGCACGCGATCGTAGTCCACGCCCTCGCGGACGAGGTTCATCTTGTTCGCCGTGGTCGGCGCGAGGTGGAGCGCCGCGATGCGCGAGATGAGCTGGCGGTTCCCCTCCTCGGGGAACGGCGAGAGCAGGTTCGAGGTGCGCAGGCCCGCCTCGACGTGCACGACGGGGATCTGCAGGTTGAAGGCGGCGAGCGCCGCGGCCGCCGCCGAGCTCGTGTCGCCGTGCACCAGGCACGCGGCCGCGCCGGAGACCCTGCGCCGGCCATCGGCGCGGAACGGCTCGTCGACCGTGTCGCTCGCCCAGATGCGATCGATGCCCGTCATCACGCGGGCGAACATGCCGTTGAGCGTCGGGCGCACGCCGTCGCTCGCCTCGGAGACCCGGAGGTTCGCGTCGACCCGCATGCCCGATCGCCTGAGCAGCTCGTCGACGAGGTCGGTGTGCTGCCCGGTGGCGATGACCACGGGCCGGAAGGTCTCGGACGCCTGGAGCGCCCGGATCACCGGGATCATCTTGATCGCCTCGGGCCGCGTGCCGATGACCACGAGCACGCGCGTCCGCTCCTCGTACGGAATCATGTCTTCCCCCTGTTCGCCCGGCCTCGCCGCGGCTCCTCGCGTCGACCTGGTCCGGGACTCACACCCCGGCGTGCGGCCCGATGCGGAGCACCCGCACCACGGGCTCCCCCTCGGCTTCCGAGGCGGCGAGGTCGACGACCCCCTCGATGCCCCAGTCGCGGTCGCCGTCCGGGTCGAGCAGCACCTGGCGGAACCGCCACACCCCGTCGGCGACGACCTCCGCGTCGCGGTCGAGCTCGAGGAGCCCGGCCGCTCGCGCGTCGGCGTCCACACGGATCTCATCGTAGTCCGCGAAGTAGTCGTCGAGGGCGTCGCGCCACTCCGTCTCGCCGAGTCCGGTCCCGCCGGGCAGTGCGCCGGGATGCGCGCCCGCGGTCGCCGCCGCCGCGGCCGCGGCCTCCGCCTCCATGGCCGCGAGCTCGGCCGTGCGCTCGAACGCGGCGGCCTGCACGCGGCGGAAGAGCGCGTTGCGCAGCATCACGGTGAACGCGCGATCGTTCGCCAACACGGAGCGCGCCGGCGGGGCGAGCGGCGTGTCGGGATCGCCGTCGAGCTCGAGCAGCGCCCGCGCGGCGCGGTGGGCCTCCGGATCGATCTCGGGGTTCGCGAGCTCCTGCCACTCGTCGATGAGGCTCGAGTCGACCTGGCGCACCAGCTCGCCGAGCCATTCGACGAGTTCGTCGAGCTCGGCGTTCTTCGCCTGCTCGGGCACCGTGCGCTCGATGGCGCGGTAGGCGTCGCTGAGGTAGCGCAGCACGCCGCCCTCGGCGCGGCCGAGCTGGTAGAAGGAGACGATGTCGCGGAAGCCGAAGGCGCGCTCGACCATGTCGCGCACCACCGACTTCGGGCGCAGGGCGTAGTCCCGCGCCCACGGCACCTCGCTCGTGTAGGCCTGGAAGGCCTCGTCGAGGAGGGGCTTCAGCGGCTGGGGATGCGTGATCTCCTCGAGCCGCTCCATGCGCTCCTCGTACTCGATCCCCTCGGCCTTCATCGCCGCCACGGCCTCGCCGCGGGCCCGGTGCTCCTGGGCCCGGAGGATCGCCCGCGGGTCTTCGAGGGTCGCCTCGATGATCGAGATCACGTCGAGCGCGTAGCTCGGCGCGTCGGGGTCGAGCAGCTCGATCGCCGCGAGGGCGAACGGGGACAGGGGCTGGTTGAGCGCGAAGTTCGCCTGCAGCTCGATCGTGAGGCGCAGCAGCCGCTGCCCCCTCGCGTCCTCGTGCACCTCGACGATGCCACCGCGACGGAGCGTCCGGAAGATCGCGAGCGCGGTCCGGGCGTGCGCGAACTGGGCGCGCCGGGGTTCGTGGCTGCCGAAGACGAGCGTGCGCATGGTCGCGAGCGCTTCGCCCTCGCGCTGCTCGCCGCGCCCGATGACGCCGAGCACCATCGCGTGCGTCACGCGCATGCGGCTCACCAGTGGCTCGGGCTCGGCGGCGACGAGCTTCTCGAGCGTCTGCTCCGACCAGGCGACGAAGCCCTGCGGCGGGGCCTTCTTCTTCGCCGGCTTCGCCTTCTTGCCCCGGACGCCTTCGCGGCCGCCTTCGCCGCGGCCTTCGCGTTCTCGATCTCGTGCTCGGGGGCGAGCGCGACGACGTCGCCCTCGGTGTCGAAGCCGGCCCGGCCCGCGCGGCCGGCGATCTGGTGGAACTCGCGCGCCGAGAGCCGACGCATCCTCTCGCCGTCGAACTTCGTGAGCGCGGTGATGACGACCGTGCGGATGGGCACGTTGATGCCGACGCCGAGGGTGTCGGTGCCGCAGATGACGCGCAGCAGCCCGCGCTGCGCGAGCTGCTCGACGAGGCGCCGGTACCGCGGGAGCATGCCGGCGTGGTGCACGCCGATCCCGGAGCGCACGAGCCGCGAGAGGGTCGTGCCGAAGCCCGTGGAGAAGCGGAAGGCGCCGATCGCGTCGGCGATCTCGTCGCGCCCGGCGCGATCGACGATGCGGATGCTCGCGAGCGCCTGCGCCTGCTCGACCGCGTGCGACTGGTTGAAGTGCACGAGGTAGGCGGGGGTCTCGCGCTCCTCGACGAGCCGCTCGACGACCTCGTGCGCGGGCGAGACCGCGTAGGAGAAGGCGAGCGGCACGGGCCGTTCGACGCCGGTCACGAGCGCGGTGTCGCGCCCGGTGCGGCGTTCGAGATCCTCCGCGAGCGCGGTCACATCGCCGAGGGTCGCGGACATGAGCAGGAACTGGGCGCGGCCCATGAGCAGGAGCGGGACCTGCCACGCCCATCCGCGATCGGGATCGGCGTAGTAGTGGAACTCGTCCATCACCACCTGCGTGATGCCGCCCGCCTCCGGGTCGTCCGCCGCCGCGTCGCGGATCGCGAGGTTCGCGAGGATCTCGGCCGTGCAGCACAGGATCGGGGCCCCGGGATTGATGGACGTGTCCCCCGTGACCATGCCCACCCGTTCCGCGCCGAACACCTCGACGAGGTCGAAGAACTTCTCGCTCACGAGCGCCTTGATGGGCGCCGTGTAGACCGTGCGCCGCCCCTCCGCGAGGGCCGTGAAGTGGGCGCCCAGGGCGACGAGGGACTTGCCCGTGCCCGTCGGGGTCGCGAGGATGACGTTGCTGCCGAGCGCGATGCCGAGCACCGCCTCCTCCTGGGCCGGGTACAGCCGGAGCCCCCGCTCCTCCCAGCTCCACTCCTCGAAGGCGGCGAAGATCTCGTCGGGTTCGCGCCCGGCGCCGTCGTCGAGGATCGTTCCGAGGGTCATGCGCGTGCCGTCCATCCGCTCAGGCGCCCGTCGAGGGCTCGGGCGCGCCGGCATCCCCCGGCGCTCGATCGAGCTCCGCGAACTTCGCCTGCATGGTCGGGTTGCCTCGCGTGAGCCTCTTGATGGTAACGCCCTGCGCCTTGTCGTTGGCCAGGCGCAGGTTGTTCTCGGACTTCAGCAGGTTGTCCTTGACCTTCTGCATCTCGGCGATAGAGGTGTCGATGCGCTTGATCGCCTCCTGGAACTGCCGCGAGGCGAGGTCGTAATTGCGCCCGAAGGCGTCCTTGAAGGTGTCGAGCTGCTCCTCGAACTGGGTGATGTCGATGTTCTGCGCGCGCACCTGCGCGAGCTCCGACTTGTACTGCAGCGCGCCCAGGGCCGCGTTGCGCAGCAGCGTGATGAGCGGCAGGAAGAACTGCGGCCGGATCACGTAGGTCTTCGGGTAGCGATGGGAGACGTCGACGATGCCGCCGTTGTAGAGCTCGCTCTCGGGCTCGAGGAGCGACACGAGCACGGCGTACTCGCAGCCCTTCTCGCGCCGGTCCTTGTCGAGCTCGCGCAGGAAGTCCTCGTTCTTGTGCTTCGTGGCGGTCGTGTCGGCCTCGTTCTTCATCTCGAACATGATCGACACGATCTCGATCCCCTCCGCATCGGCATCGCGGAAGATGTAGTCGCCCTTGCTCCCCGTGCGGGCGTCGTTGTCCTTCTCGAAGTAGGCGTTGGGGAAGGCCATCGCCCGCGCCTGGTTGAAGGTGTTCTCGCAGTGGAGCTCGAGCGTCTCGCCGAGCATCTTCGTGGACAGCCTGGCCTTGAGGTCACGGAGCCGCTCGATCTCGATGTCCCGGTCCCGAAGCTGCAGCTCGTAGCGCTCCTTCAGGGAGCGCTCGGCCAGCTCGCTCTCGAGCACGGCCCGCTCGAGGCCGCCGCGCAGCTCGTCGCGCTGCTGCTCCACCGCGCCGACCGCCTCCGAGATCGCGAGCTGCTGGGACAGCTCGATGCGTCCGAGCTCGGCCCGGAGGCCCTGGATCTCGGCGTCCTTCGCCGCCTCCGCGCGCTGCACCTCCTGCGCCAGTCGCGACGCGGCGAGCTCCTCGGCGGCGCGCTGCTCGCTGCGGTGCTGCTCGAGCTCGTGGGCCAGCGCTTCCCGCTGCTTCTCGACGGCGGAGACGGCCTCGGCCACGGCGAGGCGCTGCGCGGTCTCGCCGGCGTCGAGCTGCGCCCGCAGCTCCTGGATCTGCGCGTCCTTCGCCGCCTCGGCCCGCTGCCGCTCCCCCGCGGCGGTCGCCCGCTCGAGTTCGAGCGCCCGGCGCTTGTCCTGCTCCGCGAGCTCGAGCCGCTCGTGCAGCTGCGCCTCGAAGTCGCGATCCCGCACCTGCGCGAGGATGTCGGCGTAGCCGGCCTCGTCGACGGCGAACGCCTTGCCGCAGTGCGGGCACTGGATCTCGTGCACGGGGCCTCCTTCGGGGTTCGGGACGCTTCCACCCTGGCACAGACCGCCGACGCCCGCCGACGACCGTCGGCCGGGACGCCGCCGTGGGCTATCCGACGACGTCGAAGTCCTGCAGCCGCTTCCGGTCCGCCCGGGCGGAGGAGGCCTGCAGCGCGAGCAGTTCGGCGTAGATGCCGCCGGAGGCGGCGAGCTCCGCCGGCGGGCCGATCTCGTCGATGCGCCCGTCCTTCAGCGTCACGATGCGGTCGACCTCGGCGATCGTGGACAGCCGGTGCGCGATGATGAGGCTCGTCCGACCGCCCATGAGATCCTCGAGACCGGCCTGCACGAGCCGCTCGGACTTCGTGTCGAGCGCGGAGGTCGCCTCGTCGAGCACGAAGATCGGCGCATCCTTGAGCATCGCCCGCGCAACGGCGATCCGCTGCTTCTGCCCGCCGGAGAGCTTGATGCCGCGCTCCCCGACGACGGTGTCGTAGCCGTCGGGGAGCTGGTCGACGAAGCGGTCGACGGCGGCGCGCGCGGCGACGGCCTCGATCTCGGCGCGGCTCGCGCCCGGCCTGCCGTAGGCGATGTTCTCGGCCACGGTGCCCGAGAAGAGCGCGGGCTCCTGGAACACGACGCCGATGCTGCGCCTGAGGTCCTCCAGCCCGCGCCCGGCTCCCGCGATCTCGATGCGGCCGTCGCGCACGCCGTACAGGCCCATGAGGAGGCTCATGATGGTGGTCTTGCCGCCGCCCGACTCGCCGACGAAGGCGACCCGCTCCCCCGGCGCCACGGCGAAGTCGACGCCGGCGAGCACCTCGTCGGCATCGCCGTAGCCGAAGCGCACGCCCCGGAACGCGATGGCGGGCGGCGCGCCCGCGCCGGCCGATCCCGGCCCGACGGCAGCGTCCGCCTCCGCCGATCCCGCGGCGCCGACTCCGTCGCCCCGCGGTTCGACCGGCCGCTCGCCGCCGCCGTCCACGGCCGCCGGATCCAGGTCCATCACCTCGAAGTACGACTTCGAGCCCGCGATGGCGCGCTGCGCCGTGTCGACGACCCAGCTCAGGCTCGTGACCGGCTGCCTGGCCATCGCCATGAGCTGCACGAGCATCACCATGTCGCCCGGGGTGAAGCGCCCCGTCACGGTCTGCACGAAGATGATCGCGTAGAGGCCGAAGAAGATGAGGTGCAGCACGCCCTGCCGCAGCGCGTCCATGCGGTGCCAGTGCCGCGACTGCGACTCGGTGAGCGTCTCGGTCCTGGCGAAGCGGTCGGCGAAGGCGTTCAGCTCGCGACGCTCGCCCACGAAGGACTTCACCACGCGCATCTGCCCGACCACCTCGGCGAAGCGCCCCGAGGCGACGTCGACGTGCGCGTTCTTCTCGCCCTCGAGACGCTGCCAGCGCCGGCTCGTGAGCGCGGTGAGCCAGAAGTAGACGGGGTACGCGATCGCGAGGAGCACGGCCAGCGGCCAGTAGTACCAGGCGCTGATCGCGAGCACCGAGACCGTCGTGAGGATGAGCGTCACGAAGAGGTTCGAGAACGACTTCATGAAGTTCGTGACCTCGGAGATCGATCGGTTCAGACGCGCGACGATCGTGCCGGTGAGCTCGTCGTCGTAGTAGCGCTGCGGCAGGGCGAGCAGCTGCTCGAAGTAGCGGGTCGAGAGGATCGTGCGCATCTTCGCGCTCATCACGTCGCCCCAGTAGCCGCCCACGTTGCCGATCCCCGCCTCCACGAGGCTCACCGCGAGCAGGGCGAGCGCGAGCAGCAGCACCGTGCCCACGGTGCCGGCCACGGCCTCGGCCGCCGGATCCCCCGCGATCCCGCTCGACACCGCGTCGACGACGACGTCGGTCGCGCGCCCCGTGATGAACGGCACGGCGAGCCCGGCGGCCGTCACGATGGCGGCGGCGATCATGATGCCGACGTAGTACGGGGCGAGGGTGCGGGTGAAGCGCAGGATGCGCAGGAGCGTGGTCACGGCGGAGGGCCTCCCGGGAGCGGTCGTCTCCCGGCATAACGCCGGGCGCGGCGGTTTCTTCCCCGATTCCCCTCGCAGCGAACCCCGGGGCTCGGACGCGGCGGAGGCGGGCGGGCCGCGCTAGGCTCTGGGCCCATGGCCGACCCCCTCCTCTTCCAGCCCATCGTCCTCCGCGAGCTCGAGATCCGCAACCGGCTCTGGGTGGCCCCCATGTGCCAGTACTCGGCGCGGGACGGCATCGTCGGCGACTGGCACCTGCAGCACCTGGGCGGACTCGCCCGCGGCGGCGCCGGGCTCGTGATCATGGAGGCGACGGCGGTCGTCTCCGAGGGGCGCATCAGCCCGCGCTGCCCGGGGATCTGGGACGACGCGCAGCTGCCCGGTCTCGAGCGCGTGGTCGCGGCCGCCCACGCGCACGGCGCGCGGATCGGGATCCAGCTCGCGCACGCCGGGCGGAAGGGGTCGACCCACCCCTCCCTCCCGGGGTTCCCGGACGGCAGCGTGCCGGAGTCGGAGGGCGGCTGGACGACGGTCGCGCCCTCCGCGCTCGCCTTCCCCGGCCTGGCCGAGCCGCGCGCCCTGGACGCCGAGGAGCTGCCGGGGCTCGTGCGCGCCTTCGCCGACGGCGCCGCGCGCGCCGTCGCGGCGGGCTTCGATCTCGTCGAGATCCACGCCGCGCACGGCTACCTGCTGCACGAGTTCCTCTCGCCGCTGTCGAACCGGCGCACCGACGACTACGGCGGCGATCTGGCCGGGCGGGCGCGGCTGCTGCGGGAGGTCGTCCGCGCGATCCGCGCCGAGCAGCCGGAGCTTCCCGTCATCGTCCGCATCTCCGCGACCGACTGGACCGAAGGCGGGCTCGACGCCGAGGAGTCGACGGCGCTCGCGGCGCTCATCGCCGCGGACGGCGCGGACCTCGTCGACGTCTCCTCCGGCGCGAACGTGCCCGCGCGGATCCCGGTGGGCCCCTCCTACCAGGTGCCGCTCGCGCAGGCGGTGCGGCGCGGGCCGCTGCCCGTCGGCGCCGTCGGGCTCATCACCTCCGCGACGCAGGCCGAGGGGATCCTCGCGAGCGGCCAGGCCGACGTGATCCTCCTCGGCCGGCCCGTGCTCGCGAACCCGCACCTCCCGATCGCCTGGGCGCACGAGCTGCGCGCCCCCGGGGCGGCCGACCTCGTGCCGCCGCAGTACGCGCGGGCCCGCTTCTGACGCGCGCGAATGCGGGCGCGGGACCGCTCCGGTCCCGCGCCCGCACGGCGGCCGCTCAGAGCAGGTTCGCCTCCCCCGGCTCGGCGATCGAGGCCGGGAAGCCGTACTGCTCCGCGAGCTCGGCGATGGTGCCGTCCTCCCGCAGCGCCGCGATGTCGGCGTCGATCGCCTCGCCGAGGGCGTCGTTCTCGAGATTCACGGGGAAGTTCGTCTGCCCGACGTTGACGGTGGCCGAGAGCCGCTCGTCGGGCTCGATCGGCTCGACCGTCGCCCCCTCGACCGGGTAGAGCTCCATGAGCGTCACCGCGGCGCCGAGGCCGAGCACGGCGCCCTCGATGCGCCCCGACTGGAAGTCCGCGAACTCGGCGTCGTTCGTCGAGTACAGCTTCAACTTGGCGCCGAGGAGCCCCTGGAGCTCCTCGATGCCGACGAGCGCCTGGCCCGCCCCGACGGCGTCGAGCTCCGCGAGCTCATCGACCGTGCTGATGCCGCTCGTGGAGACGATCGAGAGCGGCGAGGTGACGACGGGCTCGCTCAGCCGCACGACCTCGGCGCGCTCGGCCGTGCGGTACCAGCTGCCGAGCGTGGTGTCGGCCCGCCCGGTCTGCACCGAGGTGATCATCGCCGAGGAGTCGCCGGGCACGAGCTCGAGATCGAGGCACTCCATCTCGGCGATCTTCGCGATGATCTCGCCCTCGATGCCGACGAACTCCCCCTCCTCCATGTACGCGAACGGCGGGTAGTCGTAGTGCGCGACGGTGAGCACGCCGGGCGTGATGGTCTCGATGCCCTCGTGCACGGGCACGCAGTCCTCGCTCACGGCGCCGCTCGCCTCCTCGGCTGCGGTGCTGCATCCGGCGAGCAGCAGGGCGGCCGCGGCGCCGAGGGCCGCGGTGCGGATCAGTCGATACTTCATTGCATCCTCCTGGTACGGGTGGGTGATGGTGCGGGGCTGGGGGTCATACGGATACGGACTCGATGCGGCCCGCCGGCTCCTGCGGGCGGTCCGGCCGGACCACCGGGGTCGCACGTGATCGGCCGCCGCGCCGCCGGGGGCGGCGGCCGCCGGCGAGCCGGCGCTCGAGCCGGCCGGCGAGGATGGCGCCGGGGATCGCGATGACGGCGTAGACGAACGCCGCCGCGATGTAGACGGACATGTAGCGCCAGCTGATCGCGCCGCTGAGGTACCCGGCGTGCATGATCTCCGCGACCGTGATCACGCTCGCGAGCGAGGTGATGTGGAACATCGTGATCGTGAGGGTGACGAGCGGCGGGATCGAGACCCGCGCGGCCTGCGGCAGGATGACGAATCGGAAGCGATCGACGCCGCCGAGGCCGAGCGCGTCCGCGGCGTCGCTCTGCCCCCGGGGGATGGCGGCGATGCTCGCGCGGATCATCTCGGCGGAGTAGGCCGCCGCCCTGAGGGTGAAGGCGACGATCGCGGCCGGCAGCGCGTCGAGCAGCACGCCGATCTGCGGGAGGCCCCGGTAGACGAGGTAGAGGAGCACGAGCGCCGGGACGCCGCGGCCGATCTCCACGATCCCGATCGCGAGCCAGCGGACCCCGCGGGACCGCGCGTCGGAGAGCAGCGCGAGCAGGAAGCCGAGCGGGTACCCGATGAGGCAGGAGACCGCGGTGAGCAGGACGGCCACGGCCAGTCCGGGGAGCAGGTTGGGGACGTGGGCGGGCCAGTCCCAGAGCCAGGAGTAGTCGTTCACAGGACCGCGTACCTCCGGGTCAGGCGGGTGTGGACCACGCGCGACAGCGCGCCGAGCGGCACGCTGAGCACGAGGTAGAGCAGCCCCGCGAAGGCGAAGAAGGTGAGGCCGTCGCCGAAGTACTGCACCTGCAGTCCGGCGACGAAGGTGATCTCGGCGACGCCGATGGTCGACGCGAGCGCCGATTCCTTGATGAGGCCGACGAGATAGGTGGCGACCGTGGGCGAGACCGCGCGGAAGAGCTGCGGGAACAGCACGTCCCGCGCGGTGCTCCACGGGCCGAGCCCGAGGGCGGCGCTCGCCTCCCACTGGCCTGCCGTGATGGCGTTGAGGCCGCCGCGGTAGATCTCGGCCATGCTCGCCACCGCGATCACGCTCAGCGTGATCATCGCGGAGGCGACCGCCGTGAGGGTGATGCCGAGCTGCGTGATGCCGAAGAAGGCGATGAAGAGCCACACGAGCGTCGGCACGCCGCGCACGAGGTGCACGAAGCCCCAGTAGAGGGCGCGCACCCAGGCGTGGCGGCTGCGCGAGAGCAGCATCACCGGGGCGCCGAGGACGATGCCGACGGCGCCGGCCACGGCGGTCAGGAGCACGGTCATCCCCGCCGCGAGGGTGATCGCGAGCAGTGCCTCGCCCATGCTCAGCGCCCCAGCACCGCCGAGAGGAAGCGCCCGACGCGCTCGCTCTTCGGCTCGGTCATGATCTGCTCGGGCTGCCCCTGCTCGACGATCGCCCCGTCCACCATGACGATGACGCGGTTCGAGACGTGCCGCGCGAACTCCATCTCGTGCGTCGCGATGAGCATCGTCATGCCCGAGTCGGCGAGCTCGCGCATGACCGCGAGGATCTCGGCGCCGACCTCGGGGTCGAGGCCGGAGGTCGGCTCGTCGAAGAGCATGAGCTGCGGGTCCATGGCGAGGGCCCGGGCGATCGCGATGCGCTGCTGCTGCCCGCCCGAGCACTGGCTCGGGTACGCATCGGCCTTCGCTGCGAGCCCGACGCGCGCGAGCAGCGTCCGCGCGCGATCCGCCGCCTCCTCCGCACTGCGCCCGAGCACCCGCTTCTGCGCGAGCTCGATGTTCTGCGCGGCCGTGAGATGCGGGAAGAGGTTGAAGGACTGGAATACCATCCCGGCCTGCCGGCGGAGCCTGGACACCTGCGCCCGGGCCGGCGCGCGCCCCTCGGCGAAGACGATCTCCTCGTCGCCGATGGCGAGGGAGCCCTCCTCGGGGAGCTCGAGCAGGTTCAGGCAGCGCAGGAAGGTGCTCTTGCCCGCCCCCGAGGGGCCGATGACGGAGATGACCTCGCCGCGGCCGACGGCGAGCGACACGTCATCGATGGCGCGATGCTCGCCGAAGCGCTTGACGATGCCCTCCGCGTTGAGGAATGGGCGGAGTGTGGATCCGGTGTACGTCGTCGTCGACGTATCGATCTGGGCCATAATGGTGCTCTTTCTCGTCTCGCTCGTCTAGAGCTCTCGGAAGACGTCGTCGTAGAACCGCAGCCAGTTCTCGCCCATGATCGCGGCGACCTCCTCCTCCGCGAAGCCGCGCTCGCGCAGGCACTGCTCGGCGTTGGGGAAGTGCGCGGGGGTGCTGAACCAGTCGAGCGGGGGCGTGGGGCCGGGCTTCGCGGGACCGGAGGCGCCGTACTGGATCTCCCGGGCCCACCGGCCCTGGCGCATCCACTCGACGTACGCGAAGCCCCCGTTCTGGTCGAGGTCGGTGCCGATGCCGACGCGCTCGATCCCGATCCGGTCGACCGTCCAGGCGACGAGCTCCGACCACTTCTCCGGCGTCGTGTAGTCGCCGACGAGGTTGCGGTAGACGGAGACGCCGAGCATGCCCTCGCGGTCCTTGAGCGCGTCGAGCACGCGGTCCGACTTGTTCCGCGCGTGCGGCGCGAGGCTCGCGGGGTTGGCGTGCGTGATGGCGACGGGCACGGCCGAGGCCTCGATGGCGTCGAGGGTCGTGCGCTCGCCGACGTGCGAGAGGTCGACGACCATGCCGCAGCGGTTCATCTCCTGCACCACGTACCTCCCGTAGCGGGAGAGCCCGCTGTCGTGGGGCTCGTAGCAGCTACCGCCGAGGTCGTTCTGGATGTTGTAGGTGAGCTGGCCCACCCGGGTGCCCATGCGGGCGAAGAGCTCCACGTAGCCGAGCCGCCCCTGGAGGAACGACACGTTCTGGAAGCCGAGGATGATGGCGGTGCGGCCCGACTCGGCGATGCGCCTGATGTCGCTCGCGCGGTACGCGATCTCCACGAGATCGGCGTTGTCCTCGGCCATGTTGCGCCACTTCACGATCTGGTCCATGGACTCGGTGGCGTCCTCCCAGAAACCGACCGTGACCGTGATGGCGCCGAGCTTGCCCGCGGCGACCTCCTCGAGGTAGCGGCGGTCGTCGGGGCGCTCGGTCTCGAGCGGTGAGCAGAGCAGGCTGTCGACGTAGATCATCGTTCTCCTTCTAGACGGATGCGGGGTGCGGGGTGGACAGGGAGGCGAGCTGGTCGGTGTCGCGATTCGGATCGCTCGCGTTGGCGACCTCCGCGGGGTCGAAGAGGCGGGTGAGGCGCTGCCCGGGGACGTAGACGTCCTTCACGGTGCCGGTGTGCTGCCGGGAGAGGGGGGTGTCCGGGTAGAGGCCGGCGTTGCCCGGGTAGTAGACGTCCCACCACTCCTGCGCCGGAACCTCGAGCCCCTCGGCGATGAGCCGACGGAACGCGCCGCGGTACCGCTCCCGCGTCGCCGCCGGATCGTCGGAGACCCGCGCCCGCAGTCGCAGGGCGGTCCCGGCGGACCCCGGTACCGCACCGGCGGGATCGGCCCCGGCCTCGACCTCGATGCCGACCCGCGCGAGCGCGAGCGCGAGCCCGGGCTCCGCGCCGTCGCCCGAGACCCCGTCGAGGCGCACGTCGATCCCGGCCTCGTCGGCGGCCGCGGCGATCGCCTGCACGAGCACGTGCCCGACCGCGTGCAGGCTCGCGCCGTGGCAGTCGATCTCGAGCGCGCCGCCGGCGGCGCGCGTCGCGCTCGGCGCCCGCCATGCCGGCGCCGATCCGTCGTCGGCGATCGCGCGCGACAGGGCGGCGCCGAAGCCCGCGACCGCCGCGGGATCGGCGATGAGCGCGGTCACGAAGAAGTCCCTGGCGCCGTGCCACGAGCCCTCGGGGACGTTCAGCGCCTGCATGGCGCGGCCGCCGGCCAGCCGCAGCTCGCGGAACTTCATGGTGATCCGCTCCGCCTCCGGGTGGCGCGGCGCGCGGATCGCGCTCTCCACGGGGCTCAGCGTCGGCGCGGTCGCCGACACCGGAGCCGCGAGCGCGGCCTCGGCCGCCGCGGCGGGCATGGCGGGGCGGTACCGCCACCACCAGCCGTCGGCGCGCGCGCCGGCGAGCTCGTCGCGATACGGCGCGCCGTCGAAGATCAGTCCGAGGACCGAGCGGTTGAGGTAGTCCTCGGTGCGGTCGACGCCGTGGATGAACGCGTTCATGAGGCGCACGAGCCAGACGGGCACGAAGTCGATGTCGTGCGGATCGGCGTGGGGCACGGCGTAGGGCTGCCCGCGCAGCGCGAGCACCGAGCGGACCATGTGCTCGAGCTCGGGGTGCGCGGCGACGAGCGCGCCGATCGGCGCCGCCGGGTCGCTCGCCGCGAGGAGATCCGCCAGCTCGCGCGCCCGAGACGGATAGTTCGGGATCACCTCGTGCGCGCCCGGCACCTCCTCTGCCGGGCCGGATCGCGGCTCCTCGGCCGCGCGGGACTGGTACCAGACGCGGTCGCGATGCGCCGGGTCGTTGAGTGGCAGCTCGAGGGCCCAGCCGAAGACGCCGTGGAGGGCCTCGGCGACGGCGGACACGGGGGTCCGCGGATCCCACTCGAGCGTCTCGTCGAAGCTCAGGCGCTCGGCGAGCAGCGCGTCCGCGTGCTCCGGATCCAATTCGATGAGCAGCGAGTTGAAGGTGTGCAGCGCCTCGGGCGTGACGCGCGCGGCGACGAAGCGGTGCGCGGCCGCGAGCAGCGTCTCCCCGGGGCCGCGGACGATCTCGCCGCGCCGTGCGGCGCGCACGGCGGCGCGCACCCGCCGCAGGTCGGCGGCGAGCTGCGTGCCGTTCGTGAAGACCCGGTACTGGGTGTCCTCCAGCGCCCGGTACTGGATCGTGCGGTCGAGGAGCCGCTCGAGACGGTCGAAGCGCGCGTCGCCCGGCTCCAGCTCGAGCTCGAGGACGTGCGTGACGGCTTCGACCGTGAGCGACACGTAGGCGTTGATCAGCGCCGGGCGGTTGTAGACGAACATCACGAGCCCCAGGGCGGAGCCGTTGCCGACGCCGATGTTGCCGCGGACCGCGGGATCGAGCCGCACGGCGGACCCGGGGGCGTCGATGCGGGCCAGCTCCTCCACCACGTCGACCGAGAGCTCGCGCATGAGGTACGCCGAGAGCATCTGCGCGTGGTAGGAGAGCGCGAGTGGGTGCCCCTTCGGGATCGCGGGGAACGACACCGAGCCGAAGGTGCCGTTGCCGTCGAGGCCCGTGTTGCGCATGAGATACCCGACGCGCTTCACCTCGGCCGCGTCGGGCTGCTCGCCGGCGGCGAGCGCATCGCGCACGTGCCGGAAGAGCCTGAGGCTCTGATTGGAGCGCATCCAGATGAGCGTCCCCTCGGGCGCGCGCCCCTCGTAGAGCTTCGGGAGCTCGCGCTCGGAGGCCGCGATCTGGGCGTCGCTCGCGCGACCGTCGATGAGGGTGCCGAGCATGTCCCAGGAGGTCCCGATGATGCGCCCCGTGCGGTTCTTCCCGCGGGGCTCGCGCAGCCACGCCGCGAAGGTGAGGGGCCCGGCCGGCGTCGTGATCGTGTAGCGGGCGTCGCCGTTGCCCCGAGCGTCCAGACGCAGATGGTCGCGCTCGATCCGCCAGCCCTCGCGGAGCATGCGGGCGATGAAGCTCCGCGAGGCGCTCAGCCGGTTCGGCTGCATCGCTCCGAGATTCCTGGGGTCCATCACCCTGCCGGGTGAGAAGACCTCGTCGAGGTAGGGGTTCCGCATCGCTTCCGCTCCGTTCGTCGTCGACTTCGCTGCAACACCCGCGTAACAATTAAGCAATCTTTAATCGTCATTAAGGTATGTTGAAAACATTACGAAGCGATGCCCGATTCGTCAAGCCCGGATCCGCGAGGATCCCCGCAGGCCGCCCAGGCGGTAGATTCGAGGCGGCGGATGGCGCGCTCACCGCCCGCCGCGACGCCGCGCGATCGCAGGCACCGGGCCCGGGCGCCCTGAACAGAACGGAGACCCCGATGTCGGGACCCACCACGCTGCAGTCCGTGGAGAAGACCATCCGCGTCCTCGAGGTGTTCCTCCAGCTCGACCGGGCCACGGTCACGCTCACGGAGGTCGCCGAGGCGCTCGGCTGGAGCCGCCCTGCGACGCATCAGTACCTCACGACGCTCGTCCACTGCGGCTGGCTGCAGCAGGACGAGCGGCGGCAGTACCGCCTCTCGATCCGCGCGGCGACGTTCGGGCGCTTCGCGACGGCCCACGCCGGCGTGCCCGAGGCCGTCTCCCGGACCATGCGCGCCCTCGTCGCGCGGCTCGAGGAGCCCATCTCCTTCGCGGTGCGCAACGGGGGGTCGGCGCTCATCGTCGAGCGCGTCGAGCCGGAGCGCTCGCTGAGCGTACGGCGCGAGGCGGAGCGGCAGCTCCCCCTCGGCTCGACCTCCGGGCAGGTGCTGCTCGCCTTCGACCCGCACGCGAGCGACGCCGAGCGCGCGCCGCACGCCGAGGCCATCGCCGAGATCCGCGAGCACGGGTACTCCGTCCACCGGGCCGTCTGGATGGGCGACGCCATCGAGGTCGTCGCGGTGCCCGTCATGCAGGGCGAGGAGTGCCTCGGCGCGCTCAGCGTGATCGCCCCGGAGGGACGGATGGAGATCACGGCCGCGATCGACACCCTCGTCTCGGCGCGCAACGCCCTCGAGTCGGAGCTCGCGGGCCCGGAGGGATGACGCGCCGCCGATGTCGCCGGATCGCCCTACACTGGCGGCATGACCCCCGGAGGCGGAACGGCGCAGACGCTGCGCACCGATGAGCTCCTCGAGCTGCGCATGCGCGCGCTCGGGCTCGCGCCCGGCGGCTGGGAGACGGCCCCGCCGGAGGACTCGGGTCCCGGCTCCGAGCGGATCGCCGCGGTCGCGCGGCGCATGCTCGCGGTGCAGGGGCAGGACTGGCGGTCGGCGCGCTGGGCGCTGGGCGTCCGCGCCCCGGGGACGACGATGCGCGACGTCGCCGAAGCGTTCGACGCCGGGCTCATCGTCCGTTCCTGGCCGATGCGGGGCACGGTGCACGTCGTCGCCGCCGAGGACATCGGCTGGATGCAGGCGGCGACGAACCACCGGGTGCTCGCCGGCGCGGCGAAGCGCCGCGCGTTCCTCGGCATGAGCGACGCCGCGCTCGACCGCCTGGTGGAGGTGTCGCTGCGGGCGCTCGACGAGCCCGACGGGCCCGGCGAGCCCGGCGAGCCCGCCGGGCTCGACCGCGACGCCCTCGCCGAGCGCTGGACCGCGGCGGGCATCGAGTGGCAGAGCTCGTGGCGCTACCACGTCATCTGGTGGCTCTGCCAGAACGGGCTCGCGGTCTTCGGCCCCGTCGGCGACTCCGGGGAGCCCCGGCTCGTGCGCGCCGAGCGCTGGATCCGCGCACCCCGCGAGCTCGCGGGCGACGCGGCCCTGGGCGCGCTCGCCGCCCGCTACGCGGCCGCCCGCGGTCCGATCCGGGACCGCGATCTCGCCTGGTGGACCGGGCTCACGCTCGCCGAGGCCCGCGTGGCGCTTCGGGTCGCCGAGGAATCCGGCACCCTCGCCTCGGTCCGGCTCCGCGACGCCGCGGGCGACCCCGTCAGCGGTGCGGCCGGCGCGCTCTGGGCCGATCCCGCGCAGCTCGGCGGTGCTCCGCTCGGGGGTGATCCGCCCGGGGACGCCCCGTCCGGCGCAGGCGCGAGCCGCACGGCGGCGGGCGGTGCCGCGGCCGGCTGGCGGCTCCTCGCCGCATTCGACGAGCACCTGCTCGGCTATACGGACCGCTCGGCGCAGCTCGATCCCGCGCACTTCGAACGGATCGTGCCGGGGCGCAACGGCATGTTCCTCGCGACGATCGTGCGGGACGGCCGGGTCGTCGGCACCTGGAAGCGCCTCCCGGGGAAGCACGTGCGGGTCGCGCTCTCCCCCTTCCCCGGCGCGCGGGCGAACCGCCGGGCGCTCGCGCCCGCGCTCGCCTTCTGGGCCAGATTCCACGCGCTCGACGGGGCCGCGTTCGCCGACTGAGCCGAGCGCGGGGGCGGAGGAGCCCCGATGCGGATCCCGACGGGGCCTTCGCTAGAATCGGTGCATGGAGATCGGGATCGTCGCCGTCGCCGCCGTCGTCGTGCTCGTGGGCGTCTCGATCCTCGGCGGGCGCATCGGCGTCGCCGCTCCCCTGCTGCTCGTGGTCGTCGGCATCGGGGCGGGGTACCTGCCGTTCATGCCGGCGATCGAGGTGGATCCGGAGATCATCCTCCTCGGGGTGCTGCCGCCGCTCCTGTACTCCGCCGCGGTGAACGTGCCGCTCGTCGACTTCCGCCGCAACCTCCGGCCCGTCGCGGGGCTGTCGGTGCTGCTCGTCATCTTCTCCGCCGTCATCGCGGGTCTCCTCGTGCACCTCGTCGTGCCGGCCATCCCGCTGCCCGTCGCGATCGCGCTCGGCGCGGTCATCAGCCCCACCGACGCCGTGGCCGCGACCTCCATCGGCAAGCGGCTCGGCATGCCCGACCGCCTCGTGTCGATCCTCGAGGGCGAGAGCCTCGTGAACGACGCGACCTCCCTCGTGCTGCTGAAGACGGCGCTCGCGGCCGTCGCGGGCAGCTTCGTGTTCTGGGACGCCGCGGGCAGCTTCGCCTTCTCCGTCGCCGCGGCCATCGTCATCGGCTTCGTCATCGGGATCATCACGGTGTGGCTGCGCTCGAAGCTCAACAACCCGGTCTACGACACGATCCTCTCCTTCGTCGTGCCGTTCATCGCCTTCATGCCGGCCGAGGAGGTCGGCGCCTCGGGCGTGCTCGCCGTCGTCGTCACCGGGCTCTACACCGGGCACCACGCCGCACGGCGCTTCAGCGCGACGGCCCGCATGAACGAGCGCCTCAACTGGCGCACCGTGCAGTTCGCGCTGGAGAACGGCGTCTTCCTGCTCATGGGCCTCGAGCTGCACACCCTGCTCGACGAGGTCGACGACACCGACCTCCAGCTCGCCCACGTCGGGCTCCTCAGCCTCGGACTCGTCGTGCTCCTCATCCTGCTGCGCGGGATCTTCATGGTCCCGCTCATCTGGACGATGCGGGGCGACGAGGGGCGCTACCAGCAGCGCAGCGACGGCTTCTCCCGGATCCTGTCGCGCGCGCGGAAGGCCGAGGACACCGACACCCGGAAGATCCGCAAGCTGGAGCTCCTCGAGCAGCGCTCCCGCGCGGACCTCGCGCACGAGCAGGACCAGCAGCTCGGGTGGCGCGACGGCGTGCTGCTCTCCTGGAGCGGCATGCGCGGCGTGGTCACGCTCGCCGCCGCGCAGTCCATCCCCACCGGCGTTCCGTATCGCGCGCAGATCATCCTCATCGCCTTCGCCGTCGCCGTCATCACGCTGCTCCTGCACGGCCTGAGCCTGCCGCTGTTCATCCGGAAGCTGTGGCCGGACGGCGCGCGGACCGGCAGCGACGTCGGCGAACTCGCCTCGCTCAGCCACGACCTCATCGAGGCCGCCAACGAGGCCATCGACGACGCGCTCGAGATCGAGGAGGATGCGAAGGGACCGGACAACGCCTGCGCCCAGATGTCCGAGCGGGCCCGAGCGAGCGCGCGCAACGCCCTCGCCCCCATCGCCATCGCCCTGCCGGCCACGGGAGCGGTGATGCTCCCCTCTTCGGAGACCCCGGCGCAGGCGTACCTGAGACTCGCGCGCATCGCGCTCGAGGCGCAGCGCGACGCCCTCCTGGAGGAGCGCGCGATCGGCCGCTACAGCTCGCGGGCCCTGCGCGCCGCCGAGCTCGCGCTCGACGCCCACGAGGCGAGGCTCAACCCGCCGGGGGGACACTGAGCGACGGCGATGGCGACGCGGCGTCTGACTCAGACGATCTCGACGCCCGCCGCTGCGAGTTCCCGGAGGGCCGCCGCGGAGGATTCCGGACGCACACCGGCGACGAGTTCGGAGCGCACCCGGACGCGCAGTCCGAGCCCGACGGCGTCGAGACCGGAGCGCAGCACGCAGTAGTCGGTCGCGAGACCGACGATGTCGAGCGTCTCGATCCCGCGCTCCGCGAGGACCTCGGAGAGCCGCCGGCCATCCGTGGTCTCCCCCTCGAATGCCGAGTACGCCGGCTCGCCCATGCCCTTGCGCACATGCACATCGATCCGCGAGACGTCGAGCAGCGGATGGTACTCGGCGCCCTCGGTGCCCTGCACGCAGTGCACCGGCCACGTCGTCACGAAGTTCGGGTCGACGCCGGCCGGTGCGAAATGCCCGCCATTCGTCCCCTCGGCATCGTGCCAGTCCCGTGAGCCCACCACCAGCTCGTAGCGGTCGGGCCCCCGCAGCAGCCCCCGCACTCCCTCGGCGACGGCGTCGCCGCCCGCGACGCCGAGGGCGCCGCCCTCGGTGAAATCGTTCTGCACGTCGACGATGAGCAGTGCTCGCGCCATGATCCGCGTCCTCTCCTCGCCGCGGCGACCCCGGCTCACCGACGCCCCCGCGTGTCCCGACATCCGTCGCCCCCAGACTACGGTCCGGGCGCGCCCCGCGTCGAGAGGGACGCCAGGGGAACGCCCGAGCGCGCCGCCTCGCCTCCGCCTACCGCTCCCCGCGGAGCGGGTTCTGGTGATGGCTGAAGACGATGCTCGTGCGGGTCGAGGAGACCGCGGGGTGCGCGGAGAGATGCTCGACCACGAAGTCGCGGACGTGATCGGAGTCGCGTGCCGCGAGATGGATGATGAAGTCCTCCACGCCGCCGAGGAAGAACAGCTGCATGACCTCGGGCTGCGCCCGCAGCTCCTCGCTGAGCTCCGTGATCCGCTGGCGGGCGCCCGAACGCACGGTCACGCTCACGAGCACCTCGAGGTCGAGCCCCATGGCCCGCGGATCGACGGTCGCCGTGAAGCCCGTGATGATCTTGCGGGAGACGAGGCTGCGGACGCGCGCGATGCAGGTCGACGCCGCGACGCCCACGCGCTCCGCGAGCTCGGCGTTCGTGATCCTGCCGTTCGCCTGCAGCTCCTCGATGATCCTGCGATCCACGTCGTCGAGATCCGCCTCGTGACGCAGATTCTTCGACGCATCAGCCATTTTCATCCGCCCTTCGCTCGATTGAGCACAACTTTACTGGAATGTCCCGAAGAGAATTCAGGAAACAACCTCGAAACACGAATATACTGCAAAATTGAATGCGTACCGGCATCATCCCCGTGCGCGCTGCGTCGCCGCGCGGCAGACGATCCGGCGCACCACTCCATCATCCGCAGATTCCTCAGGAGCATCTCATGCGCGTCGGTATCCCCACCGAGATCAAGAACAACGAGAACCGCGTCGCGATCACGCAGGCCGGGGTCTTCGAGCTGACCCGCCGCGGCCACGAGGTGCTCGTGCAGGCCGGCGCGGGGCTCGGCTCGATGATCACCGACGACGAGTACGTCGCCGCCGGCGCGAAGATCGTCGAGGGCGCCGACGACGTCTGGGCGCAGGCCGACATGATCCTCAAGGTGAAGGAGCCCATCGCCTCCGAGTACGCGAAGCTCCGCAAGGGCCAGGTCCTCTTCACCTACCTGCACCTCGCCGCCGACAAGGAGCTCACGGAGGCCGTTCTCGCCTCGGGCACGACGGCGATCGCCTACGAGACCGTGCAGCTGCCCAACCGCGCGCTCCCCCTCCTCGCCCCCATGTCCGAGGTCGCCGGCCGGCTCTCGGCGCAGGTCGGCGCGTACAGCCTCATGAAGGCGAACGGCGGCCGCGGCATCCTCCTCGGCGGCGTCACCGCGACCCGCCGCGGCAAGGTCGTCGTCATCGGCGGCGGCGCAGCCGGCGAGCAGGCCGCGCGCATCGCCTACGGCATGGGCGCCGAGGTCACCGTGATCGACATCGCGATCCCCCGCCTCAAGCAGCTCGAGGACGAGTTCAACGGCCGCATCCAGACCCGCACCTCGAATGCGCACAACATCACCGAGGCGCTCAAGGACGCCGATCTCGTCATCGGTTCCGTGCTCATCCCCGGCGAGAAGGCGCCGAAGCTCGTCACCGACGAGATGGTGGCGCAGATGAAGCCGGGCTCCGTGCTCGTCGACATCGCCATCGACCAGGGCGGCTGCTTCGAGAACTCGCGTCCGACCACGCACGACGATCCCACCTTCCAGGTGCACAACTCCATCTACTACTGCGTCGCGAACATGCCGGGCGCGGTCCCCGAGACCTCGACCGCGGCGCTCACCAACGCGACGCTCCCCTACGTCGTCGCGCTCGCCGACAAGGGCTGGGTCAAGGCGCTGAACGACGACGCGTCGCTCGCCAAGGGCCTGAACGCGCACGACGGCGTGGTGGCCTTCAAGGGCGTCGCCGACGCCTTCCCGGAGCTCGCGTACTCGCCGCTCGAGGATGTGCTCGCCGCGAACGCGTAAGCACCGCGAGCATCGCGTCCGCCCGCAGGGCGTACGCTGGATCCCATGGATCTGAAGTTCACGTTCGGAGGGGCGTCGCCTGATCATCACGATCACGGCGACGCCCCTTCGGGCATTCCACTGCCCTTCTCCACGACGCCCGCGATCTCCACGAGCAGCGTGCTCGAGCTCCGCGTGCGCCGCTCGGCCGAGACGCCCGGAGCCCTGCTCGGCGAGGTCGTCACGGGCGACGGCGTCGTCTACGCGAGTGCGGAGGTGACTGCGCGCGGCGCGGACCCCGCCGATCTCGCCGCGGCCGCCCGTTCGGCGATGTCCCGCGCCATCGCGGGGCTCGAGGGCCCGCTGGCGGAGTCCGTCGAGTCCGTGGCGCTCGATCTCGGCGGTGGCGAGGTGGAGGCGCTCGCCGCGCTCGGCATCGTGGCACCGGTCAGCGACCTGTTCATGGTCGACGCGGCGCTGCAACGGCGAGTCGGCGTCTCGGAGGGCACCCCCATCCGCATCGGAGCATAGCCCGCGAGGGCCGCTGCCCCCGCCCCGCCCCTTCTCTCCCCTCCCCTTCTCTCCTCGGATCCACCCCGCACCTCCGATCCCCTGCATCGGAGGTTTCAGCGGTCCCCCGATGCGAGCACCCTCGATCCGGGTCGCTCCGGCAGGGTACCTGCCGTTCGCACCCTATCGAGGCGACCCGGATCCCGAGCCGCGGGAGTACCGAGAGCACCGGGAGCACACACGAGGCACGGTGTTCGAGCCGCATCCGTGGAGAGAAGGATCTGTATCGCCTCGGCAGCGAGAGAGGTTCGGGTCGCTCCGGCAGGGTGCGCATCGACCGAACCCCGTCCGAGCGACCCGGATCGAGAAGACAGGGAGCACCGGGAGCACCGGGAGCACACACGGCAGGCCGCGTTCGGGTCACTCCGGCAGGGTCGACGGCTCCAATTCCCTGCCGCGGTGACCCGGATCGAGTGGTACTCGGAGAGAACAGGGTGCGCGACGGGATCAGCGGCGCACGACAGGATCAGGCGCGGGGCGGCGACGCCGGGAACGCTCGTCGCGCGTCGGTCCGATCAGGCGCGCTGGAAGCGCAGGATGCGATCCAGCGCCTCGGCGACCGCCGGCTCGCCCGCGGCATAGGAGAGCCGCACCGAGCGGCCCCCCGCGATCGGGTCGAAGTCGACGCCGGGGACGATCGCGACATCGGCCTGCTCGAGCAGTGCCCGCGCGAAGGCGACGGAATCGGGGAAGCGCTCCAGCTGCTCGCCAAGCTCCGCGTAGAAGTAGAACGCTCCGTCCGAGGGCGCGGAGGCGCCCCAGTGCAGCTCCGGTTCGGCGTCGAGGATCAGCGCTCGAGCCCGGGCGAAGCCCTCGACCACGCGGTCCCGCTCGGCGTAGGACTCCGCGATGAAGGCCGTGAGCGCCAGCTCCTGCGCGGGTGCGGGCGGTGAGAGTGCGAAGTTCGAGGCGAGCGCCTCCATCGGCGCGACGAGGTCGGGCGGCAGAATCGCCCAGCCGAGCCGCCATCCCGTCATGCCCCAGTACTTCGAGAACGAGTTGATGACGATCGCGTCCGGACTCGCCGTGAGTGCCGTCACGCCGCGCGGATCGGCGGCATCGGACCCGGCGTAGACGATGCCGTGGTAGATCTCGTCGCTGATGAGGCGGGCTCCGGAGCGCGTGCACCACGCGGCGAGCTCCGCGAGCTCGCCGCGTCCGAGCATCGTGCCCGTCGGGTTCGCGGGCGAAGCGACGATGAGCCCGTCGAGCGGCCCGTGCGCCGCCACCGCGGCATCGAGGAGCTCCGGCGTCGGCTGGTACCGGGTCGCGGGCCCGGTCGGGATCTCGACGACCTGCACCCCGAGAGCGGTGAGGATGTTCCGGTAGGCCGGATAGCCCGGGCACGCGAGCGCGACGCGGGCCCCCGGGTCGAACGCCGCCAGGAAGACGAGCTGGAAGGCTCCGGAGGATCCCGTGGTGACGGCGACCCGCCCCGGATCGACGTCGACGCCGTACCAGGCGGCGTAGTGCCCCGCGATCGCCTCGCGGAGCGGCGTGGTGCCGAGCGGCCCGGTGTATCCGGCCGCGCGGAGCGTCCCCGGGGCCGGGCGCGCGCCCGGCTCGCCGGCGCAGAGCGAGACGACGTCGCGGCCGGCGGCGCGGCGGCGGGCGATCTCGTCGGTGATGCGCATGACGTCGAAGGCCGGGATCCGCGATCGTGCGGAGGCGGACGGCGCGGCTCGGCGCACCGCGCCGGCGTCCGATCCCGCATCGCCCGCAGCATCGCCAGCAGCATCGACAGCATCGACAGCATCAGGGTCGCCCGCACGGGCGCCCGCCGCACCGGACCCGCCGGCCGGCCTCGGCGGGAGCTTCCCCGACGGCGGGGTCTTCAACGGTCCTCCTGGGCGCATCATGCCTCCACGGTAGCGCGGGCGCCGCGTTCCAGCAGCCGCAGATATCCCGAGAGCGCCGCGAGACCCTCGGCGCTCGTCGGGAGTCCCTGGCCGAGGCGATCGGAGGAGACGAGATGCGCGGACCACTGCGCGCGGCTGATCGCCACGTTGAGGCGATTGCGCATGAGCAGGAACTCGAGTCCGCGCGGCACGTCCTCGGGGCTGGAGGCGGCGAGCGTCACGATCGCGACGACGGCCTCCTGGCCCTGGAAACGATCGACGGTGCCCACGCGCACCCGTTCGAGCCCCGCGGCGGCGAGCACCTCGGCGACGCACTCGACCTGCGCGTTGTAGGCGGCGACGACGATGAGGTCGGAGGCGTCGAGCGGACGCCGGTCCCCGTCCCTCGTCGCCGGCGGATCCGCCGCGACCGTCTTCGCGCCCGGGGGCGAAACGGCGACAGCGCCCGCATCGGCCAGCGTCACGGCGCCGGCCTCCCTACCGGAGTCGATGCCACTGGCCCGCAGGCCGCCCGAGACGCGTGCCCCACCGGCAGCTCGGGTCGATTCCTCGTCCGTGCGGTCTCCCGCGGCGACGGCACCCTCCGAGATGCTGGCGCCGCCGAGCAGTTCGCGCACGATGCGCACGACCTCCGCGGCCTCCTCCGGCGAACGCGTGGCGTTCCCGCGATGCGCGATCGCGTGATGGACGAGGCCGGCCGGTCCCGCGCCGCGCACGGTGCGCGCCGACGCGGTCGGGTGGGCGCGGAGTCGCCCGTCATAGGACAGCTCGGAGACGATCTCCGCGAGTTCCGGGCGGAGTCGCCGCGTCTCCGCGAGGAAGCAGCCGAGTTCCGTCGGCAGCGTGTCGTGCTCTCCGAGCAGCCAGCCGAGCGCCGAGGCGTCGACCGGTTCGGGATGCGTCCCCTGCGAGACCTGCGGGAGCTGCTGCGGATCCCCGAGGAGGAGGAGCCGCTCGGCAGCCGAAGCGGCCGCGATCGTCGGGGCGATGGAGAACTGACCCGCCTCGTCGATCACGATGAGGTCGAGGCTCCGTCTCGGGAACCGCTCCTCGTGACTGAAATCCCAGGCGGTGCCGCCCGTCAGGCTTCCCCGCCCCGCTTGCCGATGCGCGCGGACGAAGGCCGCCTGACCGCCCGTCGGCAGCACCGTGCGGCGCGGCGGGGCGGCTCCGGCGGGCAGCCGCCCGCCCTGCGGCGACTTGCCGATCTGCGACTCGTCGAGGCCCGCGTCGGCCACGGCGTCCAGAACGTGCTCAACCACGCGGTGGGACTGCGCGACCACGCCGACGTGCCAGCCGTCCTCGGCGACGAGACGGGCGATGACCCGGGCGGCGAGATAGGTCTTGCCCGTCCCCGGCGGCCCCTGCACGGCGAGCGCGGAGCGATCGAGGCGGCGGAGCGTCGCGACGACCGTGTCGATCGGCGACGCGCCCGCGTCGACCGCACGGCTCGGCGTCGCCTCGGCCTCCCCCGTCCCTCCGTCACCGGCGATCGCGCGCAGCCTCGGTCCCGTGCGGCGCAGCAGATCCAGAACGGGATCGCGCAGCTCGTCGAGCGCCGATGCCGCCAGCACGGCATCCCCCCACTCCTCGATCGCACCTTTCTGGCTGCCCGCGCGCGGCGGCGGCCCCGGCGTGAGCGCCACGGGCAGGACCGCGTAGCGCCCCCCGTCTGCGGGAAGAGTCTCCTCGATCGTCGCACCGTCCTCGTGCACCTCGGCTACTCGGACGAGCCGCGTGGCGCGTGCGCCCGGAGCGGCGCCGGGGTTGGCGAACGGCGCGGGTCGCTCGTAGACCGCGAAGAGCTGCGCACCCGGCTTGATGCCGCTGCTTCCCGGCGCGATCTCGCCGCGCAGGCGGAGCGCCCGGCGATCGACGCGCGCGCGGGGCGGACGGTGCCAATCGAATTCCACCGTGCTCTCGCCCGATGCGACGAGCACGTCCCGGGTATCGGCCCAGTCCTCGATCGGGTCGACGAGACGCGCGTAGTGGGCCCACCAGAAGGACTTCTGCTCGCGGCGATGGTAGTCGACGGCGCTCGCAGCGAGCCGGAGGAGCCCCGCGGACTCGCCGGATCCACTGCGCTCGGCGCTCTCGGCGCGTTCGCGCAGTGCGACCGCCGTGGGGCTCTCCGAACCCGCCGGTTCCTCGGCGACCGCATCGGGGAGCTCCGGCTCCGGTGCATGCGCGACGCCATGGGCGTCGGCGATGCCGCGGAGCCAGTCCCGCAGCCGCAGCGTCGAGACGCAGTCGTAGGCGTTGTACTCGGCGATCGCGTGCATCCGCCTGGCGCCCTCCTCGCGATCCGCCGGCTCGGTGGATCGCAGCAGTGCGCTCGCCTCCGCGTACTCGCCGACGGACTGGGCGCCGCTCGTCACCCCCGCCTCGTCGCGGAAGCGCTCCCCCATGTACAGCGGTTCGAGTTTCTTGATGGAGTACGAGCGGGAGCCGACGCGCAGCGCGCGCCGCACGATGGGGTACAGATCGACGAGCACGTGCTCCGCGAGCAGGCGATCCACGGCCTCCTCACCGATGCCGTGCCGCGCGGCGATGCTCGTGAGATGCGTGCGCTCGTAGGCGGCGTAGTGGTAGATGTGCATGCCGGGATGCGCGCGGCGCCGCTCCTCCACGAGCGCGAGGAAGCGCTCCAGCGCGCGTCGCTCCGCTGCGAGATCGTGCGCCCAGATGGGCGTGAACGTCTCGCGCTCGTCCACCATGCCGAAGAGGTAGTCGATGCCCCACCTCGCCCGGCCGTCGGGATCGGCCTCGCGGTAGAGCGGGTCGCCCTCGAAATCGAAGAACAGGTCGCCGGGATCCGGTTCGGGGAGCGCTGCGAGCGCGCTCGGGTCGACGACGCGCACGGCCGGCGGACCTCCGGCGGACGACTCCAGCTGCACCGCCGCCTGCAGCGCGATCCGGGAGACGACCGCCGCCGACATGCCGGGCACGGGGGACGACGAGGAAACGACGCCCGACGGCGGGGCTGCCGACGGAGCGACGCCCGACGGCGCGGCGGAGGCCAGCGCCGCGACGGCATCGATCGTGGGGTACCCCGCAGCGCGCAGGCGATCGCGCTGGAGGCCGCTGAGCCCGGCGATGAGCAGCGGATCACGGGTGCGCTCGACCTCGGGAGCGCAGACCTCGCAGCGCCCGCACGCGGCGATCCCCTCCGCGCCCCAGCCGACCGGATCCGCGGAGGCGAAGGCGCCGTCGGGCCCGCGCTCCGCGGCGCGCTCCCGCAGGATCCGGTGCAACCGCAGCCGGCGCGCCCGGAACACGGGCGCGATGTCCGTGAGACGGTGCCGGCTGCGCGCGCCATCGCCGAGGATGAGCTCCGCCTCGGGCGTCACGGGGACGCCGAGCCGCTCGAGCTGCTCCGCGTAGGCCGCGAGCTGCATGAGCGCGGTGACCTTCGCCCTGCGCGCGAGCTTCGTGTCCTGCACCTCGTACGCGCCGCCCGACGCCGCGTCTCGCCGCAGGAAGTCCGCGAAGCCGACGAAACCGACCTCGATCGCCGAGCCCGCGCCCGCGTCCCCGGTCTCGGCCGCTCGCTGCGCCGGCTCGAAGAACGTCGCCTGGAAGACGATCTCCGCTCCGCCGTGCAGCGCGCGGAGCGTCTGCGCGGCGACCCGCTCGAGATCGGCCTCGCCCATCGACTCGGGGCGCGGGATCTCGACGACCCCGCCCCGCTCTCCGGCGGTCCCGGCGCCGAAACCGTCACGATAGGCGTCGAGCGTCCGCGCCTCGTGCGCGTCTCCGAGTCGCGCCGCACGGGCGAGCATCGGGTCGTCGTCCGGCGGCACGACCACATCGCGGCCGAGTCTCGCGTCGACGCGGCGCAGGAATGCGAACTCGCAGACGCTCGCCGCGGTGAGGTCGCTCGCGCTCGTCACGAGGCGCCGGCCGCCGCCCGCGCGATCCTGAACGAACATGCGCGCTCCCTCCGAGATATCCGCCCGCCGTCCGGGCGTGCTCAGAGGCTACCGCGGACCTCCGACACCGCTGCACCTCGCCAAAGCGGCGCGGAGGCGCCGCAGAGCGCGGGCAGCGCGAAGGATCAGAGCCGCGCGATGGTGTCGATGTCCTCGAGGAAGGTCGCCTGCTGCTCCTCGGACACCGTCGCGCGGGTCACCGACAGCGCGGCGACGTAGTCCTCGGTCGCGAGCTCCGTCGGAGCGTCGGGCGCGCGCTTGCCCTCCGCCGGGTCGGCACGGAGCGCGCGCACGAGCGCCTCCTGGGACGCCCGCCGCGCGGCGTACTCGATGTCGGCGGGGGTGAGGCCTTCGCTGCGGACCACGAGGTCGGCGAAGTCGATGCCCGCCGCGACGCTGTGCGGCACGTAGCGGCGCCAGATGGCCTCGCGCGCCTCTGCATCGGGCAGCCCGATGGGGAGGACGTAGTCGAACCGGCCGTGGCGGAGGAACGCCGTGTCGAGGCCGCGGATGAAGTTCGTGGCGCAGACGAGCAGCATTCCCTCGCGGTCGCGGAAATCCGCGACGATCTTCAGCAGCTCGTTCGTCACCCCCTGCGTCGGCGTCGGCGGATCGCTGCGCTGGGAGGCGATCTCCTCCACCTCGTCGATGAACACGACGCCGTGCTCGAGCTCCCCGATGCGCTCGAAGACGTCGCGCAGCGAGGCCGCCATGCTCGACTTCCCGTCGCCGAGACGCGAGGGGAAGACCTCCACGAACGGCCAGTCGAGGCGCGAGGCGACCGCTTTCGCGAAGGTGGTCTTGCCCGTGCCGGGCGGCCCGAAGAGCATCACGGCGTGCGGCGGCACCACGCCGTAGCGATCTGCGAGATCGGGCTGCGCGAGGGGCGCGACGAGCCGCTCCTCGAGCAGCAGCTTCTCGCGGCGCATGCCGGCGACCTGCTCCCAGAGGTGGCGGGGCAGGATCCGCCCGCCGACGTCCTTGAGAAGGTCGATCTCGCGGCGCTGCACCGGCATCTGCCGCTCCAGATAGCGGAGGCTGTGGCGCATCTGGAAGCCGTTGGAGGTGAGGAGGTCGACCCGGCTGCCCTCGGGCATGAGGACCGACAGCGTCGACAGCCCGATCGATGCCATCTTCCGCTCGAGCGCGTCGAAGAGCGCCCCGGAGACGTTCTCGGAGCGGGCGTCCTCGAGGATCCCGAAGAACACGATCCAGCCCTGCGCGTGCGCGGCGCGGCCCACCGCCGCCGCGACGACCCGTTCGTCCCGGACCGCGACGACCGCGTGATCCTCCCGGCAGGAGGCCGTCACCTCGGCGAGCGAGTAGACCGGCGGCTCCGCGGAGGACTGCGCCTCCCACCAGAGGCGGACGACGGCGTCGAGGTCGTCGTCGTGGAAATCCCGAATGGTGATGCGTCCCATGCGCACATCCTGCCAGACGCGGGCGCGGCCGGGCGAGGGGTTCCGTGCCGCGATCCGCCCCGCACCGCACCTTCCCAGCGGGAAGCCCGCTAGACTGGGGGCACGGGTCCGCACACCGGGCCCCGCGTCGCTGACAGCCTCGGGTCGCGGTTCCATCCGGACCGCCGGACCTCCGGATTCTCCGCGGCGAACGGATGCGCGATCCCGCGCACTCGCCGAACCGGCCGACGCCCTCGTCCCGCGCTCCGCTGCGCAGCGCGCACGACGATGCCTCGCGCCTCAGCATGAAAGGTCCCCGTGACCGAACAGCCCAACGTCCCCACGCCCTCGTTCCTCGAGCTCGGCGTCCCCGCCCCCATCGCCGATGCGCTCGCGCGCAACGGCAAGACCGCCCCGTTCCCCATCCAGCGCGACACGCTGCGCGACACGCTCGCCGGCAAGGACGTGCTCGGCCGCGGGCGCACCGGATCCGGCAAGACGATCGCCTTCGGCATCCCCCTCGTCGCGAATCTCGCCGACCAGGCAGCCGCGAAGCGCCGCCCGAGCCGCCCCCGCGCCATCGTCCTCGCGCCGACCCGCGAGCTCGTCACCCAGATCGCCGAGACCGTGAAGATACTCGCCGATCCGGTCGGCGTGAAGGTCACCACCATCTTCGGCGGGGTTCCCCAGCGCCGTCAGGAGGTGGCGCTCGAAGCGGGCGTCGACATCGTCGTGGCCGCCCCCGGTCGCCTCGACGATCTCATGAAGCAGCGGCTCGTCGACCTCGGCGGGGTCGAGATCACGGTGCTCGACGAGGCCGACCACATGGCCGACATGGGCTTCCTCCCGGTGGTCACGCGGATCCTCAACGCCACGCCGAAGGTCGGCCAGCGCCTGCTCTTCAGCGCGACCCTGGACAACGGGGTCGACAACCTCGTGAAGAAGTACCTGCACTCCCCGATCCTGCACTCCGTCGATTCCGCGGAGTCCCCCGTGCCGCAGCTCACCCACCACGTGTTCGAGGTGGCCGGCAAGGACGACAAGGACGCGCTCATCGAGGCCCTCGCCTCCGGTACCGCGCGCCGCATCTTCTTCACCCGCATGAAGCACCAGGCGAAGAAGCTCGCCAAGCAGCTCACGGCGCGCGGGATCCCCGCGGTCGAGCTGCAGGGCAACCTCTCGCAGAACGCGCGGGATCGTAACCTCGCCGAGTTCGTCTCCGGCGAGGCGAAGGTGCTCGTCGCAACCGACGTCGCCGCGCGCGGCGTGCACGTGGACGGCGTGGACCTCGTGGTGCACGTCGACCCGCCGGTCGAGCACAAGGCCTACCTGCACCGCTCGGGTCGCACGGCGCGCGCGGGCAACGAGGGCGATGTGGTGACGCTCGTGCTGCCCGAGCAGCGCGGCGAGATGCGCCAGATCATGCGCGCGGCGAAGATCCGCGTGACCCCGCGCCCGGTGAACCCGAACGCCGCGCGGGTCGACGCCGAGGTACTCGAGCTCATCGGCGAGGTCGCGCCGCGAGTCGATCCGCGCGAGACCGAGCGCAAGCGCGCCGAGGCGCAGGCCGCGCAGCAGCGCGCCGCGGGTCACAACCCGCCCGGCCAGGGCGCCTCGACCGGGGCGAACGCGAAGCGGAAGCGGTCGCGCGGCGGTCGCGGCCGCGGTGCGGGATCGGGCGCCGGCGGCGCAGGCGGCCAGGGCGGCGCGTCGCAGTCCGGCGGCGGTCGCGGCCAGCAGGGCGGCCAGCGCTCCGGGCAGCCGCAGGGCCAGGGCGGCGGGCAGGGCGCGAACCCGGGCCAGCGCTCCGGCCAGCCGCAGGGGCAGCGCGGAGGCCAGCGCCGCAGCGGACGCCGCGCCCAGGGCGGCGGACAGGGCGGCCAGCGCGGCGGCACCGTCTACTCGACGAGCACGCCGGGGGCGTAGCCCCGCCGACGCGGCCGGGCCCGCCGGGAGTCGATCCCGGCGGGCCCGGCCGCGTTCGCGACCACGGAAACCGCGGGTTCAACTCGAATTCATGCGCGATTCCGCAGTCGAACGCTGTTCTGGGTGGCGCAATCGGTCGTATACTCGTCTGATGGGCATTTATCGTGAACTCGCGGGGCATCCCGGGGTCGTGCGCGTCCTGATCTCGCAGCTCACCGCCAGATTCCCGTTCGGGATGCTCTCCATCATCCTGCTGCTGCACATGCAGCTCAGCTACGGCGACTACACCTCGGCGGGCATCGTTCTCGCGACGCAGAGCATCGGTCAGGCGATCTCCGGTCCGCTGAGCAGCCGTCTCATGGGGCGCTGGGGCATGCGCCCCGTGCTCGCGACGACCTCGCTGCTGTGCGCCGGCCTGCTCGTGGCGATCGCCACGGTGCACCTGCCGCTCCTCGTCGTTGCGGGCATCGCCCTCTGCGTCGGGCTCTGCACGCCCCCGGTCACCCCTGCGGTGCGCACCCTGTACCCCAAGCTCGTGCCCTCGAACCAGCTGTCGGCGCTGTTCTCACTCGACGCCGCGGCGCAGGAGATCATCTGGGTGCTGGGGCCGGTGGTCGCGGTCTTCGTCTCCTCGCAGTTCGGCACGACGGCCGGCCTGTGCGTCGCGGCGGGCTTCATGCTGTTCGGCGGCGCCTGGTTCATCCTCAGCCCCGCGGTCGGGCAGGTCGTACTGCCGCCCTCGCGGCGGGGCTTCGGCGCCGTGCTGCGGTACCCGACGGTCGTCATCTCGACGATCATCGGCTTCTTCTTCGTGGCCTCCTTCGCCGCGATCGAAGCGGGCATCGTCGCCGCCTTCAGCGGCGGGGACGCGCACGGCAGCAGCATGGAGTCCGGCGTCGTCCTCGCGCTGTTCGCGGGCGGCTCGCTCGTCGGCGGGCTGCTCTTCGGGCATCGCGAGATGCGCCCCTGGTCGATCCTGCTGCGCATCGGGATCGTGCTCGCCGGCACCCTTGCCTGCCTCGTCAGCTTGAACATCTGGTGGCTCTCGATCGTGCTCTTCATCGGCGGGCTCGGCACCGCGCCCACCTTCGCCGCGATCTCGAACGTCGTGAGCTCCACGGTGAAGTTCTCCGAGACGGCCGAGGCGTACGGCTGGGTCGGCACCGGACAGCTCGTCGGCGTCGCCACGGGCTCTGCGCTCGCGGGAATCGCGATCGACATCGCCGACGCCCAGGGGGCGATCTTCGTCTCCGGGATGCTGCTCGTCGTGTGCGCGCTGTGCGCCGCCGTGTCGCTGCGCTGGATCCCCGACCTCAAGGGCCGTTCGGTCGAGCCGCCGCCGGAGACGGGCACACTCGCGCTGCCGCTCAACTAGCGGCCAGACGCCCCCGGTTCGGCGCGGTCCGGTAACGATCCGGTCGCGCCGGGCGAACCCCCAGGAGCTCTCCGACCGCGTCGTCGCGCGGCTGGGTAGGGTGTCACCATGACACGCCGCACGACGAGGTCCGCGCTGCTCCCGCTCCTGCTCGCCGCCGGGCTGCTGCTCGCCCCGCTCACCGGCTGCGCCCCTGACGGGCTCCGGGGCGTCCCCGATCTCCCCGCGACGGGCTCCGCGAGCGAGGCGCCCGCCGCGCCCGAGGCAGCGGGCGAGCCGGGCGACGCGAGTGCTCTGGACGATGCCGCCGCAGGTTCCACCGACGGACGATCGGTCGTCCGCACGGCCGAGCTCTCGCTCGAAGTCGCCGATCCCGACGGCGCCGCGACGGATGCCGGTCGCATCGCTGCAGAAGCGGAGGGATTCGTCGAAGCGGTCACGGTGTCGCGCGCGGAGGGCGTGCGACCCGCGAGCGCGCAGCTGACGCTGCGGGTGCCGGCGGATCGCCTCGACGACGTGCTCGCGGAGCTCTCCGGGCTCGGCGAGCCGATCTCCGAGCAGCGCGGCGCGAGTGACGTGACGGCGCAGCACGTGGACCTGGAGGCGAGGGTCGCCGCGCTCGAGGCCTCGGTGCGGCGCCTCACGGAGCTCATGGCCGGCGCGGCGAGCACGAGCGAACTGCTCGAGGCCGAGGCCGCACTCGCGCAGCGGCAGCAGGAGCTCGACGGGCTGCAGGCGCAGCTCGACGCGCTCGAGGGGCAGATCGACGAGGCGACCGTCTGGGTCTCGCTCGACTCGCCGCAAGCGCTGCCCGGCGGCGGCCCCGCGAACTTCTGGGAGGGCCTGCTCGCGGGCCTGGGCTCCCTGGGCGCCGCGGGCGCCGGGGCGCTCGTCGTGCTCGGGATCCTGCTCCCCTGGCTCGCGATCGCGGGGATCGTCGCGATCGCCGTCGTGGCTCTCGTGCGCGCCGCGCGGCGTCGGCGGGCCCGGCGGACGACGCCTGCGGCGGGAGCGGGGGATCCGCGGACCGCGTCGCGTCCGCAGGACGCGGCTCGGCCGCAGGACGTGGAGCGCTCGCCGGACGCGGAGCGGCCACAGGACGCGGAGCGGCCACAAGACGCGGAGCACTCACAGAAGGCGGAGCGCTCGCCGGACGCGAGTCAACCTCGAGGAGCCGAGAAGCCCGAAACCAGACCCGAGGTGTAGCCCGCTTCCCCGACCGCGAGCTCGAGCCTTCGCGGATGTGACGCGAAACGGGATCTCCCGCGCCGGTGACCCCCGTATGCGTCATCCATGCAAGACCCCGCTCCCCCGAACGCGATACGAGGATCCCGATGCGAGGGCGCCAGACGAGCGTCCCGGCGCGACGGGGCCGGTTTCCGTGCCGTCCCCGCGGCGGCTGCGGCACGAGATGCGCCTCCGTTTGGCGCACGTCCCACTCCTCCGGGAGAATGAGTCCGTGAGCAGACGAGACCACGGCGTGACGGTGCGCGACGTCGCCGAGCATGCCGGCGTCGGGCTCTCGACGGTCTCCAACGCGATCAATCACCCCGAACGCCTCGCCGCGACCACGCTCGCGAAGGTGCAGGATTCGATCTCTGCACTCGGCTTCGTCCGTAACGACGCCGCCCGCCAGCTCCGACTCGGCCGAAGCCGCGTCTTCGGCCTGGTCGTGATCGACGCCGGCAGCCCCTTCTTCACCGTGCTCGAGCGCGCTGCAGAGGATGCGGCGGACCGGAATCATTACGCCGTACTGCTGGGGAACAGCGGCCAGGAGCCGGATCGCGAGCGACGCTACATCGAACTGTTCGAATCCCAGCGCGTGCAGGGGCTCTTCGTCACCCCGCTCGGACACGACCTGCACCTGCTCGCCGGCGTGCGCGAGCGCGGCACGCCCGTCGTCCTCATCGACTACGCGGCAGCAGCACCCGGCTTCCCCGCGGTGGCGGTCGACCACATGCGCGGCGGTCGTATCGCCGCTGAGCATCTGCTCGAACTCGGGCGGCGCAGCATCGGGCTCATCGAGGGCCCGGTCGCCTTCACCCAGGTGCGCGACCGCTACCGCGGCGCCGTGGAAGCCGCAGACGCCGTCGGTGCGACCACGCTGAGCATCCCGAGCCCCGATCTCACGATCCAGGGCGGGGTCGTCGCGGCCCACCGACTGTTGGGCCTCCCCCGAGGCGAACGTCCGGACGCGGTCTTCGCACCGAACGACCTCGTGGCGCTGGGCCTCATGGAGACGCTCGCCGCCGCCGGTGTCGCGATTCCCGAGGAGATCGCCATCATCGGGTACGACGACGTCGCGTTCGCGGCCTCCGCGCGGATCCCGATCAGCTCGATGCGTCAGCCGGCCGAGGCCATCGGCGCCGCGGCCGTCGAACTCATGATGGAGGCGATCGCGGACCCCGGATCCGCCCGACGCATCGCCTTCGTGCCTGAGTTGATCGCGCGGCGGTCCACACTCGGGAACTGAGCGACGCTCGGATCCCGTATGTCCGGCACGTTTCTGCAACGTTGCAAGATGATGCTTGACGGCCGCATCTCGACCCTCTAGCATCGTGAACCGTAAGTATTGTAACGTTGCAATTCATCGGGTCAAGGAGGTCCCATGCATACGAGTCACCGGCTTCGCGCCATTCCGGTCGCGGCGCTCGCCGCCGCCCTGCTCCTCTCCGGCTGCTCCGCATCGAACGCGGGCGCAGCGCAGGATTCCGCGACGATCAACCTCGACGCCCCGCCGCCCGAGGTCCCGGAGCTCGTCGCCGAGTTCGAGGACGTGGAGGCCGGGAGCGGAGCGGGCCTCACCATCGGGTTCACCCAGCTCGCGCTCTCCAGTCCGTTCCCGCAGGCCCTGCAAGCCGGCATGGAGGCGCAGGCGGAACTCGCCGGGATCGACCTGATCACGTGCGATTCCGAGCTCGACGCGGCGAAGGCGCTCGACTGCGCACGGCAGTTCAAGACGCAGAATGTCGACGGTCTCGTCACCTTCCAGGCGGATGCGGCGAGTGCGCCCGCGATCTGCGACGCCGGCCCTCAGGTCCCCGTGTTCTCCGTCGATATCGCCCAGGAGCCGTGCGAGTCGGCCTTCGTCGGCGCCGCGAACGAGTACGCGGGCCAGCTCATCGGCTACCACCTCGGCCAGTGGTTCGGCGAACACGAGCGCTGCGACTACGACGCCTTCATCTCACTCGAGTCGACCGCCGTCGGCGAGGTCAACGAGCAGCGCATGGGCGGGATCCGCGAGAGCTTCGCCTCGGTCTGCGGAGAGATCCACGATCTCAAAGTGATCGACACGGGGGCCGGCGGCCAGGCCGACGTCGCGCTGCAGCAGATGACCGACACGCTCACCGCCCTGCCCGGCGCGGACAAGGTGATCGTCGTCGGCATCAACGAGGACGTCATCGTCTCCGCCCTCGCCGCCGCGCGCACCCAGAACCGGGAGGACGACCTCTATCTCGGCGTCCAGAACTTCGATCCCACGAACTGCACGATCACCGATGCTGAGCACTGGCTCGGCAGCGCCGCGTACTTCCCCGAGAAGTATGCGAACCTCATCGTTCCGAACATGATCCGCGCGATCGCCGGCGAGGACGTCCCGGAGCAGATCCTCGTGCCGCACGAGTTCATCAACGCCGAGAACGTCCGCGAGTACTATCCGGACTTCGCCTGCTGATGCGGGAGGAGCCGTTCATCAGCATCCGCGGGCTGCGCAAGTCCTTCGGCCGCGTCACGGTGCTCCACGACGTCGACCTCGATCTCGCCGCGGGCGAGGTCACGGCGCTGCTCGGCGAGAACGGAGCCGGCAAGTCGACCCTCGTGAAGATCCTCACGGGCTCGTACCGCTCCGATGCCGGCCGGATCACCATCGGCGGCGAGGACGCCACGAACGCCGGCATCGCGACGACGCGCCGGTACGGCGTGCGGACGATCTCGCAGGAGCTCTCCGACGCTCCCGCGCTCTCGGTCTCCGAGAACATCTCGCTCGGCTCCTGGCCGATGCGCGGGCCGTTCGTCGATCGCCGCGCGATGGACCGCACGGCACGACGCGTGCTCGCGGAGCTCGGCAGCGACCTCGATCCCGCTCGTGCCGCAGGAACGCTGAGGCTCGGGGAGCGCCAGCTGCTCGAGATCGCTCGAGCGACGGCCGGCGACATGCGCGCCGTCATCCTCGACGAGCCGACGGCCGCCCTCTCCGATGCCGAGGCCCGCGTGCTCTTCGCGGTGATCGCACAGCTCACCGCGCGCGGAGTCGCCGTGATCTACATCACGCACCGACTCGATGAGGTGTTCGCCATCGCCGATCGCACGCTCGTGCTCCGCGACGGGCGCGTGGCCCTCCACGCGAGAACGGCCGAGACGAACGCCGAAGAGGTCATCGCCGCGATGGTCGGCAGGAAGGTCGAACAGGTCCGCTACCCCCCAGGCTCGGACGCGCGGGAGCGACCCGGCGGCCTCACGGTCAGCGGGCTCGACGCCGAGGGATTCTCCGATGTGAGCTTCACCGCCGAACGCGGGCGCGTGGTCGGCATCTACGGCAAGGTCGGCTCGGGCGTCGTCGAACTCGCGGAGGCGCTCTTCGGCGCTCGTCCGGTCCGGGCCGGACGCATCGAGAAGGATGGCGTCCGGCTTCGGCTGAGCGGACCCGCGGCGGCGATCCGGGCGGGCATCGGCTTCCTGCCAGCGGACCGGAAGGGCGACGCCCTGCTCCCGACCCGCGGCGTCGCCGAGAACCTCGCCGCACCGTCGTGGCGACGGCTCGCTCGCTTCGGCTTCCTCTCCAGACGAGTCGAATCGGCCGCGTACCAGCGCTGGCACGAGCCGCTCGGGATCCGTTCCCAGGGCGAGCCCGAGCAGCGGATCACCACGCTCTCGGGAGGCAACCAGCAGAAAGTGCTGCTGGGCCGCTGGCTGGAGCAGGGCAGCGACGTCCTCGTGCTCACCGAGCCGACGCGCGGCGTCGACGTCGGGGCCCGGCAGGAGATCTACCAGGCGCTGCGCCGCCTCGCCGACGACGGCGCCGTCGTCATCGTCGCCACGAGCGACTACGAGGACATGATCGCGATCGCCGACGAAGCGCACATCCTCATCCGCGGGCGCCAGGTCGCCCATATCCCCGGCGCGGACATCTCCGTCGCCTCATTGACTCACGCCGCAGGAGGCGCCATTCATGTCTGACACGCTCACCGCACTCCCCGCTCCCCCGTCGCTCGGCTCGCCGAAGCCGGCCCGACGCCGAGTCCGCCTCCCCGAGGCCGCCGCCCTCCTCGTCTTCCTGGTGGTCGAGATCGTCGTCTTCTCCGTCGGCTCGCCGTACTTCCTGAGCGTCGACAACTTCTTGAACATCCTCACCGCGATCTCCGTGACGGGCGTCCTCGCCGCCGGGGCCACCGTGCTCCTCATCGCGGGGCAGTTCGACCTCTCCGTGGGATCCGGCGTCGCCTTCGTCGGGCTGACCCTCGCCCTGGCGGCGCCGGCACTCGGGCTCCCCGCGGCCGTGCTGCTCTCGATCGTCGTCGGTCTGCTCATCGGCGCCGTCAACGGCTTCCTCGTCACCGTCGTCGGCGTCAACGCGCTCATCACCACGCTCGGCACCATGGCGATCTTCCGCGGGCTGACGGTCTCGCTCGGCGAGGGCAGGAACATCCCGGTGACGGGGTTCGACTGGGCGATCCAGCGCCCGCTGCTCGGGATCCCGATGCCCGTGATCGTCCTCGCCGTCGTCGTCGCCGTGATCGCCGTCCTCCTGCATCAGACGCGCTACGGCCGCTCCGTCTACGCGATCGGATCGAACGAGTCAGCGGCGAGACTCGTGGGCCTGCGCAACCGGGGCATCCTCTTCACCGCCTTCCTCATCTCCGGAGGCTGCATCGTCATCGGCGGGTTGATGAGCACCTCGCTGCTCGGGTCCACCTCGGGCACGAGCGGCCTCGGGCTCGAGCTCGCGGCGGTGACCGCCGTCATCCTCGGCGGCACGAGCCTCAAGGGCGGGACCGGAACCGTGCTCGGTACGGTACTCGGCCTCGTGATCGTCGGGGTCATGAGCAACGGCCTCACCCTCATGAACGTCGCCTCGAGCTGGCAGAACGTGGCGAGCGGATGCCTCCTGATCCTCGCCGTCTCCTTCGACCGGCTCCGTCAGCGCCTGGGGGCGCGCGCGTGAGCGTCTCACGACCGGAACCGGCATACCGCGTCCTGCGCGACCTCGCGGTCCCACTCCGCGACGGCGCCCGCCTCGCGACCGATGTCTACCTGCCCGAGGGAGGCGGCCCCTGGCCCGTGCTTCTGGCCCGCACCCCCTACGGCAAGGGAGACGTCTTCCAGAGCCAGTTCATCCTGAGCATGCAGTTCGCCGACGCGATCACCGAGGGATTCGCGGTCGTCATCCAGGACACCCGCGGACGCGGCGGGTCGGAAGGGTCGTTCACGCCCTTCGCCGACGAGCGCGATGACGGCTACGACACGCTCGAATGGATCGTGTCGCAGAGCTTCAGCGACGGGAACGTCGTCATGTTCGGGGCGTCGTACGTCGGCGCGACGCAGTGGGCGGCGGCCGCGAGCGGCCACCCCGCGCTCCGGGCGATCGCGCCCGTGCTCACGTCGCCGAGGTTCCGGGAGGATTGGGTGCTGCCCGGCGGAGCCTTCCACCTCGCATTCCAGTTGCAGTGGGCGTTCGAGGCGCTCGCCCCCGTCGAAGCGCAGCGGCGCGACTGGGACGGTGCGGGGGCGGGGGCCGCTGCGGCGCTCCTGCGCGAGATGCGACGGGATCCCGCCTCCGCCTTCGCACGGCGTCCGCTGCTCGACGAGACCCTGCTGACCGTCGCACCGTACTTCGGCTCGTGGCTGCGCCGCCCGGGCGAGCCGCAGGATCGATTGCCCGCGGGTCCGGCGCTCCCGGACGGTTCGACCCCCCTGCCGGCGCTGCACGTCATCGGATGGAACGACCTCTTCGCGCACGGAGGACTCCGAGCGTTCGAGCGCGCCATCGCTCCCGGTGCGCCCGCCGCGGAGCACCAGTACCTCATCGCCGGCCCCTGGTCGCACGGGAACATGAGCGATTGGCAGGGCGATACCTGGCACGGCTACGACTCCTCCGGTGCGGGCGCGGATGTGCAGGGTGATCAGCTCCGGCTCGCCGCAGCCGTCGTGGCCGGCGAACGTCCGGACCTCCCGCGGGTGCGCTACTTCACCAGCGGCATCAACCGATGGCGGACGAGCGAGACCTGGCCCCTCGAAGGCATCGGCACCCGCGAATTCCGGCTCCGTGCGGACGGTGCATTGCGGTCGCCTGACGCTCCTCCCGGCGCAGAGGACGTCGACGCGCGCCCCGATCCCGCCGTCGACCGCTGGATCGCCTTCACGAGCGATCCCGAGAATCCCGTGCCGAGCGTCGGGGGCCCGTCCTTCCTGCCCGGGCTGCTGCAGGGCCGCAACTCCGGCCCGATGGATCAGCGGGAGGTCGAGTCGCGCGATGATGTGCTCCTCTTCACGTCGCAGCCTCTCCCCGCGCCGATGCAGGTCACCGGCATCGCGCGACTCGACTTCTGGGGCGCGTGCGACCGGGAGGATTGCGACTGGAGCGTCCGGCTGTGCGATGTCGATGCCGCGGGCGTGAGTCGAGTCATCGCCGACGGTCATCTCCGCAGCAGATTCCGCGACGCGCACGAGCGCGGTCTCGAACCGGGCGTGCCCGAGCGGTTCAGCGTCGAGCTCTCTCCGACGAGTCACGTCTTCGCCTCCGGTCATCGCCTGCGGCTCCAGATCACCGGCTCGAACTTCCCCCGATACGACGTGAACCCGCATCGCATGGTGCCGATTCCGGTCGCGCGGCCGCACGACTACGTCCGGGCGACCCAGCATGTCGTGATCGCGCCCGGCCGCGAGGCGCGCCTGCTCCTGCCCGTGCTGACCCCCGAGAGGTGACGATGCCCGTGCCCCGGGCTCGGGCTCGGGCTCAGACTCGGGCTCGGGCTCGGGCTTCCGAACGCTCGCGGATGACGCGAAACGGGGCTTCCGACGCCGGCGACCCCCGTCCGCGTCATTTCCGCGAGGATTCGAACGGGGCGGCGTACGACGGGCAGGAGCCGCACCCGGCACGTCGGCTACGGTGCGAGCAGTTCGAAGGGCAGCTCCCGCCCGAGGATCCGCTCCGCCGCGCGATGGCCGGATCGGAGGGCGGCCGTCACGGTCGCGGGGTCCTCCGTCCAGGTCGCCTCGCCCGCGAGGTGGAGGACCCCGCCCGATCCGGGCGCACCGCCGAGCGGCGTGGCGAGCAGGTCGTGGTCCTCGGTGCGGGAGCCCACGGTCATGAACGCGTAGGAGCCCCGGGCGAAGGGATCGTCGCGCCAGCGCGACACCCGTACCCCGCTCGGCTCGGGCACCCGGTCCCCGTAGAGCTCCCGGAGCGCGGCGAGCACCGACGCCGCGATGCGCTCGTCCGACCAGTCCCGCGTCGCCCGCGCGCACGGCCCGGCGGCGAAGGTGAGCAGGGTGGGCACTCCGTGCAGCGGTGTGAGGTCGTACCAGGAGTGCCACCACGCCGCCGCCGGTCCCTGGCGGCGGATCGCGTAGACGCCGTCCTCCCAGAACCGCTCGGGGAAGCGCAGGAACACCTTCTCGAAGTCGTTCATCTCGAGCCCGCCGAGCGCCCCGGCCACCGGCTCGGGGAGCGGCGGCTCGAAGCGGAGCCCGTCCTCGGCCCGCAGCACGCCGACCGGCACGGTGACGACCACGCGGTCGGCGGCGAACGCGCCCCGATCGCTCGTGACGATCGCGCCGTCCTGCCCCCACTCCACGAGCGCCGCGACGTGGCCGAGCCGGATGTCGAGCCCCTCGGCGAGCCCGTGCGCGAGCGCGTCGTAGCCGTCGGGGAACACGACCTCGTCACCGTCGACCTGGTCGTCGTCGAGCCCGTGGGCGTCGAGTCGTTCGGCCGCGACCCCGTACTGCTCCTCGGCGCGGTGCCGGAGGAACTCGCGCACCCGTTCGGCGCGATCCGCATCCCACCCCTCCGCGCGCAGTCCGTCGAGCGTGCGCTCGACGGCGTCGGCATAGGAGACCGGGGAGCCCGGCGCGATCGTGGCGACGGTCCCGGCGAGGCGCTCGTCGAAGCCGTGCACGTCCGCTGCGAACCGCGCGGCGGCCTCCGGGGAGAGCCGCTCCCCCGCCGGGCCGAAGTCGGCGATCGGGCGCCCGTCGGGCTGATAGCTCCCGACGGTGAACTCGGCGCGCCGCATGCCGAAGCGCTTCGTCACGCCGGCGAGCGGGTTGTCGTCGATGCCGTGGATCCAGGACGCGCCGACGTCGGTCGTGACGCCGTCGGCGCGCTCGCTCCAGGTCCGTCCGCCGACCCGCTCGCGGGCCTCGAGCACCAGCACGCGCTGCGCGCCGGCGCCGGCCAGCAGCCGCGCAGCGGTGAGTCCGGCGACCCCCGCACCCACGACGATCGTGTCGAACCGCTCCATCGAGACCTCCCGGTGCACCGGATCCGCGGTCGCGGGCCCGGGATCAGGATAGCGGCCGGCGGTTCAGGCCGCCGCGCGGTCGCGGTCCGCCGCCACCCGCGCGATCCCGATCACCGGGAGCGGCACGGTCTCGGCCTCGGCGACGGCCAGCTCGTCGAGCACCGCGCGGAGCCGCCGTTCGCGGCGCGCATGCTCCGGATGGCGTCGCAGCCACGGCGCGAGCAGCCGAGTGATCGCGGGCATCATGATGAGCGACATGAGCGGGGCGACGACCGTGACGACGATCGCCGAGCGCGCGGGCAGTGCGATCCCGCCCCACCACGGGAGCATCGTGATCGCCCACGACGTCGCGACGTTGACCGGGTACATGCCGATCCAGATCGCGCAGACCCTCTTCCATCGCAGTCGCGTCTCCATGCCCCCATTCCAGGGCATCGCTGTGTCGTCGGGATGACGCGGCGGTCACGCAGCGTGTCGTGCGCGTAACGGTTCGCGCACGCGTCTCACTCGTCGGGGACGAGCACCGGCGTGTCGCGATTGAGGCTCTCGCGCCGGAAGTAGGGCTTGGCGTTCGGGCGCAGCCACCACAGCCCCATGAGCACGAAGCCGAGCAGGATCGCGCCGACGCCGATCACGAACGCCCCGCCGATGCCGAAGATGACGGTGTAGCTGTAGTCGACGCTGATCATGTCGATCGCGGACTGGACGAAGGCGTAGCCGAGGAGCAGGCCGCCGAGGAGCGGCAGGATGCCCCGCATCCAGAGGTTCCGGGCGGAGTCGCGGAGGGTGCCGCGGAAGTACCACACGCAGGCGAAGGAGGTGATGGCGTAGTAGAGCGCGACCGCGAGCCCCATCGAGGTCAGCGAGTCGGCGAGCATGTCCTCGGAGAGGATCGACATGCCGACGTAGTAGACGATCGCGGCGACGCCCATCACCGTGGTGGAGAACCACGGGGTCTTGAACTTCGGATGCAGTTCGGCGAACTTCGCGGGGAGGGCCCGGTAGACGGCCATGGAGAGCGTGCCGCGCGCGGTGGGGAGGATCGTCGTCTGCGTCGAGGACGCGGCCGAGAGCATGACGCCGAGCAGCAGGAACCAGCCCCACGGCCCGAAGAGCGCGCCGCCGAGCACCGTGAACACGTCGTCGAGGTTGGCCTCGTTGGTGAGCCCGAAGCCGCTGTCGCCGAAGCCCGCGAACATCATCACGACGATGGAGATGCCGACGTACAGGACGATGAGGACGACGATGGTCGAGAGCGCCGCCCGGCCCGGCGTCTTGCGGGGGTTCTTCGTCTCCTCGTTCAGGGCGAGGCAGGTGTCCCAGCCCCAGTAGATGAACAGCGCGAGCAGCACGGCCTCCATGAAGCCCGACCACGAGGTGAGCTGGGCGGGGTTGAACCACTGCCAGTCGAAGGCGATGGAGCCCGGGTTGCTGCCGTCGAGCGCGTGCCACAGCGCCAGCGCCCCGAAGAGCACCATCGCCACGATCTGTATGGTCATGAGGATCATCTGCAGCCGCTCGCCGATCTGCACGCCGACGGTGCTGACGAAGGTCATGATCGCCATGAACACCACGGAGGTTGCGACGACCACGACGCGGTTGCCCGCGAACTCCTCGTTGCCGAGGAGCAGCCAGAAGTACTTGCCCGTGATCTCGCCGACGTTCGCGAGCACCATGATGGCCGAGACGGCGACGGCCCAGCCGCCGATCCAGCCGACGACGGGCCCGAAGGCCTTCGCGCCCCACACGAAGGTGGTGCCGCAGTCCGGCATCTCGCGGTTGAGCTCCTGATAGGCGAAGGCCGCGAACACCATCGGGATGCACGCGACCACGAAGACCAGCGGCGCCTGCGCCCCGACTGCGACGATGACGTAGCCGAGCGTCGCCGCGAGCGAGTAGAGGGGCGCGGTCGACGCCAGCCCGATGATCGTCGAGCCGACGACCCCGAGCGCACCCTGGTTGAGCCCCTTGCCGACGTGGATGTGCCCCGTCTCCGTGGCGTTGCCGAGCGTGTGCTTCTGGGACATGGGCGCCCTCCTTCAGGACGATGCGGGCCCCGGTCGATGCGGCCCGGTGCGACGGGCTCATCCTACACAGCGGCGCGGACGCGCCGATGCTGCGAGGATGGTCGGAGATCCCAGCAGAAGGAGAGCCCGTGATCCTGCCGAGCGCCGCCGTTCCGCTGTACCTCGCACTCGTCGGGGCCCGTCGCCCCTTCGCCACCGCCGAAGGCGCTCGCGCGCGCATCGCCGAGCGCCGTCTGCGACCGCTCGGCTACGCGCCTCCCGAGCGGCTGCGCCGCGACGTCGCGATCTCCGCGGGGCACGAGCACGGCTGGCCCGTGTACCGGGTGACGCCGAGCCCCGTGCTCCCGAATCTCGCGCGCGCCGCGGCGGCGCTCGTCTACGTGCACGGCGGCGGCTGGGTGAACGAGATCTCGCCGCTCCACTGGCGGCTCGTCGCCCAGCTGGCCGCGGAGGCGAACCTGGAGGTCATCGTTCCGATCTACCGCCTCGTGCCGTTCGGCACGGCCATCGAGGCGCGCGACGGCGTCGCGGCGCTCGTCGAGGAGGCCCGGGCGCGCTACGACGACGTCCTCCTCGCGGGCGACTCCGCCGGCGGCCAGATCGCGCTCTCCGCCGCGCTCGCCCTGCGCGATCGGGGCATCGCGCTGCCGCTCACGACGCTCGTCTCCCCCGCGCTCGACCTCAGCTGGAGCAACCCCCGGATCCCGGAGGTGCAGCCGAGCGATCCGTGGCTCGGCGTGCCCGGCGGCGTCGTGCTCGCCGAGGCGTGGCGCGGCGAGCTGCCGCTCGACGATCCCGCCGTGAGCCCGCTCGCCGGGGAGCTCGCCGGTCTCGGCCCGCTGAGCGTGTACAGCGGCACGCGGGACGTGCTCAATCCCGACGCCCGGCTGCTCGTCGAGCGCGCGCAGGAGGTCGGAGTCGGCGTCTCGCTCCACGAGCGGCGCGGGCAGCTGCACGTCTACCCGCTGCTGCCCACGCCCGTCGGCCGCTCCGCCCGTGCCGACATCGTCGCGGAGCTCCGGGCGGCGGTGCGCGGGGGGCGTGCCACGCCCGCGGGCGCAGACGACTGATTCCGCAGCGATTGGGCGATCCGAGCTACGGATCCGCCCGTCTCCCCCCGGCGAACTCACATGATCCCGGAGGGCTTCCCGGTAGTGCGAAGCGATCCCGTGTGGGAGACTGGGCGTGCACAATCCCCGTTGATCACTAAGGAGTGAATCACCTATGAGCACGTTCGCCGTCATCAATCCGGCCACGGGCGAGACCGTCGCCGAGTACCCCGACGCGACCGCGGAGGAGATCGAGGCGTCGCTGGCCTCGGCGCAACAGGCCTACCGGAACTGGGCCCGCAAGACGACCGTCGCCGAGCGCGCGGCGCTCGCGGCTCGCGCGGCCGAGCTCTTCGAGGAGCGCAAGGACGAGCTCGGCGCGATCATCAACCGCGAGATGGGCAAGCCCCTCGAGCAGTCGGTCGGCGAGGCCGAGTTCTCGGGCGCCATCACCGCGGCCTTCGCCCAGAACGCCGAGAAGTGGCTCGCGGACGAGGAGCTCGAGGTCGAGGACGGCCTGAAGTCGTTCTTCCGCTTCCAGGGCACCGGCGTGATCCTCGGCATCATGCCGTGGAACTACCCCTACTACCAGGTCGCCCGCTTCGCGGTGCCGAACCTCATCCTCGGCAACACCATCATCCTCAAGCACGCCGCGCAGTGCCCCGAGTCGGCGCTCGCGCTCGAGCAGCTCTTCAAGGACGCCGGCTTCCCCGAGGGCGCCTACGTGAACGTGTTCGCCACGCACGAGCAGATCGCGGGCATCATCGCCGACGACCGCATCCAGGGCGTCTCCCTCACGGGCTCCGAGCGCGCCGGCGCCATCGTCGCCGAGCAGGCCGGGCGCGCCCTGAAGAAGTGCGTGCTCGAGCTGGGCGGCTCCGACGTCTTCCTCGTGCTCGACACCGACGATCTCGACCACGCGGTCGAGCACGCCGTCGGCGGGCGCATGGAGAACACCGGACAGGCCTGCAACGGCTCCAAGCGCATCGTCGTGATGGACACCTACTTCGACGAGTTCTCCGAGAAGTTCAAGGCCGCGATCGCCGGCCAGTCCTACGAGTCCGGCGATTTCGGGCCGCTCTCCTCCGCCGCGGCGACGAAGACCCTCACCGCCCAGGTGCAGGGCGCGCTCGATCAGGGCGCCGAGGTGCTCGTGGGCGACAACTCCCCCGAGGGCAACCTCTACACGCCGTCGGTCATCACGAACATCACCCCGGCGATGGACGTGTACAGCCAGGAGCTCTTCGGGCCAGTCGCGCAGCTCTACAAGGTGTCGAGCGATCAGGAGGCGATCGACCTCGCCAACTCCTCGCCCTACGGCCTCGGCTCCGTCGTCATCTGCGACGACCTCGAGCGCGCCGAGCAGGTCGGCAACCAGCTCGACGTGGGCATGGTGTTCATCGGCGCCTCCGGCCTCGAGGGCGCGGACGTGCCCTTCGGCGGCGTGAAGAAGTCGGGCTACGGCCGTGAGCTCGGCAAGGTCGGCATGCTCGAGTTCGCCAACAAGAAGCTCTTCCGCTTCGCCGCGAAGTAGCGCGCACGACGGCGGGGCCGGGATCCTGGGCGGATCCCGGCCCCGCCGTCGTTCCCGCTCCCGCACCGTCGTGTCCCCGATCGCGAGCGGTTGCGCGCCGGCGCCCCCTCCTCCGACGCGCGACCGCCCCTCGGGCCGCCCCGCTATCTCCAGCGCGGCGCGTCGCTCCCGATCTCCCGCGCCGGAAGCTCCGCCTCGAACGACACGCCCGTGAGCGCGAGCGGCTGACGAAGCCGCCGTGCCGGCCCCCACGCGGTGCGCTCGATGCCCGGCGCCAGATCCGCGGCGGTCTCCGCGCGCATGCCGGGTCCCGGCGGGATCGGGGCGTGCGGTGCGAGCAGCGCCGCCGTTCGCGCGAGCGAGAGCGACGCCCGACTCCCCCGACCGGTCCGCGCGCGTCGCGCGAGCCCCTGCACGGCCGCGCGAGCGAGCAGGAAGCCGGTCGCGTGATCGAGCGCCTGCACGGGCAGCGGGATCGGCCGCTCGCGTCCGAAGACGCGCATGCCGGCCTCCGCGATCCCCGTGGACATCTGCACGAGACTGTCGAATCCCCGGCGCGCCGCCCACGGCCCGGACCAGCCGTAGGCGCTCAGCCGCGCCTCGACGAGGCCGGGGCGCGCATCCTCCCGCACCGTCGCCCCGAGCCCCAGTCCGTCGAGCGCACCCGGTCGATAGCCGTGCACGAGCACATCGGCGTCCGAGAGGAGGTCGAGCAGGCGCTCGCGCCCCTCGGCGCGGCGCAGATCGAGACGCGCGGTGCGCTTGCCTGGCATCACCTCCGGCACGACGCCCGGTTCGTCCCAATCCGGCGGATCGATCCGGAGCACCTCGGCGCCGAGATGCGCGAGGAGCCGCGTGGCGATCGGGCCGGCGAGCACGCGGGTGAGATCGAGCACCCGGATGCCGCGGAGCGGCCTGGCGCGATCGGCGCCCGAGCGCGGAGCGTCGAGGTCCGCGCGGCCCGCGGTGGGCGCCCAGCGGATCACGGGATCGACGGCGACGCTGCGCCCCGGCGCGCTCGCCCGCCAGTCCGCCGCCGTGCGCATCGCCGCGGCGCACCCGCCCGCGAGGTGCACCGCCGACTCGAGCTCCTCGGCGCGCCAGCGGACGACCGCCGCCGCGACCCGCTCGCGGTCGGGCGGCGCATCGAGCACGACTAGCGCCGCCGCCCGGTGCGCCGGCACATTCGTGTGCAGGCGGATCCAGCCGTCGGCGGTCCGGTAGTCCCCCGCGATCGGGTCCCAGGGCGGCGGCGGAGCCCAGCCGATGGGGCGCAGCGAGGAGCCGAAGCCGAGCGAGGCGAGGCGTCGGTCCACGACGAGGTCCGGCCGTTCGCCCAGCGCCGCCGCGCACCAGTCCGCGATCCCGAGACCCGCCGCGGCGACCGCGGCGCTCGCGAGCGCGGTGACCGGGAGCGCTGCGGGCAGCGCTCCCGCACCCCGGATCGCGACGCGGGGCGCCGCGCCGCCTCGCGCGCCGCATCGCGCACCGCCTCGCGCGGCGCCGTCCGGCGCCTCGCCGTCCGGCGCGCCCGAGGCCATGATCTCCTCGAGCATGCGCGTCTCCATCGGGTCGGAGGCGTGATGCTCGTCCATCTCCCCAGGCTACGCCCGCGACCGGGGCGGCGCATCGCCCGCGGAGTCGCCTAGCCGCGCGGCAGCAGGAGCCCCTCGAAGAACTCGCCGAGCAGTTCGGGGCGATCGAGGGGCAGGATCGCCGACACGTAGTGATCGGGACGCACCACGATCGCGACGCCCGCGCGCGAGACGCCGCGGAGCTCGAAGATGTCCTCCTCCGGCAGCGCCGCGTAGACCTTCTCGTAGTCGGTGAGCCCGAAGGGTCCGGAGGCCGGGAGGAACAGCCGCGGCACGCGCGCGAGGTCGACCTCGTGATGGTGCTCGGGGTAGACGGCCTTCACATCGAAGAGCGCGTCGAGGTCGGCGCCGTGCGGGGTGAAGCGGGCGACGGGCGAGGCGGGACCCTCGGCCAGCCACGCGGCCCAGCGCTCGAGCCGTTCCCCGCCCGCGTCGGCGAAGGCGTAGATGCGGAATCGGCCGTCGGCGCGATGGTGGTGCCCGAGGTGCACCTCGACGGCGTCGGCCACGCGGGTCGTCCGCACGGATTTGAAGCGCTTGCCGATGGGGAACCCGCTCGCGAGCTCCTGATGCGCTCCGTCGCTCGTGAGCATCGACGCCGTGTACTCGGTCATGAACCCCGCGGGGAACTCCGCCGTGCGGACGTAGAACTCCTCGACCTCGCCGGGCGAGTCGAACTCCTCGGGCTTCTTCGCCATGAGCGTCGACCACTCGTGATCGAAGTCGATGAGATTCTTCGAGGTCACCCAGCGCTCATCCGAGTAGGTGCGCAGCAGCGACTCGGGGCTGCGGCCCTCGAGCACGTAGCCGAGCTTCCAGCCGAGGTTCCAGCCGTCCTGCATGGAGACGTTCATGCCCTGACCGGCCTTCGCGCTGTGCGTGTGGCAGGCGTCGCCCATCAGGAAGACGCGCGGCTTCCCGTCGGGCGACGTGGCGGCGTCGTCGAAGCGGTCGGTGAGCCGGTGGGCGACCTCGTAGACGCTGTGCCAGGGCACGTCGCGCACGTCGAGGGTGTAGGGGTGCAGGATCGCGTTCGCCCGTGCGATGACCTCCTCGAGGGGGGTGTCTCGGACCCTGCCGCCGTCCTGCTCGTCGGTCTCGCCGAGGTCGACGTAGATGCGGGCGAGGTGGTTGCCCTCGCGCGGGATGTGGAGGATGCTGCCCGCCTCGGAGTGGATGATGCACTTCTTGCGGTAGTCGGGGAAGTCGGTGACGGCGAGCACGTCCATGACGCCCCAGGCGTGCAGGGAGGTGGAGCCCGCGAGCGAGCCGCCGATCGCGCGGCGCACGGCCGAGCGGGCGCCGTCGGCCCCGACCACGTACTTCGCGCGCACGACGACGGACTCGCCGTCCTCGGCGCCCGCCGCGCGGGCGGTGCCGATGCCGGCGCCGGCGTATCCGGCGACCCGTCGCAGGGTCACCTCGACGGGGTACTCCCCCTCGCCGAGCACCTCCAGGCCGACGAACTCGTAGCCGTAGTCGACGTCGCCGCGCGCCGGGGCGTTGCGCGCGAACTCGGCGAAGTAGTCGATCACCCGCGCCTGGTTGACGATGAGGTGCGGGAACTCGCTGATGCCCTTCGGATCGTCGGGGGTGATCGCGCTGCGCACGATGTTCTCGGGCCGCTCCGGATCCGGCGACCAGAAGTCGGTCTCGGTGATCTGGTAGGCCTCCTCGATGATGCGGCGGGCGAAGCCGAAGGCCTGGAACGTCTCCACGCTGCGCGCCTGAATCCCGTCGGCCTGCCCGAGCACGAGCCGGCCGTCACGGCGCTCGACGACGCGCGTGACGACGTTCGGGAACTGGGCGAGCTGCGCCGCGGCGACGATGCCGGCGGGACCGGAGCCGACGATGAGCACATCGATCTCCGCGGGCAGTTCCTGCGGTCGGTCGAGGCCGACGCCGGCGGCCGGCTGGATGCGCGGATCGGTGGAGACGTATCCGTGATGGTGGAACTGCATTGTTTCTCCTCGCTGGTGCCGCGGAGCCGTGCTGCGCCCCGGTGCCGGGCACCGGTCCGTCCTCATGCCTCCGCGCCCAAAATGTTCAATAATTGAACACATCGTTTGAATAACGCACAGACAGAATATCGTGAGGGCTCGGCCCGCACAACACGCGGGCGCATCCCGCTTGCGCCGCCGCGCCGCGGCACGGGCGGGCGCCGCTTTCGAGGAGAATGGACGCTATGACCCCCTCACCCGAGACCGGGACCACGCCCGCGGGCTCCCAGACGCTCTCCCGCGGACTCCGCGCACTCGAACTCCTCGCGGAGGCGGAGACCCCGATCTCGATCGCGGAGCTCGCCGAGGGGCTCGGCGTGCACCGTTCGAACGCGTACCGCATCCTCCGCACCCTCGAGGAGCACCGCTTCGTCGCGCGGGATCAGGCGGGGCTCATCCGGCTCGGGCCGAAGCTCACCGTGCTCGCCCGCGGCGTCGCGCCCGCCCTCCACACCGCCGCGATGCCGGCCGTCACGCGACTCGCCTACGCCCTCGGCATGACCGCCTTCGTCACCGTGCTCGACGCCGTGGAGGTCGTCACCCTCGTCACGGTGGAACCGGCGAACGTCCCCGCGAGCATCTCCCGCAATCCGGGTGTCCGTCACCCGGTCGACCGCGGGGCGCCCGCGCACGCGATCGAGTCGTCGCTGACCCCGACCGAGCGGGCGGCCATGCTCGGCGACACGGAGTTCAGCGCCGCGGCGCTCGAGGCCCGGGCCCTCGGCTACGCGCTCAGCCGCAGCGAGGTCATCGACGGCGTCGCGGCCATCGCCGTGCCCCTGAGGATCCCCGGGGAGCCGCCGGCCGCGCTCGCGGTCGTGCACTTCATGCTGCCCGAGAACCTCGAGGAGGTCGTCGCGGAGCTCACGGATGCGGCGGAGGAGATCGCGCGCAGCTATCGATGAGCGCAGGCGCCTCGATATGATGTGATCGTCCAGTCCGGTCGGAGCGATCCGGCCCGGCCGGAGAAGGCGCTCGAAAAAGGGGCGCTGCTGTCGCGCGATGGGCGCGCGACGAGACATACACGGTCCCCGACTCCCCGCATCATTCGCAAAGGAACTGTGATGTCCGCTCCGACCGCGCTCAGCGCCGCCCTCGCACGCCTGCTCGCCCGCCACACCGACCGCGCCTTCGGGCTCATGGGGAACGGCAACGCCTTCCTCATCGACGCGCTCGCCGAAGCCGGCGTCGCGTATACGGCCGTGCGCCACGAAGCCGGGACCGTCGCCGCCGCCGACGCCTACACGCGGGTCTCGGGACGGCTCGGGCTCGCGACGACGACCTACGGCGCCGGCTTCACGAACGCCCTCACCGCGCTCGCCGAGGCCGCGCAGGCCCGTACCCCGATGCTCGTGGTCGTCGGCGACGCCCCGACCGGCGGCCCGCGCCCCTGGGACGTCGACCAGGAGATGCTCGCCGCGGCCCTCGGCATCCGCAGCTACACGCTCTCCGTCGCCGATCCGGAACGCACCGTCGACCGCGCGGTCGCCTACGCCCTCCGGGTCCGCCGCCCCGTCGTGCTCGGCATCCCCTACGACATCGTGAACGCCGAGACGCGGCCCGCGACCGTCGCGCCGACGGCGGCGTCGATCGACCTCTCCGATCCCGCGACCCTCGCCGCGCTGACCGCCTCGGTCTCGGGGGCCCCGATGCCGTCGGCCCCCGATTCCACGGTCGGCGCGGGGCCCGATACCCCGGCCGTGGCCCCGGCCAGGCACCAGATCGAAGCGGCCGCGCGCATGCTCCTGGAGGCGGAGCGTCCACTGGTCCTCGCGGGTCGCGGCGCGCACCTCGCCGCCGCGACCGCGGAGCTCGGCGCGATCGCCGACCGCCTCGGAGCCCTCACGTCGACCACGGCGCTCGCCCGCGGCGTCTTCCCGCGCGCCGAGTACGACCTCGGCGTGACCGGAGGATTCGGCCAGAGCGCGGCGATGGCGACCGTGGCGACGGCGGACGTCGTGCTCGTCGTCGGCGCGAGCCTCAACCAGTTCACCATGCGCTTCGGCGAGCTCTTCGGCGCCGGCACGCGCGTGATCCGGATCGATGCCGAGCAGGTCGCCCCGCCGAGGACGGCCGGTCCCGTCGCCCACGCGCTGCTCCAGGGCGACGCCCGCGAGGTGCTCGCCGCGCTGCTCGATGCGCTCGGCGCGCCCGGGCCCGAGACCCCCGGCGGGTCCGCCTGGCGCGACCGCGTCGCCGGGCTCGAACCCGGCGGCGCGCTCCGCGTGCGCGATGACGGCGGCGCCGAGCATCCCGACGGGGTGTGCGCCGACGGCCGCCTCGATCCTCGGGCCGTGGCCGCGCGCATCGGGGCGCTCCTCCCCGCCGACCGGCACGTGACGAGCGACGGCGGCCACTTCATCGGCTGGGCGAACATGTACTGGCCGGTGGCGTCTCCCGAGCGGATGGTCATGGTGGGCACCGCCTACCAGACGATCGGCCTCGGCTTCCCGACGGTCGCGGGCGTCGCCGCGGCGGCCCCCGGATCCACGGTCGTGCTCTCGACCGGTGACGGCGGCGGGCTCATGGCGCTCGCCGACCTGGAGACCGCCATCCGCACGGCGCCGAGCGCCGTCATCGTCGTCTGGAACGACGGCGCCTACGGCGCCGAAGTCCACCTGTACGGGGCCATGGGCCTCGACGAGGGCCCGATGCTCATCCCCGATGCCGATTTCGCCGGCCTGGCCGGCGCGCTCGGCGCGACCGGCGTGCGGGTCGAGCGGCTCGCCGACCTCGACGCGCTCGCGGCGTGGACGCGGGCCGGCGCGCGCGGCACGATCCTGCTCGACTGCCGCGTCTCCCGCAGCGTCGTCGCCGACTACCAGCGGGAGATCCAGCGGGTCAACGGGCTCGACGCGCCCGAGGCGTAGCGGTCCGGAGCCCGCTCCCGGGCGCCGCCGCGCGCCGCTTCGCCCGCCCTACCGCTCAACCCGCCCGCCCCTCCCGATCCCGCTCTTCTTCGCACGTCAGTCGTTGCGGCTTCGCGGCCTCCCGAGCCGCACCGACTGACGTGCGAAGGGAAGCGCGGAGAGGGGTCGGGCGGCGGGTCGGGCGGCTCAGCAGGCAGGCAGGGCGGGGCGGGGCGCCGCGGGAGCGGCGGGTCCGGCAGTCGGGGCGGGCGGCGGGTCCGGCGGGTCAGCAGGCTGGCGGGGCGGGAGCGGGTGCGGCGGATGGGCCGGGATCACCGGCGACGACGCGTCCCGCGACCACGGTGCAGACGTTTCGCGTGGCGATGATCGCCTCGCGGGGCCCCGCGAACGGGTCGCGATCGGCGATCGCGAGATCGGCCCGCTCGCCGACCCGCACACGGCCCGAATCGCCGAGCACGAGCTCCGCCGAGCCGCTCGTGTACGCCGCGAGCGCCTCGGCGAGGGTGAGCGCCTGCCCGGCATCGAGCACGTCGGGCGCGTCGCCCGGCGCCTCGGGAAGTCCATCGAACGTGTCGCTCGGCGCCTCGGAACCGTCGCCCGGCGCCTCGCGACTGCTCCCCGGGGCCTCGCGACTGCCGCCTGGGGCCTCAGGACTGCTCTCCGGCGCCGCGGCTCCCTCGGCCGCGCCCGATTCCCCGGGCTGCCCGGGCGGCTCGGGCAACGAACGGTTCACGGCGACGTGGATCGCGAGCCACGGGTCCGGCGGCGAGACGGGCCAGTCGGAACCCATGGCGAGATCGGCTCCGCCGTCGGCGAGCGCGCGGAACGGGTAGCCGCGCCGCATCCGCTCCTCCCCGATCATGGGCACGACGTGCGGATCGGGCGCGGCCCAGAGCGCCTGCATGTTGGCCGTGACCCCCAGCGGGCCGAAGCGCGCCGCATCCTCCGGGTGGATCATCGACAGATGGGCGATGTGGTGGCGGGGCCCCGGGCCGTTCGCGGCGCGGGCCGCCTCGATCGCATCGAGGGCGACGCGCACCCCGCGGTCGCCCATGACGTGCAGATGCAGGGCGAAGCCCGCGGCGTCGAGCCGGGTCACGAACTCCCGGATCGCCTCCTCCTCGAAGTGCAGCTCCCCGACGTCCCCGGCACCCCCGGCATCCCCGGCAGCCCCGGCCTCCGAGGCGTCGACGTCGCCGTGGGCGCAGTACGGCTCGAGGAGCGCTGCCGTGCCGCCGTGCGGCACCCCGTCGATCATCGCCTTCGCCGTGCCCGTCGCGAAGCCCGCCGCGGCGTGCTCTGCGCGCAGGCGGATGAATCGCTCGACGAGGCCGGGCACCTCAGCGCCGCGCAGGCCCGGGGCGATCCACAGCGCCCCGGAGACGCGGCTCGGCAGCGTCCCCTCGCGGATGCTCCTGACGTAGGCGGCCGAGCAATCGGCCTTGCCGTTGTACTCCCCGAGAATCGCCTCGTGCCAGCCGGTGATCCCGAGCGACCAGAGATGTTCCTGGGCGTTCAGCAGCCCGGCGACGATCTCGTCCTCGCCGGCGGGAGGGATCGCCCGCCCCACGAGCTCGGCCGCGGTCTCGTTGAGGTAGCCGGTCGGCTCTCCGGACGCGTCCGTGTGCACGCGCCCGTTGCGCGGTTGCGGGGTGTCGCGCGTGATGCCCGCGAGCGCGAGTGCGCGCGAGTTCACCCACAGCGTGTGGTGCCCGGCGTCCGACAGCGCCACGGGCCGGTCCGGCGCGATCTCGTCGAGCACGGCGCGCGTCGGGTGCGGGAACAGCTCGTGGCTCCAGCCGCCTCCGGTGAGCCACTCCCCCGGCGGCGCCGCGGCGGCGGCCCGCGCGATCAGCGCGAGCGTCTCCTCGACATCGCGCGCGCCGCTCAGGTCGAGGCTCAGCCGCTCGACGCCGGCGAAGGCGGCGTGCACGTGGGCGTCGACGAACCCGGGGGCGATGAGTCCGCCGCGCACGTCGATGACGCGCGTCGTGGGGCCGCGCAGCGCGAGGATGCGCGCGTCGTCGCCGACGGCCACGATGCGCTCGCCCCGCACCGCGACGGCCGTGCCGCCGGTGCGGACGCGGCCGTCGAAGACCCGGCCGGAGACGATGCAGAGGTCTGCGGGGAGTGCCTGGGTCATGTCGTCGCTCCTGTCGTGGGGATGTCGTCGTTCGGGAGGCCCGCGGGGAGCGGGCCGGTGCGGATCGGGATCGCCGAGGTGCGGCCGAGCCGCCGGCGGCGGGGTGTCCATCCCTCCCGGGGAATGGAGTCGAGCAGTTCGCGAGTGTACTCGGCGCGGGGTGCGTCGAGGATCTGCGCCGCCGTGCCCGCCTCCTCGACGCGGCCGGAGCGCATCACGACGACCCGGTCGCACAGTCGCCGGATCACCGTGAGGTCGTGGGTGATCATGAGCAGCGCGACGCCCGTCTCCCGCCGGATGCCGTCGAGCAGGGTGAGGATCTCGACCTGCGTGGTCACGTCGAGCGCGGAGACCGCCTCGTCGAGCACGATGATCTCGGGATCCGCGGCGAGCGCGCGGGCGATGGCGACGCGCTGCCGCTGCCCGCCTGACAGCGCCCGCGGGCGGGCGTCGAGCAGCGCGGGATCGAGCCGCGCCTGCGCCATGAGCTCGGCGATCCGCGCTTCGATCTCGGCCGCGGCCGCAGCTCGGCGGTGCACGCGGATCGCCTCGCGCAGGCACTGGCGGACGCTCTGCCGGCGGTCGAGCGACTGGTACGGATCCTGGAAGACCATCTGGACGGTCTTCGCGCGCACGCGCCGCTCGGCGCCGCCCCGCGCGGGGAGGCTCCAATCGGCGCCCGCGACGGTCACGACGCCGGCGTCGGCGCGCTCGAGACCGCAGATGATGCGGGCCGTGGTCGACTTGCCCGATCCCGACTCGCCGACGATGCCGAGCGAGCCGCCGGCGTCGAGCGCGAAGGCCACGTCGTCGACGGCGATGAAGTCCTCGCGCCCGCCTCCGCTCGCGCTGCGGACGCGGAAGGACTTGCGCAGCCCCGCCACCTCGAGAATCGGCCGCGATCCGGCAGTCGGGGCGGCCGGTGATTCCGGAGCCGCCGCTGCGGCGGTGCCGGGGACGCCCGAGTCGAGGGACGCGGACATGAGGGTCCTCGTGTAGGCCGCGCGGGCGTCGCGCCGCATGGTCGCGGCGGCGAGGGTCTCGATGGTGCGCCCCTCGCGCATGACGGCGACCCGGTCGCAGACGGCGCCCGCGAGCGCGAGATCGTGCGTGATGAACAGCATCGAGAGCCGCCGGTCCCGCCGCAGCTCGCCGATCACCGCCATCACCTCCTCCTGCGTCGTCACATCGAGCGCCGTCGTGATCTCGTCGGCGAGCAGGATCTCGGGATCCATCGCGAGCGTCGCCGCGATCATGACCCGCTGCAGGAGGCCTCCGGATAGCTCGGCGGGATACTGCCGCAGCCGCCGGCCGGGGTCGTTGATGCCGACCTCGTCGAGGAGTTCGCGAGCGCGTCGGACGGCGGCGTCGGGTGAGACCCCGCCGACGGTCACCTGCGCCTCGGTGAGAAAGTCCCCGATGGTGCGCAGGGGGTTGAGATGCGCGCGCGGGGTCTGGAAGATCATGCCGATGCGGCGCGCGCGCAGCTCGCGCAGCTCGCCCGTCGGGAGTTCCGCGATGTCGCGTCCCAGGATCCTCACCGCGCCGCCGGTCGTGAAGCCGGCCGGCAGGAGCCCCGCGACGGCGCGCACCGAGAGGGTCTTCCCCGAACCCGACTCGCCGACGAGGCCGACGGCCTCCCCTGCCCCGACCTCGAGCGTGCAGTCGTGCACGAGCGCGCGGTCCGGGGTCCGGATGCTGAGCGCCTCGAGCGCGAGCACGGGTGCCGTCATCGTTCCTTCTCCTCTGCCCAGGTGGTGATGCGCGCCCCGATGATGCTCACGGAGAGCACGGTCAGGACGACGAGGATCGCCGGGTACAGCGACTGCTCCGGCGCCCCCGCGAGAATGCCGGCCTGCCCGCTCGCGATCATCGTCCCCCAGTCCGCGGCGGGCGGCTGCTCCCCGAGCCCGAGGAAGGAGATCGCCGCGAGATCCAGCATCGCGTAGCCGAAGCCGACCGCGACCTGGGCGGCGACGACGGGCACGAGCGCCGGCACGAGGTGCCGGAAGCAGATCGCCGCCCCGGAGACCCCCTGGACCCGCAGCGCCGCGATGTACGGAGCGCCGAGCTCTCGGGATGCCGCGGTCTGCGTGAGGCGCGCGACGACGGGGATGTAGGCGATGGACAGGGCGATGACGGGGGCGAGCACGCCCTTGCCGAACATGGCGACGGCGAGCACGGCGAGCACGAGCCCGGGGATCGCGAAGATCACGTCGATCACGCGGGCGATCGTGCCCCGCACGATCCCGCCGAACCAGGCCGCCGCGATCGCGAGGGCCGATCCGAGGAGCGTCGACAGCAGCACGACCGCGATGGGCGCGATCACGCTCGTGCGGGCGCCCTCGAGCACCCGCGAGAGGATGTCGCGGCCCACGTCGTCGGTGCCGAGCGGATGGGCGGGCGAGCCGATGCCGTTCACGTCGCCGACGTAGAGCTCCGTCGGGTCGTAGGGGGCGATCCAGGGGCCGGCGACGGCCGCGGCGGCGATGATCCCGAACACCACGAGGGCGGTACGGAACAGCCAGTCCTTCCGGGCCGCGCGCCTGGCGGTGCGCGGGACGCGGCCGCCCGCGAGTTGTGCGACGCTCATGCCGGCCTCCCTGCGTTCACGCTGTCGGGATCGATGAGTGCGCTCACGAGATCGGCGACCGCGTTGAGCACCACGAAGATGGTCACGAGCAGCAGCGACACCAGCTGCACGACCGGCAGATCCTTGCGGGCCGCGGCCTCGGTCAGCAGCGAGCCGATCCCGCCGAGGCCGAAGGCCTGCTCCGCGATCGCCGCGGCCGCGAACAGCCCCGCGATCGTGGTGCCGGAGATCGCGAGGATCTGCGGGGCCGCGTTGCGGAAGACGTGCACGCGGAAGATCCGGCCCCGCGGGATCCCGCGCACCCGAGCCGTTTCGACGTGCTCCGAATGGAGCTGGGCCACGAGCGAGCTGCGGGTGACCCGGCTGATGTAGGCGATGAACATGACGGCGAGGGACGCGGCAGGGAGGACGAGATGCCAGAAGCGGTCGAGTCCGGGAGCCCCCTCGCCGTAGACGGGGAACCAGCCGAGCGACTTCGCGAACACCCAGATGAGCAGGATCGCGACGACGAAGGTGGGCAGCGCCATGCCGAGCGCCGTGAGGAGCCCGACCGCGCGATCCACGGCCGGCCCGCGGGTCGCGGCGAGGATGCCCGAGCCGACCCCGGCGATGAGGATCATCACGACGGTGAGGAGGACGAGCTGCAGTGTGACCGCGAAGCGCGGGGCGATGAGCCCGAGCACATCCGTCTGGTACACGAAGGACCGCCCGAAGTCGCCCGTGAGGACGCCGCCGAGCCACTGCAGGTACCGCGCCCAGATCGGATCGTCGAGGTGGTACTCCGCCCGGATCTGCGCGACGAGCTCGGGCGTGGGCTTCGCCCCGCCGGCGAGCGCCGCGATGGGGTCGCCCGGGGTGAGCAGCAGCGCCGAGAAGATCACCACGCTCGCCAGGAAGAGCGTCAGCGCGAGGCCGCCGATCCTGCCGAGCAGCGTCCGCATGAGCCATCCGTTCACGTCATCGTCCTCTCCCCGCGCGGTCCGCTACTCGCCGCCGAGGTGGAGCGCCCACGGGCTGCTGTACATGGCGACGGAGCTCGTGATCCCGGTGAGGCCGTCGTTCACGTAGCTCAGCTGGTACGCGCCGGCGAGCGTCACCTGCAGCATGTCGGGGGCGAAGATCTCCTGCGCGGCGACGAACTCCTGCGCGGCCGTGCGCTCGTCGGTCGCGGTGCGCGCGGCCTGCATGTGCGCCGTCACGTCCGCGTTCGCATACCCGCTCCAGTTGAAGACGCCGCCGAGCTCCTCGGGCAGCATGAAGAGGCTCGGGTAGCCGAGCACGCCAGGCGTCTCGAGGTAGCCCTGGGTGGCGACGAGGTCGATCCCCTCCCGCGCGCTCGCGTCGTAGAACATCGCGCCGAAGTCTGAGGCCTGCATCTCATCGATCTCGATCGTGAGCCCGATCTGCTTCGCGGCGCTCTGCACGATCTGCGCGGTGTTCTTGAACTCGGTCGCCCCGGCGGGGACGGCCAAGACGAGCGGTTCGCTCACGTCCTCGCCGCTGTCCTCGACGAGCTGCGTCGCCGTGTCGAGGTCGACCCCAGGCGCGGCGAGCGCATCGTAGCCCTCCTGGTAGACGTCGGCGGCCGAGAGCTCCTGGAAGGTGAACTCGGGCACGATCGTCCGCTGCACCTCGCCGAGGCCGTTGAGCACCGTGTCGATGTACTGCTCGCGATCGATCGCCAGGCTCAGCGCGCGACGGATGTCGGGATTGGCCGCGGGGCCCTCGGCGCTCGCCGGGCCGAAGCTGTAGGACGCCGTCGACGGGCCGACCACGAGCCGGCCCGCGCCCTCGCCCTCGAAGGCGGCGCGGGAGCTCGGGGAGACGTTGAGCGCGCCGTCGATCTCGCCCTCGGTGAGCGCCGTGGCGAGCGTCGAGGCGTCCGAGACGAAGACGTACCTCAGAGTGTCGACGAGCGGGGCGCCGTTCCAGTAGTCGGGGTTCGCGGTCGTCACGATCTCGCTGCCCGGCGTCCAGCCGTCGGCGGCGAGCTCGTAGGGCCCGGTGCACATCAGTCCGGCCTCGGAGGTGCCGAGGCCGTCGCCGGCGCCGGCGCCGAACGCGGCGCTCATGACCGCGCCGCCCTGGCCCGCGAGCGCATCGCGGAAGGTCGAGTCGGGTGCGGAGAAGGTGACCGTGACCTCATGCGGACCGCTCGCCGCGATCCCGGTGACGAGCGCGAACGCGCTGAACCACTGCGACTCGGGCGAACGGTTGCGTTCGAGGCTGTAGACGACGTCCTCGGCGGTGACCGGCGAGCCGTCCCAGAACGTCACGTCGTCGCGCAGCTCGATGACGAAGGTCGTCGGATCCGCCCACTCCGCGCTCGTCGCGATCCCCGGTTCGACCGAGAAGTCGGGCTGCAGCGACAGCAGGTTGTCGCAGAGGTTCGGAATGATGAGGTTGGCGGAGGAGACCGGATCGAGCGTCGCGGGCTCGCCCTCGACGATCGACCAGGTCACCTCGTCGACGGGGGTCGTCGCCGCGGGGAGCGCGGTGACGAGCTCCGGCGGGGCGAGGGCCTCTCCGCCGCCCCCGCCGTCACGGGGGGCGCATGCGGTGAGGGCGAGCGCGGCGGCGGCGCCGAGCGCGAGCACGGCGGTGGGTGCGATGCGGGTCATCGTGGGTCCTTTCGGGTGCGCAGGCGCCTCGTCGATGGGGCGGATGCGGTCGTGCGGGGTCCTGAGGGGTTTCGGCGGCGGCCGCCGGACGGGCAGCCGGATGGGGCGTCGCGGGCCAGAGCTCCGCGGGGCGGATCAGCGCAGGACGAAGATCCGGATGCACACCTGGCCGCGGTCGTCTCTGGCGAGGCCGACGAACTGGTGCTCGGCCAGCCAGCGGTGCGCGGGCGCATCGGTCTGGAACACGGGAGCCGTGCGGAAGTACAGCCCCGGCGTCGCCTCGGGGATGTCCTCCCCCGCCTCCATGCGGTCGAGGAGCTCCGACGCGGCGCGGAAGTAGCCGCGGTTCAGCACGTCGATGACGGCGCCGTCATCCGCACGGATGAGGTAGCGCGCCTCGAGCTGGGCGGTGCCGGAGCGGGTCACCGCCCAGTCGCCGCCGCCGGAGAGCACCTCGCCGCGAAGCGCAGGACCGTCGACGCTGCCGCCGACGACCGGGGTGAAGCTCAACGCCTCGTCGGCGCCGCGGCCGATGCGGTACTCCGGCGCGATCGTCGCTCGGATCTCGAAGACGAACTCGAGGCGGGGCTCAGGCAGCGCGGCGAGCACCGCGGGGTCCGTGCGCGGGGCGTCGGCGGTCATGCGAGGACTCCGTTCAGTACGGGAAGGTCGAGGGCGAGCGCCTCGGCGCCGCCGATCGTGAGGGTCTGGGTGTTCGGGACGGTGTCGATCCCCTCGGTCCACGGATCCCCGCCCGTGCCCGGCTGCGGCAGGAACTCGGGGTAATCGCTGCTCGAGACGTGGACCCGGAGGCGGTGCCCGGCGCGCAGCCGGTACCCGACGTGGCCGAGGTCGATCTCGAGGGTGCCTGGCTCCTGGGCGTCGTGCAGCTGCTGCTGCCCCCGCGCGATGCGGAGCGCGGTTCCGTCCGGGGAGACGTCGAGCAGCCGCACGAAGCAGTCCAGGACGGGGCCGGTGGATCGCACGCGGACGCGCGCGGCGACGGGGCCGGCGAGGTCCGCATCGGCCGGCTGCGGGGGGCCGGTGAAGACCAGCACGTCCTCGCGGGCGCCGATCGGCGCCTCGTCCGGGAGATGGAGGAGGTAGGAGAACGCATCGGGCGCGCTCGACGGCACGAGATCCTCGGGATCGTGCACCCAGCTGCACTCGGCCTCCCCGTCGGGGCGCTCCGCCGCGAGGCCGCCCTCCGCCGTGGCGTAGCGCGTGACCCGCTGGGTCCCCGCGGGAGGCCACGCCGGGGCGATGCGCTCCTCGTCGGTGCCGGCGAGACTCCACGCCACGCGGGGGATGTCGGCCGGGGAGCCCTCGCCGCGCACGAACACCGCGAAGAAGTCGAGCGCGGGGTCGAGCATCGCGGGCAGCAGCGCCCGGATCTGCGCCTCGCTGCGCTCGGGCGTGCGGTCTCCCGGGGCCTCGTGGAGCCGGTAGTTCTCATGGTCGATGGATTCGATGCGGAGGTAGTGGTGCGCGTCCCACCCGGGGCGCCGGCGAATCTCGGCGACGTCCGCCCAGGAGAGCGGAGCGCAGTTGTCCCACCAGCCGATCGTGTGCAGCACGGGGACGGAGCGCCCCGCGAACGGGCTCCCGTTCGGAAAGCGGGGCAGGGTCACCGGATGCGGCACCCACTGGTCGTAGGAGATCGATCGGCTTCCGGCCCAGCTCTGGAACGCCTCCGCCTGCACGGCGAAGTCGCGACGGGACCAATCGGGCTCCCAGTGGAAGGTGTCGTTGCCGGCGAAGTGGGTGAGCGGGTACATGTTGGTGATCCCCATCTCCACCGCGCGCACCCGATCCCCCGGGGCGCGTCGCACCGGTTCGCCGAGCCCCGTGCCGGTCACGCGGGGCGCGATGGCCCGCAGCGCGGGATGGCCGCTCGCCGCAGCCGCCCATTGCGTGTAGCCGTAGTAGCTGTCGCCCCACATCGCGACCCGGCCGTTCGACCACGACTGGGCGACGATCCAATCGAGCGTGTCCGCGCCGTCGCGCACTTCGTTGACGAAGAGCAGCGCCTCGCCCTCGGAACGGAACTTGCCGCGCACGTCCTGCGCGACCACGCGATAGCCGTGGGCGACGAGGTACTCGGCGACGAGCGGAATGAAGGTGTACTCGCCGTTCTTGTCGTAGGGCAGTCGGATGAGCACCGTGTCCCCCGGTGACCCGTCGGGGACGCCCGCCGCGTCGAAGGGGAGGTACACATCGGTGGCGAGGTGCACGCCGTCGCGGGTGCGCACGCGCTCCTCGCGTGCCCGCTCCCCTACCGGGGCCGGGCCGAGTCGTTGGTAGTCCGCCATGTCGCTCCTTCGTGACGCGTGGATCGCAGGATCCGCAGTTCGCCGATCCTCCCGGACGCCGCCGGTGGAGCCACCGTACGATGCGATCCAGTATTTAGTCAAGTCTGACTAGACAATTTTTGCAAGCCGCGATTTTCTCGCTAGTCTTCGAGGACGGGCCCGGCGCGACGGGGTCGCCGACCCCGGCCGCCGCGCTGCACGATTCCCGCGAGTTCCCGAGAATTCTCGGGAGCTCTCGGGGTTCCGGGGCCCCGAGGCTTCGAGGGGTTGCGCCGTCCCGATCCACCCCGCAACACCCCGTTCCGTCCCGTACCGTCCCGCAGCATCCCGAGCTTTCCCGCAGCCCCGCACCATCCCGCACTACCCCGCACTACCCCGCAGCCCCGCACGATCCCGCACGATCCCGCACCATCCCGCAGCCCCGCACCATCCGAACCATCCGCACCACCCCGAACCATCCGCACCACCCCGCACCGGAGAGGACCCCATGGCACGCCCATCCGTCGCCGACGAGCGTCGCGAGCAGATCATCGACGCGACGCTGCGCACCATCGTGGAGCACGGCATCAGCGGCACGACGCTCGACCGCATCGCCGACGCCGCGGGCATGTCCCGCGGACACGTGCGGCACTTCGTCGGGAACCGCGACCAGCTGCTCCTCGACACCGCCCGGGCCTTCTACGCGGACGACCAGGGAGCGCTCGCCGTGCTCCCCGGGCAGGTGCAGGATCTCGACGGGGCCGTCGACCACCTCTTCGGCGAGGTCTTCGCCGCGACCGGCGCGGAGAACGCGATCGTCTTCGGTTTCGTGGACCTGGCACGGACGACTCCCGAGATCGCCGCCGTGCTCACGCAGGCGTACTCCTCCGCGCGGAGGCGCCTCGCCGAGCTCATCGCCGTGGCGAAACCGCACCTCGCTCCCGAGATGCACGAGGTCGCCGCCCAGGGCGTGCTCACCGCCGCGCTCGGCAACGTGTTCCTCGGCGACTTCGATCCGGCGCCCGACCGCACCGCCCGCACGCGCGCCGCCGTCGAGCACTTCCTGGACGCGCTCTAGGCGTTCCGTTTCCGCCCGACCCTCTGCGCTTCCTCTCGTCCCGCCGCCCGGCGCTCTCCTGCCCGCGCCCCCGCCCCCCGCACCTGCGCCTTCGCCCCTTCGCCTTCGCCCCTTCGCCTCCAACTCCGACTCCGACTCCGTGCTTCCGTCTCCACCTCAATCCTTCCGTCGCCACCTCCGCCTTCGCCCTTCCACCTCCGTCTCTTCGCACGTCAGTCGTTGCGACTTCACGGCGCCTCAAGTCGCAACGACTGACGTGCGAAACAGCGCGTAGACCTCGGCTTCTCGTCCTGCGCAGGGTCCTTCCTCGCCTGGGCGTCCCACCCGCCCGCGCGAGTCCCCGCGCCTTTCTGCCGCTGCAGCGGCCGTGACCGCTGCCACGCCTCGCTGCCACGCCTCGCTGCCGCGGCTCTCATGCGAGAGTTCGGGTCACTTCGGCAGGGTTCGGAATCTCAGCACCCTGCGGGAACGACCCTGATCCGGGCAACCCTGCCGGAGTGACCCGAATCGGGGCGAGCGGCGCGGGAGAGATGAGCAGAGCGGGGCGGAGCAGCTGAGAGCCATAGCGGGGCAGCGCGGGGCAACTGAGAGCCAATGCGGGACGGCGCAGGGCGGACGGCAGAGGGCGAAACGGCGGCGCAGAATGGCAAGGGGCCCGCAGGCCAGAGCGGAGCGGGACACGGCGGCACGCCGCCGGTCGCGCGCGGGGCGGCCGATACCGCGCGGAGGGCCGCCACGGACGGCGCGCACACGCAGGAACGGCCGCCCCTCCGAAAGAAGGGACGGCCGTTCGGGGAAGAACAGCGCCGAGAGCGGCGCCTGGGCGCTACTTCTGCCAGACGAAATGGCCGCGCTGCTGCGCCCCCTCGTTGTCCGCGCCGAGGTCGATCCCCGTGCGGTCGCGCAGGAGCAGCGTCGCGGCGAACGCGACGACCATGACGGCACCGATGTAGTACGCCACCGAGGTCGAGGTGCCCGTAGCCGCGACGAGCCATGCCGAGATCATCGGGGCGAATGCACCGCCGAGGATGGCGCCGATCGCGTAGGTGATCGAGACGCCCGAATAGCGGATCGAGGCAGGGAAGAGCTCCGCGAAGTAGGCGGCCTGCTGCCCGTACGTGAAGCCGTTGCCGATGGAGAACAGCGCGAGGCCGAGGAAGAGGAGCCAGACGTTCCCGGTGTTCACGAGCGGGAAGAGCAGGAAGAGCACCGCGAGGAACGCGACCCAGCCGATGATGTAGGTCTTCTTGCGCCCGATCCGATCGGAGACGACGCCCGCGACGAAGGTGCAGATCAGCCACACCACCGAGGCGCCCGCGACGGCGAGGAGCACGGGCGTGCGCTCCATGCCGACGAAGCCGCCCTCGGCGAGCGGGGTCGTCGCGTAGTTCTGGATGAACCCGCCGGTCGTCATGTACCCCGCCGCGTTGTTGCCGGCGAACGTGAGCGCGGCGAGCAGCACGAGCAGGCCGTGCTTCGCGAAGAGCTGCACGACCGGCATGGAGCTGCGCTCCTTGCGCTCGGCGATCTCCGTGAAGACGGGGCTCTCCTCGACCGTACGTCGCACGACGATGCCGACGACCACCAGGATGATGCTGAGGAGGAACGGCACGCGCCACCCCCACTCGAGGAACGCGTCACCGGGCGACACGACGCCGGTCATGAGCGCGAGGACGCCGGAGGCCAGCAGCATGCCGAGCGGTACGCCGATCTGCGGGAAGGCGCCCATGCGCCCGCGGCGCGCGTCGGGGGCGTGCTCGACCGCCATGAGGACGGCCCCGCCCCATTCGCCGCCCGTGGACAGGCCCTGCAGGATGCGCAGCAGCATGAGCAGGATCGGCGCGAGCAGACCGGCCGTCTCGTAGGTCGGGATCACGCCGATGAGGGTGGTCGACGCACCCATGAGGATCAGCGTGATGACGAGCATCGCCTTGCGTCCGATCCGGTCGCCGAAGTGCCCGGCGAGGAACGCCCCGAGCGGCCGGAAGAGGAAGCTCACGCCGACCGTGGCGAAGGAGATGATCGTGGCGGCCTGCGCTCCGGCCGGCTCGAAGAAGAGCTTGCCGAAGACGAGGCCGGCGGCGCTCGCATAGAGGAAGAAGTCGTACCACTCGATGGTGGTACCGATGACCGTGGCGGCGGCGACGCGGCGGAGCTCACGCCGCTGTGCGGCCGGGGCGGTGGCGGACATCATGGGATTCAGGACTCCTTTGTCGATAAATGAACAAGCGATTCGCTATATGAACGAATTACGTACCGGTCCAGGGTACACGACGCCGCCGGCGCACTCGCACGCGGGCCGCCTCGGCCAGCCGGCACTCGTCTCCCGCGCTCCCGCACCCAGATCCCGCTCTTCGCACGTCAGGAGATGTCAGTTCCGACGCCACCAGGTCGCAACGACTGACGTGCGAATCGCGTGACGCGGGGGGGGCGGGAGGGCGCGGGCGGGCGCGGGCGGGCGCGGGCGCGGGAGGGCGCGGGTGCGGGAGGGCGCGGGTGCGGGCGCGGCGAAGGCACGAGCGCGGCGGAGCCAGTGCCCCGACCGGGGCGAGGATCCGGATCGCACTCAGCTGCGGGCGGCGAGGCCGTCGACGAGCCTGCGGAAGCCGGCGTAGGCGCGCTCGGACGCCCCCGACCCGTCCGCGACCCTGATCGCCGACTCGCGGAGCGCGCCGACGAGGAGCACCGCGGTCTCCGCGGCGTCGACCGCCGGATCGATCCCACCCTCGGCCTGCGCCACCGAGATCGCCTCCTGCATCATCTCGACGCTCGCCCCCGAGCCGATGCCCCGCTCGGGTCCTCCGGCGACGAGCGCGGGACCCGTGACGTTGTAGAAACGCCCGATCCGCTCGTCAGCCGCCAGCTCGAAGAGGGCCGCCGCATGCGCGGCGAGCCGCTCCCGCCAGTCGTGCGCCTCGGCGACGGCCTGCCGCGTGCGCCCCACGAGGCGCTCTCCGAGCCGGGCGTAGGCGGCACGCAGCAGCTCGTCGCGGCCATCGGGGAAGTACGCGTACACGGTCCCCCGCGAGACGCCGGAGGCCGCGGTGACGCGGCCGATCGTCAGCTCCGCCTCGCCCACCTCGGCGATGACGGCGAGAACCGCCTCCACGATCTCGGCGCGCGTGCGGACGCGCCGCCGTTCGCGCAGGCTCGGCACGCGCGCGGCACTCCCGACGGCCCGCGGTTCCGCTCCGACTCCCATACCCCCAGCCTACGCCGTGCGCGGATCGGTTGTGAACTCAGAGATCATTTCCTATACTCCGAGTATAGATATTCGCACCGGCGCATCCGAGCCGGGACCGAAAGGACGAGATGGCCCCGATCGACCTCCCCACGGCCGAGGCGCTGGCGCGCGAAGCGCTCGCCGCGTACGGCCTGCCCGCCGGCACGGAGCTCGCCCTGCTCAAGCAGCGCGAGAACGTCGTGTTCGCGCTCACCGCCGGCAGCGACGACTACGTCCTCCGCGTGCATCGCCAGGGCTACCACAGCGACGCCGAGCTCTCCTGCGAGCTCGACTTCGTCCGCGCGCTCCACGGCGAGGGCGTCGCCGTACCCGATTTCGTCCCGGCGGCGGACGGCCGCGGATTCCAGGTCGTCGGAGGCGCGCGCCGCGCCGGACCGCACCAGGTGGATCTGCAGCGCCGCATCGCCAACCACGGCAACTTCGGCGATGAGCGCACCGCGGTCGACGGCACGGCCGTGCTCCCGCCCGAGGACTTCCGCGCGCTCGGCGGCCTCATCGCGAGCATCCACGACGCGACCGCGCGCTCCGGCTACGCGATGGCGGTGCCCCGCGACGACTGGGATCTCGAGGGACTCATCGGCGCGCAGCCCGCCTGGGGCGATCCGCTCCGCCTCGCCGAGCTCGCCGGAGCGGATCGGGAGACCGTCGTGCGCGCCATCGCGCGCGTCCGGGAGGATCTCGCTGCCTACGGCTCCCCGGAGCACCGCTTCGGCCCGATCCACGCCGATCTCACGCCGGAGAACGTGCTCCGCACCGCCGATGGGCTCGTGCTCATCGATTTCGACGACTTCGCGGCGGGCTGGCACCTCTTCGACCTCGCCACCGCGCTCTACTTCTACACGCCCCACCCCCGCGCAGCGGAGTACCGCGCCGCGCTCTTCGCCGGGTACGAGGCGGTCCGGCCCCTCGACGACGCCGACCGAGCCGCCTTCCCCGCGATGCTCCTCGCCCGCGGCCTGACCTACCTCGGCTGGTCGGCCGACCGGCGCGGCGAACCGACCGCCGAATGGCACGCCACGACGGTCCTCCCCCACGTGGTCCGGCTCGCCCGCGACCTCATCGCGAAAGGAACCCCATGACCTCGACCGCCGAGCTTCTCGCCCGCCGCAACCTGACGATCGGCCCGTACTCCCCCCTGTTCTACGATGAGCCGCTGCAGTTCACCTCGGCCTCCGGCGTCTGGTTCACCGAGGCGAGCGGCGAGCGCTACCTCGACGGCTACAACAATGTGCCGCACGTCGGGCACGCGAACCCGCGGGTGGTGCACGCGATCGCCGAGCAGGCGGCGACCCTCAACATCCACACCCGCTACCTCAACGAGCGCGTCGTCGCCTATGCCGAGCGGTTGCTCGACACCTTCGAGCCGCGGCTGGACCGGGTGCTCTTCGGCAACTCCGGCTCGGAGGCGAACGAGCTCGCGATCCGGATCGCGCGCCAGCTCACCGGCCACACGGGCATGATCGTCTCCGACTACAGCTATCACGGCACCACGATCACGCTCGCGGGGCTCACGACCGGGCTGCAGACCGCGGTGCCGCTCGATCCGAACGTGCGCACGCTCCGGATCCCGGACCTCGATCGGGATCAGCGCCCCGAGGCCGCGGTGCTCGCGGACGCCCTCGCCGAGCTCGACGCCGCCATCGCCTCGCTGCAGGAGACCGGCTTCGGCGTCGCCGCCTGCCTCTTCGACCCGCTCTTCTCCACCGAGGGCATGCCCCGCGTCCCCGCGGGGCTCACCGCGGGGATCGCCGAGCGCGTCCGCGCCGCCGGCGGGCTCGTGATCGCCGACGAGGTGCAGAGCGGCTTCGGCCGCACCGGCAGCGAGATGTGGGGCCACCGCTACGCGGGGCTCGACCCGGATCTCGTGACGATGGGGAAGCCCATGGGGAACGGCCACCCGATCTCCGGGGTCGTCACGAGCGAGACGGTGCTCGACGCCTTCGGATCGACCAACGAGTTCTTCAACACCTTCGCCGGCAACCCGGTCTCCGCGGCCGCCGGCGAGGCAGTGCTGCTCGAGATGGCGGAGCACGGTCTGCAGGATCGGGCGCTCGCGCTGGGTCGCACGGCCCGCGCGCGCTTCGACGAGTTCGCGGCGGCGCACGACTTCGTGCGTGCGGCGAAGGGGACGGGCATGTTCCTCGGCCTCGACTTCGCCGTCGACGGCGAGCCGGCGCCGGGGCTCGCGAAGCGCGTGGTCGAGGAGATGAAGGCCAGGCACGTGCTCATCTCGCGGATCGGCCGGGACGAGAGCGTGCTCAAGGTCCGCCCCCCGCTCGCCTTCGGCGAGGCCGAACTGCCGATCCTGCTCGACGCGCTCGAGTCCTCGCTCGACGCGGTCCGGAGGTAGCGCGACAGCGGGCGCGGCGGGCGCCGCCCGCTCGCGAACGGACGCCCTGCGCGGCTGCGACGCAGGCTCCCCGGCCCCGCCCGCGCGGCTCAGATCCCGGTCGTGAGATACCCCCCGTCGACCGGGAGCACCGTGCCCGTCACGAACGACGCCGCATCGGAGGCGAGGAAGGCGATCGCCTGGCCGACCTCCTCCGGGCGCCCGAAGCGCGCGAGCGGTGTGCGCGAGAGCAGGCGATCGCGAACGGCCTGCTCCTCGATCGAGTCGAGCAGGGGCGTGTCGATCCAGCCCGGCGCCACGGCGTTGACGCGGATGCCGTCGGTCGCCCAGGCCTCGGCGAGCGATTTCGTGAGCTGCACGACACCGCCCTTCGCCGCGGAGTACGCGGCGCGCTTCCCGCCGCCGAAGTACGAGTACATCGATGCGATCGTGACGACCGAGCCGCCGCCCGCGGCGAGCAGGTCCCGGCTGAGCTGGGCGATCCGGTAGACGGCCTGCAGCTGGATCGCGAGCACTCGATTGAAGCTCTCCCATTCGAGTTCCCGATCGCCGAGGCTGATGCCCGCGGCGGGCACGAGCACGTCGAGCCGGTCGAAGCCGGCGACGAGCGCGACGAGGGCGTCGTCGTCGGTCACGTCCGTCTCGCGGAGTTCGAGCGTCACGTCCTCGGGCACGGGGACGCGGTCTGCGCCGAGGCCGACGGCGACGACATCCGCGCCGAGCCGGGCGAAGATCGCCGCCGCGGCGAGGCCGATGCCGGAGGTACCCCCGGTGACGAGCACGGTCCGCCCGGCGAAGGCGTCGGGGAGGAAAGATGGAACGGGTACGGCGGGCATGACGGCTCCTTCAGGATCGATCTGGGAGGCGTGTCGGGGACACGACGGGACGGCGGGCAGGATCAGCCGACCATGAAGCCGTCGAAGTATGCACCGACGAGTTCCGGCCGTACCAGCGGCAGCACGGCTGCAACATACTGATCCGGCCGCACGATCACCACGGCGCCGTCGAGACTGATCCCGCGCGCCGCGAAAACGTCGTCCTCCGGGATCGCGGCGAACACCTTCGTGTAGTCGGTGAGCCCATACGGGCCGACCGCGGGTCGGAAGAGTGCCGGCGCGTCCGCGAACGCGAAGGCGTCGAAGGGCTGCTGGGCGATCACCTTGATGTCGAAGGTCGCATCGCGATCCCCCTCCCGCAGCCGGTATCGGTTCACGGGCGACGCCTCGGCCTCGTCCATCCAGCGTGCCCAGCGCGCGACCGCGGCATCGGTGGCGAAGCCGTCGCGATCGGAGAAGACGTAGATGCGGTAGCGGCCGTCGGCCTGGTGGGTGTGGCCGAGATGCTGCGGCGCGGCATCGGCCCGGCGCATGACGGGGGCGGACTTGAAGCGCTTTCCGAGAGGGAACCCGTCGGCGAGCTCCTGGAACCCGGCATCGCCGACGATGATCGAGCGTTCGTACTCGGTCATGTGCCCGGCGGCGAACTCGATGTTCCTCACGTAGAAGTCCTCGATGTCGCTCTCGCCCTCCTCCGCGTGGGCGTAGCGGCTCGACAGCTCCTTGTCGAAGTCGATGAGGTTGACCGCGGTGACCCGGCGCTCGGCGTGGTACGTGTCGAGCAGTCGGCGATCGCCGATCCCCGTGAGAGCGTAGCCGAGCTTCCAGGCGAGGTTGAAGCCGTCCTGCATCGAGACGTTCATGCCCTGGCCCGCCTTCGCGGAGTGCGTGTGGCACGCGTCGCCGATTATGAACACGTTCGGATCGTGCTTTTCGGAGCCGTTGTCGAATCGGTCGGCGACGCGGTGGTTCACCTCGTAGATGGTCGACCAGACGACCTCCTTCACGTCGAGCGTGTAGGGGTGGAGGATCCGCCGCGCGAGCGCGATCACGTCGTCGGCTGTCTTACTGCGGATCGCCTCGCCGCCGCCCGGCGGTACGTCGCCCATGTCGACGTAGAGGCGGAAGAGGTGTCCGCCCTCGCGGGGGATGACGAGGATCGAGCCGTGCGCGTTCGCGATCGCCGACTTCGTGCGGATGTCGGGGAAGTCCGTGACCGCAAGCAGGTCGAGTACGCCCCAGGCCTGGTTCTGCGGTTCGCCCACGAGCGATCCGCCGATCGCCTTGCGCACCCGGGAACGCGCGCCGTCGGCGCCGACGACGGCCCGCGCGCGAATGGTGAACTCCTCACCGGCGCGCTCCCCGGCGGTGCGCCGGAGGGTGACGTGCAGCGGGTGGCGCTCGCCCGGCCGCTCCTCGAGACCGACGAACTCGATGCCGTAGTCGGGGGCGTTGCGCGTGGGCGACCACGCCATGTACCGCTCGAAGTAGTCGTAGACGCGCGTCTGGTTCACAATCAGCTGCACGTACTCGCTGATGCCGCGGTCGTCGTCGGCCGCCCAGCCAGTGTGCATGATCCGGGAGGGGTCGGCCGGATCGGGGCCCCAGAAGTTCATCGACGTGAGCTTGAAGGCCTCCGCGGTGATCTCCTCCGCGAAGTCGAAGGCGTCGAAGGTCTCCACCGAGCGGGTCTGGATGCCGTCGGCCCGGCCGATCTCGAGGCGGGCGTCCAGGGAGTCGATGATCCGCGTCGTGAGCTCGGGGAAGCGCGACAGCTGGGCCGCGGCGATCATGCCGGCGGGCCCGGTGCCCACGATCAGGACGTCGAGCTCTTCCGGGATCTCCGCGGGGCGGTCGATGCCGGTGCCGTCGGCAGGGAGGATCCGCGGATCGGTCGAGACATAGCCGCGGTGATGGAACTGTTCCATGGAAGTTGACCCTTCGTACGCCGTTGTGCGGTGGTTGCGTAGTCATCGTAAAGAGCCGGACCGATGGCGCGGAACCGGCCGGATCCGGCGCGGCCGGAATTGCACGGCGCCTCGGCCGGATCGGTCATGCGCCCGTCGCCGCGGCGCGTCAGGATGAAATCACCCACGCACCGAGCTCGATGAGGAGTCGTTCATGACCACCGCGCAGCAGATCGTCTTCACCGCCCCCGGCACGATCGAGGTGCAGACGAACCCGGTCCCCGTCGTCGGCGACGACGACCTTCTCGTCCGCGTCCGCCGGGTGGGGATCTGCGCCACGGATCTCCACGTGCTCGACGGGCACATCGGCGACCCGTTCCCGGTCGTCCCCGGCCACGAGTTCGTCGGCGAGGTCGCTCGGATCGGCGAGCGGGCGCGCACCGCGCGCGGGCTCGAGGTCGGCGACCACGTCGCGGTCGAGATGCTGCTCCCCTGCGGCACCTGCGACTGGTGCCGGCGCGGCGAGTACAATATCTGCGCCGAGGACGACGTCGTGAACGGCGGCCCCGGTCGCCAGTACGGGATCAGCCTGACCCAGGCGCAGGCTCCCGGCTTCTGGGGCGGCTACGCGGAGCTCCTGTTCGTACCCCGCGGCGCGATCGTGCACTGCTTGGACCCGGCGATCCCCTGGGACGCCGCGGCGCTCGTCGAGCCGCTCGCCGTCGCCTGCCGCTGCGTTGCGCGCGGCGGCGTCTCGCTCGGCGACGACGTCGTCATCATCGGCCCCGGGCCCGTGGGCTTGCTCGCGGCCGCCGCCGCCCGAGAGGCCGGCGCGCGCCGTGTGATCCTCGTCGGCACCCGCGACGAGCGGCTCGCCCGGGGCGCCGGCTTCGGCGTCGACGCGGTCATCAACACCCGTTCCAGTGACGATCCGATCGCCGAGCTGCGCGGACTGCTGGACGGCCGTCTCGCCGACGTCGTGATCGAGATCGCCGGCGTCGCCGAGGCGCAGCAGCAGGCGGTGCGCATGACCCGCCGCGGGGGTCGCACGGTGCTCGCGGGCGCCATCGGCAGCCGGGTGCCCGTGGCCTTCCTCCAGGACGAGGACATTCTGCTGCGGGAGGTCGAGATCGTCGCGTCCTTCCTCTCCGCCGGCGGCTTCACGCCCGCCATCGGCCTGCTCGCGCGCGCGGAGTACCCCTTCGCGGAGCTCGTCAGCCACCGGTTCCCGCTCGAGCGAGCAGCGGAGGCGCTCGATCTCGTGCGCGGCAAGCGGGACGGCGTGATGAAGGCCGTGCTGCTGCCGAACGGCTGACCCCGACGGCGTCGGCCCGTCCGGCGACGTCCAATGACTTCCCATCCCACGCACATCGAAGGAGACGACACATGAATACGACCCCCAGGAAGCACAGGTCGGCGCACTGGCCGAGGACCGTCGAGGCGTCGACGACTGGGCGAGCTACGACGAGTTCGCCGCGGGCATCGACACCTACCGGCTGCCCGGCGTCTCACTCGCGGGGCGGAGCCTCCGCCTCACGCTGGCCGACGGCGGCACCATCGCCGCCGAGTTCACGGACGGCACCGTCGCGTGGAGCGCGACGGGCGCCCTCGACGAGGCGGGGGCGGAGGATCCCTACGATGCCGTGCAGATCCGCGAGGGCGTGTACTTCCTCAATCTGCCGCTCGAGTCCCGGGAACGCGAGGCGCTCACCATCGTGTGGAGCGAGCGCACCGGGCGCGCGATCGTCACCCGCTCGCGCATCGACTCCGAGAAGGTGGCGGGCGAACCGCAGGTGAAGCAGGACTTCACGGCGGCCACGGTCGACGGTGCGGAGCCGAACGGCGAGGTACCCGCGGAGTCGCGCGACCTCATCGGCATGCGCAACATCTACCGCTACAGCCCCGAGCACCTCTACGAGCACGTCTACATGTCGACCGAGCGATATGCCTGGCAGAACCTGCAGGGCGTGCAGCGCGGGCACGGCGACATGGATCTGTCGACGGTCTGGAAGCTGGACGACGGGCTGTACCTGTTCTGCTTCCGCGAGTTCCGCATCTCGGTCGCGAGCGTGTGGCTGCATGATCTCGGCTACAACCTCATGACGACTGGAATCTTCCTCGGCATCAACGGCGCCGGCGAGTCCGAGCACAGCCGCGCGGGCGGACACATCTACCCGCTGGGCGTCGTGCGCTACCCGGACGCCCAGCCCGTCTGAGCACCCTCCCCGGTCCGACCCGAGCGCGCCGCGGACGCCTCCGGCTGTCGCGCCGCGCCCCGCAGCTCGCTCGGGCTCGCACCGTATCTCGCCCGGAACGCCCGCGCAAACACCGACGGCGAGCCGAACCCGCAGGCGGCCGCGACGTCGCTCACGGTGCGACGAGCGCCCTCGGCCAGGAGCGCGCGCGCCCGGTCGAGTCGCGCGCCGAGGATCGCGGCCCCCGGGCTGCCACCGTGCTCCGCGAACACGCGGCGGAGGTGCCGCTCGGAAAGGTGAACGGCGCGGGCAAGCGCCGGCACGTCGAAGTCCGGGTGGGGCAATCCGGAGTCGATCGCGGCGACGGCGCGCGAGTACAGCACGTCGGAGCCACGTTCGCCGATGAGGAGGCCCCTGCAGTAGTCGGCGAGCCGCTCGGTCGAGGGTGGATCACCCTCGGGCGCGTCGAGCAACCGGAGCGCTTCGTCGGTGATGAGGCCGGCCTGCCCGCTGCTCGCGGTCACCTCGGGGGCCGCGAGCGGAGCACGCCCCCACTCATCGTGCACCGTACTGGCATCGAGATCGACGATGAGCAGATCCACGTCCCGATCGAATCCGAGGAGGTAGGGGTGCATCGTCGAGTACACGAAGGCGTCGCCCGGACGGAGCATCTGCATGCCCTCCGCATGGTAGATGAATGCGGAACCGCGCAGCAGCGTGCTCACGAAGACCGAGTGCTTGGGAACCGCGGAGATGCTCTGCGCGTTGCGATCGATGATGTGCCGGGCGGCCTGGATGCGCGTGATCACGCTGCCGGCGAGCGACTGCTGCATGGAGATCGCGTTGAACGCGTCGGGCTTCGGCGTCGAGCAGCGCAGCCCGACGAGGGAGGACTGGTTCCAGGACTCCCAGAACTCGATCCGGTGCTTCGCCTCCACGTGCTCGGTCGTCGTGATGTGCACGCCCGCTCCTTACGCTTGCGTCCGCCCGGAGTCTGCCCGGACGCGGCCGGCGCGGGTGCGTGTCTCACGCCGCCGTCGCCGTCACTGCCGAGTATAGGCCTGTACGGCGCCGTACGGCGCCGGTCCGCCTCGCGGTACCACGGTGTATCCTGATCCGGAAGAGGTGAGAGTTCATGCAGATTGCAGCGTCGCAGGATGTCCCGAGGTCTCGTCCCCATATCGCGCAAGCCGATTCGCTGAGCGCCTTCCAGGCGCAGGTCAGCGCCTCATTCGTGCCTCTGGAGGTCACCGCGGATCGAGGCGAGCCGTTCGTCGCGAGGCTGAGCTCGGCCGAGGCCGACGACGTCATCTTCACCGAGGTCGCGGCGAAACCGCACCTCGTCGAACGCACCGCCGGGACGATCGCGAACGGTGGCGCCGGGTACTACAAGCTGAGCCTGCTGCTCTCGGGCAGCAGCATCCTCGTGCAAGACGGCCGGGAGGTAGTGATGCGACCGGGGGACCTGTCGGTCTACGACACCTCCCGTCCGTACTCGCTGCTGTTCGGTGAGGACTTCCGCAATCTCATCATGATGTTCCCGAAGGATCGGCTCGAGCTGCCGATCCCGCTCACCGAGCAGCTGACGGCGGTCTCTCTGAATCAGCAGCACTCCGCGCTCACGCCGGTGATCACGGCGTTCCTCTCGCAGTTCCCCGCGCAGCTGTCCCCGCTCACCGACGAGGTACGGACGAAGCTCGCCCACACGAGCCTCGATCTGCTCGGCACGCTCTTCTCGAGCATCCTCGATGCCGATCCCGGGCAGCGGGATCCGCGGCAGCTGCTCCTGCAGAAGATCACGAAGCACATCGATCAGCATCTCGCCTCCCCGACGCTGTCGCCGGGAAGCATCGCCGCGGCGCACTACATCTCGACCCGGCACCTGCACGCGCTGTTCCGTGAGGCGGACATGACGGTGTCGACCTGGATCCGGGAGCGCCGACTGGAGCGCTGCCGCGCCGATCTGCTCGACCCTGTGCTCGCCGACCGCACCGTCTCCTCCATCGCCTCGCGTTGGAGCTTCACCGACGCGGCGCACTTCAGCCGGCTGTTCAAGACCACCTACGGCGTCTCCCCCAGCGAGCTGCGCCGCCGGGGCTGAGAGCCCCCTCCTCCGCCGGGGCCGAGGGCTCCGCTGCCGCTGCGGCTGAACCGCGCGTCGGCGTCGCCGCCGAGCGGGGCGGATTGCGCCGTGGCGCACACCCGTTGACTCTCACGGCGCTCCCGCGTCCGGGGTCTCCTGCGCGCGTCCGCCGCTCCCTACGCTGATGCCGAGGCGCGGTGCAGGCGCGCGCCCTTCGATCAACGACGATCCGAGAAGAGGACATCTCATGAAGAAACGCTTGACCGGCATCGCCGCGCTCACCGCGATCGGGGCGCTCGCCCTCAGCGGCTGCGCGGGCGGAGGAGGCGGGGGCGACGACGCCCCGATCAAGATCGGCTCCGTGAACTCCATCAGCGGCGCGGCCACCTTCCCGGAGGCCTCGGAGGCCGCCCAGGCCGTGTTCGACCGGGTCAACGCCGAGGGCGGAGTGAACGGTCACCAGATCGAATACAAGACGATCGACGACAAGGGCGATCCGGCGACTGCCACCGCTGCGGCGCGGGAGCTCGTCGGCAGCGACGAGGTCGTCGCGCTCGTCGGCGGCGCCTCGCTCATCGAATGCGAGATCAACCAGGACTACTACGCGCAGGAGAACGTGCTCTCGATGCCGGGCATCGGCGTGGATACGGGCTGCTTCAACACGCCGAACATCGCTCCGGTGAACCTCGGCCCGTTCAACGACATGACCCTCACCCTGCTGAACGGCTCGGAGAATCTCGGGCTCGAGGACATCTGCGTGCTGCTCGAGATCGCCGGCTCCACCGAACCGGCGTACCGCGCGGGCATCGAGCGCTGGACCGAGATCACCGGCAAGGAGCCGATGTACGTCGACGCGAGCGTCCCCTACGGTGGCTCCGACTACACCCCCTACATCGTGAAGGCCAAACAGTCCGGCTGCGAGGCGATCGCCGTCAACGCCGTCGAGCCCGACGCCATCGGCCAGGTCAAGGCGGCGCAGGCCCAGGGCTGGGACGACGTCACCTTCCTCTTCCTCACGAGCGTCTACAGCGAGAACTTCGCCGAGGCCCTCGACTGGACGGGGGCGGGCGTGCACGTGCCCGCCGAGTTCTACCCCTTCACGGAGGAGAACGAGGCGAACGACGACTGGCGGGAGCTCATGACGGAGAACGACATCGCGCTCACCTCCTTCAGCCAGGGCGGCTACCTCGCGGCGATGAACTTCGTGGAGGTACTCGAGGGCATGGACGGCGACATCACCCGCGAGAGCGTCACCGAGGCGCTCCAAAACATGGAGCCGATCGAGAACCCGATGGTCGCCTTCCCCTACCAGTTCACGGACATCGCGGCGCAGGAGTTCCAGCCCGGCGGCTGGCCGGTCGTACTGGAGTCGGGCAGCAACGCCTGGAAGCAGTCGGCCGACGACTGGCTGATGATCCCCTCGTCCTGACGACGACCGACCTCGCGCGGTGCCGCGGAGCCGAGCGCTCCGCGGCACCGCGCCTCCCGCATCCCGAAGGATACGCAATGACCCCCCACTCCCCTCGCGCCGCCGGAGGCCGGCGGTGAACGGCGCGCTGCTGCAAGGCGCCCTCGCCGGACTCGCCTCGGGCGGACTGTACGCCGTGCTCGCGGTGACCCTCACGCTGATGTCCCGCCTCGTGCGCGTCGTGAACTTCGCGCAGGCCGCGACCGGCATGTTCGCCGCGTTCTCGGCGGTGTGGCTCGCGAGCTCGCTCGGCCTCCCGGTCTGGCTGGCGACCGTCGCGGGCGTCGTCATCGGCGCGCTGCTGAGCGCGGTCATCGGCTGGATCGCGGCGACCTGGCTCTCCGAGTCCTCGGTGACGCTGCGCTCGGCGATGACCGTCGCGCCGCTGCTCATGCTCATCTCGCTCTCGTTCATCCTGTTCGGCAACAAGCCCCAACCGTTCTCCCCGCTCCTGTCCGGCGCCGCCTTCACGGCCGCTGGCGTGGTCGTGAGCTGGGTGACCGTGGTGATGGTGATCCTCGCGATCGTCGTTGCGGCCGCGTGCGCGCTACTGCTGCAGCGGACGACGATCGGCACCCGGCTGCGCGCGCTGTCGGAGCGGCCGACCACGGCCGAGTTGATCGGGATCGCGGCGAAGCCGCTGTCGATCGGCGTCTGGGCCGTGACCGGCGCGATTTCGGCCATCACGATCATGGTCATCGCGCCGTCCCAGTCCAACGACGCGGTGAGCCTGTCGATGCTCATCATCCCCGCCTCCGCCGCCGCCCTGCTCGGCGGCTTCCGCCGCCTCGACCTCGCGGTCGTCGGCGGGCTCGCGCTCGGCATGATCACCGGCATCGTCGCCCAGCTCCCGAGCGTGCAGTTCGTGCGCAACTTCATCCCGTTCCTGTTCATCGTGTTGCTGCTGCTCTGGTCGCAGCGGAAGGAGGTGTGGGGTGAAGCTCGCTGACCGCCGCCTGTCCGCGCTCCTCCCGGTCCTCGTCGCGATCCTCGCGGTCGCCGTCGGCTGGGGGCTGAGCGTCGGCCTCTCCGGCTACTACGTCTTCCTCGGCATCAGCGCCGTCACCGCGATCATCGCGGTGCTCGGCCTCGGCGTCGTCACCGGCTCCGCCGGCATCATCGCCCTCTCCCAGCTCACCTTCGCCGCGATCGGCGCGTGGGTGGTCGCCTGGATGAGCCTCAACGAGGTGCCGGGCGGCTTCGCGGTGTGGCTGCTCGCGGGCGGCATCGCCGGCGGGCTCGCGGGGATCCTCATCGGGCTGCCCGCCCTGCGCCTGCGCGGCGTCAACCTCGCCGTCGTCACCCTCGGCTTCGCCGCGGCGTTCGACGTCATGCTCGTGCAGGTCCAGTTCCCGGGCTCCGTCGACGGCATCTCGGTCACCCGCCCGGCCGCCTTCTCGAGCGACCGCGAGTACTTCTTCTTCGCGGTGATCGTGCTCGTCGTGTGCGCGCTCCTCGTGACGTGGATGCAACGCAGCCGGCTCGGCTCGAGCTGGAAGGCCGTCGCCTTCTCCGAGCGCGGCACCGCCGCGGTCGGGCAGAGCGTGAGCCTCGCGAAGCTCTCGGCATTCGCCGTGAGCGCCGCGCTCGGCGGGATCTCCGGCGGGCTCATCGCCGGCCAGGTCCAGCTCCCGTTCGCCTCGAGCTTCACCCCGATCCAGTCGCTCGCGCTGTACATCCTCGCGGTGATGAGCGGCGCCTACCTCATCGATATGGCCGTGTTCGGCGGCGTGCTGTGGGTGGTCGTGCCGGAGCTGCTGAAGAAGTGGGGCGTGCCGCAGGACTGGGGCTTCGTGATCTTCGGACTGCTCGGGATCCAGGCGCTCACGAGCGGTTCGAACCTCGGCGAGGTGATCCGCGGGGCGTTCCGGAAGCGGTCCCGCCGCCGGCTGACCGCGGCGGTTCCGGAGGCCGCATCGACGACGGCGCTCGACGTGTTCGCGGTGCCCGAGGCCGCCGCACCGCTCCCGGCCGACGCCTCGCCGGTGCTCGAGGTCCGTGCGCTCGGCGTGCAGTTCGGCAGTCTGAAGGCCAACGACGACGTCTCCCTGCGGGTCGCCCCGCGCAGCATCATGGGGCTGATCGGACCGAATGGCGCGGGCAAGTCGACCTTCGTCGACGCCGTCAGCGGCTTCCTCCCCCGGCACACCGGCCAGGTGCTGCTCGACGGCGAGGACATCACCCGGCTCTCCCCCACGGCACGTGCCCGGCGCGGTCTCCGGCGCACCTTCCAGCAGGATCGCGTGCCACCGCAGCTCACCGTCGAGGCGTACGTCCGCTTCGTCGCCCGGAAACGGCTCGATCGCGCGGAACTCGCGGAGGTGCTGAGCTTCATGGGCTGCCCGCCGCCGGAGGAGCCGCTGGCGAACGTCGACGTCGGCACGCGCCGGCTCGTCGAGGTCGCCGCCGCGGTGCTCGCCGGTCCCCGCGTACTCATCCTCGACGAGCCCGCCGCCGGGCTCTCGCACGAGGAGCACCTGCAGTTCGGTCACCGGCTGACGCGCATCCCTTCGCGCTTCGACACGGCCATCATCATCATCGAGCACGATCTCGACCTCGTCCGCTCGGTATGCACCGAGATCACCGTGCTCGATTTCGGCAAGGTGCTCGCGCAGGGCCCGAGCGATCGCGTGCTCGAGGATCCGGCCGTCATCGCGGCCTACATGGGAGATGCGGAGACGATCCAATGAGCGCACTGCACCTGTCCGGCGTCACTGTCAGCCGCGGCGCCGGACCCGTGATCTCGGGCGTCGACCTCGAGCTGCGGGCCGGGGAGATCCTCGCGCTCGTCGGCCCGAACGGCGCCGGCAAGACGAGCCTGCTCGAGGCGGTCTCGGGCGTCATCGAGCACTCCGCCGGCGAGCTGTCGATCGACGGGGAGTCCTTCGCCAAGCGCAGCCGCGTGCAGCGCTCGCGTGCGGGCATCGCGCACATCGAGCAGGGACGGGCGATCTTCCCCTCGCTCACCGTGCGCGAGAACATCATGCTCACCGCGAAGACCGAGGCGGCGCTGCAGGAGGTGCTCGCCTCCTTCCCCGAGCTGGAGAAGCGCATCGACGCGCCATCGGTGCTGCTGTCGGGCGGCGAGCAGCAGATGGTGGTTCTCGCCCGCGCCTTCGCTTCGAAGCCCAGGTTCCTGCTCATCGACGAGATGTCGCTCGGCCTCGCCCCCGTCGTGTTCATGCGCCTGCTGCCGATCATCCAGCAGATCGCCACCTCGGGGGTGGGGGTGCTGCTCGTGGAGCAGTTCACGCATCTCGCGCTCGGGATCGCCGACGAAGCGATGGTCGTCGCGAGCGGTCACGTCAGCCACCCGCAGGGCGCGGCTCAGGCGCTGTCCGCGGATCCGGATCGGCTCAAGCGCGCGTATCTCGGCGGCTGACCCGGCGCGCTCTGGGACGGCGCCCGGGACCGTGCGGTCCCGGGCGCCGTCCGGCGCGCTACATGCCGGCGCGCTCGAAGGCGAGCGTCGGCAGGTCGACCATGTGCGCACCGCCATCGGCCACGAGCACAGCGCCCGTCATGTACGAGGACTGCGGCGATCCGAGGAAGCGCACGATCGACGCGATCTCCGCCGGCTCGGCGGCGCGCCCGAGCGGCACGTCGGCGGTGACGGCGGCGTAGCCCGCGTCCCGATCCGCGATCTCCGGGGCGTGCGCCGCGAATTCGTCCATCTCGGCGTCCGCCATCGGCGTGCGCACCCAGCCGGGGCACACCGCGTTCACGCGCACGCCGCGGCGGCTGTAGTCCCGCGCGAGCGAGCGGGTGAGACCGATGAGCGCGTGCTTGCCGACGGTGTACCCCGCCACCGACGGGCCCGCGAACAGACCGGCGAGCGAGGACACAATGATGATCTCCCCGCCGCCGTCCAGGAGCGCGGGCAGCGCCTCGCGCGCCATCACGAAGGCGGTGCCGAGATTCACGTTCATCGCGGCCGCCCACTCCGCATCGGAGCTGTCCCCGACGGCGGAGAAGCCGTGACCTCCGGCGTTGGCCACGAGCACGTCGAGCCGACCGAAGCGCGCGAGCACCTCCGAGACCGCCGCACGCGCCGAGGCCCCGTCCGCGGCGTCCGCCTGCACCGGCAGCGCGCCGATCCGACCGGCGACCTCGCGCAGCGGCTCGATCCGGCGCCCGAGCACCGCCACGTGCGCGCCCTCCGCGGCGTAGCGCTCGGCGATCGCCGCGCCGATCCCGGTGCCCCCTCCGGTGATCGCGACCACGCGTCCCTCCACGTCGCTGCTGCGACCGTCCATGTCGACTCCTCTCGTCTGCGCGGGCGGCGCGGCGCCGCCCTTTCCGCCATCCCACCCCGTCGGGACGGGGGCGACAAGCATCCCGTCGCGCTCGATCAAAGCCGCAGCGCGCTCGGACAACCGCCCCGTGTGGGGCGTTGGGATACTGGAAGCGCATCCAATGTCGGACGTCATTTTCAGGAGAAGCCGTGGACAAGCTCATCGTTCTGTATCCCGAGCCCGAGGATCGGCAGGCTTTCGAGGCCTACTACCGCGGCACCCACCTCCCGCTCTGCGCGCAGCTGCCCGGCGTGCTCGACATCTCCTTCTCGATCGGCCTGGAGAACGCGCCCTACTTCGCCCTCTTCGAGGCGACGTTCGCCGATCGCGCGTCGCTCGAGTCCGCACTCGCCTCGCCCGAGGGACGCGCGGTCGAGGCCGACGTCCCCAATTACGCGAGCGGCGGCGCGACGGTCTTCACCGCCACCGACGAGAGCCTGCCGCTGCCGTGAGCGGGACGGACGGGACGATCGTGGGAGAACGGGAAGCAGCCATGCCCCCGCACCCCGATCTGGTGCTCACCGACGGACGCATCTACACCGCGGATCCGGCTCGGCCATGGGCCGAGGCCATCGCCGTCTCTAGCGGCCGGATCTCCGCCGTCGGCACCACCACGGAGATCCGGTCGCTCGCCGGCCCGGGAACCGAGGTGCGCGAGCTCGACGGCGCCTTCCTCATGCCGGGCCTCGTCGACGTGCACAACCACCACGCCATCGCCGGCCAGGAGGAGCTGTTCCAGCTGCGGGTGCCGATCGGCGCCCACCTCGACGGGATCCTCGACGCGGTCCGCGCCCACGCGGCGGCTCTGCCCGCGGACGCCTGGGTGGTCGGCGGCCCCTGGATGAGCGACCGGCTCGGCGAGATCAACACGGCGGAGGCGCTCGCGCGCCTCGACGACGCCGCGGGCGGACGGCCGGTGATGCTCACCGACGACTCCCACCACAACCGCTGGGTGTCGAGCCGCGCGCTCGAGCTCGCGGGCGTCGCCCTCGGCGATCCCGGCGTCGTGCAGGACTCCGACGGCCGAGCGACCGGCGTGCTGCTCGAGGCCGCGGGGATCCCCGTCGCGCGCGCGCAGCGGGAGGTCGGCGGGCTCACGGAGGCGCAGGAGCGCGCCGCCTCCCGCCACGGCGTCGCGATCCTGAACTCCTTCGGCATCACCGCGTTCCAGGATGCGGGCGTCTCCACGCAGACGCTCGAGGCGCTGCGCGCCCTCGACGCCGACGGCGAGCTCGACGCCTGGGCGGTGACCTCGATGCTCGTCAACGACGAGATCTTCGGGCACGCGGAGATCGGCGAGGAGCTGGTGTTCTCCGGCGAGCGCTTCCGCACCGAGCACCACCGCCCCGATTTCGTGAAGATCTTCCTCGACGGGGTGCCTCCGACGCGCACCGGCGCGTTCATCGAGCCCTATCTGCCCGATGACGCGCACGGCGACCATTTCCACGGCGCGACCCTCATGGACCCCGCCGAGCTCACCGACTGGCTGCGCCGCACCGCGCAGGCGGGGCTCTCGGCGAAGATCCACTGCACGGGCGACGCCTCGGTGCACGCGGTGCTGAACGCGGTGGAGACGATCCGGGGCGAGGGCTACACGGAACCCCGGTACCAGGTCGCGCACGGCCAGTTCGTGCACCCCGACGACATCGCGCGCTTCGCCGAGCTCGGCGTGGCCGCCGACATCTCCCCCTTCATCTGGGTGCCGGGCCCGATCGTGGAGGCCATCCGCGAGGTGCTGCCGCGCGAGCGCGCGGACCGGATGCAGCCCAATCGCTCGCTGCTCGCCGCCGGGGCCGTCGTCGCCGGAGGCTCCGACTGGCCCGTCTCCCCCTCGCCGAACGCCTGGGAGGGGATCCACGGGCTCGTCACCCGCGAGGATCCGAGCGGCCGGTACCCCGGCGCGCTGTGGCCGGAAGAGGCGATCTCGCTCGAACAGGCGATCGCCGCGTTCACGATCGGCGGCGCGGAAGCCATGGGCCTCGCCGCCGAGACCGGTTCGCTCGCCGTCGGCAAGTCCGCCGATTTCGTGCTGCTCGACCGGGATCCCTTCGCGCATCCCGCCTCCGAGCTCGTGCGCACGCGGGTGACCGAGACCTGGTTCGCCGGGCGCCGGGTGTACCACCGCTCCGAGGAGTGAGTCCCGGCACGGTGCGCGGCCCGGGATGCCCCGGCGCCGCGCACCGCAGCGCACCGGTCTAGAAGATCATCGCGCCGGAGTCGAGGCCGGCGCCGGAGCCGGAGCCGGAGCCGAGGCCGAGGACGAGCACGAGGCACAGCAGCCCGGCCGCGACCGCGGCGGCGCACAGCAGCGCGACCGGCAGCCCGTCGGCGCGCGGGAGACCGTGGCCCGCCGCGGGCCGGGCGAATCGGCGGTGTTCGAGGATGGCGATGCCGAGACCGACGCCGACGCCGGCAGCGCCGAACAGCACCGACCACGGCCCGAGCACGGCCGGCAGCAGCCGCGTGGAGGCGAGGGCGCCCACGGCGAGCGCGAGGCCCGTGCGGCGCCAGGCGAGCGCGGTGCGCTCGGGCTGCAGGCCGGGATCGCGCGGGATGGCCGCCTCCCCGTCCCCCGCGGCGCCGGTCACGCGAGCAGCACCCCGAGCAGCACGAGCACGGCGGCGAGCCCCACGATGGCGACGAGCGGCAGCGAGAACGCCGCGGGCGGCAGCGCCCGGCCGAGGCGCAGCGCGCGCTCCACGCGGATCCAGCCGACCCAGGCCTGGAGCGCGGCGAGCAGGCCGCCGACGATGAGCAGGATCGAGGCCGCGAGGCGCAGCCCCGGCTGCATGCCGAGTCCGAGCACCTCGAGCGCGACCCCGCCGGCGAGCAGGGCGAGCGCGGTGCGGATCCAGGCGAGGAAGGTCCGCTCGTTCGCGAGGGAGAAGCGCGCGTCGGGCTCCTCCCCCGCGGCAAAGAGTCGCGCGGGGAAGCGGGAGGCCATCGGGATCCTTTCGGGAGCAGCGGCGGCGGGCCGTCGCTGCGGTCAGTCGGCGAGCGCCGCGATGGCCTCGTCGATCCGCCGCAGCTGCGTCCGGTCATGCGTCGAGCGAGCGCCCGGCACATAGCGCAGGCGCTCGATCGCGCCGCCGGAGAAGCGGAACACGCCGCGGCGCTGCGAGAGCTCCCAGTCGACCGGTCCGCCGTAGTCGTACCCCACGCTGATCCCGGTGAACGGCGCCATGCCGAGGAGCATCGGCACGCTCGGAATCTCAGCGGCGGGCGCACCGTCGATCTCGAGACGCAGTCGCCACCGCAGTTCGGGGAGTTCGTCGACCCGCAGCACGAGCTCGCGCCTGCCCGTGCCGGGGCCGATCGGAGCGCCGATCGCGCGGTGCATGTCGCCGTAGGCGTTGTAAACGAGCACCGGCCTGCCGTCCTCGACGGCCACCAGGTAGCCGCCGCCCTGATCGCCGTGCGCGACGAGCACGCCGGCGGCCTCAGGGCCCCAGGCGATCGTGATCTCCACGGCGAAGGACCGCAGCACCGTCAGCCGCGCGGCGCGGAAGCGCTCGAGCGGCGGCCGGTACGGGGCGAGGTCGACCGGCTCGGACAGCGGCGCCTCGCTCGCCGGCCGCAGCTCGAACAGGGAGCCGTCGTCGTCGAGCGGGAAGACGGTGTTGCGCCATGCCTCGGTGCGCCACCGCTCCGCGAGCCCGGCGAGGCGCTCGGGCTCCTCCGCCGCGAGGTCGCGGGTCTCCGTGGGATCCGCGGCGAGATCGTAGAGCTCCCAGGCGCCGCCCGTCGCGCCCTCCGAGCGGCGCGGGGCGAGCGGCGAGAGGGCCTTCCAATCGCCCTCCACGATCGCACGGCGCCCCGTGCACTCGAAGTACTGCGACGTCCGCCCCGGAGCCGCGGGGTCCCCGAGCAGCGCGGCGACGCTCCGGCCGTCGGGCTCCAGGGCGGGACGACCGTGCCGTTCGGCGAGCGGGGGCACGCCCGCGAGCTCGAGGATCGTGGGGGCGAGATCCGAGACGAAGACGAACTGCTCGCGCAGGCCGCGCGCCGCGGCCGGCGCCGCCGGCCAGGAGACGACGAGCGGCGCGTGCACCCCGCCCTCGTACGTGGACGCCTTGAATGACCGGAACGGCGTGTTCGACACCCGTGCCCAGCCGGTAGGGTACTGGCCGAAGACCCGCGGACCTCCGATCTCCTCCGGCGCCCTGGGGACGTCGCGCACCCACCCGTCCGGCAGCGGCACCGACTGGCCGAACTGCGCGAAGTAGCTCCGCGTGCCGCTCGGCCCGCCCTCCGCGGTGCCGCCGTTGTCGCTCGCGAGCACGATGATCGTGTTCTCCAACTCGCCGAGTTCCGCGAGGCGCGCGGTGAGACGGCCGACGCTCTGATCGACCTCGTCGACGGCGGCGGCGTAGACCTCCATGTGCCGCGCGAAGAGCTGCCGCTCCCCCGCGTCGAGCTCCTCCCACCGCGGAATCCGGTCGCCGTCGGCGAGTGCGTCCTCGGGGAGCTCGGCGTGCGCGGGCACGATGCCGAGTTCGCGCTGCCGCGCGAAGCGGGCTTCGCGGAGCGCGTTCCAGCCCGCCTCGTAGCGGCCGCGGTGGCGCGCGATGTCGGCCGGCTTCGCCTGGATCGGACCGTGGACGGAGGTGTGCGCGAAGTACAGGAAGAAGGGCTTGTCGGCGTCGTTGGCGCGCAAGCCGTCGATCATGCCCAGTGCCTCGTCGACGAGCTCGTCGGTGAGGAAGTAGTCCTCGGGGAACTCCGCCCGATCGACGACCGAGTTGTCCCGGACGAGCCGGTGCGGGTGGTGGAGGGAGGTGAAGCCGTCCATGCTGCCGAAGTAGCGGTCGAATCCGCGCTGCAGCGGCCAGGAGGACCGGTCGGCGCCGTCGTGCAGCCGCGACTCGACCGTGAGGTGCCACTTGCCCACCATGAACGTCGCGTAGCCGCCGGCGCGCAGCGATTCGGCGAGCGTCGGGGCGTCCTCGGGCATCTCGCAGCTGTAGCCGGGATAGCCGGGGTCGATGTGGGCGACGAATCCGAACCCGGCCCGGTGCGGGTTGAGCCCCGTCAGGAGCGACGCGCGCGCGGGCGAGCACATGGGCGCGGTGCGGTAGTTGGTGAAGACCCAGCCGTCGCCGGCGAGGGCGTCGATGTGGGGGGTCGGGATCTCGCTGCCGAACGGCCCGAGATCGCTGAAGCCGAGGTCGTCCACGAGCATCACCACGACATTGGGGGCGCCGGCGGCGGCCGGGCGCGCGGGCCACCAGGGCGTCGACTCGGAGGAGAACTCCGCGACGGCGCCGCCGAACTGCTCGTATCCCCGGCGCGCTCCCGCCGCGCCGCATCCCGGTTCCGCCGCCATCTCAGCCGGCCTTCCTGATGAGCTCGAAGATCTCGGTGCGCAGGCGCGCGAACTCGGGCAGCGCACGCGTGCGCAGCTGGTCGCGCGGCTCGCCGAAGTCGATGTCGATGATCTCGGTCACGCGCGCGGGGCGCTCGCCGAGCACGACGACGCGATCCGAGAGATACACCGCCTCATCGATGTCGTGCGTCACGATCACGATCGTCATCCCGAACTCCTCCCGGATCCGCAAGCACAGATCCTCGAGCTCGAACCGCGTCTGCGCGTCCACCGAGGCGAAGGGCTCGTCCATCACGAGCACCTCCGGACGATACGCGATCGCACGGGCGATCGCGACGCGCTGCTGCATCCCGCCGGAGAGCTGCCACGGATACTTCCCCTCGGCGCCCGCGAGCCCCACTGCGGCCAGCGCCGCACCGACGCGCTCCGCCGTCTCCGCCCGCGACAGGCGCAGATGACGCAACGGGAGCCGCACGTTCCGCTCCACCGTGAGCCACGGCATGAGCGACCGCGTGTACTCCTGGAACACGAGCGCCATCTCCTCCGGCGGCCCGTCGATCGGCCTCCCGTCGATCCGTGCCGACCCCGACGTGATCGGCTGCAGGCCCGTGAGGCACTTCAGCAGCGTGGTCTTCCCGATCCCCGACGGACCCACAATGCACGCGATCTCGGCCGTGGCGACCTCGAAGGTGAGATCGGCGATCACGGGCACCCGGCCCTTCGCGGTGTCGTAGGTCTTCGCGAGCCCGGTGACGCTCAGACGCGCGGGAGCGGCGGTGGAGTTGGCGGTCATAGGTTCTTCTCCTGCTGTCGGATGGCGATGTACCAGCGCAGCACGCGGCGCCGGAAGAGGGAGAGCAGAGCGGTCGCGAGGTACCCGAGCACGCCCAGCACGAGGATCCCGACCCACATGTCGGCGATCATGAACGACTGCTGCGCGAGCAGGGTGCGCGCGCCGAGTCCGTGGGAGGAGCCGAGCATCTCGCTCGCGATCATGACGACGAAGGCCGTGATGAGGGCGACCTGCATGCCCGAGAGGATCCGGGGGCTGGCCTCGGGCAGCGCGACGCTCAGGATCCGGTCGCGCCAGGAGAGCCGGTAGCTCAGTCCGACGGCGCGGCGCTCGGGATCGGTGGCGTGGATGCCGTCGATCGTCGAGATGAGGACCGGAAAGACGGCGGAGATCGTGATCGAGAGGATGCGGGTCTCGGTGCCGAAACCGATGATGGAGACGAAGATCGGGACGAGAGCGACCGGCGGGATCGCGCGGAAGAAGTGGATCGTGGGTTCCACGAACCAGGACAGCCAGCGGACCGTGCCCAGCAGGACGCCGAGCACGACCCCGATCGCGCACGCGAGCACAAAGGAGAGCAGGAGGTTGCCCGCGGACGACGCGACATCGCTCCAGAACGCGGGTTCGCCGAGGAAGTCGACGAACCGCGAGAGGATCGTCTGCAGCGGAGGGAAGAACGGATTGGTCGAGCCGGCCGACGCGAGCCACCACCAGGCGAGCAGCAGGATCGGCACGAGGATCTCCGCACCGACGAGGCACCATCTGGGAAGGCCGCTGCGGCGCTGTCTGCGCGCCTCGCGGGTGCGCACGAGAACGGTCGAGGTGACGGTCATCAGACCACCTGCTTCCGGTACTGCGGGTGCCAGTGCAGGAGGCGGCGCTCGCCCCACTGGCTGAGACCCTGCACGGCGAGACCGAGCACGCCGAGGACGAGGACGTAGGCGAAGAGCTGCGCCTGGTTGCCGGAGAGCTGGGCGAGCAACAGGCTCTGGCCGAGACCCGGCCCGCCGCCGAGGAGTCCGGCGACCACCGCGACGATGAGCGACGTCGGTGCGGCGACGCGCACGGCGGTGCCGATGTAGGGCAGGGCGCTCGGCAGCACGATCCGGCCGAGGATCTCGGTCCGACCGAGGCCGTAGGAGCGACCTGTGGCCTTCGCCACGGGATCGGTGTCGAACACGCCGGCGGCGGCCTGGACCACGATCGAGACGAAGCAGCCGATGACGACGAGGACGATGCCCATCCCCGCGGTCGGCCCGAGCACGAGGACGACGACGGGGAGGATGACGATGGGCGGGATGGGCTTCAGGAACTCCAGCGGGATCCGCGTCGCGTGCATCGCGAGCGGCGAGGTGCCGATGCCGATGCCGAGCAGCACGCCGGCGACGGTGGAGATCGCGAGGCCGAGGAGCGCCATCGTGAGGGTGTCCCCCGTCGCGATCCACATCTCGGGGGTGCCCAGGAGCGCTGCGAACGCGCCGAGGGCGTCGACGGCGGTCGGGAGCGGTGAGTCGGCGACGGGGCCGACCGTGGCGGCGAGCTGCCAGAGGCCGATCGCCGCCACGGCGCCGCCGGCGCCGACGCCGGCGCGCAGGAGTCGGGGGTGGCGCATGATCAGGGCTGGGGGACGATGATGCCGTCGAGGTCGACGGGCTCCGCGAGGAAGCCGAGCGCGACCATCTTCTCGTTCGGTCGCTCGAGGTCCTCGGCGCGCACCTCGGACGGCCACACCGGCAGCTTCACGTCCTCGATGGCGAGTTCGGACTCCGTCGCGTCGAGGCCGGCCTGGATGGCCTCCTCCGGATGCTCGGAGGCGTAGGCGTTCGACTTCGCGATCGCGCGCTGGAACGCGGCGACCGCTTCGCCCTTCTGCTCGACGGTGCTCGCGCCGGCGGTCCAGAGCCCCACGGCGCCGGATTCGAAGAAGCCGATGGACGGCGAGGAGATGAGCGTGCTGCCGGCGTCCTCCGCCTCGGAGGTGAAGGGGCTCACGAGGCCCGCGGCGTCCACGGTGCCGTTCTGCAGGCCCGCGACCGCCGAGGTGAAGTCGAGCACGACCCAGTTGACACCGGTCTCGGGATCGATCCCGGCCTTCTCGAGTTCTCCGGCGATGACGACCTCGAGCTGCGCCTTGCGCGCCGGGATCGCGATCGTCTTGCCCGCGAGGTCCTCGACCGAGGCGACGCCGCTCGCGGCGCTCGCGTAGAGCCCGGTGTCGTCGAACTCCACGGCCTCGTCCGCCTCGACGCCGTCGGCGGGATAGCCGTCGGCGGCGGCGACGACCCTGACGGGGACGCCCTGGCTGAGCGCGTTGAGCAGCGGGACGCTCGGCGAGTACGCGATGTCGACCTGTCCGCCCTGGACCGCCGCGAGGCCGGCCGGCGGGTTCGCGACGACGGAGGTCTCGATCTCGAGGCCCTCCTCCGCGAAGAACCCCTGTTCGATTCCGGTCAGGAGACTGCCGTCGGAGGTCAGCCCGATGGTCGCGACCTTGAGGGTGGTGCTCCCGTCCGCCCCCTCCGCGGAGCCGCCGTCAGCGGCGCCCGTGGCGCATCCGGCGAGGGCGAGGGCGGCCGCAGGCAGCAGCGCGAGGGCGGCGATCACGGGTCTGGTGTGCTTCATGGTGGGCGACTCCTTCGTCTACGTTTCGCAGGCCGGCGGCGCTCCCTTGAGTCACCACCTGGTGACACAAGGATAATCTCCATTTGTCCGCAAAAGATCACGGGGAGGTAACGTTTCGTCACCATTTGGTGACGAAACGGGCGCGCTCCGTGGAATCGACGCGCCCGGATCCCTAGGATCGTGGGAGAGGAAGGGGGCAGCATGCCCAAGATCGTGGACCACGAGGAGCGCCGTGCGCACATCGTCGAGGCCGTGACGCAGATCATCATCCGCGACGGATTCGACCGCGTCACGATGCGCGAGATCGCGGCGGAGGCCGGCTACGCGCACGGTGCGATCGCCCGCTACTTCCCCGACAAGCAGAGCCTGCTCACGGCCGCGTTCCTCCAGGTCTTCCAGCATTCCCACCAGCGCACCCTCGAGCTCGTGGCGGGCGTGCGCGGCCTCGCCGCCCTGCGCACGATGTCGCGCCAGCTCCTCCCCTACGACACCGCGGAGTCCCTGCGGGCGCGCGTGGTGCTCACCTTCTGGGACCGCGCGTCGCAGGATCCGGAGCTGTGGGAGATCCACCACGAGAACATCACGCGGCGTCGGGCCCTCATCCGCCGCTTCGTCGAGGAGGCCCGCGAGGACGGCGAGCTGCACCCGGGGGTCGACGTCGAGGAGGCGGTCAACCGCGTCTCCGCGCACAACGCCGGCTGGCAGATGATCGCGGTGCTGGTGCCGGAGGCCGCGGCCGCTCGGAGCCTCGATGCGAGCATCGAGGCGCTCATCTCCGGCCTCGGCACGGAGCGCGCATGAGCGGCTGCTGCGGCCCCGCGCGCCCGGCCGCGCCGCACGCCGGCATCGCTGCGGGCGCGCCGAGCGCGGGGTCGCTGCCCGGGGCGCAGCGGCACCGGATCGCGCAGTGCCCGATCCCCGGCGGCGTCTTCACGATGGGCGACGCCTCCGGGGACGGGCTCCCCGCGGACGGCGAATCGCCGCTCCACCGGGTCGAGCTCTCGCCTTTCGCGATCGACGCCACCGCGGTCACCAACGCGCAGTTCGCGCGCTTCGTCGACGATACGGGGTACCTCACGGAGGCCGAGCGGCTGGGCGCCTCGGCCGTCTTCCACCTGCTGGTCGACGCGCCGACCGCCGATATCACCGGCCCGATCCCCGGTACGCCGTGGTGGATCGGGGTGCGGGGGGCGGACTGGCGGCACCCGGGCGGGCGGGCCTCCCGCATCGCCGGTCTCGCCGACCACCCGGTCGTGCAGGTGAGCTGGCACGACGCCGCCGCATACTGCGCGTGGGCCGGGCGGCGCCTGCCGACCGAGGCGGAATGGGAGTACGCCGCGCGCGGCGGCCTCGTCGGCGCGCGGCACCCCTGGGGCGACGAGCCGATCGATGGCAGCGACGGAGTGTGGCGCGCCAACGTCTGGCAGGGCGACTTCCCCGTGCACAACACCGCGGGCGACGGCTGGATCGGCACCGCGCCCGTGCGCAGCTACGCCCCCAACGGCTTCGGGCTCTGGCAGCCGATCGGCAACGTGTGGGAATGGTGCGCGGATCGTTTCGACGCGCACGGCTATGCGCGCGACGCCGCCCTCGGCACCGTCCGCGACCCCGGCGGTCCCGGAGCCGGTTCGGAGCGCGTGCTGCGCGGCGGAAGCTACCTCTGCCACCCGTCCTACTGCAACCGCTACCGCAACTCCGCGCGCTCCCGGAACACCCCCGACTCCGCCATGGGGAACGCCGGCTTCCGGACCGCCGGCGCGATCGACTGACCCGGGCCGGAGCGCCGGGCTTCGGCGCTCCGGCCCGGGATGCTACCGCTCGCCGGCGAGGATGAAGCGGGCGCCGAGCTCCCCGATGAGCACCGCGGGGGCGTTCGTATTGCCCGTCGTCACGCGCGGCATGATCGAGGCGTCGACGACGCGCAGGCCGTCGACCCCGTGCACGGCCAGGCGCGGTGAGACCACGGCGAGCTCGTCGATGCCCATCTTGCAGGTGCCGACCTGGTGATGGTAGGTCGCCACCGTCTCCCGCACGTAGTCCACGAGGTCCTCGCCGTCGCCCACCTCCGGCCCCGGGTAGACCTCGCGCGCGCCCCAGCCGCCGTCCTCGGGAGCGGCCGAGAGCGCCGGACGGCGGCCGATGCTCCGGCACTGCCGCACCGAGGCGACGAGCGAGGCGACATCGTCCTCGTGGCCGAGCGCGTCCAGGTCGATGCGCAGCGGATCCTCCGGGTCCGGGCCGGAGAGGGTGATCGAGCCGCGCGCCCGCGGGGTGACGAGACCGGCCATGAAGGTGAAGCCGTCAGCCGAGCGCGGCTCGAGGAAGTCGCCGTACATCGGCACCGAGAAGTTGATCGGCTGCGTGTCGGGTCGGTCGAGCTCCTCCCGACTCTTCCAGAACAGGTGCGTCTGCGTCACCGAGCGGCCCGGCACGGGCTCGCCGACGGGACGCTCCGTCTCGAAGATGACGGGCGAGAGCAGATGGTCGTGCAGATTCTTGCCGACGCCGGGGAGATCGACGACCCCGGCGATCCCGACGTCCGCGAGCTCCTCGGCGGGGCCGATGCCGGAGCGCAGGAGCACGCGAGGCGAGTCGATCGCGCCCGCGGCGAGCACCACCTCGTCGGCGAGGATCTCGCGCGTCCGGCCGTGCTGCAGCACGCGCACCCCGATGACCCGCGGCCGCGCCGTCTCCGCCGCTTCGCCCTCGGCGAAGATCAGCTCCTGCACGCGGCAGCCGAGCTCGACGGTGACGCGATCCCGCACCGGCTTCAGATACGCCATGTAGGTGTTCAGCCGGCGGCCGTCCCGCACGGTCACCTGCTGCTGCGAGACGCCCGCGAGCTCCGCCCCGTTGTAGTCAGGGTTGTGCGGGAGACCCTCCTGCACGGCGGCGTCGATGATGGACTGCTGGATCGGTGCGAGCTCGACCTCGTCGGTGACGTCGAGGAGCCCGTCCTCCCCGCGCAGCCCGGGGGTGCCGTCGCCCGCGCCGTGGAAGCGCTCGATCGCGCGGTAGACCGGCAGCACCTCGTCCCAGGACCAGCCGTCGTTGCCGAGGGAGGCCCAGTGGTCGAAGTCGAGCGGCGAGCAGCGCACCCAGATCATAGCGTTCAGCGCGTGCGAGCCGCCGAGCACCCTGCCGCGCGGCAGGTGCAGGCGATGTCCGTTCGCCCCGGGCTGCGGCTCCGTGAAGTAGTCCCAGTCGTCCGCGCTGTGCCACAGCTCCCCCATGCGCATCGGGTCGTGGATGGCGGGATTCGTGTCCTCGCCGCCCGCCTCGAGCACGGTCACCGCCACTCCCGCGTCCGCGAGTCTGCGCGCGACGACGGACCCCGCCGACCCCGCGCCGACCACGACGACGCTCCGCGGCGCCGGTCCGCCCGCCCCGGGCGCGGATTCCGCCGCGGGATCCGGCACCGTCGTCGTCCCCGTCGCCGCCCCGGGCACGGTCTGCGAATCCGCCATGGTCTCTCCTCTCGGCGGCGCCGTCGCCGCTTCCGCCCTCCAGCACATCATCTCCGTCCGGGCGTCGTCGAGACGGCCCGCACGGACGTGCGCGCAGACGCAATCGGCGTTCCGTCCCGGTCAACCCGCCGCGGCTCCTCCGCGTCCGCTCGCCTGCTTCCGTCTACACTTGACCGAGAACCATCGCCGCCGCCGGAGGTCACCCATGCCGAAGATCATCGACCACGATCAGCGACGCCAGGACATCATCGACGTCACCTGGCAGCTCATCGTGGAGGGCGGCATCGAGGCGGCGACGATGCGCGAGATCGCCGCCCGCGCCGGCTTCGCCAACGGCGCGCTGAAGCACTACTTCCCCGGCAAGGACGCGATCATCAAGGGCGCGTACGAGCACTCGCTGCGCGGCCTGGGCGACCGGCTCGCCGCGCACGTCGCCGGCAAGCGCGGGCTCGAGGCGCTCGAGATGTCCATCCGATTCACGCTGCCCGTCGAACAGGAGGACGCGACCGCGGCCCGCGTCCTGCTCTCCTTCTGGGAGCGCTGCGTCTTCAGCAGCGAACTCGACCACGACTACGACGAGCATCTCGCCGAGTGGACGACCAGTTACCTCCAGTATCTGCGCGAGGGCCGCGAGGACGGCGACATCGTCACCCCCGCTCCCGATCTGCAGCTCGCGAACGAGATCATCACGATGAACCTCGGTGCGACCGTGACGCGCGTGGTGAGCCCGGCGCGCTTCGACGCCGCGCTGCTCGAGGCCCAGGTCAGCGACTACATCGCCCGGCTCGGGCGGCGCGACTGCCCGTAGCGCCCCTCACCCGAACCCGGGCTCCCGGAAGGCCAGGATCCGCGCCGGGGTGTCCACCAGCATCCGCCGGATCGTCGCCTCGTCCACGCCGAACTCCGCGAGCACCGGCAGGAAGTGCTCGACGACGTAGCCGTAGCCGTGCCCGCCGTAGCGCCGCAGCTGCACGCGCTGGCAGACGTCGCCGCCGAGCACGAGCTGCGCACCCCAGCCCTCGGCGACGAGTTCGGCGAAGCCGCGCGCCACGCTCCGATCGGTGAACGGGAAGAGCGTGCCCCAGGGGCTCCCGGTGGCGCCGAGGAAATCCGCCTCGAGCACCGCGCCGCGCTCGAGGAGCCGCCGCGCGAGCGCCGGCTCCTCCGCGATCGATCCCGTGTGCCCGAAGACGACCGCGCCGGGGTCCGCCCCCTCCGCCTCGAGCGCGTCGAGCACTCGCAGCTTCGCCTCGCCCGCGCCGCCGTGATGCAGCATGATCGGCGCGCCCGTGAGAGCCGCGGCACGGCCGGCCGCGCGCACGCTGCGCATCTCCTCCGGATGGACCGGATCGCCCTCGGCGCCGACCTCGCCGATGATCCCGGAGCGGATCGGCGCCCCCAGGGGCGCGGGCGCTCCGCGCACGACGTCGTGGACGATGCCGGCGACGAGCTCCTCGAAGGAGCGCGCGGCGAAGCCGGCCGGATGCAGCTCCCGCTGGTACCAGCCCGCGCCCATCACGATGTGGAGTCCCGAGGCGCGGCTGAGCCGCGCGAGGGCGCCGGGATCGCGGCCGATGCCGCACGCGGTCACCTCGACCATCGCGCCGCCGCCCTGTCGCGCGAAATCGCCGACCTCGTCGAGCGCCGTGGCGAAGTCGCCCAGCAGGTCGTTGTCGGCGTTCGGCCGCCCCCGGCGGACGGCGGCGAGGTTCGCGAGCGCGAGCGGTTCCTGAGCGGCGGCGTCCCACTCGCCCGGCCTCGGGTTCGGAGTGTGCGCGGGACGACGCAGATCGAGGAAGAGGTGCTCGTGCATGAGCGTGGCGCCGAGTTCTGCCGGCGGCACGGGGCCGAGCACGGTCTGCACGAGGCCCGCGAGATTCGGGATCTCGAGGTCGTCGAGGGTGCGGCGCTCCGCGCCGTCGGGGGTCAGCATCGGGGATCTCCGGTTCCGGACGGGACGGCGGCGGCGCGGGCCGCGGCGGGCTCCTCCCGCGCGAGGATGCGCAGCGCGTTCCCGCCGCCGACCGCGCGCAGGAGTGCCGTATCGGCGCCGAGCACGGCGAGGTAGGGCAGGAACTGCTGCGGCACGAACTCGAGTCCGTTGCCGCCGAAGGCGGTGAGGCGGTGCTTGGCGCGGATCCCGGAGCTCAGCAGGATGCGCTCCCCCGCGCCGGCAGCGGCGGCCCGGAGTACCGCGACGGCGACGTCGTGATCGGACACCACGGTGCGCACCGTCGGGATCCGCCCGAGATCGTCGAAGCAGAGCGTCGCGCCCGAGTCGAGCAGCGCGTCGAGGCGACCGTCGTCGACCCCGACACCGGGGCCGCCGCAGGACCGCCGCGCGGCGATCGCGGCGGCCGTTCCCGTGAGGATCACCCGGTCGCGCGGGAGGCCCGCGGACTCCGCGATCCCGAGGGCGCGCCGCAGGACCGGGAGCGCCGCGGGCTCCGGCGTCCCCGCGTCGACGGCGAGCACGAGCGGCGCGCCCGCTTCGGCCGCGACCCCGGCCGCGGCACGGAGCCGGTCGTCGCGGTCGCGCAGCGGGAACGGACCGACGAGGCCCGCCGGCGCTGCGTCCGGCTCGAGTTCGGCACGGAGTCGATCGGCGAGCACCGTCCCCTCGGCGACGGCGTCCGCGGGCGCGTGGCTGCCGATCGCCCCGCGCACGATCATCGCGCCCGTGTCGCGCGAGAGGCGGGCGAGCACGGCAGGGTCGGCCGCGCCGCCCGGTTCGGGCAGCGCGATGACGGCGGCCCGCCCGGGCCCGGCCTCCGCTGCGAGCGCGCGCAGGGCGCCGGCCGCGTCCGCCGCGTCGAGCGTCCGATCGTCGAGGTTCGCCTCGCCCATGAGCAGTCTCCCGAGCAGCGGCTGCGCGACCGGGGCGCGGGCGAAGTCCGCGCTGCTCGCCGCGAGCCCCGCGTTGCCCCGGCGCTCGGCGGGCGTGCGCAGGAGCGTCTCCGCGGCGAGCACGAGGTCGATGCCGGAGACCGGCACGGCTCCCGTGACGCTCGTGATCGTCGGCATGGCGGACGGGATCAGGCGGCCGTGGCGACGAGTACGCGCGGGCTGCCGGGCAGCGCCACGAGCCGGTCGACGCTCCAGCCCGCCTCGGAAAGCCACCCCTCCACCTCGTCGATCGGGTAGACGAGGGTGCCGTCGATGTTGAAGTACTCGCCCGCGTGCAGGGCATCGATGCCGCGCTGCACGGGATCCCGATCGAGGAAGAAGTCGAGCAGGTGGAGTGTCGCGCCGGGTACGGCGGCGGCGCGCGCGGCCCGGAGGATCGCGACGTTCTGCTCGGGGGTGAAGCGGTGCAGCACGTGGGTCAGCAGCACGAGGTCGTGCTCGCCGCCGGGCTGGGCGGTCTCCGTGGGCGCCTCTTCGATGACCACGCGCGAGGCGCAGCCGGCGGCGTCGGCCGCCTCCGCGATGCCGTCGGTGAAGCCGGGAGCGTAGACGTAGCGCGTGGCGAGCTCGGGGTTCTGCGCCATCGCGACGACGGAGAAGCCCGCGGCGAGACCGCCGAAGTCGAGCGCATTGCGGAAGTCCGCGAAGTCGAAGGCCTCCCCGTACTGCTCGGCGTGCAGGGCGTTGTAGGTCATCACGCCGGCCATGAAGTCGCTCCACCCGGCCTCGTCGAGTTCGAGCGCGCCGGGGTGATCGGTGTCGACGGTGCGGTCGTAGCCGAGCCACTGCCGGTAGCTGATGTCGCCGAGGAAGGCGAGGAAGGGGGTGAGATCGATGTCGCCGCGGCCCGAGAGGTACTTCTCGGCGTCGGGCGCGAGCGCGTAGCTGCCCGCGCTGCGCTCGAGCAGCCCGAGCGCGTTCATCGCATCGGCGAGGATCCGGACCTGCCGCTCGGGGTGCCGGGTGGCCTCCGCGAGGCCGGCCGCGTCTCGCGGGCCGCCCGCGAGCGCTGCGAACAGGCCGATGCGGGCGGCGTTGTCGAGCTGCTTGGCGCCCATGAAGCCGGTGGCGATGTCGAGGATGCGATCGGGGGTGGCGTTCATGTACTCGTCCTTCGTCGTGTGGGCCGCCCGGCGAGCGGGACGGCGATGTCCTGGGTGGTGACCCGACGTAAAGTCTACAACTGTAGAATCACAAAATCGACCGCCGCCGCATCTTTTTTTCTACTACCATAGAAAAACCCGCGCGCGGCTCCGCCCGACGCGCCCGACCGTAGGAAAGGCTCCCCATGGCACTCGCAGCGCATCACTTCCCGGCCGCGGACTCCGCCCTCGCGCCGGTGCTCCTGCTCCACGGCTTCGCCTCGAGCGCGGACGAGGACTTCCTCACGACCGGCTGGGTGGAGAGCCTCGCCGCCGCGGGCCGCCCGACCATCGCGATCGATCTCCCGGGGCACGGGGACAGCCCCGCGGTGGCCTCGGCCGGCGAGGCCACGACGTCCGCCGTGATCGCGGCGATCCTCGCCGCCGTCGAGGCGGTGTCCCCCGCGACGCCCGGCGACAGCGACGCCGTCGGCGCGGCGCCCATCGACGTGATCGGATACTCCCTCGGCGCGCGCCTCGCCTGGGAGCTGCCCGCCGCCTCGCCGAGGGTGCGCCGGCTCGTGCTCGGCGGCATCAGCCCGGCCGAGCCGTTCGCCGCGATCGACCCGGCGGACCTCGCGGCGACGCTCGCGGGCCGCGCTCCCGCGCATCCGCTCACCGGCATGATGGCCAGGATGATCCAGGCCCCGGGCCGGGACACCGCGTCCCTCGCCCGCGTGATCGCGGGTCTCGCCGCCGAACCCTTCGCGCCCGGCGCGGGCGGGCCCGCCGTCCCGACGCTGCTCGTCGCAGGCCTCGAGGACGCGCTCACCACGAGCGTCGAGGAGCTGGCCGCGGCGCTCCCCGCCGTGCACCTCGAGCGCGTCCCGGGCGACCACCGCGCCGCACTCGACGGCCCCGAGTTCCGCGCGGCGGCGATCGGCTTCCTCGCGGACTGAGCCGACTCCGGGGCCGATCCAGGCGATCCGCCGCGCCGACCGCGGCGAGGCGCAGGACGGGAGGGCGCGGTCGTCCGGCGGCTCACGCGGCCGGATCCCAGACTCCGTCGGCCCGGACCTCGCGATCGATCCAGAGCTCCGCCGTCGCCTCGCGGATCCGCTCGGCGCCCTCCCGCTCGAGCAGGGCGAGGGCGCCGAGGTTGTCGTCGAGCTGCCGCACGCTCGAGGCGCCGAAGAGCACGTTCGCGGTGGCGGGGAGGGCGAGGCAGAACGCGATCCCGAGCTGCGCCGGGCTCGCCCCGAAGGAGGCCGCGATCTCCGCGACTCGCGGATAGGCCTCGACGATGCGTTCGCGGATGCCGCCGACGTCGGCGCCGATCTTGCGCGCGGGCGCCGTCTTCCCGACGAGGATCCCGCCCTCGAAGACGTCTGAGGCCTGCAGGGCGAGCGCGCCTTCCGAGAACCAGCGCCCGTAGAAGTCACCCTCCGCCATGCTGCGGCGCACGAGACCGTACTTGAGCTGCGCGAACGCCGGGGCGGTGAGCCCCTCGGCCGCGGCGACGTCGAGCGCTCGCTGCATCGACCTCGCCGGCCAGTTGTTCACGCCCCAGCTGGCGAAGCTGCCGCGGTCGATCTCGGCCTGGACATCGCGCACGACCTGCGCGATGTCCGGCTCCCCTGCGAAGTCGCCGACGACGACCGTGTCGAAGCGCTCGGGATCGGCCCCGGCGGCGCCGATCCGGGCGAGGGACTCGTCCATCTGCCCCGCGAAGCCCGTCTCCGGGTACTCCCACATCCAGAGCTTGCCGCAGAGCCGGTAGTCGCTCCGCGCCAGGCCGAGCTCGCGGATCGTCTCGCCGAAGAGTAGATCCGTGCGCGAGGCCTCCGCGTGCGGACCCATGTTGTAGAAGGCCACGTCGAAGAACGCGGCCTCGACATCCACGGCGCGCCGCATGAGCGCCCGTCGCTCCTCGGCGCCCATCCGGTCCCAGATGTTCCAGGATCCGAGGGCGAAGACCGGAACCTCGGGCCCGCCCGGCCCGAGCCGCCGTCGGGGCACCGCACTCCCGAGTCCCGCACCAGCGCTTCCCGCTTCCTCGCTCGCCAACATCGGCCTCCTCGTTCCCGGCGGATTCGGATGCGATCCGCGCTGATTTATTTTCTACAATCGTATAATATAAACGCGGGGCGTTCCAGCCCCGTCCGCCATGGCGGCGCCCGCCGCCCCGACGAAGGAGTCCGCATGACCGCATCCCCCACCCGAACGGCGCTCGTCACCGGGGGCGCCGGCGGCATCGGCCGCGGCATCGCCCGCGCCCTCCTCGCGGCCGGCCTGCGGGTGATCCTCGCCGATCGCGACGCCTCCGCCGTCGCCGAGGCCGCCGCCGAACTCAACGCCGAGGCGGCCGCGGAGCGCAGCGCCGGGCGCACTGCCGAACGCGGCGCCGCGCTCCGCGCCGCCTCCGGGGCCGCGCACGGCGACGACCGCGCGCGGCCCCTCGTCCTCGACATCTCCGACGCCGCGGCCGCCGCACGGGCCTTCGCCGCGCTCGACCCCGAGGGGGGCGTCGATGTGCTCGTGAACAACGCGGGCATCCTCTCGGTGCACGGCGCCGTCACGGAGCTCGCGCCAGACGCCTACCGATCGATCCTGGAGGTGAACGCCGTCGGCACCTTCACCATGATCCAGGCGTTCGCCCGGCACCGGATCACCGCGGGCGGCGGCGGCGCGATCGTCAACATCTCCTCCATCGGCGGCCGGCAGCCCACCCCGGGCATGGGCGCCTACGAGTCGAGCAAGGCCGCGGTCGACTCGATCACCCGCTGGGCGGCGATCGAGCTCGCGGCGCACGGGATCCGGGTGAACGCGGTCGCCCCGGGGCCCGTGCTCACCCCGATGCTCGCGGCCGAGATGCCCGAGGGCTCGCCGGCGCGCGTCGGATGGGCCGCCCGGATCCCGCTCGGGGATCTCGCCCGCGTCGAGGACATCGCGCTCGCCGTCGCCTTCCTCGCCGGCCCGGGCGCCGCGCACATCACGGGCGTGAGCCTGCCGGTCGACGGCGGCCAGCTGCTCACCTGAGCCGATTCCGGCCCGGGCGTCCGCGCGCCCGGGCCGGACGGGCCGCTCAGCCCGCGCGCTCGAACACCACGCGCCCGTCGAGCACCGTGAGCTCGACCGGCACCTCCGGAAGACCGGCGGCGCCGACCGCGAAGGGATCGCGACCGAGGACGACGAGGTCGGCCACCTTCCCCGGCTCGATCGTCCCCTTCCACGCGGCCGCCCGATCCTGCTCCGCCGGCACCGCGGTGTAGGCCCGCAGCAGCGCGAGCAGCCGCGCATCGGCATCTCCCGCGTCCGCCCCGCCGCTCGCGAGCACCCGCGCGTCCGCGTCGGCGACGCCGCGCCGCCAGTCGAAGTCGAGCACGGGCGCGTCCGAGGAGAGCACCAGCACCCCGGCGTCGAGCGCCGCGCCGTAGTCCCAGGCCTCGGCGGCGACCGCCTCCCCCATCCGGCTCGCGAGCCACTCGCCCGTCCGCGCAGCGATGCCCGGCTGGGCGTTGAGCCACACGCCGAGGTCCCCCATGCGGCGCAGCTGCTCCGGCGTGGCGAGATCCCCGTGGATCAAGACGTGCCCGAGCTCGCGCACGGACGGCGCCCCCGGCTCGGCCGCGGCCGCGGCGAAGGCGTCGAGCGCGAGCCCGATGGTGCGGTCCCCCGTCGCGTGCAGGCCGACCTGCAGCCCCGCGGCGTGCGCGGCGCGCAGCATCTCGGCGAGCCGCTCCGCCCGCTGCTCGAGGGTGTCGCCGCGCACGAGGAGATCGCCATGGCCGCCGTCGTCGTAGCTCCGGGCCGTCCACGCCTGCCGGGTGAGCGGGATGAGATCGCCGAAGATCTTGACGCCGGGTATCGCGAACCAGGCGGGGTCCGCCTCGGGGGCGGCGGCCGCCCGCGAGCGGATCCCGGCGAGCACGGTCTCCACGTCGCTCGGCCCGTCGAGGATCCCGTGCAGTTCGAGCAGCGTGACGCGCTGCAGCAGCTCGCCGCGATCCGCGAGCTCCCGGTAGATCCCGATCGCCTCGCTGTGGAAGCAGCCCGTGTCGCCGTCGTCCTCCCCCGGCCCGATCCCGGGCTCCGTGTAGCTCGTGATGCCGAGCTGCGCGAGCAGCCGCCCCGCACGGAGGATCGCCTCGCGGCGCTTGGCGCGGTTCGAGACGAGGGGATCCTGCGGCGCAGCCCCGGGATCGGCTTCGCCGAACACCGTGCGGGGCCAGCGGGCGCCGAGCCAGCTCGCGTGCAGATGCGAGTCGTTGATGCCGGGGAGCACCGCGCGGCCGGCGAGCTCCACGACCCGCGTCCCCGCGCCGATCAGGGCGGAGACCGTCGCGTCGTCGCCGACGGCCGCGATGCGGCCGCCTCGGACGGCGAGCGCCTCGGCGCGGCTCCCCGCGGCGTCGAGGGCGCGCACGACGCCGCCCCGCAGCACGAGGTCGGCGGCGGCGCCCCCCTCGTCCCCCTCGCCGCGCTCGCTGGGCGCGTCCTGTTCACTCCACCGCATGGGCTCCTCCGGATCGATCTCGGAGCGCCGCGTGCCGGGCCGCGCTTCCAGTTTTGGTCAACGTATGTAGAATAAAACCACATCGTCGGCGTCGCGGCAACGCTGCCCCGCCGAAACGGACGAATGGAGCACTCGATGACGATTCCCGAATCCACCCGCGCCGCCGTGCTCGTCGAGCACGGGGCGCCCCTCGAGCTGCAGGAACTCCCGCTGCCCGCGCGGATCGAGCCGGGAGCCGCGCTCGTGCGGATCACCTGCACCACGCTCTGCGGCACCGACATCGAGATCTGGTCGGGCAAGATGACCTTCCCTGGCATGCTGCCGATGGTGCTCGGGCACGAGATGGTCGGCGAGGTCGTGGCCGTCGGCCCGGGCGCCGCGGACGCGCTCGGCGTCACGATCGCGGTCGGCGATCGCATCGGCTGGTCCGAGTCGGTGTGCGGCAGCTGCTTCGGCTGCACCGTGCTCCGTCAGCCCGTCGCCTGCGAACGGCGCGGCTACGGATTCCTGCAGCGCTCCGACGCGCCGCCCTACGCGACCGCCGGGCTCGCCGAGTACGCCTACGTCACCCCCGGCGCCCAGAAGCTGCGCCTGCCCGAGGAGGTCGCCGATACCTGGGCCTCCGCGGCCGGCTGCGCCGCGAAGACGGTGCTGCGCGCCTTCGACCGCGCGGGCGGGGTCCATCCCGGCTCGCGGGTCGTCGTGCAGGGCTCCGGCGCCCTCGGCCTCTTCGCGACCGCCGTCGCGAGCATCGCCGGCGCGGCCAGCGTCATCACCGCGGGCGCACCCGCATCCCGGCTCGCCCTCGCCGAGCGCTTCGGCGCCACCGCGACCGTCGACATCGCCGACGGCTCCGAAGCCGCGATCGCGCGCGTTCAGGAGCTCACCGACGGCCGCGGCGCCGACCTCGTGCTCGACTTCGCGGGCGCGCCGAGCATCGGGCCCGAGGCCGTCGGCATGGCCGCGCAGCGCGGCACCATCGCCGTCGTGGGCTCCACGGGCCCCGCGGGCGACCCCTTCCCCCTGTCCGCGATCATGGGCAAGGAGCTCTCGGTCGTCGGCTCCCTCAACGGCGACGTCTCCGACTACTTCCGCTCGATCGAGTTCTTCCGGGCCTTCGCCGACCGCTTCCCCTGGGACGCGCTCTTCTCCGCGCCCTGCGCCCTCGACGGGGCCTCCGAACGCATCGCGAACATGCATGCCCTCGGCGAGGTGAAGGCCGTCATCGATCCGAGGCTGCCGGCACGCAGCGCCGCGTAACCGCGCCGACCCGCCCCGCACCGGTGCGATCCGCACCGCACCGGCCTGGATCCCACTGCACCGCACCCCTCAGCGAAAGGCTCCCCATGACCCACGCCCCCGTCCCCCGCCGCCGCCTCGGCACGAGCGAGCTGGAGGTCCCGCTCCTCGCCCTCGGCTCCTGGCACGTGTACGACCGCATGCACTTCGAGGACATCGTCGCCCTCATGCGCGCCGCCGTCGACCGCGGCGCCTCGCTCTTCGACGTCGGCGTCTACGCCGCTCCCGGAGCGCCGCCCGTCTTCACCGATGTGCTCTTCGCCTCCGCGATGCGCGCCGCCGGCATCGCCCGCGAGGAGTACCTGCTCTCCGAGAAGCTCTGGGTCGAGGGCTGGGACGCCGAGGGCGGCTTCCGACCGCAGCTCGAGCGCGCCCTCGTCCGCGTCGGCTCGGAGCGGGCCGACCTCGTCGTGCTCGGCGACCTCCGCCGCGACGATCTCCCCCTCGAGGACATCGTCGAGAGCCTCGCCGAGCTGCACCGGACGGGACTCGTCCGCGCGTGGGGCGTCAACAACTGGTCGGCGGGCTCCGTGCAGCGGCTCATCGACATCGCCGCGGCCACGGCCGCCCCCGCCCCCGCCGTCGCGCAGCTCAAGTACAGCGTCTCGCGACGCTCGATCCCCGACGGCGAGCCGTTCCGGAGGCTCTGGGATCAGGGACTCTCCTTGGAGGCCTCCGACGTGATGGAGGGCGGCTACCTCGCCGGCAAGACGAGCACGGACCGCGAAGTGGGCCGCGATCCGGGCGGCATCCGTCAGCGCATCATCGACGACGTGGCCGCGTTCTCCGCGCTCGCGGCGGAGCTCGGCGCCACGCCCGCGCAGCTCGCCATCGCCTTCACCCTCACCCATTCCGCGACGGCCACGACGCTGTTCGGCACGTCGAGCGCCGCCCAGTTCGAGGCGAACCTCGGCAGCCTGGAGCTGCTCGAGCGCGTGGGCGCCGGAACGATCCGGGAGCGCGTGGATCCGTTCTGGGCGGATCGCGGCCTCGTCGATCCGGAGGGACCGTGATGCGCCGGGCCGCCGACTGCCGCATCGCGGGTCGGCCGGCCGATCCGGCCGACGCTCGTGCCGCAGCCGTCGCGCCCGTCGCGCACGGAGCCCCGAGCCTCGCCCCCGTCCCCTTCGACGCCGAGATCGCGCCGATCCTCGCAGCGCTCGCGGCCGCCCCGGCCGCTCCGCTGACCCCCGAGACGCTGCCCGCGCTGCGGGGTCCCGGCGCGCCGGGCGGCACGGATCCCGGTCCCGGGCCTGAGTCCGCCCGCGGACCCGACCCCGACGCCGCGGTCCGCGTCGAGGAGCGGCTGATCCCCGGGCCCGCGGGAGCCCCGGACATCGAGCTCACCGTGCTCCGGCCCGCCGGTTCCGATCCGGAGGCGGGCCCGCTCCCGATCCTCGTCAACTTCCACGGCGGCGGCATGATCGTCGGGCATCGCAGCTGGGAGCACGACCGCCTCGCCGCGCTCGTCGCGGCGCATCGCGCGGTGGGCGTGAACGTCGAGTACCGCCTCGCGCCCGAGGACCCGTTCCCCGCGGGCATCGAGGACGCCTACGCCGCGACCGCCTGGGCCGCCGCGCACGCGGCGGAGCTCGGCGGCGACCCCGACGCCCTCGTGGTCATGGGCGGCAGCGCGGGCGGCGCCTTCGCCGCGGCCGTCGCCCTCATGGCGCGCGACCGCGGCGGCCCCGCGATCGCCGGGCAGCTGCTGCTGTGCCCGATGCTCGACAACACGAACACGACCGTCGCGAGCCGGCAGTACGACGGGATCGGCACCTGGACCCGCGAGGCGAACCTGTTCGCCTGGCGCTGCGTGCTCGGCGAGGAGCTCGCGTACTCCCCCGACGCGCCCGCCTACGCGGCGCCGGCGCGCGTCGCCGAGCTCTCGGGGCTGCCGCCCGCGTTCATCGAGGTCGGGTCCGCCGAGATGTTCCGCGACGAGGACGCCGACTACGCCAGGCGCATCTGGGAGGCGGGCGGCGAGGCGGAGCTGCACGTCTGGTCAGGCGGCTGCCACGGCTTCGACAGGTACGCCCCCGACAGCGAGATCGCGCGCGCGGCGCTCGCCTCCCGGGACTCCTGGCTGCGGCGGGTGCTGCGCGGGGTCGAACGCGAGGGCGCCGAGGACGAGGGGGTCGCTCATGGCTGAGCCGGTCCGCGCCTTCCGCCCGCGTCCGCCCGAGCCGCTCCCGACGCCCGTCCCCTACGATCCCGAGCTCGTCCCCGGGCTCGCGGTCTTCCTCGACCTCGTGGAGCAGATCCCGCTGCGCGCGGACACGATCGACGCGAACCGCGCCCACTTCCAGACGATCACCCCGCCGCTCGCCGAGCAGCTCGCGGGGCGGGACGTCGTCTGCGAGGAGCGGATCGTCCCGGGCCCCGAGGACGCGCCCGATGTCGAGGTGACGATCATCCGCCCCGCGGGCGTCCGCGACGACGCCGGCCCCGAGGACGCGCTCCGCCCTGCGGTGCTCGGCATCCACGGCGGCGGCTACGTCCTCGGCACCCGCTCCTTCGGCACGGGCGAACTCATCGACCTCGCCGAGCGCACCGGCGCGATCGGCGTCGCCGTCGAGTACCGGCTCGCGCCGGAGACCCGGGCGCCGGGCGCCGCGGAGGACTGCTACGCCACCCTCGTGTGGATGGCACGGCATGCGGAGGAGCTCGGCATCGATCCGGAGCGCATCGTCGTGACGGGATCCTCGGCGGGCGCCGGGCTCGCCGCCGCCGTGGCCCTCATGGCGCGGGATCGGGGCGAGGTCCGGCTCGCGGGGCAGCTCCTCGGCAGCCCCATGATCGACGATCGCAACGGGACCGTCTCCGCCTGGCAGTACGACGGCATCGGCGCCTGGGACCGGAACAACAACGACACCGGCTGGGACGCCGCCCTCGGGGAGGATCGCGGAGGCGACGGCGTCGGGGCGTATCAGGCGCCGGCCCGCGCCGTCCGACTCTCGGGGCTCGCCCCGGCCTTCCTCGAGGTCGGCAGTGCCGAGATCTTCCGCGACGAGACGATCGCGTACGCGGAGGGCATCTGGGCCGCGGGCGGCGAGGCGGAGCTGCACGTCTGGTCGGGCGGCTACCACGGCTTCACCGGATTCTCCCCCGACGCCGAGGTATCGAGGGCCGCGAACGCGGCTCGCGACAGCTGGTGGCGCCGGATCCTCGCGCGATGAGCGCCGCGCACGGGCCGGCGGCGGCCCGCCCCATGGGGATGCTCCGGGTCGCCCTCGTACTCGGCGCACTCGAGGCGTTCGGACCGCTCTCGATGGATCTCTACCTGCCGCAGCTGCCGCAGCTCGCGCGGTCGCTCGGCACCTCCGACGCCCTCGCGCAGGCGACCATGTCCGTGTGCATGATCGGGCTCGGGCTCGGACAGCTCGTCGCCGGCCCGCTCTCCGACCGATACGGCCGCAAGCGCCCGCTCGTGACCGGGGTCGCGCTGTTCGCCGCACTGTCGGCCGTGTGCGCCGTCGCACCCACGATCGAGGTGCTGCTGGTGGCGCGGCTGCTGCAGGGTCTCGCGGGATCGGCGGGCGTGGTCATCAGCCTGGCGGTCGCGCGCGATCTCTTCCACGGCGTCGAGCTGTCCCGGATGCTCTCCCTGCTCGCACTCGTCACCTCGCTGACGCCGATCATCGCACCGGTCATCGGCGGTCAGCTGGCGCGGTTCACCGACTGGCGCGGCATCTTCCTCGTACTGTCCGGGATCGGCGTCGCGCTCGTGGTCGTCGCCGTCCTCGGGCTGCGGGAGACCCGGATCCCGGACGCCGTCGCCGCCGAGCCGGGCGCGGCGGCCGGGCACGCGGCTGTCGTCCTGCGCGACCCGCTCTTCGTCGCGCTGCTCGCGGCCGCCGGCCTCGGCGGTGCGGCGTTCTTCTCCTACCTCTCGATGTCGAGCTTCGTGCTGCAGGGCGAGTTCGGCTTCACCCCGCAACTGTTCAGCGTGGTGTTCGCCGCGAACGCCCTGGCCCAGCTCGCCGGAGCGCAGCTGAGCCGGGTGCTCGTGCGGCGCCTCGGGACGCGGCGCGTCTATCTCCTCGGGCAGCTGGCGGGCGGGGCCGCGGCGCTCGTCCTGCTCGTCGCGGCGCTCCTCGGCGCCGCCGCGCTGCCCTACGTCTGCCTGCTCGCGCTCTTCCTCGGCGCTGCGGGGCTCAGCGGCCCGAACGGCACGGCCCTCGCGCTCGAGGGACACGGGAGCCGGGCGGGCACCGCCTCGGCCCTGCTGGGCATGGCGACCTTCACGGCGGGAGCGATCGCCGCACCGCTCGTGTCCGCGCTCGCGGGCTCCTCGGCCGTCGCACTCGCCGCGAGCATCGCGGCGGGTGCCGCCGCGGCCGCGCTCATCGCGGTCGTCGCGGTCCGGCGGCTCGCGCCGCCGGGCGCTGTGCCCGCATACACAAGCTGAGTTCCGCAGGGGACAACCGGGGACGGGCTCGATCGACGTATCCTGAGCGCACCGGACCGGACCCGACCGGACTCGAAGTGGAGGATCCATGTACACCTACGAAAGCCTGCTCGCGGCGGTCGTCGCATCGGACGGCGAGACCCGTGAGGTCACCGACCCCGCCACCGGGGAGTTCATCGGCCTCGCGCCGGTGCAGGATGTCGCCGCCCTCGAGGCGGCGATCGACACGGCCGAAGCGGCGCAGCCGGCCTGGGCGGCCCTGCCCGACGAGGAGCGCATCGCCTACCTCCACCGGGCCGCCGATGCCATCAAGGAGTCCTCCGAGGCGCTCGCCGAGCTGCTCTCCCGCGAACAGGGCAAGCCGCTCAACGGCCCCAACGCCCGCTTCGAGGTCGGCGGCTGCGAGGTCTGGACCCGCGCCGCGGCGGATACGCCGCTGCCCGTCGAGGTGGTCGTCGACGACGAGTCCGGCTACGCCGAGATGCACTACCGGCCGCTCGGCGTGGTCGGCGCGATCTCGCCGTGGAACTGGCCGATGATGATCTCCATCTGGCAGATCGCACCGTCCCTGCGCATGGGCAACACGGTCGTCATCAAGCCCGCCGAGACGACGACGCTGTCGGTGCTCGCGCTCGTGCACGTCATGAACCAGGTGCTCCCCGAAGGCGTGCTGAACATCGTCCCGGGCCCGGGGTCGACCGTCGGTGACGCGCTCACCCGGAGCCCGAAGATCGCGAAGATCATGTTCACCGGCTCGACCCCGGTCGGCAAGCGCATCATCGAGGCCTCCGCGCCGAACGTCACCCGGCTCACGCTCGAGCTCGGCGGCAACGACGCCGGCATCGTGCTCCCCGACGCGGATCCCGCCGCCATCGCGGAGGACCTCTTCTGGGGCGCCTTCATCAACACGGGACAGACCTGCGCCGCCCTCAAGCGCCTCTACGTGCACGAGTCGGTGTACGACGCCGTCGTCGAGGAGCTCGCGAAGGTCGCCGCCGACGTGCCGATGGGCGTCGGCCTCGACGAGCAGAACGTGCTCGGGCCGCTGCAGAACCGCGCCCAGTTCGACGTCGTCGACCGGCTCGTGGAGTCGGCGAAGGCCTCAGGCGCGCGCATCGTGCTCGGCGGGAATCCGGACCGCGAGGCGCCGGGCAACTTCTACCCGACCACGCTCGTCGCCGACATCGACCCGCACCAGGAGCTCGTGCTCGAGGAGCAGTTCGGTCCGGCGCTGCCGATCGTCAAGTACCGCGATCTGGACGAGGTCGTGCGGCTCGCCAACGAGCTCGAGGTGGGTCTCGGCTCCTCGGTGTGGTCGAGCGATCGCGCGCAGGCGCTCGCGGTGGCGGCCCGTCTGCAGGCCGGCACGACCTGGATCAACTCGCACGGCGGGCTGCACCCGATGATCCCCTTCGGCGGGGCGAAGCAGTCCGGCTACGGCCGAGAGTTCGGCGTCGCGGGCCTCAAGGCCGTCGCCGAGCCGCACGTCATCAGCGGCTGAACCCGCCACCCGCCCGGGTCCCGCTCGCGCGGGGCCCGGGCGGGTGTCCGCCCCGAGCCGGACTCCGCCCCGGAAAGGACCCCATGCACGACGAGATCCGTGCCGCGATCCAGCAGTACGTCGACGGCTGCGCCGCGGCCGACCCCGCGCTCGTCCGCGACGTCTTCGACGAGGGCGCGGTGATGTGGGGGTTTCTCGGGGACCGGTACATGACGATGACCGGCGCCGAGTTCGCCGACGCCGTGGTCGCCGAGGCGGAGCCCGCGGGGACCGCCTACACCGCCGAGATCCGCGACATCGACGTGCACGGCGGCACCGCCTCGGCCGTGCTCGAGGAGCACGGCTTCCTCGGCCTCGACTTCCACAACCGCTTCGGCCTGATCCGCCGCGACGACCGCTGGAGAATCGTCAGCAAGGTGTTCACGACGCGCTGAGCCGGCCGCTCGCCCGGCCCGCCTGCGCACCGCTCGGCGTCGTCGTGCGGCTCGGCGTCGTCGCGCGGCTCGGGCGGTGCGACGGCGGGCGCCGCGAGGGGTGTGGTCCCGGACCCCGAGGGGATACCGTGGTCGCATGACGAGCATGCCGGACGACATCCGCTCCTACCACGCGGCCCTCGACGCCGAGGCCGCCCCGATCTGCGCACGCCTGCACGAGCTGATCGTCGGCGGCCTGCCCGATGCCGAGGCGAAGGTCTGGCATCGGCACCCGGTCTGGTTCTTCGACGGCAACCCGGTCGTCGGCTACGACCGGCTGAAGTCGTCGGTCCGCCTGCTGTTCTGGAGCGGGCGGGCCTTCGACGAACCGCGTCTCGCCCCCGAGGGGAGCTTCCAGGCCGCGGAGGCGCGCTTCACCTCCGCCGAGCAGATCGACGCTGAAGACGTCGCGCGCTGGCTGCGGAAGGCTCGCGAGCTCCAGTGGAACTACCGCGATATCCGCCGCAACCAGGGGCTCCTGCCGCTGCGGGGCGTGCCGGGGGCCTGAGCGGCGGCAAGCCGCGGCACCGGAATCCGGCGCCGCGGGGCGCTACCAGCGCGGCTTGCGCTTGCCGTCGGCGCGGTCGCCGCCGAAGTCGCGACCGCCGCGGTCGTCCCGATCCCGGTTTCCGGTGCCGCCGCGGTGCCCGCGATCGTCGCGGCCGTACCCGCCGCGATCTCCCCGGTCATAACCGCCGCGGCCGGAGCCTCCGCGGTCGTCGCCCCGGCCACCGCGATCGTCGCGGTAGGAGCCGCCGCGACCCCCGTGGGAGTCGCCCCGGCCGCCGCGATCGTAGCCGCCGCGATTCCCGTCGCGCCCGCCGCGATCGTAGCCGCCGCGATCCCCGCGATCGTAGCCGCCGCGCTTGCCGTCGCGCACGGGGCCGCGATCCTCGCGGAGCTCTATCAGCTTGCCGCTGATCCGCGTCTCCGAGAGCTTCGCGATCGTGTCGGCCGAGAGCTTCGCGGGCAGCTCGACGAGCGAGAAGTCATCGCGCACCTGGATGCGGCCGAAGTCGTCGCGGGTGAGGCCGCCCTCGTTCGCGATCGCGCCGATGATCTGGCCGGGGTTGATCTTCTGACGCCGCCCCACCTCGATCCGGTACATCCGCAGGTCGTCGCGGCGCTCCCGGGGGCCGCGGTCCTCGCGCGCCGGGCGGTCGCGACCCGGGCGGTCGCGGTCGCCGCCGTCCTCGAGGAACCGCGCGGCCTGCTTGCGGTCGCGCTCGAACTTGCGGTCGTCGTCCTCGGTGAGCAGCAGCGGCGTCTCGCCCTGTGCCACGACGGCGAGCGCCGCGGCGACGTCGGTCTCCGGGATGTCGTGATGGCGCACGTAGTGATCGATGATGTCGCGGAACGCCTCGATGCGGTGAGTCTCCTCGAGCGCCGCGGTGATCGCGTCGTCGAAGCGGGACAGGCGCGTGGCGTTCACCTCGTCGATGCGCGGCAGCGGCATCTGCGTGAGCGGCTGCTTCGTGGCCTTCTCGATCGCTTTGAGCAGGCGCTGCTCGCGCGGCGTGACGAAGCTGATCGCGTCGCCCGTGCGGCCCGCGCGGCCGGTGCGGCCGATGCGGTGCACGTACGATTCGGTGTCGATCGGCAGGTCGTAGTTGATGACGTGGCTGATGCGCTCCACGTCGAGGCCGCGGGCGGCGACGTCCGTGGCGACGAGGATGTCGAGCTTGCCGTCCTTGAGGGCCTGCACCGTCTTCTCGCGCACGTTCTGGGGGATGTCGCCGTTGATGGCCGCGGCGGAGTAGCCACGGGCGCGCAGCTTCTCGGCCACCTGCTCGGAGTCCCCGCGGGTGCGGGTGAAGACGATGAGGCCGTCGAACTCCTCCACCTCGAGGATGCGGGTGAGCGCGTCGAGCTTCTGCGTGTAGGAGACGACGGTGTAGCGCTGCGTGATGCTCGAGCTCGTCTGCGTCTTGCCCGCGATCTTGATCTCGCGGGGATCGTTGAGGTACTGCTGCGAGATGCGGCGGATCTGCGCGGGCATCGTGGCCGAGAAGAGCGCGACCTGCTTGGACGCCGGCGTGTCGGCGAGGATCGTCTCCACGTCCTCGGCGAAGCCCATCTTCAGCATCTCGTCGGCCTCGTCGAGCACGAGGTACTTGATCTGCGACAGATCGAGGGAGCCGCGATTCAGATGGTCCATGATGCGGCCGGGCGTGCCCACGACGATATCGACGCCGCGGCGGAGGGCCGAGAGCTGCTGCCCGTAGGCCTGCCCGCCGTAGACCGGCAGCAGATGGACGTCCGGCAGATGCGGCGCGTAGCTCTCGAAGGCCTCGCAGACCTGCAGCGCGAGCTCGCGGGTGGGGGCGAGCACGAGGGCCTGGGGCACGCCCTGGCCGGGCTCGATGCGGGAGAGGATCGGGAGGGCGAAGGCGGCGGTCTTACCGGTGCCGGTCTGCGCGAGGCCGACGACGTCGGTCCCCTCGAGCAGCACGGGGATCGTGGCGGCCTGGATCGCGGAGGGGGTCTCGTACCCCACCTCCGTCACTGCGCGCAGCACCTCGGGCGCGAGGCCCAGGTCTGCGAAAGTCGTGCGCGCGCCCTCGGTTTCGGTCGGGGCTGCGGTGTCGCCGGCGTCGGGCGCGGCGTTCTCGGAAGAGGTCATCATACTATCCTACCCTGCATCCGCAGAACCCGATCCCACTCCCGAGACGGCCGCCTCGCGGATCCGCACCCCCGGCCCCCGGACCCGGCATCGGGACGGGAGGGTTGCGGGCACCGCGACCCCCGACCGGTCAGCGGGCCGGATCGGGCAGCGGATCCCCGCGGAGCGCCAGCCACTCCTCGCGGCGCGCGCGCTGCTGCACGGGGTCGGCGACCGGCGAGGCCGCGAGCAGCCTGCGGCTGTAGGGGTGCCGGGGCTCCCGCGTGACCTGATCACCCTCCCCCACCTCCACGAGGTGCCCGCGGTACATGACCGCGACGCGGTGGCAGATGCGGCGCACCACGCCGAGGTCGTGCGAGACGAAGAGGTAGGAGACGCCCGTGTCGCGCTGCAGCTCGATGAGCAGATCGAGCACCGACGCCTGCGTGGTGAGATCGAGCGCGCTGACCGGCTCGTCGCAGATGATGAGCCGGGGCCGGCGCACGAGCGCGCGGGCGATCGCGATGCGCTGCCGCTGACCGCCGGAGAACTCGCTCGGGTACCGCCCGGCGACGCTCGCGGGGAGATTCACGCGTTCGAGCATCTCCCCCACGATGCGCCGCGACTCGGCGCGCCCCGCGCCGCCGACCGACAGCGGCTCCGAGAGGATCTCCCCGACCGTCATCATCGGGTTCAGCGAGCCGTACGGGTCCTGGAACACGACCTGGATGTCGGAGGCGAGCGCGCGCCGCTCCCGGCCGGAGAGCCGGGTGATGTCGCGGCCGTCGAACTCGATCCGGCCGCCGGCGACCGGGACGAGGCCGAGGATCGCCTTGCCGAGCGTCGATTTGCCCGATCCCGACTCCCCGACGAGCCCGACGCACTCCCCGGGCCCGACGTCGAGCGACACCTCGTGCAGGACCCGTGTGGGACGGCGCCGGGAGCCGTACTCGACGACGACGTTCTCCGCGCGCAGCAGCGGCGTGCTCGGGGTCATGCTCGGGCCTCCTCGGCGTCGGCGCGGCCGGTCCGCGCGGGGTCGGGGTCGCCGTTTCCGACGCTCGCCGCGGAATCCGCCGCGACGTCGCGGCCGCCCCGATCGAGTGCGCCACGGCTCGCCGTGCCATCGAGTGAGGCGGAGATGAGCTCGCGCGTGTACGCGTGCTCCGGGTGGGCGAAGATCGGACCGACGTCGTCGAGCTCGACGATCGAGCCGGAGCGCATCACCACGACGCGGTCGCAGAGGTCGGCGACGACGCCGAAGTTGTGGGTCACGATCACGAGCGCCATGCCGTACTCCCGCTGGAGCTCGCGCAGCAGCTCGAGCACCTCCGCCTGCACCGTGACGTCGAGCGCCGTGGTGGGTTCGTCGGCGACGAGCACGGAGGGGCGCCCCGCGATCGCCCCCGCGATGAGGACGCGCTGCGCCATGCCGCCCGAGAGCTCGTGCGGGTAGGCGCGCATCACCCGCGGCGGATCGACGATGCCCACGCGTTCGAGCATCGCGAGCGCGTGGGCGCGCGCCTCCGCGCGCCCCATGCCGTGCACCGCGCGCAGCGGCTCGATCAGCTGAGTGCCGATCGTGTAGGAGGGGTCGAGGTTCGACATCGGCTCCTGGGGGATGTAGCCGATCTCGTGGCCGAGCAGCCGGGCCCGGTCGCGCCGCGGCAGCGTCGTGACATCCGCGCCGCCGATCCAGATCGCGTCGGCGGTGCATGAGCCGGACTGCGGCAGCAGGTCGAGCATCGAGAACACCGTCTGCGACTTCCCGGAACCCGACTCGCCCACGATGCCCAGCACCTCGCCCGGGGCGACGTCGAGGGTGATGCCGTGCACCACTTCCACGACGCCGTCGGCGGTCTCGTACTGCACGCGCAGGTTCTCCAGCCGCACCGCGGAGTCGACGGCGGCGACCGAGATCGACCCCGTGGTCGTGGTCGTCGCCCCGGCGGGTCGGCCGGCGGCGTTCTGTGCGGCGATCCGGCGGCGATCGCGGCCGCTCAGCCGCGGTGTCTTGACGCTGATGACGTCGGCGAGCGTGGAGCCCGCGATCGCGAGCGCCGCGATCGTGAGCCCGAGCGCGAGCGACGGCCACACGAGCAGCAGCGGATCCGTGCGCATCACCTTGAAGCCCTCGCTCATCGCGGAGCCCCAGCCCGGTGTGGTGCCGCCGCCGATGCCGAGGAACTGGAGCCCGGCCTGCATGCCCATCGCGATGCCGGCGGTGAGCGCCGACTGGATCACGATGGGGGCGATCACGGCGCGGATCACGTGCCGGGCCATGATGCGCAGATCGGTGAGGCCGGCCACGCGGGCCGCGTCCACGTAGGGCTCGCCGCGGACGGCGAGGACGGCGGACCGCGTGAGCCGGAAGTAGCCGGGGGCGAGGATCACGCCGAGGGTCGCCATGAGCAGCGTGAAGTCGTTCTTCGTGCTCGCCGCGACGATGAGCAGGATGATCATGCCGGGCAGCGCCTGCAGCGCGTCGCTGATCCAGGCGCCGATGCGGTCGACGACGCCCCCGGAGTAGCCGGCGGCGAGCCCGCTCGGCACGCCGAGGACGATCGCCGTCGCGACCGCGACGAGCGCCCCCCACAGCGTCGAGCGTGCGCCCCACAAGAGTCGGCTGAGCACGTCGCGGCCGTTCGTGTCGCCGCCGAGCAGATGCTCGGGGCCTGGCAGGGCCCGGGTGATGCCGAGGTCGACGGCGTGGGGATCGTACGGGGAGATCCAGGGGGCGAGCACGGCGATGAGCACGATGCCGAGGAGCACGAGGCTCGTGCCTGCGCCCGCGGGGCGACGGAGAAAGCGCAGCAGGGTCGAGCCGCGCCCCCCGTCGCGGGTGTCGGCGGGGTCGATGATCGGAGCGGTCATTGCACACGTGCCTTCGGATTGATCCACCCGAGCAGCAGGTCGAGGAGGAAGTTGACGATGACGACGAACACGACGGTGATCACTGTGACGCCGAGGAGCATGGGGATGTCGCCGTTCTGGGACGCGCCGAGGGTCACGGCGCCGATGCCGGGCAGCGCGAAGATCTGCTCCACGACCACGGCGCCCGAGAGCAGGCTGACGAACATGAGCGCGAGCACCGTCAGCGCGGCGGGCGAGGCGTTGCGCAGCAGATGGACGATGATGCGCCACCGCGGCAGTCCGCGGCTGCGCAGCGTGCGCACGTAGTCCTGGCGATCCGCGAGGACGACGCCGCCCCGGAGCTGCTCCGCGACCATCACGATCGCGCCGAGCGCGAGCGCGATCGCCGGCAACGCGATGGACTGCAGCCAGCCGCCGAGGGACTGCGTCGGCGGCGTGTAGCCGACCGCGGGGAACCACTGGAGCTGCACGGCGAAGAGCATGACGAGCACGAGCGCGATCCAGAACCCGGGGAGTGCGAAGAGGATCACGGAGGCCGCCTGGACGACGCGGTCGATCCAGCTGCCGGGCCGCAGCCCCGCCGCCGTGCCGAGGACGCCGCCGAGGACGGCGGAAAGGAGCACGGCGGCCGTCACGATGGACAGGGTGACGGGGAGCTTCGAGCCGATCTGCGCGGCGACCGGCTGGAAGTTCTTCCAGGACTCGCCGAAGTCGCCCTGGAGCATCGCGGCGACCCAATCTCCGTATTGCGCGAGCAGCGGCCGATCCGTGCCGATCTTCTGCGCGAGCGCTGCCTGGGATTCGGGCGTGGCCGCGCTGCCGAGCAGGCCGAGGGTCGGATCGGGGATCGCGAGATGCGCGAGGAAGAACGTGCCGGTCGCCACGACGACGAGCAGGATCACCCCCGAGAGCAGTCTCTTGATGGTGAACGAGAGCATCGAGTGATCTCCTGGGGTGATTCGAGAGCGGATCCGAGGGTTCGGGAGAGGACGGGGATGCGCCGGACCCGGGGTGCGCCCCGGATCCGGCGTCTGCTCACTCGACGAGGTCGATGTGGCGCAGGGTGGGGAACATGGTGCCGACCACCGGGGTCACGGTGAAGTCCGAGGTCGAGACGAACATGTTGTTCGCCTGGTACCAGACATCGAACCACGCCTCATCGGTGACCGTCCGGTTCAACTGTTCGATCGCGGCGGTCTGCGCGTCGCCGGGCTCCGCGGCGAAGACCGCGTCGACCTGCTCCTGCACGTCCGCGGAGGCCTCGAGGCCCGGGGTCGGGTTGTACCACTGGGGCGTCGCGATCTGCCGTTCGACCGTGGCGACCGGATCGCCGTCCATGGAGAGGACCGCGATGAACAGCGGGTAGCCCGGCGCCTTGCCCATGTAGTCGGCGAACTGGTACTCGTCCCAGGTCACGGTGATCCCGAGCTCGCCGAGCACCTGCTCGACCGTCGCCTGGTAGGGCTGGAACGGCGGCGCCATCGGCATCGTGACGGCGAAGCCGTCGGCGTAGCCGGCCTCGGCGAGCAGGTCCTTCGCCCGGTCGATATCCGTGGCGTACTGCTCGTCGAGCTCGGCGAGGTTCCCCGTCGTGCCGGCCGGGAAGACCTGGTTCGTCGCGGCGCCGCTGCCCTGGGCGATCGCCTCGAGCATCTCCGGTCCGTCGAACGCGGTGTTGAGCGCCTGGCGCACGCGGACGTCGCCGAACGGCTTCCCCATCTCGGTGGCGCCGGTGCGGTCGGTGAACTGCAGGCCGACCCAGGTGGCGACGCCCTCGCTGACGTTCCACCCTTGGCCCTCGGCCATATCGGCGGCGGCCTGGTCGCCGTAGATCACGTTGAGCTGACCGCCCTGCAGGCCGTTGAGCATGGCCGTCGCATCGCTCAGAGGCGAGATGACGAGGGGGTCGAAGGGGAAGTCGGCGGCGGCCCAGTGCTCGGCCACCTTGTCGAAGCGGTACTCGGAGCCGGTGACGGAGTCGGCGGACAGCGTGTAGGGCCCGGAGCCGACCGGGGTCTCGGCGAGGGTGCCGTCATCGATCGCGGACGGCGACATCATGTAGCTGCGGCCGAGCCCCATGTAGTAGAGGATCGTGTCGTCGCGCTCCGTGAGGTGGATCGCGATCGTGTCCGCATCGACGGCCTCGAAGCTCTCGACCTTCTGATAGGCCTCCTGGGAGCGGACGCCGGCCTGGAGATACTCGAGGCTCTTCACCGCGGCGTCGGCGTCGAATGCCGCGCCGTCGGAGAACACCGCGTCGGTGCGCAGGTTCATGGTGATGGTGAGGAAGTCGTCGGAGACCTCCCAGTCCGTCGCGAGGGCGGGTTCGGGCTGCCCGGATCCGTCGTCGACGACGAGCGGATCGTAGACGGCGGAGAGGTAGGGGCCGTCGAAGCCGATGTCGGCGAGGGAGGGATCCCAGGAGGTCACGTCGAGGAAATCGCCGATGTTGAGCGGAACGACGCCGGAGGCGCCGTCGCCGCCGGCATCCGTCCCTCTTGCGGCGCACGAGGTAAGGGCGAGGGCCGCTGCGGCGAGCGCTGCGACGCCGAGCAGGGGTGTCTTCTTCATGTCTTCTTCTCTCGATCAACGGACATGTCCAGGGGTGCGGCGCCGTTGCTGTTCCACCGGCCGGCATCGGACCGAAGAGGCTCCCGAGTGGCGATGGACGCCACTGCGGTGTGCCGTCGGATTTCATTCTACGTATGTTGACAAAAAACGCAACCGCGCATTCCGACAGGCTCCCGGGGAGGATAAACGCGTGATTTCGCGCGGGATTCCAGGAGGTCGCGACGCATCCTGGCGTGACGGCGACTGATCGTATACGATCTGAGATACCCGGCGAGACAACGGAGGTCACGTGCTCGAACAGACGCAGATTGAATCCATCGCGGACGAACTGGTGCAGGCGGATCGGGATCGCACGATCCTGCCGAAGCTCACGTCCCGGTACCCCGGCATGGTCATCGAGGACTCCTACGCCATCCAGAAGGTGTGGTCGGATCGACGCATCGCCGCCGGCGCGCGGCTCGTCGGCCACAAGATCGGCCTCACCTCGAAGGTGATGCAGCTCGCCACCGGCATCAGCGAACCGGACTACGGCGTCATCCACGACGACATGGTCTACGAGTCGGGCTCCGTCCTCGAGTTCGACCGCTTCTCCAACGTCCGCATCGAGGTCGAGCTCGCCTTCGTCCTGTCGAAGCCGCTGCGCGGCCCCGGCGTCTCGCTCTTCGACGTGCTCGACGCCACGGCGTACGTGGTGCCGGCGCTCGAGGTGCTCAACTCGCACCTCGAGCTCGAGGGCCGCACGATCGTCGACACGATCAGCGACAACGCGGCGATGGGCGCGATGGTGGTCGGCGGCCGCCCCGTGAAAGTCGACGACCTCGATCTCACGTGGGCCAAGGCGCTGCTCTACCGCAACGAGGGCATCGAGGATTCCGGCGTCGCCGGCGCGGTGCTCGGCCACCCGGCGCTCGGCGTCGCCTGGCTCGCGAACAAGCTCGCGCAGCACGGGCAGGCGCTCGACGCCGGCGAGATCATCCTCGCCGGATCGTTCACGAAGCCCATGTGGGTGGAGCGGGGCGACACCGTGCACGCCGACTACCACGAGCTGGGATCGGTCACATGCCGATTCGCCTGAGCCTTCCCGCCACGCTGCGCGAGCGGCTCGCCGACGCCGACCGCCCCCTCATCGGGCTCTGGGCCTGCGCCGGCAGTCCGATCACCGCCGAGATCGTGGCGGGCAGCGGCTGCGACTGGGTGCTCCTGGACGCCGAGCACTCCCCCAACGGCCTCGAATCGGTGCTCGCGCAGCTCTACGCGATGTCGGCCTACCCCGTGGCGCCGCTCGTCCGGCCGCCGTTCGGCGACACGGTCACGATCAAGCAGTTCCTCGACCTCGGTGCGCAGAACCTGCTCATCCCGATGGTCGACTCGGCCGAGCAGGCCGCCGAGATCGTGCGCGCCGCCCGCTACCCGACCGGCGAGCCCGGCGCCGGAGCCCGAGGCGTGGGCTCGGCGCTCGCCCGCTCCGCGCGCTGGAACCGGGTCGAGGGCTACCTCGGACGCGCGGCGGAGACCATCAGCCTGACCGTCCAGATCGAGTCGGCCGCCGCGGTCGCCGACGTCGAACGGATCGCGGCCGTGCCCGGCGTCGACGCGCTCTTCGTCGGCCCCTCCGACCTCGCCGCCTCGATGGGGCATCTCGGGCAGCAGAGTCACCCCGAGGTCGTCGCGGGCGTGCACCGGGCGATCGCCGCCGGCCGGGCCGCCGGGATCCCCGTCGGCGTGAACGCCTTCGTGCCCGCCGACGCGGAGCGCTACATCGCGGCCGGCGCCGCCTTCGTCGCCGTGGGCGCCGATGTCGCGATCCTCGCCAGGCAGACCGAGACGCTCGTCGACCGCTTCACGGGCGGCGCCGGCGAGGAGCGCGCGAGCTACTGATCCCGCGATCCGGGGATCCGCAGCCGCGACTCCGCTCCACGGAGTTCGCCCCCGGGTCCCGCACCCCGCACCCCCTTTCCAGATCCCCACGGATCGTATATGATTTGAAATACAACGACGAGACGAGGCAGTCATGAGCTACGGAATCGACACCCCGGGCAAGATCATCGCCGTGCACCTGAACTACCCCTCGCGCATGCAGCAGCGCGGGCGCACCCCCTCCCACCCCTCCTACTTCTTCAAGCCGCAGTCCTCGCTCGCGGCGAGCGGCGGCATCATCGAGCGGCCGGCCGGAACCGAGCTGCTCGCCTTCGAGGGCGAGATCGCGCTCGTGATCGGCGCGCCCGCGCGCTGGGTCTCCCCGGAGGACGGCTGGAGCCACGTCGCGCAGGTGACCGCCGCCAACGACTTCGGCGTCTACGACCTCCGCGCGGCCGACAAGGGGTCGAACGTGCGCAACAAGGGCGGCGACGGCTTCACCCCGATCGGCCCGGCGGCGATCCCGACGGACGGTCTCGGCCCGGGCGACTGGCGCGTGCGCACCTGGGTGAACGGCGCACTCGTGCAGGACGACACGAGCGATACGCTCGCCTTCCCCTTCGGGCGGCTCGTCGCCGACCTGTCGCAGCACTTCACACTGGAGACCGGCGACGTGATCCTCACGGGCACCCCCGCAGGGTCCTCGGTGGTGCTCCCCGGCGACGTCGTCGAGGTCGAGGTCGACGCGCCGAACGCCCCGGGCGCCCCGAGCACCGGCCGTCTCGTCACCACCGTCGCCCAGGGCGACCACGAGTTCGGCGACTTCGGCAGTAAGCCCGCCGTCGACGACACGCAGCGCATCGAGGCGTGGGGCAGCGAGCAGGAGCACGCGGCCGCGGTCGCCGCGGGCCGAGCCACCCCGCTCGTCGAGCGGCCCGAGGCGAGCCCCCTCACCGACGAGATCCGCGAGCTGCTCGACGGCGTCGCCGTCGCGACCGTCTCGGCGGCGCTGCGCAAGCGCGGCTACGTCGACGTCTTCATCGACGGGGTGCATCCGAATCACGAGGGCGACACGATCCTCGGCACCGCCAAGACGCTGCGCTTCATCCCGTTCCGGCCGGACCTGTTCGCGCAGCACGGCGGCGGCTTCAACGCGCAGAAGCGCGCGTTCGACACCGTGAACCCGGGCGAGGTGCTCGTCGTCGAGGCCCGCGGCATCCCCGAGACCGGCACCGTCGGCGACGTCCTCGCGCTCCGCGCCCAGGTGCGCGGCGCCGCCGGCATCGTCACCGACGGCGGCGTACGCGACTTCGCGGCGGTGCAGGAGTTCGACATCCCGGTGTTCTCGCAGGGCGCCCACCCGAGCGTGCTCGGCCGCCGGCACGTGCCCTGGGAGGTCGACGTGACCGTCGCCTGCGGCGGCGCCGCCGTGCAGCCCGGCGACATCATCATGGGCGACGGCGACGGCGTGATCGTGATCCCGCCGTTCCTCCTCGAGGAGGTCGCCCGCGAGGCGGCGGCGCAGGAGGCCGCGGACGCCTGGGTCGCCGAGCAGGTCGCCGCCGGACATCCCGTGGACGGCCTGTTCCCGATGAACGCCGAGTGGCGCGCGAAGTACGAGGCCGCGCAGGCGGACGGATCCTGACCGTGTCCGACGAGTCCAAGTCCGAGCGGGCCTACCGCCTCATCCGCGAGCGCATCGACAGCGGGCAGTACGTGCCCGGCTACCGGCTCGTGCTCGCGCCGATCGCCGCGGAGCTCGGGATGTCGGTGGTCCCCGTGCGGGAGGCGATCCGGCGGCTCGAGGCGGAGCAGCTCGTCACCTTCGAGCGCAACGTCGGCGCGCAGGTGGCGCTCGTGCAGGAGACCGAGTACCTGCACACGATGCAGACGCTCGCGCTCGTGGAGGGATCCGCCACGGCGCTCGCCGCCCCGTTCGTCACCGCCGAGCAGATCGCGCGGGCGCGCGACGTGAACGAGACGATGCGCCGGACCCTCGACGACTTCGATCCGCAGCGCTTCACCGCGCTCAACCTCGACTTCCACAGCGTGCTCTTCGAGACCTGCCCCAATCCGCACATCCTCGACCTCGTGCACCGCGGCTGGAACCGCATGAAGCTGCTGCGCAACTCCTCCTTCAGCTTCGTGCCCGGCCGCGCGCAGGAATCCGTCGCGGAGCACGAGCGGATCCTGCAGCTCGTCGAGCGGGGCGCTCCCCCGCTCGACGTCGAGCTCGCGGCCCGGGCCCACCGCACCGCGACGCTCGACGCCGTCCTCGCCTACGCCGAGGAGCACAAGCAGCCGTCCGCGGCGCACTGATCCGATCCCCATCTCCCACCCCTGTCACATCGTTTCGGAGGCGACACCATGACCCACCAGAAGCCCGCCGGGCTCCCCGACAAGATCCAGCTCTTCATCGACGGCGCGTTCGTCGACGCCCAGGACGGCGCGACGTTCGACGTCTCCGAGCCCGTGTCCAACGAGGTCTACATCACCGCGGCCGCCGCGGGCCGTGCCGACGTCGATCTCGCCGTCGCCGCCGCCAAGCGCGCGTTCGACGACGGCCCGTGGCCCCAGATGCTGCCCCGCGAGCGCTCGCGGATCCTCCACCGGGTCGCCGACATCGTCGAGTCGCGCGACGAGCAGCTGGCCCTCATCGAGAGCTGGGACTCCGGCCTCCCCATCACGCAGGCGAAGGGCCAGGCGCGCCGCGCCGCCGAGAACTTCCGCTTCTTCGCCGACCTCATCGTCGCCGAGCACGACAACGTCACGAAGGTGCCCGGCCGCCAGATCAACTACGTGAACCGCAAGCCGAAGGGCGTCGCCGGCCTCATCACGCCCTGGAACGTGCCCTTCATGCAGGAGTCGTGGAAGCTCGCCCCGGCCCTCGCGACCGGCAACACGGTCGTGCTGAAGCCCGCCAGCTACACCCCGCTCTCGGCGGCGCTGTGGCCCGAGATCTTCCGCGAGGCCGGCGTGCCCGACGGGGTCTTCAACCTCATTCTGGGCTCGGGCGGCGTCGCGGGCGATGCGCTCGTGAAGCACCCCGATGTGCCGCTCATCTCCTTCACCGGCGACAGCTCGACCGGCGCGATGATCTCGACCAACGCCGCGCCGTTCCTCAAGGGCCTCTCCCTCGAGCTCGGCGGCAAGAGCCCGTCCGTCGTCTTCGCCGACGCGGATCTCGAGGAGGCGCTCGACGCCACCGTGTTCAGCGTCTTCAGCCTGAACGGCGAGCGCTGCACCGCCGGCAGCCGCGTCCTCGTCGAGCGCTCCATCTACGACGACTTCGTCGCCCGCTACGCCGAGCGCGCGAAGAACATCGTGATCGGCCTGCCCTCCGACCCCGCGACCGAGGTCGGCGCGCTCGTGCACCCGAGCCACTTCGAGAAGGTCATGAGCTACGTCGAGATCGGCAAGTCCGAGGGGCGCCTCGTCGCCGGCGGCGGCCGCCCCGAGGGCTTCCCCGAGGGCAACTACGTCGCCCCGACCGTGTTCGCCGACGTCGCGCCCGATGCGCGCATCTTCCAGGAGGAGATCTTCGGCCCGGTCGTCGCCATCACTCCCTTCGACACGGACGAGGAGGCGCTCGCCCTCGCGAACGACACGAAGTACGGCCTCGCCGCGTACGTCTGGACCTCGAACCTCAAGCGCGCCCACAACTTCGCGCACGGCATCGAGTCGGGCATGGTGTGGCTGAACTCGAACAACGTCCGCGACCTGCGCACCCCCTTCGGCGGCGTGAAGGCCTCGGGCCTCGGCCGCGAGGGCGGGTACCGCTCGGTCGACTTCTACACCACGGCGCAGTCGATCCAGATCACCCTCAACGAGGCGCACTCCCCCCGCTTCGGCGCGGGCGGCAAGTGACCCCATCCACCTTCCAGGAAGCATGATCATGGCGAAACTCAACGAAGAAGACAAGCAGTCCGCGGGGTTCTGGGTCACTCAGGAGGCCCCGATCCACTCGGACAATCCCATCCCGACGGCGACCTCGCCCGCGCCGGACATCCTGCGCTGCGCGTACATGGAGCTCATCGTCACCGACCTCGCCGCCTCGCGCGAGTTCTACGTCGACGTGCTCGGGCTCTACGTCACCACGGAGGACGACGAGGCGATCTACCTCCGCTCCACCGAGGAGTTCATCCACCACAACCTCGTGCTGCGCAAGGGCCCCGTCGCGGCGGTCGCGGCGTTCTCCTACCGCGTGCGCACGCCCGAGGACCTCGACCGGGCGGTAACCTTCTACGAGGAGCTCGGCTGCGAGGTGCGCCGCAACCCCGACGGATTCGTCACGGGCATCGGGGACTCGGTGCGCGTCGTCGATCCGCTCGGCTTCCCCTACGAGTTCTTCTACCAGACCGAGCACACCGAGCGGATGTCGTGGCGCTACGACCTGCACATCCCCGGCGAGCTCGTGCGCCTCGACCACTTCAACCAGATCACCCCCGACGTGCCGCGCGCCGTCGGCTTCATGCAGAACCTGGGCTTCCGCGTCACCGAGGACATCCAGGACAACGAGGGCACGGTCTACGCGGCGTGGATGCGGCGCAAGCCGACGGTGCACGACACCGCCATGACCGGCGGCGACGGACCGCGCATGCACCACGTGTGCTTCGCGACCCATGAGAAGCACAACATCCTCGCCATCTGCGACAAGCTCGGCTCGCTCCGGCGCTCCGATGCGATCGAGCGGGGGCCGGGCCGCCACGGCGTCTCGAACGCCTTCTACCTCTACCTGCGGGATCCGGACGGCCACCGCGTCGAGGTCTACACCCAGGACTACTACACGGGCGACCCCGACAACCCGGTCGTCACCTGGGACGTGCACGACAACCAGCGCCGCGACTGGTGGGGCAACCCGGTCGTGCCCTCGTGGTACACCGACGGCTCGCTCGTGCTCGACCTCGACGGCAACCCCCAGCCCGTCGTCGCGCGCACGGACGACTCCGAGATGGCCGTGACCATCGGCGCCGACGGCTTCTCCTACACCCGCGAGGGCGACGAGGAGAAGGGCTTCAAGCTCGGCAACACGCTGTAGCCCGACGCGCGCGTCCCGACGGGGCGGCCGGGGATCCCCCGGCCGCCCCGTCGGCGTTGCAGCGGTTTCCGTCGCAGGGTTTCCGTTGCACCGGCGGGGCGGTCGCATCGGGGCGTCGCGGCCGACTGCATCGTGATCGACACCGCGTTCGACACCGCGTTCGACACCGTGCGACTATCCGTATGGATAGCCCTGCGCGCAGGGTCATGCCCCGTGCGCGCGCTGCACAGCCCGGAGCTTCCCCGCGCACCCCGCGGATTTTAGACTCGTGGCAATCCGCGCCTTCGCCGAGGACGGCGCATCCGGCATCGCCGCCGGTCACGAGAGGAACGACGATGAGCACTCCCACCGCGCAGGATCCCGCCGCGCAGGCGGCACCGCACGATCCCGGCCTCAGCAGGCGCACGCTCGGCGTGCCCGCCATCACCCTCATGATCATCGCCGCCTCCGCGCCCCTCACGGTCGTGGCGGGCGGCGTCACCACGTCCTTCGCCGTGACGGAGTCCCTCGGGGTGCCGCTCGGCTTCCTCCTCATTGCCGTGATCCTCACCGTCTTCGCGGTCGGCTACACGGCGATGGGCCGCTTCATCACGAACGCCGGCGCGTTCTACGCGTACATCGCCCAGGGCATCGGCCGGCCGCTCGGCGTCGGGGCCTCCCTCGTCGCGCTCGTCTCCTACAACGCGATGCAGGTGGGCATCTACGGACTCTTCGGCTTCCAGCTCTCCATGTTCCTCGAGGCGAAGTTCGGCTTCGCATCGCCGTGGTGGGCGTGGATCCTGCTGTGCATCGTCATCGTCGGCGTTCTCGGCGTCAACCGCGTCGACCTCTCGGCGAAGGTGCTCGGCGTCCTCGTCGGGCTCGAGTTCCTCGTCGTGATCGTCTTCGACATCATCTCGCTCACGGTGGCGCCCGAGGGCGTCTCGACGGCGACCCTCGCCCCGTCCGCGCTCTTCGGCCCGGCGCTCGGCCTCATCCTCGTCTTCGGCGTCGCCGCCTTCATGGGCTTCGAGGGCGCCGCGATCTACGGCGAGGAGGCCAAGGATCCCAAGCGCACGGTGCCCCGGGCCACCTACGCGGCGGTCGCGATCATCGGCGTGTTCTACGCCTTCAGCGCCTGGGCCTTCTCCGTCGGCATCGGCCCCTCGCAGATCGTGCCAGCCTCCCAGGAGTTCGGCCCCGATCTCATGTTCGTGTTCATGACGGACCGGGCCGGCGTGCTGCTCGCCGACATCATGACCCTGCTCTTCCTCACGAGCCTCTTCGCCTCGCTGCAGTCCTTCCACAACGCCGTCGCCCGCTACTTCTACTCGCTCGGCCGTGAGGGCGTGCTGCCCGCCTGGTTCGCGCGCACGAGCCGCGCAGGCGCGCCGTGGGCGGGCTCCGTCGCGCAGACCGTGATCGCGCTCGTCGTGGTGCTCGGCTTCATCCTCGCCGGCGAGGTCTTCGGCGGGGCGGCCGCCCTCGGCGACTCGGCATTCCTCTACCCCGTGCTCACGATGTTCACCTGGCTCACGAACACCGGCGCGGCGGGGCTCGTGCTCCTCATGGCGGTGATCGCGGTCGCGGTGATCGGCTTCTTCCGCCGGGACCGACGCGGACTCGGCGTCTGGACCACGGTGATCGCGCCCGCGGTGTCGGGACTCGCGCTGCTCTGGGTGTTCGTGATGATCCTGCAGAACTTCCCGCTCATGCTCGGCCAGGAGCAGCCGGATGCGACGACCTTCGTGCTCCCCGGCATGATCATCGCCGCCGCGGTGATCGGGATCGTGTGGGCGCTCGTGCTCCGCTCCTCCCGGCCGGAGACGTACCGCCGGATCGGACACGGCACCGAGCCCGGCGCCTACGGCACGGTACTCGTCGACGTGCCGGGCGAAGCGTAACGCGCCGCGGCGGGCGTTCGGTCGCAGACCCTGCGGACGGCGCGATCGCTGCGGGCGGCGCGGACGGTGCGGGCGGCGCGGACGGTGCGGGCGGCGCGGACGGTGCGAGCGGCGCGAGCGCTGGCGACGCGAGCGCTGCGCACGACGAGGGCGCTGCTGCCGCCTCTGACGCCGCACGTCGCCTCGGTCGGAGATGCGGCTTCGGTCGGGCCGGATCGACGCATCCGGCCCGACCGAAGCCGCATCGCTCACGGACGCCCCGGTGCCGTGCTCGCTGCTCCGCCTCCCCCACGGTCACGCGTCGCACGGTCACGCGCCGCACGGTCACGCACCCCACGGTCACACGCCGCACGACTGATACATCGCACGATGAAGCGCCACACGAACGGTGCGACGCGCGTACTGCGCGCCCATCAGTCCGGGATCCCGGACAGCACGGGAATGAGCGACGTTGTCGCGCGGACCGCGGCGCGGTGTGATGGATCCAACGCGCGGCGCCCGCCGCGTCGCTCGACCGAAAGGATCCGCCATGGCCCTCCCCGGCGCCCGCCCCGTCCGCGCTCCGCGCGGCACCGCGCTCTCGGCGAAGAGCTGGCAGACGGAGGCCCCGCTGCGCATGCTCATGAACAACCTCGATCCCGAGGTCGCCGAGCACCCCGACGACCTCGTCGTCTACGGCGGCACGGGCCGCGCCGCACGCAGCTGGGAGGCCTTCGACGCGATCGTCGACACCCTCAGGGATCTGGAGGACGACGAGACGCTGCTCGTCCAGTCGGGCAAGCCCGTGGGCGTCTTCCGCACCCATGTCTGGGCGCCGCGCGTGCTCATCGCGAACTCGAACCTCGTCGGGGACTGGGCCACCTGGCCGGAGTTCCGCCGTCTCGAGGCCGAGGGGCTCACGATGTACGGTCAGATGACCGCGGGCTCGTGGATCTACATCGGGACGCAGGGCATCCTCCAGGGCACCTTCGAGACCTTCGCAGCGGTCGCCCGGAAGCTCGCGGAATCGACGCGCGCGGCCGGGATCTCGGGGGATGCGGCGGACGCCATCACCACCGATGCCGCGGCGTCCGGAACGACGGAGACGGCCGCGGACGACGAGGCCGCACTGGCCGGCACGCTCACGCTCACCGGCGGCTGCGGCGGCATGGGCGGCGCGCAGCCGCTCGCGGTCACGCTCAACGGCGGCGTCTGCCTCATCGTCGACGTCGACGAGACGCGCCTGCGCCGCCGCGCCGGGAAGCGCTACCTCGACGAGGTCGTCACGGATCTCGACGAGGCCGTCGCGAAGGCGCGACGCGCGAAGGCCGAACGGCGCGCGTGGTCGATCGGCCTTGTCGGCAACGCGGCCGAGGCGTTCCCCGAGCTCCTGCGCCGTCATCGCGCCGGCGAGATCGCGATCGACGTCGTCACCGATCAGACGAGCGCGCACGATCCGCTCGCGTACCTCCCGACCGGATACGCCGTCGACGACTGGCGCGAGCGCGCCGCGGCCGATCCCGAGGGGTTCACCCGAGACGCGCGCGCCTCGATGGCCGCGCAGGTGCGGGCGATGGTGGAGTTCCAGGACGCCGGGGCTGAGGTCTTCGACTACGGCAACTCGATCCGCGACGAGGCCCGCCAGGGCGGCTACGACCGCGCATTCGACTTCCCCGGCTTCGTCCCCGCCTACATCCGGCCCCTCTTCTGCGAGGGCCTCGGGCCGTTCCGCTGGGCGGCGCTCTCCGGCGACCCCGAGGACATCCGCGTCACCGACGAAGCGATCCTCGAGCTCTTCCCTGAGAACGCCCACCTGCGCCGCTGGATCCGCGCGGCCCAGGAGCGCGTCGAGTTCGAGGGCCTGCCCGCCCGCATCTGCTGGCTCGGCTACGGCGAGCGCGCGCGGGCCGCGCTCCGCTTCAACGAGCTCGTCGCCGAGGGACGGCTGTCCGCGCCCATCGTGATCGGCCGCGACCACCTCGACTCGGGTTCGGTCGCCTCTCCGTACCGCGAGACGGAGGCGATGGCCGACGGCTCGGACGCGATCGGAGACTGGCCGCTGCTCAACGCGCTCACCGCCGCCTCCTCCGGCGCCACCTGGGTGTCGCTGCACCACGGCGGCGGCGTCGGCATCGGACGCTCGCTGCACGCGGGCCAGGTCTCGGTGGCCGACGGCACCCCGCTCGCCGCGGAGAAGCTCGCGCGCCTCCTCACCAACGATCCGGGCATGGGGGTGATCCGCCACGTCGACGCCGGGTACAGGCGCGCCGTCGAGGTCGCCGCGGAGCGCGGGGTCCGCGTGCCGATGGCGCCCGTGATCCGCGACGCCGGCGCGGAGGGGTAGCACGATGCCCGCGCTCCTCATCGACCGCATCGGCGAACTGACGACCAACGTCCCCGAGCTCGGCACGGGCGTCGGCGGTCGGCTGCACGATGCCGCGGTCGTGGTCGAGGACGGGCGGATCGCCTGGCTCGGTCCGAGCGCGCAGGCGCCCGACGCCGACGAGCGCTGCGATGCGGACGGCCGCGCGCTCCTCCCCGGGTGGGTCGACTCGCACACCCATCTCGTCTTCGCCGGCGACCGCACGGCGGAGTTCGAAGCGCGCATGGCCGGCGAGGCCTACACGGCGGGCGGCATCGCCGCGACCGTCGCCGCGACGCGGGCGGCGAGCGACGCGGCACTCGAAGACAATCTCGTCCGGCTCGTGGGCGAGGCCAGGCGCGGCGGCACGACCACCCTCGAGACGAAGACGGGCTACGGGCTCACGGTCGCCGACGAGCTGCGCTCCGCGCGCATCGCCGGCCGTCACGTCGATGCGGTGACCTTTCTCGGCGCGCATCTCGTGCCCGAGGGCGCCGACCCCGAGGCCTACCTCGCGCTCGTCACGGGAGACATGCTCGCCGCCGTCGCCCCGCACGTGAACTCCGTGGACGTCTTCTGCGAGACGGGCGCGTTCGACGCCGATGCGACGCGACGCGTTCTCGCGGCGGCCGCCGAACGCAGCCTCGCGACGCGCGTCCACGGCAACCAGCTCGGTCCGGGCCCGGGCGTGCGCCTCGCGGTCGAGCATGCCGCCCGCAGCGTCGACCACGTCGGATTCCTCGACGATGCCGACGTCGAGGCGCTCGCGGGCTCCTGGTCGGGGCTGTCCTCACGCGCGCTCGCCGCCGATGCGGGCGCGCTCGCCTCCGGCAGCGGCACAGTCGCCACCGTGCTCCCGGCCTGCGATCTCTCGACGCGGATGCCGCTCGCCCCGGCGCGGCGGCTGCTCGACGCGGGCGCGATCGTCGCGATCGCCTCCAACTGCAACCCGGGCACCTCGTACACCAGCGCGATGGCCTTCTGCGTCGCCACCGCCGTGCTGCAGATGGGCCTGAGCGTCGCCGAGGCGGTGCGCGCGGCCACGCTCGGCGGCGCGATCGCGCTCGGCGCGCACGTCGACGGCTGGACGGATCCCGCGGGGGTGCCGCAGCCGCGCGTCGGCGTCGTCGCACCCGGCGCGCGGGCCGATCTGCACCTCCTCGCGGCGCCCGCGACGACGCATCTCGCCTACCGCCCGGGGGTGCCCCTCACCGCGGCCGTCTGGCGCTCCGGCGAGCGCGTGGTCTGAGCCGAGCACGATCCCGCACGCTCGCCGCCCCGCCTCCTTCGCCGACCCCCGCCCCGACCTCCCCCTTCGCACGTCAGTCGTTGCGACTTTTCGCCACGTTGAGTCACAACTCCTGACGTGCGAAGGGGACGCGTTGGCGGAGAGGGGATGCGTGGGAGGCGCGAGGACGCGTGGGAGGCGAGAGGACGCGTGGGGGGCGCGAGGACGCGTGGGAGGCGAGAGGACGCGTGGGAGGCAAGGGGACGCGACTCAGACGCGAGCGGGGACGCGAAGGAAGCGCGACCGGGGCTCGAGCCGGACTGCGGTTCGGACGGGGATCCGGCCGGGAGCGCGGATCCCGGCTAGGCGGCGCCTTCGAACATCGAGGTCACGGAGCCGTCCTCGAACACCTCGTGGATGGCCTTCGCGAGGAGCGGGGCGATCGAGAGCACCGTGAGCTTCTCGAAGCGCTTCTCCTCGGGCACCGGGAGCGTGTCGGTGACCACGACCTGGTCGATGAAGTCCTGCGAGAGGTACTCGGTCGCCTTGCCCGAGAAGATCGCGTGGGTCGCGGCGATCGTGACGCCGCGCGCACCGGCCTCCTTGAGCGCGCCGGCGGCCTTCGTGATCGTCCCGCCCGTGTCGATCATGTCGTCCACCATCAGGCACCAGCGGTCCTTCACGTCGCCGACGATGCCGTGCACGGAGGCCTGGTTCGCGACCGAGGGGTCGCGGCGCTTGTGGATGATCGCGAGCGGGGCGCCCAGGCGGTCGCTCCACACGTCGGCGACCCGGACCCGGCCCATATCGGGCGAGACGACGGTCAGATCGTCGCGGTTCAGGTGGGTCTCGAAGTGCTCGAGGAGCACGGGCATCGCGAAGAGGTGGTCGAGGGGGCCGTCGAAGAAGCCCTGGATCTGCGGCGCGTGCAGGTCGACCGACATGATGCGGTCGGCACCCGCGGTCTTGAAGAGGTCCGCGACGAGCCGGGCCGAGATCGGCTCGCGGCCGCGGCCCTTCTTGTCCTGGCGGGAGTACGGGTAGAACGGGGCGACGACGGTGATCCGCTTCGCCGAGGCGCGCTTAAGCGCGTCCACCATGATGAGCTGCTCCATGAGCCACTCGTTGATCGGGTTGGTGTGCGACTGGATCACGAACGCGTCTGAGCCGCGCACGCTCTCGTCGAATCGCGCGTACAGCTCGCCGTTGGCGAAGGTGCGGGCATCGGTGGGCACGAGTTCGGCCCCCAGCTCCGCCGCCACCGACTCGGCGAGCTCCGGGTACGCCCTGCCCGTAATGAGGACGAGCTTCTTCTGCCCGGCCATCTCGATCGTGCTCATTACCGTTCGATTCCCATCTGGTTCATTCCCCGCCGTCCTGCGCCGACTTCGCTCGCTCTGCGGCTTCCGCAGTGCTGGTCCCGGGGCGATGCTCCGCGACCCACCCCTCGAGGTTCCGCTGGGGCGCCACGTTCAGCGCCAGCGATCCCGAGGGGACATCCTTCCGCACGACCGTGCCCGCGGCCGTGTACGTGCCGTCCTCAATCGTAACGGGCGCGATCAGCACGTTCTTCGAGCCGACGCGCACGCCGTCGCCGACGACGGTCGTGTGCTTGGCCACGCCGTCGTAGTTGGCGAAGATGGTGCCTGCGCCGATGTTGCTGTCGCGGCCGATCGTCGCGTCGCCGACGTAGCTGAGGTGCGGCACCTTGCTGCCCTCGCCGATCTTCGCGTTCTTCGCCTCCACGAAGGCGCCGATCTTGCCGCCCTCGCCGAGTTCGGTGCCCGGGCGGATGTAGGCGAAGGGACCGACGACCGCGCCGGCGGCGATCACGGCGAGGGTGGCCTCGCTGCGCCGGATCCGCGCACCCTCGCCGACCTCGCAGTCCACGAGCGTCGTATCCGGGCCGACGACGGCGTCCGCCCCAATCGAGGTCGCGCCCTGCAGGAAGGTGCCGGGGAGGATCTCCGCATCCGCGGCGATCGAGACGTCGGCGTCGATCCACGTCGTCGCGGGATCCTGGATGGTCACGCCGGCGCGCTGGTGGGCGCGCACGATGCGGGCGTTGAGCTCGCGGCCGGCCTGGGCCAGCTGCGCGCGGTCGTTCACCCCCGCGATGAGCCAGGGGTCGTCGGTCGCGACGGCCTCGACGCCGCCGCCCGCCGCGAGGATCCGCGACGCCGCATCGGTGAGGTACTTCTCGCCCTGGGCGTTGTCCGTGCCGATCCCGGCGAGGGCCTCCTCGAGGGAGCGGCGCGCGAAGACGTAGATGCCGCCGTTGATCTCGGTGATCCGGCGCTGGGACTCGTCGGCGTCCTTCTCCTCGACGATGCCCGTGACGGATCCGCCGGCGTCGCGCAGGATCCGGCCGAGACCCGTCGGGTTCTCGAAGGTGGCCGAGAGCAGGGTCATCGCGCGGCGCCCCTCGACGTGGCCCTTGACGAGGCGGTCGAGGGTCGGGGCGTCGATGAGCGGGACGTCGCCCGAGAGCACCACGACGGAGCCCGCGAAGCTCTCGGGCAGCGCCTGCAGCGCCTGCTCGACGGCGCGACCCGTGCCCGGCACCGCGTCCTGGTCGACGATCACCGTGTCGGGGGCGTGGTCGAGGATGGCGGCGGCGACCCGGTCGCGATCGTGCCGCACGACCGCGAGCACCCGCTCGGGCGACAGCGCGGCCGCCGTGTCGAGCACGTGGGCGATGAGCGAGCGCCCGCCGATCGGGTGCAGCACCTTCGGCAGGGCCGACTTCATGCGGGTGCCCTGGCCCGCCGCGAGGATGACCACCGCGAGAGCGCGTTCTGACATGTCTTCTGCCTTTCTCGGACCCTCTGCGCCGGCGGGCGCAGGCGGAGCTGCTGTGCGGCGATTCCCCCGCGCAGCAGCTCCGCCCCTAGGATTCGAACCTAGACTTCACAGCTCCAAAGGCTGTCGTGCTGCCATTACACCAAGGCGGACCGCGCCGTTCACCGGCACGCGTACCAGTTTGCCAGATCCGGGAGGAGCGCCGTACCACGCGGAGGCGATCCCGCGCGATAATGGAGGGATGAAGCAGGAGGACGAGGTCGACCAGATCGTCGCCGATTGGAGCCGTGCACGCCCGGATCTCGACCTGGCGCCGCTCGCGATCTTCTCGCGGCTCTGGCGGGTGAGCAAGCACCTCGATCGCGCCCGTTCCCACGCCTTCGAGCGCTCCGGGCTCACGGCGTGGGAGTTCGACGTGCTCGCGGTGCTCCGCCGCAGCGGCGAGCCCTTCATGCAGAGCCCCAAGGTGCTCGTGCAGCAGACGCTCGTCTCGAGCGGCACCATGACCAATCGCATCGACCGCATGGCCGAGCGCGGTCTGGTCCGCCGGCTCACCGATCCCAACGACGGCCGGGGGGTGCTCGTCGAACTCACGGCGAACGGGCTGACGCTCGTCGACGCGGCGATGACGCGGCTCAGCGACGCCGAGGAGCGCATGCTCGGGGGCTCCCGCGCTCGGAGCGGGATCGGCTCACCGTGCTGCTGCGGCGCCTCTCGCAGAGCATCGACCGCTTCGAGCCCGTGACGGAGCCCATCACGCTCCCCGGCGCGGTCGGCGAGGACGCGCCCGGGGCCTGAGCCGGATCGCGGGAGCGCTCCGGGGGCCTGAGCGGATCGCGGCTCAGTCCCGCGATCCGCTGCGGCCTCAGGCCGCGCGATCGCCCGGGAGCTCGGGCGTCGAGGCGGGCGGCACGCGGAGGCTGCCGCCGTCGCCGGCCTCGAACGCCGCGGCGTAGCCGAGCAGCTCCGGGTCGCGGTATGCGGCGCCGGCGAAGGTGAGGCCGACGGGCATGCCGATGTCCTCCATGAGCCCCATCGCCACCGTCACCGTCGGGATGCCGAGATGGCGGATCGCGTAGTTGCCGTTCGAGAAGAACACGCCGTTCGACCACGCGTGATCGGCGGCCTCGAGCTCGCGCTCCGCGTCCTCGCGCGCCACGTCGGCGTTCGCGGGGAAGACGACGCCGTCGAAGCCCTCGGCGGCGAGCCAGTCCTCGAAGAGTTCCTCGCGCAGGCGCACGAGCGCCCGCAGGCCGTCGGCGAAGTCGCCCCGATCGCGCGGGTCGGGGATGCCGCGCTTCGCGTAGGCGACGGTGGCGCGGTAGCGGTTCGGGTAGTCCTCGACCTCCTCGTAGCGGTCGGGCAGGGTGCCGGGGGGCTGCGGGAAGATTCGATCGGGGTCGACGACCGCGAGCTCGGGGATCGCGGGATCGCCGTTCGCCTTGAGGAAGTCGTCCCAGCCGAAGGCGAGGAAGTCGGTGAACTCGGTGTCCATCCAGCCCTCGGGGAGCGCGCCGAGCGCACCGACGTTCTCCTGGCCCGGCCGGTCGCCCTCGTAGCGCTCGATGAGGGGGAAATCGGTGACGACGAGCTCGGCGCCGAGCGCCTCGAGCCTGGCGGTGGCGCGGGCGAACAGCGCGAGCACGCTCGGCCGCACCGCGATCGGGAACGCGGGGTCCTGGCCGAGGTACATCCGCGGCACCGCGAAGCGCTTGCCGCGGAGCGCCCCGGGATCCTGCAGGGAGAGGTACGAATCCGGCCGGTGCGCGCTCGGCCGCGGCAGCGGCACGACCGACTGGTTCCGCCAGAAGTCTCCGCGGGTCACGGGGTCGTCCTGCACGAGCACGTCCAGGAGCCGGAGCATGTCGGGCATGGAGCGGGTGTGCGGCACGACGACATCCCTCGCGGGGAACAGCGGCCAGTTGCCGCGGATCGAGAGGATCCCCCAGCTCGGCGTGTACGCGCAGAGCCCGTTGTTCGAGGCCGGGCTGCGCCCGGAGGAGACCGTCTCCTCCCCCATGCCGAACATCGCGAGGTTCGCGGCCGTCGAGACCCCCGAGCCGTTCGAGGAGCCGGAGGCGTAGGCGGCGGCGAGGAAGTCCCTGTTGTAGGGGCTCTCGGCCCTGCCGTAGACGCCGCGCTGCATCCCGCCGTCGGCCATCGGGGGCATGTTCGTCTTGCCGAGGAGCACCGCGCCGGCCTCCCGGAGACGGGCCACCGAGAACGCGTCCCACTGCGCGACGAGCTCCGCGAAGGCCGGGGAGCCGGAGGCGACCGTGAGCCCGCGCACCATGTAGGAGTCCTTGACGGTGAAGGGCACCCCCTCGAGCGGGCGGGCCTCGCCCGCGGCCCAGCGGCGGTCGGACTCCGCGGCCTCGGCGAGCGCGTCGGGATTCGGCACCACGACGGCGTGGAGGCCGCCCTCGCCCGCGTCGTAGCGCGCGATCCGAGCGAGATAGCGCTCCGTCAGCCAGGTGCTCGTGATCGTGCCGCCGCGCAGGGCCGCGAGCACCTCCCCGATGCTCGCCTCGTGCAGCGCGAAGCCCGCCGTCGCTGCGGACTCAGATCCGCTGTGATCATCCATGGCACTCCTCGATCCCGTCTCCGTCGGCATTGCCGAATCCGATACGCGCGTCGTATCCTGAAATTAGTTTCAGTTCTTCCGGCCCCGCTGTCAAGCCGAGGGACCGGGCGGGCACCGGCACGAGAGGACGACATGGCCGAGGACACGCGGGAGCGCATTCTCGCCGCGTGCGAGCGCGTCATCGCCGGGGACGGCCTGAGCCGCTTCCGGATGCAGCGGGTCGCGCGCGAGGCGGGGGTCTCGATCGGGCTCCTCGCCTACCACTTCGGCGATCGGGACGGGCTGCTGCAGGCCGCCCTCGACCACGTGAACGCCGGCGCGGCCGAACGCGCCGCTCGAGTGCCGGAGGCGAGCGACGCCCGTGCACGGCTCGCGGCGCTGCTGTGCTCGGAATTCGGCGATGACGCGCGGATCCGCGCGGGATCGACGCTGTGGAACGAGTTGCGCGCCGCGGCCGTCTTCGCGCCGGCGCAGGCGGGGGCGCTCGCGAAGTCCACCTTGGAATGGCAGGACTCGGTGCGCCGGCTCATCGTCGAGGCCGGCCGATCCGCCGCGGACGCCGACGCCGCCGCGCTCGCGCTCACCGCGCTCGTCGAGGGGCTCTCGGGCCGGTGGCTGACGGGGCAGATCGACGTCGGCGAGGCGCAGGCGACCGTCCGCGGCGCCCTTGCGGCCCTCGGTCTCGAGCCCCCGGCCTGACGCGCGCCCGGCGACACGGCGCCGCGGCACCGAAGGGGGCGCGGCGGCGCCCGTCACGGCGCGGCGACACCCGTCACGGCTCGGCGGCGCTCGGCGACGACGCGCTCCAGGATCCCGCCGAGGCTCCGCGCCGCCGGCGGCGCCGCGTCCCGCAGCGTCACGTAGGAGACGCGGCGCTCGCCGAGATCCTGCACGGCGGGCCGAAGCACCACGTCGAAGTCCGCATCCACCGCCCCCTCGGTCGTGAGCGCGCAGCCGAGACCCTCGGCGACGAGACCGTGGATCATGGCGAGGTCGTCGGTGCGCATGAGCTCGCGCATCGGGATGCCGAGTGCCCGGTGCACGCGGCGCAGCACCCGATCGGAGGCCTCGTCCGCATTGCGGCTGCACACCCAGGCCGCCTCCGCGAGCTCGGCGAGATCGAGCTCGGCCCGCGCGGCGAGCGGTCCGTTCCCCGCGACGAGCACCCGGTAGGGCTCGGAGATCAGGGGACGCTGCACGAGGTCGTCGCCGATGAAGCCCGGTTCGGTCGAGAGGTGGTAGACGAGCCCCGCGTGCACCTCTCCCGCACGCAACTGCCTGAGCACCTCGGTCGGCTCCGCCTCGACGACCTCGACCCGGACCGCGCTGCGCCGCTGCAGCGCGGCGATCGCGGCGGGGATGAGGCGCGACCCCGTCGAGGAGAAGGTCCCCACGCGCAGCGTGACCGTGCCGGCGTCGCGCAGCTCGGCGACGGCGCGCTCGGCGCGGTCGATGCGCGTGAAGACCGGCGCGATCTCGGTCGCGAAGTACTCCCCGAGCTCCGTCAGCCGCGCGCCGCTGCGCTCACGGGCGACGAGCGCGGTGCCGAGATGGGCCTCGAGCGCGCCGAGGTGGTGGGTCACGGTGGGGACGCCGTAGCGGAGCGCCTCGGCCGCGCGCGTCAGGCTGCCGTGCTCGCGGACGGCGAGCAGCACGCGGAACTGCTGCAGATTCATCATGACATAGAGCGTATGTCAACTGATTCGAATTCTTGATATTCCGCATCACGCTCGAGCAGCCTAGCGTGGTCTCGTGCTCGATACCCCACACACGCCGCCGACCACTGACCCTGCGACCCCCGCCGTCCCCGCGACGCCGCCGGCCGGCGCGCCCGCGGTGCCCGCCCGGCAGTTCGAGACGCCCTACGTGGACGCCGTGCGCGCGCTGGCCACCGAGCCGTGGCAGCGCCTCCACGTGCCCGCGCACCACGGCGCCCCGGAGAACGCGCCGGGCATCGCCGAACTCGTCGGCGCCGGGGCGATGAGCATCGACTTCCCCGTGCTCTTCAGCGGCGTCGATCAGCGCAGCTGGCGGCTGACCGCGCCCGGGCGCGCGACCCCGCTCATGCGGGCCCAGGAGCTCGCGGCCGAGGCCTGGGGGGCGAGCCGCACCTGGTTCATCACGAACGGCGCCTCCGGGGGCAACCATGTCGCGACCACCGTCGCGCGCGCTCTGGGCACCGAGACGGTGCTGCAGCGCAGCGTCCATTCGAGCGTGATCGACGGGGCCACCCACGTCGGTCTCGAACCGCACTTCGTGCACGGCTCGGTGGACACCGGACTCGGCGCCTCGCACGGTGTCACCGCCGCGCAGGTCGCGCGGGCGCTCTCGGAGCACCCCGGGAGCGCCTCGGTCTATCTCGTCTCCCCCAGCTATTTCGGCGCGGTCGCCGACATCGCCGCGATCGCCCGGGTCGCCCACGATCACGGCGTACCGCTCATCGTCGACGAGGCCTGGGGCTCCCACTTCGGCATGCACCCCGCGCTGCCGGTCAATGCGGTGCGCCTCGGCGCCGACCTCGTGATCTCGAGCACCCATAAGGGCGCCGGTTCGCTCACGCAGTCCGCGATGCTGCAGCTCGGCCACGGTCCGCACGCCGCCGCGCTCGCCTCCCTCGTCGAGCGGGTCGTCCGGTCCTTCCAGTCGACCTCGACGAGCGCGCTGCTGCTCGCCTCGATCGACGAAGCGCGCAAGCACCTCGTCACGCGGCCCGAGCTCGTGGGGCGAGCGATCGCCTCTGCCGAACGCATCCGCGCCGCGATCCGCGCCGACCGCCGCTACCGCGACGCGACGCCCGATGTGCTCGCGCGCGCCGACGCCGTGGCGCACGATCCGCTGAAGGTCGCCATCGACACCCGCGGCGCCGGCATCACGGGCGGCGAGGCGCACTTCCTGCTCATGCGCGACCACCGCATCACCTGCGAGCTCTCCACCCCGGCCGCGCTCCTCTCCCTCATCGGCGCGACCGCCGAGGTCGACGTCGCGCGCTTCCTCGCCGCGCTCCAGGCACTCCCGGAGGCCGCCGTCGAGCCCGAGCGCCCGATCGCGATGCCCGCCCCCGGCGCGCGGGCGATGGGCCTCGGCGAGGCGTTCTTCAGCGCCGTCGAGCTCGTGCCCGCCGCGGACGCCGCGGGACGCGTCTCGGCCGACGCGCTCGCCGCGTATCCGCCCGGCGTCCCCAACGTGCTCCCCGGCGAGGTGCTCTCCGTCGAGGCGATCGCCTTCCTGCGCGCGACCGCGGCGAGCCCGGCCGGGTACGTGCGCGGCGCCGCCGACCCGGCGCTCGACGCCTTCCGCGTCGTCGCCTGAGGGCCGCCGCCGCATCGGGGAATACTCGGCGCGGCGGCGCGTTGCACCCGGCATGGTTGAATCTTCACACACCACGCCGCGACGCGCGGACGCCGCGGTCCGGACGCGGGTGCGCATCCCGCTCCGCTTCCCCGACGACTACGCCGCTCCCGCCGACGTCTACACCTTCACGGGGCTCGTCGACGACCGGGAGCACCTGCTCCTCGCCCTCGGCGACTGGGAGTCGGCGCTCGCCGGGCCGGATGCGCCGCTCGTGCGGCTGCACAGCGAGTGCCTCACCGGGGATGTCTTCGGTTCGGAGCGCTGCGACTGCGGGCCGCAGCTGCGCGAGTCCGTCGAGCGCATCGCCGGGAACGGGGGCTTCCTGCTCTACCTGCGCCAGGAGGGGCGGGGCATCGGCCTCTACGCCAAGCTCGACGCCTATGCGCTGCAGGACGCCGGGCTCGACACCTACGAGGCGAACCGCGCGCTCGGCAGGGGCGACGACGAGCGGGACTACGCCGCGGCCGCGCAGATGCTCCGCGCGCTCGGCGCGGAGCGGATCCGCCTGCTGAGCAACAACCCCGACAAGGCCGAGCAGCTCGAGCGCCTCGGCATCGAGGTCGCGGAGCGCGTGCCGACCTCCGTGCACCTCTCGGACTTCAATCGGAGGTACCTGGAGTCCAAGCGGGATCGCACGGCGCACACGATCGACCTCACTGCGGCGTGAACGCGACCGGAGCGGGCGCGCAGGATCGGGGCGGCGAGCGCCGCCTCGACCCGTCCGAGATGGCGGCGTGGACGCCGTTGATCCGGGTGGCCCAGCTCCTGCCCCAGGCGCTCGATCGCACGCTCCGCGAGCGGACGGGGCTCAACCACGCCCGGTACGCGATTCTCGTGATGCTCGCCCGCCCCGCGGCGGAGCAGCCGTCGATGACGGAGCTGGCCCGCATCGCCGGGCTCAGCCGATCGCGTCTCAGCCACGCGATCGATGCGCTGGAGGCGCGCGGCTGGGTGGAGCGCTCCTCCTGCGGAGCCGACCGCCGCGCGCGCTCCGCGCGCCTCACCGCGGCGGGGCGGGACGCGCTCCGCGCCGCGGCCCCAGCCCACGTGGCGCAGATCCGGGAGCTCGTGCTCGGCCCCCTCGACGCGACAGAGCGGGAGCAGCTCGCCGCGCTGCTCGGCAAGCTGCTCCCGGGGATCGAGGCGTCGCTCTGAGCGCCGGGGCGCGCCGCGCGCGGCCCGGACGCGCGCTCAGTCCTCGGCGACCGCCCGGAGGCGCTCCGTCGTGATCCGGTGCGCCTCCTCCTCCGTCTCCACATTGGGCTCCGAGCCGATGAGCGGCCTGCCCGCGCTCTCCCGCACGAAGCAGACGGCGATGACGCCGATGACGGACATGCCCATGAGGTAGTAGGCGGCCGCGAGCTGGTCGCCGGTCGCGCGGATGAGCGCGTCGATGACGAGCGGCGCGGTGCCGCCGAACAGCGCGATCGAGACGTTGTAGGAGACGCCCAGGCTCGTGTTGCGCGAGCGCGTCGTGAACATCGCCGGATAGGTCGAGGCCAGGGTGCCCATGTAGAGCGCCACGGGGAGCCCGACGAGCGCGAGCCCGATGACGATCCCCGCGGGCTCCGCGCCGCCGATGAGGTGGAAGGCGGGAATGCTGAGCAGGATCACCCAGATGGCCGCGGCGAAGAGCACCGGCTTGCGGCCCACCCGGTCGGAGAGCATGCCGACGAAGGGCATGGCGCACGCCATCAGCAGCATGAGCGGCAGGGAGAACAGGTTGCCCTGCACGGCGTCGTGCGCGAGCACGGTCGAGAGGTAGGTCGGCATGTACGAGGTGAAGGCGTAGCCCGCGGAGTTCGCCGCGGCGACGAGCAGGATCACGATGAGCATGGGGCGCCAGTTCTCGGCGAAGACCCGCAGCGGATTGACCCGCAGCGATGCGGGCCGCACGCCGTCCGCATCGGCGCGCTCCGCCAGCAGCGCGTCGAACTGCGGCGACTCCTCGACGCGCATGCGGAGATACACCGCCACGCAGCCGAGCGGTCCGGCGATGAGGAACGGCACCCGCCACAGCCCGTCGACCATCGCCTGCTGGCCGAAGGCGATCTGCAGCGCGGTCACGATCGCCGCGCCCAGCACGAAGCCGAGGTAGCTGCCGGCGTCGAGGAACGCGGCGTAGAAGCCGCGCTTGCGGTCGGGGGCGGCCTCGTTGATGTAGGTCACCGCGCCGGTGAACTCGCCGCCGGCGGAGAAGCCCTGGACGATCTTCAGGAGCACGAGGAGCACCGCGGCCGTCGCGCCGATCGCCGCGTGGCCGGGCAGCAGGCCGATGAGGAACGTCGCCACCGCGACGGTCGTGAGCGTGATGAAGAGCACCCGCTTCCGCCCGATCTTGTCGCCGAGCCATCCGAAGAACAGGCCGCCGAGCGGACGGAAGAGGTACGTGCTCGCGAAGGTGCCGAGCATGAAGATCACCTGCGTCGCCGCGGCCGCATCCGGCAGGAAGACCGGCCCGAGGGTGACGACGAGGTAGCCGAACACGCCGACGTCGTACCACTCCATCACGTTGCCCACGAAGGTGCCGCGCACGGCGCGGCCCAGTTCGCGGCGGCGCACGACGTGCACCGTACCCGTGTCGAGCGGGGGCCGATCCCCCGTGTGCTGCTGCGTCATCGTCTCACTCCCTTGTTCGTCAATCGGCTGGCGCGCCGCGGCGGTGCGGCGCGGTTCGTCACCGCTCCGCGCGATCCTGCCCGAAGACCGCGAAGTAGTAGCAGAGATAGGCCGCGAGGGTCGCGGTCATGTCCTGGTGGTCCGTCATCGGATTGACCTCGGTCACGGAGAAGGAGTCGCAGTGCGGGGCCAGCGCCATGATCGCCTCGATGGCTTCGCGCGAGGTGAGCCCTCCCGGCTCGAGCGCTCCCGCACCCGGCGCGTGCGCGGGATCGATGGCGTCGATGTCGAAGCTCAGGTGGACGTGTTCGGCGCCGGCGACGCGCGCCAGGATCCGTTCGACGGCCGCCTCCGTGCCGATCCGCGAGTACTCCGCCGCGGTGATCCGCGCGAGCCCGGCGTCCTCGAGATAGGCGCGGGAGGAGGGGAAGTTGAAGTGGCGGAGACCGACCTGGATGCTGTGCGCCGCGCTCGCGCGCGGCAGTTCGAGCGCGCGGCGCATGCCGCTGGACTGGCTGTGCGTGCCCTGCTGCGCATTGCGGTCCATGACGTCGAGGTGGGCGTCGAAGTGGATGACGGCGACGCTGCCCGCGGTCGCGTCGTGCAGGCCCTTCGAGCCCGCATAGAGGAAGCAGTCGTCGCCGCCGAGCAGGATGGGCACGTTCCCCTCCCGCACGCTCCGGCTCACCCGCGCGCTCGTCGCGTCGAGGGTCGCCATGAGATCGTGCGCCACGACCTCCGCGTCGCCGCCGTCGCCCAGCCGCGGTGCGGCGTGGAGGGCGCCGGTCTCGAGCGAGAACACCTCGCCGCGCTCGACGCGCTGGGTGATCCACCCCAGCTGCTGCCGGATGCGGGCGGGCGCGAAGCGGGACCCCGGATAGCCGAGCGTGGAGGCGCCGTCGAAGGGCGCTCCGATGAGTTCGAACTGACGTGCGGTGCCGGACATGCGCGCTCCTCGATCGTGTGGCGGGACGGCTTCCAGCTTGGTTCGGCTGCCGATGCGACGCAATCACGGATAATGTGAACCTGATACGAAGGATTCACGGAAATCGACACCGCTGGAGAGAGGAGCCCGAGATGACGGTGCCCGGCCGCGCCATTCATCCGAGTCTGGCTGACCTCGTGAACGCGCCCGAGCTCGGCCTCGACTGCGTCTCGGGCCACGGGGAGCTGCACCGTCCCGTGACCTGGGTGCACGTCGCGGAGGTCAACGACCCGAGCCCGTGGCTCAGCCGCGGCGTGCTCCTGTTGACCACGGGGCTCGTGGAGCGCGACGCGGCCGAGCTCGAGGCGTTCTTCGCCGGCCTGGCCGCGCACGGCGTCGCGGCCGTCGGCTTCGGCGTCGGGCTCATCGTCGACGAGATCCCCGAGAGCTGGATCCTCGCGGCCGGACGGCACCGCATGCCCCTGCTGCGTATCCCGCTCCGGACGCCCTACATCGCGATCTCGGCGTTCGTCTCGCAGCGCATCGGCGATGCCCAGATGAACCAGGTGCGGCGCATGCTCGACGTGCAGCAGCGACTCGCCTACGCCGAGGCGGGCCGCGAGCCCGGGGTCGAGGCGCTGGAGACCCTCGGCGCCGAGCTCGACGCCGCGGTGCTGTGGACGGGCGCCGACGGGACGCCGGTGCGCACCGCCGCCGGAGGCGTACTGACCTCCGACGAGCTGCGCACGCTCGCGGGCGAGCTCGCCCGCCATGCCGCGTCGGGCAGACGCGGCACCAGCTTCTCCGCCGGCACGCTCTACGCCCACCTCGCGAGCACCGCGGGCGCCCCCATCGCCGTCGTGCGCCGCCGCAGGTACACCCCGCTCGAGCAGAGCATCATCGGCTCGATCGCCGTCTTCATCGACCTCGTGCGCGAGGGCGAGGCGCCTCGGGATCCCGCGACGTCCTTCCGCGAGCGCGTGCTCGGGGAGGCGGTGTCGGGGCGGCTCGCGGCCGATGCGCGGCTGTGGGAGCTGCTCATGCTGCAGGCGGAGCGCTGCGCGGTCGTCCGCCTCGGCCCCTCGCCCGACCCCGCGGTGCCGAGCCGCAGGGAACCGGCGGCGGGCCTCCTCCTGCGCGCGCACCTCGCGAGCGCACTCTCCGCAGTCGGCGCATCCGTCGCGCCGCTCCTGTGCAGCACGGGCTCCGGCTTCCTCCTCGCGCTCCCCGACGCCGACGCCGCGTCGGCCCGGGACGCCGTCGCCGCCTTCCTGGAGACGGAGACGGGCAACCTCCGCACCTGGCGCGCGGGGGTGAGCCGCACCGGTGCGCCCGCCGAGCTCCTCGAGCTCTGCGCGGAGGCCGAGCGCGCCCGGCGCGCCACACGACACCGGCCGGGGGCGCTCGTGCTCGCGCACGCCGAGCTCTCGCGGCGCGAGCTCCTGGGCGACTGGCTGCCGCCCGCACTGGAATCCCCGGTCGTCGCGCAGTGGCGGCGGCGCCTCGCCGCGACGGACCCGGAGACGGCCGCCCGCGTCCGGGAGGCGCTCCGCGCGTTCCTCGGTGCGAACGGCGCGATCGAGCGGGCGGCGGCCGAACTCGGCGTGCACCGCCAGACCCTGCACGCGCGCCTCCGCACGGCCGAGCGGGTGCTCGGGCTCGAGCTCGATGCGCCGACGGAGCGCGCGCTGCTCTGGCTCGCCCTCGATGCCGGGGAGCTCGGGCCCGCGCCCGTTCGCGACGACGCCCGCGATGGGCCGGTCGGCTGATCCGGCCAGCGGCCACGCTCAGGCGAAGGCGGACATGCCGGTGATGTCGCGGCCGATGATGAGCGCCTGCACGGTCTCGGTGCCCTCGTAGGTGTGCAGCGCCTCGATGTCGGCGAAGTGCCGCGCCACACGGTTCTCGAGCAGGATCCCGTTCCCGCCGAGCAGGTCTCGCGCGTTCCGCGCGAGGTCTCGCGCCGTCCGCGTCGCCGTGTACTTGCCGAGGGAGGCGCCGGGCCCGGTGAGCTCGCCGCGCTCCTCCGCGCGGGTGAGCTGCATGAGCAGCGTCTGCAGCGAGGTCAGCTGGCTCAGCATCTCGGCGAGCCTCGCCTGCACGATCTGCGAGGCCGCGAGCGGGCGACCGAACTGGATCCGCTGGCCCGCGTAGTGCACGGCGGTCTCGTAGACGGCCGTGGCCTGGCCGAGGGCGCCCCACGCGACGCCGAGGCGGGTCGCCTGCAGCACCCGGGACGTGTCGGCGAAGCTGTTCGCGCCCGGCATCCGCGCGCTCGCCGGGACCCTGACCCCGTCGAGCTCGATGCGGGCCTGCCAGATCGCGCGCAGCGAGACCTTCCCCTCGATCGTCGTGGCGCGGTACCCGGGGGCGTCCTGCGGCACCAGGAACCCCTGCACCCGGCCGTCGTCCCCCCTGGCCCACACGACCGACACCTGGCCGACGCCGCCCGAGCCGATCCACTTCTTGTGGCCGTCGATGACGTAGTCTCCGCCGTCCGCCCGCGCCCGCGTCTCGAGGCTCACCGAGTCGGAGCCGTGGGTCGGCTCGGTCAGGGCGAACGCGCCGAGCTCCGTGCCTCGGGCGAGCGGTTCGAGCCAGCGCTCGCGCTGCGCCTCCGAGCCGCAGAGCGCGATCGAGCGCAGGGCGAGCCCGCCCTGCACGCCCACGATGGTCGCGATGGAGCCGTCGCCCCGGGAGAGCTCCATCGTGGCGAGACTCGCGGCGAGCAGGCTCTGCTCGGGGAAGCCGGGGACGTCGATGCCGTCGCGCAGCAGATCGAGCTCGCCGAGGCGCCTCGCGAGGTCGAGGGGGTACTCCGCGCGATCCCAGATGCCCGCGATGACGGGGCGCACCTCCTCCTGCACGAAGGCGCGGGCGCGATCCCGGTACGCCGCGTCCTCGGCGGAGAGCCCGCGGAACACGCCGGCGACGTCGGGATCGAGCGGATCCCACAGCGCGTACTCCGGTTCGGCGGTGCCCTGGGGCACCGGCGGCTGCTTCGACGGCTTCGACTCCGACATGCGTTCCTCTCCGCGCCGCGCGAGCGCCGGCGACGCCTCAAGCATCCCTGAGACGCGGTCTCAGGTCAAGCACGAATACCTCACGGAATCGCCGGGAACCCTGGCACTGAGCGGCACCATCGGATTGAAACCGAGTTCCAATGCGCCGCGTCGTGTGCTACGGTCACCCTATGGCGACCCTCTCCGCATCGAACGGCGCCGCGCTCGAGAGCTCGGCCGCGGCGATCCGCATGCTCGCGGCGCGCGGCTACGAGGCGACGACGGCGGAGGACCTCGCCGACGCCGTCGGCATGAGCCGCAGCACGTTCTTCCGGCGCTTCGGCAGCAAGGACGAGGTCATCTTCTCGGACCACGATCACGCGCTCGCCCGGCTCGAGTCCTTCCTCGCGGACACCGCTCTGCCGGTCCCCGAGGCGCTCGCGGCGGGCACGGCGGATGTGCTGCGGCTGCTGATCCGGGATCCCGAGGCCGCGCGGCTGCGCCTCGAGCTCATGCGGCGCACGCCCGCGCTCCGGGACCGGGAGCTCATCATCACCCACCGCTACGAACGCGTCTTCGTGCGCTACCTCAGGGAGCGCGTGACCGCGCCCGGCTGGGTCGTCTCCGCGCTCGCGGCGGGAATCGTCGCGGTGCACAACCGCACGCTGCGCGATTGGCTGCGCGGCGAGCTCGTCGACGCACCCGAGGCCTTCGCGCGCGACGCGCGACGGCTCTGCGGACTCTTCCGGGAGTGGCTCGCGCCCGGCGATGAGCCGGGCGACCGCCGGGTCCTCGTCGCCGTCTACGACGCCGCCGGCGCCCCCGAGACCGTGCTCGACGCGGTCTCCGCGCAGCTCGGCCCCGGGCGCTGACCGCTCAGTGCCCGCGGGCGATCCACTCGGGGAGCTGCGGCGCCTCGGCGGCGATCGTCGTGGCGTCCCCGTGCCCCGTGCACACGACGGTCTCCCCCGGGAGCGTCAGCAGTTCGTCCCGGATCGACGCGATGATCGTCGGGAAGTCGCTGTAGGAGCGGCCCGTCGCGCCGGGGCCGCCCTGGAAGAGCGTGTCCCCCGTGAACACGGCGCCCAGCGTCGGCGCCACGAAGCAGGTGGAGCCGGGCGAGTGCCCCGGCGTGAACCGGGCGTGCAGGAGCTCGCCCGCCACCGCGAAGGTGTCGCCGTTCACGATCTCCCGATCGGGCGCATCGTCGTGGACGGCGTCCCAGAGCATCCGGTCGGCCGGGTTCAGCAGGATCGGGGCGCCGAGGAGCGCCGCCGTCTCGCGCGCCGCGCGGATGTGGTCGTCGTGCCCGTGGGTGAGCAGGATCGCGAGCACCCGGCGATCGCCCACCGCCTCGGCGATCGCGGCGGCGTCGTGCGCGGGATCGATGACGATCGCCTCGGCGTCGTCGCCCACGATCCAGACGTTGTTGTCCACCTCCCAGGTGCCGCCGTCGAGCGAGAACGTGCCGCTCGTGACGAGGCGCTCGATGCGCGCGCCCGTCGCCTCCGAGCTGCGGACGACCTCGGCCCCCATCAGAGCTCCACCACGGAGCGCAGCACGGTGCCGTCGTGCATCCGGTCGAACGCGGCCTCGACGTCGCCGAGCCCGATGCGCTCGGTCACGAAGCCGTCGAGGTCGAGCCGGCCGAGCTTGTACTGGTCGATGAGCATCGCGAAGTCGCGGCTCGGCAGGCAGTCGCCGTACCAGGAGGACTTCAGGGCTCCGCCGCGCCCGAAGACGTCGAGGAGCGGCAGCTCGAGCACCATCTCGGGCGTCGGCACGCCGACGAGCACGACACGACCGGCGAGATCGCGCGCGTAGAAGGCCTGGCGGTACGTCTCGGGCCGGCCGACGGCGTCGATCACCACATCGGCGCCGAAGCCGCTGGTGAGGGCCTGGATGGCGGCGACCGGATCCTCGGTCTTCGAGTTGACGGTGTGCGTGGCGCCGAAGCGCTTCGCCTGCTCGAGCTTCGCATCGTCGATGTCCACGGCGACGATCGTCGTGGCCCCCGCGAGCTGGGCGCCGGCGATCGCGGCCGTCCCGACGCCGCCGCAGCCGATGACCGCCACGGACTCGCCCCGCTGCACGCCGCCGGTGTTGATCGCGGCGCCGATGCCCGCCATCACCCCGCAGCCGAGCAGGCCGACCGCGGCCGCGTCCGACTCCTCGTCGATCTTCGTGCACTGCCCGGCCGCGACGAGGGTCTTCTCGATGAACGCGCCGATGCCGAGGGCGGGCGAGAGCTCGGTGCCGTCCTCGAGGGTCATCTTCTGCGAGGCGTTGTGCGTCGCGAAGCAGTACTGGGGCTGCCCCTTGCTGCAGGCGCGGCACTGCCCGCAGACCGCGCGCCAGTTGAGGATCACGCGGTCGCCGACGGCGACCTCCGTGACGCCCTCGCCGACGGCGGCGACCCGCCCCGTCGCCTCGTGGCCGAGGAGGAACGGGAAGTCGTCGCTGATGCCGCCGAGCTTGTAGTGCAGGTCCGTGTGGCAGACCCCGCTCGTGAGGATGTCGACGACGGCTTCCCCCGGACCCGGATCGGGGACGATGATCGTCGCGATCTCGGCCTGCGCGTTCTTCTCGCGGACGATGACGCCCTGGACTCGATACGCCATGCGCATTCCTTTCGTTGTGGATCTTTGGGCCGCGGCGGGCCGCACGGGGCGGGCGGCGGCGCCGGCCCGACGGCTCCAGGCTATCGAAGCCCGGCGGCGACCGGAGCCGCGTCCGCGAGTTCCGCGAGCACGCCCTCCAGCCAGTCGACGGCTGCCTCCGCGGCGTCCGTGCCGCCGCCCGCGTCGTGGCGGCCGTACTCGCCGATGCGCTGAGCGCCGCAGGCCGTGAGCGCCTCGTCGAGCAGCTCGCTGCCGCGCGAGTAGGTCTTGGCGTAGCTGCGGTCCCCGAGGCCGAAGACGGCGTAGCGCAGGCCGGCGAGTCCGCCGCGCGCGGCGCGGAGCTCGGCGTGGAAGCCGCGTGCCGCGGTGGGGAGCTCGCCGTCGCCGTAGCTCGAGCAGAGCACGAGGTGGAGCCGCTGCGGGTCGAGCTCCTCGGGGGCGGCGTCGGCGACGTCGAGCAGCCGCACGTCTCCCCCGTCGAGGTGCCGGCGCAGCTCCTCCGCCGCGAGCTCGGCGCCGCCGGATTCGGTGGCGAAGAGGATCGTGATCGCCCCCTCGTGCCGGGCACCGGCCGCGCGCCCCGGCGCGGGCGGCGGGACGAGGGACGCGTCGCGGGCCGCGGCGAGCTGCGCGTCGCGGCTGGCGAGCTTGGCGCGCACGCGGCCGGGCGCCGCTCCGAGGCGCTCCCTGAGATCGATGCGGCGCCATCCGGCGAAGTCGACGGCGTGCACCGGCGGAACGATGCCCGCGGCCGACGGGGCGTCGCCGTCGCGAGCCGCGAGATCGTCTCGGATCATGCGGGCGAGCTGCCGCGCGTCCTCGCGCTGCTCCGGGATCGTGCCGCGCGGGCCGCGGCGCAGCCAGCCGGCGGTGTAGAGCCCGGGCTCGACGCGCCCGTCGGGGTGGGCGCCCGCGGACGTCGGCATCGCGGTGCTGCCGGACGCCTCCGCGCCCTCGTCGACGAAGCCGACCGCGGTGACGACCGCGGTGACGGCGAGCTCCCGGTCGGCCCCGGCCTGCGCGATCCGGATCGCGCGCACGCCGCGCTCCCCCGAGATCTCGACGGGGCGCGCCCCGAACCACCACTCGATGACCGGAGTCCCCGGCTCGCCGTCCGAGCCGCGCTCCCCCGGGTCCGCTGCCGTGAGCTCGCGCACGGCGTCGAGGCGGGCGTCCTTCCCCTCGGGCACGGCGTCGAGGTCGACGCCGTGCACGACGTGGCGCACGCCGGGGAGACCCGCGAGCTCGCGCACCATCACGGGGTCGAACTTCGCGAGCTCGGGAGCGCTGCGGCCGATGAGGTGCACCGTGCGCACGGCGCCGGCGAGGTCGGCGTGGACGGCATCGTCGAGGTCGCTCCCGGTGAAGTCCCGGCGCGTGAGCAGGCGCGCGACGTCCATCGCGACGTTGCCGTGGCCGACGATGGCGACGCGCGCGCCGAGGGCGGGCGGCGCCGGCGCGTCGGGATGTCCGTTCAGGGTGCGGGTGATCGCGCCCGCGCCGTGCACGCCGGCGAGGTCGCCGCCGGGGATCCGGAGCGGCGCATCGCCGCGGACGCCCGTCGCGAGCACGACCGCGTCGCTCGCCGCCCGCAGCTCGTCGAGGCTGACGTCCACGCCGAGCCGCGTGTTCCCGATGAATCGCACGCCGGGCTCCGCGTAGAGCCGGTCGAACTGCCGGGAGACGGACTTCGTGCCCTGGTGGTCGGCGGCGACGCCGTAGCGCACGAGACCGTAGGGCACGGGCTGCGCCTCGACGACGTCGATCCGCGCGTCGGGGATCGCCTTGCGCACGGCCTGAGCCGTGAAGCTCCCCGACGGGCCGGAGCCGACGATGGTGATCCGCGGGGCGGTCGCCGTCGCGCGCGCGCTCGGATTCCCGTCCGCGGCCGGTCGCGCGCGCTCCCAGGTCACGGGCAGCCGCGTCATGCCGCGGAAGACCCAGCCGGCGATGACGGCCGGATCGGTCTCGCTGAGCGCGAGCCCCTCGAAGCGGGAGAAGAGCCGGGGCAGGCCGACCGCGGCGACCTCGGCCTTCGCGACCCAGGCGCCGAGGCAGACGTGCGTGCCCTTGCCGAAGGCGAGGTGCGGGCGCACCTCGCGGTGGATGTCGAAGCGCTCGGGAGCCGCCCAGACCGTCTCGTCGCGATTGGCGGAGAGCACGCAGATGCCGAGCTTCGCCCCGGCGGGGAGCGCGACGCCGGCGAGCTCGGTGTCCCGGGTGACCTGCCTGGAGTAGAGGCCGATCGGGGCGACCCAGCGGATCGCCTCCTCGAAGACGGCCGGCCACAGCTCCGCGTCCGCCGCGACGGCGGCGCGCTGCTCCGGGTGCTGCAGGAGCGCCCAGGCGGCGACGCCGAGGGCGTCGCGGGGCTCGTTCAGACCGCCGCCGATGGTCATCTTCAGGTTCGCTCGGATGCGCTCGAGCGGCATCGTCCGCTCGGGGGCGCGCAGCAGCTGGGCGATGAGCGTCGGGTTGTCGTCGAGATGCGCGGCGTGCCAGGCGAGCATCTCGTCGAGCGCGGCGTCCACCTCATCGAATGAGGCCTTGCCGAGCGCCCACACCTCGGGATCGTCGGCGTAGTTGCCCGTCGCGTCGATCATGGTCTGCGACCAGCGCTGCAGATCCGACTGATCGGCGTTGTGGAATCCGATGAGCTCGCGGAGGTTCTCCGCGGCGTACGGGGCGGCGAAGTCCCAGATGAGGTCGGCTCCCGGGCCGCGCTCCGCGAGCGCCTCGAGGGCGCGGGCGGCGTTCCGTTCGAAGACCCGCGTCCAGGTGCGCTTCACCTCGCCCGGCCGCAGCGCCGGCTGCCACGCCTTCCGCTCGATGTAGTGCTCGGGATCGTCGCGGCGCAGCATCGAGTGCCCCATCGCGCGGATCTGGAGCGAGCCCTCCTCGTTCGCCGAGAAGGTCTCCTGGTCGAGCTCCGTCTCGTGCACGGCCGCGTAGGACGTGATGAGGGTCCGACCGACGGCGGGCACCCAGTGCACGCCGCCCTCGGCTCGCAGCCGTTCGTAGATGGGGAAGGGATCGCGGACGAGGTCGGGGATCGTCACCCAGTCGGCGACGGGGGCGGGCTGCGCGGTCATGTCGGGTCCTCATCGTTGAGCTGCGGGCGTTGCCTCGATTATGATCGCGGAGAAAGCCGGGGAAAAGCGGGGAATACCGCTCTACTACAAAGGAAAAACCGATTTTGAGTACCGTCCGACCGCCCGACTTCACGCTGCGGCAGCTCGCGTACCTTGTGGCGGCCGCCGAAGCGGGGAGCATCGCCGCCGCCGCGGAGCGCCTGCACGTCTCCCCCTCGGCCCTCTCGGAGGCGCTCACCGAACTCGAGCGCGCGCTCGGCGCGCCGCTCACCGTGCGCCGTCGCGCGCACGGGCTCACGCTCACCGGCAGCGGCACGGCGGTGCTCGCGCGGGCCCGCCGCCTGCTCGACGGCGCCGCCGAGCTCGCGGCGGGGATCCGCGGGCCCGACGGGGAGCTGGCGGGACCGGTGACGATCGCCTGCTACCCCACGCTCGCGCCGGTGATCCTCCCCGCGCTGCTCGACGGCTTCGGCCGCGCGCACCCCAGGGTGCAGCTCGACATCCTCGAGGTCACGCACGATCAACTGCGCGGACGGATCGAGTCGGGCGAGGTCGACGTCGCCTTCGTCTACGACACGCTCGTGCCGGGTGCGCCGCGGCGCGAGCGGCTCTACGCGCTGCCCGCGCACGTCATCCTGCCGGCCGGCCACCGCCTCGCCGGGGCGGAGTCCGTGCGGCTGGCGGACCTCGCCTCCGACGACCTCATCCTGCTCGACGCCCCGCCGTCGAGCGAGCACACGCTCTCGCTGTTCGCGCGTCTCGGCGTGACGCCGCGGATCCGGCACCGCACGGCCAGCTACGAAGCCGTGCGGACCCTCGTGGGACGCGGGCTCGGCTACGGCGTGCTCGTGCAGCGCGTGGCGAACGACCGCAGCTACGAGGGGTATCCGATCGTCGCGAAGGAGATCGAGCCGCCGGTCGAGCCCGTCGGCATTGACGTCATCTGGGCCGCGGGCGCACCCCCGTCCGCGCGCGTCCAACGGCTCGTCGCCTTCGCCCGATCGATCGACTGGCACGGCGCGGCGCCGGCCGCAGGAGGAGCACCATGACCAGTCTGCACTGGGGCGTGAAGGCGTCCTTCCTCGGATACCTCGGCGCGATGCCGGACGGCGAGGTCACCCCGCTCGCGCCCGCGGAGCTGCTGGACGGCCGGACGCTGCGGTTCCCCGAGATCGGCACGGGCGGCGCCGCCGGCGCCGGCTCCCGCCGCTTCGCGGGCGGGGTGCGCTTCACCGGCCACGGCGGCGTGCTCGACCTCGTCATCGCCGAGCCGGCACTCGAGTCGGGCGACGGCCCGGACGGCTGGATCGTGACGATCGCCGATCCCTACGCGCCCGGCGCGCGGCTCGCGCTCGCGACGGTCGGACCGATCGACGAGCGCGCGGGGCGGACCGTGGGCGGCGGCGTCGCGCTCACGGAGGCGGGAGCGGATCTCTTCTTCGGCCCCTACGTCGCGGGGACGCCGCTCGACGACATCGCCGTCGTCGACGACTGAGCGCGCGGCGCCGGTCCGCCGACCGACGTCCGCGTACGCTCCCGGGCCGCTCAGATCCCGGGCCGCTCAGATCCCGGGCAGCCGCATCTCCGGCATGTGCAGCGCGATGTAGCCGTCCTCGGAGGCGACGCGGCTGAGATCGAAGCGGGTGCGCATCGGTCTCCCCGCCGCCGCGTACTTCGCTCGCAGCCGCTGCAGGTACTTCTTCGCGGTGTCGCGCTTCACGCCGATGGCGGCAGCCACCGCGTCGAGCGACAGTCCCGAGGCGTAGAGCACGAGGGTCCGCTCCTCCTGGTCGCTGAGCTTCGGACGCCGCGGGTCGTGCGCGATGACGGTCGCGAGCTCCTGGGACATCCAGCTCTGCCCGCCGAGCACGCTGCGGATCGCGGCGAGGATGTCCTCCTCCCGATCGCGCTTGCCGAGCACGCCGTGCACACCCGCGCGCACCATGCGGCGCACGAGCGGCGGCGAGGCCATGGCGGAGAGCACGATGATGCGGAGCCCCGCCTCGACCAGCCGCTCGACGAGTTCGGGATCCGCGTCCTTCCCCCGGTCGACCATGAGGTCGAGGAGCAGCAGATGCGGGCGCTCCCCCTCGGCGGACTCGCGCAGCCAGTCCATGAACCCCGCGAGGTCCTCCCCGCTGTAGACGGTGGTCAGGTCGCCCTCCGCGGCCACGAGCAGCTCCGCGTGCCGGCGCTGCAGCAGGTGATCCTCCACGATCGCGATCCTCGCACGCACTGCCCCGCATCCCCTCTGGTTCCCGAGCCGGGTCGCTCGCTCCCCGCGCGGCCGCGGCCGGCGGCCGCTCGACATTCCTGCCACAGGATACCCCGTGCGCGGCCCGACGGCTCCCGACCGGAGCCGCCGGGCGGGCGGTGACCCCTCCTCGAGGGTCACCCGACGACGGCCGGGGGCGCGGGAGCGTGCGAGGATACTCGTACCATGATCGCCGCGCGAGCTCACCGATGGACGCCGTCCGCGCCAGGAACGGCGGGATGGACGACGCGGAGCTTCGACGAGCTCATCCCCGCCGCGCAGATCGCGTGCATCTCCCTGGCGCAGCCGATCTTCGCGGTCGCGGCGCTCGGCTCCCAGCTGCGGGTGCCCGGAGCCTTCCTCGTCACGGCGCACCTGGCGGTCGCACTGCTCGGGGCGGTCGTGCTGCTCCGCCGCGCGCACCCGCTCGCCTTCCTCCTCCCCTGCTTCGCGATCCTCGTGCTCGACGCGCTCGCCGCGGTCGAACACGACGGCGCGCTGACGCTGCTGCTCACGGCCGTCGGCCCGCTGATCGTCATCCTGCCGATCATGTTCTGGGCGGGCGCGGTCCCCGTCCTGAGCAGCGCATGCGTCGCGGTCGCGCTGTCCCTCGCACTCTCCCGGGCGCATCCGGACTGGCCCGCCTCCGTCGCCGTCTCCTTCGCCGCCGCCGCGCTCGTCTTCGGCATCGGGGCGGCGGCGCTCATCGGCGGGATCCGGCGGCTCGTCGCCGCGACCGCGCGCAGCGAACAGGATGCGGCGCGCGAACGTCAGCAGGCCGAGCGCACCCGTCTCGCAGTGGCGGCCGATGTCGAGTACCGGCGGGTGCTCCACGACACCGTGGTGAACACGCTCGGCTCGCTCGCCAGGGACGACGCCGCGCTCCTCGATCCCGGCGTCGTCCGCGGGCGGTGCGCGCGGGACCTGCGGCGGATCGCGGGGTTCCACGAGGAGATCACGGGCGACGCCGGCGAGGCCGGCCCGCTCGACGGCGTCGACGCGGGCGGCGCGATGCCCGTGCGGCGTCTGGGCATGACGGACGAGGAGCTGCGGCGCATCTGCGCGCTCGCCCCCCGCACGGTCGTCCGGGCGCTCCGGGGCTGCGTCGAGGAGGCCGTCCGCAACGCGGCGGATCACTCCGGGGCGACCGCCGTCACCCTCGAGGCCCGGGCCTCGCGCAGCGAGCTCGCGATCCTCGTCTCCGATGATGGACGCGGCTTCGACGGCGCGATCCCTCCCGGCCGCGGCCTCGCGGAGTCGGTCTTCGCCCGTGCGCGGGAGCACGGGATCGATGCCGAGCTCGATACGGCGCCCGGGTCAGGGACCCGGATCGCGCTGCGCACCGAGCTCACGCGGCGCCCCGCGGACACGGCCGCCGACGCCTCCGAGGAGGGCGCCTTCCGCGCGTTCCTGCTCCGTCTGAGCTGGATCTGGGCCCTCGTGATCACCGGCGCCGTCCTGCTCGGGGAGCTGCTCGTGGGCTCGGGCGACCCGGCGGCGCCGATCGTCCTCGCGCTCGGCGTGGCGGCGATCTGCGGCGGCGCCTGGTTCGCCTGCCGCGGGGGCCGGCCGCTCCCCCGCGGCATCGCGCTCCTGGCCCTCGCCGGGATCCCCGCGGTCGCCTGGGCGACGCTCGCGGGGAGCATCGGGGCCGGATCCGGCCCCTCCGCGATCCACGCGTACCTCGTCACCCCGCTCCTCGTCCTGCTGCTCCTCGTGCCGACTTCACGGGCCCCATCGATCGCCGCGGCCGCGCTGCTGGTCGCCGCCGTCGCCGCGGCGGCCGTCCGCACGGCGGTCGCCGCGCCGAGCGCCCTCCCCGCGCTCGGCGTCGCCGTGGCGCCGCTCGCCATCCTCGTCGTCGCCTGGTACCTCTTCCACGCCGCGATGCTCGGCTTCGACGCCCGGGCCGCGCGCGCCCGCGCACGCGCACGCGCCGGGCAGCGCGAGGCGGCGGCGGCGGAGTCCGCCGCCGCCGCCAGGGACCGCTGGAACCGGGTCGGCCTGGGGGCCTCGCTCGAGCTGATCGCCGCGCTCGCGGACGGCTCCGCCACCGTCGCGGATCCCGCGGTCCGCGCCCGATGCGCGGCCGAGGAGCACCAGCTCCGCCAGCTCGCGAGCCTGCTGGCGGACGCCGGGCCCATGAACTGGTGGCTCGCGCTGGCGCTCGCCCAGGCGCGTTCCCGGGGCCTGCGACTGGTGCTGCGCACGGAGAGCGCCCGGATCGCCGACCCCCGCGAGGCGGAGGCGCTCGGGCGGCTCGTGCTCGACTGCGTGGCCGCCGCGCGGGCCGGCACGGAACTCGTGGTGAACCTCTTCGCCGACGCCGGCGTCACGCGGCTGATCGTCGTCGGGGACGGTCCGACGCCCCCGGAGGCGATCCGGCACGGCTCCGAGGCCGCCCTCCGGGTCGCGCACCGGGAGCTGGGCGAGCAGTCCCTCCTCGAGGCGACGTGGCGATCGGACTACGCGGCCGGGGGCATCAGCACGCCGTCGAGCAGGTAGACGGTGGCGTTCGCGGTCTGCACGCCGCCGCAGATGACCTGCGCGTCGCCGACCATCAGCTCGTCGCCCGAACCGCTGACGGTCACCTCCTGACCCTCCACCGTCTCGTGCGTGCCGACGATGTCCGCCGGCTCGATCTGGCCGGGCACGACGTGGTACGTGAGGATCGAGGTGAGCAGATCCGAGTCCGTCTTGAGGGTCTCGATCGTCGCCGCGTCGATCTTCGCGAAGGCGTCGTCGACCGGGGCGAAGACCGTGAACTCGTCACCGTTCAGCGTGTCGACGAGGTCGACGTCCGGATTGAGCTGCCCGCTCACCGCGGAGACGAGCGTCGTGAGCATCGGGTTGTTCGAGGCCGCGACCGCGACCGGATCCTGCGACATGCCCTGGATCGATCCGGCGCCGTCCGGCACCTCCTCCGCGTAGGCGGCGCAGCCCGGGCCGACGAGATTCGCCGCGGGGTCCATCGCGTCCGTCGCGCCGCCCGAGCGCTCCTCGCTCGGCTCGGCCTGCTCCTCCGCGGCCGTGTCCGCTCCCGACTCCATGGAACAGCCGGTCATCGTCGCGCCGATCAGCAGCAGCGCGAACGCGGAGCCGAGTGCCTGCTTCTTCGTGAACATGGGTTCCTCCTCGAATGATGCACCGCGAATCCCGCGGCTTGTGAGGGTGTTCGGAGCCCTCGGCGGATCGGATGGGAAATTCCTCGATCGGGCTCGCACCGCGTCGCGCCGGCCCGACGGCCCCGTCCCATCCGACCGCCCCGTCGCGCCGGACGGGCCGGGCCCGCCCCATCCGATCCGCCGTCGGCTCCGAATACCGAAACGACAGGAAAGGCGTCTCATGGACATCGTGCTCATCGGTCTGCTCGGCGGACTCATCACCGGCATCTCGCCGTGCATCCTCCCCGTACTGCCGGTCATCTTCCTCACCGCGGGGGCGCGCCCCGCGGCGCCGGGCAGAACGCCCGAGGTGATCCCGGCGAAGCGCTCCCGCCCCTACTGGATCATCGCCGGGCTCGTGCTCAGCTTCTCGGCCGTCACGCTGCTCGGTTCGCTGCTGCTCGGACTGCTCGCGATCCCGCAGAGCGCGATCCGCTGGGCCGGGGTCGTCGTGCTCCTCGCGATCGGCATCGGCATGCTCGTACCCGGCTTCGAGCGGCTGCTCGAGAAGCCGTTCCAGCGGTTGCCGCGCCGCCGGGTGGCCGACGGCGGCAGCGGCTTCGGCATGGGGCTCGCCCTCGGCACCGTCTTCGTGCCGTGCGCGGGACCGGTGCTCGCAGCCATCATCGTCGCCGGGGCCACCGGGACCATCGGACTCGAGACGGTCCTCCTCACCGTCTCCTTCGCCCTCGGCGTCGCGATCCCGCTGCTCGTCTTCGCCCTCGCCGGGAGCGGCGTCGCCCGGCGCATCCGAGGGTTCCGCGCCCGAGAGCGCGCGCTCCGGATCGCCGCGGGCATCGCGCTCATCGCGCTCGCCGCCGGGCTCGCCCTCGACGTGCCGCAGCGCCTGCAGCGCCTCCTCCCCGACTACACCGCGGGGCTGCAGCGCGGTCTCGCGGAGAGCGAATCCGGGGAGCGCGCGCTCGGACTCGGCGGACTCGTGACCGAGGAGAACCGCAGGCTCGACGCGTGCGAGAACGGTGCCGCCGAGCTCGCGGACTGCGGCCCCGCCCCCCGGATCCGCGGCATCGCCGGCTGGCTCAACACCCCGGGCGGCGCGGCGCTCGATCTCGAGGAGCTCCGGGGGCGGGTCGTGCTCATCGATTTCTGGGCCTACTCCTGCATCAACTGCCAGCGCTCCATCCCCCACGTGGTGGCGTGGGATCGCGCCTATCGCGATGCGGGTCTGCAGGTCATCGGCGTGCACTCGCCGGAGTACGCCTTCGAGAAGGAGCCGGCGAACGTCGCGGCGGGGGCGCGCGAATTCGGCATCACCTACCCCGTCGCGCTCGACAACGACCTGGCGACCTGGACCCACTACCGCAACCGCTACTGGCCGGCGCACTATCTCATCGACGCCGAGGGCGCGGTGCGCCACATCTCCTTCGGCGAGGGCAACTACGCGACCACCGAGCGACTCCTCCGCGAGCTGCTGCGGGAGGCCGACCCCGGGGTGCGGCTGCCCGAGGAGACGGACACGAGGGACGAGACCCCGGAGCTGGGGAGCACCACGCCCGAGACCTTCCTCGGTTCCGCGAAGGATCGCAACTTCGCCGGCCCCGGGGCCTACCGAGCCGGCCCCGGCGCCTTCTCCTTCCCCGAGGAGCAGCCGGACGACACCTTCGCCCTCGACGGCGACTGGACCGTCGAGACCCAGTACGCCGCCCCGAGCGGCGACGCCGGCGGAGCCGTGCGCCTCGAGTACCGCGCCAGGGAAGTGCGCGCCGTGCTCGCCGGGAGCGGCTCGGTGGAGGTGGAGGTGGCCGGATCGGCGCCCCGCAGCATGCAGGTCGACGGCACGCCGCGCTCCTACCGCCTGCTCGCGGAGAACGCAGCGGGCACCGGCGCGCTCACGCTCCGGGTGCCGCGGGGCGTGGAGCTCTACTCCTTCACCTTCGGATGACCCGGGCACGACTCGCGGCGGATCATGACGGGCGGAACGGAGGTGCATGGGGCATGCTGGACGAGATGGTCATCGATGGGGTCGAGGTGCCCGAGGACGCGGGCGCGGACCCGGCGGACACGGCGCTCCAGCGCGCCGCCGCGGGCGAGCAGCACGCCTTCGCGGAGCTGTACGACATGATGTCGCCGCGCGTCTTCGGGCTCATCCTCCGCGTCGTGGTCGACCGCTCGCAGAGCGAGGAGGTGCTCCAGGAGGTCTTCCTGGAGGCATGGCAGTCGGCCCGCGCCTTCGACCGTGCGCGGGGCAGCGCGCGCAGCTGGCTGCTGACCATCGCCCATCGGCGCGCGGTGGATCGCGTGCGCTCCGCCCGCGCCATGACCCGACGCGATCTCACCGCCGGCGCGCGGGAGATCGCGGACCCCGGGAGCGGCGTCGACGACGAGGTCGCGCTCCTCGTCGACGGCGCGCGCGCCAGGGAAGCCCTCGGCCGGCTGCCGGAGCCCCAGCGGCGCGCCATCGTGCTCGCCTATTTCGGCGGCTACAGTCAGAGCGAGATCGCCGCGCTCGTCGGGGCGCCGCTCGGCACCGTCAAGACGCGCATCAGGGACGGCCTGAGCCGGATCAGGGAAGCATGGGAGGCGACGCGATGAATGAGGAGCACTTCCGGGAGCTCTCGGCCGCGCGCGCCCTGCACGCGCTCTCCCCCGAGGACGAGCAGGCCTTCTCCCGCGCCCTCGCGGCGCATCCGGAGTGGCGCTCGACGGTCGACGAGGATCAGGAGGCTGCGGCCGCGCTCGGCGCGATGACGCCGCCCGTCCCGCCGCCCCCCGACGCGCGCGATGCACTCCTCGCGGCGATCGCCGGCGCACCCCAGGCACCGGCCCCGAGCGGCGGGGCGGCGGACGCCTCCGATGCCGCGCCGTCGGCCGCGACCTCGGGCGCCGCGCCGTCCGCAGCCGCCGATGCGGACGCCCCCGCTGCGGCGCGGACCGGCGGCGAGCGCGGATCCCGCCCGCCCCGCCGCCGCGCCGCCTGGTTCGCGCTGGCCGCGTCGGTCGCGGTGCTCATCGCCGTCTCGCTCGCCATCCCGTGGGGGCGGCTGCTCGCGCCGTCCGACCCCGTCTCGCTCGCCCTGCAGGAGATCGACGAGGCGCCGGACGCGCGCAGCGCGACCGCGCCGCTGCCGGGCGGCGGATCCGCGACCCTGCGCTGGTCCGCGGAGACCGCGCAGGCGGTCTTCGTCGCCGAGGGCATGGAGACCGCCCCGGAGGGCCGCGACTACGAGGCCTGGGTGGTCCGCGGCGAGACGCCGGTCTCCCTCGGCGTGATGGACGTGGACGACGCCGGCCGGTCCGAGATCCTCGCGACCGGATTCGCCCCGGGCGACGCCGTCGCGGTCACGGTCGAGACGCGCGGGGGCTCGCCGAGCGGCGCGCCGAGCGGCGACCCGATCGTCGCGATCCCCGCGGCCTGACGCGCGCGGCTTCGCCTTCCGCCGGCCCCGTGTCAGGATGGAGGATCATGGGAACCCCGATCGACCACGACGCACGCTCCGAGGAGCCCGATTCCGGCACGGGCGGCGAAGCGCTGCACCCGGCGCTCATCCCCGGCATCGGCGTCGAGGAGACGCATCGGGTGTACCGCACGGATCGCCTCGTCTTCGGCGTCGCGATCGCCCTCACCCTCGCGTTCGTCGGCTGGGGCGTGTTCGCGGGCGACCATCTCGCAGCCACGACGCGCGCCGCGCTCGACTGGGTGGTGGAGTACACCGGCTTCTTCTTCACCTCCATCGCGACGGTGGTGCTCGTGTTCATGCTCTTCATCGGTTTCAGCCGCTACGGGCGCATCCGCCTCGGGCGCGACAACGAGGAGCCCGAGTACTCGATGTTCTCGTGGATCTCGATGCTCTTCGCGGCGGGCATGGGCATCGGACTCGTGTTCTGGGGCGCCGCCGAGCCGCTGACCTTCTTCGAGGAGCCGCCGCCGGGCACGGCGGAGGCCGAGACCTTCGACGCCATGCACACCGCGCTCGCCCAGGTGCTCTACCACTGGGGGCCGCAGGCCTGGGCCTTCTACGCGCTCGTCGGCGGGGCCATCGCCTACGGCATGTTCCGGCGCGGTCGCACACCTCTGATCTCCTCGATCTTCGCCCCGCTGCTCGGAGAGGACCGCACCACCGGTCCGCTCGGCAAGACGATCGACATCTTCTCCATCATCGTCACGCTCTTCGGCACGGCCGCCTCGCTCGGCCTCGGCGCGCTGCAGATCGGGCACGGCATCGAGATCGTCTCGGGCATCGGCCCGCTCGGCAACGGCGTGCTCGTCGGCGTGATCGCCGTGCTCACCGCGGCGTTCATCGCCTCGGCGGTCTCCGGGGTCTCCAAGGGCATCCGGCTGCTCTCCAACATCAACTCGGTCGCGGCGATGGCGCTCGCGCTCTTCGTCTTCTTCGTCGGGCCCACGCTCCTCATCCTCAATGTGCTTCCGGCCGTCGCCGCCCAGTTCATCGCCGATCTGCCGATGATGGCCGGCCGCTCCGGTTCCCAGGGCGAGGCGATGGAGCAGTTCCTCTCGAGCTGGACGATCTTCTACTGGGCCTGGTGGATCTCGTGGTCGCCGTTCGTCGGCATGTTCATCGCCCGCATCTCCCGCGGTCGCACGCTCAAGCAGTTCGTGTCGGTGGTCATCGTGGTGCCCTCCATCATCTCCTTCGCGTGGTTCGCGATCTTCGGCGCCACGGCGATCGACCAGCAGCGGAACGGGGCCGGCCTCGCCATCGATCCTCCGGAGCAGGTGCTCTTCGGCGTCCTCGAGAACCTCCCGTTCAGCGGCGTCGTGAGTGCGGGGCTGATCCTGCTCATCGCCATCTTCTTCATCACCGGAGCCGATTCCTCCTCCCTCGTCATGGGGACGCTGTCCCAGCAGGGCCGCCCGAATCCGGCGCGCTGGGTCACGGTCACCTGGGGCACCATGGTCGGCGTCATCGGCGCCGTGCTGCTGGTCACCGGGGAGGAGGGGCAGGGGCTCCGGTCCCTCCAGAACGTCACCATCATCGCCGCGCTGCCCTTCGCGCTGATCATCGCGCTCATGATGGTCGCCTTTCTCAGGGATCTGCAGCGGGACCCGCTGATCCTGCGCGACAGGTACGCGAGCCTGGCGGTGCGGCACAGCGTGCGCTCGGGACTCGAGGAGTACGGCGACAACTTCGCGCTGCAGCCCGTGGAGTACGACCACGCGAGCGACGACATCGCCTGGGTCCAGGAGGAGGACGTCGACGACAGCCTCGCCGAGGCCTACGAAGCCGCGACCGGATCGATGCCGGCCATCCGCCCCGACGGCAGCGAGCTCGGCGAGGAGGCGCCGAAGGACGCCGCGCGTCGGCCCCGCCGCGATCCCGACGATCCGGACGACCCTGCGGTGCCGCCCCTCAGTTCCACAGCGTGAGCTTGTGCGGGTTCCGCATGAGGCGCACCGCGGTGACCGCCCCCGCCTCGACCTCGACGGTCGCGACGCTCGCGATGCGCCCCTCGTCCCACAGCGCGAATCCGAGCCCGTCGGGGGTCTCCTGCTCGCGGAGCACCGTGCGCGGATGCTTGCGGAGGATGCCGAGCAGGAACCGTCCCACATGATCGTCGCCGCGGATCGGCTTGCGCGCGGCGGAGACGACCCCGCCGCCGTCGGAATGCAGCTCGACTGCGGGATCGAGGACGGCGAGGAGCCCCGAGAGGTCGCCGCCGCGCGCGGCCTCGGCGAACGCCCGCACGACGGTGTCGTGCTCGGCGCGGCTCGCGCGACGCGCACGGCGCTGCCGCACCCGGCGTCGTGCGGAGGACGCGAGTTGCCGGCATGCGGCCGGCGTGCGGCCCACGACGTCCGCGATCTCGCCGAAGGGCATCGCGAACACGTCGTGGAGGACGAAGGCGACCCGTTCCGCGGGCGTCATCGATTCGAGCACGACGAGCAGCGCCGTGCTGACGGAATCGTCGAGTGCCGCCCGCTCGAGCGGGTCCTCGGTCGCGGACGCGCCCGCGGGGAAGGCGTGGGCGGGGACCGGCTCGGGCAGCCACGGGCCGACGTACCGCTCCCGCCGGTGCCTGGCCGAGTCGAGGACGTTCAGGCAGACGCGACCGGCGGCACGGGTGAGCCAGGCCCGCGGCACGCGGATCGCCTCGCGCTCGGCCTCGCTGAGCCGGTACCACCGCACGTAGGTCTCCTGGACGGCGTCCTCGGCCTCGGCGATGGTGCCGAGCATCCGGAACGCCAGCGCCATAAGGTGCCGTCGCTCGCCCAGCACCTCGGCGTCGATCGGGCTCGCGCGCCGCGAGGGTGCTTCACCGCTCATGTCGTCGTCCTCCTCCCCCATCAGGACCGGACGGCGCCGCGGTGCGTCAGGCCGACGGTCCGCCGCCGGGCGATGCCGGCTCACATTCCCGGGGCCCGCGCGGTCCTGAAGGGTATGGAAGCCATCATCTCGCACCGCTGCCCGTCCCGTCCCGCATTCTCCCGCCTGACGGGGGTCGGACGATGAGGCTCGCGGTCGCCGGGGCGACGGGCCAGCTCGGTCGCCGGGTCGCCGCGACGGCGGAGGACGCGGGGCACCGCGTCGTCCGGATCAGCCGCGCGACGGGAGTCGATCTCACGACCGGCGCGGGCCTTCCGGAGGCGCTGCGCGGCGTCGACGCCGTGATCGACGCGTCGAGCACGGGAAGCATGCGCGCGCGGGAGTCCATCGAGTTCTTCGGCGCCGTCACCCGGCACCTGCTCGCGGCCGAGGAGGCGGAGGGCGTCCCGCATCATGTGGCGGTCTCGATCGTCGGCGCCGCCCGCCTCGGAGCGGGGTACTACGCGGGGAAGCGGGTGCAGGAGGAGCTCGTGACGGGACGACCGGGCGGCTGGTCCCTGCTGCGCACCACCCAGTTCCACGGCTTCGTGCGCCAGCTGATTCCCGCCGGTCGCCTGGGACCGATCCAGCTCGTGCCCACGATGCGTGCGCAGCCCGTGGCCGTCGACGAGGTCGCCGCCGAGCTCGTCCGGATCGCGTCGGGCGCCCCGCTCGGCGTCGTCAGGGACCTCGCGGGCCCGCGGGAGGAGCGCATGGCGGAGCTCGTCGCGCGGTATCTGCGGGCGACCGGCGAACGGCGCCGTGTGCTGCAGCTGCCGTTCCCCGGCGCGTGGGGGCGGGGCATGCGCGACGGCTCCCTGCTGCCGGGGCCGGACGCCGGACTCGGCACGCAGACCTTCGACGACTGGCTGCGCGTGAGCGCCGAGGGCGCCGATCGCGACTGATCCGCCGCGCGGGATCCCGTCGCGGGGATCCCGCCGCGGGGATCCCCGCGCCGACTACTCCTTCGGCGCCACGGGGTAGTGGCTCGAGACCGCGATGCGGTTCCAGGCGTTGATGACGACGACGTTCCAGGTGACGGCCGCGATCTGCGCGTCGTCCAGCTCCGCCGAGACGTCGACGCCGCGTTCCGGGATCCGGCTCGCGTCGCTCATGAGCGTCACCTGCTCGGCGAGCTGCAGCGCCGCCCGCTCAGGCCCCGTGAAGTACTGCGACTCCCACCAGGCTGCGAGGATCGCGATGCGCTCGCTCGTCTCCCCGAGGCGCTCGGCGTCGGCCGCGTGCATGCGCAGGCAGAAGGCGCAGCCGTTGATCTGGGAGACGCGCATGCGCACCAGCTCCACGAGCTTCGGTTCGAGACCGGCGGAGGCCGCGGCCTCGGAGGCGCGCTCGTTGAGCTGGGACATCGCCTGGAAGGCTTCGGGATGGACCTTGCCGATGTTCACGTGCGACATGGGCGGGTGTTCCTTTCGATCGGACGGGCGCGCCGGGCGCGCGCTCACCCATCAGGACCGGACGGCCCGCCCGGATGTGAGGCGGGCGTCACTCCAGGAGGCCGGACAGCTCCAGCCAGCGCTCCTCGAGGGCGGCGACCTCGTCCTCGATCGCGGTGATCTTCACCATCTCCGCGTTCAGCAGGGTGTAGTCGGCCTGGTCGAGGCCGGCGAGGCCGTCTCGGGCCCGCGCCGCATCCGTCTGCAAGCGCTCCATCTTGCGCTCGACCGCGCTGAGCTCCTTCTCGGCCGCGCGCCGCTCCGCCCCGGAGAGCGCCGGTTCGATCGACGCGCCGGCTGCGCCGCCGCCCGCGGCCGCCCCGCCTGTCGCGCCGCCTCCCGTGGCCGCCCCGCCGCCGGTGCGAGGCTCCTCCCGCGCGCGCTCCTCGGCGGCCCGCAGCTCCAGGTACTGGTCGACCCCGCCGGGCAGGTGCCGCAGGTGCTTGTCGAGGATCGCGTACTGCTGGTCGGTGACGCGCTCGAGGAAGTACCGGTCGTGCGACACGACGATGAGGGTGCCCGGCCACGAGTCGAGCAGATCCTCCATCGCGGCGAGCATGTCGGTGTCGAGGTCGTTGGTCGGCTCGTCGAGGATCAGCACGTTCGGCTGGTCCAGCAGGATGAGCAGCAGTTGCAGCCGTCGCTTCTGCCCGCCGGACAGATCCTTCACGGGGGTCGAGAGCTGCGCGCTCGTGAAGCCCATGCGCTCGAGCAGCTGCCCGGGGGTGAGCTCCTGCGCCTTCGAGCCGCTGCCGACGGTGAAGCTCGTGCGCAGCCGGCCGATGACCGTGCGCACGGGATCCTGCAGGTGCTCCTCGAGCTCGTCGAGCCGCTGGGTGAGCGTCGCCACCTGCACGGTCTTGCCGCGCTTCACGCGCCCCGCCGTCGGCTCGACGGCGCCGGAGATGAGGCCGAGCAGGGTCGACTTGCCCGCGCCGTTGACCCCGAGGATGCCGGTGCGCTCGCCCGGCGCGAGCAGCCAGTCGACCTCCTCGAGGATCACGCGATCGCCGAAGGCGACCCCGGCCTCCACGAGGTTCACGACCTCCTTGCCGAGCCGCGCGACGGCCATCGACTGCAGGGAGACGCGGTCGCGGATCTCGGGCACGTCGGCGATGAGCTCGTTCGCCGCGTCGATGCGGAACTTCGGCTTCGAGGTGCGCGCCGGGGCGCCGCGGCGCAGCCACGCCAGCTCCTTGCGCGCGAGGTTCTGGCGCTTCTGCTCGATGGCGGCGGCCTGCCGGTCGCGCTCCACCCGCTGCAGGATGTAGGCGGCGTAGCCGCCCTCGAAGGGTTCGACGATGCGGTCGTGCACCTCCCAGGTCGTCGTGCAGACCTCGTCGAGGAACCACCGGTCGTGCGTGACGACGAGGAGCGCGCCCTGGCCGCTCGGCCAGCGCCGCCGCAGGTGGCCGGCGAGCCAGGAGATGCCCTCCACGTCGAGATGGTTGGTCGGCTCGTCGAGGAAGAGGACCTCGTGCTCGCCCACGAGCAGGCGCGCGAGGGCCACGCGACGCCGCTGCCCGCCCGAGAGCGCCTCGAGCCCGGACTCCCAGTCGAGGTCGGCGACGAGCCCGGCGATGACCTCCCGCGTACGCGGGTCGCCCGCCCACTCGTACTCGGGCCGGTCCCCGACGATCGCGTGTCCGACGGTCTCGCCCGGTGCGAAGACGTCGGCCTGGTCGAGCACGCCGATCGTCGTGCCGCCGCGCATCGTGACCTTCCCGCCGTCGGGCTCCCGGCGGCCGGCGAGCATCATGAGCAGGCTCGACTTGCCGTCGCCGTTGCGTCCGACGATGCCGATGCGGTCGCCCTCGGCGACCCCGAGGGTCACCGCGTCGAACACGGTCTTGGTCGGGACCTCGAGATGCAGGGCCTCGGCCCCCAGAAGATGCGCCATAACTTTGTGAATGCTCGATTCTGCCTTGAAATCAGGCGGTTTCGGGTGATGCTGTCCGCAACGAGTCCGCAGGATTCGCACGGACCTGCTGAATGATACCCGCTGCGGCTGCCCGGGTGCGGTCCTCCGCGGACGGCCACAGGTGGGAGTAGGTGTTGAGCGTGGTGCTCGCCTTCGCGTGCCCGAGGGCGCGCTGCACGGCAACGACGTCGACGCCGGCCGCGATCAGACCCGACGCGAAGAAATGCCGGAGGTCGTGCACGCGGAGCTTCGGCAGGCCGACTGACTCGCGTGCGGCCGTCCATTCGGCGTGCACGGTGTTCGGACCGATCGGATCCTGCCCGACGAAGAACAGGTAGTGGTGCTTGCTCGAGATGCCCACCTGGGTGACGTGCTCGTTGACGATCGTCAGGAGGTCGTCCGGGACGTACACAGTGCGCTCGGAGCCATACTTCGGCGCGCGGATCTCGAGGCCCTTCCCCTCGCCGCGCTGCGCCTGCCTGACGACGTGGAGCTTGCGTCCGAGGAAGTCGAAGTCCTCGAACCGGATCGCTGCGGCCTCACCCGAGCGGAGCCCTGCGAACGCGCACACTGCGACGAAGGCGCGCAGGTACTTCGGCATCGCCCCCATCACCGCGCCCACCTCTTCGGGCGTCGGGATCGTCATCGCATGCTCGCTGCGGCGTATACGCGGGAGCGGTACGCCGTCGACCGGGTCGACCGCCATGTACTTGTCGCGGATCGCGGCACGGATCACGGTGCGGATGTTGTTCACGCGGGCGCGGATGGTGATCGGGGCGAGAGGCACCGCGGTCATCGACTTCACCCAGGACTCGACATGCGAGCGACGGATCTTCCCGAGCTCCACCGTCTTGAACGTGCACGCCTTCATGGCGCGATCCATCGTGAGCTTCGTGCTGTGCTCCCAGATCTGCCGCTTCGCCCAATCCTGGTAGAACGCTTCCAGGGTGATCTTGCCGGCCTTCGGGTCGACGTACTGCCCCGTGAGGGTCGCCGTCGTCACCTCATCGAGCCACGCCTGCCCAGCCTTCCGCGTCGGGAAGTGGCGAGCATGCTCCTTACCCTCCGAGTCCCGGTACCGAGCGCGCCACTTCCCGTTCTCCCGGCGCTTGACCGATGCCATCACGCCACCGCTTCGAACCGTGCCACGAACTGCCCGACACCCATCCGGCCATGCACGTAAACCGACTCGCCCAGGCGGTCGAGGCTGCGCTGAAACGCCTCGATGACCCAACCCATGACACCCAGCTCGAGCGCGATGCCCTCGATGTGACTGCCGCACTTCTCCTCGGCCAACCGGTACTCGGAAATCTCGAAGAGGAGATACCCGGCGAGCTCGTCGGCTATGCGTTCGTCTCGGGCGTCGTAGAAGCCGAACATGGTCTTCTCGTCGTCGCGGATGACGTGGATAAGTTCGTGAGCGAGCACCGAACGCTCGAGGCGGTACAACATCCCCCGCTGCAGTCGGATCGTCCGCGTGCGCCGGTCGTAGTCGCCGTCGCGACCCAGGTGCGTGAGATCGTCGTAATCGATCGTCACGTCCAGCAGCGCTGCCAGTGCGTGAAGGTTCTGCACGTCGCTCCTCTAGTCGTAATACTCTTCGCCGCGGTCCTTGCTCCGCGCCTTCGCCGCTCTCGCATAGTCACTTTGCCGGCGAGACTCACCATCTTCATAGACACCGGCGACACTGGCGCGACGGGAGTCGAGATCGTGGATATCCGCCCCCTGCTTCTTGCGACTCATCTCGGCCAGTGCCATGCGGATTAGGTCGAACGGATCCATGCCGAGGGCTCGAGCGATCGTGTCGATGTCGTTCGTGTTGAACATGCCTTCTCCACGGATTCGCTTGTAGTAGTAGTTCCGGGATAGGCCGGCTTCCTTGATCACGTGAGCGACGGGAATGCCCGATAGCCCGATCTGGCGATCGATCGTTTCGGCAACCGCGCTGCTGAAGTCCGTAGGTTCGCCTGCTGTAGCTCTGGGGGACATGGGGACAGAGTACCAATTTGGGGGAACTTTGTAAATCTGTCCCTATTTGGGTTGCGATGGTGTCTCCACATAGGTACTGTCTCTGGGTATGAAGACCTCTCAGAGCACTTTCACCGCGAAGATTACTCGCGCCGTGAAGGCGGAAGTTGCCCGCTACGGGTACGACGCGAAGCTGATTATCCGCGCCACGGGGCTGAGCCGAAACACGGTGTACTCCCGCCTGAAGGAAGACTCCGCATTCAACACCGCCGAACTCGAGGCGATCGTGAATGCGATCGGCATCGACATGGAGACATTGATCGCGTCTGCGTCCCTCGAAGACCTCACCCCGCGCGGTCCGTCCACCAACTGGCTCGGCCCCGTCCCGTCGACATCTAGTCCGGACCGGATCGCCGCGTGATGGTCGGCATTCTCGACTGGCTGCTCCTCGCCCTGCTGACCGGGTACTCAATCCGAGCCTGGCGGATGATCCGCCACCCGCCCCGCGCACAGCCCTAACCGGCTGGCCCTCTCTACCTACGCGGCACCGCCCGCGAGCAGTTTGAAAACTCCACAGCGAAGCAACACGGCATCCGGCCCACGTCGGCCGTAGACCGGTAGCTCACCCGCCCGCCCGAGCAGTCCTTGGACTCGGGCCGCGTGACCAGCACCGGCACTACCCCGACGGCGAGCGCGGATGCCACGAAGACCAGGTGAGGCATTTGCATCACCTCTACACGAACGAGCCCCCAGCGTTGCACCGCTGGGGGCTCACGACACGGATCAATTAGGAGGTCCACATGTCTGAACTCCAGACTATCACCGCGGCACCAACGCCGCTCATCCCCATCCACAAGATCGACGGTGAGGACCGCGTCTACGGTCGCGACCTCCACGAGTTCTTGGAGGTCAGCACCGAGTACCGGCACTGGTTTGCCCGGATGCTCGAATACGGCTTCACCGAAGGTGTCGAGTACGCGGTCATTTTTGACCGGGTTGTCCGAGACGGTCGTGGCGCGGTCGAACGCAAGGACCACGCACTCACCATCGACATGGCGAAGCAGCTCGGCATGATCCAGCGCACCGACCGCGGCCGTCAGGTTCGCGAGTACTTCATCGCCGTCGAGAAGTGGGCGGCTTCCCAGGCGGCACCTTCCGCGCCGCGCGAGCTGTCTCGGCTCGAACTGATCGAGCTGGCGCGCGAGTCAGAGTTGGCCCGCATGGAGGCCGAGCAGCACGCGCTCGCCGAGGGCGCGCGGGCGGACCTGGCGCAGAAGCTCCTGGACGAAGTGGAACGGAAGGATGGCCTGGTCGTCCGCGACTGGATCGGGAAGTACTTCCGCCCCCATCAGGAGAACCGCATCTGGGCGCTGTTCTACTCGCAGAGGCTCCTGAAGAACGGCCTGGGGCTGGGCGGCGTCGACAAGCATGGGAAGCCGAAGAAGTCTCGGGACCATCAGAAGGTACTCACGAAGGGCTTCTCATTCTTCATCCGCACCAAGACGGAAGAGGAGTACGGCGGCAAGCAACGGTACGAGACGAAGGTTCGTCCGGGCCGCGCGGAACTCGAACTCGTGGAGTTCTGCGAGCGACACGGCATCCTCCCCTTGCTGGAGGTGTCGCAGGCTCTCTTCGAGATCCGCGAGAACGGGACGATGATCGCACTGGGGGCCGCAGCATGAGTGCGATGGCTATCGATGGCGTGACGCCGAACGCCCGGTCGACGGATCCCACGACCTCCGTCGACGCGGGGCGCAGCGTGGACCGAGCGCACTCGCAGCAGTACGTGCAGCAGACGCTCCGGGTCTTCGGCCCGATGGCGGATCACGAGCTCGTCGCGTTCGCTGAGGACGACAGTGCCGGGCAGGAGGCGTTCGGGAAGTTCTCGCCGCAGCGTCTCCGGTCGGCCCGCTCGGAGCTCGTGGAGCTCTGCGAGGTCATCCAGACGACCGCCTACCGGAATACCCCTTCGGGACGGCGAGCACACGTCTGGGCGATCAACCCTAAGGCACTGACCCCGGCCGAGAAGCTGGCGGCGCTCGAGCGAATCGGGGATGTCCTCATCGTGGACGGAGCACCGCTGTTCAACCTGCACCGCCTGCAGGATCGACTCGGATTCACGGTCTCTGACCTCGTGCCGCTCACTCCCGAGCAGAGGGCCCGCCTGACGGAGGTGTACGACGAGGTCGAGGAGATCACCGGATCCAGCGACCTCGTCAGTCTCCTCCACTATCTCGCGCTAGGCCACGACTGATGCCCGACGGCGAGCGCACCGCACCCCTCGTTCCGGCGAACTACGAGCTCCTGACGCTCGCGGAAACCGCGGCGATCTTCCGGAAGTCGGTCCGTGAGATGAGGTGGGCGCGCCAGCAGGGCGACGCTCCCCCGTCCGCGAAGATCGGCGGTCGCATCATGTTCCGCGCAGTCGACGTCCACGCATTCATCGACGCCAAGTTCAACCATTCCAACCCCAATTGAAAGGACACAGCCACATGGCTACCAACACCAATCTCTCCCGCACGAACGAGACGATGTACGCCGTCGCCTGGGTCGTGGACCCGGACGCCGAAGAGCCCGACTACGACGACCCCGAAGTGCTCCGCCGGTTGCATGAGGAGGAGCAGTACGAGCCCGAGGGCTGGCGGGAGTACGCGCTCGAGGCGTGGCCGGAGAAGCCCGAGTACGAGGACTGGCCGAACGGGTACAAGCCGTTCTTCTGGCCGTCCACGAAGCGGCTGTACACGACCAGGAAGGCTGCCGAGGGTCGTCGCGATCTCATCAACCGATGGGGCGGCAATGCCGTGGTCGTCGTCGCGGAGATCGACTGGATCCCGCTCGAGGAGATGGACGCGAAGTGGAAGCGCGAACGCCTCCTGCGGGAGCGCGAGAAGATCGAAGCCCAACTCGCCGAGCTCGAGAGCGGTAACCGTCGACTCGGGGTCGATGGCGGCTCCCGGCGGCAGCGCGTGCTTGATCGCGTGGCATCTGCCGTGCCGACCAGCTCGGGTACTAGCGAGGAGGGAGCATCGGCACTCGAGCGCTTGAAGCGCATGGGGGCCGGCCAGAACGCGGCGGAGGGTACGTGCCCGATCGGGTAGGCGATACCTCCGTCGTCTGGGCGGTCGCCCGGGCCTTCGGGTCCGAGGACGAGGCGATCGCCCGCATCGTTGAGGACGCTGAGGACCAGCGCCTTGACGAGGAGATCCGGCGGCGAGAGAGCCGCAAGGCGATGCGTGATCTCATGCAGCCGTCTTGGCGGTGAGTCAGTCTCTCGTCACGGTGAGCGCCCCCGGTGTGGAGTAGCAGCCATGCCGGGGGCAACTCCCCCACCAAGTAGTTGGCCCCGGGTGCGACTGGTACTCGCGCCCGGGGCCCATCCCCCACCCCTGTTTGAAGGAAAAGGATCATGACCATCATCGCAGAATCCCCTGCACCCGCAACCCTGGACGAGTGGTGCGCCGTAGTGCGCCGACTCCACGCCGAGCACGCCCAGCCCATCACCGACATGACCGACCCGCGCGTGGACGAGTTCACGAGGACCACACCTCCCGGCACCCCGGCAATCGCGTACGACGTGGAGAACTACCCCAAGTTCGCCGGCGAGCGCTACTTCGCCAAGTGCGTGAAGCTCCCCCCGATCCCGATCAACGGACCGGACTGGGCAACCCGTCACGAGGTGGACGCGATCGACTGGCCCCAGGTGAACATCGAGTTCTTCTCCGACGAGTTCAAGGTGGGCGACGTCGTCGCGTGGGCGTCCTGCCTGACCACGATCCAGGTCGCGGCTAACGAGATCGCGCCCGACGGCACCGTTCGGGAGAACGGCGACATGGACATCACCTTGGTCGTGGACGGCCACCCGATCGACTTCTACGATGCATCGGTGGCGTCACTGCGTCGGATCGCGGCTGTCCTGCTGTCGGTGTCCCTCCGGTTCGGAGAGGAGCTGGGCAAGTGAGCACCACGATCGAACGGCCCGTCGAGGCCGCACACGACCTGAAGCCGAGCTACGTTCCAGACAATACCGTGACCGACGAGAAGCGTGCGTGGTGTGCTGCGACGCTCGCGGACCTGCCCACGGTCATCACCTTCCGGGAGGAGCCCGTTCAGGTCGGAAGAGACCCGAGAGGCACGCAGTTCCGCATGGCCTTCACGATCGGCGTGACGCCCGGGAACCGATTCCGCATCAACCTGCTCGCCGGCGCATCGCCTTCCGACCTCAAACACGCAGAGGAACTCATCGAGCTCGCGAAGAGCGGACGATTCAACCCTGACATCTGGGAGCCGAGCACGTTTAAAGGTGGCCGCTCGGGTTGGCTGCTGGACTCGTTCTGGGCGTGGGATGGCAAGCACGACGTGAACGAGCTCCGCCCGTGCACCGTGTACGGATGCGCGAAGGACTTCCACACGTACCGGAACGGTGAGTTCAACGACGTGCACGAGTCCGCCGAGCGCGTCGATGCCGAGTTCTATGACATCGATGTGTCGAACTTCGAGGACGAGAGCCGGTGGCGACCGTACATCTGCTTCGCGGATGAGATCCCCGAGGGTCCGGCAGGGCTCAAGGTGCTGCGCGACGCGGCGAACGATTTCGACTGGCTGCAGCAGCACGCCGACCACCTGAACTCGCGGCTCGGAGAAAGTGGGGGCGTGAAGTGAGCGACATCGGACGGACCCTGGCCAAGCTTCGACAAGAAGCGGGGCTGCCCATTGATGAAGCTGCGCACCGCGCCGGGACGACCGCTGGTGAGCTCTTCAGCGCCGAACGGGGAATGAGCCCCTTGGACGAGGGCACCGTGAAGCGACTCACACAGGTCTACTCTGCCGCGATCGGTGAGCAGATCAGTGCGGCTGACTCGGCCCGCCTCAGCCGACGCGATTCGCGCCCTTGCGACATCAACGTGTGCTTGGACGACGAGCACCCCTACGTCGACGGCGAAATGGACGCCGATCACTGCGCGATCAGGATCGGCAGCAACCCGCCCTACAACGAAGCGTTCCTCGTGCAGGGCACCTTCACCGAGGAGTCCGGCCTGTGGGAGGCGTTCGCGAACGTCGACCTTGACGAGATCCAAGGCGTCGAAGGCCTCGTTGCCGCCGAGCGATTCCTGCTCGCCTACCGCACCGTGCACGAGCACTGCGAACACCTCAACCAGCTCGAAAGGAGCACCCGATGAACACCAACATCCACCCCAGCCAGAAGATCATCAGCGCTGCCCGCAGCACGCACCCGCTCAGCGATCTCCGAAACGTTGTGGCGACGCTCCACGACGCTGTCTTCGAAACTGAATCAGACATCCTCAACAACCGGGCCGTCGCGGAACTCGTCTGGTTCGCAAGCCGCGCACAGACGGAGGCGCTTGCCCTTCTGGCTGACCGTCTCGGCGTCGATACCTACGTGCTGCGCGAAGCGATCGATGATCCCGACGAGTCGCCGGAACTGGCGCGGAGGGTCAACGAGCTGGTCGACGGCCTCGTGCGGGAGATCTGACATGTCCCAGACACTCGAAGACCTGGAGGCGCTCGCTGCACGTGCGACCGCCGGCGACCGGGCCGCGTTGCAGCAGATCCTCAACCCGACAGAACGCCCCGGGCGCATCATGCCCACGTGGGCCGAGTGCATCCGCTATCCGGACGGCTACCATCTCGGCCGGAACTACCTCCCCGGAGCCCTCTGGGAGGCGTTCGACGCCGGGGTGCTCGTGGACCCTGCTGAGGTCGCGGTAGGCATCGCAGAGGCCTGGGTGATGTGCGAGTACCCGCTGCTCAATCTAGACCCGTGGCAGTGGGACACCCTGTTCGATTGTGCCGGATTCGTCACCGACTCCGGGCTGAGCGGGCACGGCCAGCAGCAGCCCGCTCCCCCGACCCTGTACCGGTCCGCGCATCCCGACTACCTGCCGGGCATGTCGTGGACGACGGACCTCCAGACGGCGTACTGGTTCGCGTGCCGCAACCGGCGCGTCGGGCACCTCTCCCACGACGGCATCGCGGTGATGCAGGTCGACACCGCCGCCTGCCCTTGGTGGCAGCCCCTCGCGATGTTCACCGGGCGGGACGAACACGAGTGGGTGATGCCGCAGCCGCGCCGTGCGCTGCCGTGGAAGGCGCTCTCGTTCCACGAGCTCGACCTGCAGTCGCTCGAGTGGCAGAAGGCCGCATCGTGAGCGCCGAGACCATGCAGACGGTGCCCATCTGCTGCGACCGCTGCGGCGAGCGCAGCACTGTGGATCTCGCGCCCGATTGGGCGCTGGTGCTCAGGGACGGCCAGATCATCGCGATCGTGTGCCCGGGCTGCATCACCGAGGAAGAGCACCTCGTCCTGGAGATCAACGACGCGACGTCCGAGCTCGACCGCGTCACCCCCGAAGAGGGGTTCGTGATGAAACCGAAGGACGGTGACGAGTCGTGACGAGCATCGAGCGGAAGCGGGTGATCGCGGTCGAGTTCTGCGAGATCACCCGCGAGAAGCGGGCCCGCCTCGACCGCGGCACCCGCCACATCATCCAAGCGTCCCTCCGCGCCGGCCTGTCCGTCGAGGAGATCGCAGACCACACCGGACTCACCCCGGAAGAAGTGGAGCACTACCGTGAAGGAGGAGACTGAAGTGGCGAGATCGTACGCCAACATCCGAATGAACATTTGGAGCGACGAGGACTGGCGGAACCTCTCAGGGGCGGGGAAGCTGCTCTACATCACACTGCTCTGCCACGACACCCTCAGCTATGCGGGAGTGGCCGACTGGCGACCCGCCAAGCTCGCGCCTCTGATCGATCCACGCTGGACCGCAGACGACGTCCGGACCGCGGCGGCGGAGCTCTCACGCGCGTTCTTCGTCGTCATCAGCGAGGAGTCCGAGGAGATCCTGATCCGCTCGTTCCTGAAGCATGACGGGCTGATGAAGCAGCCGAAGATGGCGCAAGCCATGACGAGCGCGTTCGGCAGTATCGCGTCGCTCGAGCTTCGCCAGATGCTCGCTTTCGAGGTCCAGAAGCTACACGCCAACAGCCCGGACCTTCCGGGCTGGAAGGCCACTGGGATCGAGGCCGTGCTGCGACATTCGGCGGTCGATGCACAGAGCATCACCCCTACGGATACCCTTCGGGATACCCCTTCCGAAACCCCTCCGGGAATCCTTTCCGCCGCCCAGCCGGAGGGGTATTCCCCCTCTCCTACTCCTACTCCTACTCCTATAGAGAAAGAACCTCCGATCTCCGCGGGAGGAAGCACGAAACCGAAGCAGCCCTACTCGAAGGCCTTTCTTGAGTTCTGGGAGTTCGGGCTGAAGAAGGATGACAAGATCGCAGCCTGGAAGGCGTGGGAGAAGATGCGGAAGGCGGGCCTGCTCCCCGATCTCGAGTATCTCCGAAAGGCCGTCGAGCAGTACGTCCTGAACAATCCGGATCGCCAGTTCCAGAAGCTTCCCGCGACATGGATCAACGCTGGCTCGTGGGAGAACGACTACACACCACCTCAGACGGGGCCAAAGAAGGAGAGACTGCGATGAGCATCGGTATGGGAGAGTTCGACACCACAGACGCGGGCATCGCATATCTCGGTGCCGTGCTCGGGTCGAATGGGAAGGTTCTGGACGAGTCCACGCTGAATGCTGACGACTTCTCGAACCCGATGCACGGGCGGGTGTTCGAAGCGGCGAAGGGTCTCCGCAACCAGAACCGACCGGTCGGGCTGGTGACTCTCGGGGATGCGCTTCCGAAGAGCTTCGAGGCGGTGCTGAACGAGGCTCTGCAGTACACGCACCTGACGTACAACGCGGAGGCCTACGCGGAGATCATCGAAAAGCACAGCGTGCGCCGCCGTGTGGTCGAAGCAGGCCAGAGCATCGCTGCGTTGGACCCATCGATGGAAGCGAGCGAGATGGTCGACCGGGCTCAGGCCATCGTTGCCGAACTCGCTGACCGTGCCGTGAAGCCGTCGTTCCAGTTCATCCGGGAGATGGTGGATGAGGTTCTGGTGAACGCCGTCGAAGGGAACGGGAACTTCATCCCGTCCCCTTGGCGGGCGCTGAACGTCGCGATCGGAGGGTTCCGCCCCGGCGCGGTGTACATCGTTGCGGCGCGCCCCGGGGTTGGGAAGTCGGTCGTAGCGACACAGATCGCGACGGCTCTGTCCTCAGTCGGGGTCGTCGCGTTCGCGTCGCTCGAGATGTCGGGGCGGGAGTTGACGCACCGGTTTATCTCGGAGCGTTCGCAGGTCAACGTCGGCCGACTGAACGACGCGAAACTGAGTGAATGGGACATCGATCGCATCGCGCAGCACCGGAACCTGATCGACAGCCTGAACATTGCAGTGGACGAGCGTACAAGCGTGAAGCCAGGGGACGTTCGCGCGTTCGCTCGCACACTCTCCCGGAAGCAACCCCTCGCGGGAATCGTCGTGGACTACCTGCAGCTCATGGCATCCGATTCGAGGAACGACCGCGTCGCCCAGGTGACCGAGTTTTCGCGTCAGATGAAGGTGATGGCAAAGGACTTCGACGTGCCCGTGATCGTCCTATCCCAGCTCAATCGAGAGTCCGAGAAGCGCGCGGATGGTCGGCCCCGTATCTCCGATCTTCGGGAATCCGGAGCGATCGAGCAGGACGCCGACGTGATTCTGCTCCTCAGCCGCGAGGGTGAGGATCCACAAGAGCGTCTCATCATTGACGTCGCGAAGAACCGGCACGGCAACACGCCGGAGGTGGAGCTCGACTGGCAGGGAGTGTACTCGCGCGCCGTCGATCTCGACTAGAACGTATGCCATCATCATCGAGAAGAGAACGGAGTACAGGTAGATGAAGATAGCGCAGTGGTATTGCGATGCGTGCGGTGACTCGATTACGGACACACGGGGATCTCTGGTCGTATGGGAGATGGACCGAGACAACGCGAAGTCTGGCTTCGAGATCATCCACAAGGGCCGGAAGTGCGATCCTGAGCACAAGGGCATGTCGCTCGAACTCTCGGACATGATCGGCGACCAGGGCATGTCGACGTTGCTCTCGTTCCTGTCTTACGGACCTCTCCCGCCCCGTCGCGGGCAGCCGCGCATCGCGGACATGGATGAGTTCGTTGACCTCTTCCGCCGCCTGCAGACGCCGGGCTACGAAGAAGCACGCCGCCATTTCCGTAACCCAGAAGTGCTCGACGCTTTTGACGGATCACCCGAAGATGCTGCCTACGTTCCCGACAAGCTCAACTGGATCGCTGAGACCGGTCGTCGCGAAACCGCCTGAAAGACGAAATGCCCCCTCCCGGACCCGGACCCGGAGGTCTGGGAGGGGGCATTTGCGTGTTTCAATCGCCGCTGTGGCGGGGCTCGTACGTGGGGTCGGTCGGGTAGCCGAGCAGCCACCCCACCCACGCCCAGCGCGCCGACAGGGCGCGGATGAGCGCGTAGTAGGCGGCCGTGCATACGGCCACGAGGATCAGCGTCAGCAGTTCCGACGTCGACGCGTCGATGTGCAGGCCTGCCTGCGCGGCGAGGCTCAGCAGGGAGCCGACGATAACGGGCACGACGGTACGCACGAGCGCCACCAGGGCGTCACGCACCGTACCCGGGGTCTGGACAGTCATGGGGTCTCCTTCGGGTTCAAGGTGTCTTCGAGGTCACCGACGCGGTCGGCAAGCTCCTCATCGGCGGACTCCATAAGCACCTGCAAGCCGTCGATCTTGCCTGACTGCTCAGCCACCTGCCGCTCGAGCGCTCTGGTCTTGGACTCGATCCTGCGAACCGCATCATTGAGGCTCGTCCCCGTATTCGGGCGAACTTCATGATGGATCTCGTCCAGCAACTTGAGTTTCTGCGGCAGGACCGCAAGCGCATCCACGGTCGCGATGAACCGCTTCAGCCGCTCCCACCACCGGAACTTCACCGCAACGCCAACGAGGGCCGAGGCAGCGGCGAGCCAGATGACGGCCTGAGCGAGAGTCGCGTCGCCGAATAGGACCGCGAGCTGCTCTTCCGTCACGCGGGTTAGCCCTTGCTGACCGTGGCGAGCTGGGCGACCGTGCCGCCCGCGGCGCGCAGGTACTTCCGGAAGCCCTCGTAGTTCGTGCTGATGGTCTCCCGGCCGATGCGGCGGCCCCATTCATTCGCAGCGGACTGCGTGGACAGGATGAGCGCCTTCGGGGAGTACCCCATCACGAGCCAGCCAGGCTGACCCTTGCCGAGGGCGTGAGCGTAGAAAACAAGCATTTCGGACTCCATTCCGAGAAGAGGCGGCAGTACCGCCGGAGGGGTGGGTGCGGGCTCGCAGACGCGCAGCCCGTTGATGTCCTCGCTCCAGAACCGGAACGAGCAGTTGAAGGTGTTCTCGATCTCTGCGATAGACCAGTAGCGGTAGGGTCCGGAGACCTCGCCGGCGTACGGGCTCGAGGAGAGGATTCCCACCCCCGGCACGTAGTCGCAGACGTGGCCCCAGTTGGCGACGCCGCCGACCGGAACGCCTCGATAAGGCCCGAGTCCGTCGTCGTAGGCTCCCGAGTGGTCGAACCACAGCACACAGGGCGCATCGGGCAGGTCTCGGTTGTAGTGTCGCAGCGTGGTCGCATCTGCGGCATCCGCTGCGGAGCGGTGGGCGACGGGCGCGCCGAAGATGCCCTGCGCCATCTTGAGGCAGTTCCCCGCAAGGACCGTGTAGCCGAGGTTCGGGGTGACGTTGGTGATGAAAGCCATGAGCCCTCCTAGATATGGGTGAGGGGCCGCACCCAACGGATGCGACCCCTCAGAACTTGTGCCCTACTCCGCGGGTGGTGTTTCGGCGGCGTGGAGCGCCTGCACAGCGGAGAGGATCATCGGATCCGAGACCACCGCCTCAGACGTTCCAGGATCCTCGACACCGGCGGCGATCGCGGACGCGTACGCCGCATCCCAGCCAGGCTGTGCGGAGAGCTGCCACATGCGCTGCTGCGCCCAGAACTGAGGATCCGAGATACCCTCCGAGGCGGCGCATGCGGTGGTGCGCTGCAGGATGCCCTGATCGGATGCGAGCAGGGATTGTGTGTAGTACGACAAGATGCCTCCTATGCGGGTGACCAGCGCCCCCACCCGAAGATTCGGGTCTGGGAACTGGTCCCGTTGTTGCGGAACGTGGTGCCCAGCGTCGAAGCTGACACGAACCCGTTGATGGGTTGCGCGCCGGCCGTCGTCACATTGAACGGTGCCGGGGTCGCAGGTGCAGCTTCCGCAGGCACGGAGAACAGCGTGGTTACCGCCGCCCCGGCCGCAAGTGCCGACGACATCGTGATATCGAACTCCACCTCGACCATCCCGAGATAGCGCCGCCACCGGCACGTGCCACTACCGCCGGTGATCGCGATATTCGCCCAGTCCGTATCTCTGTAGAGCCTGAGACCTCCGAGAATGCTCACGGCCCCGGTGAGAAAGATCGTGCCTTGCGCCTGAAGCTGCAAGTTCTCCGCGGAGAAAGTCATGAAGCCATCGGCGACAATGCGCTTCATGACGGACTGCCCGCCCTGATCCACGAACCGTAGTGATGAGTTGTCGAGCGTCATCTTGGGGGTCGTCGCACCACCATATGCGGGGTCTTGACCGAGGATCACCTGGGCGCCGGAGAGCTCGGCGAGAGGCACAGTCGGGGCTGCGGCAGATCCTCCTGTCAGCAGAAGCTTGGAGAGTCCGTTGTCTGTGACCAACTGGGCGCGTTGTCCACCTGCGGTCGTGACTGTCACCTCGGGCTCCGTGACGTAGAAGACGACGGATGAGGTGGTCGAGCGGAAACGGATCATCTGCCCCAGCTCGCGCAAGGCGAGAGAGCGAGTCACTTTCGTCCACGTGTTCGCAGCAAGCGACGTAGTGGTGGGCGTGGTGCCTGCGAACGCAAACCCGAACGTCGCTGCCGCGGTGGCCTTCACCCAAAACGAAACGGATGCCTGAGCGTAACGCCCGAACTCCGTTGGAAATATGAATGCGAGATTGTCGTATCCGTCCACCCCGGCCCAAGGCGTCATCCCGACAGCATGCGTGGACATTGCGCCGGACGGTACTTCGCCGGCGAAAAGGCCGCCATAGCCTGTGTGAGCGCCTCCCATTGCAGTTCGTACCCAGCGTTGTGCGTACGACTGCTCGTTGACAGGGTAGGTGCGGGTGCCGGTGAGAGACGAACCCGTCTGGATGACAGACCCTCCGACGATCGTCGCGGCGGTGAGTTCCATGCCGGTAGCGCTCTTGAAGTTCAGCGCCTCGGCGTGGAGCGCTTCGGCGGTGACCTTGCCTTCTCCGATGCGGACCACGCCTGCCTCATCGATGACGAGGATCTCGTCAGCGAGGATCTGATCTGGCACGAAGCTCGCACCATTCCACACGAGCAGTTCGACCGGGACGCCTTCCGCGTTGTCGCGCACCCACTGATCGCCCTGAACCCACCCGCCCGGGGGCGGCTCGGGTTCGGTGACGCCGCGGCGGCGGGCGTTCTTCCCATCCGCGGTGGTCTGCGCATTCGCCGCGGCTTCGGCCGCTTCCGCCGCTTCCGTCTGCGCCCGGTCGACGGCCTCCACGACGGCCATGTTGGTCGCGTACTGGGCATCGTCGGCGTCCTGCGCGTCGTCCACCAGCCCGTACGCCGGGTCGAGGGCATCCAGGCCCACGGTGGCATCCTCGACCGCGTCAGCGACCCTCGGGGCGTCCCCGAGCACGTCTTCCACGAGCGCCGTCCCGGTCCCGGTCTCCACACTGGAGCGGGAGAGCTGGACGGTACGGGCAAGTTGCGCGGTTTTCGCCGCCGCCTCCTGCGCAGCCTTGGCCTGCTCGCGCTCAGCGAGCTTCCGCCTGAGTGACTTCACGTCATCCCCCTTCAAGCATGAGATCGGCGATATCGAGGCCGACCCATTCGATTTCTTCGATACGACGCCACACACGAACGCGGCCCGCCCAGCCCGCGTCGACGTCGAGCAGGACCGTGTCCCCGACGTCGAACGTTCCGCGGCGTGCGTTCGAATGCGACGCGTCCACCCGGACCGCTTTCACGACCTGGGCGCGCTGCCGCTTCCCGAGCTCCGCCCACGCGAACGCCTCCAGTGCCGCCTTCTTCGTGAGGTGTTTCCCGTCGACCGTGACCGGCCAGTACGGGCGCCCGTCAGGCTTCCCGACCTCGACACGGAGCGCGGCTTTCCCTTCACCCGCACCGATCGCGATCACCGCGTTCGCGTACGTGGTCGCGTCATCCTCCACGGTCACCTGGTCGATGATGTTGTCATCGGTGAACGCGATATTGTCGCGCTTCGCTCCGACCCGGGGAACGCACCGGATCTCCTTCAGGATGCGGGTGCGGGCCGAGTTCCAGCCGGACCACTCCACCCACTCGTAGCCGGCCGCCTCCACCGCTTCGTTGATGGCGTCGAGACTGTCGGGGGTGTCCCACCACAGCAGCTTCCACGCCCCCTCATCGACTTCGGCCTGGTCTTTCGCCGTCTCATAGTCTTCTTTCGCCGCCTCGTACGATTCCTTCAGCGGGGCTTCCGTGATCTCCAGATCCGCGATCTGATCTTTCAGGTCTTTCACCGCCGCCGACTTCACCGAACGGCGCGCCTTGATGTCCGCGTCTTTCGCGGTGACGAGAGCCTTCCGGGCGGCGATCTCCGCTGCCGGCAACCGGCCCGCGATCGCTGCAGCATAGGCGTCGTAGAGCACGCGCCGGTCCCGGTTCAAGACCCGGATCGCGTCATCGTGCGGCTTCGACAGCTTCCTCACCCGGGCCTGCAGGGCGACACGGGGGCGCGCGTACACGTCCCACGCCTTCTTCCGCTGATCCATGACCTGCTTCGCGGCGTTCGCCTTCAGATCCGAATCGGTGCCGACCCGCACCGACGATGAACCGGTGAGCGTGATCCCGAACTGTGCGCCAGGGACCGCCTGCGCCTCCTCGACCACATGCCGGGCCACCGCGATCGGGTCGACCTGCACGCCCCAGAACTCGCCCTTGTAGGCGCGGCCGGAGAACACTCTGCTGACCCCGTCGCCCTCAATCTTCCAGGACGCACCCTGGAACGAGGACCGGGTCACGATCCACGTGCCGCGGATCACCCCATCGGCCTCTTCGTGAATGTAGGTGCCGCCGGGGACGATCAGCGCGTCGGTGCCGGCGTACCGGTAGGCGTCCACGATGGGTACGATCTCGCCGGAGAACCCGGCAGGGCCCCCACGCTTGCGCCCCGCACCGGACACGATGATGGGCAGCTCGAGCTCCAGGAACGCGCCGTCCGAGATGCGTTCCACGATGTAGCGCAGCATGGACGCCCCCTTCTACACCGCCGCCTGGTAGAACTCGACATCGAGCGTCAGCGAGGACGACTTGTCCAGTCGCACCATCGACGATGGTGCCGAGCCGGAGTTCTTGAGCCCGATCGGGTAGAACCGCTGCTCGGTGCCGCGCATCGCTTCGGGGATCGCGGTACTCCCGGACGCTTCGATGACCGTGCGCTGATTCCCACCAGACGCGACCGAATCGAACCGAGTCGACTCGAAGCGGACCGCCCCCGTCCCGATGCGGAGCCACACATCACCCCACGCGTCCCCGTTCAACAGGACGCCATTCCACCGGACCAGTCCGCGCACGTGCGTCGCCCAGGACGGAATGAGGATCGGCCCCCACAGGTTCGAACCGAGCCCCGGCCAGGTCTGCCCCGGCTGCGCGGTCGCGGTCAGGTCGTCCGACTCCACCCCGGACAGGGCGCGCGTGCGCAGCACCCGATCGGACTTCGGCCGGTGCAGTTCCCGCCGGTTCGTGATCATCTCGTTCGTGATCGTCGCCGTCGACGCTTCGTAGTCGATCGTGGCGAGGCAGTACGCGGTCACATCAGCCAGGGCCGGCACATCATCCACATCGGTGGCGGTGAGCGGCACGCCCTGCACGATCGCGATCGTGGACCACACCCCGGGCAAGGTCGCCGGGTCCGTGAAGTGCTTCGCCGCATTCGGGTCGAGGATCTCGTGAATGACCATGTCACGGCGCACCACGCCAGAACCGCCGGAACCGGTGCCGGGGATCCCGTCCACGGTCCCGTCAGTCGGCAGCGACACCCCGTATGACTCTCGGAGGGAGCCAGGGTTTCGGGACTGGATGATGTCGTCCCCGGCGGCGATCTTGATGCCCGGGCCCGGCACATCCAGTTCGGACACGCGCAGATCCCCGGGCCAGATCACCCCGGACCCTTCGCCCGCGGACTGCTGCAGTTGCCGGCGCAGCCCCGCCCCGGGGATCACGGTCCCGTCCATCGCGTACGGGGTCATGAAGTTCACAGCCATGAGGCCTCCTAGAAGTTGGGGTAGGCGGGGGCGACCTCCACCGAGATCGCGGACGTGCCGGACGGGTCGTAGCCGCCGAACAGCACCGAGTAGCTGCCCGGACGCAGTTCCATATCGGACAGGCGATCCCCGGACGGCGACAGCGCCCCAGGGAGCGGGGCACCGTTCCGGGTGATGCCGCGCGGCGGCCGGCAATCGACGGTCAGGTGCTGGTCGTAGGCGAGCGTGCACGAGAACACGAGTCGCCCGACCCCCACCACCTCGATGTACGGGTCTTTGATGGGGCCGTGCAGGGTGAACACGGGCCAGGATGGCTTCGTGCCTTCCACGGTGATTGTGCGGTTTCCTGTGCCTGTGCCACCACCGAGCACGAACGGCACCGCGGCCGCAACAGGGAGCCCGCCGGTGTACTCCGGGACGAGGCCGAACTGCAGGATGCTGGACGGCCCGTACCAAAGATCATCGGACGCAACGAACTTCAAGGACGGCTCCGAGATCCCATCCCAGAGCCCGTCATCCTCGGGCACGAAGTCACGGGGCCTGCCGAGCGCGTATCGGCCGCCGATCTGCAGCTTCGCGACAGCCCCGTTGCGGGACCGTAGCGTGTCCGCAGACCACACCACGGCGAGCTCCTCGAGGAGGCGGCGCACGTCGGCTTCCCGCTCCGCAGGAGTGGTGCCCTCACCGAGGACCGCGAGGCCGAGTTCATGCGTCGGCGCGGTCTTCAGATCGCGCCCCATGTCCCGGCCGTCACCGTGCTCCCGGTCGCGGTCTTGGCTCCGGTAGGTGGCCGTGCCGCGCTTGAACGTGGTGATGCGGTAGGGGGTGCCGTCCCCGAACTGGAACGACACCCCCTCATAGGTGATGGAGCCCGTGGCAAGGTCCGTCATCAGTACCTCCTCCGGCCCGCCACCGCGAGCTCCTCATTCGCACGATCGATCGCGTCGTCCGCACGCTCATCCACGTAGGCGTCGAACTCCCGATCACCGACGACCAACGTCACCGGCCCCGAGAAACCACCGCCACGGGACGCGAGCAGATCGTCCCACTGCGACCCCGTCAGGATCGGTTCAGGACGCCCGGACCGGTTCTCCACGAGAGAGAACCCGGTCGGCAGGAACCCGCCGTTGTCGTACAAGGTCGCGGTGTGCCCGTCTGCACCAGCGAACGGGTTGAATGCCTTCGCCATAGCCGAAGCGGCGTTCTTCGCGAGCCCGGTCGCGACATCAACCCACATGCCACCGCCAGGGAACTGCTCCTTGATCTTCGACACGGCCCAGTCCACGAGACCATCCAGGATGGATGCGGCCCCACCGGCCTCCCCGAGGTCCTTTCCGAACAGCCCCAAGTAGGGTGCCGGGTTGACGTGGTTGCCGTAGTTGCCGCCCCCGCCGCCAGGACTGTGCACCATGTAGTGCAGGTGAGGGCCCGTCGACATGCCGGTGGAGCCGACATAGCCGATCACGTTGCCCTGCTTCACCTGAGTGCCTGCCGACGTCGCGAACCGGGACAAATGCGAGTACCTCGTACCCAACCCGTTGGTGTGCTGGATGTAGATCTCGTTGCCGCCCATGTTGACCAGGCCGGCGAGCCCCACCACGCCATCCGCCGCGGCGTACACCTTCGTCCCGGCAGGGGCCGCGAGATCGATACCGTTGTGTCCGCCGTGATACGGCTGCGACACCGAGTACGAACCCTGAGGAAGTGGAGTGACCAGACCACCCGTCCGGTAGCCCGGGATGCTGCCGTACTGGTTCATGTGATCCAGCAGGCCCGGATGGTTCCGCTCGATCATTGCCCGCGACTGGGCGCGGATCACGTGCTCGTTGCCGTGCACGACTCCCGCGACCGTGGTGCGGCCGATGTTGCCGGTGTACCCGCCATCGGAGAAGCCCTTCGGGAGCTTCACCGTGGGGATCTGCATGCCTTCCGGGAGGATCTTGTTCACCGTGCCGATAAGCCCGTTGATCACGGTCTCCACGACGAACTTGACCGGTTTCTTCGCGAGCTCCTGAATGCCAGCCCACGCGGAGCCGATCGCGTCACGTGCAGCCTCGAACGCCTTCTTCGGGTCGGTCTTGACGACCCGAACCATGGTGTCGATGACGCCCTTCACCGTGTTCCACACGGTCTGGATCACGGACGACACCGCGTTCCAGGCGGGCTTGATGTACTTCTCGTACATGAGCCGCGTCGCGAGCCCCAGGATCTCCCACCGCTGCCGGATCCAATCGACCACCGGGGAGATGATGTTGTTCCACACCCACTGCAGGGCGGCACCGATCGCATCGAACGCGGGCTTGATGTACATCTCCCAGAGGAGCTGCGTCGCAAGGCCGAGGATCCGCCACTTCTCGGAGATCCAGTCCACGACCGGGGAGATGACGTTCGTCCACAGCCACTGGACGACCGCGCCGATGGCGTCGATCGCGGGCTTGATCGCGACCTGCCACAGCCACGTGAAGACCGCGCCCATGATCTGGAGCTGCAGCTTCACGGCGGCGACGATGACCGAGATGATCGTGTCCCACAGCCACTTGAAGATCGCGCCGATTGCGTCGAACACGGGCTTGATGACGGCCTCCCAGACGCCCTGGAGGATGCCGCCGAGGATCGCGAATCCGACCTGGAAGGCCTGGAAGATCGGCTGCAGCACGTTGACCCACACCCAGGTGACGACGGCCGCGATCCCGTCAAAGATCGGCTTCAGGATGGAGTTCCAGACGAAGGAGAACACTTCGCCGAGGCCTTCGAAGACGGGCTTCAGCACGTTCTCCCAAACGGTCTGGAAGAAGGAGCTGATGTTGGCCCAGGCCTCGCCGAGGAAGCGGGTGAACTCGCCCCAGATCTTCTTTCCCGTGTCGGTCTGCGTGAAGAACCACACGAGCCCCGCCACGAGGGCGGAGACGAGCATGATGATGCGGCCGATGGGGTTGTTCCCGAGGGCGAAGTTGAGGGCCTTCTGCGCTACGGTCGCGGCCTTCGTGGCGACGGTCGACGCGACGATGGCGATCTTCGACCGGAGGGAGAGTGCTTCGTTGGCGCGCAGCGACGCGAGCAGCTTCACCATGGAGGAGTTCTGCAGTGCGTACGCTGCCGCACCGATCTTGGATGCGACGCTGGCGGCGTAGGTCGCCGCGGTCGCCCCGGACGACGCGGCGGCGTATCCGAGCTTCACGGCCCGGATCGTGGCGACGACCTTCGAGAACGCGACGAGCGTCCCGACGATGATGCCGAGCGGGATGAGCCAGTCTCGGTTCGCGGAAGTCCACTGGACGACGGCGGCAGCCATCTCGATCGTCTGCAGCACGACGGGGCCGAGCGCGTTCACGATCTGCGTCGCCCCGGAAAGGAAACCATCGATCATGGGTTTCAGCCGCTGAATCACGTTCGCCATCGCGCGCGTGATCGCGGTCTGCAGGTTCGTCCACCCGGTGCTGATGCCATCGGTGGAGTCGCGGGCCTGCTGCTCGAAGGAGGCGAAGTTGCCGGTGCCCTCCGAGTTGAGGCGCACGATCGCGCCGTTGAAGTCGTCGAACGTCACCTGTCCGGACTGCATCGCCGAGTAGAGGTCCATCGACTTGTTGCCGGCCCCGAGGAGAGACACGGCGAGCTGGTCCATCTGCCCGGGCATGGCGGTGACGACCGAGCGCCATGCTTCCATGTCGACCTTGCCGAGGGCGAGCATCTGCGTGTACTGCTCCATCGCGTTCGCCTGGAGGTCGGTGGACTTGCCGCCGGCGAGCAGCGCGTTGTTCAGTGCGAGGGACAGGTTCGTGGCCTCGTCGAGTCCGCCGGTGAGCGGTGCGAGCTGCTGCACCGTGCCGGCCATCTGATCGAGGGAGGTCGGCAGCCCGGTGAGGCTGTCCGAGATCTTGTCGATGGACTTCTGAGCGTCGCCCGCCGAATACCCGAGGTTCTTCATGATCTTCGGGAAGTTGTTCATCGTGTCGACACGGCCAACGGCCTTGTCGATCGACCCCACGACGAGGTCGATGGCCTTCGTCGTCATGGCCGCGACACCACCACCGACAGCGCCAGCGATGGTCGCCCCGATGGCCTTGCCGCGCTTCGAGAGAACACCGCTCACGGCGCTCCCGCCGAGCGCGTTGTCAATCTCGCGCGAGACGCCAGGGGCCCTAACGATCAGGGTGACGTAGGCACTTGCAATCTCAGAACCGGTCGCAGCCATTCAAGTTCTCCTTGATTAACAAATCGGCAACAGCAATCCGAGGAATTGCATAAATGCCCTTGATGCATGAAAAACTCATGGGATGAGCAAAGAAACAAAAGCCCTCGGTGTGGCAGCTATCGCACTTCTGTTCGGTCTGACGGCGTGCAGTTCGCCCGTAGAAAGCAAGACCCCAGCGGAGCAGGCCCAAGAGCAGGCCACCGAAGTGGTTGAGGAGCCGAAAGAGGCTCCCGCGCCGGAACCCGGCACGACCCGCGAGAACCCGCTGCCAATCGGCAGCAAGGTGTCCGACTCGGAATGGGAAGTCACGATCAACAGCGCCAATCTCGACGCCGGCGCGACCCTGGCCGGGATCAACCAGTTCAACGAGGCAGCCCCCGAAGGCCAGGTCTACGTAATGGTGAATGCCTCCGTCACCTACCTCGGCGACGACCCTGCAGGGCAGGTGCCGTTCTCCACCATCGACTACGTGTCCGGGGCGGGCAACACCATCTCTCAGGCGTTCGTGGACACGGGTAGTGACTTCACAATGCTCGACCCGCTTTACGGCGGAGCCACTCACACCGGAGAGACCGCGTTCCTCGTCCCCGCACCTGTAGACGGCGTCCTAGCTGTCACGCCGGGAATGATGAGCGACAAGATGTTCGTCGCCCTGCAGTAAGCACTCGCGAACGGCCCCGGCAGGATCTTGTCTTGCCGGGGCCGTTCTGCGTCATTCCTTGGCCGCCCCCAGGGCTTCCAGCAGCCGTTGCCGGTCTGCGTCGGTTAGCTTCTTGCCCTTCTTCGCTTCCACGAACGCGCGCGCCGTGTACCGGTGCGGTGAAGGGTGGACCTGGAACTTATCGCCGGCACGCGCCTTGATGCGCCCCGCCTCTTCATTCACTTTCGCCTGCACCGGCGCGGACCGCATGAGCTCGTTCAGGCCTTTCAGGTTCAGCTTCACCTTCACGTTGCGCACCATGAGTCGCCTACTTTCTCCAGTCCTTGAACTGGGTGCGGAGCCGGTCCTGCCGGGCCTTCTGCTTCGCAATGCGCCGCTCGGTCTCACGCACCGACACCGGCGGCTTGGGCAGCGGGGGCCGCTTCTTCGAGTTCACCGCGACAATCGCCCACTCGACGCGACGCAGGGCCTCTTCCTCAGCGGTGATTGCACCCCAACCGCCGTCCCACTGGGCGACCGCTCCTCCACGGGGAAGGTGCGCGGCAAAGTCGGAGATGTCGAGGACAGTCACGCGCCCCTCGTACATGTCCGTGAGGCACACACCGTACTCTCGCTGCAGGTCAGCGTTGAGCCGGCTGCGCGCCTCACGGAGCAGTGCGAGGAGCGTGATCAGTTTCCCGCGCCGACAGCCTTCGCGATCGCCTCGAGCATCTTGCCCGCCATCTCGGCGTCAGCGTCCGGGAAGCGGGTCAGGAACTCCTCGAACTTCTCATCGCCGACGAGGGTGCGCAGCGCGGTCGCGATCTGGTTGCGCTCCAGGAGGTCAAGGACGCGCAGCGAGCCGAGCTTGCCGCGGGTCGCGGTGAACGTGATGCCCTCGAACTCGACCTGCACCGCTTCGGCCGCGGCGGGCTTGTGGTCCTGCGGGGTGATCGGGGAACGGTCCCGCGTCGACAGCTCGGGTGCGACCTTCTCGGGGGCCGCGTCGCGGGCGCGCAGTGCGGCCAGCTCGGCCTCCATCTCGGCGACGCGCTGCTTCTCGTCGAGCTCGGCGTTGTACTCGTTTCCGTGTCCCATGTGTGACTCCATTTCGTAAAGTGCGGGTGTGACTCAGGAGGTTGAGGGTGGGGCGCAGAGTCACCATGCGCCCCACCCGGTCTGGTTACGGCGTGGTCGTCAGGAACGCGGGCTGCGTCGTGAGGACGTAGTCCAGGCCGATGTTGTCGACGGTCAGCTCGTAGCCGGCGGGATCCTCGGTGCCGTTGGACACGTCGCCCCGCTCGGACACCTGCACGAGCTCCATGCAGCGCACCTTGAGGTAGCCGTCGTCCTCGAACACGGTGACCATCGCGCCCTCGACGGTGCCCAGCGCGTCCGGGATGTCGTACCGGGCGAACTGCTCCGCCCCGGTCCCGGACACCACGACATCGCCGTGACCGTAGAAGATCTTCGTGACCAGCGGCTTCTCTTCGAGCGCGGTGAACGTGAACGTCTTCTCCGTCGCGGTCGGCTTGGTGCGGACCGTCTGACCAGCCGGCCACGCCTTCACCTTGTTCACGTCGACGGAGAGCCCCTCACCGGGGCCGTCCTCGTTCAGAGCACCGATCGCCTGAAACGCGTCGTCCAGATCCTCGAACGGGGTAGCCGGGAGCGGCGTCCCCTTCGGGGCCCAGAACACGGCACCTTCCATGCCCGACCAGATGCGGACGTTGTCCTTCGTGACGGTGTTAGCCATTCTTGGCCTCCTTGCTGATCGGGGCAGCCTTCGGCGTCTCAGGCACCGGCACCGCCTTCCCCGCGGCGACAAGGTCACGCGCCCGCCCATCGGCGAACTCGGCCACCTCGCCCTTCTTGTACTCGCGCCCGTCGATCGACTGCGCGTTGACCACCTTGACCTTCGTCATCAGCGGCACCTCCTTGAACTAGGAACGCCCCCTGTTTCAGGGGGCGAACGATGTCCCTCGAACCTTGAATTCGAGGGTGAATTGGTAGCGGTCCCGCTTCGTTTCCGAATCGGGTTGGAAGGTCGGCCCGCCCACGGTGCGGATCCGGTACACGGGTCGGCCGCCGAGGCGACGGCACCCGCGTAGATGGGCTCGGATGGTCTCCGCGAATCGGGCTGCTTGCGCCCGCGAAGGACCCCAGCAGTAGAACGTGACCATCGGCTTGTCCGTCACGAGCTCGTCGACACCGCCCACGCGGGTAAGCTGCACGAAGAACTCGGGCAGCACGGCCGGTGCGGTCGTGTGCACGGGCTTGTCCTGCACAGTCTCCAGGTACGCCTTGATCGTCGCTTCGGGCGGATCGAAGATGTACTCCCCCATCAGCCGTCCACCGCCTTCAGATTCACGACCGCGCCGACCTCACGTCCGGTACGGCGGTGCTTCCACCTGGCGGGCCGACCCACGACGGTGTACGTTTCCCCACCGATGACGCACTTGTCGCGTTCCGCGAAGCCCGTGTCGTAGGGTGCGTATATCGTCGGCGTCGTCACGACCCGGTCATGCCCGGGCAGTGCCGGTTCGACCGAGCCTCCCGGGCTGAACTCGAAGATGCCCTCCGATACCGGGGAGCCCCACGAGTCGACCGGGTCGCCCATCTCGTCCGTCACCGACCCGTCGAACGGCAACCGCTCAACGTACTCAGTAACCCGCCGGGGCATCACCCACTCCGATCATGTTGAGCGAGAACGCCTTCTGCCGGCCGACCCGAAGAGACACCTTCTCCTGACCCGTCAGGTAGTAATCTCCGTGCGGGTTGATCGGCTTCACGGTGTCCTGGAAGGGGCCGGTGCCCTCCTGGAAGGACTCGTACCCGGTAGACCCGTCGAGGTCTGCCTGCATCGCCCGCCGGACGACCTTGCAGACCACACGACGCCGCGTCGACGCCGAAGCGTTCATCGCGGTCGGAGCCACGTCGAGAATGAACTGCGACGCGTCGGCAAGATGCACCTTCGCCAGCTCCTCAGATCCGGCCGGGAAGTCCGGCCACCGAGCCTTCAGGTCCTCCAGGGTCGCGAACGGCTCGAGCTCGTCGTCCGCCATGCTGCACCTCCTCGGATACGACAAGAGGGGCCAGGGATGAACCCCTGACCCCTCCGGTCTGTGCGGTTACGCGGCGGCGAGGGCCTCGCGGATCCGCTCGCGGATCTTCTCGACGTTCTGGAGCTTGCCGAGGCTGATGTCGTTCTCGGTGGCGAAGGCGCGCAGCGCGTCCTCGTCCCACGAGTCCAGCTCGTCCTCGTCCTCGTCGTCGTCGAGGTCCTCGTCCGTGTCGTCCTCGTCGGGCTCGGAGATCTCGAGACCGAAGCCGGGGAGCTCGACAAGCTCCGCGGCCACCGCCTCATCGACCTCCGCGAACCCGTCACGGAACTTCACGTTTGCGGTGCCGACGTGCACGCGGAGCTGCGCGTACTTCGGGGAGCGGATGATGGGCATTAGGCACCCACCGTCAGCTTGCCGTGCTTGCGCTCGTTGCCGTAGTTCAGGCCGATCTCGCCGTACACCTGCACCTTGTCAGACGCGCCGGTCTTCGCGAGCTTCTCCGCGAAGAAGTGCCCCTTGCCGGGCACCTCCAGGAACGCGGGCTTGCAGTCCTCGAGCGACGTCACGATGAGCGTGTCCACCGGCGCGTACCGGTCGAGCATGATGTTCGCACGCCCGAAGTCGGTCTCGAAGGTCTGCAGGTTCACGCCACCGACGTTGCGGGACGACTCCTGGTAGCCCTTGTCCTTGATGAAGATCTTCGTGAGCTGACGCTTGAGCGCCGCATTCACGACGACCGTGCGGGTCTCGCCCTCCTGGATGCCGCCGTTGTCCCACACGTCCTGGAACAGGTCCATGACGGCGTCCTCGGTGAGCACCCCACCGGTGATGGTGGAGACATTCGTCTGGATCGCCGCGAGCAGGCCCCGCGTCTTGCGGGGGGCCGTGTTGTCGGCGGGGCGGGCGTAGGTGCCCGTGATGAACGTCTTCTCGACGTCGCGAGCGATCTGCTTGAAGACCTGCTCGAGCTGCCACGCGAGCTCATCCGCCGGGAGGGTCGTGTTCCCGATGGTGACCGCCGTCGCGCCGGCACCGCGCTGCTTGCTCGCGCCCTGCTTCGTGTAGGAGACGCCGGTCGCCTCCTGGTGGATCTCGAGCACGTTCGACGCGTTGTAGCGCACGCGCTCCTCCGCCTCGGGGGCGTCGGCACCCTCGAGACGCTGCCGGTCGTCGGCCGCGTCGCGCAGGTCGTACCCCTGCCACTCGAACAGGGTCGCACCGACCGACTCGCCACCGGTGAGACCACCGATCGCGGAGAGGAACGGAGTGTCCTCCGGGGACGCGGAGAACAGCTCTCCGACGTAGTTGGGCAGGTTGTAGGTGGTGCCCAGTCCAGTGATTCCAGCCATGTTGACTGTCCTTTCGTTAGCTGGTGGTCCCGAGCTGCATCGCCTTCAGAGCGGCGACGAGCTGGGGGTTGCCGGCCGCTTCTGCGGCGGCGATCTGTTCGGGGAGCGACACGTTGCCGGGGGCCTGCGGCTGGTTCCCGATCGTCGGGACCGGCTGCGGTGCCTCCGGCTCCTTCGTGTAGGCGGGCTTGAGGAGTTCGGCGTGCGCCTGCAGCTCCTCGAGGGTGGATCCGCGAAGCACGGCGGCTGGGACACCGGTCGCCGTCGAGACGTCCTTCGCCCAGGCGGCCTGCTGCTTCTCCGCCTTGAACGCGGCGTTCTCACGCTGCAGGGCGGCGAGCTGTTCGGCCTGCTTCTCCTCGGCGGTCTTCTGCGCCTCCTTGAGCTGTTCCAGCTCGTCGGCCGCTGCCTTGTTTCCCTTGGCTCGCTGCTCCCAGGTGCGGGAGTGCGCGAGGGCCTCTTCGTACTTCGCCTTGTAGTCGACCTCGGCAGCGCCGTTCGGCTCGGCCGGGGTGGTCACCGTGTCGCCGTTCGGCTGCTCGGTGGTGTCGCTCATGGTTGCTCCCTGTTCAGGTAGCCCCTCACCGTTCGGGTCAGGGCGGGTGGATATGGGTCTCCCGCCGTGCGGCGGGCAGCATGAGGGCCCGGGAGTTTCCGGGCATGAAAAAAGCCCCGCACCAGGTGGTGACGGGGCTTGAAACGAGAGAAGCGGCTGGGCTACCCGAGCTTTCGCCTAGTGGGATGCCTGCCGCTTCTTCCTACAGATTATCACCTCGGACAAGCTTCGTCATCTGGCCGGACTTACTGAACACGATCATCTCGATGATGCGTTTCTGCCCGTAGAACCGGCGCTTGATCTGCTCGAGCGCGACCTGCTCGTCGAAGCCGATGCGCTGCAGGTCGATGACGACGCGCTGCGACTGCTTGCGGGCCTTCTTGAACTGGTCGTTGATCGTGTTCTTCTCGGAAGCTCCCTGCGGGCTCTTAAACTCCCACAGGTTCCCGTCGATGGTGACATCGGGATTTTTCGCGCCAGGCGTCATGTCGAGCGGGTTGAACGCCACATCGAAGCCGAGCTTCTGCAGCCGTTCGGCGGTCGCCATCTCATGCGGAGCGATGTTGAGGCCAGGCGGGACGGTGACCACTCCCGGCTTCGGAGCCACGCTGTCGGTGTACCGTCCCGGGTTCTGCCGGCGCATCTCCGCGAGGATCGCGGACTCATCGCCGGACCCTGCGACTTCGCGGGCTGCCTGATATTCCTGATCCATCTCTGCGACCCGCGCATCATGTGCGGATCGCTCGGCGGGGCTCATCGCGAAGTCCGGCACCTGCTGGCAATCGCAGCCATCGTGGTACCGGTCAATCGAACCGGCGAGCTCGGCACTGCCGTACACGAACCCGCGGGAGGCGAGCATGGTGCAGAAAGCGCAGGTCTTCGCCCCGGAAGGAACTCGAGCGAACGCGACCCCGTCACGGGTAGCGCTCCGCCGTACCGTGCCGCGGCCCGCGTTCTTCACATGCCGCAGCAGCGATCGCTCCAGCTTCCGCCACGTTTCGACCGGGTTGCCGTCGTACAGGTCGTCAACCGCCCAACGCGTACCTTCAACGAGGGCTTCAACGTCCACGTCGGCGAGCACTGCCGCCCCGAGCTTCCCCGTCGCGGCCTGCTTGGTCTCCTCGTACCAGTCAGCCGCAGCCGCAGCCGCGAGATCCCCGTACCGCTCCCCCAGTGCCGGGATGAACGTCAGGAGGGCGTCCCGCAACTCATCGGCCGGAAGGTTCCCGTACAGGCCCCAGAACTTGGAGAGCTGGTCTTTCGCCATCCTTGCGGCGGACTGCTGGGAGCGCCTGAGCCGATCGATGTGACTCATGACGCCCCCTCGCGGCTACTTCTCTTCGAGGCCGGTCGCGTCCTCCTGCGGCATGCGCAGCGACACCGGCACAGCGCCGGTCATCTTGATGCCGGCAAGCCCGACCCGCTCAGCGACGTCGGCAGGGTCGGCCCCCGCACGCACGCCCACGCCGAGCGCTTCGAGCTGCGCCTTGGACACCTGTGCCTGGCGCACTGCCTCGTCGCTTCCTTCGCCCTGCTCGCCGCCTGTGGCGAGGCGGTCGAGCACGGTCCCCGAGGCGGCGCGGCGCTTCTCAGCAATGGCCTGCCGGATCCGGGCCTCGGTCATGCCGATCATTCGCATGCCCGTCTCAGTGCCCTGCAGCTCGGCCGCGGTGACCTGCTTCATGCCGGCATCCGCGAGCGCCGCATCCGACGCATGGTCAGGTCGACGCCACAGCAACTCGAGGCGCGCCATCCCCTCCGGGGGCTCCGTGGTGCGATCCCGGATCATGACGGCGTTCTCGAAGGTGCGCTTCTTGGCGAGCCCGTACACGGCGTGCTGCTGCTTCACCATGTAGAAAACGTCCTCGCGGGCGACGTTCTTCGCGTCCGCGGACTCGGGGTTCTCCTGAGCGATGCCCAGCGAGCCGAGCGGCACACCGGTATGCCCGGAGAACTCGCTGGCGTACTGCCGGAGCGTCGCAATGTGCGGCTCGGGGGACTCCGCGGACACCTGCTCGATGGTCGGCTTCTCGCCTTCCTCGTTGAGTCCGAGCGCGTTGAAGCGGGCCATGTAGAACGACCACATGGGGATCGTGTTCCCCTGGTCGTCCTTGAACATCGCCTCGTCCGCACCGAGCAGGAATAGCTTCATCGCGCTGAATGCCTCGCTGTGCACGTCGAGACGGGATCCGCCGCGCACGACACGATCCACGATGGACATGACGCGCCGATCGACCCTCGCCCGTCCGAACGGGCGGTCCAGATCCGGAGCAACGGGGAGGAGCTCGAGGGCGACGCGGCGGATCGGGTTCGGGATGCGACTCACGAGCACCCATCCGGCGGCACCCTTCCGGCAGATGTACGTCTCGAGCGGGAGCATGAACGTGATCTCGGTGGGAGCGCCGAGGTTGTCGACCGCTCCCACGATGAACCCGGCCGACAGTTCCCGCCGGCGCTTGTCCCACAGGCCCGTCGCCCACATCGCCGAATGGTGCATGATAAGCACTTCAGGCTCACCCGACTGCACATCTCCCGGCGTCGCGGACTGGAACGCGCACGAGTAGGTCATCGAGGACCGCACTGCCTGCGGGAACTCCACCTGATAGCGGTTCCGGTACAGGATCTCGTCCAGGCCGAACGGGTCGGTGGAACCGTCCTCGTCCAGCATGCCCTCCCAGATGGTGCGGTTCGCGGGCTCGGTGACGGCCTTCTCCGCCCAGCCGCTGACCACGTTCAGGTCGTTGCGCAGCTCCGGCGGGATCGAGATCCGCAGATCCTTCAGCTTGTTCTTCCCGTCGAAGTACACGAGCCGCTCGATGTTCCGGGGCAGCTTCGCCGCCCACTGCTTCCACGCCTGATCCCAGAGATTCTGGGTGGAGTGGTCGAAGCCGAACACGGTAGGCGGCGACGGGAGGTACAGGTTCACCGTCATCACATCACCATCCCTAGGGAGCCTCGTCCCGGTCGTCGTTTCGTGGTCTTCGCTCCGAAGTACGCGAGCGTCGCGGCGTCGAAGGCGACGACCGTTTCGCCCTCCTCGGCTTCCCATCCGAAGCCGCCGGCGTTGCCGATCTTCCGCTTCACCGCGGCGAGCACCTGATCGTTGAAATCCGGGTCGTTCGGGTGCTGCAGGCCGCCGGTCAAGATGGCCTGCTCGGTCATCGAGTGCGCCGCGAGCACCTCGTCCAGCGTCGGACGGATGATCTGCTTCCGGTTCCGCATCCCGGCCTCACGAAGCGCGTTCACGAAGAATCCGGCATGCCCCTTGCCGTCGACCACGACAACTGCGGTCGACGGGGCATCCGCCACGATCTGGTCGATGAGCCACTGGGTACCCTCGCCGAGGTTGCGCTGCTCGATCGGCTCGATGAACACCGGCCCGTTGCGCGGCTTCCACGCCGCTGCGAGCGCGACACCGGAGCCATCGATGGTGAACTTCACCCCATACGACATGATCGCGTCTGCCGGCTTCGTGCCCCGCAGCGCGCCCCACGCGGAAGGAGAGACCGCCTTCGCTCGCCCGCCGCGCGTCGACCACTGGCCGAGCCGCTCCCGGCAGAACCCCTCCGGGCTCATCGCCTGGAGCTCGTCCTGCACGGTCGTGATGCGCAGCCGCTTCCCGAGCGCGGGATTCGTCTCGTAGGCGAGCTCTCGCCACTGCTTGACCGCGTCCTCGGGGCGCATGTCATCAGGGATCGACCACTCGTCCCACGCAATCCGCTTCGCATTCGGCTGGAGGGCGTCCTTGCGGATACGCTCGAACACCTCACCAGGGCTGTTAGGGCCGGGCGGGGTGCCGAGGAAGATGATCTGCGGATCCCCGGACGGGGCGGCGGCGATCGTCGGCAGCAGCGCTTCAAGCTGCTCGTCGGTCATCTCCTGCGCTTCGTCGCAGAACAGGTCATCGACGGTGTATCCGCGGCCGGATCCACGAGAGCGGGCCACGAACTCACATGATGCGCCGCCGGTGCAGTCGCACAGGTCGCCGCGCTCGCACTCTCGTGCGTGCAGCACGATCGCTTCCTGCCCGTTCGTGCGGCGGATCTCTTTCACCATCTCCGCGAGCTCGGGGTACTTCCGCGGGTTCTCGAAGAAGCTGATGAGTCGAAGGAAGGCCTTGCGCGCCGTCTTCACCTCATGAGCGGTATGCAGCAGCTTCCGGCCCTGGATCGCCATCTTGTGCAACTGGACGACTTCCACGTTGCCGTTCTTACCGTTCTGACGGGGCACGGCGAGACCGCAGCGGCCGGCGGCGAGCTTGCCGTCCTTGCCTCGAGCCAACCAACCGTAGGTGACTGCACCCTGCCACTCATCGGGGGTCAGCCCGTACCCGCCCGACAGGAACACGGCATCCTCGCCGTCCTCGAAATCGATAGCCTTCTTCGGGCGTACCCGGATCCTAGGCTCCTGCAGACCGAGCAGCGCGCTTCCTCGCGAGTTCATCGAGCACCGAACTCCTCTTCTCGGCCGCGGGCTTCTCAGCGGCCTTCCCGAGTCCGAGGGACACGAGGATCTGGCGCAGTGTGTTGGCCTGCTGGCGGGCCTCGCCCAGTACGTTGTCGAAGTGCACCTCGACACGGACGTGCCGTTCGTCGTCCTCACCGAAGAGGTCGGTGCAGCGGAACCTCATCAGCTCGAGCACGCCCTTGCCGGCGATGATGTTGTCGAGCTCATCGAGGCGGTCGAGGATCCGGCCGGCCTCCACCGCGAGCGCATCCCGGGCAAGCTCCGCACCAGCGGGCGACAGCGCCTCCGAGAGCTTCCGCCCACGGCGCTCGACGCCCTCTTCAGACGCAGGCTTCCGAGGTCCGCGAGCAGCCATCAGGGCCTCCATCTCGAAACTTTTCGACCTCGGGGGGATATCTCGCAATGCCTCAGGGGTGCGTCCGGACGGGATGAGGGGCCCCGTCCCCCACCCCTTCGTCGCGGTGGTGCCCCGGCCCGTTGTGCGGGTCGTCCCGCGGCTCGAGCTATGGGTGCTGGCCGAAGCGGATCGTCTTCACGGTCTGTTTCGGTCGTGTGGGGCGCTTGGCGGTCTTGTCACCGACTGCTTGGTTGCATCGCCTGCAGAGGACGGTCCCGTTGTCGCGGGTTTCGCGTCCGCCTTGTGCATGCGCGACGATGTGATCAGGTTCGGCGCTGTTGGGGCGTCGGCTTATGAGGTAGTCGAGCCAGATGTTGCAGCGTCGGCCGCGATGGTGTGAGCAGTTCGCGTTGCAAGGGCAGTGCGTGATGCCTTGCTGTTGTGCTCGATGGAGCGTCGCCTTGCGCCAGGCCTTGTACTTCGCTGTGCCTGTGCGTGAGGTCGCCATGCTGTGCTCCCTCGTGCGTGGCTTGCGCGTTTGGTCTGAGCGGATGTCAGGGCGCGTGGTGGTCGTGTCTGTCGTGCGCGCCCCGTGCTGCCGGTATGGGCCCCTGCGTGAGATGGGGCACCCCTACCGTGTAGGCACCCCCTGCGGTTGAGCACGCCCCCCCCTCAGCGTGATCCGCCCCCGGGCTACTGAGCGCACCCCTGGGGCTCCTAGCCGATGACGCTGTACCGCTCCCCGTGGGGGAAGCATGGAGCGAGGGTCTGGCGGACGCGAGGGTCATCGAGGTACCGGTGATCGTCGGTCACGATGTGCTCGAAGGCATGGCCTCGGGCCCGGTCCACGGTGAGGGGCGTCGCGAAGCTGATGCTGCCACCCTGAGCGAACGAGATATGCTCCTCGCCGCTCGTACGTCGCACCTTCATGCCGGGCTCCCTGAGCGCCTCGAACTCGCCCAGGGCGGAACGCACACTGCGCATGTTCGACAGCATGTAGAGGACCGGCTGCCGGTGGGCAAGGTTCGCGATGTGCTGAAAGTGCGGGTAGGCCACGATTGCTCCTCGTTGTCGTTGGTTACGCGAGCGGCCGGCCGTTGCGGTCGTACCGATCGCACGGGCACTGCATCACGGCCGAGAGCGAGGTCCACTCGCGCCCGCAGTCGTCGCAGGTGAAGGCGTCGCTGAACGTGTCGCCGCTCATGGTCGCGTCCCTCTCCAAGGGTGCCCCTTCGGGATGCGGAACCGTTGCCGGCGGGTCACGATCTCGTCGGCGTCCCAATCGACCGCGATCTCGCCGTCCTCATCGAGCACGGGGACGTTGCCGACGATGTAGCGGCCGTTGATGCGGCGAGCTCCACCGTCCTTGACGACCGTGGTCTTGTGATCGCGCCGGATGGGGCCGAGGATGGCGAGCATCAGGGCGTTGTTCTCCGGGGTGTCCTCGATGTAGGTGCTCATCGTCACTTCTCCCGGAGCTTGTGGGCGAGGTGCTCGTTCAGCGACCCGGCTTCGACGGTCACCGCACCATTACCGGTGGGCGTGACCACGATCGGCAACTCGAACTCGAACTCGGCCGCCTTCAACTTGCGGAACGCACGGCTCTTGAGGATGACCTGTGTCGTGATGGGGATGCTACCGAGCTCGCCAGAGGGCTCCGGAGTCCGTTCGGCTCGGATCCGCTCGACGTCCTGCGAGCAGACACCGCACAGGCCGGGGCAGCCGCATCGAGCCTTGGCGGGCGCAGGGAGGCGGTCCGCGACGGTGAGTCCGTCGATCGGGTGACCGTGGCTCGTCCAAGGGCCGGAAGTGGGGGCGGGCATGTTCACTCCTTGTTCGCGCCGATGGTGCGGGCCTGTGCCACATAGTGCGTTAGACCGACAGTGGTGATTACCGATTGCCCATCCGGGACGATGTCGACAACGTGGGTCATGCCGTCGTCGTGCTCGGGCACTCGTTCCGCGACGACGACCCATGAGGCGGTGAGACTGTCGCCGTGCTCGTCTGCGATATGCGCGCGGATGGCTGCATCCAGGTCCGCGCGGGTTTCAGTGCTCACAGGTGGTCCTTCCGGCCAATCCAGAGCGCGCCGAGATTCGAGACGAGGATGATGCCGCACAGCACAAGCAGAGCCCAGTCAGGCATCGGTGTCCTCCAATGGGGTGTTCCCCGCGCTCGCGCCCGTAATGGAAGTGGATGGCAGCGGCGCGGCGCGGGAAGTAGTGCACACCTAACAGCTTCTCTGTTAGGTGTTTAAGGTTCCGGGAACGCGCCCCCGGCGCTAGGCGGTCACGCGCTGCCCGGCATGGTCCCGATCGATGCGGGTGTTTCTTTGCTCTTGTTTTCCAGTAGGCGTCATCACCCGCGGAAACATGCGGATCTGGAGGCGATTTTTCTGTGCAGTAGCGCACGCTGTGCGGGGCTGGTGAGACAACGCCACCATCACCCCGCACGCGGCGGATGATCAGCCCGAAAGCTTCACATGCACGCGATGCGGCAGCGCTACCGCTCGGCAAGATCACCCCTGGCGATCAGCCACCCCTCACGCGAAGGGAAGACAGAGGCCGGACCACTGAGTTGGCGATCCGGCCGGCCAACGCTCCTTCACCCCGAAGGGCCAAACGCTGGTGAAAGGAAGGGCTGCAGCGCACCATCAGGATTACTTACTGCCCGGGGCACCACGAGGGTGTCGATTGCCCGCACGTCGTCACGCGCGGGAAGCGGAAGAAGGAGGAGTCGAACCCCTCACCCGTCAGGGTGCCACGGCTTTCGAAACCGCTGCCGGACCGCTCCGGCTTCATCTTCCATGTGCTGGTATTCACCCGCCAGCCCGGCATGTCGTGCCCCCTCGTGGAATCGAACCACGGATGCCGAAGCGCCCGGTTTACAGCCGGGGTGCGCGCCATGCGCAAGAAGGCGAGTGGGCAGCGGCGCACCGTTGGGTAGCCGACTGCCCGGGAAACTCGAGGGTGCCGTTTGCCCGCGCAACGTCTCGCACGGGATGAGGGGACCATTTTCGTGAGGTGACGAAAATGGTTCAGCGAATGCGCCAGGGCTCGAACCTGGAACCTCCGGTTTTGGAGACCGGCGCTCTACCAATTGAGCTACGCAGACGTGCGCCTGCCGCGCATCGTCATGCCGCAGGCTCTCCGCTGTTCCTCGGAGCACATGACACCGGATCCCGGAACCACCGACCAGACACCTTCGCAGGCATCAGGAGCTCGGACAGCATGACCGTCGTCAGACTGCCCACAAAATGCCCGCCAACCCCGGAGGACGACGAGCAGCAAGATTGGTGCTCCCCCTGCGCCGCAGTCGGGGGAACTCGAATGGCGTGAATCAACTCGTGTCACGATGGGCACGGCCTGGTCTCTCCCTGCCAGGGAAGGGTCACGCCGGGGCGTCAGACCATGATCTGACGGCGGACGACGGCGCTCCTGCGGGAGCCTCGGCCAAGTACGCCGTCGTGTAGTTGATGCTCGCGGACCGTGGCCCCGAGCTATTCGGTTGTGAAAGGTGCTCGCCAATCCCGAAGGACGACGAGCAACAAGGTGGAGTGACTGCACCCGTTCGACCGGGGTTCCGCCGCCTCTGGTCACTCCGTGGGATCCCGCGGCCCGCTGGTCTGGCAGGGATCGAACCTGCGCCCACTCGATTAACAGTCGAGCGCTCTGCCGCTGAGCTACAGACCAAGGTGCAGGAACGGCGGAACCCCCGGTGGCAAGTTGCCACAGGGGGTTCCGACACTTCTCCTGCGTGTCACCCACGCTACCACATCTCGAACCTATGTGCCCAAGACACGTTCGAGTGCACTCAGAGACCCGATGCGGCGAGCGCGGCGAAGTCGACCACCCCGCCCGCACTCTCAGCGAGGCTGATCAGGTCATCCCGGGTCGCCCAGAGCTTCCCGCAGGCGTGGCACTCAGCGACGAGGGCGCGGCCGACACGCACGGGGATGCGGAGCGCCGCCTGCCTCGTCATCACCTCCACCTCGCGTCCGCCCCGCTGCTCCATCGTCACCGTGTCGTCGTATCGCTCCCCGCACTCCGGGCACGGGAACAGCAGCTCCTTCTCGTGCGGCGGGTCCAGCAGGTTCTCGATCTGGTACACCATGACGTCGAACATGCCGAGCATCTCGTCCCGGTGCTCGAGCCTCCCGCCGGTGTCCTCGGCCTGGAGGATCTGGTGCAGGCGGGTGACGGCGTCCGTGAGTTCGCCCTGGTGGGGCTGCCGGTAGTGGTCCAGCCACGCCCGCACCTTGCCGTCGATGTCCTCGTACAGGTCGAACGCCTTCACGTTCAGGACCATGCCCGATGCCGCCCCACGGGATCCGCCAGCACCGACCGACGAGTAGCGGGCTTGGTGCAGTTGCTCGAGCAGCGGGCCGGCCGTGACCGCGCGCCCCTCGATGAGTTCCTCGTGATCGCGGGTGAGCTGCTCCACCGCACGCGATACTGCCGTCATTCGGTCTCTCCGTTCTCGCACACTGCCGAGTGCTCTCGTTTCCATTGGTCGTTGAGTCGGGCCCCGCGACCCCAGATCGCCGCTCCGCAGGCGTTGCAGCGGATCAGCACCTCACCCATTGCGCAGCACCGCAATCACGATCAGCGCGACCGGTAGGCCGAGCGCCAGGAGGGCGAATGCGGTGACCCCGAGCACCACCAGCACGTCCGCGGCGATCTGCCTGACGATCTGATACCAGCGCGGCATCTCGACCTTCCTGCTCATACGTCCTCACCCGCCAGCGCCTGCACGGTCGGGCACGGCCAGCTGTCGAGACAGATGTCGCACGACGGCTGGCAACCTTCGTGCTTATCGCACTCAACTGGTGGGTGCAGCTCCCGCACCTTGGCAAGCTTCGCTTCCGCTTCGAGCACGTCGGCCCCAGCGCGGATGTTCTGCGCGCGCTGCCGCTCGACCTCACGCCGCAGCTCGATCAGTTCGCTATCCACCGCCGCGCACTGCTCCTTCAGGGCGCGGAACGCACGATCCGATTCACGCAGCATCGCCTCGAGCTCCGCATCGGTCGTGGGCCGCTCCTGACGCTGGGCGAGATCAGCGAGGGACGTCACGACGCGAGGCCCCACGAACTCCTCCCAACTGTCCGCCTTCTCGTCCTGATCCTTCATCGCATCCTCCTTAGATGCCAGACACCCTTCGACATAGGGCATCGATACGGTTGGGCGAACGTACGACCCCCGACGATCGCCGTTGTGAACGCGTGCGCTCGCGACCGGTAGCAGCGCTTGACCACACCGGCACGGCTCCGGCACCTGCACTTCCGGGCGGTCACCCGCGGCCCCGATGCTCCCGGCAGCACGTGCAGCGCTTCCTCCACCCGAACAACCCCAACTGGTCGATACCCGAGATGAACGCGATGAGTCCGAACCAGAGGCAGCACCCCCACAGGGCGCGCGCCCAGAATTCCGGCCCCGGTGCCACCCGGACCGCGGCTACCACCAACGCGAACCCGAGCAGGGCGAGCAGCTGCGCCCGGAGCACCTTCACCAACTCCGATTTCACTTCAGCATCCCCTCCAACCGCGCCTTGCACCGCTCGACGTCCTCCATCGCGTTCCGGCGAACGATCAGCAGCCCCTCCGTGAGCACCTCTACTTCCGCCGGCCGGAGCTTCATGTCCGCCAACTGGATCGGATCACCGACCAGCAGACCGAACGACATCCGCAGTCGCAGCAGCGTGCCAACCTCGAGGGCGTCTTCCATCTCCCGGATGAGATCCACGCGCGCTTCGGCCACCCTGAGTCGCTCCTGCGCTGCGGCGAGCGCATCCAGCTTCTCGCGGTCGTCCCGTGCGGCAGCAGGCCGCGCCGCGATTGCCTCCGGTGATGATTCGTAGTAGCCCATGTCTCGCATCAGGTTGACGCCATGCTCTCCGCACTCACCAACGCATTGACCCTTGCCACACGGCGGCTCCTGCGGGGCACCCTCGAGCAGACCGCGAGCCTTGAGTGCAGCGACAGCCTTGCCGGAGATCGCCCACGAGTCATTCGCGAGCAGTGTCCGCATCTCCGGCTCGATGAGCTTCGTGCCGTAGATCGCATCGTGCACGATCTGCTCCGCCCGGCTCATCGCTGCACCTCCGCCAGAGTCGCCCGATACGCCGCCTCCGCGACCTGCTCGATGAGCTGAGGCACCAGCACGCCCTGAATCGGCTCGTCCCCCGGCGTCCACCATCCGGCCTGAGACTCGAACGCCGCATCCATCACCGCCTCCGGCACGAACTCCGGATGAACAGCATCGCGTTTGCGAGCTGCATCGCGAGTCTGGGCGTTCTCCAGGGCTTCGATGACGACGCGAAGATCATCGAACTCCAGAAGATAGATGCGCCCCTCGTCATCTCTGTACTTCGCTGGCGGTTCGTCATCGGTGCGCCCCGCGGCCGAATGCCCCACAGACCGTGCAGCCCCCATGTACCGCTTCAGAGCCCTAATTGATCCGGTCAGATCCTTCGCCATGATGCCCTCCTGGAACACGAAAGGGCCCCACCCCGAAGGATGAAGCCCTACAAACACGAAAGCCCCCACGTCACCGTGGAGGCGTCAAGAGGGTACAGGTATACCCTCCGCTGGGATCAAGCGTAACAGGAATCGAAGATACATTCGAGGGGCCCGTGCCTGTGTCGCCGGGACAACCTAGAGGGTTGGTTCTGGTGGAACTGTGATGCCGGCCTTCGTGCACTTCTCGGTGTAGTGGTCGTAGAAGCTCCGAAGGCTGCCGGCCTTTGCCTTGCCCTGCTGCCAATCCAAGAGATCCTCGCACATCGCGACACTCGTATCCGTGATGGCCGCCCGCCGCTTCCCATACTCGCCAGTCTCGAGTTCAGCTTGGGCCTCCCCACTCGAGAGGTACCGTCGCGCCTCCTTCCCGAGCTTGTACGCATTGGTCGCGACCATTAAGACCAGCGCGTCATCTCGACGCGGCTTCGCCACCGAACTCATGATCGCGACAGCGCGAATGTGATGCGCTCGTCCTTCATGTAACCGCGCGATGGTCCAAGTCGGATCCGTTGCGGCCGCCGCTTCGCTCTCAATCATCGACACGAGACGATCGACCACGGTTCCCTTCTGATCCTCGTGTCGAAGTCGCGCATCCCGACGCCATCCGCCGATGGCGATCCAGAGAGTTGCGACGAGTGCGATCAAGGAGATGGCGAGTGCCGCGGGGTCAATACTCTCTGAGCTCATTCGTGCAGCGTACCAAGCAGCTTCCTTGCGGTCCGCCCAGTCCGCAGACAGTCCGCAAAACGCATCTCCGGTGCCGTCATCGAGCGTCAGCGCTCGTCACCGGCTTTGGCTCAGGCAAAGGACACAGGGGCATCAGCGTTCACCGCCGTCACTCCGCACAAAATTGCGCCATAACCCCTCCAGCGTAGTTCACCCGTCACCGCCGGTGCGCGCCCGCGGTCCGTCCGTTCCCGCGGGTCCCCCGGCACTTCCCCGCGGATCCCCTGGTTCTTCTCCCGCGGATCCCCCGGCTCTTCCGGCCGGACGCTCCGTGTGGGAAGCTGGTCGGCAGTGCAGGGACGGCGGGGGAACGGACGGGGTGCGATGACGGGGACGAGCACGGGCGCGGGCGCGACGACGGGCGGTCGAACGGGCACGCGCGATCCGGGCGGGCCGCTCGGCATCCTCCTCGCGCTCGCGACGCTCGCCGCGGGCGCCGCCCTCGTCGTCGCCCCGCTCCATGCGCGCGGCATCGCCGCGGTCACCGGCGTCGGGCTGATCCTGCTCGGGATCGCGCTCGTCCGGCGACGCGATCGCCGCGCGGGGCCGCGGGCCGCCGGGGCCGCGCTCGCCCGTGCGGCGGGCGCGCTGATCGCGCTCTTCGGACTCGTCGTCGCGCTCTGGCCGAGCGCCGGTGCGCCGTGGATCGCGTTCCTCATCGGCGTCGCGATCGTGCTGCACGGTGCGCTCGCCATCGTCCAGGCCTTCCTGCCGCGCGGCATGCGGCCGGAGGCGGCGGGCGAGGAGCCGGCGGGCACGGATCAGCGCATCACCGCCGTCATCGCGGGGCTCGCCGGCATCGTGTTCGGCGCGCTCACCTTCGTCTGGCCGGTGCTCACTCTCACGACCTTCCGCTACGCCGTCGGCGTGTGGCTCGTGTTCCACGGCCTCCGCGGGCTCCTCGCCCCGCTCCTCGCCCGTACATCTCGGCGCGCACATCGCCGCGGCACCGGGTTCGGGGCCGGCACCGGGAACTCCGGCGCAGCCGAGCCGGCGCATCGTCGACGGCTGCCGCGCTGGGCTCGCACGGTCGGCGCGGTCGCGGCGCTCGCGGTCGCCGCCGCCTTCGCCTGGGGCAGCGGCGCCGTCCTCGGCGGCGCGCCGCTGCCGCAGCCCGGCGCGTTCTACGCGGAGCCCGCGCAGCTCCCCGACGAGCCGGGTCGCCTGCTGCGCGCCGAGGCGCTGAGCGAGGGCGTCCCGGAGGGAGCGGAGGCGTGGCGGATCCTCTACACGACCACGCACCCGGACGGTTCTCCCGCGGTCTCGAGCGGCACGGTGCTGGCCCCGCGGGAGCGCGGGGACGATCCGCTGCCCCTGCTCACCGTCGCGCACGGCACGACGGGCGTCGTCGGCAAGTGCGCCCCCTCGCTCAGCGCTACGCCCTTCGTCGACGGCGCGGGCACCGCGATGGCGGAGCTCGTGACCGAGCACGGCTGGGTGGCGGTGACCTCGGACTACGTCGGGCTCGGCACCTCGGGCACGCATCCGTATCTCGTCGGCGATGCGGAGGCGCGCAACGTGCTCGACGCCTCGCGGGCCGTGCAGCGGTTCTCGGAGATCGCCACGACGACGGAGACGGTCGTCTGGGGGCATTCGCAGGGCGGGCAGGCGGCGCTGTGGACGGGGCAGATCGCCGCCGACTACGCGCCGGAGCTCGAGATCCGCGGCGTCGCCGCATTCGCGCCTGCGGCGGATCTCTTCGGCCTCGCCGAGGCGGACAAGGACTCCGCGGCGGGCAAGACCGTGTCGGCCTACATCGCGAGCACCTGGGACCGGCTCTACCCGGAGCTCGAACTCGAGCAGCAGCTCACCCCGGGGTCCCAGGGCGGGGTGGAGCGGATCCGCAATCTCTGCTTCAACGGCAGCGATGCGCTCGGCGCCATCCTGTACGGCACGCAGGTGCCGAACCAGGTCTTCCCCGACCGCCTGCTCGACGGCGCGTTCGGCGAGCGCCTGCAGGCGCAGGCCCCGACCGGCCCGTGGCCCGCCCCCGTCTTCGTCGCGCAGGGACTCGCCGACCCGCTGGTACGACCGGCCATGCAGCGGGACTGGGTGACGGGCCGCTGCTCCGCGGGCGAGCCGATCGAGTTCCGCACATACCCGGGGCTCAGCCACAACACCCTCGTCGCGGCCGATTCGCCCCTCACGCCCGAGATCGTCCGTTGGACCCTCGATCGCTGGCAGGGGAAGGACGCCGCATCGAACTGCGACGACCTCCCCGACGCGACCGCGGACTAGGCCGGACACGCGCCGGTCCGACGAGCCCCGACGTGCTCGTCGAGCCCCGACGCACGCAGTGACCCCCTCGTCACCCGAGACATCCGTCGACGCCCTGCGGGCGCGTCGAGACCCTACGAACGCGTCGAAATCCTACGCTCCGCGCGGTCACGAACGTAGGGTCTCGGAGATGAGGCAGGGTCTCGACGGCCGCCGAGGGTCTCGAGCCCGGTCGAGCGCGCGCGGGAGCGGGCGCGCCGGAACGCGCGCACCCGATCGCCCGACGGCTCAGACGCTGCAGCAGGAGCCGCCGCAGCAGGCGCCCCCGGCCTCGGCGTCGCCGAGGAGATTCAGGATCTCGCGGGACTCGGCGTCCGCGAAGGACGCGGCGCCCGCGAGGCCGGCCGCCGGATCGAGGCCCGCGGGCGCCGAGGCCTCCGTCGCGGCCTCAGCCGTGGGCGCCGTCTCGGAGCGGGTCTGCGTGGTGTCGTTCATGGTCGTCCTCCTGGGTCGGGTACGGGTCTGGATCGGATCGGGATCGGACGCCGGGTCCGGCTACGCGCTCGCCTCGGCGCGGGAGCGCTCGAGGACCTGCGCGAAGACGCCCTGGAAGGCGTCGGCGGACTGCGCGCCGGAGACGCCGTACTTCTGGTCGAGCAGGAAGAACGGCACGCCGTTCACCCCGAGCATCCGGGCGCGCGCGATGTCCTGCTGCACGGCGTCGCCGTAGGCCTCGTCATCGAGGGCGGCGCGCACCTCGTCGGGCTCGAGGCCGGCCTCGGCCCCGAGGCGTGCGAGCGCGTCGGGATCCGACATGTCCTCCCCCTCCGCGAAGTAGCCGCGGAAGAGCCGCTCCTGCACGGCGGCCTGCACGCCGCGGTCCTTCGCGAGATGGAGGATCCGGTGCGCGCGCTGCGTGTTGGCGTGCTGCACGCCGCCGAAGTCGAAGGTGACGCCCTCGGCGGCGCCGAGCTCCGTCATCTGGCCGAGCATCTGCTCGACCTGGGCGGCGGGCATCCCCTTGTGACGCACCAGGAAGTCGACCTCGCTGCCGTCCCAGTCGAGCGGCGTGTCCGGGGCGAGCTCGAAGCTGTGGCTCTCCACCTCGACCTCCACGTCGGGGTGCTCCGCGCGGAAGGCGGCGAGCCCGGCCTCGAAACGGTGCTTGCCGAGGTAGCACCAGGGGCAGGCGATATCGGACCAGATGTCGACGCGGATCGTTTCACTCACGGTCGGTGCAACCGGTCGGACGGGGCGCGTATTCCCCCGAGCGCGGCCGCACGGCGCGTCAGCCCTCGAGCACCCGTGCCCCGGGCACCGGGCCGGTGACCGTGATCGCGCGGTGCCCCTCGCGGCAGAACATGCCGCGCAGGCTCGCGGCGGCCTCGGCGCTGTCCACGAGGAAGGCGAGCGTCGGCCCCGAGCCCGAGACGATTCCGGCGAGCGCACCGCGGGACTCGCCCTGCTCGAGCAGGTCGACGAGCCCCGGGGCGAGCTTGAGCGCCGCCACCTGGAGGTCGTTGTGCATCGCCTCGGCGAGCGAGTCCGCGTCGCCGACGCGCACGGCCTGCAGCACGGCGGTCTCGACCTTCACGAGCTCGGGCTGCGGCCCGAGCGCTCCGGCGTGCCGCTCGCGGTGCGCGTCGAGGGTGCCGTACACGCGCGGCGTGCTCAGCCCGGCGTCGGAGAGCACGAGCACCCAGTGGAAGGAGCCCTTCGCGAGCGCCGGGCTGAGCTCGTCGCCCCGGCCCGTGCCGACCGCGGTGCCGCCCTCGAGCGCGAAGGGCACGTCGGCGCCGAGCTCGGCCGCGAGCGGCAGCAGGCCGTGGCGGCCGAGACCGGTGCCCCACAGCTCGTCGCACGCGAGCAGCGTCGCGGCCGCATCGGCGGACCCGCCGCCCATGCCTCCCGCGATGGGCACCCGTTTGAACACCGTGAGCGCGGCGCCCCCCGGATATCCGGTGCGCTCGGCGAGCAGTTTCGCGGCCGCGAGCGCGAGGTTGCGGTCGTCGACCGGCAGCGCCGAGCCGTCGATCGGCCCGGTGAAGCGCACGGAGAAGTCGGCGGCCGGAGCGGCCGTCACCTCCTCGAACAGGGAGACGGCCTGATAGAGCGAGGCGACGTCGTGATACCCGTCCTGCTGCAGTGCGCCGACGCGGAAGAACACGTTGATCTTTCCCGGTGCGCGCACCGTGATCGAACGCCCCCGTATCGAACCCATACGTACAAGGTAGCGCACCCGGTGACCCCGGGATGCACGCCTCGGGAGCGCCCCTGGGGCGCGCGTCGCGGCGGCGCTCAGACCGCGCGGGCCGCCCGGGCGATGCGCAGGAAATCCTCGATCCCGAGCTGTTCGGCGCGCGCCGTGGGCGCCGCTCCCCCGGCCTCCAGCACGGCGACGGCCCGCTCGAGCGGGCCGAGCACGGGTTGCAGCGCCTGCCGCAGCATCTTCCGCCGCTGGGCGAACGCGGCGTTCACGAGCGCGAACGTCAGCTCCCGCTCCGCCTCGCTCCCGATCGGCTCGGCGTACCGCTCGTACCCGACGAGCACCGAGTCGACGCCGGGCACCGGCCAGAAGATGCGCCGGCTCACCGTCCCGGCGATCCGCCACCGCCCGTACCAGGCCGCCTTGGCGCTCGGCGAGCCGTACTCCTTCGAGCCGGGCGCCGCCGCGATCCGGTGCCCGACCTCGGCCTGCACCATGACGAGGCCGCCGCGCAGCTGCGGGATGAGCTCGAGCAGGTGCATGAGGATCGGCACGGACACGTTGTAGGGCAGATTCGCGACGAGCACCTCGGGCGGCGCCGGCAGTCCGGCGATGTCGCCCGCGCCGATGTCGAGCGCGTCGCTGCGGAGCACGCGCAGCCGGGGCAGTGCGGCGTCGGCGAAGACCTCCGGCTGCATCGACCGCGCCGTGGCGGGCAGCTCCGCCGCCAGCCGGTGATCGATCTCCACGGCGGTGACGTCCGCGCCCGCCTCGAGGATGCCGAGCGTGAGCGAGCCCAGCCCGGGCCCGATCTCGACGACGCGGTCTCCCGCCTCGACCTCCGCCAGCCGCACGATCTTGCGGACCGTGTTGGGGTCGATCACGAAGTTCTGCCCGAGCTTCTTCGTCGGGGAGACCCCGAGGCGCTCCGCCAGCTCCCGGATCTCGATCGGGCCGAGGAGGGCGGGGGCGTCGGTCACGCGGCGACCCGCTGCTCGGGGTCCCAGGACCCGTACACGCGCTCGGTGTTCGCCGCGATGCGCGCGCACACCTCGTCGAGCGGCTCCCCGAGCGCCTCCGCCATGCGCCGTACGGTGTGGGGCAGGAGGTACGGCGCGTTCGGGCGCCCCCGGAAGGGCTCGGGGGTGAGGAACGGCGCGTCGGTCTCGGCGAGCACGAGCGCGGGATCCGCGACCGAGAGCGCCTCCCGCAGCGCGGGCGCGTTCTTGAACGTCGTCGTCCCGGCGAAGGACATCACCCAGCCCTGCTCGTTGCAGATGCGTGCGAGCGCCGCGTCCCCGGAGAAGCAGTGGAAGACGGTGCGCTCGGGCGCGCCGACGCGTCTGAGCGTCGCGACGACCTCGTCGTGCGCGTCGCGGTCGTGGATCTGCAGGGCGATGCCGTTGGCCTTCGCGATCTCGATGTGCGCCTCGAAGGACTCGAGCTGCGCCTCCCGTCCGTCCTCGGCGGTGCGGAAGAAGTCGAGGCCGGTCTCCCCCACGGCGCGCACGCGCGGCTGCGCCGCGAGACGGGAGATCTCGGAGAGCTGCTCGCACAGCAGCCCGCGCGCGGCGAGCCTGGGCGCCTCGTTGGGGTGCAGCGCGACCGCGGCGAGCACCCGGGGATCGTGCGCCGCGAGCTCGGCGCTCCACCGGCTCGTCTCGAGGTCGGTGCCCACCTGCACGATGCCGCGGACGCCGACGGCCCCCGCGCGATCGAGCGAGTCGAGCGGATCGAGCTGGTCGACGCCGTCCTCGAACTCGAGGTGGGCGTGGTTGTCGTAGACGGAGACGGGCAGCGGCTCCGGGCTGGGCGGACGGCTGAGATCGCGTCGGCTCGGCGCGGTGCCGTCGGAGGAGCGCGTGCGGAGCCTCCCGGCGGGCGGGCCCGCGGATCCGGCGGAGCTCACTTCGCCTCCGTCTCGATCCGCGGGAACAGCACGGCGAGCGCGCGCTGCTCGGTGCCCGCGGGCAGCCGGCCCCAGCGGCCGGCCTCGCGCAGCGGCTGCGCGTCGAGCGCGCCGAGGCGCTCCTCGGCGCCGAGCGCCGCCCACAGCTTCCGCGTCGCCTGCGGGATCACGGGGGCGAGCAGTTCCGCGAGGACGCGCAGCCCCTCCGTGGCCGTGGCGAGCACGGTGGCGAGCCGGTCGCGCTGCGCGGGATCCTTCGCGAGGGCCCACGGCTGCTGCTCCTGCACGTAGCCGTTGAGCGCGTCGACGAGCTCCCAGACGGCCGCGATCGCCTCGTGGATCGCGAAGGTCTCGATGCGCGCGTCCGCGCGCTCGGCGGCCGTCGAGGCGAGCTCCCGGATCGCGGCGTCCGCCGGCGTCTCGACGCCCGCCTCGGGCATGCGGGCGTCGAAGTACTTCGCGTTCATCGCGAGCACGCGGCTCGCGAGGTTGCCGAAGCCGTTGGCGAGTTCGGCGTGGTAGCGCGCGGTGAGATCCTCCCAGCTGAAGGAGCCGTCGTGGCCGAAGGAGATGGCCCGCATGAAGTAGTAGCGGAACGCGTCGGAGCCGAAGGTGTCGGTGATCTCGCTCGGCGCGATGCCCGTGAGCTTCGACTTCGACATCTTCTCGCCGCCGACGAGCAGCCAGCCGTGCGCGAACACGCGGTCGGGCACCTCGAGGCCGGCCGCCATGAGCATCGCCGGCCAGATGACGGCGTGGAAGCGGAGAATGTCCTTGCCGACGAGGTGGTTCGCCGGCCAGCGCCGGGCGAACTCGGCGTCGTCGCGCCCGTAGCCGATGGCCGTGACGTAGTTCAGCAGCGCGTCGAACCACACGTAGGTGACGTGGCTCGAGTCCCAGGGGATCGGGATGCCCCAGTCGAAGGAGGTGCGCGAGATCGACAGATCCTCGAGCCCCTGCTGCACGAAGGCGATGACCTCGTTGCGCGCGCTCGCGGGCTGCACGAAGTCGGGACGCTCCTCGTAGAGCGCGAGCAGCCGGTCCTGGAAGGCGCTCATCTTGAAGAAGTAGTTCTTCTCCTGCAGCAGCTCGAGCGGCTTCGAGTGGATCGCGCAGACCTTCTCCCCCGCGAAGGCCCCGGTGCCGTCGACGATCTCGCTCTTCGGCTTGAACTCCTCGCAGCCGACGCAGTAGAGCGCCTCGAACTCGCCCGCGTAGACGTGGCCGTCGTCGTACAGCTTCTGGAGGAACTTCGCGACGCCCTCCTCGTGGCGGGCGTCCGTCGTGCGGATGAAGTCGTCGTTGGAGATGTCGATGAGATCGAGGAGCGGTTTCCACGACGACTCGACGAGGCGATCCGCCCACTCCTTCGGCGCGACGCCGTTCGCGGTCGCGGTGCGCAGGATCTTCTGCCCGTGCTCGTCCGTCCCGGTGAGGAACCACGTGTCGTCGCCGGCCTGGCGGTGCCAGCGGGCGAGCACGTCCGCCGCCACCTCCGTGTACGCGTGCCCGATGTGCGGGGCGTCGTTCACGTAGAAGATCGGCGTGGTGAGGAAGAACGAGGAGGGGTGGGGCATGGGTTCCATTCTAAGGCGAAGCGGCGCCCGGGACGCGTCCTCCGGGCGCCGTCCCCGCCGCGGCCACCGCGATCTCCGGCTCGTGCCGCACAGGGAAGTTCACGGAGTTCGCGATGAAGCAGTGCTCCGAGGCCTCGCGGTGCGCCGCGAGCGCGGCCTCGACCATGCCCGCCTCCGCCACCGCGACCCGCGGCCGGAGCACGACCTCCGTGAACGCCCCGCCGAGCCCCTCCTGCCGCATGACGCCGACGGCGTCGTCCCGGTAGGCGGTCACCACCACCCCGGCGCGCACCGCCATGTGCAGGTAGGAGAGCATGTGGCACTGCGCGAGCGCCGTGACGAGCAGCTCCTCGGGGTTCCAGCGGTCCCGGTCGCCGTGGAAGGTCTTGTCCGCCGACCCCGCGAGCGGCGGCTTGCTCTCGCCGTGGATGAGCAGCTCGCGGCCGTAGTCGCGGTATCCGCTCGTGCCGCTCCCCCGGTTGCCCGTCCACTCGATCCCGACCCGGTACTCGTGCAGTTCTGCCATGGCCCCAGCCTAGGACGCCCCGGGCCGAGCTGCGCGCGGCTAGGATCGTGTCATGAGTTCAGCGACCAGCACCGCAGCCGTCAGCACCGGATCCGAGGCGACCGACATCCCGCAGGAGCGGCGCGTCGTCACCGAGATCCCCGGCCCCCGCTCCCGCGAACTCCACGCCAGGCGACAGGCGGTCGTGCCGCCCGGGGTGCACAGCGTCCTGCCCGTCTACATCGATCGCGCGCACGATTCGATCCTCGTCGACGTCGACGGCAACCGGATCGTCGACGTCTGCGGCGGCATCGGCGTGATGACGGTCGGGCACACGGACGAGGCGGTCGTCGCCGCCGCTTCCGCGCAGCTCGCCAAGGTCACCCACACGCTCTTCACCATGACTCCGTACGAGCCCTACGTGCAGGTGGCCGAGCACCTCGCGAAGCACGTGCCGGGCTCCACGCCGGAGGCGCCCTACAAGACCCTGCTCATGAACTCGGGGGCGGAGGCCGTCGAGAACGGCGTGAAGATCGCGCGCAAGTACACGGGGCGCCCGGGCATCGCCGTGCTCGAGCACGCCTATCACGGGCGCACGCTCCTCACGAGCAGCATGAACCACAAGGCCGCTCCCTATGCCCTCGGCTACGGCCCGCGCGTCGGGGACATCTACAAGGCCCCGAACTCCTACCCGCTGCACGACGGCCTGAGCGGCGAGGACGCCGCGCGGCGCACGATCGCGTTCCTCGAGAAGCAGGCCGGCGCCTCCGACCTCGCGTGCCTGATCGTCGAGCCGATCCAGGGCGAGGGCGGCTTCATCGTCCCGGCCGAGGGCTATCTCCCCGCGCTCGCCGCGTGGTGCCGCGAGAACGGCATCGTGTTCATCGCCGACGAGGTGCAGGCCGGCATGGCCCGCACCGGCACGGTCTTCTCGATCGCCCAGTTCGGCGTCGAGCCCGACATCCTGCTCTCGGCGAAGGGCATCGCCGGCGGCCTCCCGCTCGCCGGCATCACCGGCCGCGCCGAGATCATGGACGCCTCGCAGCCCGGCGGCCTCGGCGGCACCTTCGGCGGCAACCCCGTGGCGTGCGCCGCGGCGGTCGCCGTCTTCGAGCAGATCGAGGCGCGCGACCTCCTCGCCGAGGCGCGGCGCATCGAGCGGGTCTTCGGCGGCGGGCTCCGCGAGCTGCAGGCGGCGCACCCGGCGATCGCCGAGGTCCGCGGCACGGGCGCGATGCTCGCGATCGAGGTGCTGCGGCCCGGCACCCGGGAGCCCGACGGCGCGCTCGTCTCGCGCGTCGTCGAGGAGGCGGCCCAGCGCGGCGTACTGCTCCTGAGCACGGGCGTGCACAACCAGGCGATCCGCTTCCTGCCCTCGCTCAAGATGACGGACGCGCTGCTCGCCGACGTGCTCGCGGTGCTCGACGAGTCGTTCACGGCCGCGGGCGCGTAGCGGCGGGGCGGGTCCCGGCGCCGCCGGCACCCGCCCGGCCGACGGGCCGGACCGACGGGCCGCCCGGCGGGTGTCAGCGCAGGTCGATCGGCCCCGTGGCCACGGGTTCGTGCGGCGGCAGATCCGCGAGCGGGATCCCGGAGGACTCGAGGCTGCCGGTGTCGACCACGTCGCCGACGGCGTGCACGTCGATGACGATCACGGTGACGTTGTCGCGGCCGGCGTTCTCGACGGCCTGGCGCACGAGCGTGCGCGCCGCGTCCTCCGCCGTCGGCTGCGTCGCGAGGAAGTGCTGAATGCCGATGTCCGTGAGCTCCTTCGTGAGCCCGTCGGAGCAGATGAGGAGCCGCTGGCCCGGGATCAGCGCGAGCGAGGTGTAGTCGGGCACGGGAGCCTCGTTGAAGCCCACGGCACGGGTGATCACATTGGCGTGCGGATGGACCTCCGCCTCCTCCTCCGTGATGGCGCCCGTGTCGATGAGGTGCTGGACGACCGAGTGATCGACGGTGATCTGGCTGAAGGCGCCCTTGAAGTACTGATAGACGCGCGAGTCCCCGATGTTGAAGACGCGCCACGTGGGGTCCTCGTCGCTGCCGAAGCACACGCCGGTGACGGTCGTCCCCGCGCCGAGCTCCGTCTCCCCCGCGTCGAGCTCGATGTCGTCGACGGCGTCGCTGAGCACGCCGTCGATGTCGCGCTCGCTGATGCTCGATTCGCCGCCGAGCTCGGCGAGCCGCCGCACGACCGCGGCCGATGCGATCTCGCCGGCCGAGTGGCCGCCCATGCCGTCGGCGACCGCGAAGATCGGCGGCGTCGTGACGTAGCTGTCCTGGTTGGTCTCGCGACGGCGGCCGACGTCGGTGAGCGCGAACCACGAGAGCTCGATCTCGAGGTCTCCGCCCCTGCGATAGGGCAGGCGTCGCCGAGACCCGTTCTCACCCCGAGTCGTCACAGCGTCCGCTTCCTGCCCACCGGATCATCCTACCGCCCCCGGGCGGCCCGGCCGGACGCCGTGCGGCTCGAGTCGCCGAGCACGAGATCCGGGGCGACGAGCACGGTCCCCGCGGGGGTCGCCGGATCGTCCCGGGTGATGAGCTCGAGGATGGCGCGGCTCATGGCCTCCACGGGCTGACGCACCGTCGTGAGCGCGGGCAGCGCGTAGTCGGCCACGCCGACGCCGTCGAAGCCGATGACCCGGAAGTCGCCGGGAACGCGACGTCCGGCGGCCTGCAGCTCGCTCTGGAGGCCGAGCGCGATGACGTCGGCGGAGGTGACGACCGTCGCGCCCGCGATCCCGCGATCCAGCAGCTCCCGCGCCGCGCGGTGCCCCCACGCGACGTCGAAGCTGCCGTCGAGGATGAGCGCCTCCGGCATCAGCGCCGCGAAGGCCTCGCGCCGTTCGCGCGCCGACGAGGAGGCCGTACCGGCGCCGACGAACACGACGGGCTCGCCCGGCGGGGTGACCTCCCGCACGTGCCGGACGATGAGCTCGACCCCGATGCGGTTGTCGCAGCCGACGTAGGGCGCATCGGAATCGGCGACCCTGCGGTCGAACTGCACCGTGGGGACGCGCCGGCTCGCCGCGTCGAGCGCCGCGCGACTCGCGGCCTCGTCGCTCGGGATGACGACGAGCGCATGGATCTGCCGCCCGAGGAACGAGGAGACGGCGCGGCGCTCGATCCCGAGGTCGTTCCCCGCGCTGGAGACGAGCAGCTCGAAGCCCGCCTCGCGAAAGACCGCGCCCAGCTGCTCGGCGAGCGCGGTGAAGAAGGGGTTGGAGAAATCGGGCAGGATCAGCCCGACCACGTCGAGCCGCTGCTGCCGCAGGGCGCGTCCGAGCAGATTCACCTCGTACCCGAGCGCCTCCGCGCTGCGCAGCACCCGGTCCCGGATCTCGGCGGACATCGCCCGGCTCCCGCTGAGGGCGCGCGAGACGGTCGACGAGGACACCCCCGCGTGCTGCGCCACCTCGCGCATCGTGACGCTCCGCGTCCGTCCGTCCATATCCACTTCCGTTACCGAATCGATATCGTGCGCCGTTGGGCGCCGCAGTCCCTCCAGACTAGTGTCGAGAATCACTTGGCAATCGATTTCCAAGCCCATACCAACGGAGGTATCCCATGCACACTCGGTTCCCACGGCGCGCCGCGTTCGCGACGCTCGCCCTCGGTGCGGGCTTCGCGCTCCTCACCGGCTGCACCACCGGCAACGAGCCGGCGACCGAAACCGGCGGCTCCGGCGAGTCGAGCGACTCGTGCAGCATCGGCATGACGCAGATCAACCAGACCGCGATCTTCTTCACCGAGATGAACGCCGGCGCCCAGGAGGCGGCGGACGAGCTCGGCTGCGAGCTCACCATCGCGAACGCCAACAACGACTCCGCCCGCCAGAGCTCCGACATCGAGAACTTCGTCACGCAGGGCGTCGACGCGATCATCGTCGTCGCCATCGACGTGAACGGCGTCTCCCCCGCGGTCGAGTCCGCCCAGTCCCAGGGCATTCCCGTCATCGCGATCGACGCGGAAGTCGAGGGCGTCGACACCTTCGTGGGCGTCGACAACGAGGCCGCAGGCGCGGAGGCCGCGAAGTGGGCCATCGACGCGGGGCTCGTCGACGGCAAGAGCTACGGCGTCGTCGACGCGAAGAGCTCCTTCATCCAGAACCAGCGCGAGGACAGCTTCCGCGCGGCGATCGACGCCGCCGGCGCCCAGTACACGCAGAGCGTCAACGGCGACAACGTCCAGGAGAAGGCCGCGACCGCCGCGCAGGATCTGGTCACCGCCCAGCCGGACCTCGACTTCGTCTACACCACGGGCGAGCCCGCCACCGTCGGCGCCGTCGCCGCGCTCTCCGCGGACAGCGCGACCAAGATCATCGGCTGGGATCTCACCGCGGAGGTCATCGCCGGCATCGACGACGGACTCGTCACGGCCGTGATCCAGCAGGACCCCCGCCAGGAGGGCGTCGAGGCCGTCACCGAGGTGCACAGCATCCTCGGCGGTGCGGAGCCCCAGGGATTCATCGACGTCCCGATCACCATCGTCACGTCGGACAACGTCGACGACTTCCGCGAGACCTTCAAGTAAGCGACGGCGGGGGCGGCGCGACCGCCCCCGCTCCGTCATGGCAGAGACCAGGAAAGGGAACCGATGAACGCACCACCGCGTGTCGAAATGGTCGACATCCGCAAGCACTTCGGCGCCGTCAAAGTACTCCGCGGGGTCAACCTCTCGGTCGGCAAGGGCGAGGTCATCGGTCTCGTCGGCGACAACGGCGCCGGCAAATCGACGCTCATGAAGATGCTCGCGGGCGCCGTCACCCCGGACTCGGGCAGCATCCTCGTCGACGGCGAGGCGCTCACCACCTCGGACCCCCGTGCCGCGCGGCGGGCGGGGATCGAGATGGTCTACCAGGATCTCGCGCTCTGCAACGACGTCGACGTGGCCGGCAACCTCTTCCTCGGCCGGGAGCCCTACCACCCGCTCACCCGTCGCCTCGACCTCGCGCGGATGCATCGCGAGGCGGCGGAGGATCTGCAGAAGCTGCACATCCGGATCGCCGACACCACGCAGGAGGTCGGCACCCTCTCGGGCGGTCAGCGGCAGGCCATCGCCATCGCCCGCGCCATCGCCTTCGATCCGAAGGTGCTCGTGCTCGACGAGCCGACGGCGGCGCTCGCGGCCCGCGAGGTCGAGATGGTGCTGCAGCTCATCCGCGACGTCTCCGCCCGCGGCGTCAGCGTGATCCTCATCACCCACCGACTCCAGGACCTCTTCGAGGTCTGCGACCGCCTCGTCGTGCTGTACGAGGGGGTCCTCCACAAGAACCTCGACCCGCAGGAAACCTCGCTGTCCGAGCTCGTGACCGCGATGATGGGAAAGTAGCGCGCCGTGACGAATGCACACCACACCGAGGCCATCGTGACCAAGCCCGCCCGCTCGAAGGGGTTCATCGGGCGGCACTTCGGGGTGCTCTCCATCACCCTGGTCTTCCTCATCCTCTTCATCTTCTTCTCGGCCGCGACCGACGTCTTCCTCTCCGCGGAGAACCTCGTCAACGTCGCGCGGCAGATCGCGCCGACGGTCATCGTCGCCATGGCGATGACCTTCGTCATCACGACGGGTCAGATCGACCTCTCGGTCGGTTCCATCGTCGGCCTCTCCGCCGCGACGCTCGGCATCTGGGCCGTCTCGGGCAACGGGCTCGTCGCGCTCGTGCTGACGCTCGCGATGGGGCTCGCGGTCGGCCTCGTGAACGGCGCGCTCACGGCGTTCGGGCGCATGCAGTCGTTCATCGTGACGCTGGCCGCCCTCACGGCGCTGCGCGGCGTGGCGCTCTTCATCACCGAGGGCTACAGCACCCCGATCGACTCGCCGTTCCTCGTGCCCATCGGCCAGGGCAAGTTCCTCGGCCTCTACACGCCGACCTGGATCGCGATCGTCATCGTGGCGCTCGCGTGGTACGTCTTCAATCACACCCGCTTCGGCCGCTACGTGACGGCGACGGGCTCCAACGCCGAGTCGCTGCGCCGCTCGGGCGTCGACATCCGCAAGATCCAGATGGCCGTGCTCGGCATGACCGGCTTCGCGGCCGCGCTCGCCGGCGTCATCACCGCCTCGCGCCTCTCGAGCGGCTCGCCGAACTCCGGCACCATGTTCGAGCTCGAGGTCATCACGGCCGTCGTGCTCGGCGGGACCTCGCTCATGGGCGGCCGCGGCTCCATCATGGGCTCCGCCATCGGCGCGCTCACCCTCGGCATCCTCAGCAACGGGCTCGTGCTGCTGAAGGTCGACGTCTACTGGATCCCGATCGTGCAGGGCCTCATCCTCGTCATCGCGATCCTCGTCAACACGCGCCTGTTCAGCCGCTTCTCCCGGAGCGGCTCATGACCGTGATGACCGTCACGGGGCCGGTCCCGGCCGCCGAGCTCGGCATCACGCTCACCCACGAGCACCTCATCAACGACGCCAGCTCATGGGCGCAGCCGACGACGACGCCGGGCCTGGACGCGGAGGACTACCTGCGGCGCCCGGTGACCGCCGATCTGCTGTGGGAGCTCCGGAACGATCCCTTCGGCAACCTCGACAACTGCCGCCTCGACGACCCCGAGCTCGCGCTCGCGGAGATCGCGCGGTACGCGGCGCTCGGCGGCCGCACCATCGTCGACACCACGAGCATGAACAGCGGGCGCGATCTCCGCGGGCTCAAGGACCTCAGCGAGCGCAGCGGCGTGCGCATCGTCGCCGGCACCGGCTACTACCTCGATCCCAGCCTCCCCGAGGGCTTCTCGGCGTTCGCCTCCGAGGACGTCGCCGAGCAGATCCTGCACGACATCGCGCACGGCGTCGACGGGATCCGCCCGGGCATCATCGGGGAGATCGGCGTGGGCGCGGGCTTCACGGAGCGCGAGCGGATCAGCCTCGCCGGCGCCTGCATCGCGCAGCGCGAGAGCGGACTGCCCGTCGAGGTGCACCTCCCCGGCTGGTTCCGCCGCGGCCACGAGGTGCTCGATCTCGCCGAGGCCCACGGCGCGGATCCCCGCGACGTCGTGCTCTGCCACATGGGCCCCTCGGGCGAGGATCGCGCGTACCAGCTCGAGCTGCTGCGCCGCGGCGCCTGGGTGCAGTACGACATGATCGGCATGGAGGTCTTCTACGCCGACCAGGGGGTGCAGTGCCCCTCGGACGAGGACAACGCCAGACACCTCGTCGGCCTCGTGGACGCGGGCTTCGGCGATCGTCTGCTCGTCTCGCAGGACATCTTCCTCAAGTCGCTGCTGCGCGCCCACGGCGGCCCCGGCTACGGGCACATCCTGCAGTACTTCGTCCCCCGCCTCGCCCGGCACGGCCTCGACCGCGCCGCGATCGACCGCTTCCTCATCGACAACCCCCGTTCGCTGTTCGAGGGGCGCGACGCCCCCGCAGCCGAGTCCGACCACTAGAAGGAGACCATCATGCCTCGCGTACTGCTTGCCGGAGAGAGCTGGACGATCCACGAGATCCATCAGAAGGGCTTCGACACCTTCACGAGCACCTCGTTCGACACCGGCGCCGACGCCTTCATCGCGGCTGCGGCGACGCAGGGCATCGAGGTCGAGCAGATGTACGGGCACGACGTGCCCGCGAAGTTCCCGCGCACGGCGGAGGCGCTCTCCGCCTACGACGTCGTCATCATCTCCGACATCGGCGCGAACTCCTTCCTGCTCACCCCCGAGACCTGGAAGCGCGGCGAGCGCAGCGACAACTCGCTCCGCGCCCTCGTGGAGTGGACCGAGCAGGGCGGCGGCCTCATGATGGCTGGGGGCTACCTCAGCTTCCAGGGCATCAACGCGGCCGCGAACTTCGCCCGCTCGCCGATCGCCGAGGTGCTCCCCGTCGGCATGCTGCTCTGCGATGACCGCGTGGAAGCGCCGGAAGGCGCCCCGGTCGCCGTCGCGGACGCCGGTCACCCCCTCGCTCCGCTCCTCTCCGGCGCGCCCGAGCTGCTCGGCTACAACGAGGTCTCGGCCCGCGAGGACGCGCGCGTCGTCGCCACGGTCGGGGACCATCCGCTCCTGGCCACCCGCGAGGTCGGCTCCGGACGCACGCTCGCCTGGACCTCCGACATCGGCCCGCACTGGTGCCCGCAGCCCTTCCTCGACTGGGACGGCTTCGCCCCCCTCGTGGGCGGCATGCTCCGCTGGCTCGCGGACGAGGCGGCGTGATGGCGACCCCGGTCATCATCGACTGCGATCCCGGGCACGACGACGCGGTGGCGATCCTCCTCGCCGTCGCCTCCCCCGAGATCGACCTCCGGGCCGTCACCACGTGCTTCGGCAACTGCGCGCTCGAGGACGCGACGCGCAACGCGATCCAGATCCTGGACCTCGCAGGCGCGGCCGACATCCCCGTCGCCGCGGGCGCGGCCGGGCCGCTCGCCGGCGCGCAGGCGCTCGGCAACTACGTGCACGGGACGAGCGGCCTCGACGGGCCCGAGCTCCCCGCCCCCAGCCGCGAGCCGGACCCCCGCGGGGCCGTCGCGCTCATGGCGAGCGTCCTCGACGCCGCCGAGGAGGGCGTCACCCTCGTGGTCACCGGCCCGATGACGAACGCCGCGCAGCTCTTCCGCGACCGCCCCGATCTCGTCGGACGCGTGACCGAGATCGTCTTCATGGGCGGCTCGACCGAGCGCGGCAACCACACCCCCTCCGCCGAGTTCAACACCTTCGCGGATCCCGAAGCGCTCGACGAGGTGCTGCGGACCGGTCTCCCCCTCCGCATGGTCGGCCTCAACCTCACGCATCAGGCGCTCGCGACCCGCGAGGTCGTCGACCGCATGGTCGCCATGCCCCACGCCGTGGGGCAGACCTGCGCGGCCTGGATGGGGTTCTTCGGCGATTCCTACCACCGCGTCTGGGAGTTCGACGCGCCCCCCGTGCACGACCCCTGCACCGTCGCCGCGCTCATCGACCCCGGCGTCATCGTGTGGCGCGAGGCGTTCCTCGCGGTCGAGCTCGACGGGCGCTGGACGCGCGGCGAGACCGTCGTCGATCTGCACGGACGCTACCCCGAGGAGCCGCGCAACGCCCGCGTCGCCATGACGCTCGACGCGCCGCGGTTCTGGGATCTCGTCCTCGACGCGCTCGACCGGCTCGGAGCCCGCGGTGACTGAGCCGGCGTCCCCCGGCGACGCCGTGGGACCGCGGGGCGGAGACCGCCCCGCGGTCGCCGTCGTCGGCTCCGTGAACCTCGATACGACCGTGCGGGTGCCGCACATCCCGACGGCCGGGGAGACCATCCTCGCCTCGGACACCGCGTCCTCGCCGGGCGGCAAGGGGGCGAACCAGGCGGCCGCCGCGGCCGCCGCGGGCGCCGCGGTGCGGTTCATCGGGGCGATCGGCGCGGACGCCGTTGGCGAAGCCGCCGTGGCCGGCCTCCGCGCCTTCGACGTCGACCTCTCGGAGCTGCAGACCGTCGCGCACGCACCGAGCGGCGCAGCGACCGTGGTCGTGGCCGACGACGCCGAGAACCTCATCATCGTCACCTCCGGCGCCAACGACCACCTCGACCCCGACCTCGTCGCAGCGGCGCTCGACCGTCGGGCGGGTCCCGTGCTGCTCACGCAGCTCGAGACGCCGCTGGCCGTCCTCGCCGAGTGCGGCCGGGCGCGCGCTTTCGCGTGGCGGATCCTGAACCCCGCCCCCATCTCCGCCGATCCCGGTCTGCGGCCGCTGCTGGCCGGCTTCACCCTGCTCGTGCCGAACCGCACCGAGCTCGCGCAGCTCGCGGGGCTTCCGGTGCCCCGCACCATCGCGGAGGTGAGCGCCTGCGTCGCCGCGCTCGGCTTCGACGGCGACGTCGTCGTGACGCTCGGCGCGGACGGGGCCGCCCTCTACCCGGCCGGGGGCGGCGCCGCACCGGAGGCGCCGCGGACCTTCGCGCCGCCTCCGGTGCGGGCGATCGACACCACCGGGGCCGGTGACGTCTTCTGCGGCACGCTCGCGAGCGGGCTCGCCGCGCACGGCGACCTCGAACGGGCCGTCGCGGACGCGGTGGAGGCCTCGGCGCGCAGCACGGAGCTCCCCCGCGCGCAGCTCGTCCCCGGTGACGCGGCGGTGGCGCGATGAGCGCGGACACCGCGGGCCGCGCGGGCCGCGCGGAGATCGACCGCATCGAGTCGGAGTGGGAGCACCTCGCCTCCCTCGTGTCGTCGTCGCTGCCCGGGTGGTCGCGGACCGGTTTCAGCGAGGAGGATCGAGCGGCGCGCGACTGGGTGCTGCAGCGCATGCGCGACGCCGGACTCGACGCCCGCCAGGACGCCGCAGGCAATGTCATCGGCTACCTCGAGGGCGAGGTCCCCGGCGCCCCGGACATCGTGATCGGCAGCCACTCGGACACCGTGCCGGGCGGCGGCCGCTTCGACGGCATCGTCGGGGTGCTCGGGGCCATCGAGGTCGCCCGCATGCTCAGGCGTTCGGGCACGCGGCTGCGCCGCGGGCTCCGCGTGGTCGACTTCGCGAACGAGGAGGGCAATCCGCAGGGCGTGAAACTGGTGGGCTCGCGCGCGGTCGCCGGCAGCCTCGACGCCGCCGCGCTCGCGAGCCGGGACGCGGCGGGCACCACGCTCGCGGCGCTCATGGCGGGCGCGGGGCACCGGCCCGAGGAGCTCGCCTCCGCGCGGTGGCGGGCGTCCGACATCGCCGCCTACCTCGAGCTGCACATCGAGCAGGGTCCCCAGCTCGAGGCGCAGAACGCCGACATCGGCATCGTCACGAGCATCTGCGGCATCACCACGTTCTCCCTCGAGGTGCGTGGACGCCGCGACCACGCCGGCACCATGCCGATGGACGTGCGGCAGGACGCCATGTGCTGCGCCGCAGACGCCGTGCTCGCGGTGCGCCGCGTCGGCTCCTCCGGCACCGCCACCGTCGGCACGGTCGGGCAGCTGACGACGCCGAGCCCGCTCACGAACACCATTTCCGAGGCGGCGACGGTGACCGGGGAGTTCCGCAGCCCCGAACGCGCCGAACTCGAGACGATGCAGACGGCCTTCGCCCGCGAGCTCGCGGAGCTCGACGGGATCCATCGCACCTCGAGCGCGCTCGCCTGGGGCACCTCGACGCGCCGACGCCGATGGACCAGCACCTCTCCGGCCTCGCGCTCGCGGCCTCGCTCGAGCTCGGGCACGAGACCGTGCAGCTCTACTCCGGTGCCACGCACGACGGCGTCGCGATCGCGGAGCTCGCCCCCTCGGCGATGATCTTCATCCCGTCGCGGGACGGCAGGAGCCACTGCCCCGAGGAGTGGAGCGACTTCGCCGATGTCGCGACGGGCATCGAGGTGCTGCTGGAGACCGTGCTGCGCGTCGACGCCGCCCCGTGACCGGCGGGCCGGGCTAGCGCGGCCGCGTCGCCGGCGCGCCGAGCTCCGTCACGAGCGTCAACGCGCCCGCCGCGTCGGGGCCGGAGAGCTCGAGGCCCGCGTCCGCCGCCCAGGCGAGCATTCCCGCGACGTCCGGGATGTCGGCGCGGGATCGGGCGAGCCGGGCGACGAGATCGCCCTTCGCCGCCTTGTTGAAGTGGTTGAGCGCGCGCACCTCCCCGTCCGCCCCGCGCTGCACGACCGCGAGCGGATGCCCCACCCCTGCGGGCAGCGGCGCGAGAGCCGCGTAGTCCTGCGAGCGCAGATCGAGCACGAATCCGGCGGCCGACCAGTCGAGCTCGGCGTGCGCTTCGCGCCAGATCCGCTTGAGCGGCACCGGCAGCTGCGGCAGGCGGGAGCCCGCGGACAGGCGGTAGGCGGGGATCGGATCCCCGGCCCCGATGAGTCCGAAGAGCGCCGATTGCACGCGTACGTGCCCGTCGATCCACGAGCGCGCCCCGGCGTCGAGCTCGGACACCGCGAGCGCGTCGTAGAGCACCCCCGTGTAGCGCTCGATCGCGGGGAGCACCCCGCTCGAGCCGAGGGAGAGATTATGGGCGAGCTCGCCGCGGTTCTTCGCACCGAGCTTGAGCGGCTTCGCCGCGGCCTCCGGGTCGCGGCTCAGCTCCTCGAGCGCGACGCGCACCCGGCGGCGCGCCTCCCCCAGCGCCGCGGCGTGCCGCAGCGCGTCGGCGTCGAGGGCGTCGGCGCCGCCCGGGCGCTTGGTCTCGGAGGGCGGCAGGAGGACGAGCATGGCGGGCCTTTCCGGGGTGGGTGGGAGACGACGAGGGGCCGGGCGCGATCCCGAAGGATCTCGCCCGGCCCCGCGTGCGGAGAGGGAGCTACACGAGCGCGGCCGCTCCCGCGACGATCGTGACCGAGTCGTGGTCGACGGACAGGAAGCCGCCTTCCGCGTCGACCGCGATCTTCTCGCCGCCCGCGGTCGTCACGCGGACCTGGCCTTGCGCGAGCAGGGCGAGCAGGGGCTCGTGACCGCCGAGGATGCCGATCTCGCCCTCGACCGTCTTCGCGATGACCTGGGAGGCTTCGCCCTCCCAGACCTTGCGATCGGCCGAGACGACGCTGACGTTGAGCGAGGCCATGGCTTACGCCAGGTCCTTCTGCATCTTCGCCCAGTTCTCCTCGACGTCGGAGATCGCGCCGACGTTGAAGAACGCCTGCTCGGCGACGTGGTCGAACTCGCCCTTGGCGATCGCGTCGAAGGACTCGATCGTGTCCTTCAGCGGCACCGTGGAGCCCTCGACGCCGGTGAACTTCTTCGCCATGTAGGTGTTCTGCGAGAGGAACTGCTGGATGCGCCGTGCGCGCGACACGGTGATCTTGTCCTCCTCGGAGAGTTCGTCGACGCCGAGGATCGCGATGATCTCCTGCAGCTCCTTGTTCTTCTGGAGGATCTGCTTGACCGTCGTCGCGACGCGGTAGTGGTCCGCGCCCAAGTAGCGCGGGTCCATGATGCGGCTCGAAGAGGTCAGCGGATCGATGGCCGGGTAGAGGCCCTTCGACGCGATCTCGCGCGAGAGCTCCGTGGTGGCGTCGAGGTGGGCGAACGTCGTCGCCGGTGCCGGGTCGGTGTAGTCGTCCGCGGGGACGTAGATCGCCTGCAGCGAGGTGATCGAGTGGCCGCGGGTCGAGGTGATGCGCTCCTGGAGGATGCCCATCTCGTCGGCGAGGTTCGGCTGGTAGCCCACGGCGGAGGGCATGCGGCCGAGCAGCGTCGAGACCTCGGAGCCGGCCTGCGTGAAGCGGAAGATGTTGTCGATGAAGAGGAGCACGTCCTGCTTCTGGACATCGCGGAAGTACTCCGCCATCGTCAGCGCCGACAGGGCCACGCGCAGACGCGTCCCCGGCGGCTCGTCCATCTGGCCGAACACGAGCGCGGTCTTGTCGAAGACGCCGGCCTCGTCCATCTCGTGGATGAGGTCGTTGCCCTCACGGGTGCGCTCGCCGACGCCGGCGAACACGGAGACGCCGCCGTGGTCCTGCGCCACGCGCTGGATCATCTCCTGGATGAGGACGGTCTTGCCGACGCCCGCGCCGCCGAACAGGCCGATCTTGCCGCCCTGCACGTACGGGGTGAGGAGGTCGATCGACTTGATGCCGGTCTCGAAGAGCTGCGTCTTCGACTCGAGCTGGTCGAAGGCCGGGGGCGTGCGGTGGATGCTCCAGCGCTCGCTGACCTCGATGGTCTCGCCCTCCGGGAGGTTGAGCACGTCCCCGGTCACGTTGAAGACCTTGCCCTTGGTGACGTCGCCGACCGGGACGGTGATGGACTCACCGGTGTCGACGACCTCCTGGCCGCGGACGAGGCCGTCGGTGGGCTTCAGCGCGATCGCGCGGACGAGGTTGTCGCCCAGGTGCTGGGCGACCTCGAGCACGAGCTTCAGCGGCTCGGAGCCCTCGCCGAAGTCGATGGTGGTCTCGAGAGCGTTGTACACGGCGGGGATCGCGTCGTGCGGGAACTCGATGTCGACGACGGGGCCGGTCACTCGAGCGATCCGCCCGACAACCTGGGTGGCCTCAGTCGCCACTGCGGCGGTTTCGGTCATGTTTCTCTCTCTTCGTAGCTAAATCAGCCGGACAGCGCGTCGGCGCCGCCCACAATCTCGGAAATCTGCTGGGTGATCTCGGCCTGGCGCGCGTTGTTCGCGAGACGGGTGAAGTCGCGGATCAGCGCGTCGGCGTTGTCGCTCGCGGACTTCATGGCCTTCTGCGTCGCGGCGTGCTTGGCTGCGGCGGACTCCAGCAGGGCGTTGAAGATGCGCGACTCGATGTAGGCCGGCAGCAGCCGGTCGAGCACCGTGTCGGCGTCCGGCTCGAACTCGTACAGCGACTCCGGCGCGTCCGTCGCCTCGGCGACGCCCTCGACGACCTGGAGCGGGAGCAGGCGGTGCACCTCGGGAACCTGGCTGACCATGCTGATCAGGCGGTTGTAGACGAGGTGGATCTCCTGCGCGCCGCCCTCGGCCGCGGGCCGGGCGAAGACCTCGAGCAGGGCCTCGGCGACCTCCTTCGCGGTCTCGAAGCCCGGGTTCTCGGTGTCCCCCACCCACATGCGCTCGGCGGCGCGGCGGCGGAACGAGAAGTACCCCTGGGCCTTGCGGCCGATCAGGAAGTAGACGACCTCCTTGCCCTCTTCGCGCAGCAGCTCGCTGAGCTCCTCGGCTTCGCGCAGCACCTGCGAGTTGAAGGCGCCGGCGAGGCCGCGGTCCGAGGTGAAGATCACGACGGCGGCCCGCTCGACCGTCTCGGCCTCGGTCAGCAGCGGGTGGTCGGTGTTCGAGTGCGTGGCGACGGCGGACACCGCGCGGGTGATCGCCTGGGCGTAGGGCGTCGAGGCCTCGACGCGCGCCTTCGCCTTCTGAATGCGCGAGGCTGCGATCAGCTCCATCGCACGGGTGATCTTCTTGGTCGTCTGGGCAGAGCGGATCCTCTGCCGGTAGACCCGAAGTTGCGCTCCCATGTCTCTCCTGTACTGGTCGGGGCGTGCTGGTCAGATGCAGCGGGCCGGCGGGGGCGTCGCCCCCGCCGGGCACCGGCTACTTCTTGACGACCAGCTGCTCCTGCTTGATCTCGGCCTCGTCGAGCGCATCGAACTGCTCGCTCAGGCTCTGACCGGCGGACGTGCGGAACTCCGACTTGAAGGTCGCGATCTTCGCCTCGAGCTCGGCGACCGTGTCGTCGTCGAGGACGTTGGTCGCGCGGAGCGTGTTCAGCGCCTCGGAGTTGCGGCCGAGGTAGTCGAGGAACTCGCGCTCGAAGCGGAGGATGTCCTCGACCGGCACCTCGTCGAGGTGCCCCTTCGTGCCGGCCCAGATCGACACCGTCTGCTCCTCGACCGGGTACGGGGTGTACTGCGGCTGCTTGAGGAGCTCGGTGAGGCGGGCGCCGCGCTCGAGCTGCTTGCGGCTGGCCGCGTCGAGGTCGGACGCGAACATCGCGAACGCCTCGAGGGCGCGGTACTGCGCGAGCTCCAGCTTGAGCGTGCCGGAAACCTTCTTGATCGACTTCACCTGCGCGTCGCCGCCCACGCGGGACACCGAGATGCCCACGTCGACCGCGGGCCGCTGGTTCGCGTTGAAGAGGTCCGACTGGAGGAAGATCTGGCCGTCGGTGATCGAGATCACGTTCGTGGGGATGTACGCCGAGACGTCGTTCGCCTTCGTCTCGATGATGGGCAGGCCCGTCATCGAACCGGCGCCGAGCTCGTCGGACAGCTTCGCGCAGCGCTCCAGCAGGCGGGAGTGCAGGTAGAAGACGTCGCCCGGGTAGGCCTCGCGCCCCGGCGGACGGCGCAGCAGCAGCGACACGGCGCGGTAGGCCTCGGCCTGCTTCGACAGATCGTCGAAGATGATGAGGACGTGCTTGCCGCCGTACATCCAGTGCTGGCCGATCGCCGAACCGGTGTAGGGGGCCAGGTACTTGAAGCCGGCGGGGTCGGAGGCCGGGGACGCGACGATCGTCGTGTACTCCATGGCTCCGGCGTCCTCGAGCGCGCCCTTCACCGAGGCGATGGTCGAGCCCTTCTGGCCGATCGCCACGTAGATGCAGCGCACCTGCTTCGAGACGTCGCCCGACTCCCAGTTGGCCTTCTGGTTGATGATCGTGTCGATCGCGATCGCGGTCTTGCCCGTCTGGCGGTCGCCGATGATGAGCTGGCGCTGGCCGCGGCCGACGGGGATCATGGCGTCGATCGCCTTGATGCCGGTCTGCATGGGCTCGTGCACCGACTTGCGCTGCATGACGCCGGGCGCCTGGAGCTCGAGCGCGCGGCGGCCCTCGACGCCGGCGATCTCGCCGAGGCCGTCGATCGGGTTGCCGAGCGGGTCGACCACGCGGCCGAGGTAGCCCTCGCCCACCGGCACGGAGAGCACCTCGCCGGTGCGGGTGACCTGCTGGCCCTCCTCGATACCGGTGAACTCGCCGAGCACGACGACGCCGATCTCGTCCTCCTCGAGGTTCTGCGCGAGGCCGAGCGTGCCGTCCGCGAAGCGGACGAGCTCGTTCGCCATGACGCCGGGGAGGCCGGCGACGTGGGCGATGCCGTCCGCGGCGTCGACCACCGTTCCGACCTCGGTCTTCTCCGCCTGGGCCGGCTCGTACGACGCTGCGAAGTCTTTCAGCGCGTCGCGGATCTCGTCCGGGCTGATTGAGAGTTCTGCCATTTCGTTTCCTCTGTCTGGTCCGGAAGCGCCGCCCCGGGGGTAAAAAGTAGTGCGCTAGGCCGCGAGCTTCTGGCGCAGATCGTCCAGGCGTGCCCGGACGCTGCCGTCGATCACGTCGTCGGCGAGCTGGATGCGGATGCCGCCGATGAGCTCCGGATCGATGACCGTGGTCACCTTCACGGGGCGTCCGGCCGACTGCTCGAGGAGTCCCGCGAGCCGCGTCTGCTGAGCCGCCGTGAGCGGGGCCGCGACGGTCACCGTCGCCAGCTCGCTGCCGCGCTGGTCAGCCGCGATGCGCGCCGTCTGCCGCAGGGCGACGTCGAGACGCCGGCCGCGCGGGTTCGCGACGAGGTGGCGGACGACCGCGACGGTGGACGCCGCGATCCTGCCGTCGAGGAGGCGAGCGATGAGCGTCGCCTTCGCGGCGGGATCGCCGAGCTTGCTGCCGAGGCTGAGCTGAAGCTCGTGGTTGCGGTCGACGAGGTCGGCGACGAGCAGCAGCTCGTCGGACAGCTCGGCGTTGCCGAGGGCTTCGGCGCGCAGGCCGAGCTCCTCGACGCCCGCGACGAACTCGGAGACGTTGGACCAGCGGCCCGAGACGGCTGCCGTGAGCAGGGCGCGCGCGTCAGCGGAGAGACCGCCGAAGAGGCGCTCCACCACCTGGGACTTGCTCTCGGCCGCGGCCGAGGCGTCCCCGAGCGCCGAGGCCAGCGCGGGCGCGGCGTCGATCTGCGCGGCGACCTGGAGCAGCTCGATCCCGGCGGCCGGGTCGAGGCCGTCCCGCAGGGCGGTCTGCGCCTGGGCCAGTGCTTCGCGTGACGCGCTTCCCATTACTGGGCTGCCTTCTCGGAGGCCTCGAGATCCGCGAGGAAGCGGTCGACGAGCGCCGAGGCCTTCTGGTCGTCGGCGAGCGACTCCCCGACCACGCCGGAGGCGAGGTCGATCGCGAGCGAGCCGACGTCCTTGCGCAGCGACACCACCGCGCTCTGGCGCTCAGCCTCGATCTGCGCCTGCGCCGCCTGGGCGATGCGGGCCTGCTCGGCCGTGGCGTCGTCCTTGGCCTTGGCGACGATCTTGGTCGCGTCGGCGCGTGCGGCGTCGCGGATCTCACCGGCCTCCTGACGGGCGCTGGCGAGCTGCGCGGTGTACTCCTGCAGCGCGGCCTCGGCCTTCGCCTGGGCCTCATCGGCCTTGGCGATGTTGCCCTCGATCGCCTCGGCGCGCTGATCGAGCATCGTCTGCATCTTCGGGAGGAAGACCTTCCAGAATGCGACGAGGATGACGGCGAAGACGACGAGCGACCACACGATGTCGTAGGTCGCCGGGAGCAGCGGGTTGTGATCCGCACTCTCAGCAGCGACGAAGACTGTGTTAATCATCAAGCCCCCCTTTCGAGACTAGAAAGGTGAGAGCGGATTAGAAGATGAACGGCGTCGCGATCGCGATGAACGCGAGCGCCTCGGTGAAGGCGATGCCGATCCACATGAGGACCTGCAGGCGGCCGGCGAGCTCGGGCTGGCGGGCGACACCCTCGATCGTCTTGCCGACGACGATACCCACGCCGATGGCGGGGCCGATGGCGGCGAGACCGTAACCGACGGTTGCGATGTTGCCCGAGATTTCAGCGAGAACAGACACGGTATGTGTTTCCTTCCGTATTTGAGTGCGGCGGTTGCCGAACCCGGTGGGTTAGTGCTCTTCAGCCAGCGCGAGCTGGATGTAGACGGCGGTGAGAAGCGTGAAGACGTAGGCCTGCAGCACTGCGACGAGGATCTCGAAGAGCGTGAAGGCGAAGCCGAAGGCGAAGGTGCCGACCCCGAACAGCTTGAAGAAGCCGTCCCCCGAGAAGAGGAAGAACTGGGTGGCGGCGAACAGCAGCACGAGCAGCAGGTGGCCGACCATCATGTTCATGAGGAGTCGGAGCGTCAGCGTGACCGGGCGGATGACGAAGGTCGAGATGAACTCGATCGGCGTCACGATGATGTAGATCGCCTTGGGCACGCCCGAGGGGAAGAGGGAGTTCTTGAAGAAGTTGCCCGGGCTCTTCTTGATGCCCGCGTAGATGAACGTCACGTAGGAGACGGCCGCGAGCACGAGCGGGAAGCCGATCACCGCCGATGCCGCGATGTTCAGACCGGGGACGATGCCCGTGATGTTGAAGGCGAGGATCGAGAAGAAGATCGCAGCGAGGATCGGCAGGAAGCGCCGGCCGTCGATCTTGCCGAGCAGATCCTCCGCGATGTTGACGCGCACGAAGTCGATCGCCATCTCGGTGAGGGACTGCCCTCGGGTGGGGATGACCCGCATCCGACGCGTGCCGAGCCAGAAGAGCACCAGCAGGATGACCGTCATGAGCACGCGGATCATCATGATCCGGTTCATGGCGAAGGGCGTCCCCTCGAACAGCACGATGTCCGGGAAGAACTCGGCCATGGTCGGCGCGTGGAATTCACCCTCTTCGGCCGCGAAGAGGACAGGGGTCACGAGGTGCATAGCGTTAGCGAACAGCGCCATTCTCCTGACGTCGGTGCGGCATCAGCCGACACGGTGTCGAACGGTGGTCGTGCCCCGCACCGAAACAGGCATAACGAAGGCCACCCGGCAGGGAACGTCTTTAGTCTAGCAGTGATTTCCGCCGTGGGAGAAACCCGCGGGCGGATTCTCCATCACCTGTCCGAGACGACGGGGATGCGGGATTTCGCGATGATGAGCACGTCGAGCGCGAGGGAGGCGATGACGCTCGCGATGACGCCGAAGAAGAGGATCCGCGTGTCCAGCCACGGCTGATCACGCAGCAGGACGACCGCGACGATGAATGCGATGAACTTCAGCACCCAGCTGCCGAGCACGATCCCGAAGAAGGCCACGATGTACGAATCGCTCTCGACGAAGCGGTTCGCGAAGGCGATGCTGCCCACCGTCATCAGCAGGAAGACGCCTCCGAGCGCCGTGCCGATCACGCCGCCCCAGAGCCCGGGCTGCCCGGAGACGAGCAGGCCGAGCACCGCGAAGACGATCATCAGCCCGACGGTGACCACGAGCCCCCAGCGCAGCGCTTTCAGCAGCACGGGCTGCGAGGCGGGCATCGGCCGAGGCGCGGGCTGCTCGGCCTGCGGGGTGGGGTCGCTCACTCGGAGGTCCTTTCATCGGATCCGTCGGCGACCGTGACGGATCGCTGATCGGCGGGTGCGGCGCGGGCGGTGCGCCCGGACCACGATATCAAGCCCCGCTGGACCAGAGCCCGGCGCACGCGCCGCGCCGGCAGCAGCAGCAGCGCCGAGCACAGCGCGGCCCCGGCCACGAGGACCGCGATCGGCAGCGCGAAGCTCTGCAGCACGAACACGAGCAGCACGGCGACGGAGAGCACGGCCGTGCCGGTGTAGAAGATCAGCACGGCCTGCACCGGCGAGTGGCCCATGTCGAGGAGGCGGTGGTGGAGGTGCTGGCGGTCGGCGGAGAACGGGCTCTTCCCCGCGCGCAGCCGCCGGAAGACGGCGAGCGAGAAGTCCGCGAGCGGCAGGGCGAGCACCGCGACCGGCAGGATGATGGGGATGTAGCTCGCGAGCACGAGCTTCTGATCGAGCGACGCGGGGTTCAGCTGCCCGGTGACGGAGACGGTCGAGGTCGCCATGAGGAGCCCCACCAGCAGCGCGCCGGTGTCCCCCATGAACATCCTGGCCCGGTGCCAGTTGTACGGCAGGAACCCCGCGCACGCGCCGACGACGACGATCGCGATGAGACTCGCGAGGGTCACCGAGTCGACGCGCCCGGCCTGCGCGGCGAGCAGGCGCGTGTAGATGAAGAAGAGCGAGTTCGCGATGATCGCGACGCCGGCGACGAGACCGTCGAGCCCGTCGACGAAGTTCACCGCGTTCATGACGAGCGTCATGAGGAAGACGGTAAGCACGAAGTTGAGCGCGGGAGACCCGACGATGAGCGTGTCCCCGAAGGGCAGCGAGACGATCTGCACGCCCTGCCAGGCCAGCAGCCCCGTCGCCGCGAGCTGCGCGGCGAGCTTGATCATCCAGTCCAGGTCGAGCAGGTCGTCGAGGATGCCCACGGCGGCGATGATCGCGCAGGCGCCGAGCAGTGCCCACATCTTCGCGGCCTGGGCGAAGACGGCGGCGAACTCCGCCTGTCCGGCCGCCAGGGCGAACGCGACGAGCACGCCGATGAACATCGCGATGCCGCCGAGCCTCGGGGTCGGAGTGCTGTGCACGTCCCGCGCGCGCACCTCCGGCGCCAGCCCGAAGCGACGGCTCAGCCGCAGGACGACGAAGCACGCCGCCGCCGTGACGAGCGCCGCGACGGCGCCGACGAGCAGGTACGGGAGCATCTCAGCCCTCGATCGCGACCTTCGGCAGCAGCTCCGCGATCGCCTCCCGGGTGACCCCGCCCGCGCGGAGGATGCGCAGCGCGCCGCCCTCCGCCGTGGTCTCCGTCGCATCCACGATCGTCGAGGCGGTGCCGCCGCCCGCGACCTCGCCGGCCTCGAGGTAGACGGTGATCGCGTCGCCGAGCATCCCCCGGGCCTCCGCGGCGGAGCGCGCCGCCGGCTGCCCCGTGAGATTCGCCGAGGAGACCGCGAGCGGCCCCGTCTCCTGCAGGATCTCGAGGGCGAGGGGATGATTCGGGATCCGCAGCGCGACGGTGCCGCCCGTCTCCCCGAGATCCCAGCTCAGCGAGGGGTTGGCCCGCGTGATGATGGTGAGCCCGCCGGGCCAGAAGGCCTCGGCTAGCGCCGTGATCGGCTCGGTGACCTCCGCGGCGAGCGCGGCGAGCGTGCCCGTGTTCGGGATCAGCACCGGGGGCGGCGACTGGCGCCCGCGGCCCTTCGCGGCGAGCAGGCGCTCGACGGCCTCGGGCGTGAAGGCGTCGGCCGCGACCCCGTAGACCGTGTCCGTGGGGAGCACGATGAGCTCCCCCTGCCCGATCGCCCGGCGCGCGGTACGCGTCCCGGCGAGCAGCTGCGACGGATCAGAGCAATCGAAGACCTCGGCCATAACCGCCGATTCTACTCGGTCGCGCCCGGGAGGAGGGTCGGCGCGAGCGCCGTGGTGGTCCGATCGCGCCGCGTGAGGTCGGGGTGGGTCGCGGCCGCACGCCAGCCGTCGGCCGCGAGGATCCGGCGGATCGCCTCCCCCTGGGTCTCCGCGTGCTCGAGGACGATCAGCCCGCCCGCACGCACGAGGGTGCGCGCCGAACGGCTGATGGCGCGCACGAGGTCGAGGCCGTCGGCGCCGCCGTAGAGCGCGGCCTCCGGATCGTGATCCCGCACCTCGGGATCCCGCGGCACCATCCCGTCGGGCACGTACGGCGGGTTCGAGACGAGCACGTCGACGCGTCCGCGGATCGCGTCGAGCTCCGCGATCTCGTCGAGGGCGCGGACGTCGCCCGCGAGGAGGCCCACCCGCCCGTCCCCCCACTCGGCGACGTTGCGCTCGGCCCACGCGCGCGCGTGCGCGTCGCGCTCGACGGCCCACACGCGGGCGCGCGGCACCTCCTGCGCGATCGCGAGCGCGATGGCGCCGCTGCCCGTGCACAGGTCGACCGCGATCGGCTCCGCCGCGGGCACGAGCTGCAGCGCATCGATCGCGAACTGGACGACGGTCTCCGTCTCGGGCCGGGGCACGAAGACGCCAGGCCCCACGGAGAGCTCGATCGTGCGGAACGGCGCGCGCCCCGTGAGGTGCTGCAGCGGCACGCGCCGCGCACGCTCGGCGGCGATCTCCTCCGCGCGCGCCGCCGCATCCGCGTCGACGCGCGACCCCAGCAGCGCGAGCGCCTGCACCCGCCCCCGGGAGACCCCCAGGGCGTGGGCGAGGATGAGCTGCGCCTCTCCCGCCGGATCCTCGATCCCGCCGCGCTCCAGCGCATCCTGCAGTCGCGCGAGCAGCATCACCGCGTCGTTCCCGTCCCGTTCATCCACGCCCCCAACTCTGGCATACGCCGCGCGACGCGCCGGCGACGCGGGGAATGCCCCGCGTCACGGGGCGTTGCATTGCATAACTCACGGACACCCCTCGGATAACCGGACACTATAGTTTGAAGTGGTCATCACCCAGCACGCAGAGCACCAGCAGAGAGGTCACGCACCCATGGCACGGACGTACGACAACATCACGCAGGCCTTCGGCAACACGCCGCTGGTCCGACTCAACCGCGTCACCGAGGACGCCGGGGCCGAGGTCTACGCGAAGCTCGAGTTCTACAACCCCGCGGGCAGCGTGAAGGATCGCATCGGCATCGCGATCATCGACGCGGCGGAGCAGTCGGGCGCGCTGCAGCCCGGCGGCACGATCGTCGAGGGCACGAGCGGCAACACCGGCATCGCGCTCGCCTTCGTCGGCGCGGCGCGCGGCTACCGCGTGATCCTCACGATGCCCGAGACCATGAGCGTCGAGCGCCGCAAGCTCCTCGCCGCGTACGGCGCCGAGATCGTCCTCACCGAGGGCCCCCTCGGCATGAAGGGCGCCGTCGCCAAGGCCGAGGAGATTGCGGCGGCGACGCCGGGGGCCGTCCTCGCGCAGCAGTTCGCGAACCCCGCGAACCCCGCGATCCACCGATCCACCACCGGCCCGGAGATCTGGAACGACACCGACGGCGCCGTGGACATCCTCGTCGCCGGCATCGGCACGGGCGGCACGATCACCGGCGCCGGCGGCTACCTCAAGGAGCAGAACCCGGAGATCGCGGTCGTCGCCGTCGAGCCGGTCGACTCCCCGCTCCTCACCGAGGGCACGGCCGGCCCCCACAAGATCCAGGGCCTCGGCGCCAACTTCGTGCCGGACATCCTCGATCGCGAGGTGTACGACGAGGTCGTCGACGTCACCCTCGCGGACTCCATCGCGAAGGCGCGGGCGCTCGGCACCGACGAGGGGATCCTCGCCGGCATCTCGGGCGGCGCCGCGGTCTGGGCCGCGACGCAGGTCGCGAAGCGCCCCGAGAACGCGGGCAAGAAGATCGTCGTCATCGTCCCCGACTTCGGCGAGCGCTACTTCTCCACCGTGCTCTTCGAGGACCTGAACGTCTGAGCCCCGATCGCTAAGGGTCCGGGGCGCGGGCGCGCCGTGCGCTGCGGTTCCGCCCGCGCCCCGGACGGCGCCGCTCGGCGGCCCCGCTCCCGATCCGCACCCCACCGCACCCGATCCCCCGATCCGAGAGGAACGGACGACGTGAGCCTCTTCTCCCGCATCCGCGAGGACATCGCGGCCGCGCGCGCCACCGACCCGGCGGCGCGCGGCGGCGTATCGGTGTTCCTCATCTATTCGGGCCTGCACGCCGTGTGGTGGCATCGGGTGTCGCACGCGATGTGGGCGCGCGGCATGCGCTTCCTCCCCCGCGCGCTGTCGCAGCTCGTCCGCTTCGGCACCGGGATCGAGATCCACCCCGGCGCCACCATCGGGCGACGGCTCTTCATCGACCACGGCATGGGCGTCGTCATCGGCGAGACCGCGGTCATCGGCGACGACGTGCTCATCTACCACGGGGTCACCCTCGGGGCACGGGGCACCAGGGCGGCAAGCGCCACCCGACGATCGGGGACCGCGTCGTCATCGGCGCGGGGGCGAAGCTCCTCGGCGGCATCGAACTCGGCCACGACTGCGCGGTCGGCTCGAACGCCGTCGTCGTGCGCTCAGCCGAACCGTGGACCACGCTCACCGGCATCCCCGCGCAGGGCCGGCCGCGTCGCGGCGCCCCGGTCGCCGAGCAGCCGGACATGGCCGACTTCTACGTGATCTGACCGCCGAGCGCCGACGGACTACCGCAGGGTGCGGCCGTGGTCGTCCATCCAGCGCTTCGTGCGGCGCTGCTCGATGACGATCATCGTGATCCCGAGCAGCCAGAACGGGATCTGCACCGCGAACGCCCACTTGAACGCCCCCAGCGAGTAGTGCTCGGGCGAGCCCGCGCCCTGGAGGTCCAGGGCGAAGCCGACGAGCAGGATCACGAGCAGCGACGCCGTGAAGCCGCCCGTGTTGACGAGCCCCGTGCCGAAGCCGGAGAAGCTCCGCGGCGTGTGCGAGCGGGACACCTCGAAGGCGATCATCGACGCGGGGCCGCCGAGGGGCATCACGACGAGCAGCAGGATGAGCAGCCACAGGGGCGGCTCCCCCGGCCAGAGCAGCACCGCGATCCAGGTCAGCGCGATCGCGCAGGTGATGCCGACGTGGATCCAGACCCGCCGCTCCAGGAAGCGCGAGCTGAGCGGCCCGAGGAACACGCCGGCCACCATCGACGATACGACCGTGAGGCTGAGCAGCCCGGACGCCGCGGCGGGGCTCAGCCCGACGCCGCCGGTGAGGAAGGGCGTGCCCCACAGCAGCAGGAACACGTTCACGGCGAACGGCGAGCTGAAGTGTACCCAGTAGGCCAGCCGCACGCCGGGCATGCCGAGCAGGCGACGCGTGCGCTGCCAGAATCCGGCGACGCCGCCGCGCGGCGCCTGCACGACGGCGAGCATGGACGTGGAGGGCGGCGGCATCCCCCCGCCTCCGGTGCCGGAGGCGGCGCCGAGCGACTCCGCCTCGCGGCTGGTCCGGCCGAGCCGGCCCGTCCAGCGCTCGAGCATCGTGCCGCCGCCCGGCCGGTCCCGCAGCACGACGACGCCGAGGATCACGAGCAGCAGGCCGGCGGCGGCGATGCCCAGGAAGCCGCTCGCCCATCCGAAGGCGTCGACCACGAAGGCGAGGGGGGTGACGGAGACGAGCTGGCCGGCCTGGCCGATGAGCGCGGTGACCTGGCTGAGCGTCGGCAGCTGCCTGACCGCGAACCACTCGGGCAGGATCCGCATCACGCTGATGAAGGTGCAGGCGTCCCCAGCGCCCACGAGCACGCGCGCGAGAATCGCGAAGCCCACGTCGTTCACGGTCGCCATGATGACCTGGCCGCCGAGCATGAGCACGCCGCCGATGAGGATCATCCCGGTACTGCCGATCCGATCCAGCAGCACCCCGACCGGGATCTGCAGCGCGGCGTAGACGACGAGCTGGATCACCGGGAAGGTGGCCAGCGTCGTCGCGTCGATGCCGAAATGCTCCTGCGCCGCGGGGCCGAGGGCCGCGAGCGAGGAGCGGTTGACGATCGCGACGGCGTAGGAGACGGCCGCGACCCCCCACACGACCCAGGGCAGGATCGGTCTCGCACGGCGCATACCGCCATGCTAGTCCTCGCCGCGCCCCGGGACGGACCGCGGCGGCGGTGCGTCCCGGGGCGGGTGCGGCGGTGCGTTCCGGGGCGGCGCGTCCGGGCGGGGCGGGGCGTCCGGGCGGTGGCGCGTCCGGGTGGGGGCGGAGCGTCCGGGCGCGGCGGCGGTGCGTCCGGGCGCGGCGGCGGTTCGGGATCAGCCTCGCGACGGGAGCGGCGGACCGTCGGGGAAGTCGCTCCGTGTGAGGTCCATGAAGAGCGCGTCCTCGAGGTGCCCGCCCGGGCGCACCTGGTAGTCCCGGAGCACGCCGATCGTGCGGAAGCCGAGCCGCTCGTAGCTGCGGATCGCCCCGGCGTTGCCGACGTTCGGGTCGAGGGTGACGCGCGTGATGCCGTCGGCGAACTCCTGGGCGATCGCGAGCGCGAGCGCCTCCTCCCCGATGCGCCGACCGCGGAAGCGGGTGCCGAGGAAGATGTGCATCACCGTCGTGGGGTACTCGGGATCCTCGCCGCGCAGCACGTACATGGCGCCAGCGCACTCCCCCTCGACCTCGATGATGCGCGCGGTCTCGGGCGCATCGATGAACTCGCGCTGCACGCGCTCGGGCGTGTATCCCACCCACCACACGGCGACCTCGGGCTCGGCGAGGATCGCCATCAGCGGATCGCGGTCCTCGGGCCGGGGCGCGCGGAGGGTGACGAGGGGGCCGACGAGCGGCGCTGCGGGGGCGGTCATGGGCCCAGCGTAGCGGGGAGACGGACCGCAGCGCGATCCCCGAGCCACGGTGGCGGTCCCCAGACCCCCTTGCGGGTCGGCGGGGAACGAACCGCGGTGCGCACGCGCGCGGCGGTCGTCGTTCCGCAGCGCGGCACGCGGATCGGCTCGCGGAGCGGCACGCGTCCCGCGGAGCTGCCCGCGTCCCGCGGAGCTGCCCGCATCCCGCAGAGCCGCCCGCATCCCGCCGAGCCGCCCTCGTCCCGCAGAGCCGCCCCGGCAGCAGCTCGGCGGCGCGGTACTGGCCGATCGAGCTGCCCGCGTCCCGCGGAGCTGCCCGCGGAGCGACGATTCCCTCCCCATCCGACTTCGCGCCACCCCGATCCTCACCGGCCCCGCCCTCCCCCGGAGACAGGCGCACGCTCGGTCGGAGATGCGGCCTCGGTGAGCCCGCTTCGCCGTTTTCGGCATCACCGAAGCCGCATCTCCGACCCAAGGAACCGCCCGTCTTCGCGGCGCCGGCACTTCCCGATCGACCCCGGGCCCCGGCGAGCTCGCGACCATTCGGCCGGGCCCGCGCGCACGCGCCGTTCCCTCGCGCCTGCGCCCCGCGCGCACGCGCCACTCCCCCGCGCGCACCCGCCATTCCTCCGCGCCTGCGCCCCGCGCGCAGGCGCCGTCCGGCCTCCGGCTCCCCGGCGGCGATGCAGTGACCCCTCGAACGAGCCCGCCGGTCACACCGCCCGGTGCAGCCCCTGGGCGACGGCCTCCATGATCTGCGTCTGCACCTCGTGCCAGCGGTACATCACCGCCGCGTAGCCGACGCGGATCACGTAGTACCCGCGCCTGGTGAGCAGGCTGTCGAAGTCGTTGTCTGCATCGCGCTGCGGCCCGACGTGGTCGCCTCCGTCGATCTGCAGCACGAGGCGCTCGCCGATGAGCAGGTCCACGCGATGCCCGTAGAGGTGCGCCTGCGGCACCAGCCGGACGCGCAACCAGCGCAGCCGGTGCCCGACGAGCGACTCGAGCCCGGAGTCGTGGAACGGCCGGCTCTCGCGCAGCAGACGCCGCGCCTGCCCACGGAAGGGCAGGCGCGCGAGCGCCGGCAGCTCCACCAGGCGCCGATTGAGCGCCGATTCCCAGACGACGAGCGCCTGCTCGAACGGCCGGCAGGCGGCGACGTACTGCAGCACGTTCGGCACCGAGTCCTCGATCGTCCCCGGCGGCCTCGGGACGAGCGGGGACGCCCAGTGCACGACGCACCCAGGAGCGGATGCACGCGCGGAACGCGTCGCGACGACGTGCGGCTGCTCCCGGGTGCGGTCCTCCGCCCCGAATGCCCACAGCCCCAGTCGCTTCGCCTGCGTGATGCAGCTGAGCACGACCCCGCCCTCGACGGCGCGCAGCAGCTCGGGGTCGGCGTGCGGCAGCGCGACCCAGCCCCGCCGGGGCCGGCGGAGCACACCGGAGGCGACGGCCGCGGCGATCCGGCGCGCCGGGATCCCGCGCTCCAGCAGCACGCGCGTGCGGGTGATTCCGCCCTCCGCTTCCAGCACCGGTCGAATGGACATGCTCCAGGCTCGCCCGCCGCGGCGCGGGCGGCGAGGCGGCGGGCGGAATCTGTGCAGAACACGCCGCGGGATCGCGGTTCGGCAGCATTGGGGGCGGCATGGCCGCAACGAGGTCTGCGGGCGACGGCAGAGCATGTCCGGAGCGGGGCGCCGCGTTCAGGAGGGGGTGCCGCGGTTGGGAGGGGGCTGCCATTGGCGCTACGTCGGTCGGGATGCGGCTTCGGTGAGCCTGGGCAGAGCGATGCGGGCTCACCGAAGCCGCATCCCCTACCGAGGGAGCACGGGCGAGTCAGTGGCGGACGGTGCGGCGCGCACGCCGCCGCACGGCTTGCGGACGCAAGGGCAGGCGGACGCGCGTCCGGCAGGCGCAAGCCCGGGAAGCGCAAGCCCGGGAAGCGCAAGCCCGGCAGGTGCAAGCCCGGGAAGCGCAAGCCCGGCAGGCGTGCACGCCGACGCGCAGCCCGCAGACGCGCGAGCGGCAGGCGCAAGCCCAGCAGGCGCAAGCCCGGCAGGCGCAAGGCCGCCGGCGCGCGGCGGAGCCGCTACTGTCCCAGAGCCTTGAGCCGATCCTCCTCGTCCATGCGGATGCAGGACTCGATGACAGGGTCGAGGGCGCCGTTCATCACGGCGTCGAGGTTGTACGCCTTGTAGCCGGTGCGGTGGTCCGCGATGCGGTTCTCGGGGAAGTTGTACGTGCGGATCCGCTCCGAGCGATCCATCGTGCGGATCTGGCTCGAGCGGTGCGCCGAGGCCTCGGCCGCGACCTCCTCGGCCTGCTTCGCGAGCAGGCGCGCGCGGAGCACGCGCATCGCGGCTTCGCGGTTCTGCAACTGCGACTTCTCGTTCTGCATCGCGACGACGATGCCCGTGGGCAGGTGGGTGATGCGGACCGCGGAGTCCGTCGTGTTCACCGACTGCCCGCCGGGGCCCGAGGATCGGTAGACGTCGATCTTCAGGTCGTTCTGATTGATCTCGACCTCCTCGGGCTCATCGACCTCGGGGTAGACGAGCACGCCCGTCGTCGAGGTGTGGATGCGCCCCTGGGACTCGGTGACGGGCACCCGCTGCACGCGGTGCACGCCGCCCTCGTACTTGAGGTGCGCCCACACGCCCTGCGAGGGGTCGGAGGCGTTCGACTTGATGGCGATCTGCACGTTCTTGTACCCGCCGAGGTCGCTCTCGTCCTTCTCGAGCATCTCGGTCTTCCAGCCCTTGGACTCCGCGTAGTGCAGGTACATGCGCAGCAGGTCCGCGCCGAAGAGCGCCGACTCGGCCCCGCCCTCGCCGCCCTTGATCTCGAGGATCACGTCGCGCGCATCGTCGGGGTCCCGCGGGATCAGCAGGCGTCGCACCCGCTCCTGCGCCTCGGCGAGCTGCTGCTCGAGCTCCGGGATCTCCTCCGCGAAGGCCTCGTCCTCCTTCGCGAGCTCGCGCGCCGCCTCGAGATCGTCCCCGAGCTGCGCCCAGTGCTCGTGCGCGGCCTTGATCTTGCTGAGTTCGGCGTACCGCCGGTTCACCCGCTTCGCGCGCGAGGCATCCGCGTGCAGCGCGGGATCGGCGAGCTCCTCCTGCAGCTGCGCGTGCTCCGCGAGCAGCGTCTCGACCTGTTCGAACATCTTCCTTACCCTCCACGTCTGCGCGGCCGTGTGCGGCTCGCGGCGTCGCCCCGGATGCACCGGGAGATCCACGGGTGCCCGCGGCCGCCCCGGCCGGGGCGGCCGCGGGACCGCTAGGACAGGCGGCCGGCGCGCTGGAACTCGGCCAGCAGAGCCGCGTTGGAGGCGGTCGCGCGGAGCCGCTCGACGAGCTTCTCCTCCGCATCGTCGCCCTGCAGCGCCGCACGGAGCCCGCCGAGCGCGACGGACTCCGCCTCGCCGAGCATCGCCGAGGCGCCGCGCGTGACGGAGCCGGAGACGCGCACCGCGGGGACCGCGCCGAGGGCGGTCTTCGCGAAGCGGATCTCGGAGTTGGCGATCTCCCGCACCTCGCGCAGCAGCGCGCGGTCGGCGTCGAGGCCCGTGCCGCTGCGCACCGTGGCGAGCACGGTGAGCGAGCCGCCGTTCTCGACGTTGCGGGCGGCGGCGAGCAGGCGCTTGATGTGGCCGAGGGCGAACTCGTCGATCTCGTCGTGCGCCGGACGGCTCTGGCCGTGCTGCGCCTGGGTGTAGGCGCGGCCGAGGCGGTTCAGCGAATCCACGAGCACGACGACGTCGTGCCCGAGCTCGACGAGGCGCTTCGCGCGATCGATCGCGAGCTCGGCGATCGTCGCCTGATCCTCGGCGGGGCGGTCGAAGGTCGCGGCGACGACCTCGCCGGAGACCGTGCGCTGCAGCTGGGTCGCCTCCTCGGGCTGCGCGTCCGCGAGCACGAGCATGAGGTGCGCGTCGGGCTTCGCCGCCGTCACGGCCGCAGCGAGCTCCGCGACCACCTCGGTGCCCGAGACCCGCTTCGGCAGCACGAGGATGCCGCGCTGGCCGAGCCCGATCGGCGCGACCAGATCGATCGTGCGACCGATGAGGCGGTCCGCTCCGGTCTCGAACCGCAGCCGCTCCTGCGGGAAGACCGGGGTGAGCTCCGCCACGTCGGCGCGCTTCTCGTTCTCCTCGACCGGACGGCCGTTCACGGTGTCGATCTTCACGATCGCGTTGTACTTCTGACGGGCGTTGCCCTCGCCCTCGCGGGGCTGGCGGATCGCGCCGACCACGGCGTCGCCGCGGCGCAGACCGTACTTCTTGACCTGGCCGAGCGAGACGTAGACGTCGCTCGTGCCGGGCAGGTAGCCGCTCGTGCGCACGAAGGCGTAGTTGTCGAGCACGTCGAGGATGCCGGCGATGGGCAGCAGGACGTCGTCCTCCGTGATCTCCGGTTCGAGATCGTCGCCCTGGCCGCGGCGCTTGCGGTCGCGCTGGCGGGTGCGGCTCGAGCGGGCCGAGGCGTCGTCGGCGTTCTTGCCGCCGGTACCGGGGCCGGTGTTCCCGCCGCCGTTCCCGCCGTTCCCGCCGTTCCCGCCGTTACCGCCGCCGTTCCCGCCGTTCTTGTTGCGACCCTTGCCCTCGTCCCCGGAGGTCTCCGAGGAGGACTCGGAGTCGCCGTTCTCGGCGGCCTCGTTCTTCTGGCCGCGACGGTTGCGGCGGCCGCGCGCGGGCTTCTCGCCCTCGGCGCCGCGCTCGGAGGCGTCGCCGCCCGATTCGGACTGAGCCGCCGGAGCCGCGGTGCCGGCCGCGGGCTCCGAGGCGGCGGTCTGCGCCTCGGCGTCCGCCGTCTCGGGAGCGGACTCGGCGGCCTGGGCGCGCCTGCCGCGGCCGCGCTTCGCGGGCGCTGCGGCCTCGGCGCTCTCCTCCGACGCGGCCGGCGCAGCCGCTCCGGCATCGGTGGCGGTATCGGCGGCGGCATCCGCTGCGGGAGCCTCGGCGGCGTTCGCGGCGTCCGCCGCGGGCTCGGCCTTCTTCCGGCTGCGGGTCGCACGCTTCTTCGGCGCGGCCTCTGCAGCGGTCTCGGCCGGCGCGGCGGCGGCCTCGGCCGGCGCTGCAGCGGTCTCGGCCGACTCCTCGGCGGCGGGAGCCGGCGCCGCATCCGCGGCATCCGCCGCGGGCTCGGCCTTCTTCCGACTGCGGGTCGCACGCTTCTTCGGCGCGGCCTCCACCGGCGCGTCGTCGCTCGCGGACGCCGCGGCGGCCGGAGCTTCCGCAGCGGCCGAAACGACGGCGGCCGGAGCGTCTGCCGCGGGCGCGGCGGGCGCCTCAACCGCCGCAGGCTCGGCGGCGGGAGCCGCGGCAGCCGCCGTCTCGGCGGCGGGCGCGGCCGGCTCGGCGGCCGGGGCGACCGCGCCGGCGGCCGCGCTCACGCGGCGCGAGGCGCGCCGGCGCGTCGGCGCCGCCGGCTCCGCGTTCTCCGCGGCGGGGGTGTTCTGGGGGTCTTCGACGTTGGATTCCACGTTCTTCCTTTCGGAACGCCGTCGGAACAGCGCGCGCATACGGCCTCGCTCTCCCGCGGTTGTGCACTGATGTGCGTTCGGGATCATCGGGCGGACTCGCCGCGATGAGGGAAACGATCCGAGCCCGATGCGGGCGGCGAAGCAGCGTTCGCGCGCCGACCGCCTCGGAGCCGCCTCCGGTGGCACCGCGATGGGGCTACGCTGAGGCGCGCGGAGATTCCGCGGGGATCGCCTCCACTGTAGCACCCTTCGTGTCGACGGCGAGGATCAGCACGCGCCACTCCGGGTGCCGCTCGGCGACGAGGTCGGCGGCCGCGAGGCGCTCGGCGGGTCCGTTCGCGAGCACGAGGATCGACGGACCCGCGCCCGAGACCACGGCGGGGTGCCCCGCTGCGCGCAGCTCGCCGATGAGATCCCGTGTGGCCGGCATGGCATCGCCGCGGTAGTCCTGGTGCAGCCGGTCCTCGGTCGCCTCCAGCAGCAGCTCGGGGCTCTGGGTGAGGGCTGCGACGAGCAGGGCCGAGCGGGACACGTTGAAGACCGCGTCCTCGTGCGGCACCTGCTTCGGCTGCAGGCTGCGCGCGAGCTCCGTGGACATCGTGAAGCCGGGCACGAGCACGAGCGGCGCCACGCCGCGGTGCACGATGAGCTTCTTGAACCGCGGCCCCTGCCCCGTCGTCCAGGCGATCGTGAGTCCGCCGAAGAGGGCGGGGGCGACGTTGTCCGGGTGCCCCTCGAGCTCCGTCGCGAAGGCGAGGAGCTGCTCGTCGGAGAGGACGAGGGGCGCCTCGGGATCGCTCTCGAGGAGTCCGGCGGCGATCATCACGCCCGCGACGATCGCGGAGCCGGAGGATCCCATCCCGCGTCCGTGCGGGATCCGGTTGTGCGCGGCGAGCTCGAGGCCGGGCATCTCCCGGCCGAGCTGCTCGTAGACGTGAGCGGCGGAGCGCACGACGAGGTTCGTCTCGTCCGTCGGCACCTCCCCTTCCCCGACGCCGGTGACGGCGACCGCGGCGCCCGGCGCGGAGCGCGTCGTCGCGACGAGCTCGTCCCCGTGCGCGAGCGCGATCCCGAGCGTGTCGAAGCCTGGGCCGAGGTTCGCGCTCGTCGCCGGCACTCGGACGCGCACGCTCCGCGGCGCGCCGTTCACGCGTTGCCCTCCAGTCGCAGCACGCTCGTGACGGCGTGCACCGCATCCGCCGAGCGCAGGGCGTCGACCGTGGCGGCCAGGTCCGCCTCGCGCGCCTGGTGCGTGCCGATGACGAGCGTCGCGCGGCCGTCGCGCTCCCCGCCGTGGGACTCGAGAACCGTCTGCTCGACGCTCGCGGCCGAGACGCCGTGCTCGGCGAGGATGCCGGCGATGGCGGCGAGCACGCCGGGCTGGTCGCGGACCTCGAGCATGATCTGGTAGGCCGTGGTCACCTCGCCGACGGGCAGCACCGGGAGCTCCGCGTGCAGGGATCCCGGGATGCCCGGGCCCCCCGCGATGTGGCGACGGGCCGCGGAGACGAGGTCCCCGAGCACGGCGGAGGCCGTCTCCGAGCCGCCGGCGCCCGCGCCGTAGAACATGAGCTCGCCCGCGGCCTCCGCCTCGACGAACACCGCGTTCTTGCCCTCGTGGACGGCGGCGAGGGGATGGTCGCGGCGGATGAGCGCCGGGTAGACGCGGGCCGACACGCCCTCGACGCCGTCGGACGAGGTGATGCGCTCGGCGATCGCGAGGAGCTTGATGACGAAACCGGCGCTCCGCGCGGCCTCGATCTGCTCGGCCGTGATCGCGGTGATGCCCTCCCGGTGCACCGTCTCGACCGGCACCTCGGTGTGGAACGCGATGCTCGCGAGAATGGTCGCCTTCTGCGCGGCGTCGTAGCCCTCCACGTCGAGCGTCGGATCCGCTTCGAGGAAGCCGAGCTCGCTCGCGACGCGCGCCGCGTCCTCCGCGGAGTCGCCGAAGCGGTCCATGCGGTCGAGGATGTAGTTCGTCGAGCCGTTGACGATCCCGAGCACGCGGGTGATCTGGTCGCCCGCGAGGCTCTCCCGCAGCGGACGGAGGATCGGGATCGCGGCGGCCACGGCGGCCTCGTAGGAGAGCTGCGCGCCGACCTGCTCGGCCGCGTCGGCGAGCTCGGGACCGTGCGCGGCGATGAGCGCCTTGTTCGCGGTGACGACGTCGGCGCCGCCCTCGAGCGCCTTCAGGATGAGGCTCTTCGCCGGTTCGATGCCGCCCATGAGCTCGATGACGATGTCGGCCCCCTGCACGAGGCGCTCCGCATCGGTGGTGAACAGCTCGCGCGGCAGCTCCACGTCGCGCTTCGCATCGACGTCGCGCACCGCGATGCCGGCGAGGGTCAGCCTCGCGCCGATGCGCGCGGCGAGCTCGTCGCCGTGCTCGAGGATCAGTCTCGCCGTCTGCGCGCCGACCGAGCCGCAGCCCAGCAGCGCCACGCGGAGATCGCGGTATCCGTTCACTTGCCTGCTCCGTTCCCGAGGTCGCCCTCGTGGGGGGAAGGGACGACGCTCTGCGCGAGCAGTTCGTCCTCGGTCTGTCCGCGCACGATGAGGCGCGAGGCTCCGTCCCGCACGGCGATCACCGGCGGGCGCGGCACGTAGTTGTAGGTGCTGGAGAGCGACCAGCAGTAGGCGCCCGTGGCCGCGACGGCGAGCGTGTCCCCGGGGCGGACGTCGCCGGGCAGCACCTCGCGCGGCACGACGATGTCCCCCGATTCGCAGTGCTTGCCGACGACGCGCACGAGCGCGGGATCGGCGTCGCTCAGCCGGTTCGCGAGCCGGGCGGTGTAGTCGGCGCCGTAGAGCGCGGGCCGCGGGTTGTCGCTCATCCCGCCGTCCACGCTGACGTAGCGGCGCTCGGCGTAGCCGAGGTCGGCCGGATCGGCCGCGGCGTCGGATCCCGTCAGCTGCACGGTCTTCGTGGTACCGACGGTGTAGAGCGTGACGCCCGCCTGGCCGATGACCGAGCGCCCGGGCTCGAAGGCGAGCGCGGGCACGGCGACCCCGGCCTCGGCGGCGGTCTCCGCGACGATGTCGGCGAGCTCCCGCGCGATGTCGGCGATGTCGGGGACCGCGTCCGCCTGGGCGCTCGTGTAGGCGATGCCGAAGCCGCCGCCGAGGTTCAGCTCGGGGATGGGGCGCCCGGCGAGGCGCTGCAGCTCCGGGTAGGCGCCGAGCAGGCGCCGTGCGGACTCGCGGAAGCCGTCGGTCGCGAAGATCTGCGAGCCGATGTGGCAGTGGAGGCCGACGAAGTCGAGGCTGTCGTGGGCGAGGATCGCGGCTACGAGCCGGGGCGCATCGGCGAGCGGCTGGCCGAACTTCTGGTCCTCGTGGGAGGTGGCGAGATAGTCGTGAGTCGACGCGTGCACGCCGCTGTTCACGCGCAGGCGGACCCGCTGCACGCGGCCCGCCCGCGCCGCGGCGGCGGCGACCCGCTCCGTCTCGATCTCGCTGTCGATGATGATGGTGCCGACGCCCGCCTCGACGGCCCGCGCGATCTCGCGTTCCGACTTGTTGTTGCCGTGGAAGCCGATGCGGGCGGGGTCCGCTCCGGCGGCGAGCGCGACCGCGAGCTCTCCCCCGCTCGCGACGTCGATCGCGAGGCCCTCCTCTGCCATCCAGCGCGCGACCTCGACGCACAGGAAGGCCTTGCCGGCGTAGTACACCGTGGCCGTCGTCCCGATCCGCTCGGCCTCGGCCTGCAGCGCGGTGCGGATCCGGGACGCGCGCGAGCGCGCGGCCGCCTCGTCGATCACGTACAGCGGGGAGCCGTGTCGCTCGACGAGCTCCGTCGCACGGATCCCCGCGAGCTCGAGCTGCCCGCAGTCGCTGCCCCGACGGGCGCTCGGCGGGAACACCCGTGCGTCGATCGCGTTCGGGTCTGCGGGCGCGTGGGGCGCGGTGCTCGGCTGCGTCATGGTCGGTGCGGTCATCCTCGGGGAGATCGGTCGGGATCGGTCCGTGCGCGCCTGCTGCGCCGACGCTCGCGGGGTCGCAGCGCGCGACCGGTGGCGAGCGGACCCGGATTGGCCCCTGAAGCCGTGCGAACCGAGCGCCGGGGCTCTGAACGGACCCGTCCAGCTTAGCGAATCCCCGGCGGCTTCCGGGCATGCGCGCGGGGGCCGCGCTCGCGCGCCCGATCGGACGGCGCGGCCGCGGCCCCCGCGCGGGGCGGACCCGAGGCGATCCGCCTAGCCCACGCCCTCCAGCATGTCGGTCTCGGTGTTGCCGATGCGCTGCTTCACCGAGGGATCGCGCTTCGTGACGAAGACGAACCAGGCGAGCGCGACGATCATGGTGAGGAGGAAGAGGTACGGGATGAGGTTCAGCGGGAACGCGGGCACGGGCCACACGTTCGCGAAGAACACGTACGCCATCGCGACGACGGCGAGCGTCGCGCAGAGGGTCACGAGCCCGGACTTCATCCGCTCCCGGCGCACGTAGACGACGCAGGCGATGGCGACGAGCGCGTAGGCGACCATGTAGCCGTAGGTGCCGTAGGTGTCGACCCAGACGACGATGTCCATCGGGTGGGTGCCGCCGATGAGGAGGACGATGTCGAGCAGGATCGCGGCGGGGCCGGCGATGAGGAGCACCCGGTGCGGGGTGAGGTGGCTCTCGTGGGTGCGGCCGAAGCTCTCGGCCACGACGCCCTCCTTGCCCATCACGTAGATGATGCGGCCCACGACGTTCAGCGGGGCGACCACCACGGCGAAGAAGGAGGCCGCGACGCCGAAGGTGAGCACGGGGGCGAACCAGAGCGGCATGCCGATCTTCTCGGAGATGGCCTGCAGCGGGCTCGCGACGGTCGCGAGGTCGTCGCCGAGCACGGCGATCTGGGTGTAGGCGGCGAAGAGGTAGAGCACGCCGACCACGGCGGCGCTCCACATGATCGCCCGCGGGATCGCCGTGTAGGGGTTCTTCGCCTCCCGCCCGAGCGCGTCGGCCGAGGAGAATCCGACGAAGCCGAGGATGCCGAGCACCATGCCCGTGGCGACGCCCTGCACGGGCACGCCCGCGAGGGAGAACTGCGACGGGTCCCAGGCATCCGGTCCGAGCGCGACGAGCGCGAGGACGAGGAGGATCAGGATGATGGCGACGGAGACGAGCTCCAGCACGAGGGAGACGCGGGCCGAGACGCGGATGCCGCGGATGGTGAAGAAGGTCGCGAGGCCGCCGATGACGATCGCGAGGAGCACCTGCGCGAGGACCCCGCCCGCCGGAATGCCGAAGAGGCCGAGGAAGTCGCTCATGTAGGAGACGGCGCCGCCGAGCGATCCGGCGGCGATGCCCCAGCAGCCCGCGACGAGCGCGATGCCCGCGATGTACGCGCCCGTCGGGCCGAGACCCTTGGCGACGTAGGTGTAGAGGGATCCTGCGGATGCGTGCTTGCGCGCGAAGACGGCGACGCAGTAGCCGACGCAGAGGATGACGACGATGGCGAGCGCGAACGACAGCAGCGTGCCGTTGCCCGCGCCCATGAAAATGCTCGCCGCGGTGAACGCGATGACCGCGCTCGGGGCGATGTTGGCGATGGCCTGGGCTGCGAGCTCGGGCCCGGACATCACGCCGCGGCGCAGGCCGGCGTCGGCCGGCGCGCCCTGGGGCGTCTGGGTGGTGGTGGACATGCGGTTGACTTCTCTTCCTCGAGGGTGGTGCGGGTCAGGGGATCAGCAGCGTGCGCAGCACGCCGCCGGCTTCCAGGTCGTCGAGCGCCTCGGCGGCCTCGGCGAGCGGGCGCCGCCCGGAGATGAGCGGATCGAGCTTGAGCTGGCCGTCCATGTAGCGGTCGACGAGCGCGGGGATGTCGATGGAGGCGCGCACCGAGCCGTAGTTGGAGCCGAGGATGCGCTGGTCGGCCTCGGCGAGCACGAGGGGCTCGAAGGAGGCCTTCGCGCCCGTGGGCGGCAGTCCGACGATGACGGCGGCGCCGCCGAGACCGAGCATGCGGATCGCCTGCTCCGTGGTCGAGGTGCGCCCGATCGCGTCGAACGCGTAGTCGACGCCGTCCGGGAGGAGTTCGAGCAGCTGCTCGACGGCGTCGCGCTCGGAGGCGTCGATGCGGTCGGTGGCGCCGAACTGGAGCGCCATCGCGGTCTTCTCGGGGACGACGTCGACGGCGATGATGCGCTCGGCGCCGGCGAGCTTCGCGCCCTGCACGACGTTGAGCCCGACGCCGCCGCAGCCGATGACGGCGACCGTCGCCCCGGGCTCGACGGCGGCCGTGTTGAGGACGGCGCCGACCCCCGTGGCGACGGCGCAGCCGACGACGGCGATGACGTCGAGCGGCGCGTCGTCGCGCACCTTGATGGCGCCGGAGACGGGGACGACGACCTCCTCGGCGAAGGAGGAGACGCTGAGGTAGTGGTGGAGCGCCTCGCCGCTGCCGGCGGCGCTGAGGCGGGAGGTGCCGTCGAAGAGGGAGCCGTGCGTGTTGTTGACGTCGACGACCTTCTGGCAACGGGCCTCGTGGCCCTGCAGGCAGTACCGGCACTCGCCGCACGGCGGCACCCAGCTGAGCACCACGTGATCGCCGACCGCGAGGGAGGTGACGCCCTCGCCGAGCTCGACGACGACGCCGGATCCCTCATGGCCCATGACCATGGGCGCCGGGGCGTCCCACTCGCCGCGCTTCACGTGCAGATCGGAGTGGCACACGCCCGCCGCGGCGATCTTCACCCGGACCTCCCCGGCCTTCGGCGCGGCGAGGGCGACTTCGGCCACCTCGACGCGGGTCTCGGGATCTCGGAACACGACAGCCTGCATGCTGCTCTCCTTCGCTCGTTCGCGTCGCCGGAACCTCGGCGATCGCGAGGGCGACCGCAGTGGCGACCCTCGGAATGCTACGGAGCCGAACGCGCGCTGTCACTGCACCACCTGGCGAACTTCGATTCGGGGATTCATCATTCGGTACACTGGACGCCATGGCCCTCGATCTCTCGGCGGTGGTCCGCGCCGTCGGTGGACGCTGTCTCGCCCGGCGCCTCCCCGAACGCACCCCGGTCGACAGCGTGGCCGAGCTCGAGGCCTTCGTCGTGATCGGCAACCCCGCGTACGCGACGCTCGTCACCGGCTCGGGCACGGCGCTCATCGCAGCGCTCGACGCCGGCGCGACGCGGCGCGACGCCCTGGTCGGGGCGGTGTTCGTCTCCTCGGAGGACGGGCCGGAGCTGCGGTCGGCGCTCGCGGCGGCCGGCATGACGGCGATCCTCGGCACCCGCCTCGCCGGCGTCGCCCTCCACGCCGCGCTGCGCGCCCTGATCGCGGACGACCACGCGGCCGCCGACCGTCTCGTCACCGCCGGCATGAACGTGCTCACGCAGGTGGCCCGCCGCGGCGGGGTGACCGCCGTCATCGCGGAGCTCGCGCACCGGATCGACGGCTGGGCGGTGCTGCTCGACGCGCACGGGCAGGTCATCGCGACCGCCGGCGCCGGCCGGCTGCACGTCTCGGATGCGGTCGCCGTCGCGCTCGGGCGCCCCGTCCGGGTGCGCCACGACGGCCTGCAGCTGCACCGCGTCGGCTCGGAGCAGGACCTCGCGGGCTCCCTGGTCATCGCCACGCGCTCCAGCCGCACGAGTCACGCGCGCGATCTCTCCTCGCTCGCCGCGGCGCTGTTCGACCTCCTGCTGCGCAGTCACGACCCGTCGCTCACCGAGCACCTCGGCCGCGGCGCCCTGCTCGACACCCTCGTCGCGGGCGGCGAGCGGGCGGCCGGGCTGCTGCACCGCTGGGGCGTCCACGAACGCAGTCTGACGGCGTTCGAGCTCGGCACCCGCACCCGCACGATCGACCCGGATCGGCTGCTGCGACGGTGGTTCGACGAGCTCGGGGCCGAGCACGTCTTCGCCGCCGACCACGGGCACGTGCGCGGCTTCGTGCGCGACGACCTCGTCGCCGGTCTCGCCGCGCGCGTGCGGGAGTTCGCCCCGGTGGCGGGGCTCCGGGTCCACCTGGGCCACGGTTCGCCCGCCCCCGTGGAGGCGCTCGCCCGGAGCGCCGCGCAGGCGCACCAGGCGCTCGAGGCCGCCCTCGAGGACGGCCGCCCCGCGGTCTCCTACGCGGAGCTGCCGAGCGTCGCCCGCGCGCTGGACGCCGTCGGCGACGGCGCGCAGGCTCGCCTCACGACCCTCCTCGAGCCGCTTCGCGACGCCGCGGGCGCCCCGGGCGAACTCGCCGAGACGCTCCGGGTGTACCTGACGGAGCACGGCGCGCACCGCGCGAGCGCCGCCCGCCTCGGGATCCATCGCCAGACGCTCGTCTCGCGCATCCGCCGCATCGAGGACCTGACGGGCCTCGCGATGGACCGCGCGGACGATCGCGCCGCGGCGTGGCTGGCGCTGCGCGCCATCGGGCTCTGAGGCGTCTCAGCCGCAGCTGCCGAGCTCCTGCTCGGCGGGATCGGAGAGGATCCCCGGGGCGAGATCGGCGGAGATCGTCGCCGACCCCGTGCTGGAGAGATCGATGCCGGTGAGCTCGACGCCGCGCGGCAGGCGGTCGTCGACGCAGAGGGCCTGCGGGCTGAGAATCGGGTCGAGCAGCGACCCGGTCGCCGCGGAGATCTGCTCGGCGCTGAGGTCGAGCCCCGCGGCCTGCACGCCCCGCGGTTCGATCTCGACCTGACCGTCGACGACGGATAGCCCGATGCTCGCCGAGAGCTCGATCGACTGCCCGAAGAGATCCACCGAGCGGCCCACGACGAGGCTGCCGTCGCGGACGGTGCCCGTCTGCGCGAGGCCCTGGGTGACGAGCTCGATGACGTTGCCGAGCTGCTCCTTCGAGACCCGCAGCTGCGCCGTGCCGCCGGTGATCTCCCCCGTGGTCGGGGAGAAGGGCACGCGGGCCGCGTGCACGGTCGCATCGGCCTCCACCCCCTCGAGCAGCGGCGCGTTCGGCACCTCGACCGTGACGTCCCCGACGCCGCCGCCGAGCGCCGCCAGGAGCGCCGAACCGCCGAGCGACACGTCGACCGGGTGGTCGTCCGTGAGGTGGAGCTGCGTGCGGATCGCGCCCTGGACGATGCCGGGGATGATCAGCCGCAGCGCCAGTTCGCCCGCCCCCGCGAGGAGGACGAGCACGACGAGCACGCCCACGAGCTTCGTCCACCACCGCGAGGTGCGCTGCGCCATCGTCGGGCCCCGGTCTCAGAGCCGCTCGGGCGCGCTCACGCCGATGAGATCGAGGCCGTTGCGCAGCACCTGGCCGGCGGCGTCGTTGAGCCAGAGGCGCGTGCGGTGCAGATCGCCCACCGGCTCCTCGGCGAGGGGCAGCACGCGGCAGTTGTCGTACCAGCGGTGATAGGCGGCCGCGAGCTCCTCGAGGAAGCGCGCGATCCGGTGCGGTTCGCGCAGCTCGGCGGCGCCCGCGACGATCCCCGGGTACTGCTGCAGCTTGCCGAGCAGTTCCGTCTCGGCCTCGTGCGTGAGCAGCTCGGGCGCGAAACCGCTGCGGTCGACCCCGGCCGCGGCGGCGTTGCGGTCGACGGCGCAGGTGCGCGCGTGGGCGTACTGGACGTAGAACACCGGGTTGTCGTTCGTCCGGCTGCGGAGCTTCTCGCCGTCGAGCGAGAGCGGGGAGTCCGCGGGGTAGCGGGCGAGCCAGTAGCGCAGCGCGTCGGAGCCGAGCCACTCGAGGAGGTCGTCGAGCTCGACGATGTTGCCGGCGCGCTTGGACAGACGCGCGCCGTTGAGGTTGACGAGCTGCCCGATGAGCACGGTGATGTCCGTCTCGATGTCATCGCCGGCCGCGCCGGCGATCGCCGTGAGCCGACCGATGTAGCCGTGGTGGTCGGCGCCGAGCAGGTAGATCTTCTCGCCGAAGCCGCGGTCCATCTTCGAGAGGTAGTACGCCGCGTCGGCCGCGAAGTAGGTGTAGACGCCGTTGCCCCGGGTGAAGACGCGGTCCTTGTCGTCGCCGAACGCGGTGGTGCGCACCCAGATCGCGTCGTCCTCCTCGAAGACGTGCCCCTGCTCGCGGAGCCGGTCGATCGCCGCGGCGATCGGGCTGGGCTCGCCGTGCTCGCCCGCGGTGTGGAGCGTGCGCTCCGAGAAGTACACGTCGAAGTGGACGTTGAAGCGCTCGAGCGAGTCCTTGATCTCGGCGAGCTGCAGCTGGTACGCGAGCTCCTGCGCCTCGGCGAGGGCGGCGGGGCGATCCGCGGCGGCGCGCTCGGCGAGACCGGGGAGCCGCTCGCGCAGCTGCGCGCCGAGCGCCTGGATGTAGGCGCCGGGGTACGCGTCCTCCGGCGCGTCCTCGCCGAGCGCCGCGGCGAGGACGGATCGCCCGAACTTGTCCATCTGCGCGCCGGCGTCGTTGATGTAGTACTCGCTCGTCACCTCCGCGCCCGCGGCGCGCAGCACGCGCGCCGTCGAGTCCCCGAGCGCCGCCCACCGGGTGTGCCCCATGTGCAGCGGCCCCGTCGGGTTGGCGGAGACGAACTCGAGGTTGATGCGCTGTCCCGCGAGCGCGTCACTGCGCCCGTAGTGCTCGCCCTGCTCGACGACGCGGCGCGCCGTCTCGCCCGCGCTCGCGGCGTCCAGGGTGAGGTTGATGAAACCGGGGCCGGCCACCTCGGCCTTCGCGACGCCGTCCGTCTCGGCGGCGCGGGCCGCGATCTGCTCGGCGAGCTCGCGCGGGGGCATCCCGAGGCGCTTCGCGAACTTCATCGCGGCGTTCGACGCCCAGTCGCCGTGATCGCGGTTCTTGGGCCGCTCGACCTGCGTGTCCTGCTCGGTGACCGGGATCTCCGAGCCCCGGGCGGCGACGAGCTCGGTGAGGATGCGGGCGAGGACGATGGCGAGTTCTTGTGGCGTCACGAGGATCGATTCTACTCCGGGCCGCCGCCCTCCCCGCGCACCGCGGGCGCACCGCGGACGCGATGCCGGCGCGGCCTCCCGCTCAGGAGCGGGGCGCGTCCCGGCGGCGCCGCGCCCGATCGCCCCAGCGGGCGAGGAGGTGCAGCACCGCGCCGAGCGCGAGCAGCGCGGCTCCGAAGGCCCAGACGACGGGGCGCTGCTGAGCCAGCAGCAGGAGGCAGGAGCCGATCCCGAGCACCGGGACGAACGTCCAGACGCGGAAATGCGGGTGCTCCGCGCGATCCCGCCGCAGCACCAGCACCGACACGTTCGCGCTGAGGAAGACGAACAGCAGGAGCAGCACCACCGTCTCGGCGAGGGTCGCGAGGTCCCCGACGAGGACGAGGAGCGCGGCGACCGCGGTGGTCGCGACGATCGCGACCCACGGGGTGCGTCGCCGGGGAAGCACGCGTGCGAGCGCCCCGGGCAGCAGCCCCTGATCCGCCATCCCGTAGGCGAGACGGCTCGTCATGATCATGGTGAGCAGCGCCCCGTTCGCGACGGCGACGAGGGCGATGGCGCTGAACGCCCACGCCGGCACGCCGACGCCCGTCGCCTCGACGACCGCGAGCAGCGGGCCGCTCGATGCGGCGAGCTCGTCCGCAGGGAGCGCGATGGCGCTCGCGAGCCCGACGAGCACGTAGACGAGACCCGCTGCGAGCAGCGCCGCGAAGAGCGCCCGGGGGTAGGTGCGCGTCGGATCCGCCACCTCCTCGACGACGTTCGCCGAGGTCTCGAATCCGACGAAGGAGTAGTAGGCGATGACGGCGCCGGCGAGGATCGCCCCGGCGACGCCGGCGCCCGCGGGGGGCTCCCCGACGCGGGCGAGCTCCCCGCCTCCGCCGGCCACGAGCGCGGCGACCGCGCAGACCACCACCACGAGCCCCGAGACCTCGATCGCGGTCATCACGAGGTTCGCCCGCAGCGACTCCCGGATGCCGCGCGCGTTGAGCAGGGCGACGACCGCGAGGAAGGCGATCGCGACCGGGGCGGTCGGCAGCCGCGCGAAGGTGCTGAGGTACTCCCCCGCGAACGCGATCGCGAGGCCCGCGGCGCTCGTCACGCCGGCGGCGAGCATGCTGAAGCCGACCAGGAAGGAGACCAGGGGTCGCCGGAACGCCCGCTCCGCGAAGACGGCGGCGCCGCCGGCGCGAGGGTACTTCGTGACGAGCTCCGCGTACGATCCCGCGGTCAGGAGCGCGAGCAGCAGGGCCAGGAGCAGCGGCGCCCAGAGCATTCCGCCGACCCGATCCGACAGCACTCCCATGAGCGCGTAGACCCCGGCGCCGAGCACGTCGCCGAGGATGAAGGCGAACAGCATGGGTCCCGTGACGACCCGGCGCAGCCGCGTGCCGCCGGCATCCGCGGGACGGGCGGCATCGGACGAGGGGTCTGGGGCGCGCTCGGGCGATCGGCTCATGCGGTCAGCGTAGGGTCGCCCGCACGCGGCCGCACGGGGCTTGACGCGGAGGACCCGGATCTGACAGCCGGCGGGCGGGGGTCGGACGCCCGCGCGGGGCGGGCGAACGTCTCCGGCGCCTCCCGCCGCGCCAGGCTATTCCTCCGCGGCGCGGATCCTGCGGTGCATGCCGAGCGCGTCCTCGGCGGAGAATCCCAGCCGTTCGTAGACGCCGACGGCCTCGGGACTCGCGAACAGGCCGAGGAAGAGCTCCGCGCCGGGCGGCGGCCTGAGCTGCTCGACGAGGCGCTCGACGAGCGCCGTCGCGATCCCCTCGCCCTCGTGCGCCGGATGCACGATCACATCCTGGATGTAGGCGTACTGCCAGCCGTCGCCGACGGCCCGCGCCATGCCGATGACGCGGCCCGCGTCGTCGACGCAGACCGTGCCCGCGAGCGAGGCCGCCAGCGAAGCCGCCCGGAGCTCATCATCGAAGTGCCCCTGCCACCCCGCCGCCTCGGCGAGCCGCTGGTGCTCCTCCGGCGTCGCCGTCCGATCCTCGAGTCGCATCCCGCCCCTCCTCAGAACAGCTGCCGCCAGTTGGCGCGGGCGAGGTCGAGCAGCTCGTCGCCGCGTCCGGACATGACGGTGCGGATCGCGTACAGGGCGAAGCCCTTCACCTGCTCCGCGCTGATCGCCGGCGGCATGGAGAGCTCCTGGCGCTCGGTCACCACATCGAGGAGGGCGGGTCCGTCGTGCGCGAGCACCTCGGCCAGCGCGTCCGGCAGCTCCTCCGAGCGTTCGACGCGGCGGGAGAAGATGCCGAGGGCCCGCGCGACCTCCGCGAAGTCGGGGTTCTCGAGATCCGTGCCGTAGGTGACGAACCCGGCGGCCTTCATCTCGAGCTCCACGAAGTTCAGCGACGAGTTGTTCACCACGATCGTCTTCACGGGCAGCCGGTTCTGGGTGAGCGTGATGAGTTCGCCGAGCATCATGGCGAGGCCGCCGTCGCCCGCGAGTGCGACCACCTGCCGTCCGGGATGCGCGGCCTGAGCGCCGATGCCGTGCAGCAGCGCGTTCGCCATGGAGCCATGGGTGAATGAGCCGATGAGGCGGCGCCGTCCGTTCATCGTGAGGTAGCGCGCCGCCCAGACCGTGGGCGAGCCCACGTCCGCGGTGAAGACGGCATCCGCGGCCGCCGCCTCGTCGAGGAGCCGTGTGAGGTGCTGCGGATGGATGGGCTGCCCCCGCTTCGCGGGCACCGCGAGCTCGTCGAGCTTGGCGCGGGTCTTCGCGTAGTGCGCCCGGGCATCGTCGAGGTGCGCGCGATCCCGACCCCCCGGGATGCGGCCGAGCAGCGCGCGCGCCGTCTCCCCGGCGTCGCCGACGAGTCCGAGGTCGACCGGGCGCCGACGGCCGATCTGCTCGCCGCGGATGTCGACCTGGATGATCGCCGCACCCTCCGGGTAGAACTGTGTGTAGGGGAAGTCCGTGCCGAGCATGAGCAGCGCGTCGGCGGCGTCCATGGCCCGGTACCCCGAGGCGAAGCCGAGCAGTCCGGTCATGCCGACATCGAAGGGGTTGTCGTACTCGATCCATTCCTTGCCGCGCAGCGCGTGCACGACGGGAGCGGCGAGGCGGTCCGCGAGCGCCACGACCTCCGCGTGCGCCCCGGCGACCCCGGCGCCCGCGAGGATCGTGACGCGCTTCGCGCCGGTGAGGATCTCGGCTGCGCGGTCGAGCTCGGACGGATTCGGCACGACCACGGGCGCGGCCCGCTCGATCCGGTGCGCGGCGGCGGCGAGGCTGTCGGCGAGCGCCACATCCCCCGGGATCACGACCACGGCGACGCCGCGGCGCTCGACGGCCGTGCGCATCGCGATCTCGAGCACGCGGGGCATCTGGCTGGGGCTCGCGACGTACTCGCTGTAGACGCTCGCCTCGCGGAACAGCTCCTGGGGGCGCGTCTCCTGGAAGTAGCCGCTGCCGATCTCGCTCGTCGGGATGTGCGCGGCGATCGCGAGCACGGGCACCCGGGAGCGGTTCGCGTCGTAGAGCCCGTTGATGAAGTGCAGGTTGCCCGGTCCGCAGGATCCGGCGACCACGGCCAACTCCCCCGTCGTCGCCGCGTCCGCGGAGGCGGCGAATGCCGCCGACTCCTCGTGGCGCACGTGGATCCAGCGGATCGATCCGTCTCGGCGGAGCGCGTCCGTGAAGCCGTTGAGGGAATCCCCCGGCAACCCGTAGACCCGTTCGACTCCGTTGGTCTTCAGCGTTGCCACGATGTGCTCGGCGACGGTGGCCATGCGATCCTGCCTCCTCGGTCCTCCCGGGGACCGCCCGGGTGCGGAGCCGTCCGCCGCCCCTCGCGGCGGGCGGTCGGTGCGCGGTCGTCTCGAGCCTACGCCTCGGCCCGGGGCGGCGCGAGGCGCGCCTCCGGGGGCGAGGACTTCTCGTCCTGCGCGGGGAAGACGACCTTCTGCACGATGATGATGATGCTCGCGGCGACGGGGATCGCGACGAGGGCGCCGAGGATCCCGCCGAGCGCGCCGCCGCCGACGGCGGCGATCACGACGAGGGACCCCGGGACGGCGACGGCCTTGCTCATGATGCGGGGGCTGAGCACGTACGCCTCGATCTGCATGTAGACGAGGTAGTAGATCGCCGCGGCGAGCGCGGTCGGCGGCGACTCCACGAGGCACACCAGGGAGATGACGATGGACGCCGAGAGGGTGCCCACGAGGGGGATCAGCGAGCCGACGAAGGCGATCAGCGCGAGGAGCGCCGGCAGCGGCGCCCCGATGATGCTCAGGTAGACGAGGCTCAGGATCCCGTTGATGAGCGCGAGGCTCACCTGTCCGATCACGTAGCGGCCCACCGCGCCCGAGACGTCCTCGAGGAGCTCGCGGAAGCGGGGGCGCTGGTAGGCGGGCACGAAGCGCACCGCGAGGCGCTTCATGGCGCGCATCGAGGCCATGAAGTAGAGGGTGAGGATCAGCACGATGATGATCCCCGTGATGCCGCCCGCGATCCCGGCGCCGACCGCGACGAGCCCGCCCCCGATCTGGCCGAGGTTCCCCGGGTCCTGCAGGAAGCCGAGCACCCCGGACACCGCGTCGTCGAAATTCGAGCCGAACTGCTCGGTGAGCTGCGCGTACCACGCGCTCCCGGTCACGTCGTCGACCATCTGCGGCGCCGAGTCGACGAGGTTGGCGATCTGGCGCACGAGCACGGGGACGATGGCGAGCAGGATGCCGGCGAACGCGAGGACGACGACGCCCACGACGACGGCCACGGCGGCGGGCCGCGGCAGGCGGCGCTCGATCGCCGAGACGATCGGGTCGAGACCGAGCGAGAGGAAGAGCGCGACGCCGACGTAGACGAGGACGGTGCCGAGCTGTCCCACGATCGAGCCGATGAGCAGCGCGACGAGGACGCCGAGCGCGCCGAGGAGGCCGAAGGTGAAGGGGTTGATGCGGCCCCCGCTCCCCCACGGCGCCCGCGGTGTCCCGGTCGCGCGGCCGCCGTGGCCGTCGTGGCCGCCGTTGCCGCCGTTGCGGTCTCGCCCGCCGCGACCGTCGCGCCCGCCGCGCCGGCCGCGCCCGTCCCGGGATCCGGCCGCGTCCGCGGAGCCGGCCGCGGCCGCGGGCTTCGCCGCATCGGCGGGCTTCACCGTATCGGCGGACTTTGCCGTATCGGCGGGCTTCACCGTATCGATCCCGCCGGCCCGCGCCGCTTCGCCGCGCACGCGCGCGCTCCGCCATCCCATGCCCGCCTCCTCCGTGTCGGGGAGCGGCGAGGCCGCTCCTGTCGGCCAGTCGACCACTTCGCGAGCGCGGGCGTCAAGGGCTTGCGCCGCGTCGGGCGCGAGCACTCCCTCCGCCGCCCCGGTCTCCGGCCGTCGCCCGCGGCCTCCTCCGCCCCGAACTCCGTCCGTCGCCCGCGGTCTCCTCCGCCCCGAACCCGCGCGGGAATGACGCATTCGGGCGTTTCAGGCCCGCATACCCCCGCTTCACGTCATTCCCGTCGACGTCTCCGTGCGGCGCGGGTCGCGGGGCTCGTGGATCTTCACGACCCGGAGCGCGAGGCCGCGCGTCAGGAGGTCTGGCGGAGCCAGTCGCCGACGAGTGCGTTGAACCACGCGGCGCGCTCCAACGGAATGCCGTGGCCGCAGCCGCCGACCGTGATCAGCTCGCTGCCCGGGAGCGCGCGATGGATGCCGCTCGCCGATTCCCGCATGAGCCGACGCTCGCGCTGTCCCACGAGGATGAGCGCCCGTCCTGGGAACTTCGCCCAGGCCTCAGGGAGCACGAATCGGAGATTGTCTTCGACGGACGCGAGCAGTGAGCCCTTCGAGATACCCGCGCTCGTGCGCAGATACTGCCCGATCAGCCGAGCGGGAACACGCAGCTCTCGAGCCTGCAGTTTCGCGAACCACCGGACGCGCGCGAGTGGAGCTGCCACACTCAGCATGGCAAGGGTGAGCGAGGTGAACGGCAACGCATGCGCCTGCCCGCTCACGACGACCGCGTCTGAGACCAGTCCGGTCGCTCGGAGGCCAATCGGATGGCGAGTTGTGCCCCGAGGGAGAACCCGACCACTGCCGACGGGCGATCCGGCGCGTGCGTCGCGAGGAGCCGTGCTAGATCGTCGATCGTCGCGTCGTGGGAGAGGTACGGGGCGCCGGCCGAAGCTCCGTGACCGGGCAGATCGGGGACCAGCACGCGGTGGTCGGCACGCAGCTCATCTCTCAGCGAGTCCCACATCCATCCGGCGACGCCGCCCCCGTGGAGCAGAAGGACCGGAGGCGCGTCGACCGGTCCGTGCACTGCGAGGAACATGATGCGCCCTATCTTCTCACAGTCGGGTCGAGCCCCATCGGTGCGCCGGGGCGACCCCGAGGAGCAGAACACCCCCTCCGCCGAAGCGGAGAGGGTGTCTCGCGTTGCAGTGCCCCCGGAGGGATTCGAACCCCCGACCTACGGTACCGGAAACCGGCGCTCTATCCCCTGAGCTACGGAGGCGAGCAATGGCAACTCGACCAGCCTAGCGCATCTTCGGAGCCCCTCCCGCACGCGGGCGGGGACTGACGGGGACGGTGCCGGGCGGGACCGCCCGGGCGCCCGGCGCACGGCCGGCCCGCGGGCGGTCGCGCGGCTCAGTAGGCGACGGTGAAGCGCTGGCGCCGGTGCGCGGGCTCCTCGATCTCGCGCACGACGGCGAGGCCGAGGTCGGCGCCTGAGATGAAGGACTGGCCTTCCTCATCGACGAGCAGCACGTCGCCGCCCACGCGGTAGTCGCCGGTCGCCTCGCCGGGCGCCCAGGCGCCGAAGCCGCCCGCGGGGCTCAGGAAGAACCAATCGAGGGCTTCATCGCTCGCGCGCAGATCCTCGAGCACGCTGCCGAGCTCGCGCGCCTCGGGCTTGATCGCGTCGGGGAAGTCGGGCGTGTCGATGACGAGCGGGCCGCCGGGGGCAGCCTGGAGCGATCCGGCGCCGCCGACCACGCCGAAGCGCACCCCGCCCTGCTGCGCGAGCCGCGCGATCTCCGCTTCGAACGCGCGCAGCTTCCCCTGGCCCTCCAGCTCGCCGCGCGGCGACAGCGCCGAGATCACCACGTCGCTGCCCGAGACGGCGGCCGCGATCACTTCGGGGTCCGAGACGTTGCCGGTGCGGTACTCGACGCCCGCGATCGGAGCCTCAGGGGTCGACCTGCTGTAGGCCACCACGTCGTGCCCGCGCTGCGCGGCCGCCGCGACGATGTGCTTCCCGGCGTATCCGGTGCCTCCGAGAACGGTGATGCGTGCCATGTGCTGCTGTCCTTTCGATCGAGGTCGCGCGGTCGCACGCGCGACGTGCAATACTTACTGTAGGTAACTTGCTTCCCCAGGGGAAGTAGGCACTTCGCGGTAACCGAGTCGGGGCCCGCGCCGAGTTCGAGGAGGCTGGCATGACGCTGGAGCGAACGCTGGCGTTCGACCCCTACGCCAGGGAGTGCCCCACCCGGGAGCTGCTCAACCGCATCGGCGATCGCTGGACCGTGCTGGTCATCGGCGCGCTCCGCGACGGTCCGCGCCGCTTCTCCGAGATCGCCCGCCGCGTGGAGGGGGTCTCCCAGAAGATGCTCACGCAGACCCTGCGCGCGCTCGAGCGCGACGGGCTGGTCTCGCGCACCGCGTACCCCGAGGTGCCGCCGCGCGTGGAGTACGCGCTCACCGAGCTCGGGACGACCCTGCAAGAACCGCTCCAGGCCATCGAGGAGTGGGCGAGGACCCACATGGACCGGGTGCTCGAGGCGCGGGAGCGCGCCGACGCCGCCTGAGCCGCCCCGCCGACGGGGGCAGACCCCGGTTCAGGGGGCCGGTTCGGCGCCGCGATCCGCGTGCCGCCCGGCATCCGCGTAGACGCGCCCATCCGCGCGCGCATGGTACTCGCAGTCCTCGCACTGCCACCCGTCGCGGACCGGCCACATCACCGTGATCCGGCACCTGGGACAGGTCGGCAACTCTCCCGGTTCCTCGACCCCCATCGGTCCATTCTGCGCCTCCCCGGCGAGGATATCCAGCGTTTTCTGAACGCTATGCGCTCCCCCTGCACGGAGGGTCACTGCTCGGAGCCGTCGCCCGTCCGTTCGCCGTCGTCGGCCTTGCCCGCGCCGAGCAGCAGGCCGACGACGACGCCGACCGCGATCCCGACGCCGATCCACAGGCCCACGTTGCCGGTCGCGACGCCGAGCGCCGTGCCGATCGCCGCTCCGAGCGCGATGCCGACGCCGATGCTCGCCCCCTGCTTCCGTCCTGCCATGCCTCCAGGCTAGCGCCTCAGCGGTCGTCGAGCGTCTCGCCCCGACGATCGACGAGCCCCCAGGCCGCGCCCCCGCGAGCAGGAAGAAGATCGCGAAGACCCCGAAGGTGAGGCCGGATCCCCCCGCGGCGAGGAGCACCGGGACGAGGAGCGGCGCCGCGATCGACGCGATGCGCCCGACTCCCGCCGCCCAGCCCGCGCCCGTCGCACGCAGCGAGGTGGGGTAGATCTCGGGCGTCACCGCGTAGAGGGCGCCCCAGGCGCCGAGGTTGAAGAACGAGAGCGCCATGCCCGAGGCGATGATCGCCGCCTCGGCGTGCACCGTACCGAAGACGATCGCGGAGACCGCCGAGCCCAGCAGGAAGACCGAGAGGGTGAGCCGCCTCCCCCAGCGCTCGATGAGCCACGCCGCGACGGCGTAGCCGGGGAGCTGGGCGAGCGTGATGATGAGGGTGAAGCCGAAGGAGCGCACGAGGCTGAATCCCGCGTCCACGAGGATGCTCGGGATCCAGATGAACGCGCCGTAGTACGCGAAGTTCACGCAGAACCAGACCACCCAGATCGCGACCGTCCGCCCGCGGAACTCGGCGGTCCAGAGCCCCGCCAGGCGACTCCCGGCCGAGGCGGCGAGCGGCGCCGCGGCGGCGGCATCGGGCGCCGCGGTGGATGCCGCGGCGGACTCGGTCGCCGCGGCGGACTCGGTCGCCGCGGCGCCTTCGCGCACGGCCCCTCGCTCACCGTGCGCCCGCCGGCCGCGGCCTCGAACTCCGAGACGATCCGCTCGGCCTCCGCGGTGCGTCCGCGCCCCGCGAGCCAGCGCGGCGACTCGGGGAGCCCCCAGCGCACCACGAGCGCGTACACGGCGGGGACGGCGCCGAGCGCGAAGGCCCAGCGCCAGCCGTCCGCCGAGGCCGGCACGACGAAGTAGCCGATCACGGCCGAGGCCGTCCAGCCGACCGCCCAGAACGCCTCGAGGATGACGATGAGCCGACCTCGGATGCGCGCCGGTGCGAACTCGCTCACGTAGGTCGAGGCGACCGGCAGCTCGGCCCCCAGACCGAGACCCACGAAGAAGCGGAGCACGAGCAGCACGGCGACGCCGCCGGCGAGCGCGCTCGCCCCGGTCGCGAGCCCGTACACGAGCAGCGTGATCGCGAAGACCTGCCGGCGGCCGAAGCGATCGGCGAGCAGGCCGCCGAGGCTCGCGCCGATCGCCATGCCGGCGAAGCCGATCGAGGCGATGAGCCCGCTCTCCCCCTTGTCGAGCCCCCACTGCTGCGTCAGCGCGGCGATGATGAAGGAGATGAGCCCGACGTCCATCGCGTCGAGCGCCCAGCCGACTCCGGAGCCGGTGAGCAGTCTGCCGTGCTTCCTGGTGAAGGGCAGGGCGTCGAGTCGCTGCGCGAGCGAGCGCCGGCCCGCAGATGTTCCGGTCATGGCATCATCGTAGGGCCACGCGCGCGCTCAGAGCTCGGCCCCGTTGTCGGCGGCGTACTGCTCTGCGCTCAGCAGCGGCCCCTCCTCGCTCACGGCGACCCTGATGAGCCAGGCGGCGCCGTAGGGATCGCTGTTGATGAGCGCCGGGTCGTCGACGACGGCGGCGTTCACCTCGACGACCTCCCCGGCGACCGGTGAGAAGAGCTCGGAGACGGACTTCGTGGACTCTACCTCGCCGATGACGGAGCCGACGGCGACGGTCGCACCGAGCTCGGGCAGATCGACGTAGACGATCTCGCCGAGCGCATCGGCGGCGACCTCGCTGATGCCGATCGTCGCGGGGCTGCCGGCGTCGATCCACTCGTGCTCGGCGGAGTAGCGGAGGCCTGACTTGACGGTGCTCATGAGGGGTTCCTTACGGTGTTCGGTGGTCGGTACGGATCAGAAGCGGTCGGAGCGGATCGCGCCGACGCCGGTGCGGTTCGTGCGCCGTCTCGCGGCGCGCTCACCCGCCGCGCCGGTAGAAGGGCAGGGGGACGACGATGAAGGGCTCGCGCTTGCCGCGGAGGTCGACCTCGACGCGGGTGCCCGGCTCGGCCGACGCGGGATCGAGATAGGCGAGCGCGATGGGGGCGCCGAGCGTGGGACTCGGCTGCCCGCTCGTGATGCGGCCGATCGCCGCCGCCTCGACCCCGGACCCTGCGGCGTGCACCGCGTAGCCCTCGCGCCCCGCGCGCCGTCCCTCGCCCCGCAGCCCGACGAGCGTCAGGCCGGGGGGTGCGTCGCGACGGCGCTCGAGCGCGTCGCGCCCGACGAAGCGCTCGGGCTTCGCGAAGGAGACGACGGGGGCGAGACCCGCGTCGAAGGGGGTGAGCTCGAGGCTGAGCTCGTGCCCGTAGAGCGGCATCCCGGCTTCGAGCCGCAGGGAGTCGCGCGCGGCGAGTCCGGCCGGCACGAGGCCCTGCGGCCCGCCCGCGGCGAGGAGGGCGCGCCAGAGCTCCGCGGCCCGCGCGTTCGGCACGTAGAGCTCGAACCCGTCCTCGCCCGTGTACCCGGTGCGGGCGAGGAGCACGGGCACGCCGGCGACCGCGAGCTGCGCCGCGGCGTAGTACCGCAGGCCGGCGACGGCCTCCCGATCCTGTTCGGGCAGGAGCCCGTCGAGGATCGCGGCCGAGGCCGGGCCCTGCACGGCGATGAGGCTCGTCTCCGCGGTCTCGTCGGCGACACGGACCTCGAAGCCGTCGGCGCGCTCCGCGAGGGCCGCCGCGACGGTCCCGGCGTTGCCCGCGTTCGGCACGACGAGGAACTCCGCGTCCCCGAGCCGGTAGACGATGAGGTCGTCGATGATCCCGCCGTCCTCCGCGCAGATCAGCGAGTATTTCGCGCGGCCCACGGCGACCCTCGCGAGGTCCCCCACGAGTGCGCTGTTGAGGAAGACGGCGGCGTCGGCTCCGGTGACGCGCAGCTCCCCCATATGGGAGAGGTCAAAGAGCCCGGCCGCCTCACGGACGGCGCGGTGCTCGGCGAGCTCGGAGCCGTACCGCAGCGGCATCTCCCAGCCGCCGAAGTCGGTCAAGGTCGCGCCGAGCGCGTCGTGCTCGGCGCCGAGCGCGGTGCGCCTGGGGTCGCTCATGGTGTCCTGCTCTCGTCGGTCGGTGTCGTCGGGGTCGGGTGTGCGGGAGTCGGATTCGTCGGGGTGGGATTCGCGGGGGTCGCGGCTCGGCAGGTCATGCGAAGGCCTCGGGCGGCGGGCAGGAGCAGACGAGGTTGCGATCGCCGTGCGCACCGTCGATCCGCCCCACCGGCGGGAAGTACTTGTCGGCGCGGAGCGAGGCGACCGGGTACGCGGCCCGCTCGCGGGTGTATGCCCGGTCCCAGTCCGCGTCGAGCAGCGCTTCGGCCGTGTGCGGGGCGAGCCGCAGCGGCGAGTCGCCGAGGGGGCAGCGGCCCTCGGCGACGTCCGCGATCTCGCCGCGGATCGCGATCATGGCCGCGATGAAGCGCTCGATCTCGCCGAGGTCCTCGGACTCCGTGGGCTCGACCATGAGCGTCCCGGCGACGGGGAAGGCGAGCGTCGGCGCGTGGAAGCCGAAGTCGATGAGGCGCTTCGCGACGTCCTCGGCGGTGACGCCCGAACGCGCGGTGAGCTCGCGGAGGTCGAGGATGCACTCGTGCGCGACGAGGCCGGACTCCCCCGTGAAGAGCACGGGGAAGTGCTCGGCGAGCCTCGCGGCGATGTAGTTCGCGCTGAGGAGCGCCGTCCGCGTCGCCCGCGCGAGCCCCTCGGCTCCCATGAGCGCGATGTACGCGTAGGAGATCGGGAGGACCCCGGCGGAGCCGAAGATCGTCGCGACGACCGCCGCGCCGCCCGTCGCTCCCCCGCCGCGCGGATCGCCGGGGAGGAACGGGAGCAGGTGCTCGGCGACCCCGATGGGGCCGACGCCCGGGCCGCCGCCGCCGTGCGGGATCGCGAAGGTCTTGTGCAGGTTGAGGTGCGACACGTCGCCGCCGAAGCGCCCGGGCTGCGCGATGCCGACGAGGGCGTTCATGTTGGCGCCGTCGATGTAGACCTGTCCGCCGGCGGCGTGGACGAGCCCGCACACCTCGTGCACGTCCGTGTCGTAGACGCCGTAGGTGGAGGGGTAGGTGATCATGATCGCGGCGAGCTGGTCGCGATGCGCCTCGACCTTCGCGCGCAGATCGTCGAGGTCGATGTGCCCGGAGTCGGTGTTCCGCACGACGACGACGCGCATCCCGGCGAGCACGGCGGAGGCCGCGTTCGTGCCGTGCGCCGAGGCGGGGATGAGGCAGACCGTGCGGTCCGCCTCGCCCCGTGAGCGGTGGTAGCCGCGGATGGCGAGGAGGCCGGCGAGCTCGCCCTGCGCGCCCGAGTTCGGCTGCAGCGACATGCCGGCGTACCCGGTGATGGCGACCAGTCGGCGCTCGAGCTCCGCGATGAGCTCGCGCCAGCCGACGGTCTGCTCGGCGGGCGCGTACGGGTGGATGCCCGCGAACTCCGGCCAGGAGATGGCCTCCATCTCGGCGGTCGCGTTGAGCTTCATCGTGCAGGATCCGAGCGGGATCATCGTGCGGTCGAGCGCGAGGTCGCGGTCCGCGAGGCGGCGCAGGTACCGCAGCATCTGGGTCTCGGAGCGCACGGTGGCGAAGATCGGGTGGCTGAGGTAGTCGCTCGTGCGGGCGAGCGCCGGCGGGAACGCGGCGCCCGGCGCCGGCGCGCTCGGCTCGGCGGCGCCGAAGGCGCGCGCCACGGCGGCGATGTGCGCGGCCGTCGTGGTCTCGTCGGTCGAGACGCCGACCGTGCCCGCATCGATGCGGCGCAGGTTGATCCCGGCCGCGGCCGCGGCCGCGATCACCGCGTCGGCGCGGCCGGGGACCTCGGCGACGACCGTGTCGAAGAACGAGGCCGAGGCGAGCGGGATCCCCGCGGCGGCGAGCGCCGCGGCGAGCGCCCTCGCGTGCGCGTGCACGCGCTCGGCGATGGCCCGGAGCCCCTCGGGGCCGTGGTACACGGCGTACATCGACGCCGTGATGGCGAGCAGCGCCTGCGCGGTGCAGATGTTGCTCGTCGCCTTCTCCCTGCGGATGTGCTGCTCGCGGGTCTGCAGCGCGAGCCGATAGGCCTGTCGGCCCGCGGCGTCCCTGGACACGCCGACGAGGCGGCCGGGGAGCGAGCGCTCGAGCCCGGCGCGGACCGCGAGGTACGCCGCGTGGGGGCCGCCGAAGAAGAGCGGCACGCCGAAGCGCTGGGTGCTGCCCACGGCGACGTCGGCGCCCTGCTCGCCCGGCGGCACGATGAGGGTGAGGGAGAGCAGATCGGCGATCACGGTCACCATCGCGCCGCGCTCCCGCGCCGCGGCGATCGTCGCCGCGTGGTCGACGACGGCGCCGCGGTCGCCCGGCTGCTGCAGCACGATGCCGAAGAGCTCCCCCTCGGGCAGCCCGGCGCCGAGGTCGGCGACCTCGACCTCGAAGCCAAGCGCCTCGGCGCGGCCCCGGATCACGGCGATGGTCTGCGGGAAGAGCGCGGCGTCGAGCACGGCCTTCGCGGTGGGCGACGCCTTGCCGGCGCGGCGCATGAGGAGCACGGCCTCGGCGGCCGCGGAGCTCTCGTCGAGCATCGAGGCGTTCGCCACGGGCAGCGCCGTGAGGTCGGAGACCATCGTCTGGAAGTTCAGGAGCGCCTCGAGGCGTCCCTGCGAGATCTCCGGCTGGTACGGCGTGTACGCGGTGTACCAGGCGGGGCTCTCGAGGACGTTCCGACGGATCACCGGGGGCGTGTGCGTGTCCGAGAAGCCCTGCCCGATCATCTGGACCATCGGGGTGTTCTTCGCCGCGAAGCCGCGGAGCTCGGCGAGGATCTGCTCCTCGCCGACGCCGGCGGGGAGGTCGAGCGGACCGTCCATGCGGATGGCGCTCGGGACCGCGGCGTCGACGAGTTCGTCGAGCTCGGCGTAGCCGAGGCGGTCGAGCATGGCCCGCACATCGGCGGGGGCGGTCACGCCGATGTGCCGGTCGGCGAAGGCGCTGGCTGGAGGGGTGGGGCTCACGAGGATCTCCGAGGGGACGTCGTGCGGGGCACGAAGCGGACGAGAGGATCCTCCCCGCTCTGTGATGGGTACCTGAGAGATTCGGATGCGCCCGCCCGGGCGGGCGCATCCTTGCACCGTCGGTGAGCCGGCGCTCGCGCGCCTGCCGCTTTCCAGAGTCGCCGTGTCGTGACGGTACGGGGGCCTGAGAGATTCCCGGGGAGGGGTTGCTCCTACGGCGCCGGGCGCTCGGCCCGGGCTCTCCCGCCATGACGTGATGGCCGGTATTCAGATGTGCTGCTGCGGTCTCACTCTACACGGCGCGCGGCCGATCGGGATCGCCGGCGGCGTCCGTGCCGTCGAGCGCCAGGAGCTCCTCCTCGACCTCCCCGCCGTAGCCTTCGCGCTGCGGGTCGCCGTGGAGCCCGCCCGAGACCGCGTACTCCTCCTCGGGCGAGAGGATGAGGCGGTGGCGGGTGTAGAGCCCGAAGATGAGCAGGCCGACGACGTAGACCACCACGATCGCCACGATGGCCGGACGGAAGGTCTCGTTGAGCAGGAAGCCGAGGAAGATGAGCGCCGAGATCACGGCCGCCGCCGCGGCGCCGAACACGCCCCAGGGGCTGCGATACGGTCGCTTCGCATCGGGGTACTTGCGGCGCAGGATGATGAAGGACAGCATCTGCATGAAGTAGGCGAGCACGGCGCCCCACACGGCGATGTTCAGGACGACGGCGCCGCCGACGCCGCTGTCGCCGCCCGTGAGCTCCACGATGACGAGCGCGGCGAGGCCGATGATCGCCCCGGCGATGAGCGCGACCCAGGGGGTCTGGCGCGAGCCCGTGAGCGAGAGGAACTTGGGGTAGTAGCCCGCGCGGGAGAGGGAGTAGAGGTTGCGCCCGTAGGCGAACATGATTCCCTGCAGCGAAGCGAGCAGGCCGAACAGCGCGAAGAGGGCGAGGAGACCGGCGACCCAGGCGAGATCGTCGCCGAGGATCGCGCGGAAGCCGTCGAGGAGCGGCTCCCCCGCGACACCCGTGGCCTCGGCGCCGAGCACGGCGGTGTTGAGCAGGAGCACGAGGAGGCCGGTGACGATGAGGGTGCCGCGGGCCCAGAGGCCGGCGCGCGGGATGTCGCGGACGGGATCGTGCGACTCCTCCGCAGCGAGGGGCAGCTCCTCGATGCCGAGGAAGAGCCACATGGCGAAGGGCAGCGCGAAGAGGATCGGCAGCACGCCGTGCGGCAGGAAGGCGGACTGCCCGGGGTCGGGCGCGATGTCGAGGAGGCTCCCCCAGTTCACGGTGCCGCTCGCGAACGCCATGACGGCGAAGAGCACGAGCACGCCGATCGAGACGAAGGAGACGACGATCGCGAACTTGAGCGAGATGGCCGCGCCCGCCGTGTTGAGCGCCACGAAGGCGGCGTAGAGGATGATCCACCACACCCAGTTCGGCAGGCTGAACCCCATGAGCCCCTCCGTGACGCCGTTGGCGTAGCCCGCGGAGAAGTAGACGATGACCGCGGTCGTCGCGACGTACTCGATGGATTCCGCGAGCCCCGTCACGAAGCCGCCCCACGGCCCCATCGCCGCGCGGCCGAAGGAGTAGGCCCCTCCCGTGTGCGGCATGGCTGCGGCCATCTCGCCGATGGAGAAGACGAGGCCGTAGTACATGACCACGAGGATGGCGAAGGCGATGAGCATGCCGCCGAAGCCGGCCGCCTCGATGCCGAAGTTCCATCCGGAGAAGTTGCCGGAGATCACGGCCCCGACGGCGAGGCCCCAGAGCCCCCAGACGCCGGCGGCGCGCTTGAGCTTGCGCTTCTCGAAGTACCCGGATTCCGCGGTGGTGTACGTCACCCCGGAGACTCTCAACGTGTCCTTGGCCATCTCGGCCCCTTTCACTGCGGTGTGATCGGTGCGCGTCGTGCGTCGTCGACGCTGCGGTGGTGCGATGTCGAGACCGACTATAGCGATCTATTGGTCGTTTACCACCACCTTTATGTAAATTCTTCCGCGCGATCACCGAGGGGGACGTGCTTTAATGGTCGAGCGATCGACCATTGACGTGACACCCGGTCTCGACGACGAGCAAGGAGCCCACATGATCCCGAACAGCGGCAACCTCACCCCGGACGAGCTGAGGCGGGCCGTCGCCGCGGGCGAGATCGACACCGTGATCGTCGCGTTCACCGACGTGCAGGGTCGGCTGGTCGGCAAGCGCATCTCCGCGAGGCTCTTCCTCGAGGACGCCATGGAGCACGGCTCGGAGTGCTGCAACTACCTCCTCGCCGTCGACGTCGAGCTCAACACGGTCGACGGCTACGCGCTCACCAGCTGGGAGAGCGGCTACGGCGACATGGCGATGATCCCGGATCTCGGGACGCTCCGCCTCGCCCCCTGGCTCCCGGGCACCGCGCTCGTCATCGCCGACCTCACGACTGCCGCCGACCACGCCCCCATCGCCGTCTCCCCCAGGCAGATCCTGAGGCGCCAGGTGGAGCGGCTCGCCGAGCGCGACCTCGTGCCCTTCGTCGGCACCGAGCTCGAGTTCATCGTCTTCGAGGACGACTTCCGCTCCGCGTGGCGCAAGGGCTACCGCGACCTCACCCCGGGCAGCGACTACAACGTCGACTACGCCCTCCACGCCTCGACGCGGATGGAGCCGCTGCTGCGCGACATCCGCAATTCCATGGACGGCGCCGGCATGTACTGCGAGGGCGTGAAGGGCGAGTGCAATCTCGGCCAGCAGGAGATCGCCTTCCGCTACGCCCACGCGATCACCACCTGCGACAACCATTCCATCTACAAGAGCGGCTCCAAGGAGATCGCCGACGCGCACGGCAAGAGCCTCACCTTCATGGCGAAGTTCAACGAGCGCGAGGGCAACAGCTGCCACGTGCACACGAGCCTGCGCAGCGCCGCGGGCGCACCCGTCTTCGCCGACGCCGACGCGCCGGACGGCATGTCCCCGCTGTTCCGCAGCTTCGTCGCCGGCCAGCTCGCCGCCATGCGCGAGTTCACGCTCCTCTTCGCCCCGAACATCAACTCCTACAAGCGCTACGTCGACGGCAGCTTCGCGCCGACGGCCGTCGCCTGGGGGCACGACAACCGCACCTGCGCGCTGCGCGTCGTCGGCCGGGGGCACGCCATGCGGGTCGAGAACCGCGTGCCGGGCGGCGATGTGAACCAGTACCTCGCGGTCGCGGGCATGCTCGCCGCCGGGCTCGACGGCATCGAGCGCGGGCTCGCACTCGGCGAGCCGCTCGCGGGCAACGCCTACGACAGCGACATCGCCCGCGTGCCCACCACCCTCCGCGAGGCCGCGGACCTGTTCGAGCGCTCGGAGCTCGCCCGACGGGCCTTCGGCGACGAGGTGGTCGAGCACTACGTGCACGCCGCGCGGATCGAGGTCGCCGCCTTCGACGCCGCCGTCACCGACTGGGAGCGCGTGCGCGGCTTCGAACGACTCTGACCCCCCTCCCCCACGAGCACCAGGAGCCGCCATGGATCCCGCGCCGATCATCGGCATCACGAGCTACCTCGAGCAGGCCCGGACCGGGGTCTGGGACGTCCGCGCATCCTTCCTCCCCGAGGTCTACCTGCGCGGCGTCACCGACGCCGGCGGCATCGCCGTCGTCCTCCCGCCGCAGCCGGTCGCCCCCGGCGTCGCCGAGGCGATCGTCGGGGCGCTCGACGGGCTCGTGCTCTCCGGGGGCGCCGACGTGGATCCCGCGCGCTACGGGCAGCGGCCGCACGAGCGCACCGGGGCGCCGCGCACCGATCGGGACGAGTTCGAGGCCGCGGTGCTGCAGGCGGCGATCGACATCGAACTCCCCTTCCTCGGGATCTGCCGCGGCGCGCAGGTGCTCAACGTCGAGCGCGGCGGCACGCTCACCCAGCATCTGCCCGACCTCGTGGGCGACGACCGCTACCAGCTCGGCGCCGGCCGCTTCAACCGCATCGAGGTAGAGGTCGACCCGGGCAGCAGGATCGGAGGCCTCTTCGGCGACGAACCGCGGGCCGTCGCCGACCTCTACCATCATCAGGGGATCGACCGCGTCGGCGACGGCCTCACCGTCACCAGCCGCACCGCGGACGGCGTGATCGAGTCCCTCGAACTCGACGCGGTGCCCTTCGGCATCGCGGTCCAGTGGCACCCCGAGGAGAACGCGGCGGATCGCCGCCTCTTCGCAGGCCTCGTCCGCGCCGCCCGCGCCCACCGGCGGTCCCGCACCGGCGCGCCAGCGCCCCGAGCGTCAGGAGCATCATGAGCTACACCGTCATCAACCCGGCCGACGGGACCGTCGTCCGCGAGGTCGCCCACCTCGACCTCGCGGACACGGACGCCGCGATCGCGCGCGCCGCGACCGCGCAGCGAACGTGGGCGCGGCTCGCGCCCGCCGACCGCGCACGGTCGCTCCGCCGCTTCGCGGACGCCGTCGACGGCGATCTCGAGCACCTCGCCGGGCTCGAGACGGCGAACTCGGGGCACCCGATCACGCAGTCGCGCTGGGAGGCCGGGCACGTGCGCGACGTGCTCGAGTACTACGCGGGATCGCCCGAGCGGCTCATCGGCCAGCAGATCCCCGTCGCGGGCGGACTCGACGTGACCTTCCACGAGCCGCTCGGCGTCGTGGGGGTCATCACGCCGTGGAACTTCCCCATGACGATCGCCTCCTGGGGCTTCGCACCGGCCCTCGCCGCCGGGAACGCCGTGCTCCTGAAGCCGGCGGAGTGGACGCCCCTCACGAGCATCCGCCTCGGCGAGCTCGCGCTCGAGGCCGGCCTCCCCGAGGGGCTCTTCCAGGTCCTCCCCGGTCGCGGCTCCGTCGTCGGCGACCGCTTCGTCACCCATCCGGAGGTGCGCAAGGTGGTCTTCACCGGCTCGACCGCCGTCGGCAAGCGGATCATGGCCGGCTGCGCCGAGCAGGTGAAGCGCGTCACCCTGGAGCTCGGCGGCAAGAGCGCGAACATCGTCTTCGCCGACGCAGACATCGAGCAGGCCGCCGCGACCGCGCCCTACTCGGTCTTCGACAACGCCGGGCAGGACTGCTGCGCGCGGAGCCGGCTGCTCGTGCAGCGCAGCGTCTACGACCGCTTCATGGAGGGCTTCGAGCGGGCGGTGCAGGGCGTGCGGGTCGGCGACCCGACGGACGAGTCGACCGAGGTCGGCCCGCTCGTCACGCTCGCCCACCGCGAGAGCGTCGCGGCCTTCCTCACCGAGGACGTGCCCGTCGCCTTCCGCGGCACCGCGCCCGAGGGGCCGGGCGCCTGGTTCGCGCCGACCGTCGTGACGCCGGAACGCGGATCGCGGATCGCCACCGAGGAGGTCTTCGGCCCCGTCGTGGCCGTGCTCCCCTTCGAGGACGAGGCCGATGCGATCGCGCTCGCGAACGCGACCGACTACGGCCTGAGCGGCTCGATCTGGACGCGCGACCTCGCGCGCGGCATCCGCGTCGCCCGCGGCGTCGAGGGCGGCAATCTGTCCGTCAACTCCCACTCCTCCGTCCGGTACACCACCCCGTTCGGCGGGTTCAAGCAGTCCGGCATCGGCCGAGAGCTCGGCCCCGACGCCCCGCTCCACTTCACCGAGACGAAGAACGTCTTCTTCGCCGCCGAGTAACCCGCAGCCCCGAATCCGAAGGAACCCCATGAACGATATCGCCCCCATCGACCTCACCCAGCGGCTCGCCGGAAAGGTCGCCGTCATCACCGGCGGCGGCAGCGGCATCGGCCTCGCCACCGCCAGGCGCATGCGCGCCGAGGGCGCCACGATCGTCATCGGCGACATGGACCCCGCGAGCGGGCAGGCGGCGGCCGATGCGGTCGACGGCCGCTTCGTGCGGGTCGACGTCACCGACGAGACGCAGGTGAACCACCTCTTCGACACGGCGGCCGAGGCCTTCGGGTCGGTCGACATCGCCTTCAACAACGCCGGCATCTCCCCCGACGACGACGACTCGATCGAGGTCACCGAGCTTCCCGCCTGGGAGAAGGTGCAGGACGTGAATCTCAAGAGCGTGTACCTCTGCTCGCGGGCGGCGCTGCGGCACATGACGCGGCAGGGCTCGGGCTCCATCATCAACACCGCCTCCTTCGTGGCCGTGATGGGCTCGGCGACCTCGCAGATCTCCTACACGGCCTCGAAGGGCGGCGTGCTCGCGATGACCCGGGAGCTCGGCGTGCAGTTCGCCCGCCAGGGCATCCGGGTGAACGCCCTCTGCCCCGGACCGGTGAACACGCCGCTGCTGCAGGAGCTCTTCGCGAAGGACCCCGAGCGCGCCGCCCGGCGCCTCGTGCACATCCCCGTCGGCCGCTTCGCGCGGCCGGAGGAGCTCGCGGCCTCCGTCGCCTTCCTCGCGAGCGACGACGCATCCTTCATCACGGCCGCCACCTTCCTCGTCGACGGCGGCCTCACGAGCGCCTACACGACGCCGGTCTGAGGCGCCGACGTGACCGCCTCTGCTGAGGGCCTCGAACTCCTCGTCCGGGCCGTCCGCCCGACGAACGCCTACGAGGAGACCATGCAGCGCCTCCTGCAGTCCGTCCGCCTCGGCCTCATCTCCCCCGGGGAGCGGCTGCCGGCCGAGCGCGAGCTCGCCGGCATGCTCAAGGTGAGCCGCGACACCGTGCGCGACGCCCTCGCGACGCTCGGCGAGGCGGGCTTCGTCGTGTCCCGGAGGGGCCGCTACGGCGGCACCTTCGTCGTGGACGAGCTCCCCACCGGCTCCCCGGCGGCGGCCCTCGGGGCCGGCGGCTCCGAGCCCGGCTCCGCGGAGGTCGAGGACACGACGACGCTGCGACGCGTCCTCGAGGTGGGGGCGGCGCGGGAGGCCGCCGCGCGCGAGCTCAGCGCCGAGGAGCGGGCCGCGCTCGCGCGCGCGCTGGAGGACTGCGCCGGATCGGACGACGCGAGCCATCGGCGGCTGGACTCCCGGCTGCACCTGCTCATCGCCGAGCTCTCCGGATCCCCGAGCCTCGTCCCCCTGGTCGCGAACCTCCGCACCCGCGTGAACGCGCTCCTCGACGCGATCCCGATGCTCCGCCCGAACCTCGCGCACTCGGACGCGCAGCACGAGGCCGTCGTGACGGCGATCCTCGCCGGGCGCCCGCAATCGGCGGCAGAGGCGATGCTCGAGCACATCGAGGGCTCAGCGGCCCTGCTGCGCGGATTCCTCTCCGAGCGCTGAGGCGCGCAGCGGGAGCGCCACGCGCACGTCGAGCCCGCCGTCCCCGCGCGCGGCGAGCCGCAGTTCGCCGTCGTGGGCCCGCACGATGCTCCGCACGATCGCGAGGCCGAGCCCCACGCCCTGGTGCTCCCCGCGCACCCGCTCGGCGCCCCGCCGGAACGGCTCCGCGAGCGTCGCGACCGCCTCGGCCGGCACCGGTTCGCCCGAGTTCTCCACGTGGAGCGTCGCGGCGCCGTCGGCGCTCGCCGTGGAGACGCGCACGAAGCCGCCCGCGACGTTGTGGACGATGGCGTTCTGCACGAGGTTCGTCACGAGCTGCAGCAGCAGTTCGGGCGAGCCGGGCGCCACGGCCGCGTCGCCGGCGACCTCGAGCGCGATGCCGCGACGCTCGGCGAGCGGCAGCAGCGCCTCGGCGGCCTCCTCCGCGGTCAGCGAGAGGTCCACGGGCTCGGGGACGAAGACGCGCTGATCGGCGCGGCTGAGCGCGAGCAGCGCCTCGGTGAGCCGGATCGCGCGCGCGTTGACCTCGCGCAGCCGGGCCAGCAGCTCCGTCCGCGGGGCATCCGGGTCGCTCTCGGCCACCTCGAGCAGCGTCTGGGTGATGGCGAGCGGCGTGCGCAGCTCGTGGGACGCATTGGCGGCGAAGCGCTGCTGCTCGGCGAGCTGCCGCTCCAGTCGCCCGAGCATGGCGTCGAAGCTGTCGGCGAGCTCGCGGAACTCGTCCTGCCTCCCAGGCAGCTCGATCCGATGGGAGAGCGACCCGGCCGACGCCGCCCGGGCCGCCCGGGTGATGCGGGTGAGCGGAGCGAGCATGCGCCCGGCGAGCAGCCAGCCGCCGAAGAGACCGGCCGCGAGCAGCCCGCAGAACGCCCATGCGGCCGCAGGGACGAAGGCGCGGACGAGATCGTCGCGTCCGGGGACGAAGCCGCCGGGGGTCGGCGTGGCGTCGGGCGGCACATAGCGCAGGAGGAAGACGTAGACGACGGCGAGCAGCAGACCGCCAGAGACCATGATGACGAGCGCGTAGCTCAGCGCGAGCTGCGCGCGCACGCCCGGTCCGGGCCGCCGCGGGGCGGCCGGGGTCACGGGGCGCCCCGTGACGTGCCGGGCCGTCCCTCCGGAGGCATCGGAGCCTCCGGCTCGATGCGGTAGCCGACCCCTGGCACGGTCGCGATGATGCCGGGCGGCCCCAGGCGCTTGCGCAGCGCGGAGACCGTGATGCGCACGGCGTTCGTGAACGGATCGGCGTTCTCGTCCCAGGCGCGCTCGAGCAGGGTCTCCGCGCTTACCACACCGCCCTCGGCCGCGAGCAGCACCTCCAGCACGGCGAACTGCTTCCGGGTGAGCGCGACGTAGCGGCCGTCGCGGGTCACCTCCCGCCGGAAGGCGTCGAGCCGCAGGCCTCCGAGCTCCCGCACCGGCGGCCGATGGTGCGCGCGCCGGCGGTCGAGCGCGCGCAGTCGCAGCACGAGCTCGCGCAGCGCGAACGGCTTCGTCAGATAGTCGTCGGCGCCGAGCTCGAAGCCCGAGGCCTTGTCGTCGAGGCGGTCCGCCGCGGTGAGCATGAGGATCGGCAGCCCGCTCCCCGAGGCGACGATCCGCGCCGCGATCTCGTCCCCCGAGGGGCCGGGGATGTCCCGGTCGAGCACCGCGATGTCGTACTCGGTGATCGCGAGCAGCTCGAGGGCGGTGTCGCCGTCGGGCGCGATGTCGGCGGCGATGGCCTCGAGGCGCAGGCCGTCCCTGATCCCCTCCGCCATCAGCGGCTCGTCCTCGACGATCAGTACGCGCATGCCCCCATGCTACGAGCGCGGGCGTATCGTCGGCGTATCGGAAATCGCATACGCTCCGGCAACACGCCGTCTGGTGGACTCGCCGTCATGACCGTGCAGCTCCCGTCCCCCGCTTCCCCCGCCCGTCCCCGGTCCGCACCGCGGCCCGGCCGCAGGGCGCTCGCCTTCCTCCTCGCCGCCGCACTCGTTGCGGGCGGCGCCGTCCTCACCGCGCGGCTCGTCGCGGCGTGGTGGCGTCCCGCGGCTCCCGCCGGCGAGGCCGACCCCTCGCCCGTCGCCTCTGACCCCCTGGCCGCGCTCCTCGGCGGGGAGCCCGGGGCCGCAGACGGCGTGCTCCCGGAGGGCGCCGGGGTCTGGGACACGGAGCTGCCCGGCGTCTCCGGTCTGGATCCGGCGCTCCTCGCCGCACTGCAGACGGCCGCGGGCGATGCTGCGGGCGACGGCGTCGAGTTCACCGTGAACAGCGGCTGGCGTTCGGCGGCGTACCAGGACCGGATGCAGCGCGAGGCGGTCTCGGAGTACGGCTCCGCGGAGGAGGCGGCGCGGTGGGTCGCCTCAGCGGAGACCTCGGAGCACGTCGCGGGCCGGGCAGTCGACCTCGGCGGTGTCGACGCGACCCTCTGGCTCGAGCAGTACGGCGCCGCCTACGGCCTCTGCCGCAGCTACGACAACGAGCCGTGGCACTTCGAGCTGCAGCCCGACGCCCCGAGCGTCGGCTGCGCGCCGAGCTATCCCGATCCGAGTTTCGACCCGCGGCTCGCGGGCTGATCCCGCGACCCCGCGACCGACGGTCCCGCGGTCCCGCGATCCGCGGTCCGCGGCTCCGCGGCTCCGCGGCTCCGCGGCTCCGCGACCGACGGTCCCGCGTCCGGCGGCGCGCGGGACCGCCTCAGCGGCCGGTCAGCGCGGCGAGCACCTCGGCCGCCGAGCGCTCCTCGGTCAGGGCGTCGACGCCGGTGCCGGCGTCGACGGGCACCACGCGGTAGTCGCCCGCGGCCGCGGCCGCGCGGAACTCCGCTCGCGCCGCCTCGTCCGCTGCGAGCGCGTCCTCGCGTCCGTGCCAGCGGTCGACGAACGGCGTGCGGATGAGGCGCTCGGGGAAGCGCGCCGGCCACGGCCGGCCGAGCGCCACGTCGTAGACCCGCGACACGAGCGTCTCCTCGCCGCGGCTCGCGAACAGCACCTCGCGGGCGGCCGCGGGCGTGAGCGCCTCCGTGCATGCGGCGAACGCCGTGCCGACCCACGCCGCCGCGGCTCCCGCGTCGAGCACGCGTGCGAGGTCCGCCGCTCCCGCCACCGCGCCGGCGGCGAGCACCGGGATCCCGACCGCAGCGCGCACCTCGGCGAGCAGTGCGTCGCGCGGCTCCCGGTGGTCGCCGTGCCCGCCGCCCTCCCGGCCCCGGGCGACGACCGCGTCGACGCCCGCGTCGGCGGCGGCTCGGGCCTCGGCGACCGTGGCCGCCTGGGTCACCGCGAGCGCGCCGATGCCGTGCACCGCAGGGATCCACGCGGCGCCGGGATCCGGGGCGCCCCATTCGCCGAAGCTCACGGACACGAGCGTCGGGCCCGCGGCGAGGGCGCGCTCGAGGAGCGCGGGATCACGGGCGATCCCCCACGCGACGAGCCCGATGCCGAAGGGCGAGGCGGCGGGGTCGGTCCCGGCGTGCGCGAGCGCGGTCTCGCGGGCCGCGAGCTCGCGCTCGAGCGCCGGCACGGAGCCGGCGCTCCCCATGCCGATCGTCCCCAGCCCGCCCGCGAGGGAGACCGCCGCGGCGAGCGCGCCTCCCGCGACGCCGCCCATGGGCGCGCAGACGACCGGCGCCGCGAGCCCGAGCCCCCTCGCCCATGCCGTGGTCGATGCGCCGTCGCCCGCGCTCATGCCGGACCCCCCTCGATCGCCCGCCGGGCGCGCGCCCAGCGGATATCCCGCTCCCCGGTGAGCCGCAGCAGATCCGCGACCTCGCCGCCGTCGCAGCGCAGCAGCTCGACGCTCACCGCGTCCGCTCCGACCTCGGCGATGCGCCACGCGCCCCCGGCGCGCTCCCAGCGCTCGACGGCCTCGGGGGTGTCGACGGCCTCGGGGATTTCAGTGGCCGCATGGACCTCGGGGGCGCGGGGGCGCCGCCGTACCGGATCGGAGCTCATACCCCCACCGTACTCCGGTGCGGGACGGGCGCGGCGCCGGGCGGAGCGACGCAGGCCGGCCTCAGGCGCGGCGGTAGCTCAGGTCCCGGATGCTCCGCCCCTTGTCGATGCCCTTCTGCTCGAAGGCGGTGAGGATGCGGCCCGCGAAGCGCTCGGCCCAGTCGCCGGGGAAGTCCCTGGCGAGGCCGTCGGCGTCGTCGAGCACCTCGCGCATGTGCTCGGCGTAGTCCTCGATGTCGGTGGCGAGCCTGAGCCGGCCGCCGGGGCGGAGCGCGCGATGCGCGATGCGGGCGAAGTCGGGACTGACGAGCCGGCGTTTGCGGTGGCGCGCCTTCGCCCAGGGATCGGGGAAGAACACCCAGATCTCGTCGACGGACCCGGCGGGCAGGTAGTGCTCGAGCAGCTCGGGAGCGTTCACCTCGGCCAGGCGCAGGTTCGACAGATCCGCGAGCTCCGCGCGGATCATGGTGCGCGCGAGGCCCGCGCGGAAGACCTCGACCGCGAGGAAGTCGGTGTCGGGCCGCGTGCTCGCGGCGTGCAGGATCGCGTGCCCCTGCCCCGAGCCGACCTCGACGACGAGCGGAGCCGCGCGCCCGTAGATCGCGGCCGGGTCCCCCGTCGCCCCGGCCGCGACGCTCGTCGCCGCCGGGCCGTGCGGGATGTCGAGCACGTAGCGCTCCCGGTGCGCCTCCCAGGCGCGCTCCTGCGACGGCGTCATGCGCCCGCTGCGCCGCACGAAGGAGACCGGCTTCTCCCGGAAGGTCGTCGGGTCGAAGCTCTTCTGCGGGAGGGGCTGCTGCTCGGTCACCCCCTCACGGTAGTCCGGCCGGAGCGCCGAGGCAAAGCCGCGGGGCCGCCCCGCGGGCCGCGCAGGACTACCATGGAGGCGACGGCTTCTGCGGAGGGACACGACCATGACCAGACGGATTCTGCTGGTGAACGGCCCGAATCTCAATCTGCTCGGCACGCGCGAGCCGGAGATCTACGGCGAGGACACGCTGGCCGACGTGGAGGCGCTCGTCGCGCGCGTGGCCGCGGAGTTCGGGCTCGAGGTGCGCGCGGTGCAGAGCAACCACGAGGGCGCGCTCATCGACGCCATCCACGCCGCGCGGGAGGACTGCGTCGCGGTCGTCATCAACCCGGGCGCCCTCACGCACACCTCGGTGGCGCTCCGCGACGCGCTGACGGGCGTGCGCCTCCCCGTCGCCGAGGTCCACATCTCGAACGTGCACGCGCGCGAGGAGTTCCGCCACCGCTCCTACGTCTCGGGGATCGCGGAGTGCGTCATCGTCGGGGCCGGGGTGCAGGGCTACGATTTCGCGGTGCGTCGGCTCGCCGCCCTCCTCGCCGGCTGAGCCGACGGTTCGGGAGTCCCGGCGACGGCGCCGGCCGGGTTCCGGCCCCTCGTCGCGGGGCGGCTGCGCGGCCGGTCACCGCGAGACGAGGAACCAGTCGAAGAGCTCCGGCTGATGCGCGTGCACGAGCACCGCGAACACGACGGCGTCGAACAGCAGGTGCACGGTCACCACGTAGGCGAGCGAGCGGCTGCGCAGGAAGATGAGCCCCTGCACGAGCGCGAAGGGGATCGTGAGCAGCGGCCCCCAGGCGCGGTAGCCGAGCTCCCACAGGAACGACACGAACACGACGGCCTGCAGCGCGTTCGCCGCCCGGAACGGGAAGTGGCGCAGCAGGAGCACGAACACCGTGCAGATGAAGAAGAGCTCGTCCCAGATCCCGACCGCGCCCACGCCGAGGAAGAGCCGGGCGATGAGTTCGGGGGAATCGACCGCCGGCCAGTTCCGGTAGACCCCCGAGGTGATGAAGTAGGCGGGCAGGATCAGCCAGCCCAGCACGAGCACGGCGGCGAGCCAGCCCCAGTGCATGCGCCCCCACCGGCCGCCGCCGCGCCAGGGGAATCCGATGGCCCGGTCCCGGTAGACGAAGCGGGAGAGGAGGTAGGGCACGAGCACGGCGCCGCCGAGCGCGAGCGCGAACTTCGCCATCGACCAGGTGTCGAGCTTCGCGGCGAGCGGGATCGCCCGGACGACCGCGAGACCGACGACGATGAGCGAGAGATCGCGCAGCAGCGACGGCGTCCGCGCCGCGGCGGGCGCGCCGACCGGATCTCGCGCGGCGTTCGGATCCCGCGCGGCTCCCGGATCCCGCGCGGGGCCCGCAGCGCCTCCGGCCGCCGCGGCGATCGCGAGGCCCGCAGCGCCGAGCACGGCCCCGAGCCAGACGCTGTGCAGCACGAACCACGCCGGCGCCATCGCGCAGACGCACGCCGCGGCGAGGAGCGCGGGGACGGCCGGGCGACGGGGCGCGGAGGCGCCCCGATCGCCGGTCGGTCCCGCCATCAGCCGAAGGGGCCGCGCACGGGGCCGGGGGCGTCGGCGAGGAGCACCAGACGGTCGTCGAGCGGGAACGGCAGGCGGAAGCGCTCCACGACGGCGCCGATGTCGCCGAGATCGTCCTCCGCGACGCCGATGCCGTCGGGCGAGGCCTCCACGATGCGGGCGCGGATCCATTCGCCGTCCTCGCGGCGCAGCGCGTAGATCTCCGCGAGGTATCCGATCCCGAGCTCCTCGAGGAGCTCCTCGGCCGGGAGCCAGTCGATCGGCGCATCGGCGCGCTGCCGCCCGAGCAGATCGATCGGGACGAAGCCCTCCCCCTCCGGAGCGATCCAGCCGACGAGCTCGCCGTCCTCGCGGCGGTGCGGGATCCAATGCTCGGGGAGGCTCATAGGGCGAGCCTAGCAAGCGCCGCCCGGTCGGGACGGCGCGGCGGGCGGGAAGCGATCAGGATTCGAGAAGTCGCACGCGCGGCGCCCCCACTACTCTGGCTCCATGACCACCACGCACATCGCCGATACCCACGATCGCATCCGGGTGCAGGGCGCCCGCGAGCACAACCTGAAGGACGTCAGCGTCGACCTCCCCAAGCGCCGGCTCACCGCCGTCACCGGCGTCTCCGGCTCGGGGAAGAGCTCGCTCGTCTTCGGCACCATCGCGGCCGAGTCCCAGCGCCTCATCAACGAGACCTACAGCGCCTTCGTGCAGGGCTTCATGCCCTCCCAGAGCCGCCCCGACGTCGACGTGCTCGAGGGGCTCACGACCGCCATCATCGTCGACCAGGAGCGCATGGGCGCCAACCCCCGCTCGACGGTCGGCACCGCGACCGACGTGAACGCGATGCTCCGGATCGTGTTCTCCCGCCTCGGCTCGCCCCGCATCGGCTCACCCCAGGCCTTCTCCTTCAACGTCGCCTCGATCAGCGGCGCGGGCGCGGTGACGCTCGAGAAGGGCGGCAAGCAGGTGAAGGAGCGCCGCAGCTTCGAGATCCTCGGCGGCATGTGCCCGACGTGCGAGGGCCGGGGCACCGTCAGCGATTTCGCCCTCGACGAGCTCTACGACGCGGACAAGTCCCTGAGCGAGGGCGCGCTGCGGGTCCCGGGCTTCAGCATGGACGGCTGGTACGGGCGCGTCTTCGCCGCCCTGCTGCCGATGGACACCCCGATCCGCGACTTCACCGCGGAGCAGCTGCACGACCTGCTCCACAAGGAGCCGGTGAAGGTGAAGGCCGACGGCGTCAACGTGACCTACGAAGGGCTGATCCCCCGCATCCAGAAGTCGATGCTCTCCAAGGACCGCGAGGCGATGCAGCCCCACATCCGCGCCTTCGTCGACCGCGCCATCGTGTTCCGCGCCTGCCCGGACTGCGACGGTACGCGCCTGAACCCGACGGCGCGCTCCTCGAAGATCGACGGCCGCTCGATCGCGGACGTGTGCGCGATGCAGATCACCGACCTCGCCGAGTGGGTGCGCGGCATCGAGGATCCCGGCATCGCCCCGCTCGTCGCGAAGCTCGTCGACACGCTCGACTCCTTCGTGCAGATCGGCCTCGGCTACCTCTCGCTCGACCGCCCCACCGGCACGCTCTCGGGCGGCGAGTCGCAGCGCACCAAGATGATCCGCCACCTCGGCTCACCCATCACGGACGCCACCTACGTCTTCGACGAGCCCTCGATCGGCCTCCACCCGCACGACATCCAGCGCATGAACCAGCTGCTGCTGAAGCTGCGGGACAAGGGCAACACCGTGCTCGTCGTCGAGCACAAGCCCGAGATGATCGCGATCGCGGACCACGTCGTCGATCTGGGGCCCGGTGCCGGCACGGCGGGCGGCGAGATCTGCTTCGAGGGCACGGTCGAGGGACTGCGCGCCTCGGGCACGCTCACGGGCCGGCACCTCGACGACCGCGCCCGGGTGAAGGAGACGGTGCGGACCGCGCGGGGCGCGCTCGAGGTGCGCGGCGCCGACCGCCACAACCTGCGGGACATCGACGTGGACGTGCCCCTCGGCGTGCTGTGCGCGGTGACCGGCGTCGCCGGCTCGGGCAAGAGCACGCTCATCGGCGGCTACGTCTCGGGCCGCCCCGACGTCGTCGCCGTCGACCAGGGGGCGATCAAGGGCTCGCGCCGTTCGAACCCCGCCACCTACACGGGACTCCTCGATCCGGTGCGCACCGCCTTCGCGAAGGCGAACGGCGTGAAGCCCGCGCTCTTCAGCGCCAACTCCGAGGGCGCGTGCCCGGAGTGCAAGGGCGCCGGCGTCATCTACACGGACCTCGGCATGATGGCCACGATGGAGAGCGTCTGCGAGGTGTGCGAGGGCAAGCGCTTCGACTCCGCGGTGCTCGAGTACACCTTCGGGGGCAGGAGCATCGCCGAGGTGCTCGACCTGCCGATGACCGAGGCCCTCGAGTTCTTCTCCGCTGCCGAGACGAAGGTCCCGAAGGCGGCGAGGATCCTCGGCCGCCTCGTGGACGTGGGCATCGGCTACCTCACCCTCGGCCAGCCGCTCTCCACGCTCTCCGGCGGCGAGCGCCAGCGGCTGAAGCTCGCGATCCACATGCTCGAGGACGCTGACGTCTACGTGCTCGACGAACCCACGACGGGGCTGCACCTCGCCGATGTCGAGCAGCTGCTCGGCCTCCTCGACCGGCTCGTCGACGCCGGCAAGAGCGTCATCGTGATCGAGCACCACCAGGCCGTCATGGCGCACGCCGACTGGATCATCGACCTCGGCCCCGGCGCGGGCCAGCAGGGCGGCCAGATCGTCTTCGAGGGGACCCCGGCGGAGCTCGTCGCCGCACGGTCGACGCTCACGGGCGAGCACCTCGCCGCCTACGTCGCCGCGTGAGCCGTGGGCCGGGCCCGGGCGCGCGGCACCCGGCGAGCCCGCCGCCCCGGCGGAGACGTCAGCCCGCGGGAGGCGCCGGGCGGGCTTCCGACGGCGCGCTCGGCAGTTCGCCGAGTGCGCGGATGAGCCGGTAGAGGTCGCCGACCGCGCGCCGCCGCGGCGTCAGCACGAGCCGCGGCAGCTCGAGGCGGTCGCGGTCGTCCCGCTCCTCGGGGAGCGCCTCCGCCGCCTCGATCCGGCCGCTCGCGCAGATCCCGGAGAAGCGCTCGTTGAGCTCCGCGAGCTCCCCGTCGCCGGGCGCGCGCCGCAGGCGGAGCACGAGCCGCTCCCCCACCCAGCGCAGCGAGTCGTAGTTCCGCCAGAAGCCCGAGATCTCGGCGACCGCGGCCGGCACCGAGTCCGTGACGAGCACGCGGTCGAGGTCGTTCACGGCGATCAGCCCGGAGCCCGCGAGCTCCTCGGTGACGAAGCGGGCGAAGCCGCGCCAGAAGGTGCCGCCCGGTCGATCCAGCAGCACGATCGGGGCCGGGTCCATCTTGCCCGTCTGCTGCAGGGTCAGCAGCTCGAAGGTCTCGTCCATCGTGCCGAAGCCGCCGGGCAGGCAGATGAAGCCGCTCGACTCCTTCACGAGCATGAGCTTCCGGGTGAAGAAGTACTTCATGGCGACGCGGTGCGCGTCGCCCGAGCCCACGGCGTGGGGCGACTCCTCGAAGGGCAGCCGGATCGAGACGCCGAGCGAGCGCTCGGGGCCGGCTCCGGTGGCCGCCGCCTCCATGATGCCGGGGCCGGCGCCCGTGACGACCATCCAGCCGAGCTCGGCGAGCCCGGCCGCCGCTTCCTCGGCGCCGCGCCAGAGCGGGTCGTGGCTCTGCGTCCGGGCCGAGCCGAACACGGTGACCTTGGGGGTCCCGCGGAACGGGGCGAAGAGCCGGAACGCCGCGCGCATCTCCTCCACCGCGGCGGCGGTGATCTTGAGGTCGAGCCGCGTGGGCCGGTCCTGCCCGAGCCCGAGCCCCGCGGCGAGCACGCGGCGCACGAGAGCGCGCTGCCCGTCGATGCCCGCCTCGTCGATGAGCGCGTCGAGGAGCCGATCGACGTCGTCGCGGCGCGCGTCGGGCGCGGCGGTGGCCGCGGGAGGCTTCGGCTGCTGATCCACGGCTCCAGTCTACGAGGCGCCGGGCCCGCCGCTGCCGGGCGGCGCGCGGCGACGGACCGCCCGACCGTCCCCGCTATGCTGGCCGCATGCCCGCTCGGCACACCCGGCTCGCGCCGCGCTCGACCCACGGAGAGCTCGCGGCGGCGCTCGCCGCGCTCCGCGAGGAGTTCGAGGTCCCCGCGGAGTTCCCGGCGGCGGCCCGGGCCGAGGCCGCCGCGTCGGCGCCGGAGCCCGCGCCGCTCGCGGACCTGCGGGAGATCCCCTTCGCGACGCTCGACCCGCTCGGCGCGAAGGACCTCGACCAGGCGTTCCATCTCGAGGCGCGCGGCTCGGGCTGGCGGGTGCGCTACGCCATCGCGGATCTGCCCGCTTTCGTGCGACCCGGCGCGGCCCTCGACGCGGAGGCGCGGCGCCGCGGCCAGACGCTGTACCTGCCCGACGGCTCGGTGCCGCTCCACCCGCGCGAGCTCAGCGAGGGACGCGCGTCCCTCCTGCCCGGAGAGGAGCGCCCGGCCTTCGTCTGGACGATCGACCTCGACGCGGCGGGGGCCGAGGTCGCGGCCCGCGTCGAGCGCGCCCGGGTGCGCTCGCGGGCGCGGCTCGACTACGCCGCAGCGCAGCGCGCGATCGACGCCGGCGCCGCGGCGGGGCCGCTCGCGCTGCTCCCGGAGCTCGGCGCGCTCCGGATCGCGCAGGAGCGCTCGCGCGGCGGCGCCAGCCTGAACCTTCCCGAGGAGGAGATCGTCAGGGACGGCTCGGGGTATCGCATCGAGCGCCGCTTCCCCCTGCCCGTCGAGGAGTGGAACGCGCAGTTGTCGCTGCTGGCGGGGATGGCCGCGGGCGGGATCATGCTCGCGGGCGGGATCGGGATCCTGCGCACCATGCCCGAGCCGGACGCCGCGGCGCTCGCGGAGTTCCGCGCGCGGGTCTCCGCGCTCGGCCGTCCCTGGCCGGCGGGGCTCGGCTACGGCGACTACCTGCGCGGGCTCGCACCGGGGACGCCCGCCACGGCCGCGGTGCTGCAGGCCGCCGCGGCCCTCTTCCGCGGCGCCGACTACGCGGCCTTCGACGAGACCGGCGGCGAGCCCCGGCTCGCCCGGCCCGCAGATCCGCGCCAGGCGGCCATCGCCGCTCCCTACGCGCACGTCACCGCGCCGCTGCGCCGCCTCGTGGACCGCTGGGGCCTCGTCGTCTGCGCGGCGCTCTGCGCCGGTCGCGAGGTGCCCGAGTGGGCTCGGGAGAGCCTGCCCGAGGTGCCCGGGCTCATGCGCGCCTCGAATCAGCGGGCGGGGCGGATCTCCTCGGCCGCGCTCGACCGCGTGGAGGCGGCGCTCGTGCGGGATCGCGTGGGCGAGGCCTTCGACGCCGTCGTGATCGAGGTGCGCGGCGACCGCGCCCGCGTGCAGCTCGCGGAGCCCGCCGTCACGGCGTTCTGCCCGGCGGACGGTCTCGCCGCGGGCACGCCCGCACGGGTGCGCGTCACCTCGGCGGACGTGCCGAGCGGCGCGATCGGGCTCGCGCTCCTCGGGCGGTCTCCCGCGGGGGGAAGCGCCGCCGGGAGGAGCGCCGCCGGGAGGGCCGCCGCGCCCGAGGGCGAGACGTCGTCGCGGTGAGCGAGCGGTCATGCGGGCTCCTCAGCGCTCGAGCCACGCGGCGAGCTGCGCGAGCGAAGAGGCGAGCCCGACGGCGTGCTCCGCGGCCGTCACCCCCGGCGGCACGTCCTCGGCCCGGATCTCGACCCGGCTGCCCGCCGCGGTCGGGACGACGCTCCACGTCATCCGCATCGTCCCCTGGAATGCCGGGTCATCGGAGTCGAAGTCGACCTTGAGCACGACCCGCTCCCCCGGCACGAGCTCGGCGAACCTCGCCTCCATCACGTCGCTGCCGTCGCCGTGCTTGCCCGGGGATGCTGCGGGGTCGGCGTAGTGCAGCACCATCCGATAGGAGCCGCCCGGCCTCGCATCGAATCGGCTGAACTCGCCGCGCATGCCCTCGGGCGGCAGCCACGCGCGCAGGGCCTCGGGGGCGATGAAGGCATCGTAGACCCGTTCGGGCGACGCGGGGATCTCTCGGACGGCGGTGTCGATGCGCGGCATGCCGGCACCCTAGCACGGCGCGATCCACGGCCCCGGCGCACCCGCGGCCCCGGGGCCGGCCGCACCGGCCGGACCCATTCGGCGCGATCCGGCTAGGCCGTGACGATCTCAGGCGCTCCGGTGCCCGCGGCGGCGGGCATCTCGGCGGCGAGGCGATTGGCCTCGGCGATGAGCGTGGCGACGATCTCCGACTCCGGCACCGTCTTGATGACCTCGCCCTTCACGAAGATCTGCCCCTTGCCATTGCCCGAGGCGACACCGAGGTCGGCCTCGCGGGCCTCGCCCGGACCGTTCACGACGCACCCCATCACGGCCACGCGCAGCGGCACGCTCATGCCCTCGAGCCCCTTCGTCACCTCGTCGGCGAGGGTGTAGACGTCGACCTGGGCCCGCCCGCATGAGGGGCAGGAGACGATCTCGAGCTTGCGCTCGCGGAGGTTCAGGGACTGCAGGATCTGCAGTCCCACCTTCACCTCCTCCACGGGCGGGGCGGAGAGGGAGACGCGGATCGTGTCGCCGATGCCCTCGGACAGCAGGATCCCGAACGCGGTCGCGCTCTTGATGGTGCCCTGGAACGCCGGTCCCGCCTCGGTGACGCCGAGGTGCAGCGGCCAGTCGCCGCGGGCGGCGAGCTGCCGGTAGGCCTGGACCATCACGATCGGGTCGTTGTGCTTCACGGAGATCTTGAAGTCGTGGAAGTCGTGCTCCTCGAAGAGCGAGGCCTCCCAGACCGCGCTCTCGACGAGCGCCTCCGGCGTCGCCTTGCCGTACTTCTCGAGGAGGCGGCGATCGAGCGATCCGGCGTTGACCCCGATCCGGAGCGAGACGCCCGCGGCCTTCGCCCGCCGGGCGATCTCGCCGACCTGGTCGTCGAACTTGCGGATGTTGCCCGGGTTCACCCGCACGGCCGCGCAGCCCGCGTCGATCGCGGCGTAGACGTAGGCCGGCTGGAAGTGGATGTCGGCGATCACGGGGATCTGGCTCTTCTTCGCGATGATCGGCAGCGCCTCGGCGTCGTCGCGCGACGGGCAGGCGACGCGCACGATGTCGCAGCCGGCGGCCGTGAGCTCCGCGATCTGCTGCAGCGTCGCGTTGATGTCCGTCGTCGGCGTCGTCGTCATTGACTGCACGGACACCGGCGCGTCGCCGCCGACCCGCACGGAGCCGACGGAGATCTCGCGCGCACGGCGCCGCGGTGCGAGCACGGCGCGGGCGCTCGGCATACCCAGATTGACTGCTGCCACCCCTCGAGTGTACTCGCCGGGGCTGGGGATACCCGCCCGGGCCGTCGCGCTATCCGAAGAGCGAGACCGGCTTCACGATGTCGGCGTAGACGAGCAGCACCGTCATCGCCCCGAGCACGAGGGAGACCGCGAGCGTGACCGGCACCATCTTGGCGGTGTCGACGGGACCGGGATCCCGCTTGCCGCGCAACCGGGCGATGCCGCGCTTGAGCCCCTCGTAGAGCGCGCCGACGACGTGGCCGCCGTCGAGCGGCATGAGCGGGACCAGGTTGAAGACGAACAGCGCGACGTTGAGCGAGCCGAGCAGGCCGAACATGGTCTGCGCCTTCGCGGCGACGGGAGCGTCGAGGCTCGCGACCTCGCCGGCGAGCCTGCCGACGCCGACGACGCTGATCGGGCCGTTCGGATCGCGCTCCTCGGCGCCGAAGGCGGCGTTCCAGATGTCCACCATGCGCTGCGGCAGCCCCACGATGACGCCGGCGACGTTCGAGATGTTCTCGCCGACGTACGCGGGGACGGCAGAGATCGGCTGCGGCACCGTCTCGGTCGCCGGGGTGGCCCCCACCATGCCGACGGTCTCGGTGAGGGGCTCGCCGTCGGCGCCGGTCACGATCTCGCCGTCGGCGTCCGTCACCAGGCGCTCGTTGGCCACCGGGGTGAGCTCGACGCTGCGCTCGGCGCCGTCGCGCTCGATCACGACGTCGAGCGCCCGGCCGGGCGACTGCGCCACCGCGGCGCGGAAGGCGTCCCAGTCGGCGATCGCGTCGCCGTCGACGGCGACGATGCGGTCCCCGGGCAGGAGTCCCGCCGCCGCCGCGGGTGCCGCCGGCGCGTCGGCTCCGCAGTCCGTCGCACTGCTGGAGGCCGGCCGCAGGCACTCGCTGAGCTGCCCGAGCGTCGTGCTGTTCTGGGGCAGGCCGAAGCCGACGAGCACGATCGTGAAGAACACGCCGGCGAGCAGCAGGTTCATGAACGGACCGCCGAGCATGACGACGATCTTCTTCCACACCGGCAGCCGGTAGAAGGTGCGGGCGTCGTCGTCTCCGATGGTCTCGGCGCTCGCGAGCCGCGCATCGTCCACGATGCCGGCGAGGCCGCGGGGCGCCTCGCCGTCGGCGGGACGGGGCGCGGGCCCGTCGCCGATCCGCTCGATCTCCTCGTCGAGCCGTCCGCCCGCGGCGCCGCGCGCCGCCGACTTCACGGCCGTCGTGCCCTCGTCGAGCACCGAGTTGAAGAAGCCCGTCGTCGACGCCCTGGCGGCCTCGCCGGGCTTCTGCGGCGGGTACATGCCGATCATGGCGACGTAGCCGCCGAGCGGGATGAGCTTGACGCCGTACTCGGTCTCGCCCGTCCTGCGCGACCAGATCGTCTTGCCGAAACCGACCATGTACTGCGTGACCTTCACCCCGAAGAGCTTCGCGGGCACGAGGTGCCCGATCTCGTGCAGCCCGATGGAGACGGCGAGCCCGACCACGACGATCAGGATCCCCAGGATGTAGAGCAGCACCTCAGTCACCCGGTCAGCGTATCCGCCCCCGCTGTGGGGTTTCGGGGAGGCGTCTCGGCATCAGCCGCGCGCCGCGATGCTCCGCTGCGCCCGCTCCCTGGCCCAGCGCTCGGCCTCGGCGAGGGCGGGGAGGTCCAGCTGCTCGGGTGCGCTGTGCGCCTCGAGCACCTCGCGGATCGTGTCGACGATGTCGAGGAATCCGATGCGCCCGTCGTGGAAGGCCGTGACGGCCTCCTCGTTCGCGGCGTTGTAGACCGCCGGGTAGCTGCGGCGCGCTCGGCCGACCTCCTTGGCGAGCTCCACCGCGGGGAAGGCCTCGGCGTCGAGCGGCGCGAACTCCCAGGAGGAGGCCCGCCGCCAGTCGAGGGGGGCGCCGACGCCCGCGAGCCGCGCCGGCCAGTGCAGGCCGAGGGCGATCGGCAGGCGCATGTCGGGCGGCGAGGCCTGGGCGATCGTGGAGCCGTCGACGAACTCCACCATCGAGTGCACGATCGACTGCGGGTGCACCACCACCTCGATGTCGCCGTAGGAGACGCCGAAGAGGAGGTGCGCCTCGATCACCTCGAGCCCCTTGTTGACGAGGGTGGCGGAGTTCGTGGTCACCATGCGGCCCATGTCCCACGTGGGGTGGGCGAGCGTCTCGGCCGGCGTGACGTCGCGCATCTGCGCGCGGGAGCGCCCGCGGAAGGGCCCCCCGGAGGCGGTGAGCACGAGGCGGCGGACCTCGTCTCCCCGTCCGGCGCGCAGCGCCTGCGCGATGGCCGAGTGCTCCGAGTCGACCGGAACGATCTGGCCGGGGGCGGCGAGCCCGGTGACGAGGTCGCCGCCGACGATGAGCGACTCCTTGTTGGCGAGCGCGAGCGTGCGCCCAGCCTCGAGCGCCGCGATCGTCGCCCCGAGCCCGATCGATCCCGTGATGCCGTTGAGCACCACGTCCGCCGGCACCTCGCGGATGAGCCGCACCGCGTCGTCGATGCCGAGCGCGGTGTGCTCGACGGAGAACTCCTCCGCCTGCGCCCGCACGCGCTCGGCCTGCGCGCCGGCGACGAGGCCGACCACCTGGAACTGCGACGGGTGCTTCCGGATGACGTCGAGCGCCTGCTCGCCGATCGAACCGGTGGAGCCGAGGATGACGACGCGCTTCATGCCCCCAGCCTACTTCGGGTCGCGAAGCCGAGGACGCGCCGCGGCCCCGCCGTCCCTCCCGGGCGGCGGGGCCGCGGCGCGTCCGACGGACTCCTCGGCGGCGTTACTCGGCGGCGTCGGCGTGGACCGTGCCGAGGATGTCGAGGACGAAGACCATGACGTCGTCGGCCTCGTACCCCATGGACTGGAGCTGATCGGCGCCGTAGCCGCCGTCCTCCGCCGGGACGACCGAGATCACCTGCGAGCCGACCTTCTGGCCGACGAGTGCCTCGGAGAAGCCGCCGATCACCTGGGTCGTGAGGAAGTCGGTGGGCTCGCCGCGGCTCCAGCTCGAGTCGAACTCCTCCCCGGTGCGCCAGATGACGCCGCGGTAGTTCACGTAGACGCGGTCGCCCTCCGCGACGGTCTCGCCGTCGCCCGCGATGAGCGTGGCGACCTGCAGTTCGCCGGGCGCCTCGACGCCCTCGGGGATCGTGATGGTGGGCTCGCCGTTCTCGGCGAGCTTCACGCTCGGGAGGCCCTCGGGGGCGTCCTGCGCCGTGCCCTCGGCCTTCGAGAGCAGCTCGTCGCCCTGCAGCGTGCCGGGCTCCCCGCTCGTGGGCGCCTCGTCCGAGATCTCGGTGGTCTCCATGACGACGACGACGGAGTCGTCCTCCGTGATGCCCTCGACGCCGGTCTCCTCGGGCGTCGCCTCGCCGAACACGTCGGCGTACGGCGCCACGATCGCGATCTGCTCGCCGGCGACGGCGCAGCGGAGTCCCTCGTAGGCCCAGGCGTTGAGGGAGGACTCGGTGAAGGGCACGGAGCTCGCGGGCACCTGCTGGATCTCGGAGCCGTCGGCGCCGTTGAACATGGTCATCGCGACCATGACGTTCTGGCCGTCCTCGGGGACCGCTCCCTCGCCCGCCTGCAGGACGGTGCGCTGGATCTCGTCCGCCGCGTACGGGGCCTCGGAGGTGAGCTCGAGGTCCGTGCCCACCTCGCCGGAGACGGCCACGGCGTCGCTCGCGGCGCCTCCCGTGAGGCATTCGGCCCCTGCGGCGTCCTTCGTGGGCGCGCCCCCCGTCGAGCAGCCGGTGAGGAGCAGAGCGCCCACGGCGACGGTGGGGATGAGGGCACGGGTGAGTTTCACGGGGGTCAGGATCCTTCAGCTCGGAATGGGCCGCGCAGGCATGTACTGCGTCCGAGTATTTCGCATCCGGCTGCCCGTCTCCTGGGAGCGGCGGGGCCGCGCGGTGCCGCACGCGTCGAACGCGCGCACGCGCCGCTCGGCGCGCGGTCCGCTCAGCGCGCGCGGTCCGCGAGTGCAGCGGCGTACAGCTCGCGCGCGGCGATGCCCGTCGCCGCGGCGACCGCACGGCTCGCGTCCTTCAGCCGCTCGCCCGCGGCGACGCGCTGCTGCACCTCGGCGAGCGCGGCCGCCGGGGAGACGATGCGCTCCGGGGCCCCGCCGACGACCACGACGATCTCCCCGCGCACGCCCGCGCGCGCCCACGCCGCGAGCTCCGCGAGGGCGCCGCGACGCACCTCCTCGTGGAGCTTCGTGAGCTCCCGGCAGACGGCGGCGGGGCGCTCCTCCCCGAAGGCGGAGGCGAGGTCGTCGAGGCTGTCGGCGAGGCGGGTCGGCGCCTCGAAGAACACGAGGGTGCGGCGTTCGGCGGCGAGGGCGGCGAGAGCCCGCCCCCGCTCCCCCGCCTTGCGCGGCAGGAATCCCTCGAAGGCGAAGCGGTCGGTGGGGAGCCCGGCGACCGCGAGCGCGGTGATGACCGCGCTCGGGCCGGGGATCGCGCTCACCGCGACGCCGCGCTCGGCGGCGAGCTGCACGACGCGGAATCCCGGATCGGAGACGGTCGGCATGCCCGCGTCGCTCACGAGCACGATGTCCTGCTCGCGCGCGCGCTCGACGAGGGCCTCCGCCCGCTCGTGCTCGTTGTGATCGTGCAGGGCGACGAGTTCCGGCCGGTGCTCGATCCCGAGCAGGCGCAGCAGCTGCGCCGTGTGCCTGGTGTCCTCGGCCGCCACGACCGCGGCCGAGGCGAGCGTCTCGCGGAGTCGGGCGGAGGCGTCGCCGAGGTTGCCGATGGGCGTCGCCGCGAGCAGGATCATGCTCCCATCGTAGGGGCGCGCCCCGCGCGGAGATGTCAGAATGAGGGCATGAGCGATCCGCAGACGCCAGACGCCCCGCAGCCCGGACCCGCGCAGCCGAGCCCGCCGCAGCCCGGCCCGCCGCCCCATCCCTATGCCGCGGGCGCGACGCGACGCGCAGGGCGGGGGCTCGCCATCGCCGCGATGGCGCTCGGGCTGCTCGCGGTGCTCACGGTGCTCGTGAGCGCGTTCTACGGCTTCGCCGTGACCCTGCCCCTCGGCGTGCTGCTCGGCCTGGCGGCCCTCGTGCTCGGCATCGTCGCCCTCGTGAAGCGCCAGCCGAAGGGGCCGGGCATCGTCGGCGTCGCGGGCGGCGCCGTCTCCCTCATCGCGGCCCTCGTCGCCGGCGCCTTCGTGCTCGGCTCGCTCGCCACCGGTGCGCTCGCGCGCGAGGGCGAGGCCGCCGCACCGTCGGCGCCGACGCCCTCCGCTCCCTCGTCCCCCGAGCCGGGCGCCGAGGCCGCCCCCGGCGCATCCGAGACCGTGCTGACCACGGGCGGCGTCGTCTTCGCCGCGGGCGGCCGCGAGGGGATCACGGTGCTCCCGACGGAGCGCGCCGCGTCGGGGGTATCGCCCCAGGAGATCGCCCCGCCCGCGCGGGCGGACGGCACGCCCCCGGCGGCGATCCGGCTGTATCTCGACTACCGCTGCCCCTACTGCGCGATGTTCGAGGAGGCGAACGAGGATCGTCTCGAGTCGCTCGTCGAGTCCGGCGACGCCGTCGTCGAGCTGGTGCCCCTCACCTTCCTCGACCGGGTCTCGGCCGGCAGCCGCTACTCCTCGCGCGCGGCGGCCGCGATGACCTGCGTGGCCGCGCACCAGCCCGACGCCGCCTGGGACGCCCACCAGGCGCTCATCGACACCGACTTCCAGCCCCCGGAGGGCACGACCGGCCACGACGACGGCGCGATCGTCGCGGAGCTCGCGGACGAGGCCGACGGCCTCGCCGACGAGACCCGTGCCTGCATCGCGGACGGCGCGCTCGTCGACCGCGCCCAGGAGCTGAGCGACTGGGTGTTCGCGAACGCGGTCCCCGGCGCCGCGGATCCGGCGACCGCGGTCACGGGGACGCCGTTCGTGCTCGTGAACGGCGTCGCATACGCGGGAGCGCCCGACAGCGCGGCCGAGTTCGACGCGTTCCTCGCGGAGCAGGGCGTCGGGCGCGCCGCGTCGGGATCCGGCGCCTCAGCCTCCTGAGCGGTCGCCGCGCGGACGGCCGGATCCGATCCGGCAGCCGGGCCGCGTGCTAGACTCGGTCGGCTATGCCCTCGACGCCTGCATCCCCCGCTCCGGCCGCCCGCGCGGGCGGGCTGATCTCCCGCACCGGCCTCGCCTACTACCCCGTCGCCCTCGTGGCGCGGCTGCCGTTCGCGATGATGGTGATCGGCGTGCTCACCCTCGTCGTCACCGCCCGCGAGTCGGTCGAACTGGGCGGGCTCACCTCCGCGATGGTCGGGCTCGGCGTCGCCTGCGTCGGGCCGCTCATCGGCGCCGCCGCCGACCGCTTCGGCCAGCGCCCGACGCTCCTCATCGCGGGAGCCGCCAACAGCGTGCTCCTGGGTCTTCTCGCCTGGCTCGCATTCGGCGACGCGCCGATCTGGCTCGTCTTCGCCGCTGCGTTCCTCTCCGGAGCCACAGTGCCGCAGATCTCGCCCATGTCGCGCTCGCGCCTGGTCACCATCATCCAGGGCGAGCTGCCCCTCGCCCGCCGCTCGCGGACGATGTCGACCGCCCTCGCCTACGAGTCGGCGGCCGACGAGGTCATCTTCGTCTTCGGTCCCGTCATCGTCGGCGTCCTCGCCACCGCCTGGGGGGCCTGGGCGCCGGTGGCGGGCGCGGCCGTGCTCACCGTGCTGTTCGTCACGGCGTTCGCACTGCACCGCACGAGCGCGCCGGCGAAATCGAGCGAGGAGCGCGCGGCCACGCTCGCCCCGGCCGCCGAGCTCGGACGCCCGGCGCTGCTCGTGACCGTGCTCGGCATCCTCTCCGTCGGCCTGTTCTTCGGCTCGATGCTCACGGCGCTGACGGCGTTCATGCAGGATCGCGGAGCCGCGGAGCAGGCGGGCATCGTCTACGGCGTCATGGGCGTCGGTTCCGCGATCTTCGCCATCGGTGTCGCGATCCTGCCGCCGCGCTTCACCCTCCGCGCCCGCTGGCCGGTGTTCGCGCTCCTCATCGTCTCGGGCGCGGTCCTGCTCCAGACGGCGGATGATCTGCCGCGCATGCTCCTGAGCCTCGCGCTCATGGGGATCGGGATCGGCCCGCTGCTCGTCACCCTGTACAGTTTCGGCGCCCATCGCAGCCCGGAGGGCCGCTCGGCGACCGTGATGTCCATGCTCGGTTCGGCGCTCATGGTCGGCCAGTCCGCCGCGGCCGCGATCACGGGGGCCGTCGCCGAACAGGCGGGCACCCGGGCCGCCCTCCTGCTGCCGCTCGGCGCCGCGCTGCTCGCCCTGCTCTCGGGCATCGCGAACGTCGCGCTCACCCCCGCCGCCGAGCGACTCGCCCTCCGGACGGGGCCGATCCCGCTCGATTGAGATCCATCCCGCGCGACCGGCGCGGTGCTGCGGCCGCCCGGTGCCGTGCTGCGGCCGCGCGTCCCCGGAATACCGATGCGGACCCGGGCGTTGCACGGGACGTCCCGCCGCCGCGACGCGGCGAGCGCCGCGTCCCGCCGATCCGGTGCCGCTCACGAGCCGGAGGTGGAAGAATGGAGATCATGCCTGCTGACGCGTTCACCCCGGCCGAGCTCGCCGCGCTCCGCCGCGAGTTCCCCTATTTCGCCGCGCACGACGCCGCCGCGCGCGACACCGGCGCGGCGCAGTCCGCCTACCTCGACGCCGCCGCGACCTCCCAGCGCCCCGCCCGCGTGCTCGACGCCGAGCGGTCGTTCCTCGAGACCGCGAACGCCGCCGTGCATCGGGGCACGAGCGGAGCCGTCGGGGCGGCGACGGAGGCCTTCGAGGGCGCCCGCGCCGCGGTCGCGCGCTTCGTCGGCGCCGGGGCGCCCGAGCAGATCGTCTGGGCGGAGAACGCGACGGATGCGCTGAACCTCGTGGCGCTCGGCATGGCCGAGGCGAACGCCGCGCTCGGGGACGGCGCGCGCGCCGCGCAGCTCGGCGTCCCCGGCAGCGAGCGCTTCGCCCTGGGGCCGGGCGATGAGATCCTCGTGACCGAGGCGGAGCATCACGCGAACCTCATCCCCTGGCAGCGGCTCGCCGCGAGGACCGGCGCCGAGTTCAGGTACGTTCCCGTGCGCGAGGACGGCACCTGGACGCTCGACGACGCGCGCGAGGCCCTCTCCGGGCGCACCCGTGTCTTCGCGTTCGCGCACGTCTCGAACGTCACCGGAGCCGTGTCGCCCGTCGCGGAGCTCGCGGAGCTCGCGCGCTCCGTGGGAGCCGTCACCGTGCTCGACGCCTGCCAGTCCGTGCCGCACATCCCGGTCGATCTCGGCGCGCTCGGCGTCGACTTCGCCGCGTTCTCGGCGCACAAGGCGCTCGGCCCGAACGGGCTCGGCGTGCTCTACGGGCGGTCCGAGATACTCGCGGCCCTCCCCCCGGCGCGCACGGGCGGCTCCGCGATCACGCGGGTGACGATGGAGCGCGCCGAGTTCATGCCGCCCCCGCTGCGCTTCGAGCCGGGCACGCAGCCGGTGTCGCAGGCCGTGGGGCTCGGCGCCGCGATCGCGTTCCTCGAGGAGGTGGGGATGTCGCGCGCCGCCGCGCACGAGCACGCGCTCATCGAGCGGCTCGTCGAGGGGATCGCCGCCATGCCGGGCGTGCGCCTGCTGGGACCGGCGGATCCCGCACGGCGCGTCGCGCTCGCCGCCGTCGCGGTCGAGGGACTGCACGCCCACGACGTCGGGCAGTTCCTCGACGAGCAGGGCGTGCTCGTGCGCGTCGGCCACCACTGCGCGCAGCCGCTCCACCGAGCGCTCGGCATGGCCTCCTCGACGCGCGCCAGCGTCCATCTGACCACCACCGAGGACGAGGTCGATCGCTTCCTCGACGCGCTCCGCGGCGCTCAGCGGTACTTCGGAGTGGAGGCCGCATGAGCGCGCTCGACGGGCTGTACCAGGAACTCATCCTCGACCACTCGAAGCGGCCGGTGGGCAAGGGCCCGCTCGACGCCCCCGCGGGGGACGTCACGGCCTCGCACCACGAGTTCAACCCGAGCTGCGGCGATGAGATCGACCTCTCCATCGCGGTGGATCCCGCGACGGGCGCGATCGACGCGCTCGCCTGGGAGGGGCAGGGCTGCTCCATCTCCATGGCCTCGGCGTCGATCCTGTCCCAGCTCGTGCGGGACGAGCGCCTCACCGTCGACGACGCCCGTGCGCGCATCGGGGCGTTCCGCGAGATGATCCAGTCCCGCGGCGACGGCGAGCCGGACGAGGAGCTCCTGGGCGACGCGATCGCCCTGCAGGGCGTCTCGAAGTTCGTGATGCGCGTGAAGTGCGCCATGCTCGGCTGGGTGGCCCTCGAGGCGGACCTCGCCCAGGTCGAGGTCGCGCGGGCGTAGCGCCCCGGGAGGACAGGAGCAGCGATGTCGGAGCCGATCCATCCGGGCAGCACGGCGGCCGAGGTCTCCGCCGCCCTCGCCGCGCTCGAGGACCCGAGGGCACGGGCCGTGAACGAGCGGCACGGCGACGATCACGGCGTGAATCTCACGAAGCTGCGCGCCGTCGCGAAGGCGTTGAGGTCGAACCAGGATCTCGCCCTCGAGCTCTGGGCCGAGGGTGGGACCCCGGAGCGGCTCGTCGCGATCCTGATCGCGAGACCGCGCGCCTTCTCGGAGTCCGAGCTCGATGCGATGCTCCGCGCGGCCCGCGTCCCCAAGGTGCAGGACTGGCTCGTCGGGTACGTGGTGAAGAAGAGCCCGCACGCGGAGGAGCTGCGGCTGCGCTGGATCGACGACCCGGACCCCGTCGTCGCGAGCGCCGGCTGGGCGCTGACGAGCGAGCGCGTGGCGAAGCGGCCGGACGGGCTCGACGTCCCCGTGCTGCTCGACGCGATCGAGGCCGAGATGCGGGAGGCGCCCGAGCGGCTCCAGTGGGCCATGAACTGGTGCCTCACGATGATCGGGGTGCACCTCCCCGAGGAGCGCGAACGCGCGGTCGCGATCGGCGGGCGGCTCGGCGTGCTCGAGGACTACCCGACCTCCGCGGGCTGCACCTCGCCCTACGCCCCCGTCGCGATCGCCGAGCTCGTCGCGCGGCAGGCCTGACGCGACCCTCGCGCGGCAGGCCTGACGCGACCCTCGCGCGGCGGAGCTCGTGCTCAGCGCACCCGGGTCACGGTGCGGGCGAGCGCGGATCCGGGGGCCGTGACCCGGTCGGCGACGTCGCGGATGACGCCCTGCAGCGCGGCGCCCGCGTGGGTCGGCGCCGTGTCGGAGCGGCGCGCGATGCTGACCGTCCGGGCGAGGGCGGAGTCGGCGAGCGGTGCGGCGCGCAGCCCGGGGTGGCCGGCGGCGACCATGGCGGGCACCACGGCGACGCCGATGCCGCGCCCCGCGAAGCTCAGCGCCGCGTCCATCTCTGCGCCCTCGACCGCGACGAGCGGGGCGTGCCCGCTCGCCCGGAACGCCGCATCGAGGGTGACGCGCAGTTCGTAGTTCTCGGGGAAGAGGATCTGCGGCACCCGCGCGAGCTCGTGCAGTTCGACCGCCCGCGCATCGCCGCCCTCAGCTCGCGCGAAGGGGTCGGGACGCCCCGGGTCGGAGACGACCACGAGCCGCTCCCCGAGGATCGGCTCGCGTTCGAGCACGGCGCGCGCCGCCCCGGAGGACACGCTCGTGACGATGAGGGCGACGTCGATCGCCCCCTCCATGAGCGCGGTGATGAGGCTGCGCGAACCGCGCTCCAGGATCTCGACATCGATCCCCGGATAGCGGGCGCGGTACTCCGCGAGCACGTCGGCGACGAGGCTCGTGCACAGCGTCGGCGTGGCGCCGAGCCGGATGCGGCCGCGGCGGAGCCCGGCGAGATCGGCCATCTCGTCGCGCGCCGCCTGGGCGTCCGCCAGCATCCGGCGCGCGATCGGCAGCAGCCGCTCCCCCGCCGCGGTGAGGGAGACGTTCCCGCGCGCGCGGGTGACCAGTTCGACGCCGAGCTCCGCCTCGAGGGTCTGCAGCTGCCTGCTGAGCGAGGGCTGCGCGAGATGCAGCCGTTCGGCGGCGCGGGTGAAGTGACCGGTCTGGGCGATCTCCGCGAAGCCGCGCAACTGCTCGAGGTTCATATCCATAGCTTAATCGCATCGTGATCATCGACACTATTCATTGGAGTAATCATCGTACCGAATCTAGCGTGGACGGCATGACGACCTTCGCAGCATCTTCCGACCGTCCCGCAGAGCGGCTCATGTCCACCTCCGTCCTCGTGATCGGCACCGGCGGCGCCGGGCTCCGCGCGTCCATCGAGCTCGCCGAGCGCGGCGTGCAGGTGCTCGCCGTCGGCAAGCGGCGCGCGCACGACGCCCACACGACCCTCGCCGCCGGCGGCATCAACGCGGCCCTCGGCACGATGGACCCCGAGGACAGCTGGCAGCAGCACGCGGCCGACACGCTGCGCGAGTCCTACTTCCTCGCCGATCCCGCGATCGTCGAGGTGGTGGCGAAGGCGGCGGCGCGCGGCATCGAGGACCTCGAGCGCTGGGGCATGCCATTCGCCCGTGAGGCCGACGGGCGCATCAGCCAGCGATTCTTCGGCGCGCACAAGTACCGGCGCACCTGCTACGCCGGCGACTACACCGGGCTCGAGATCCAGCGCACGCTCATGCGACGCGCCCGAGAGCTCGACGTGCCGATCATCGACACCGTCTACATCACCCGGCTCCTCGTGAGCGACGGGCGGATCTTCGGCGCCTACGGCTTCGACATCGTCGACGGCTCGCCGATCGTGATCCACGCCGACGCCGTGATCCTCGCCGCCGGCGGGCACACCCGCATCTGGCGCAACACCTCCTCGCGGCGCGACGAGAACACGGGCGACTCCTTCCGGCTCGCTGCGCTCGCGGGCGGGAGGATCCGGGACGCCGAGCTCGTGCAGTTCCACCCCTCCGGGATCCTCGAGCCCGCGGACGCCGCGGGCACCCTCGTCTCCGAGGCGGCCCGCGGCGAGGGCGGCATCCTGCGCAACGCGCTCGGCGAGCGCTTCATGGAGCGGTACGACCCCGAGCGCATGGAGCTCTCCACGCGCGACCGCATCGCCCTCGCGAGCTACACGGAGATCTCCGAGGGCCGCGGCACGACGAACGGCGGGGTCTTCCTCGACGTCTCCCACCTCCCTCGCGAGCAGATCCTCGCGAAGCTCCCCCGTGTCTACCGCACGCTCATCGATCTGCAGATGCTCGACATCACGGAGCAGCCCATCGAGATCGCCCCGACCGCGCACTACTCCATGGGCGGCGTGTGGGTGCGCCCGGAGGATCACGGGACGGGCGTCGACGGGCTGTACGCGATCGGCGAGGCCTCGAGCGGCCTGCACGGCGCGAACCGCCTGGGCGGGAACTCCCTCATCGAGCTGCTCGTCTACGGCCGGATCACCGGCGCCGATGCGGCCGGGTATGTCTCGGGCCTCACGAGCGTGCGGCGCGATCCCGCCGCGGTCGCCGAGGCGCGGGCGGAGATGCAGCACCTCCTCACCGCGGACGGCGCGGCCGGCAGGAGCACGGAGAGCCCGCGCCGCCTCCAGCGCGCGCTGCGCGACATCATGACGGAGCACGCCGGCGTCGTGCGCAGCGACGCCGGACTGCGGGCGGGTCTCGCGAAGCTCGACGCGCTCGAGGAGCGGGTCGCAAAGGTCACCGCGCATCCCGACATCGCGGGCTTCGACGACCTCGCGCACGCCTTCGATCTCTACGGCTCCATGCTCGCCGCACGGGCCACGCTCGAGTGCGCCATCGAGCGCCGCGAGACGCGCGGCTGCCACAACCGCTCCGACTACCCGGAGCAGGACGCGGCGCTGCGCGGCAACTTCCTGTGGAGCCCCGCCGGCGGCGTGGAGTTCGCCCCGCTGCCCGAGGCGCCGGAGTCGTTCCGCGGCCTCGCCTCGGACGAGCTCGACGACTCGGTCGCGGGCAAGCTCGTCGAGTAGCCGCGACGCGCCGCCGGCAGGATCGGACGCGCGCGACGCCGGTCGGATCGGACGCGCGATGCCGGTCTGAGCGGATGCGCGCGATGCCGGTCGGATCGGACGCGCGCGATGCCGGTCGGATCGGACGCGCGCGATGCCGGTCTGAGCGGATGCGCGCGATGCCGCTCACAGCGAGCGGCATCGCGCGGATCCGGCGATTCCGGCGCGCATCCTGTGGACAACGGGCACGCCGTCGCCGTGCTCGCGCAGGATCGGAGCATGCACCCGTCACCCGCTCCGCCGCCCCACGTGCTGCGCTGCCGCAGCAGCGCGGACTTCCTCGCCGCGCTCCCGAGGCTCATCGGCTACACGGCGCCGGACAGCCTCTTCGTGCTGTTCTTCCAGGGCGACCGCTCCGGTCATGCCCTGCGCGCCGATCTGCCGCCCACCGACGCCGCACCCGACTCGGTCGAGCTGCTCGAGTTCCTCTGCCGGATCATCGCCGACTACGATGACGGCGCCGGTCCGACGGCGGTGGGCGTCGTCATCTCGAGCGCGCTGAGCTTCGCGGATGCCGAGGGGCCGCCGTGGCGCCGGTTCGCGCGCCGCATCGAACGCCGGCTCCGCCGCGAGCGCGTCGCGCTCCGGGAGCTCTGCTGCGTCGCCCCGGACGGCTGGATCAGCTTCCTCGACCCCCGGGCGCCCGACCGAGGGAGACCCCTCGCGGAGATCACGGCCTCGCCCATCGCGCGCGAAGCCCGGGACGCGGGCGAGACGGTGCCCGAGCTCGCGCGGCTCGGGGAGATCCCCGAGCCCGACCCGGAGCGCGCCGCGCAGGTCCGTGCGGCGCTGCGCGCTCCCTCACCCGATCTCCCGGAGCCGGAGCCCGTTCCCCCGCGCGCCTCCGGTTCCGGGAGCCCAGGCGTCTCCGGCTCCGGGAGCCCGCGCGCCTCCGGCTCCGGGAGCCCGGGCGCCTCCGGTTCCGGGAATCCGGATGACGCGTCGACCGCTGCGGGAGGCGCTTCCCGCGCCGCGGACCGCCGCCGCGCCCGCGCCATGATCGCGGAGACCGCGGCGCTCGCCCGCGCGCTGCGCGACGGGGCCCCGCCGCTCGCGCCGCCCACGACCGCCGCGCTCGCGCGGTGCGCGGCGGACCCGGATCGCTGGCTGCTGCTCGCCGTCGCGATCCTCACTCGACCGGAGTTCGCCGAGGAGCTCGCCGAGCGGTTGGGGCCCGAGCGCTTCCTCGGCGTGGCCGTCGACACCGGCGCCGACGGGTCCGCGGGTCCGGGGCCGCACGGGTCCGTCGACGACCGCGCGATCCCCGCGGAGGGCTGGTCGATCCGCGGGATCCTGACGGCGGTGTGCCCCGGCTTCGCCGAGCAGGCGCGGCTGCCGGCCCTCAGCGAGCGGCTCCTCACCGCGCTCGGCGAGACCCCGACGAGCCACCGCCCCGGGCTCCTCGCGCTCAGCGGGTGGGTGTGGTGGCTGAGCGGGAACCAGACCGTGGCGACGCGGCAGCTCGCCGAGGCGCTGACGCTCGACCCGGTGCAGCCCCTCGCGCGCATGGTCGCCCGGCTCGTGCGCGCACCGCTCTACGGCAGTTTCGTCGCCCCGATCCCGAGCGCGGCCTGATGCTCGGCCGCGAGCACCGCGACGATGCGATCGATCGCGCCCGGCTCGAGCGGTGCGGGGAGAGTGAAGCGGAGTGCGGTCCGCGCGAGATCCGGCGCGATGCCCATCGCGAGGAGGACGGGCGAGGGCTCGTCCTTGCCCGCCGCGCAGGCCGAGCCGGAGGACACCGCGAAGCCGGCCGCGTCGAGCGCGACGAGCAGGGATTCGCCGCTCACCCCCGGCACGACGAAGGAGGCGTGCCCGGGGAGCCGCTCATCGGGATGCCCGGTGAGCCGCGCGCCCGCGATCTCGGCGCGCACCCGTGCGACGAGGTCGTCCCGGCTGCGCGCGAGCGCGAGCCCCTGGGTGCCGTGACTCGCGGAGCTCGCCCGCACGGCGGCGGCGAAGCCGGCGATCGCCGCGACGTTCTCCGTCCCGGAGCGGGCGCCGCGCTCCTGCCCGCCGCCGTGGAGCAGCGGCTCGAGCGGCGTTCCCCGCCCCACGAGCAGCGCGCCGGCCCCCTGCGGGCCGCCGAATTTGTGCGAGGCGACGGTGATCGCATCGACATGGGCGCCCGGCCACGCGCCGCCGAAGTCGATGGGCAGCGCCGCCGCCGCCTGCACCGCGTCCGTGTGGACGAGCGCGCCGTGGTCCCGCGCGATCGACGCGAGCTCGGGCATCGGCTGCACGGTGCCGACCTCGCCGTTGGCGAGCCCGATCGAGACGAGCGCCGTGTCCGAGCGCACGACGCGGGCGAGCTCCGCCGGATCGACCCGGCCGTCCCCGTCGACCGCGAGCGTATCGAGCGAAAAGCCGAACACCCGCTCGAGGTACCGGCAGCTCTCGAGCACCGAGGGATGCTCGATCGGGGTCGTGACGAGATGCCGGCCGCGCGGGTTGGCGAGCGCGAGCCCGATGATCGCCAGGTTGTTCGCCTCGGTGCCGCCGGAGGTGAAGACGACGTCGGCCGGTCGTGCCCCGAACGCCGTCGCCACCGCGAGGCGGGCGCCCGCGAGCACGGTGCGCGCCCGGTGACCCGGTGCGTGCACGCTCGACGGGTTGGCCTGCCCCGCGTCGAGGACCGCGAGCATCGCGGCTCGGGCCTCGGGTCGCAGCGGGGCGGTCGCCGCCGCGTCGAGATACGTCCCGGAGGAATCCCCGGGTGCCGGAGCGCCGGCCCTCATCCGCATCTTCGCCGCCCGTCAGTCCGCGTCGAGACCGAGATCGAGCGCCCGGGCGCCGTGGGTGAGCTGGCCGACCGAGATCACGTCGACGCCGGTCTCCGCGATCGCCGCCACGGTGTCGAGGGTGACGCCTCCGCTCGCCTCGGCGACGGCCCGGCCGTCGATGATCGCGACCGCGCGCACGAGGTCCTCGGTCGAGAAGTTGTCGAGCAGGATCCCCGTCGGCGCCGCAGCAAGCACGGCGTCGATCTGATCGAGGCGATCCACCTCGACGATGATCGACGTCGTGTGGCCGGCGCGCGCCCGCAGGCCGCGCAGCGCCTCGGTCGTGCTCGCGGCGTCCACGGCGCCGAGGGCGGCGAGGTGATTGTCCTTCACCATGATCGCGTCCGAGAGGCCGAAGCGGTGGTTGGCGCCGCCGCCGGCCCGCACCGCGTGCTTCTCGAGCGCGCGCAGGCCCGGCGTCGTCTTGCGGGTGTCCGCGATGCGCGCACCGGTGTGCGCGACGGCGGCGACGAAGCGCTCGGTGAGGGTCGCGATCCCGCTCATCCGCTGCAGCAGGTTCAGCGCCACGCGCTCCCCGGTGAGCACGCCGCGCGCCGGTCCGTCGATGCGGGCGAGCACCTCGCCGGCGGCGAACGGCCGTCCTTCGGGGTGCACCGCGCGCACCTCGATCCGGGGGTCGGCCTGCCTGAACGTCTCGAGAAGCAGCGCCCCGCCCGCGAAGACGCCGCGCTCCCGCGCGGTGAGCCGGGCGCCCAGGCGTGCGGCTTCGGGGATCGCGAGCTCGACGGTGAGATCGCCCCACGGGGCGTCCTCCGCGAGCGCGGCCTGCACGACGGTTTCGATGGTCTGACGGGTCAACACGGTGACGGGCTCCTCGTGGCGTGGGGATCGGGGCGATGCCCGGCGGGCATCGGGGGCGGGTGTCGGGGGATGCCGTTCGGCTCGGTACGGTGGGGTGGTGGGCCCGGGGTCGTTGGCGGGTGCGATCCGGAGCGTTCAGGAGGCGCGTGCGAGCTCGCTCCACGCGCGCGCATCGGGGACATGCGTATCCGGGACGGCGGTGCGAGCCGGGGCGTCCGGGAAGACGAAGCGGAAGGCGGTGCGGTGCGCCTGCGCGGGATCGCGCTCGGGGAAGTCGGCGCGCGCGTGCGCACCGCGGGACTCCGTGCGGGCGAGCGCCGCGATGCGGATCATCTCCGCGAGATCCGCCACCGGACCCGATGCGGCGCGGAACACCGCCGCGGCGCGTTCGAGTCCGGCCGCGTCGCGCTCGATGCCGAGCTCCGCCCCGAGCATCGCCGCCACCGCCGCCTCGTCCGTGCCGGTCACCGGGCACTCGGCGGCACCGGTCGGCGCAGCGGCCCCCGACGCACCCGCGATCGGTCCGCCCGGGAGGAGCGCGCCCGTCATCGGAGCATCCATGATCGGCGCGATGTCGAGCGGCGCGTATCTCGACGCGATGTTCGCCGGCTCCGTGAGCGGCGCGAACGCGGTGCCCGGCGCGGCCGCCCCGCGTGCCGCCGCCCCGTGCGCGGTCGCCCCGCGTGCCGCGAAGACGCCGCCATCCGTCCCCCTGGCCCGGCTCGCCTCCACGAGCCGGCTGGCTTCCACGGCGGATTCCGCGAGCACGGGGAGCGTCGCTCCGCGCGTCTCCCAACGCCGCGCCTCGGGCGCCGCCGAGGCGAACGCCGCCGCGGCCCGGCCGGCGCGGGCGCCGAAGACGAGGCCCTCGAGCAGCGAGTTCGAGGCGAGGCGGTTGGCGCCCTGCACGCCCGTCGACGCCGTCTCGCCCGCGACGAAGAGCCCGGGAAGCGTGCTGCGGCCGTCCGTGTCGCTCGCGACGCCGCCCATCGCGTAGTGCGCTGCGGGGACCACGGGCACGGGTTCTCGCGCCCAGTCCAGACCGTGGGAGCGCATCGCGGCGGAGATGGCGGGGAACCGTCGCGCCAACGTGCCGTCGCCTTCGGCCCGTTCGATCACGGTGGCGTCGAGCCAGACGCGATCCTCGCCGCGCTCCCGGAGCACGCGGTGGATGGCCCGCGACACGACGTCGCGCGGGGCCAGCTCGGCCCGCGGATCCTGCGACGCCATGAACCGCCGCCCGGCCCCGTCGCGGAGCACGGCGCCGGCGCCGCGCACGGCCTCGGAGACGAGGGACCCCGTCCCGGCGATCACCGTGGGGTGGAACTGCACGAACTCCAGGTCGGCGACGAGCGCGCCGGCGCGCGCCGCGAGCACGACGCCCTCGCCGCGAGCACCCGCGCGGTTCGAGGTGCGCGGATACAGTCCTGCGTAGCCGCCCGTCGCGAGCACGACGGCGTCCGCCCGCACGCGCTCGACGACCTCCGCGCCCTGAGAGAGGACGGAGCCGCCATGGCCGCCCCCGTTCGTCGCCTCCGCGCCGACCGTCCGGCCCGTCTCGCCCGCCGCGGCGAGCACGGCGCCGCGGACGGCTCCGCCCTCGACGACGAGCTCCACGGCGCGCCGCCCCGACGCGAGCACGAGCCTCCCCGCCGCGGCGAGGCGATGCGCCTCGCCGAGCAGCTGGGCGTGCAGCACGGCCCCGGTGCGATCGCCGCCGGCGTGCACGATGCGCGGCCTCCCGTGCGCCGCTTCGAGGCCGAGCGCCGGGGCGCCGTCCGACGCACGGTCCACGGCGAGTCCCGCCGCGATCAGGCGGCGGACGGCGTCGGCGCCCTCCCGCACGAGGAGTTCCGCCGCGTCGGCGGCGACGATGCCCGCGCCGGCGGCGAGCGTGTCCGCCAGATGGTCCTGCCACCGATCCCCCGCGCCGATGGCGGCGGCGATGCCGCCCTGCGCGAGCACCGTGCTGCCTCCGACCGCCGCATCCCCCGTCGCGAGGTCCCCGGGGGCGACGAGGCGCACCTCGAGCTCGGTGCCCGCGGCGGCGTGCGCCGCGGCGATCGCGCAGGAGAGCCCCGCGACACCGGAGCCGATGACGAGGATCATGGCTTCGCCGCGAGCATCCGCTCGAGCGCGACGCGCGAGTCGTGCGCGACCTCGTCGGCGACCGTGATGCGGTTGGGCGTCTCGCCCGCGACGAGCGACTCGAGCGTCCACGCGAGGTACGCCGGGTGGATGCGGTACATCGTCGAGCAGGGGCAGACCACGGGGTCCAGGCAGAACACGGTGAGCTCGGGGTGCTGCTCCTGCAGCCGGTTCACGAGATTGATCTCGGTGCCGACCGCGATGACGTCCCCGGGCGACGCCGCCTCGATCTGCTTGCGGATGTACTCCGTCGACCCGGCGCCGTCCGCGGCTTCGACGACCGCGGCCGGACATTCGGGGTGGACGATCACCCGGACGCCGGGGTGCTCCGCGCGCGCCCGCTCGATCTGCGCGACCGTGAACCGCTTGTGCACCGAGCAGAAGCCGTTCCAGAGGACCACCCGGGCGTCCCGCAGCTGCTGCGCGGTGTTGCCGCCGAGGGGGAGGTGGGGGCGCCACAGCGGCATGAGCTCCTCTGCGATCCCCATGGCCTTCGCGGTGTTGCGGCCGAGGTGCTGGTCGGGGAAGAAGACGACGCGCTGGCCGCGCGCGAAGGCCCATTCGAGCACGGTGCGGGCGTTCGACGAGGTGCACACGATGCCGCCGTTGCGGCCGCAGAACGCCTTGATGGCGGCCGAGGAGTTCATATAGGTGACCGGGATCACGGGCTGCAGCCCGTCGGTGCGCTCGGCCTCCGGCCCCTCCTCCGCGGCGAGCGCGGCGGTGAGCTCGCGCCAGCAGTCCTCCACCTGCTCGATCGTGGCCATGTCGGCCATCGAGCACCCGGCGGCGAGGTTCGGCAGCAGCACCGCCTGCTCCGGGCCGGAGAGGATGTCGGCGGTCTCCGCCATGAAGTGCACGCCGCAGAAGACGAACGCCTCGGCCTCGGGGTGCGCCTTCGCCGCCTGCGCGAGCATGAAGGAGTCGCCGACGAAATCGGCGTGCTGCACGATCTCGTCGCGCTGGTAGAAGTGCCCGAGGATCCGCACCCGTTCGCCGAGCGCCGCCTTGGCGGCCACGATGCGCGCGTGCAGCTCGGCCTCGCTCGCCTCCGTGTACTCGGCGGGCAGCGCCCCCTGGCGGGGGCGTCCCCCGGGATGTCGTCCGCGACCGAGGCGCCAGGTCCGTAGCCGGGATCCCGGTCGATCGCCCACGGATCGCGCGCGAGCCCCGAATCGCAGGTCGACGCCCCCGTGGCGCGGAGCGCGATCGGCCGGCGCCGCGCCGGGACTGCCGCGGCGCGTTCGCGCTCGGCGGCCTGACTGATGAGTTCGTGGACGCTGGTCATGAGCGGCTCCTCGTCGGTGCGTGCATATCGGTGGCGTTCGGATCGGGGGCGTCCGCGGTGTCGCGGAAGCGGTAGAGCTTCGCCGGCCGGTGCGGGGAGCCCGTCTCGAGTTCCCCCGTCTCCTCCAGGCGCCCCTGCGCCAGAGCCTGCCGGCGGAAGTTCGCGGGATCGACGGTCCGGCCGAGTACGGCCTCCGTCACCGATCGGAGGCGTCCGAGCGTGAAGCACTCCCCGAGGAAGCGGTGCGCCACGTCGGTGTACGCCGTCTTGCTGCGGAGCCGCGCGAGCGCCGTCGCGACGATCTCCGCGTGGTCGAAGGCGAGCGGAGGCAGCTCGTCGGCGGAGAACCAGGCCACGTTCGGGTCGGGGCCGGCGGACGCGCCGCCGGCCGCGGGCGCCGCGCCGCCGGCCGCGATCGGCGCCGCATCGGACGCTCCGAGGTCGCCGGCGGGCGCCGGATCGTCCCAGCGGGCCGGCGCGGTAGATGCGGCGGCGGCCGGGGCTCCGTCGGGCGCGCCCGGATCGCGCCGCGCCGCGCCGTCGGCTCGGCGCCCCGGTGCGCGAGCGATCTCCTCCTCGCCGTACAGCGCCCAGTAGGCGATCGTGACGAGGCGCTGCGCCTCCGCCGAACGCTCCACGCTGCCGAAGGAGTAGAGCTGCTCGAGGGCCGCGGGGCTGCGCAGCACGGCATCCCGGAGCGCGCGCAGCGCGGTGTCCGTGAGGGTCTCGTTCCAGCGGGTCGGCCCGCCGGGCAGCGCCCAGCGTCCGAGGAAGGGCGCGCGGGTGCGGCGCACGAGCGGGATCCAGAGCGTCGTGGAGCCGCGTCCCGGCGAGGCGCCTCCCGGTTCGCGAGTGCCGGCGTCGCCGATGCTCGCCTCGTCCGGGGGCCGCAGCGCGAAGGCGACGGCGGACACCGCGACGGCGGGCGGCAGATACTGCCGCTCGCTCGCGCTCGCGCTGCCGTAGTCCACGACGCCTCCCGACCGGGCCTTCACCCGACTTCGACTTATGGTCAATCTGACCATAACCCAGCATAGGGCGATTCGCGCGCCTGTCAACCCCGAAAGGCCGTCCCGAGGCGCCCGGAAAGACACAAACGGGTCACGATCCTGCGGTCGGAGCGCCCGCGTGGGATATGCTCGGCGAGTAAGACCAGTAATGCCGAACGTTGGGATTCACCAGCACGTTTTAATTGCCGCGGAAACGCGGCACGCTACCAGTCTCCACGTCGGCGCCGTCGCCGTGGCACCCAGGTCGCATCAGCGGCCAGCAACACACGAAGGAAACACAGTATGGCCACCGGCACCGTGAAATGGTTCAACTCCGAGAAGGGCTTCGGCTTCATCACCCCCGACGACGGAGCTTCCGACGTCTTCGCGCACTTCAGCGCGATCCAGGGCAACGGACGTCGCGACCTGTTCGAGAACCAGCGCGTCGAGTTCGACGTCGAGCAGGGCCCCAAGGGCCTGCAGGCGAGCAACATCCGCGCGCTCTAAGCGTCGCGAGATCCCCTGAGGGGGCGGTGCTTCGGCACCGCCCCCTCAGTCGTTCCCGGACCGTCACGCCCTCAGCCGATTCCGGGGTGCCCGAAGCGGATCCCGGCGTCGCGGCCGAAGCCGTGCCCGGCGCGGCTATCGGCGTCGCTCCGGTCAGCGATGCGAGCTCGGTGAGCCGGAATCGGGCGAATCGGTCTCACCGAGGCCGCATCGCTCACCGAAGCTGCATCGCCCCCCTCCAACCGCTCCCGCACCACCCCGTGCTCCCGGCCGACGCGGTCGGGGTCACTCCAGCAGGGTGCGTGCTCTCGGTACCGTGCCGAGGCGACCCGGATCAGGCTGAAGCGGATCGGACGCGCATCGCGGCGAACCGGCGTTGTGCACTTGCTACAGTCGGATGGCCCGCGACGCCGAGCCCCGCTACAGTTCCGAACACCGATCACGACCGAAACGGTGGACGATGTCAGCGCAGACCTTCCCGCTCCTCTTCGAACCCCTGGACCTCGGCACCGCGGTCCTCCCCAACCGCTTGCTCATGGGCTCCATGCACCTCGGCCTCGAGGAGATCCCCGGCGGCTTCGAGCGTCTCGCCGCCTTCTACCGCGAGCGCGCCAGGGCCGGCGTCGGCCTCATCGTCACCGGCGGCTTCTCCCCCAACGCCGAGGGGCGCTTGACCCCGCACGCCGCGACGCTGGAGGCCGAGGAGGAGGCCCTGCCCCACCGGCTCGTCACCGACGCCGTGCACGCGGAGGGCGGGCGGATCGCACTGCAGATCCTCCACGCCGGCCGCTACGGCGCGCACCCCGGCATCGTCGCGCCGAGTCCGCTGCGCGCGCCCATCTCCGCCGTCACCCCGCGCGAGCTCGACGATGCCGCGATCGAGCGCACCATCGACGACTACGTCCGCTGCGCGCTCCTCGCCCAGAGCGCGGGCTACGACGGCGTGGAGATCATGGGCTCGGAGGGCTACCTCATCAACGAGTTCACCGCGGCGCACACGAACCGCCGCGACGACCGCTGGGGCGGCTCCGCCGAGCGGCGCGGCAGCTTCCCCGTGGAGATCGTGCGTCGGGTGCGCGACGCCGTGGGCGACCGCTTCATCATCATCCACCGGCTCTCGATGCTGGATCTCGTGCCCGACGGCGCGACCGCGGGCGAGGTCGTCGCGCTCGCCCGCCGCATCGAGGCCGCCGGCGCGACCCTGTTGAACACCGGTATCGGATGGCACGAGGCGCGGATCCCGACGATCGCCGCACCCGTGCCGCGCGGCGCCTTCACCTGGGCGAGCCGCAGGGTGCGTGAGGCCGTGTCGATCCCGGTCATCACGACGAACCGGATCAACACGCCGGAAGCGGCCGAACGCGTCCTCGCCGCCGGGGACGCCGACATGGTGTCGCTCGCCCGCCCCTTCCTGGCCGATCCGGCCTTCGCCGCGAAGGCCGCAGCCGGCACCCCCGAGCGCATCAACACCTGCATCGGCTGCAACCAGGCCTGCCTCGACCACACCTTCTCCGGCCGTCCCACCTCCTGCCTCGTGAATCCCCGCGCCGGCCACGAGACGGAGCTCGTCATCGCCCCGGCGGTGGCGCGCAAGCGGATCGCGGTCGTCGGATCCGGTCCGGCGGGGCTCGCCTGCGCGACCACCGCGGCCGAGCGCGGGCACGCCGTCACCCTCTTCGAAGCCGCGGATCGGATCGGCGGGCAGCTGAACGTGGCGATGCGCGTCCCGGGCAAGAGCGAGTTCCGGGAGACCCTCCGCTACTTCGGCACCCGGCTGGCCGAGACCGGGGTGGAGCTGCGCCTCGGCGCACGCGCCGAGGCCGCGGCCATCGCCGCCGCGGGGTACGACGAGGTCGTGCTCGCGACCGGCGTGCGCCCACGACGACCCGAGATCCCCGGGGTCGGGCACCCGAGCGTCGTCAGCTACCTCGACGTGCTGCGCGACGGCGCCCCCGTCGGCGAGCGCGTCGCGATCCTCGGGGCGGGCGGCATCGGCTTCGACGTCGCCGAGTACCTGACGAGCGACACGCCGGAGGATCCCGCGGACATCCCCGGCTTCCTCGCGCACTGGGGCGTCGACCCCGATCCCGCGAGCGCGGGCGGCACCCTCCCTCCCCCGCGGATCCGGCCGCGGCGTTCGGTCGTCATGCTGCAGCGATCGCCGGGGAAGCCGGGCGCCCGGCTCGGCAAGACGACCGGCTGGATCCACCGCACGGAGCTGTCCAGGCGCGGCGTCCGGATGATCGCCGGCGCCGCCTACCGCGGCATCGACGACGCCGGGCTGCACATCCTCCGGCCCGGCGCCGACGGGGCAGGGGGCGACGAGCCGGGGATGGAGTCGGAGACGCTCGAGGTCGACACCGTCGTGCTCTGCACCGGCCAGGAGCCGGCCCGCGAGCTCCACGAGGCGCTGGCGTCGCTCGCGGTCGCCGCCCACCTCATCGGCGGGGCCGACGTCGCCGCCGAGCTCGACGCGAAGCGGGCCATCGACCAGGGGACGCGGCTCGCCGCGGCGCTGTGAGCCCGGCGATCTCGGCAGGGACTGCGGGATCGGCTACGGTGATGCCATGAGCAGCCAGGCGGGCGCAGCGGAGCGCCTCTCCCGCATGATCCGGATCCCGACGGTGTCGGCAGAACTCGCCGAGCGCGGCCCGGAGCCGTTCGAGCGATTCGTCGCGCTGCTCGAGGAGCTCTACCCCCGCGTCCACGCGGAGCTGGGGCGCGAGCGCATCACCGATCTCGGTCTGCTCTTCCGCTGGCCGGGGGCGGACGCGACGCTCGATCCCGCGGTTCTCATGGCCCATTTCGACGTGGTCCCGGTCGACGAGTCCGACGCCTGGACGCACCCGCCGTTCGAGGGACGCATCTCCGGGGGCTTCGTCCACGGCCGGGGCGCCCTCGACGACAAGGGCCCGCTGCTCGTGATCCTCGAGGCCGTCGAGAGCCTGCTCGCCGAGGGCTTCGCGCCCGCGCGGGACGTCTACCTCTCCTTCGGCGGCAACGAGGAGAGCTTCGGCGCCGCGGCGGAGCGCATCGCCCAGACCTTCCAGGACCGCGGGATCACCCCGTGGATCGTGATCGACGAGGGCGGCGCCGTCACCGACGCCCCGCTCCCCGGTGTCGTCGGCCGCGCCGCGATGATCGGGCTCGGCGAGAAGGGGGCGACCACCATTCGGCTCAGCGCGCGAGGTGACGGCGGGCACGCCTCCGCGCCGCCCGCGCGCACTGCGGTGGGGCGGGTCGCGCGGGCCGTCGCGCGCCTCGCGCCCGGCACCTTCCGCGCGCGCACGCCGGAGACGGTGCGGCGCATGCTCGAGGTCTTCGCCGGACGCAGCCGAGGGCCCGCGCGGCTGTTCTACCGGCTACTCTCCCGGGCCCCGGCGCTCGCCGCGCAGGTCTTCGCGCGGCTCGGCGGCGAGCCGGCGGCCCTCGTGCGCACCACCGTCGCCCCCACGATGCTCGCCGGCGGCACGGCGGCCAACGTGCTCCCCTCGCAGGCGAGCGCCACGGTGAATCTCAGGCTCGCCCCCGGCGAGACGGTCGAGGGCACGCTCCGCCGGGTGCGCCGGCGGATCCGCGACCGCGGGATCGAGGTGGAACTCGTCGAGGGCAGCGCACCGAGCCCCGAGTCGCCGAGCGACGGCCCGCAGTTCGCGCTCCTCGCGGAAGCGCTGCGGGCGTCCCACCCGGACGCGGTCGCGGTGCCCTACCTCGTGATGGCGGCGACGGACTCCCGGTACTTCCATCGCTTCGCGCCCGCCGTCTACCGCTTCGCGCCCATCGCCATGCCCGCGGAGCTGCGCGCCACGATCCACGGCGTCGACGAGCGGGTCGCGATCGAGGAGCTCGACCGCGGCACCCGCTTCCATCGGGCGCTGCTGCGCGCGCTGCCGGGGGCACCGGAGTCCGCGCGATGACCCGCGGCGCACCGGACGCCGGGATGCGGCGCGTGACGCTCGGGGCGCTCGCCGGCGTCGTGGGCTTCCTCGCCTTCGTCGAGTTCACGAGCGGGTTCCTCCAGGGCTACTACACGCCGATGCTCTCGGACATCGCTCGCCACCTCGGCGTGCCCGACGCCGACGTGAACTGGCTCGAGGGCTCGCAGCTCATGCTCTCCGCGCTCGTCGTGCCGGCGCTCGCGAAACTCGGCGACATGGTCGGCCACAAGCGGATCCTGCTCTGGTCCACGGCCATCACGGCGGCGGCGAGCCTCGCCCTGCCCTTCGCCTCCACCTTCCCGCTCTTCCTCGCGGCATGGACGCTCCAGGGCGTCTACGTCGTCTGGCTCCCGCTCGAGATCGCCCTCATCTGGTCGCGGACGCGATCGCGGGAGGGTCGCTCGCTGCTGACGGCGCGGGCTGCGGGAATCCTCGTGGCAGCGCTCGAGCTCGGCGCGATCTCCGGGGCGCTCATCGGCGGTCAGCTGGTCGACTTCCTGCCGCTCGTGCCGGTCCTCGTCGTCCCCGGCGTGCTCGTCGCCCTCTGCTTCGCCGTCATCGCGTTCGGGGTGCAGGAGTCGCCCGAGCAGCTCGGCGGCCGGCTCGACGTCGTCGGTCTGACGCTGATCAGCTGCGCGCTGATCGCTTTCACGGGCGGGCTGAGCCTGCTCCGGCTCGGCGGCGTCGGCAGCCCCTGGGCGTGGGCGACGATCGCCCTCGGTCTGCTGCTCGTGATCCCGTTCGCGCGCTGGGAGCTGCGGCATCCGGATCCGCTCATCGACGTGCGGCTCTTCCGTTCCCCGGCGCTCGCGCCCGTGTTCGTCACCGCGGCGCTCTTCGGCATGAGCGTGCTCGGGGCCCAGGCGCCGCTGTCGACCTTCGTCCGCACCGACCCCGCGGTCGCCGGCTTCGGCCTCGGCATCGGAGGCTTCGCCACCTCGCTCGTCATCGGCGTGTATCTCGTGTTCATGGTGGTCGGTGCGCTGCTCTCCCCGTTCGTCGCCCGGGTGACGAGCCCGCGCCTCGCACTCGCCGGGGCCGCGCTCCTCGTGGCCGTCGGCTATCTCCTCTTCTTCCCGTTCCATGCCAGCTACGCGCAGATGCTCACCAACATGGCGATCGCCGGCATCGGCTCGGGCGCGCTCGTCGCGGCGCTGCCCGCCGCCGCGGCGGCGGGCGCGCCCGAGCGGCTCACCGGCGTCGCCACGGGGCTCACGAACTCGACCAAGACCGTCGGCGGCGCGATCGCGTCCGCGATCTTCGGGATCGCGCTCGCGCACGGCATCGGCGAGGCCGCGGGCGGTACGGCGGGCTCCTTCGCCGGCTATCTCGTGGTGTGGGGCGTGTGCGGCGCCTCCGCGCTCCTCGCCGCGGTGCTGCTGCTGTTCGTGGTGCCGAAGACGGCGTTCCAGGATCGCGAGCCCGCAGCCGTCGATCCCGCCTGATCTCGAGCGGGCGCCCGGCGTCGGGCTGTGGTCGCCGGGGGGGGCGAGGCGGAGCGGGTGGCGGCAGACAGGCGGACGGGCGGACAGACGGGCGGCGGCAGACCGGCGCGGACGGCGTCAGGCCGCGCCGAGCAGGCGCTCGGCCTCGGTGAGCCCCTCGGCGAGCACGGCGCCCAGCGCGTGCCGGCCGGCGCCGAGATCGGCCCAGCGCCACACCGCCGCGACCGCCGCCCCGGCGTAGCCGGCCGCGATGATCTCCGCCCGCAACGACGGGGCGCCGTCCCGCATCAGTCGTGCGGCGACGGCCTCCGCCAGCCGCAGCTGCCGCGCGGCGCGGCCGGCGGCGAGCTCCGCCTCGACGCCCATCGTGCGGGCGTCCACGATCGCCAGGGCGAGGGTGGTCGGCGGCTCCCCCGCCCCGAAGCGCGCGAGCGCCTCGGCGATCCCGATCCCGGAATCCGCGAGCGACGCCGAGACCTCCGCGGCGCGCGCATCGAAGGCGAACCACAGGATCTCGGACTTCGTCGCGAAGTAGTTGAAGAAGCTCGAGCGGCTGACTCCCGTGCGCCGCGTGATCTCCGTGATCGATGTCGCCTCGTAGCCCTGCTCGAGGAACAGTTCGCATGCCGCGTCGGCGATCATCTCCCGCGACGAGGCGGGCGGACGGCCGCGGGCGGCGCGGGAGGGTGCGGGCATGGCCTCCACTGTAGCGCCGCCTGCGGCGTCAGAGGTGCTTGCCGCCCGTCACCGGTACGACGGCGCCCGAGACGTAGGAGGCATCCTCGGAGGCGAGGTAGACGTAGGCTCCCGCCAGTTCTGCCGGCTGTCCGGGACGCCCGAGCGGAGTGTCCTCGCCGAAGTGCACGAGCTTCTCGTCCCAGCCGGTGGCCGGGATGAGCGGCGTCCAGATCGGGCCGGGCGCGACCGCGTTCACGCGGACGCCGCGCTCCCCCTGCTGCACCGCGAGCGCGCGGGTGAAGGCGACGAGCGCCGCCTTCGTCATGGCGTAGTCGAGGAGGTCGGGCGAGGGGTTGAACGACTGGATGGAGGCGGTGACGATGACGCTCGCCCCGGGCTGCAGATGCGGCGCCGCCTCGCGGAACAGCAGCAGCGGCGCGACGAGATTGGTCGTGAACACCTCGAGGATCTGCTCGCGCTCAATCTCGGCGTTCGCATCGCGCTCGCGCTGCACGCCCGCGTTGAGCACGAGAACGTCGAGGCCGCCGAGCTCGGCGACCGCGCGCGATACGAGCTCGACGCAGGCCGCCTCCTCGCGGAGATCACCCGGCAGCCACGCGCAGCGCGCGCCCGCGCGCTCCACCTCCGCCCGCGTCGCCTCCGCGTCCTCGACCTCCTCCGGCAGCGAGGAGATGGCGACGTCGGCGCCCTCGCGCCCGTAGGCGATGGCGACGGCCCGGCCGATGCCGGAGTCCCCGCCGGTGATGAGCGCGCGCAGGCCGGCGAGGCGGCCGTGCCCGGTGTAGCTGCCCTCGCCGTGATCGGGCGGCGGCTCCATCCGCCCGGTGAGTCCCGGCTGCGCCGGCTGCTGCTGCGCCGGCATCGGCGGACGGGGGTAGCGGGTGCGGGGGTCCTGGTTCGGGGTCATGTCGTCTCCCTTCCATGGAGGCCGGCTCCGAGGCGGGATCCCCGGCGGTTCCGGGCTGTTCCGGCGCTCCGGGTCCGACGGTACGCCGCCTGCCGGGCGTCCCGGCACCCCCTCGACGCGGCGGCGGCCGTCCGGTATCTTCCCCCGAACGGCCGGTCACCGGCCCGGCACCTGCCACCCGTGCCGGGCGGGTGCCGACGCGGTTCCCGCCTGCCACAGCCGACGCCCGCGGCGCAAGGGTCTGCCCCGCGCCGCGGCACCGGCCTACGCTCGGGCCATGAACAGACTCGGCATGCGGATCGTCTTCCTCTGGTGGCTGGCGGTCGTCGTCCTCGGTCTCGGCGGCATGTCCGCCCTCGTGCTCGCGGGGAGGTGAACCGTGCGCCTCAAGGATCACGCCCTCTCCATCGTCTTCGCCGTCGCGTTCCTCGCCGCGCTCGTCGGCCAGTCCTTCGCCGGGCTCGCGGACTTCAACGAGGAGCAGCTGCGCCACGGCGCAGCGACGAGCCGGTGGTTCGACTTCGTCACCTCATCCGACTTCATCGTCGACGTGGCGGAGAACTGGCAGTCGGAGTACCTGCAGTTCTTCCTCTTCATCCTGGCCACCGTCTGGTTCGTGCAGCGCGGTTCGCCCGAATCGAAGCGACCGGGCGACGAGGGGCCCGGCAGCGACGAGGATCAGCTCGTCGGCGCGCATGCCCGCCCGGACTCCCCGGGCTGGGCGAAACGACCGGGCTGGCGCCTGGCGCTGTACGGCAACTCGCTGCTGCTCACGATGGGCGCGATCTTCCTGGCCTCCTGGGTGCTGCAGGCCATGGCCGGCGTGACCGTGGCCAACGACGAGCGGCTGCTCCACGGCCAGGCGGAGCTGGGGTTCCTCGAGTATCTGGCCTCGCCCGACTTCTGGAACCGCACGCTTCAGAACTGGCAGTCGGAGCTGCTCGCCGTCGGAAGCATGGTGGCGTTCTCGATCTTCCTCCGCCAACGGGGCTCCGCCGAGTCGAAGCCCGTCGGCACGCCCCACGACGAGAGCGCCGTCGAGTCGGAGTGAGCGTCAGCGGGGTTCGAGGTCGGTGACCGCGGGCCCCTCGAGGCGCTCGCCGCGGGCCGTGAACCGCGAGCCGTGCAGGGGGCAGTCCCAGCTGCGCTCCGCCGGGTTCCAGCGGAGGACGCCGCCGAGGTGCGGGCAGACGCCGGAGACGCGGCACTCCGCGCCGTCCACGCGGGCGACGCCCACGGGGGCCACGCCATCGCGGATGACGCGTCCCTCCCCGTCACCGAGGGCGGCGGCCGTCGCCGGATCGCTCAGCTCCGCCTCGGCCCAGCCGCCGAGCATCCGGCCCGCGACCGCGAGATTCGCCCCGACGGCATCGCCGGCGCCACGGAGCGACGGTCCGTGGCGGCGCAGCGTCGCGGCCCAGTCGAGCCGGCCGCCGAGCAGCAGCGAGGTGACGGACAGGGCCGCCGCGACCGCATTCGTCATGCCCCACTTCGCGTACCCGGTGGCCGCGAGCACCCGGTCCGTGCCAGGATGCAGCGGACCCGCGTAGGGCACGCGCGAGTGCATGCGGTAGTCCTGCGCCGCCCACCATCGGCTCCGTCGCGCACCGGGGAACCGCTCGACGGTCCACGCATCGAGCTCGGCGAGCACGGCGGCGGTGTCTCCCCCGCGGCCCGTGACGTGGGCGCCGCCGCCGACGAGGAGCAGCGGCTCGTCCGACGCGTCCTCGGCCGTGCGGAGGGAGCGGTCGGGGGCGTCGGCCGAGAGGTACATGCCGTTCGGCAGCTCCCCGCCCGCGACCCGGTACGCCGCCACGAACGATCGCGAGGGCTCCAGGCGGGCGAAGAAACCGCCGTGGTCGGGGATCGGCATGCCCGTGGCGAGGACGCAGCTCTCTCCCGAGACGGAGCCGAGCGACGTCTCGAGGGTCACGCGGCCGTGCTCCTCCGCGACGTCGCGGACGCGGCAGTGCTCGACGATGCCGCCCCCGCGCTCGCGCAGCTCAGCGGCGAGGACGGCCAGCACGCGCATCGGGTGCAGCTGGGCCTGATGCTCGAGCACGAGCGCCCCCGCGGTCGGGAAGGGCAGATCGGCGGAGTCGGCGAGCTCGATCGGCAGTCCGACGAGGCGGGCGGCCTCGGCCTCCCGCTCGAGCGTCTCCCGGCGCGCCGCGTCGTGCACGAAGGTCACGGCGGTCCGGCGCTCGACCGCGTCTCCGTGCTGCGCGAGCTCGCGCAGCAGCCACGCCTGCCCCTCCCGGTTGGCCTCGGCGTAGGCGCCGAGCACCTCGTCGCCCGCGTGCTCGCGCTACTCGGAGAGGATCGTCCCCTGGAGCAGGCTGCACTTGCCCGTGGTGCCTCCCGTCGTCACCGCACCGACGGTGCGCGCCTCCAGCACGGTCACGCGGAGCCCGGAGCGCGCGAGCAGCACGGCGGCGACGAGTCCCGTGAGCCCGGCGCCGACGACGAACGCGTCTGTTGCGGGGATCGGCGCCGAGCGCGGGAGCACGGGGATCGGCGGGCTCGTGGCGTGCCAGAGCGGAGCGGGGGCGTCGGGGCGCGATGCGGTCATGCGGCGACGCTATGCCTCGCACGCGGGGCCCGCGACCCCCTTGACAGGACGCGGCGGCTCGAGTCGACCGTCGACCCTCGCCGACCGCGCACGGCGCCGGGGCACGCGCGGGCGATCGGGCACCGCGACCGCGGGCCCATCACGGGTGCTCAGCTCCCCGTTCCCCCGGACCCGCGCTTCCCGCGGCCGATGCTCCCCGTGAGGAGCGCGAGAGCGTACTGCTCATCCACGGTGAGATGATGCCGGGCCCGCATCCGTCTCCGGGCGCGGGCCAGCGCCGCCACGGTCCCTGCATCCTCGAACGCCGCGAGCACCCGGGGGTCGACGTAGGCCGAGCGCGTGACGGCCGGCGTGTTGCCGAGCCGCTCCGCCGCCTCGCGGACCGCGTCTCTGGCGGCCGCGGCCGCGCGCTTCGGTTCCTCCGCGTCCGCGGGATCGAGGCGGGCGAGTGCCGCGGCGACGATCACCGTCGCGCCCCAGGTGCGGAAGTCCTTCGCCGAGAACCCCCGGCCGGCGTGGCGGCGGAGGTACGCGTTCACGTGGCGGCTGCGGAGTTCCCTGATCTCCCCGTCCTCGTCGAAGAAGCGGAAGAGCTCGGGGCCGGGGAGCTCCTGGAGCCGCGCCACGACCCGGGCGATCCGGGGATCGGCGACGCGACGGGACTGGCGCGCGCCGCTCTTCCCGACGAAGTCGAACTCCACGGCCGTCGTGTCGGTGACGACATGGTCCTCGCGCAGGGTCGTGACGCCGAAGCTGCGGTGCCGCCTCGCGTACTCCGGATTGCCGACGCGGAAGAGCTCACGGTCGATGAGGCGGATCACGCAGGCGGAGACGCGATCGCGTCCGAGCCGGCGGCGGCGCAGATCCCGGTCGACCCGCGCCCGCAGCGCGGGGAGGGCGCGGGCGAAGCGGACCATGCGCGCGAACTTCTCCCGATCCTGCCTGGCGCGGAAGGCCGAGTGGTAGATCGCCTGCGCCCGCCCCGCGGCGTCGATGCCGCGGGCGAGGATCTTCGATCGCGGCGATGCCGAGATCTCCACGTCGGTCCAGGCCGGAGGAACGGCGAGCGCGTCGAGGCGGGAGAGCTCGGAGCGTCTCGTGATGCGGCGTCCGCCGCGGAGGTAGACGGCCTCGCCGTCCTCGATCCGGCGCGTGATCGCGAGCCGTCTCCCCCGCCTCCGGGGCGCCTCCGCGTTCACGCGCGGGCGGCGGCGCGCGCGGCCGTCGGGGCGCCGATCCCCATGCCCTCGCGGTAGAGCTCGAGGAGGCCGGCCATGCCGCGCTCGCGGAAGCGGGCAAGCTGCCGCCGCGCGGGGCCGCCCTCGCGCCTGAGCCTGCCGACGTAGCGCTCGATCCTCGGGAAGTCGCCGAACTCGGTGAGCTCGGCCTGCGCCTCCGCGATCATGAGGTCGACGAGGTCGAATGCCGGCAGCGACCGCGCGGTGAGCGGATCGACGAGCTCGCCGTCGAGGCCGTTCCTCGCCGCCTTCCAGACGGCGCCGTCGACGAGCCCGGCCGCGATCTCGGGCCGCGCCCGGCCGGCCGCCGCATCGCGCAGGGCGTGCTCGACGAGCGCGCGCACGAGCACGGCGAAGGAGACCGCCTCGCCGGCCTCGAGCTGCGCATCCGCGATCCGCAGTTCGACCGTGGGGAAGCGCTGGGACAGTCGGGCCTCCCAGGTGACGATGCCGGAGTCGATGAGGATCCCCGATTCCACGAGCTGGGCGATCGCCCGTTCGTAGGCGGCGCCGTCGGCGAACTCCGGCGGATACCCGGAGACGGGCCAGGAGCGGTTCATGATCTGCCGCCAGGCGGCGAAGCCGGTCTCCGCCCCGCACCACACGGGCGAGTTCGCCGTGAGCGCGACGAGCGCGGGCGCCCACCGCGCGAGCCGGGCGAGCACCTCCACCCCGGCGTCGGACGAGGGGACCGCGACGTGCACATGGGTGCCGGTGACGTACTGATGGGCCGCGGCTTCGCCGAGCTCCTCCCCGATCAGCCGGTAGCGCTGCTGCGGCGTCACGGTCCCGGCCTCCTCGCCCCCCGCCGGGGGCAGCCCCGTTCCCGCGAGCACCACGCCCCGGTGCTCCGCCTCGCGGGCGAGGCGCGCGCGGAAGCCCGTGAGCGCGGCCTCCGCCTCCGCGGCGGTGCGGCACACCGGCGTGGCGGTCTCCAGCTGGCTCGCGAAGAACTCGCGGTCGGCGTCCTCGCCGTGCTCGGCGAGATCCCTGACGAGCTGCGCCGCGCGGTCGGCGGGGGTGCCGTCCGCGGCGTGCAGCAGCAGGTACTCCTCCTCGACGCCGAAGGTGCGCGGTGCGCTCCGATCCTCTTCCGCCATCGCGGCTCCTCCCGTTCGCTGTGTCCGCGGATCGGGCGCGGGGCCCGGCCGCGCTCGTGCCGTGGATCCGAGCCTACGGGGCCGCGGATCGCGCGTATGCGGGGTTGATTTCCCAGCGGCGCAGCGGCTATGCCCGAGACGCGCCGCGGCCCCGTCCTCGCTCCGCTCAGTCCTCGGGGAGGGCGGCGTCGGAGCCGATCACGATGCCGGTGCGGAGCTCGGCGAGCAGGGCGATGACGGCGGCGGCCGTCGCCGTGTCCGGCACCCGCTCGCTCGCCGCCGTCTCCCCCGGGCCGACCTTGATGCCCAGGTCGTCCGGCCCGAGCACGCGGAAGACGTCCTCATCGGTCACGTCGTCGCCGAGGAAGAGCACCGGCGCCTCCGGCAGCGCGTCGCGGATGCGGCGCAGCACCGTCCCCTTGTCGGCGGCGCGCACCGAGAACTCGCGCACCTGCTTCCCCTCGCGCACCTGCAGCCCCTCTGCGGCGCCGAGCTCCACCGCCGCCGCGAGCAGCTCGTCGGCCTGGACCGGATCGGCGACCTCCCGCGTGTGCACCGCGAGCCCGAACGGCTTGCGCTCGAGCCGCACCCCGGCCTCGGGGCCGAAGATCCGCTCGAAGCGCCGCGTCGCCCGCCCGAGCGCGAGCGTCTCGTCCTCCGACAGCGGCGCCGGGGGTTCGCTCTCGAGCCCCGCGAGCTCCGAGCCGTGGGATCCGGAGACGATCCAGCCCTCCGTGCGCAGCCCCGTCTCCGCGAGCCCCGCGAGGGACCGTCCGGTGAGCACGGCGACGCTCACCCCCGGCGACAGGCGCAGCACGTCGATCGCCTGCTGCGCGCGCGGCAGGATCCGCGCGTCCTGCGGCCGTGGGACGATCGGCGCGAGCGTCCCGTCGAAGTCCGTGGCCACGATCAGCGCCGGGGAGGCGGCGAGGCGCCGGATCCGGTCGTCGATGCTGCGCGGCACGAAGGCGGCCGAGACCGCGACGGGCTCGGTACGCGTGCCGCCGACGCCGATCTCCCCCGACTCGGCCGCGGCGCGCACGGCGCCCAGGTAGCCGGCCGCCCAGTGGGCGACGTCGTTGTCGGCGACGGCCCGTCTCAGTGCGTGCATGCGGCGCCGCTGCTCCTCGCGGGGCATGTGCGCCGCGCGCACGATCGCGGCCTTCAGCCCCTCGATGTCGTGCGGATTGACGAGCAGCGCGTCGCGGAGCTCGTCGGCCGCGCCGGCGAACTCGCTGAGCACGAGCACGCCGCGCTCGTCGTCGCGGCACGCCACGTACTCCTTCGCGACGAGGTTCATCCCGTCGCGCAACGGGGTGACGAGCAGCACGTCGGCGGCCAGGTAGAGCGCGACCATCTCGTCCCGGGTGAACCCGCGGTGCAGGTAGTTCAGCGGGGCGCGGCCGATCGTGCCGTGCGCGCCGTTGATGCGGCCGACGGTTCCCTCGACCTCGTCCCTGAGCTGCCGGTACGCGTCGACGCGCTCCCGACTCGGGCTCGCGACCTGCACGAACACGATGTCCGTCGGGTCGAGCTCGCCGTCCTCGAGGAGTTCGTTGAAGGCCTTCAGCCGGTGGCGGATGCCCTTGGTGTAGTCGAGCCGGTCGACCCCGAGCATGACGATGCGCGGGTCGCCGAGATCCGCGCGGATCTCCTTCGCGCGCTCGCGGGTCTCCGGGCGCCTGGCGATCTCGGCGAACGACTCCGCGTCGATGGAGATCGGGAACTCCTGGGCGAGGACGGTGCGCGAGGGCCCGTCTGCCGAGGCGGGGAGGACGATCGTGTTGCCGAGGGCCGGCGCGCGCGTGAAGCGCTCCACCGCCATGCGGAAGGCGACCGCATCGGTGGTCTGCTGGAAGCCGATGACGTCGGCGCCGAGGAGCCCGCGCACCACCTGGCGCCGCCACGGCAACTGGGCGAACAGCCGGCCGGGCGGGAAGGGGATGTGCAGGAAGAAGGCGATCGTGAGGTCGGGCCGCAGCTCGCGGAGCATCGCGGGGACGAGCTGCAGCTGGTAGTCGTGCACCCACACGATGGCCTGCTCCGAGGCCGTCGCCGCGACCTGCTCCGCGAAGCGCTGGTTCACCCGCCGGTAGCGATCCCACCACTCGCGGTGGTACTCGGGCTGGGCGATGACGTCGTGGTAGAGCGGCCACAGCGTCCCGTTCGAGAAGCCCTCGTAGTAGAGCGCGATGTCCTCGGCGCTGAGCTCGATCGGCACGAGCCGCATCGCGCCGAGCTCGAAGGGCTCCACGGCCTCGTCGGCGCTGCCCGCCCAACCCACCCACACGCAGCCGAGCTGCTCCACGATGGGCTGTACGGCAGTGACGAGGCCTCCGGGCGAGGCGCGCCAGGACGTGGATCCGTCATCGTTCGTGACCCGGTCGACCGGCAAGCGGTTCGAGACCATGACGAGCTCGCGCCCGCCGGTCATGTCCTGCATGGCGTTCATCGCACCCCCAGCGGTTTTCACCGCAGTCTATCGAGGGCGGATGTCCGTCGCGTGACGGCGGGATCGCGCCGCGAGTGCGGCGGCGCCCAGCAGCACGAGGATTCCCGCCGCGACGAGCGGGAGCGGGCCGCCGCCGGTGGTCGCGAGCGGCCCCGTCCCGGGAGCGGCACCCGCCGCTCCGTCGGCGCCGCGGGCGTCGGATCCGCCGGTTGCCGCGCCCCCGGCGCCCGATCCGGCGCTCGCATCAGCCTCGGCGCCCGCATCTGCCGCGGCGCCCGAGGCGTCGGCTCCGGCGGCGCTCGTCGCCTCGCAGTGCACCACGTTCGTGAGCGCCCAGACGTTGAGTCCCGCGTCGAGCTCGGCCGACGACGGCAGTTCGCCGGAGGCCGCGCCGCCCGGAGCCGCGGTCACACGGGCGTCCTCCAGGGTGCAGCCGGCGCGCGTGATCTGCACGGTCTCGTCGACCTCGACGAGAGCGCCAGGGGTGTACCCGCCGCGCTCGGCCCCGAACTCGAGCGGGTCGGGCTCGCCATCAGGACCGGTCACGAGCGCCTCCGCATCGATGCCGCTCGGCTGATCCCCGTGGGCGAAGCTCTCGCCATCGACCACCCAGGTCTTATCGACCCGGACGCTGCTCTCGACGGGCACCGGCAGCGCACGGTTGTACATCGTGCAGGTGATCGCCTCGCCCGGGTTGACGGGCACGTCGAAACCGAGCCCGCCGGAGTTCTCCACCGCTACCGAGGCGTCGGTGCCGAGTTCACGGCATACCGCGTTCCTCCCGCCCTGCGTGACGAGCTGATATCCCGCCTGCTGCGTCTCGGCGATGCCCACACGGCCCGCGGCTCCCCCCGTATCCACGGCGAAGGTCACGCTCCCCGTGCCGTCGTCCGCGGTGACGGCCGTCCCCGGGGAGACCGCGGTGCCCGCGTCGTCTCCCGAGGCGGCGAACTCCCAGCCGGCACCGGCCGGCACCGCCCCGCTCACGTCCTCGCCGGCGCGATCCTCCGGCACGATCTGCTTCACCACGGTGAGGCTTCCGGCGCACTGCTGGGTCGCGATCGCCCGGAGCACGTCTCCGGCGTCGGAGAACTCGGGGATCTGGAAGTGGTCGGCGGTCGCCGCGTTCGCGCCGTCGAACGCCACCGGCCCGGAGATCGCGGCCAGATTGAGGCTCGTGATCCCCTCGACGCCCTTGCCGATGCCGAAGGAGACGACGCGCGTCCCCTCGGCCTTCAGCGCGTTGGCGGAGAAGACGGCGGCCTCCACGTCGGTGAGGTGCGTATTGCCGCCGTCGCCGTGCAGCCCCGCATCGCCGCCCCAGCGCGTCGGGTTCCCATCGGTGAGCACGATCGCGACATCGTAGGCCTCGTCGGCCGCCGTCACGGTCTGCAGCGCGTCGTCCCAGTTGGTCCCGCGACCGAGGGACCAGTCCGCGTACCAGGACTTGACCTCCTCCGCCCCGGCGTCGGTCGAGATCGGCAGGAGCCCCGGGTGGTTCTCGCTCACGCCCCCGGCGGTCTGCTCGCTCGGGGACTGCGCGGAGAAGCTGAAGAGGCCCATCCGGGAGGGCGTGCCTGCGAGCGCGTCGACGAGCGCGTCGGCGGCCGACTTCAGGCCGGAGAGGGCAGAGCCGACGGAGGCCGAGAGGTCGAAGACGAGCGCGACGTCGATGCCGCAGGCCTCGGGAAGCGCGGGATTCGCGCGCGAGTTCTGCCAGACCCCGTTCGAGCGGGTGCTCAGCGAGTTGCTCGAGCTGTACATGAACTCGCGGGTGGAGCGATAGGCCGTGCCGTCCACGAGCACCGGCGTCTCGAAGGCGTAGGGGCTCTCCTCCGAGGTGCTGTTGCTGCCCGGACCGGTGCGCAGCGCGGCGTTCATCTCCCAGCCGGGCGGGGCGGAGATCTGCCGCACCCACGCGGTCGACCCGAGCAGCTCCTGCGGCACCGCCATGGTGCAGGTTCCGGCCGCATCCGACGCGCAGCTCGCCGCCGGCTCGACGGCGTCGGCGGTCGCGTAGAGTCTCAGCTCCGCACCCGCGAGTCCGCCGACCACCGTGTCGGAGACCCGGTCACCGCCGACGCTGACCACGATCGTCGCCGCGCTGTCGACCGCCGCCGCCGGCGGTGCCGTCCAGCCCGGCAGCGCGATGATCCCGACCACCGCCGCCGCGATGCCGATGCGCGCGATTCCCCTGCTGCGTCGTTCGATCCCCATGCGGCCAAGACTAGGGAGGTCGGGGCCGCCGCGGCAAGCGAGTGCTCCGGATCGATCGGTGCAGCCGCCCGGCCGGGAGCCGAAGCGCCGGACATCGGTCTTCGGTCTTCGGTCTTCGGTCTTCGGTCTTCGAAGCATCGAACGTTCGGAACCGCGCGCGACACGGCCGGATTCCGGCCCGGTTTTCGTGTTTGGCCCCCGAAGCGCTAGAGTATTCCTTGCGTGAAAAACGCAATCGGGATGTGGCGCAGCTTGGTAGCGCACGTCGTTCGGGACGACGGGGTCGCAGGTTCAAATCCTGTCATCCCGACCACGAAGCCGCGGAAACCTCAGGGTTTCCGCGGCTTTTTCGGTTCCGCGGCCCTCCGGTTCCCCGCTCCCCACCCCTGCACCCGCACCCCTGCACTCGCACCCACTCCGCTGCCCCGCTCCCGCCCCACCCCATCCCATCCCCGATCCTGGATCCGGGTCGCTCCGGCAGGGTCGGAGCCAGCGGCACCCTGCCGGAGCGACCCGGATCGGGGAACCGGCGGGGCGAGCGCCACCAGCACCCTGCGGCGGTGGCCCGGATTTGGGGGGGTGGGGTGGGGTGGGCGGGCAGGGTTGGGCACCGTGCGGGCTACCGGGTCACCGGCTCACGGCCGGATCAACCCGGATCCTCCCAGGCCCCGAGCAACCCGGAGCGACCCGGATCAACCCAGACCCCGACCACCCTGAGTGACCCGGATCAACCCAGATCAGCCCAGACTCCGAGCAACTCGGAGCGACCCGGATCAACCCAGACCCGGATCAACCCGGATCAACCCGGACCCGGAGCAACCCAGGGCGACCCGGAACACCCCGGACCCGGACCGGAGAGGGGACGGGGCCGGACGGACTCGGAGGCCACTCAGACGGTGAGCGTGGCGAGCAGCGCGCCGATGCGATCCCCCCAGGCGCCGCGGAGGCTCTGGGTGCCGACGGGGTCGTCGGCCCCGTCTGCGGCCCGATCCACCACCCGGAGCACCGCGAGTGCGGCGAATTCGCTCTCCGCGACCGTCGAGGTGCCGCGCTGCTGCACCTCGACCGCCCACAGCTCCGGCACCTCGGCCGCGGCGACGCCCGTGCCGGCGACCCGCACCGAGGGATCCCGTTCGCTCTCGGCGCCCTCGGCGTCCTGCACGAACTCGCGGCTGCCGGTCCCGCCGTGCGCGATCGTGGAGGCGAGCACGGCGCGGAACACCGGATCGCCGATGGCGTCGCTCGCCCACCGCGTCCCGAGCACGCCGTGCTCCATCGTGCCCACGAGGAACTCCTCCCCCGCCTCCAGCGGGGCGCCGCGATAGCTGAGCGGCACGTGGTAGACCGTGTCGTCGCCCGCGGTGCAGAGATGCCCCTCAATGCCGACCGCCCCCTCGGGATCGTCGAAGCGGTAGGCGCCGATCGCCTCGAGGCGCGCGGGATCGCCGCTGAACCACGGCTGCGCGGGGAGCCAGGCGGCGAGCAGCTCGTACTTCGACGGGGTCAGCGTGGTCCGGTGGATGATCGACATGGTCCGAGCATACGCCTCACACCCCGGAGCCGCCCGGGCCGGCTGCCGGCTGCCGGCCCCCGCACTGTTCGCCCACGGCCGAGGGCGAACGCACCACGGCCCCGCATCGCCGGAGATCTGCCGGAGCGATGCGGGGCCGTGGCGGCGGCGCGCCCCGACGCCGGAGCGCCGGACCGCGGTCGCGGCGCGACTACTTCTGGTTCTTCAGGCGCGACGCGGCACGGGCGCGCAGCGAGGCGTCCAGCTCGACCTTGCGGATGCGCACCGCTTCGGGCGTCACCTCGACGCACTCGTCCTCGCGGGCGAACTCGAGGCACTCCTCGAGCGTGAGCTGCCGCGGCGGCGTCATCGACTCGAAGGAGTCCGCGGTGGAGGAGCGCATGTTGGTGAGCTTCTTCTCCTTGGTGATGTTCACGTCCATGTCCTCGGAGCGCGAATTCTCACCGATCACCATGCCCTCGTAGACCTCGGCCGTCGGCTGCACGAAGAACGTCATGCGCTCCTGCAGGTTGATGATCGAGAACGGGGTCACCACGCCGGCGCGGTCGGCGACGATCGAACCGTTGTTGCGGGTCACGATCGCACCGGCCCACTCGTCGTAGCCGTGCGAGATCGCGTTCGCGATGCCGGTGCCGCGGGTCGTGGTCAAGAACTCCGAGCGGAAGCCGATGAGCCCGCGCGACGGCACGATGAACTCCATGCGCACCCATCCGGTGCCGTTGTTCACCATGTTCTCCATGCGGCCCTTGCGCGCCGCGAGCAGCTGCGTGATCGCGCCGAGGTGCTCCTCGGGCGTATCGATCGTGAGGTGCTCGTACGGCTCGTGCGTCTTGCCGCCCACCTCCTTCGTCACCACCTGGGGCTTGCCGACGGTGAGCTCGAAGCTCTCGCGCCGCATGTTCTCGACGAGGATCGCGAGCGCGAGCTCGCCGCGGCCCTGGACCTCCCACGCGTCGGGGCGCTCGGTGTTCAGCACCCGCAGCGACACGTTGCCGATCAGCTCGCGGTCGAGGCGGTCCTTGATCATGCGGGCGGTGAGCTTGTGGCCCTTCACCTTGCCGACGAGCGGCGAGGTGTTCGCACCGATGGTCATCGAGATGGCGGGCTCGTCGACCGTGATCGTCGGCAGCGGGCGGACGTCCTCGGCGTCGGCGATCGTCTCGCCGATGGTGATGTCCTCGATGCCCGCGATCGCGACGATGTCGCCGGGGCCCGCCTGCTCGGCGGGGTAGCGCGTGAGCGCCTTCGTGAGCATCAGTTCGGTGATCCGCACGTTCTGCACGCTGCCGTCCTGCTTCACCCAGGCGACCGTCTCGCCCTTCTTGATCGTGCCGTGGTGCACGCGGAGCAGCGCGATGCGGCCGAGGAAGGGCGAGGAGTCGAGGTTCGTGACATGCGCCTGCAGCGGGAACTCGTCGTCGTAGGTCGGCGCGGGCACCCGCTCGATGATGGTCTCGAACAGCGGCTCGAGATCCGGGTTGTTCGGCAGCTCGCCGTCGACGGGGCGCTCGTGCGAGGCGGCGCCGGCGCGGCCGGACAGGTACACCGTCGGCACGTCGAGCACGGCGTCAACGTCGATGTCGGGGTTATCCTCGGACAGGTCCGAGGCGAGCCCGAGGAGCAGGTCCTGCGACTCCCCCTCGACCTCCTCGATGCGCGCGTCGGGGCGGTCGGTCTTGTTGACCGCGAGGATCACCGGCAGCTTCGCCTCGAGCGCCTTGCGCAGCACGAAGCGGGTCTGCGGCAGCGGCCCCTCGGAGGCGTCGACGAGCAGCACCACGCCGTCGACCATGGACAGCGCGCGCTCGACCTCGCCGCCGAAGTCGGCGTGGCCCGGGGTGTCGACGACGTTGATGACGATGGGCCCGTTCTTCGCGTGCGCGCCCTCGTAGGTGATGGCCGTGTTCTTGGCCAGGATCGTGATGCCCTTCTCGCGCTCGAGGTCGTTCGAGTCCATGACCCGGTCGTCGACCTCGGCGTGCGCGTCGAAGGAGTTGGTCTGACGGAGCATCGCGTCGACGAGGGTGGTCTTCCCGTGGTCGACGTGTGCGACGATGGCGACGTTGCGGAGGTCTTCGCGGGTGGCGAGAGCCATAGAGGTGAGGTCCTAACGAGACGTACGGAGTGTCGGCACGGCGGGATGCCGGGCACGAAGCGGGATCGCCCCGCGATGGCACCGAAAGACGCCGACGTGCTATTTTAGCGGATTCGGGCCGGGATCGGGTGCAGCGGGCCCGGCGGCGTCGCCCGCCGTCGCCGCGCCCGGGGGCCACCATGCCGGCAGGAGGCGCTCGAGCATGGCGAGCGCGACCTCCGGATCGTGCAGCCCCGGCCCCCGCAGCCACACGGAGATCAGCCCCACGACGCCGTCCGCGACGAAACGGGCGGCCGCCTCCTCGAGCAGCGCCGGTGCGACGTCGGGCTCGTCCAGCGGGATCCGCAGTCGCGACTGCGCGATGAGCAGCCGCGTCGACGCCTGGAAGTGCTCGCTGAGGAAGCTGTGCAGGGTCGTCCCGACGGAGCCCTCCAGGTTGCGGTAGACCGCGGCGTGCCGCTCGACATGGGCGAAGACCCCGAGCGTCACCTCGCGCAGCGCGGCGGCGACGCCCGCGGGCGCCACGTCGCGCAGATGCGCCTCCCGCAGCGCGTCGAGCTCGACCGCGAGCGCGCGCTGCAGCACCCCTTGCGGCGATCCTCCGTGCTCGTACACCGTCGAACGGTGCACGCCGGCGCGCTCCGCGAGCGCCGTCACGGTCACGCCGTCGATGTCGCCCGAGGCCGCGAGCTCCAGCACGGCGGCGTGCAGCGCGGCGCGCGTGCGCAGTTGCCGCGCATCGACGGGCTCCTCGGTCATGGCACACCTCCTGCTGCGCATCGTAGCGAAAGGGAGTACGCTGAACACTACCCGACAAGTGTCGGTTAGCAAGGTCCCGGACGCCCGTTTCGAGCCGCCCGCGGACATCGGTTCGATGAAGGAGCTCACCCATGGCAACGTACGATGTCGCAGATCGGTCCGCGATCGTCACCGGCGGCGGATCCGGGATCGGGCGGGCGGTCGCCCTCCTGCTCGCGGCGAACGGCGCGCAGGTGGTCGTCGCCGATCTCAAGCAGGAATCGGCCGACGCGGTCGTCGCGGAGATCGTCGCCGCCGGCGGCACCGCCGTCGCGCACGTCGGCAACGTCGCGGACCCGGAGGACGCGGTGGCGGCCGTCGCGGCGGCGGAGCGGCTCGCACCGCTGAAGATCGCGGTCAACAACGCCGGCATCGGCGGGGCGGCCGCCCCGATCGGCGAGTACCCGATCGACAGCTGGCAGAAGGTCATCGAGATCAATCTCAACGCCGTCATGTACGGCATGCACGCCCAGCTGCCCGCGATGGTCGCGAACGGGGGCGGCGCGATCGTGAACATGGCGTCGATCCTCGGCTCCGTGGGCTTCGCGATGTCGTCGGCCTACGTCGCCGCGAAGCACGGCGTGGTGGGCGCCACGAAGAACGCGGCGCTCGAGTACGCCGCGCAGGGCGTACGCGTGAACTCGGTGGGCCCCGGCTTCATCAAGACCCCGCTCGTCGAGGCGAACATGGACGCCGAGGCGCTCGCGTTCCTCGAGGGCAAGCACGCGCTCGGCCGCCTGGGCGACCCCGAGGAGGTCGCGGCGCTCGTCGCGTTCCTCTCCTCGGACGCGGCATCCTTCATCACGGGCAGCTACCACGTCGTCGACGGCGGCTACACCGCGCAGTAGCCGGCATCCGCGTGCGGCTCCGCCCGCTCCCGGCGATCGGGGGCGGGCGGAGCCGCACGCGGGGTGATCGTATATGATCTGGGGATGACCGAGTCCCGCCGCCTCGCCCCGGGGCTGCTCGTCGTCCTCTCCTTCCTCGCGGCCGTCGGTCCGCTCGCCACCGACATGTACCTCGCGTCGTTCACGGACATCGCGGCGGAGCTGCAGGCCCCGCCGTCCTCGGTGCAGCTGACGCTGACCGCGTTCCTCGTCGGCATGGGCGCCGGCCAGCTGCTCCTCGGTCCGCTCTCCGACCAGCTCGGCCGCAGGCCGGTGCTCGTCGCGGCGCTGGCCGTCTTCGCGGCGGCCAGCATCGCACTTGTCTGGTCGCCGAACATCGGCGTCTTCATCGCCCTCCGCCTGGTGCAGGGGCTGTCCGGCGCCGCGGGCGTCGTCGTCTCCCGCGCCATCGCCGTCGACCTCGCGACGGGCGACGCCGCGATCCGCGCGATCAGTCTCATCGCCATGTTCACGGGGCTCGGCCCGCTGCTCGCCCCGCCGCTCGGCGGCGCGATCCTCGTCCTCGGAGACTGGCGCGCCGTCCTCGGCGCCCTCGCGATCCTCGCGACGGCCATGTTCCTCCTCGCCCTCCTGCGGGTCCCGGAATCGCTGCCGCGAGCGCAGCGCAGCGCCGCCGGCATCGCCACCGCCCTGCGCAGCATCCGCGCGCTCCTCGGCGATGCCGGGTTCGTGACGCTCAGCTGCGCCTTCGCGCTCGCCTTCGGAGCGATGCTCGCCTACATCGCCGCCTCCCCCTTCGTCGGGCAGGTCGTGCTCGGCATGCCCCCGCTCGTCTACGCCCTCGGCTTCGCCGCGGGCGCGCTCGCGCTCGTCGCGGGGAACTTCGCGAACGCCCGGCTCGCGGGCCGGGTCAGGCCGACGCGGATGCTCGCCCTCGGAGCCGCGCTGCTGCTCGTCGCCGGGCTCGCGGCGACCGCGCTGACGGCCACCCGGGCGCTCGCGCCGCCGAGCTTCATCGCCTGCGCCTTCGTGCTCTCGGCCGGGGCGAGTCTCATGATGGCCAACGCGAGCGCCCTCGCCCTCGCCCGCTCCGGATCCCACCGCGGCTCGGGGTCGGCCCTGCTCGGCGCCGGCCAGTTCGCCGTCGGCGGCGTCGCGTCGCCGCTCGTGGGCGCCTGGGGCGAGCACACGGCGCTGCCCATGGCGCTCGTCATCCTCGCCGCGGCGCTCCTGAGCGCCACGGCGGTCGCCGTCTCGCTGCGCCGCGGCTGAGACGCGATTGCGGGCGCCGAACACCGCCGAACGCCGCCAGACACCGCCGAACACCGCCAGACACCGCCGAACACCGCGCCCCCGAGACCCCTGCGGGATCCCGGGGGCGCGGCGCGCGTCCGCCGGCGCGCTACACGCCGAGCTCGATGTGCCGGCCGGGGATGGCGGCGAGGAGGTTCTTCGTGTACTCCTGCTGCGGCCGCTCGAACACCTCGTCGGTGCTCGCCTGCTCGACGATCCTCCCCTGCTGCATCACGCACACGCGATCGGCGATGAGCCGGACGACCGCGAGATCGTGGGTGATGAACAGGTAGGTGAGGCCGAGGTCGCGCTGCAGCTCCGCGAGGAGGTCGAGGATCTGCGCCTGCACGAGCACGTCGAGCGCCGAGACGGCCTCGTCGAGCACGAGGATGTCGGGCTTCAGCGCGAGCCCGCGCGCGACCGCGACGCGCTGGCGCTGGCCGCCGGAGAGCTCGTTCGGGTAGCGGCTCGCGAGCTCGCGCGGCAGCGCGACCTGGTCGAGCAGCTCGAGCATGCGGGCCTTCCGGCTCGCCGCGTCGCCGACCCCGTGGATCTTCAGCGGCTCCATGATGGTGTTGCCGATGTTGTGCAGCGGGTCGAGCGACCCGTACGGGTCCTGGAACACGGGCTGCAGCGTGCGACGCAGATCGAACAGCGCGCGGCCCGTGAGCCCCGCCGTCTCCTTGCCCGCGATCTTCACCGATCCGGAGCTGGGCTGCTCGAGCTGCAGCACCATCTTCGCGATGGTGGACTTGCCGGATCCCGACTCCCCCACGAGGGCGAGCGTCTCGCCGCGGTTCACCGTGAAGGAGGCGTCGGCCACCGCGTGGAAGTCCTCGCTGCCGAAGTTGCCCTTGCGCAGCTTGTACACCTTGCCGAGACCGGAGACCTCGATCATCGGCTCGCCCGTCGCGACCTCCTTCTCGCTCGCCGTCTCGGCGACGGCGGCGAGGTCGAAGGACTCGGTGGGGGCGGCCGGCAGCCCGGCGTCGGAGCCGATGCGCCGCGAGGCGAGACTCGGCGCGGCCGACACCAGCCGCTTCGTGTACGGGTGCTGCGGGCGCTGCAGGATCTCCCGGCTCGGGCCGGACTCGACGATGTTGCCCTGGTACATGACGATGAGCTTCTCGGCGCGCTCCGCGGCGAGGCCCAGATCGTGCGTGATGAACACGACCGCGGTGCCGAGCTCGCTCGTCAGGGTCTCCAGGTGGTCGAGCACGACGCGCTGCACCGTCACGTCGAGCGCCGAGGTGGGCTCGTCCGCGATGAGCAGCTGCGGGTTGGCCGAGAGGCCGATGCCGATGAGGGCGCGCTGCTTCATACCGCCCGAGAACTGGTGCGGGAACTGCCGCATCCGCTGCTCGGCGTTCTGCAGCCCGGCCTGCTCGAGGACCTCGACGGCGCGCTCGCGCACGGCCTTCTTGCCGGTGGCGAGCCCGTTCGCGCGGATCGCCTCCTCGACCTGGAAGCCGACGGACCACACCGGATTGAGATTCGACATCGGATCCTGCGGGACCAGCCCGATCTCGCGGCCGCGGATCTCCTCCATGTCGCGCCGGCGGATACCGACGAGCTCTCGCCCGTGCCAGTCGACCGACCCGCCGGTGATGGCGCCCGTCCCCGGGAGGAGGTTGATGACCGCGTGCATCGTGGTCGACTTGCCCGAGCCGGACTCGCCGACGATCGCGACGGTCTCCCCCTCGTGGACGTCGAAGCTGATGCCGTGGAGCACCTCGCGGCGCTCCTTCTTGGAGCCGAACTCGACCCTGAGGTCGCGGACGCTGAGGATCGGCTTGCGCGCTGCGCCTGCGTCGTTCATCGCTGGGCCCTCGCCTTCGGATCGAGCGCATCGCGGACGACCTCGCCGAGCATGACGAAGCCGAGCACGGTGATCGCGAGCGCGAGTGACGGGTAGAGGAGGATCTGCGGGTCGTTGCGCAGGTCGCGCTGGGCGGCGCTGATGTCGTTGCCCCAGCTGATGTACTCCGCCGGCGGCAGGCCGACGCCGAGGAACGACAGCACCGCCTCGGCGACGATCGCCGCCGACAGCGAGATCGTGGTCACGACGATCAGCGGCGCGATCGAGTTGGGCAGCACGTGCTTCACGAGCGTCTTGAAGCGGGAGAGCCCGAGGGCCGTCGACGCCATCACGAAGTCGGAGTTCTTCACTCGCAGGATCTCGGAGCGCAGGATGCGCGCGGAGACCGGCCAGGAGAAGCCGCCGATCGCGAACGCGATGACGAGCGGATTGCGGTACTCCATGAACACCGTCATGACGATGACCCCGGCGAGGATGTAGGGGATCGAGAAGAAGATGTCGCCGATGCGCGAGAGCACCGTGTCCACCCAGCCTCCGAAGAAGCCGGCGAGGGCGCCGGCGATCGTGCCGACCACGAAGGTGATCATGATCACGAGCAGGCCGACGCTCACCGAGGTCGAGGTGCCGTAGATGATGCGCGCGTAGATGTCCTGGCCCTGGGTGTTGAAGCCGAGGACGTGCCCGTCGCTCGGACCCGCCTTCGACAGGTCGAGGTCGGCCGCGCGCGGGTCGACGCTCGTGAACAGCTGCGGGAACAGCGAGACCGCCAGCACGACGAAGATGATCGCCGCGGAGATCCAGAACATCGGCCGGCGCCGCATGTCGCGCCAGGCGTCGAGCCAGAGGTTCGACTTCTTCTCATCGACCGCGACCGCGTCGACGGCGGTCACCGGGGTCTCGTCGAACGGGGCGACGAAGTGCTCGGGTGTCGGGTTCTGCGGCTCAGGCATAGCGGATCCTCGGGTCGAGCACGGCGTAGAGGAGATCGACGATGAGGTTCACGCCGAGGTAGATGAGCACCATGAAGGTGACGAAGGAGACCACGAGCGAGTTGTCGCCCTTGATGATCGCCTGGAACAGCGCGTTGCCGACGCCGGGCACGTTGAAGATGCCCTCCGTCACGGTGGCGCCGACCATCAGGATGCCGAAGTCGGTGGCCGTGTTCGTGATGGTCGGGATCAGGGAGTTGCGCAGCACGTGCACCGGGACGACGCGCCCGCGGCGCAATCCCTTGGCGTAGGCGGTGCGCACGAAGTCCTGGTTCAGGGTGTCGATCACCGAGGCGCGCGTCAGGCGCATGCTCGTCGCGTAGAGGCTCACGCCGAGCACGATGGCCGGGAGCAGCAGATCCTGGATCGGCGCGCCGGAGCCGACGGTCGGGTTGAACCAGCCGAGCTTGATCCCGAGCCCCCACTGCGCGATGAACGCGATCACGAAGATCGGGATGCTCATGAAGAGCAGCGCGATGATGAGGTTGATGTTGTCGAAGAACTTGCCCTTGCGCAGCCCCGAGATCAGGCCGATGCCGATGGCGAGGATCAGTTCGAAGACGATCGCCATCGCCGCGAGCTTGATCGTCACCGGGAAGGTGCGGGCGAGGATCTCGGAGACCGGCTGCCCGGTGAAGCTGACGCCGAAGTCGCCGACGAGCACGCCCTTGAGGTAGAGCAGGTACTGCACGATGAACGGCTGGTCGAGGTGGTACTCGGCCCGGAGCCGCTCGACGACGGTCGGGTCGGGCGTCTTGTCGCCGAACATGGCGAGGATGGGGTCGCCCGGCATGGCGAAGACCATGAAGTAGATGAGGAAGGTGGTGCCCAGGAGGACCGGGATCACCTGGAGGAGTCGGAAGAGGATGTATCTCAGCACGAGACCACGCCCCTCCGTCTGATGATGTGGTGCATGATGCGTATTCTCTCGCAGTTGTGGTGCGATGCAAACCCGACGGGACGTCGCTGTCCTCGCTCCGGCGCGGCCGTTTCGGGCGACTCGGACGCGCGGCGGGCTGCGCGGGTGGGGCGCGCCCGGGCCGGATGAGCCCGGGCACGCGGAAGCCCCGGAACGGATCCGGGGCTTCCGAGTGCGGGGGTTATCCCTTGGTGATCTCGTAGTAGATCGGCACCGAGTTCCAGCCGAACTCGACGTTGTCGACGTTCTCGCTGTAGCCGCCGGTCACGTTCTGGTACCAGAGCGGGAAGGCCGGCAGATCCTCGAGGAGGATCTCCTGCGCCTGCTGGTACTTCGCGTTGGCCGACTCGAGGTCGGTGTCGACCGAGCCCTCCTGGAGCAGCGCGTCGAACTCGGGGTTCGAGTAGTCGCCGTCGTTCGAGGACGCGTTCGTGGCGTACAACGGCCCGAGGAAGTTGAACAGGCCCGGGTAGTCGGCCTGCCAGCCCGTGCGGAACCCGGTCTGGATCGTGCGGTTCGTGACCTCCTCGCGGAGGACGTCGAACTTCGCGTAGGGCTTGCCGGCGACGTCGATGCCGAGCACGCTCGAGGCGCTGTTCGCGACCGCGTCGACCCAGGCCTGGTGCCCGCCGTCGGAGTTGTAGGAGATCTCGAGGGTGCCGGACCAGGGCGAGATGGCGTCGGCCTCGGCCCACAGCTTCTTCGCCTCCTCCTCGTTGAACTCGAGCACCTCGGCGCCCGCGAGGGAGTCGGTCCAGCCGTCGATGACGGGCGAGGTGAAGTCGCTCGCCACAGTGCGGGTGCCGTCGAAGATCTTGTCGACGATCTGCTCGCGGTTGATGGACATCGAGAGGGCCTTGCGGCGCAGGTCGCCCTCTTCGCCCGACCAGTGCTCGAGGCGCTCGGGGATGGTGAAGGACTGGAAGATGGCCGCGGCCTGGTTGACCGCGCGGTCTCCGAGGTCGCTCTCGAAGTTCGCGAGCTGGGTCTCGGGGATCTGGTCGACGACATCGACGTTGTTCGCGAGCAGGTCGGCGTAGGAGGCGTCCTGCGTCGCGTAGAACTTGATCGTCACGCCGCCGTTCTGGGGCACGCGGGGGCCGTTGTAGTCCTCGTTGACGACGAGCTCGATCTGCTCGTCGTGCTGCCAGGCGCCCTCGCCGGCGAGCTTGTACGGCCCGTTGACGACGGGGTTCTCGCCCTGCGCGTCCATGTCCTCGAAGGCCGAGTCGGGCAGCGGGTAGAACGCCGAGTAGCCCAGGCGCAGCGGGAAGTCCGAGGCGGCCTTGTTGAGCTTGACGGTGAAGGTGGTGTCGTCGACGACGGTGAGGCCGGAGAGCTCCTCGACGTCCTCTTCGTAGCTGAAGCCCTCGATGTCCTCGAAGAAGTAGCTGTTGAGCTGCGCGTTGGCCGCGTTGGCGCCGTAGTTCCACGCCTTGACGAAGTTCTCCGCCTTGACGGGGGTGCCGTCGGTGAAGGTGGCGTCGTCGCGGATCTTGATCGTGTAGGTGATCGCGTCGTCGGACTCGATCGACTCGGCGATGTCGTTGTGGGGCGCACCGTCGGCGTCGTAGTAGACGAGACCCGCGAAGATCAGGTCCAGGATCTTCCCGCCGCCGACCTCGTTGGTGTTGGTGGCGATGAGCGGGTTCTGGGGTTCCGACCCGTTCGTCGTGATGATGGCGCTGCTGTCGCCGCCTCCGGCATCCGTGCCTCCGCCGCTCGACGAGCAGCCGGAGAGCGCGAGTGCGCCGGCAGCGGCGAGGGCGACGACGCCCGTACCGATCCGTGATCGCTTCACTTTACTTTCCTCCTTCGAGATCCCGACGCTGGCGCAGACGTCGCGCGGGCGGTCCGGGATCGCAGATGCATACGACGTGCAGCCTATCGAAGCCGCCGACGGCGGACCGGGCTTTCGGGGCCTCCGTGATCCCTTCGTGACTCACCTCTGTAGGTCTCCGAGAATTCCGAGCGGCACGTCGCCGCGGCTTTTGTGCCCGAACGACATTGCTGCAGGGATCCAGCGATACGCTGGGGCGATGATCGACCCCACCGCGCCCCGGCAGTCGGACGGCGGGCTCCGCGACGAGAACCGCACGCCGCTCCGCGCGCCGCTCCGCGCGGCGCTCCGCTCCCGGCTCCGCTGGGAGATCGTCGTCGTGCTCTCGCTCTCCCTCGGCGCCTCGGCCGTCTACGCGGTCGTCGCCATCGTCGAGCGCCTCAGCCGCGACACGGCGCTCGCCGAGCAGACGGCCACGCTCAACACCTCGGCCTCCGAGCGCCCCTGGTTCGACCTCGTGTACCAGCTGCTCTCCTTCGGCTTCGGGCTCGCCCCGGTGGCGCTCGTGGTCTTCCTGCTCTGGCGCGCCCGTCGCCCGCACCTCGGTGCGCTCGGACTCGGCGCGCCGCCCGGCGGCGGTCGTTGGAGGTGGCTGCGCGAGAGCGGCGGCGGCGTCCTGCTCGCCGCGACGATCGGGATCCCCGGACTCGCGTTCTACCTCTTCGCGAAGGGGATCGGGATCAACGTCACCGTCGTGCCCGCTGCGCTCGACGCGTACTGGTGGACCGTCCCCGTGCTCGTGCTGCAGGCGCTCAAGGCGGCGCTGCTCGAGGAGCTCATCGTGGTGGGGTATCTGTTCGATCGCTTCCGGCGACTCGGCGTCGGTCCGCTCGCGACCATCGTCACGAGCGCGCTGCTGCGCGGCAGCTATCACCTCTACCAGGGCTTCGGAGGATTCCTCGGCAATGTGGTGATGGGGCTCGTGTTCGGCTGGGCCTACCGGCGCTGGGGGCGCGCGCTCCCGCTCGTCGTGGCGCACTGGATCCTCGACATCGTGAGCTTCGCGGGCTACGCGCTCGCGATGGCGTGGTGGCCCCAGCTGTTCGGCTCGCCCGCGATCTGATCGCGCTCGGCCGATGCCGCGTTCCGGTCGCCGCTACCTGATCGTCTGCACCCAGGCGTCGACGAGTCCCCAGATCTCGTCGTAGACCTCGGGGGTCTCCGCGCAGCGGGTCGCGGGCTTCAGCACGGTGTAGCCGCCCGCCGCGGTGCGCGTGGCGCCCCACTGCTGGCGCATCTCCGCACAGGAGTCCGGGAAGGACTCCAGCAGATCCGAGGTGAGCACGAGGTTCTCACCGGTGATGTTGTAGCTGGTCGACCCGAACCGTGTCGAGAGGTCCGAGGTCACCCCCCACTGCGTGATGGCCATCGTCATCGTCTGCCCGACCTCCACCTGCGGCGGGCCGTCCGCCGGGTCCTCCTCTTCGGGGTCCTCCGAGGGCTCGGGAGCGGGCGCGGGCGCGGTGGTCGTCGGCGGCGCCTGGGTCGCGGTGGGCGCGGGCGTCGCCGCCTCGTCCGCGCCGCCGGCGCGGACGAGGTTCACGACGACGATCGAGGCGACGATCGCGAGCACCGCGACGATGCCCACGACGATCCACGGGGCCGCGGGAGCGGCCCCGGCGCGGCGCTCGCGGGGCGGCCGTCCGTCCCGTTTGCCGGCCGGGAGCTGCGCCGTGCGCACGCGCTCCGCCTGCTCCTGGGCGAGGCGCTGCCGCGCGGGGACGGGCTCCGCGATCGGCGTCGTATCGTCCTCGCGAGGCCCGAACAGCTCCTCGAATGGGTCTCTAGTCACCGTTCCACCCTAACCGCCATGCCGAGCGGCGCCGGACGCCCGGCTCATGGCGCCGCCCGCTCGGAGGAAACGCACAGCGCGGCCATGGCGTCGATATGGGGGGCGTCGGTGCCGCAGCAGCCGCCGAAGACGCGGGCCGCAGGGGCGAGCGCGCGGAGCGCGAGCTCGGCCTCGGCGAAGGCCTGCGGGGCGTCGCCGGCCCCCTCGTCGCCGTGGTGCGCCGCGTTCAGGCGGAAGCCCGTGAGCCGTCCGAGGGCGGCCGATCCCGCGTCGCGGGCGAGCCCGGCTGCGACCTCCGCCGGGTGGGCGCAGTTGACGAGGAAGCCCTCGGCGGCGCCGGCGGTCGCCCCGTCGACGGCGGCGATGGCCTCGGCGATCGTGCTGCCGTCGGCCAGCACGCCCTCGGGTCCGACCGCGAAGGACACGCGGACGGGCACGCGGGCGGCGACGGCGGCCCGCACGACGCCGATCGCCTCGGCGGCGTCGAGCATCGTCACCCCGGTGACTCGATCCGCTCCGGCCTCGGCGAGGGCGCGGATCTGCGGGTCGTGGTAGCGCTGCGCGTCCTCCGCCGTCATGCGCTCCCCCGCGACGAAGTCGTCGAAGCGCGGGCCGACGCAGCCGTTGACGATCGTCTCGGGCCCGGCGGCCTCGGCGTCGAGCAGCGTGCGCACGAGCGCCACCGCGTCCGCGTTGGCCCGATCGAGGGCCGGGGCGTCGACTCCGAGCCTCGCGCCCCAATCGGGGTTCGCCCGCCACGTCGGCGTGTCCAGGACGAGCGGGAGTCCGTGCCGCGCCGCGATCTCGATGAAGGGACGGTAGTAGTCCCGCAGGGCCTCGCGCCCCTCCCCCGTCTCGAGCAGCACGAAGGCCGCGAACTCCGGCAGCACCTGGCCCAGCCGCTCCTCGAGCGCGGTCTCGATGCCGCCGTCGGCGAGCGCCGTGCCGTCGGCGAGCGCGGTGCCGTCGTCGATCCGCGCGGTGCCGCGGGACGGCGCGCTCTCGACGCCTCCGGGGCCGGCCGACTCGGCGCGCGGAACGCCCGCCGCGACCCCCGGATGCGTCCTCGCGGCGGCGGGATCCTCCGCCGCCGCGGTCCGTCCGGACTCCGAGACGAGCGCCGCACGGATGCCCTCCCGGCGCGCGGCGAAGCCCGCGACGCGCTCGTGATGCCTGGACATCACCCCGGCGTCGCGGAGCGCGAGCGTGCCGGGGTCGCCGCGTTCGATGCCCGCGTTCCAGCGCGCGTCGATGAGCGCCATCCGCGCGTCGACGGCCGCGAGCAGCTCGAGCGGTTCGACGTCCCCGTAGGCGCGCGCGGCGAGCGCGAGCCTCCGCGCGGCGTCGGGAGCCGGCAACTCGCGCAGCAGGGGGATCCCCGACCAGCACAGGAAGGCCAGGTCGTCGATCGGCCGCCCCGGGCCGGCGCGATCCCAGTCGATCATGCCCGCGAACTCGCCGTCGCGCAGCACCCAGTTGTAGAGGCCCGGGTCGTTGTGGCAGATCACCTCGTCCGCGCCGAGTTCCTGCTCGCCCTGGCGCCAGAGCGCTCGGCCGGGACGGAAGTCTCGGGCCGCCTCGTGGAAGCGGCGCAGCCAGCCGGCGGCCGCGACGAGCGCCGCGTCGGACGCGGCGTCGACCTCGGGGTCGAGCGTCTCGCCGGGGAGATACTCGAGGATCTCACGGCCCTCCTCGTCGATGCCGAGGACGGCGGGCACGCCGTCCAGGCCGCGCGCGGCGAGGTGGGCGAGGAGGGCGTGCACCGCGGGGGTCCACGGGCCCGTGGGCCGGAGGACCCGCGCGCGGCCCCGCGCGTCCGTCACCCGCCACACGCCGCCCGAGCCCCCGGGGAGAAATTCGCTGTCCATGCTTCGACCGTACCGGAGCCGGCGCCCGGGAGCCGGGAACGCGACCGGGCGCCCGGCGACCGAGCGCTCCGGAGCCGCGCCGGCGGTTCAGACCGGGTGGATGCGCGGCTCGACGGCGTGCAGTTCGCGCGGCGCGGCGTGCGGCTGCGGGGCGACATGCCGCTGCGGTGCCGCGTGCGGCTGCGGCTCGCCGTGCATCTGCACGTGCAGGCGCTGCATCCGGGTGTCGAGCTCCGCGGCGATGTCGGCGGCGTCCTTGAGCTCGCGCGTCAGGCTCTCGGGGACCTGCCTCGCGTACTTGTAGTAGATCTTGTGCTCGAGGCTCGCCCAGAAGTCCATCGCGATCGTGCGGAACTGGACTTCGACCGGCACGTCGACGGGGCCGGTCGAGAGGTAGACCGGCACCGAGATGATGGTGTGCAGGCTCTGGTAGCCGTTCGGCTTCGGGGTCTCGATGTAGTCCTCGACCTCGAGCACGGTCACGTCGTGCTGCTGCGTCAGCAGATCGAAGAGCCGATAGACGTCGCGGATGAACGCGCAGGTGACGCGGACGCCCGCGATGTCGTGGATCTGGCCGCGGATCTCGTCGAAGTCGCTGCCGATGCCGCGCCGCTCGAGCTTCTCCACGAGGCTGTCGACCGACTTCACCCGGCTCGAGACGTGCTCGATCGGGTTGTACTCGTGCATGTGCAGGAACTCCTCGCGGAGGATCGCGAGCTTCGTCTCCACCTCCTGCATCGCGAAGCGGTACTCGAGGAGGAAGCGCTGCATCTGATCGCCGAGCGCCTTGAGCTCGCTCGCGGACACGGTGATCGCGTCGTCGACGACCTCCTCGGACGGCTGCGCGGCGGAGGAGGGGACTGCGGGGGTGCTCATGCCCTCAGGGTAGCCCGGGCGCATACGAGGCCGCTGTGACTTCCCGCCCCTTCTGGCCGCCGCGCGCCCCGGCGCCTCAGGCGCCATCGTGCTCGGCGCGGAACACGTGGACGAGCGCGTTCGCGTGCCCGTGCCCCATCCCCTGCTCCTTCAGGAACGCCACCTGTTCCATGTGCTTCTCCCCCGCGTGCGGGCCGAGGAGCGCGATCCACTCGGCGATCGGTCTGCCGTATTTCGCCTCGATGGCGGGGAAGTACGACTTGGGGCCTGTCACGGTCTCGGCCATGCGCGTCTCCTTCGACGTCGGGTTCCTGTCGTCACGGTAGCACGCGCCGCCGACGCCCGACGGCGCTCGCCCCCGCCGAGGCGAGAGCGAGGATCAGGGCCGTCCCGGTGAGCGCCGCGCCGACCCAGCCCGTGGCGGCGTAGCCGTGACCGGCGCCGATGGCGGCGCCGGCGAGCCAGGCGGCGAGCGCGTTGCCGAGATTGAAGGCGCCGATGTTCACCGCGGACGCGAGCATCGGCGCTCCCGCCGCCCGCTCGAGCACGAGGGTCTGGAGCGGGGCGACCGACGCGAAGCCGGCGAGGCCCACGACGAAGACCGTGAGCAGGGCGGGCACGGCGGCGTGAGCCGTCCAGACGAAGGCGAGCAGCGCGAGCGCGAGCACGGCGAAGCTGCCGACGACGGTCGGCATGATCGCGCGGTCCGCGAGCCGTCCGCCGAGCCAATTACCCACGACCATGCCGAGACCGAGCACGACGAGCACCCAGCTGACGGCTTCCTCGGGAAGGCCGGCCGGCCCGGTCATCGTCGGCGCGAGATAGGTGATCACGGCGAAGACGCCGCCGAAGCCGAGCATCGTCATGAGGATGGCGAGGAGCGCCTGCGGATCGCGGAGGGCGCGCAGCTCCGCCCGCAGACGCGATCCGGTCGATGCGGCATCCTCGTCGATCGCCGCCGGGGCGTTCGGGGAACCGGGGCGCGTGCGGGGGGCGCCGGGGACGAACCGGGCGAGCGCGCACAGCGCCAGCACGCCGATCGCGGCGATGACGACGAAGGTCGTGCGCCACCCGAGGAGGTCGCCGATCCGGGTCCCGAGCGGCACGCCGACGAGGTTGGCGAGCGTGAGTCCCGTGAACATGAGCGCCACCGCCGCCGCGCGACGCGCGGGGCCGACGAGTTCGGCGGCGACGACCGCGCCGATCCCGAAGAAGGCGCCGTGGGTGAAGGAGGTCGCGACGCGTCCGGCGAGCAGCGCCGCGAACCCGGGGGCGAGGGCGGCGAGGAGGTTGCCGACGACGAAGAGCGCCATGAGCAGCAGGAGCATGCGACGGCGGGGCACGCGGGTGCCCAGGATGGTCAGCATCGGTGCACCGACGAGCACTCCCGCGGCGTAGGCCGACACGACCCAGGCGGCGGTCGGGATCGAGACGCCGTAGGTGCCGGCGATCTGCGGCAGCAGCCCGATGGGCACGAACTCGGTCATGCCGATCCCGAAGGCGCCGAGGGCGAGCGCGAGCAGCGCGGCCCGCGCATGCCGGCGCGCCGGGACCGGGTGCCGGGCCTCCCGGGGCTCCCCCGCTCCCCGGAGTTCCCCGACGTTGCGGGTCGCGCGGGCCCGAATGCCGAAATTAGTTGCATACGCCTGCTTTTGATTCACGCAAGAGATGTTACTTGCACACGCCTGCTCTTGCAACCGCGCGTATACTGATGCGGAGAGGAGGCGCGCATGACCGACGAGACCCGCGACGGACGCACGATCCGACTCGCGCAGCGCTGGTGCGCGCTCCAGTCGCTGCACGACCGCATCGACGCCCATGTGGAGCGGGAGCTGCAGCGGGAGCACGGGATCAGCGTCCGCGAGTTCTCCCTGCTCTCGGTGCTCGGCGAGCAGCACGACGGCGACGGCGGGCATCTGCAGATGAAGGAGCTCGCCGCGGCGGTCGTGCTCAGCCAGAGCGCCACGACGCGGCTCGTCGGACGGCTCGAGGATCGCGGCCTGCTCGCGCGCTACATCTGCCCGACGGACCGGCGCGGCATCTACACGGATGTGAGCGACGCGGGACGCGCGGTGCTCGTCGCGGCCCGCCCGACGAACGATCGCGCGCTCGCCGAGGCGCTCGCCGACGTCGCCGAGGACTCCGAGCTCGCCCCGCTCGCCCGCGTCCTCCGCGGGGACTGACCCCGCGAGCGGCCGCCCGTCACAGCCCGCGCTGCAGACCCACCTGCGCGGACGCGTAGCCGTGCCGCGCGTAGAACGCCCGTGCGCGATCGCGCGCCTCGTCCGTCACCAGCTGCGCGAGCGTCGCGCCGCGCGCCCTGCCGTGCTCGTGGGCCCACGCGAGCATGGCGCTCCCGAGGCCGCGGGAGCGCAGCTCCCCCGCGACCCTGAGCCCCTCGATCTGCAGGCGCGTCGCCCCGCCGCGCACGAGGCCGGGGATGATGGTCAGCTGCATGGTTCCCACGATCCGCCCGTCCGCTCCGCGCACGACGGCGAGGAAGTGCGCATGATCGCGGGAGAGCGCGGCGAAGGCGTCGTCGTACCGGCACGCGGTCGCGTCGTCCGGCTCGCGTCCGTCGGCGTCCTCGCCGAGCAGCGCCGCGATCGCCGGCACGTCGTCGCGGACCGCGCGCTCGATGCGGAATCCAGCGTCGCCGATGCGGATGACCCCGCCCGCTGACGAATCCGCGTGCGCCCGCATCAGCCCCACGAGCCGGTCGAGCCAGGCGCCGACGTTCCGGCGCGCCTCGGGCGTGTCCGGGTAGCGGCAGCGCAGGTGGAGCCCCGACTCGTCGAGGATGAACCAGAGCATGACGCCGTCCGTGCGGATCGCGGCCCCCACATACTGCGCGCGGAGCCCGAGCGAGTCGACGCGGACCGGGAGCCTGCGCAGATCGAGCCAGGAGATGGCGAACATCCCCGGCGCCTCGGGCATGCCGCCCCAGGGCGCGAGGATCTCGGCGAGCGGCCAGGAGCCCAGCTCCACGGCCTCCCGCACGGCGGCGGCGCAGGATGCCGGATCGGGCTCCGAGGATTCGATCACGGAGTTCGTGATGAACCACCCGACCGCGTCGTGCCAGCGCTCCTCGGTGCGGCTGTGCACGGGGAAGACGGCCCGGAGCGGCATCCCCGCGAGCTCGCGCGTCGCCGCGGTCATGGCGGAGACCGCGAGCGACAGCGTCGAGACGCCCTCCGCCCGCGCCTGGGCGGAGAACGCCGCGCTCGCATCGACGTCGAGCACGTCGCGCAGCTCCACGCGCTCCGGCTGGGACTCCGTGCTCCCGAGCGGCAACGGGAATCGCGGCATCAGATCGTCGCAGGCGCCCAGGATCTCGCGCCAGCGCCGATGCACGCCGATCGGCGCCGGAGGCCGGTCGCGCAGCGCGGCCGTGTGCTCGGCGAACGCCGGGGCGACAGGCAGACGCACGGGGCGTCCCGCCGCGAGCGCGTCGAGCGCCGCCAGGAAGTCCCGCGCGATGACGAGCATCGACCACATGTCGACGTGGGCGTGATCCGCGGCGATGACGACGGTGGGCCCGGTCGCCGTCTCGAGCACGCAGAGCCGATGGGAGGGCGCGGCGTACGGTCTGCACGCCGCATCGAGGACCGCGCGGAGCGTCTCGTTCACGGCCGCCCCCGGCGCGACCGCGTGCTCGACCCACGCCCCGCCCGAGACGGTCGCCTCCCGCAGCCGCGGCACCCCGGGGGACGCGGCGCTCGAGGTGCCCGCATCCGTGGGGACGAAGACCGAGCGGAGCGTGCCGTGCCGCGCGATGACGGCGAGCCAGGCCTCCGCCAGCCGCTCGCGCGGCACCGGACCCGGGAGCTCGAGGGACAGCGCCATCCATGATCCCGCGCGGTCCCCCGCTCCGACGTGCCGGCGTTGGTCGAAGGATACCGGCAGAGCGGGGGCCGTCGCGGGCGCGGGGATCGCCCGCACCTCGTAGCCGAGGAGCCGGCCGAACGGGAGTCGCAGATGCGCGACGTGGGTGAGTCGCATGCCGGTACCCTAACCGCAGGACGACCCGACCCGACAGCCGGAGGAGCCGCTGTGCCGCGAGAATTCACCGCCCCGAAACACGCCCGTATCACCGTGCCCGGAGCGGTGCTCGATACCGAGCTCAGCGACGAGGGCGGACGCCCGGTGGCGCAGCTCCACGGCCTCACGTCCAGCCGGGCGCGCGATCGCGTGCTCTCCCTCGACCTCGGCCGCGGGCTGAGCGGCACCCGCCTCCTCCGCTACGACGCCCGGGGGCACGGGCGCTCGAGCGGGCGAGCCGTGCCCGAGGACTACGCCTGGCCGCGCCTCGCCGACGATCTGCTCGCCCTGCTCGACGCGACGTTCCCCGGCGAGGCCGTGCACGGCGTGGGCCCCTCGATGGGGACCGGGACGCTGCTGCACGCCGCCGTCCGCGATCCGGGCCGGTTCAGCGGCCTCACCCTGCTCGTCCCGGCGACCGCCTGGGCGAGCCGGGCGGCCCGCGCCGAGGGCTATCGGGCGAGCGCCCGGCTCGTCGAACGGCGCGGAGCGGGCGCGCTCCGCGCACTCGAGCGCGGAGCACCCCAGCCCCCCGCGACGGTGGGCTCGCCGCCCACGGCGCCCGACGTCGCGGAGGCGCTGCTGCCCGCGGTGCTGCGCGGCGCGGCGCTGAGCGATCTCCCCGCACGGGAGGCGATCGCGGGGATCGGGATCCCCGTCACGATCCTCGCCTGGGTCGACGACCCGGCGCACCCCGTCTCCACCGCGGAGGCGCTGCACGCGCTGCTGCCCGCGGCGCGCCTGCGCATCGCACGCACGCCCGAGGACGTGGCGGCGTGGCCGGCGGTTCTGCGGGAGGACGTGTCGGGCGCGGCGGGCACCGCACCCGCGGCCGGCGCCTCCCTCGCGCCCGGTGCGGCGCGGTCCCCTGACTACCCCGAATGCTCGCAGGAGAACGACCACATGACGCCGAAGCGGTCGAAGACCTGACCGTAGAGGTCGCCCCACGGAGCGACCTCGAGCGGCATCCCGACCGTGCCGCCGCCCGCGATGAGCGCGTCGTAGAGGCGCTTCGCCTCCGCATCGGTCTCGGTCGTGTACAGCAGGGAGTACGCGGTGTCGCGGATCGGGTACTCCCGGGTGTCCATGACGTCGCTCCCCGCGATCACGCCGACCGGCAGCGTGAGGGTCGCGTGCGCGACGGCCTCGGGGTCGGGCTCGAAGGGCATCCCCTCGAGCTGCATGTCGCCGTAGCGGAGGATCACGAGGTCGCCCCCGAAGACGGAGTGCCAGTACTCCATGGCCTCGGCGGTGTTGCCCGGGAGGGCGATGTAGGTGGCGAGCGATGACGGCATGTGCGGCTCCTGAGCGGTCGGCGACGGTGCCCTCCCAGTATGCGCCGCGACGGACGCGCTGACCAGGGTCGTCGGCCGCCGCGCGCGCCGCGGCCGAGCTCGGACGCCGACGTCGCCCCGCGATCCGCGTGCGCGCCGCAGCCGGCCCGCGCGCGGCGCTCAGCCGGCCCGTTCGACCGCGGCGATGACCGCGGCGAGCTCGTCCCGGAGCGCGAGCAGGCGTTCCACGGGGAGTCCGAGCCGCTCGATGACCGCGGGTGGGACGCCGAGCGCCCGTTCGCGGAGCGCACGGCCCTCGGCGGTCGGCTCCAGGCAGAAGGTGCGCTCGTCGCCCGCGGCCGGGGTGCGCTCGATCAGCCCGGACTGCTCGAGGCGCTTGACGATCGGCGAGAGCGTCGCCGGATCGAGCCGCAGCAGCTCGGCGAGTTCGCGGAAGCGGAGCGGAGCGTCGCCCCAGAGCGCGAGCATGACCAGGTACTGGGGATGGGTGAGGCCGAGCGGCTCGAGGATCGAGCGGTAGACGCCGATGACCCCCCGGCTCGCCACCGCGAGCGCGAAGCACACCTGCCGGTCGAGTTCGAGCGCGTCCTCCGGGAGCTCCTGCATGGGGCGATCCTATCTCGTTCGTGCCCTCATGAACTGTGATAGATTTTGTTTGTGCGCAAACGAAACCGTCGACTCTGGCACGAGACCCCCTGGGACGGCCAGCCCGGGTTCTGGGCCGCCTGGCGGCGCTTCTTCTACCAGTTCGAGGGCACCTCGCAGCTGGGGGATCCGAACGAGCCGCCCTACGAACCGCCGGCCGACCCCCGCTGCCCGGTCTGCGGAGCCCCGATGGACGAGCACCGCATCGATCGCGGCGGCCCGGGGAAGCCCACGCACCTGAGCTGCCCGCCGCGGGCGGCCTGACGAGCTGCGGTGCGGGCCGGACCGGCACCGGTCCACCCGTGCGTCCCGCGGTCGCTTGCCCTGCGGCCCGCCGATCCCCGATGATGATCCTGGCACTCCGGAGAACCTCTCCGGCAGGGGCGGAGCACGACGGCAGGACCGATATGGACGACGAGACGCGCGGCGACTCCCGGGAACGCGCACCGGGCGCGCGCACCGCGCTCCCCGCCGACACGGAGGAGATGGCGCGGATCCTCACCGCCGCGTTCCACGACGATCCCGTCTGGGGACCGGTGTTTCCGGAGGGACCGCGCCGGACCGCCGCCGCGCACGCCTATTGGCGCTTCGTCGTCTCCGAGGCCGTGCGCTTCCCCGAGTCCCTGGTGCTCGAGGGGCCGGGCGGCGCCCTCGAGGCCGTCTCCGTGTGGCTGCCGCCGGGGGCGGACGAACTGTCCGACGGTGCGCACGCGGCCTACGAGGCTCTGATCGCCGAACTGCTCGGCGCGGAGGCGGCCGCCGCACTCCTCGACGCGGGAGAGCGCTTCGCCGCGGCCCGTCCCGCGGCGCCGCACGCGTATCTGACGCTGCTCGGCACCGCTCCGGAGGCGCGCGGCCGGGGCGCCGGAATGCGCCTGCTCGCCGCCGGGCTCGACCGCGCCGATGCGCGCGGCGTGCCGAGCTACCTCGAATCCTCGAACCCGGCGAACGACGCGCGCTACGAGCGCGTCGGCTACCGGCCGCACGCGATCGTCACCCTCGCCGACGGCACGGCGGCGCAGTGCTACTGGCGCGATCCGCTCGCGCGCTGACGCCAGTCCTCGAGCTCCGCGGGATCGGACGTCCACCGCGCGAGTCCGTCGAGCGCGGTGAACGCCCCGGCGACGTACGCGCGCACCATCTCCCGGTACCCCGGCAGTCCATCGACCAGCCCGTACTCGACCCGGTACGCGGCCGGCGTGCCGGGCGTCTCCGCGGTGACGGTGCGCACCCGGGCGATCGCGTCGGCGGAGAGCATGAGCTGGATCCCATCGCCCGCCGCCTCGTCCTCGAGCACGAAGACGTCGTTGCCCGATCCGTACCGCTCCGCGACGAACGCCCAGAAGGCCTCGACGGCCCCGGGACCGTTTCCGGGCGCCCAGCGCTCCTCGTCGTCCCGGTCGTCGGAGAAGGTCAGCGCACGCGCCGGCTCGGCGCCGGCGGCTCGAGCCTCGACGTCGTACGGATCACGCCTGCCCCGGTCCGCCGCTTCGGCGCAGACGAGGAACCCCACGGTGCGCACCGCGTCCTCGACGAGCTCGGGACGGGCCGTGCGCAGCGCCGCCTCCGCCGCGCCCTGCATCCGCTTCCAGTCCCGGGCGGCGGTGCCGCGCGGGCCGCGACGAGGGTCGCGGGCGATCCGCATCCCGGCGACCGCCTGCTCCACGGTCGCGACGACCCCGAGCACCTCGGGCAGCAGCTCGGGATCGACGGCGGAGGGATCCCGACGCGGAACCGTGGCGCCGTGCACGTACTGACCGGTGAAGCGCAGGAGCGCGGCGTCGAGCGGCGCGAGCACGACGCCGCGCTCGGCGCGCCGCCGATCCGCGTCGTCCTCTCGGGCACGGGCCCAGTCCGCCTCGATACCGGCGGTGCGCACGGCCTCGACCATCCGCCCCTCGTCGAGCCGTGCCGTGTCGGCGCCGTGCGCCACCAGCACGGCGCGGCTCCACGGTGCGCGTGCGAGGCACGCGTCCGCTCCGGCGGCCCCGCTCAGCAGGATCGGGTCGAGCAGAGCCGTCGCCGCGGCCTCATCGATGGGACCGCCGATCCCCGCGGCCTCGCAGAGCGGCAGCAGGGCGCTCCGCAGCAGCAGATGCCGCCCGAAGCTCTCGCGGATGGCAGCGGCGTGCGCCTCGGCGATCGGCAGCTCGAAGGTCCGAGGATCGTGCAGCGCATCGGCGCCGCCGATCATCTCCAGGCGGAGCGCGCCGTCCCGTCGGATCACCCGCGGGAACAGCAGGTTCGCGCGCGCGAAGACCACCTCGGTCATCGGCGCCCTCCCCCGCGCGCGGCGCCGCTCACGCGTCTCCGGGCTCGATGAGGAAGCGGCGCAGCGCCGCGATCACCGCCTCCGGCTCCTCCGCGTGCACCCAGTGCCCCGCACCGTGCACGGTGATGCGCACCGTGCGCGGGAAGAGCTCCCGCATCACCGGGGCGTCGGCGTCGGTGATGTACGGCGAGCGCTCGCCCTTCACCCAGAGCACCGGGCCGGCGAAGCTCCGCCCCGAGACATCCGGGAAGCCCATCACGGCGGGCAGCTCCGCGCGCAGCAGCCGGAGATTCGGCTCCCAGGAGAAGCCGTCGGGGTCGCGGCGCAGGTTCTGCAGCAGGAAGCCGCGCACGGCATCCTGCGGGATCGCGGCGCGCAGCGCCGCCCCGGCGTCGGCTCGGCGCTCGAGCGTCGCGAGATCGACGCTCGCGAGCGCGTCGAGGAGGTGGGGGAACTCCCCGCGCGAGGCCCCCGAGGCGACCGGCGCGATGTCGAGCACGACGAGGCGGCGCACGAGACCGGGGTGCCGCAGCGCGAGCATCATCGCGACCTTGCCGCCCATGGAGTGCCCCACGACGTCGACCGGACCCTCGGCCGCGAACCCCGCCCGCAGCTGGGCGGCGACCAGATCGGCCATCTCAGCGTAGTCGAAGGTCTCGGTCCACCCCGACTGCCCGTGGTTGGGCAGGTCGACGAGCAGGCTCTGCGCCTCGGGCTCGAGCCCCCCGGCGATCCGCGCGAGGTTCTTCCCCCGGCCGAAGAGGCCGTGCAGCAGCACGACGCGATGCGCGGCGGCGGGGTCGCCGATGCGCTGGGCGTGGATGCGGGGGGATGCGGGCTCCGTCACGCCTCTACGCTACCCCGGGATGCGCCTCCGCCCGGCCGGGTCCGCTCGAGGCCGCCCGGGCTCGCGCCGATCCGAGGTCGAGCGGTGCCGCCGTCGTGCGGTGCCGCCGTCGTGCGACGTCGCAGTCGCGCGGTCAGTCGGGGGGGGATATCCCGCGCCCGCTGCGTCACTGCGGATACGGGGTGTCGCCGCCGGCGAGCATCGCGATGACCCGCTCGATCCGGCGCAGGCGGAGCTCCGGCGTGCGCGCCGTCGTGACGCGGTGCAGCACCGAATAGCGGTTCTGGGCGTTCAGCGCCTCGAAGGCGGCGCGCGCCGCGTCCGAGGAGGCGAGGGCGGCGGCGAGGTCGTCGGGCATCGTCATGGACGCGCTCCCGGCGTAGGCGCTCTCCCACCGGCCGTCGGCCTGCGCGCGCTCGACCTCGGCGAGCCCCCGCGGGCGCATTCGGCCGTCGTCCGTGAGGCGCGCCACATGCTCGACGTTGCGGGCGGACCAGAGACTGCGCGCCCGCCGCGGGGTGAACCGCCGAAGATACGTACCCGCGTCGACCGACTTCGTCTGGCCGTCGATCCATCCGCTGCACAGCGCCTCGTCGAGCGCCTCCGCATAGCTCAGCGATGTCGGCGCGACGGTGCCCTGCTTCGCCAGCAGCAGCCACACGCCGTCCGAGACGTCCTCGTGCGCGTCGAGCCAGGCGCGCCAGGCGCGCACGTCCACGAGGACCAGGGGCTCGATCTCGGCCGAGGGGCGGGCGGGGCGGGTGGAGGCCATGGCGGGGTCACGCTCCTTGCGGGAAGACGGCGGTACTCAGTACGAACAGGACGACGAGCGGCCGGGGAGTCCGCCGCTGCACTCCCGGTGCGGTCATGCGCCGATTCTATGCGGCGGCACCGACATGCGATTCCGCCCGACGGACGACTCCTGGATCCCGGTCGCCCGACACCGATCGCAGCGCGGCAGCGGCCCGCGGCCGCCCGGGTTCATCGGCATCGCGGTCCCGCGAACCGCTAGGCTCGGAGACGTGCTCGTCCTCGCGCCGAGCGGCGCGGCGCCGAGCATCCGACCCCGAACGGTGCGCGCTCGCGCTCGGAACCTCCCAGGAGCCCCCATGTCGCTGCGCCAACATCCCTTCATCGCCGATGCACGGACCGGGAAGCGGGTGACCACGTGGTGGCTCGGGCTGATCGTGTTCTTCGCGGTCTGGGCGATCCAGATCGGTCTGATGGCCGCGCTCCAGATCAACCTCCCGGTGCCGGCGGGCTCGGTCGCGGCCCAACTGCAGGAGGGCGTGGCGAACATCATCGTCATCGGCCTCGTGTTCCTCTGGGTCGCGGTGTTCGAGCGCCGCAGTATCCTGACGCTCGGGTTCCGCAGCCCCGGCCGCGGGGTGCTGAAGCTGCTGCTCGGCGTCGTCGTCGGGCTCGCGATGATCTCGCTCCCTGTGCTGCTGCTCCTCGCCACCGGCCAGTACGCGGTGGTCGACGGACCTGCGGACTCCTCCTCCGGCTTCCCCGCTCTGCCGATGATCCTCGGTTTGGCCGTGACCGTCGTCTTTCAGGGCAGCAACGAGGAGATCCTCACCCGCGGATTCCTCCTGCAGAGCGTCGGACAGAGGTTCCCGAGCTGGCTCGCGATCCTGCTGCCCGCGTTCCTGTTCACCGTCGTGCACGGCGTCGGCAGCCAGGTGCTGCCGTTCTCGACGATCTTCCTCTACGGGCTCTTCGCCACGTTCGTCGTGCTGTGGCAGCGGTCGCTCTGGCTGATCTGCGGCATCCACGCGGGGTGGAACTTCGGCATGGGCAACTTCTACGGCATCCCCGTCAGCGGTCTCGAGCCGCACGCGACGTCGCTGATCTTCCTCGCTCCGGTGGACGGATCCACGGATCTGCTGACCGGCGGGGACTTCGGAACCGAGGGCGGCCTGCCCGCCGCGCTCACCATGCTCATCGCCGCGCTCATCGCGTTGCTGGCCTGGCGACGCAGCCGCAGGGCGCCGGCAGGAGCTCCGGAAGCCCCCGCGACCTCGGACTGACCACGGGGCGCCGGGGACGCGGGAGGCTCCGGTGCCGGTTGTCGCCAGCCGCCGCCGGTCGCCTCGCGGGATCGATCGGCGCACCGCACTGATCACCCCGCCTCGAACCGGACGTGATCGACGATGCAGCCGTCGAGCTCGGGCGGCGTCGCGCCGATGAACACGCCGCCGGCGACGGAGCCGGTGAGCGCGGCGACGCCGTCGAACACGCAGTGATCGAACACGCAGCGGGACGTCCATTGCACCGCGCGCAGCGTCGCTCCGGTGAAGGTGCATCGCTCGAACCGCACGCCGGACGCGACGGATCGGGACAGCGTCGCACCGGAGAAGTCGCAGCCGATGAACGTCCCGCCGAGGCGAGCCCCGGAGAGCTTCGCCCCGGCGAAACTGCAATCGACGAAACGACGACGGACGAAAACGCCGCGCATGTCGATCCGGTCGAGGACGCAGTCCTCGAGCTCCGATTCGTTCACCGAGGCGCCGTCCGCGAAGACGGCGTCCGAGAGATCGACCCCTATCGCGTGCTGCCACCGGATCGGCGTCGTCAGCCGGATGCCGCGCAGGTCGATCCGTCCCCCGCCGGTCGTCCCGAACGGCGACGTCGGAGCGCTCGCCCCGGGGCGCCGGGCCGCCAGCACGAGCTCGCGCTCGATCGAGGCCGTGTGCTCGGGCGTCCAGCGATCCCGCAGCTGACGCTTCGTCTGCGGGGTCATCGTCCAGCGCCCCCGCGACGGAGCACCGGTTCGGGGGCGGGGCACACGGTTCGGCCAGACGCGCTCACGGCCGGTCGTTCCGATCGACGGCGGGGCCGCGCCCGGATTCGAGACGGTGCGCGAGCCAGTCGTTCCGCTGCACGATGAGGCGCTCCATGTAGCGCACGAGCAGGAGGCGTTCCGCGATCCGCCCCAGCGGACCGAACGGCGCCTCGAACTCGATGCGGTCGATCATCCGCGTCCCGGCCCCGTCCTCGACGAATTCGTGCTCGTGCCACCATCGTCTGAACGGACCGGAGAGCTGCTCGTCGACGAATCTCCGGGGAGGATCGTACGCGGTGATCGCAGAGGTCATGCGGAACCGGATCCCGAAGTGCCGCGCCCGCCAGGTCACGCTCTCCCCCGGCCCGATCTCGCCGGTGGTGACGCCCGCCACCGCGCGCTCGCCCGACCGGGCCATCGATCCCGTGTGCGCGTCGATCGACAGGCTCAGCGCGAAGCACTCCCGAGCCGGCGCATCGATGCGCGTCTCGAGCATGAAACCGGCCACGGGGAGCAGCCTACGCCCACCCGGTCCGAAAGCTGCTCGGGAACCCGCACGGCGCCGACGCGAGGGCGGTCAGACGTTGAACCGCCACTCGCACACGTCGCCGTCCTGCATCACGTAGTCCTTGCCCTCCATGCGGGCCTTGCCCTTGGCGCGGGCCTCGGCGACGGACCCCGCCTCGACGAGGTCGTCGAAGGAGATGATCTCGCCCTTGATGAAGCCCTTCTCGAAGTCGGTGTGGATCGCGCCGGCCGCCTGCGGTGCCGTCGCGCCCTGCTTGATCGTCCAGGCGCGCGCCTCCTTCGGCCCGGCCGTGAGATAGGTCTGCAGCCCGAGCGTGGCGAAGCCGATGCGGGCGAGCTGGTCGAGGCCGCTCTCCTCCTGGCCGATCGAGGCGAGGAGCTCCGCCGCGTCCTCGGCGTCGAGCTCGATGAGCTCGCTCTCGATCTTCGCGTCGAGGAAGATGGCCTGCGCGGGCGCGACGAGGGCCGCGAGCTCATCGAGCCTCGCCCGATCCTGCAGCACCCCTTCGTCGACGTTGAAGACGTAGAGGAACGGCTTCGCCGTGAGCAGGCCGAGCTCCGTGATCGGCTCGAGGTCGATACCCGCGTGCGCGAGGATCTTGCCGTCGTTCAGCGCGGCCTGCGCGGCCTTCGCGGTCTCGACGACCGAGGGGTCGATCTTCTTGTTCTTCAGCTCCTTCTCGTACCGCACGAGCGCCTTGTCGATGGTCTGCAGGTCGGCGATGATGAGCTCGGTGTTGATCGTCTCCATGTCGCTCGCCGGGTTCACCGCCCCGTCGACGTGCACCACGTCGGGATCGGAGAATCCGCGGACGACCTGTGCGATCGCGTCGGCCTCCCGGATGTTCGCGAGGAACTGGTTGCCGAGCCCCTCGCCCTCGCTGGCGCCGCGGACGATGCCGGCGATGTCGACGAAGCTCACGGGGGCGGGCAGGATCCGCTCGCTGCCGAAGATCTCCGCGAGCGTGTCGAGCCGCGGATCCGGCAGATTCACCACGCCGACGTTCGGCTCGATCGTCGCGAACGGGTAGTTCGCCGCGAGCGCGTCGTTCTGGGTGAGCGCGTTGAAGAGGGTCGACTTGCCCACGTTGGGGAGTCCTACGATGCCGATTGTCAGAGCCACGAGGCACCAGTCTACGCGGCCCCGGCGGGACGCACGACCGGGCCGGTGCCCGATCGGGGGCGCCGCGCTCAGCCGGGAACGTGCTCCCCCGCCGCGACCGCCGCCGCTCGCGCGGCGGCCTCCACCTCGGCCACGTGGCCCCGCCACCAGGCCGCGTCGCCCGGGGGCAGGTTCATCGCATCGGCGCGCATGCCCGCGGCGCCGTCGAGCGTCTCGCGCAGGATATCCGCGTGGCCGGCGTGCCGATGGGTCTCTGCGATCATGTGCACGAGGAGGCGCCGCACCGTCACGACCTCCCCGCCCCACCACGGCACCGCCCCGGTCGCGTCGGGCCCGAGCTCCCGCACCACGGCGTCGTCGCTCCGCCAGACCCGGCGGTAGAGCTCCACGACGTCCTCGCGCCGTTCCTCCGCCGTCGCCCACATGTCGGCGTTGTCGGCGGCGACCTCCGCCATCCAGGGCAGCGCGATGCCGCCGTCGCGGCCGAGGCACTCGGTGAGATACCCGTACTCGGTGCCGGAGACGTGCTTGACGATCCCGAGGAGGTTCGTGCCCGTCGGCGTCAGCGGCCGGCGCGCGTCGTACTCGCCGATCCCCTCCAGCTTCCAGAGCAGCGCCTCGCGGGCGCGCTGCAGGTAGCCGAGGTGCAGCTCGATCTCCGGGTCCGCTTCGTGGGCCATGCCGTCAGGCTAGCAAGCGCTCCGGACATTCCCGCCGAGTCGGCGCGGCCTCGCTACGCTGGCCCCATGACGAGGAGGATCGCACGCGTACTGCGCAGCATCGTCGCGCTCGCGCTGCTCGCGCCGCTGCTCGCGGGATGCGGCGGCGACGGAGCGCGCGGCGACTTCGCGCGGACCTTCGGGGGCGACCCCGAGATCGCAGGGTTCGAGCTCTCGACGGCCGACAACATGCCGTTCACGGGCGGGGTGAGCGCCGATGTCGACGCGCGCGCGGGAGCCTCCGAGACCGAGCTGCACGGTCTCGTCGAGCGGCTCAGCGGCTTCGTGCGCGAGCACGAGGACGTCGGCGCGGTGATCACGGTCCGCGCCGACGCGATCACGGTGCCCGTCTTCGCGGAGACCGAGTCGAGCTCCGCGGCCCTCGCCGCGGCACTCGCACTCGCGGCGGACGACCGGGTCGCGACGGTCGGTCTCGCGGCCGCGGACGGCGAGGATCGGATCACCAGCGCGGGGCTGCGGCTCGCCGAGGCGGCCGGCGTCGACGCGGCCTTCGCACTCGCCCTCGATGCTCCGGAGCTCCTCGCCGAGGCCGCCGAGGACGCGGTGCCGTGGCTGAGCGTGCGGGACGCGGAGACGGCCGTCAGGATCCAGGGGCGCCCGGGCCCCTGGCTGGAGACCGCCCGCAGCACCTGGACGACGGTGGCCGGCGCGCTCGAGACGACAGCGATCTCCGCGGAACCCGAGCGGATCGATCTCACGCTCGCCGATGAATCCGATGTCGCGGCGGCGACCGCGCTCGTGGACGCGATGCCGTCGCAGACCGCGATCCCCGTCGTGTTCTCGAGCCCGCTCGTCGCGCTCGGCCTGAACGCGACGGGAACCTCGCTGCGGACGCTCTTCGCGGGGTTGGATCCGGCCGACCGGGCTCTCGTGCGGACGAGCTGGACCGACGACGCCGAGGCCTCGATGCGACTCGCCTCGATCGACGACGCGGGTACGCTCGCCCGCGCGCTCGCGACGGTTCCGGCCGCCTCCGCGTTCGAGCTGCTCACCCTCACCGTCGGCGCGGCCGATGATCCCACGCTCCGCGTGACCTCCGCCCCGGCGGAGCTCGCCGCCGCCGTCACCGCCGCCCGCGCCGTCCTCGCTGACCCCGAGACGGCCTCGCTCGTCGTCTCGCCCGTCGGCGTCACGTTGACGACCGCGCATGACGCGAGCGACGCCGAGCTCGAGGGCCGCCTCGACGCGCTCGAGGCGCTGGCCGCGCCCGGCGCCAGGGCCTGCGCGGAACGGCCCGACGGCCGCAGCGTCTGCGCCTCGCCGACGCGCTGAGCGGGGGCGGAGCCGCCGGCCCTGTCAGCGGCGTGTGCCAGGATCGTTGCGTGCCCGTCGACTTCACCGCGATCGATTTCGAGACCGCCAACAGCCACCCCTCCTCCGCCTGCTCGGTGGGTCTCGCCCGCGTGCGCGACGGGGCCGTGGTCGATCGCGCGGAGTGGCTCATCCGCCCGCCCGCCGGGCACGCGCAGTTCCTGCCCTTCAACATCAAGATCCACGGGATCACCCCCGGCATGGTGGCGAGCGCGCCCGAGTGGGGCGAGCAGCTCGCGCGCCTGCGCGAGTTCATCGGCGACGACGTGGCGGTCGCCCACAACGCGAGCTTCGACATGGGCGTGATCCGGGCGGCCTGCGCCGAGACGGTCACCCCGACCCCGCGCCTGCGCTACCTCTGCAGCGTGCAGGTCTCTCGGAAGACCTACGACATCCCCTCGCACCGCCTCCCCCTCGCGGCCGCGGCCGCGGGATTCGGCGACTTCGCGCACCACGAGGCGCTCGCCGACGCGGAGGCCTGCGCCGCCATCATCGTGGACGCCGCCAGACGCCACGGCGCGGCCGACGTTCCGGCGCTCGCGAAGACCGTCGGACTGCGGGTGCAGCGGCTCACGGCGATTCCGCTGAAGCTCTGAACCTCCGGGGCGCGGGTTCGCGCGCCCCGCGGCCCGGATCGGTCTTCGTGTCGGAGGTCCGTGAGAACGTGGAGGCGTCACCCCGTCCGACACCCGAAAGCCTCGGTGGACTATGAACGCCCTCATCGTCATCCTGCTCGTCGCGAACCTGCTCCTCCTCGTCGCGGTGCTCCTCGTCCTGCTCCTGCGCCGGCCGCCGGCCACGGACGCGCGCTCCGGCGACGCCGAGCTGCGGGGACTTTCCGGGGAGATCCGGCAGGATCTCTCGGCGCAGCGCACGGAGCTCGGCCAGTCGCTCGCCGGCATGGCCGAGCGCGTCCACGCCGGGGCGCAGGCGACGCTCCGCTCGCAGCACGAGCTGCGCGGCACCGTCGACGCCCGCTTCGCCGAGCTCGCCCAGGCGAATCTCATGAAGCAGACCGAGTTGCAGCAGGTGCTGCGGCAGGAGCTCGAAACCCTCAGGCGGGGCAATGAGGCGAAGCTGGAGCAGATGCGCGAGACCGTCGACGAGAAGCTCCAGGGCACGCTCGAACGACGGCTCGGCGAGTCGTTCCGCCTCGTGAGCGACCGACTCGAGCAGGTGCAGAAGGGGCTCGGCGAGATGCAGACGCTGGCCTCCGACGTCGGCGGGCTCAAGCGCGTGCTCACGAACGTCAAGAACCGCGGCAGCTGGGGCGAGGTGCAGCTCGCCAGGCAGTTGGAGGACATGCTCTCGCCGGAGCAGTACGCCGAGAACGTGGCGGTGCGCCCCGGCTCCGCGGAGCGCGTGGAGTTCGCGGTCAGGCTCCCGGGGCGCGGCGAAGGCGATGCGCCGGTCTGGCTGCCGATCGATTCGAAGTTTCCGCAGGAGGATTACGAACGTCTGCTCGAGGCCCAGGAGGGCGGCGAGCGCGACGAGATCGAGGCGGTGGCGAAGGCGGTCGAGCGGGTCATCGTCGCGCAGGCGAAGCTCATCCGCGACAAGTACATCGAGCCGCCGCACTCCACCGACTTCGCGATCATGTACCTGCCGACCGAGGGGCTGTTCGCCGAGGTCATCAGACGGCCGGGGCTCACGAGCCGCCTGCAGCGCGAGTTCCACGTCACGGTGGCCGGCCCCACGGTGCTGATGTCCCTGCTCAACAGCCTGCAGCTCGGGTTCCGCACTCTCGCGATCGAGCGGCGCAGCTCCGAGGTGTGGCAGGTGCTCAGCGCGGCGAAGCAGGAGTTCCAGAAGTACGGGCAGGTCTGGGAGAAGATCGGCAAGCAGCTCACGACCGTGCAGAACACCGTGTCGGAGGCGGGTCGTCGCACCCGGGCCGTCGAGCGCCGCCTCCGATCGGTCGAATCGCTCGAGGGCGGCGAGCCGACCGGTCCCGGGGACGGCCGGGGCGAGGGCGCCATCGATCAGGACGTCGATCCCGCCGCCGACACGGAGTGCGCTGACCCCGCAGGTGACGGCAGGAGCCCGGTGGCGGGGGGCGGCCGCGGGACCGGCCGGGACGTCTTCGACGCGCTGCTCCCGCAGGCTGCACGCGAACCGGATCCCCGGGCGGTCGCGCGGGCGCGCGCGGCCGAATCCGCGTCCGGGCTGGGGGCGCTCTGGGAGGAGTGAGCCCCGGCCGAACTCGGCGGCGCACGCGGCCCGCGTGCGCTAGCGTGACACCATGACCGATGCGCCCATGACCGTGCTCGCCGATCCCGCCGTCATCGCCGAGGAGTTCGCCGAGGCCCTGCCGGGGACCTTCACGCACGCCGATGCGATCGCCGTCGGCGAGGAGATCGTGCGGCTCGCGCGCTCACGCGACCTCGCCGTCGCGGTCTCCGTGATGCTCGGAGACCACGAGGTCTTCCGACTCGCCCTCCCCGGCACGAGCACCGGCAACGACGCGTGGATCCGCCGCAAGCGCAACGTCGCCGAACTCACCGGGGAGCCCAGCTTCCTCGTCGGCCAGCGGCTCGCCGCCCGGGGCCTCGGCCCGGTCACCCCCGAGATGCCCGAGGCCGACTACGCTCCGCACGGCGGCGCCGTGCCCATCCTGGTGGACGGCGCACTCCTCGGTTCGGTCACCGTGAGCGGGCTTCCTCCGCAGGACGACCACGCCCTCGTCCTCGAGGCGCTCCGCGGCGCGCTGCCGCGCTGAGCGCGCCTCGCCGTCTCGGGCGAGGGACCCGGGTGCCTCGCCCTCCGCGGCGCACCCGCCGTCGATCAGACGACGGCGGATGCGGACGAAACCGTCACGCCCAGCGCTTCGGGTCCATATCGCTCGTGACGTGGCGGATCGTGCCCGAGTGCGCGCGCATCACGATGCTCTCGGCGCGCACGAAGGGGCCGCGGCGCTGCACGCCCTCGACGAAGTCGGCCGAGGTGATGCCCGTCGCCACGAAGTAGCAGTTGTCGCTGGAGACGAGATCGTCCGCCTCGAGCACGCGGTCGAGATCGTGGCCGGCGTCGATCGCCCGCTGCCGCTCGTCGTCGTCCTTCGGCCAGAGCCTGCCCTGGATCACGCCGCCGAGCGCCTTCACGGCGCAGGCGGTGATGATGCCCTCGGGCGTGCCCCCGATGCCGACGCAGAGGTCGATGCGCGAATCCCAGCGGGCCGCGTTGACGCCGCCCGCGACGTCGCCGTCCATGAGGAGGCGCGTACCGGCGCCCGCCTCGCGGATCTCGGCGATCAGCTGCTCGTGGCGGGGCCGGTCCAGCACCGCAACGCGGATGTCGGAGACGTCGACGCCCTTCGCCTTTGCGAGGTCGCGGATGTTCGCGCCGATCGGCTTGCGGATGTCGACCACGCCGACGCCCGCGGGGCCGGATACGAGCTTGTCCATGTAGAAGACGGCCGAGGGGTCGTACATGCTCCCCCGGTCGGCGACCGCGATCACCGACAGCGCGCCCGGGCGCCCCTCGGCGGTGAGCCGGGTCCCGTCGATCGGGTCGACCGCGACGTCGCACTCCGCGCCCTGCCCGTTGCCCACCTGCTCGCCGTTGTACAGCCACGGGGCATCGTCCTTCTCGCCCTCGCCGATCACGACGGTGCCGTTCATGTTCACGGTCGCGAGGAAGCGGCGCATCGCGTCGACCGCGGCACCGTCCGCAGCGTTCTTGTCGCCGCGGCCGATCCAGGGCGTGGCGCGCATCGCGGCGGCCTCCGTCGCGCGGACCAGCTCCATCGCGAGGTTCCGATCCGGCTGCCAGTCTCCGAGCGAGTGAGGTTCAGTCATGGGCCCCACTCTACCGCGTAGACTGAAGGGCCAGACCGCGGCCCACCGCCGAACCGCCCCGATGGAGAAGGAGCTCGCATGCCCGTCGCTACCCCGGAACAGTACGCAGCCATGATCGACGCCGCGAAGACGAACGCCTTCGCGTTCCCCGCGGTGAACGTCTCCAGCTCGCAGACCCTCAACGCGGCCATCCAGGGCTTCGCGGAGGCCGGATCGGACGGCATCATCCAGGTGAGCTTCGGCGGCGCCGACTACTTCGCCGGTCACACCGTGCAGAATCGGGCGGGCGGTGCGATCGCGTTCGCGAAGTACGCCGAGGAGGTCGCGAAGGCCTACGACATCACCGTGGCCCTCCACACCGATCACTGCCCGAAGCAGCACCTCGAGAACTTCGTGCTGCCGCTCGTGGCGGCGAGCGAGGAGCGGGTCGAGGCGGGCGGGCTCCCCTACTTCCAGTCGCACATGTGGGACGGTTCGGCGGTGCCGCTCCCCGAGAACCTGGAGATCGCGCAGCAGCTCCTCCCCCGTCTCGCGGCCATCGGCGTGATCCTCGAGGTCGAGATCGGCGTCGTGGGCGGCGAGGAGGATGGCATCAGCCACGAGATCAACGATCAGCTCTACACGACGCTCGACGATGCCGTCGCCACGGTGGAGGCGCTGGGGCTCGGCGAGCAGGGCCGCTACCTCACCGCCCTGACCTTCGGCAACGTGCACGGCGTCTACAAGCCGGGCGGCGTCCGCCTGCGCCCCGAGCTCCTCGCCGAGATCCAGGAGGGCCTGCAGGCGAAGTACGGCACGGGCGAGAAGCCGCTCGACCTCGTCTTCCACGGCGGCTCGGGCTCCTCCGCGGAGGAGATCGCGGAGTCCGTGCGCAACGGCGTCATCAAGATGAACATCGACACCGACACCCAGTACGCCTTCACCCGCCCCGTCGTCGATTACATGCTCAAGAACTACGACGGCGTGCTGAAGCTCGACGGCGAGGTCGGCAACAAGAAGCAGTACGATCCCCGCGCCTGGGGGAAGGCCGCGGAGAACGGGCTCGCCGCGCGCGTCGCGCTCGCGGCCGAGCAGCTCGGATCCGCTGGGAAGTCGGTGAGCGCGTAGTGTCCGACCCGCAGCTCCCGGCACCGGAGGATCGCCGCACACCGCCCGCCTACGGCGAATACGCCCCTGAGGGCTGGGAATGGAAGCCGGAGGGCGCGCCGCCCGCCGGCGCCGGCGCCGCCCGGACCGCGGCGAGCACGCCCGCGGGCTCCGGGGGATCCCCGGTGCCCGGCGTGCCGCACAACCTCGGTGCGCGCGGCGGGGACGGTGCGGCGGGCGCACCGGCGCCCGCCGCACCCTCGACGCCCGCGGGCGATGCTCCGCGGAGCCCCACCGCCGCGGGATCCGATCCCGAGCCCTACCGCGCCGCGCCGCCGCAGCAGCCCGCGCCCCGCGCGCCCCGGGACCGTGCCCCGGGCACCGAGCCCGGGCCCCGCACCGGGGACCGCGTCGTCACGATCCTGCTCCTCGCGCTCGGCGCCTTCGGCGCGCTCAGCATGGCCCAGTCGATGCTCGGCCTCGCCCCGAGCCTCGCGATGATCCTCGACGCCTTCGATCTGCAGGACGTCGAGACGCCCTCCTGGCTCGGCGTCCTCGGCTCCGTGAGCGCCATCGCGATCTTCGCGCTCTACGCCGTCAGCCTCATCTTCTCGATCCAGCGCATGCGCGCGCGGAAGATCACGTTCTGGGTGCCGTTGACGGCCGGGGCGATCGCCCTCATCGGCATCATCGTCGTGACCTCGGTCGCGATGGCGGCGATCCCCGAGCTGATGACGGCGCTCGCCGATCCGGCATCCACGCAGCAGCTGCTCGACTACATGGCGGAGATGACGCAGTAGCCCGCGGATCCGTCCATCGAGCCGCGCGCGATCCGCGGCTCCCGGGCGGACGGAGCCTCGGGGCCTGCGCGCTCAGCGCCCGCGGCCGCCGAGCGCGCGGGCGTCGCGGTTGCCCGCGGCGTCCTCCCGCAGCTCCTTCGGCAGGGAGAAGACGAGGTCCTCCTCCGCGGTGACCGTCGCCTCCACGTCGGCGTACCCGGCGTCGGCGAGGTCGTCGAGCAGCTCCTGGACGAGCACCTCGGGCACCGATGCGCCGCTCGTGACCCCGATGGTGCGCACGCCGTCGAGCCATTCCTGGCGCACCTCGCTCGCATCGTCGATGCGGTGGGCGGCTCGCGCGCCGTACTCGAGCGCGACCTCTCCGAGCCGCACGGAGTTCGAGGAGTTCGCCGAGCCGACGACGAGCACGAGATCGGCCTGCGGCGCGATCCGTTTGATCGCGACCTGCCGGTTCTGCGTCGCGTAGCAGATGTCGTCGCTCGGCGGATCCTGCAGTTCGGGGAAGCGCTCGCGCAGGCGCCGCACGGTCTCCATGGTCTCGTCGACCGAGAGCGTCGTCTGCGACAGCCAGACGAGATTCGCCGGGTCCTCGACCTCAAGCCCGTCGACGTCGTCCGGCGAGTTCACGATCGTGACGTGCTCGGGGGCCTCCCCGGCGGTGCCCTCCACCTCCTCGTGCCCGGTGTGGCCGATGAGCAGGATGCGGCGGCCCTGGCGCGCGAAGCGCACCGCCTCGCGATGCACCTTGGTGACGAGCGGGCAGGTCGCGTCGATCGCGTGCAGCCCGCGCTCCGCCGCGGCACGCACGACGGCGGGAGACACGCCGTGCGCCGAGAACACGACGTGCGCGCCCTCCGGCACCTCGTCGACCTCCTCCACGAAGACGGCGCCGAGGTTTTCCAGGGTGCGCACGACGTGCACGTTGTGCACGATCTGCTTGCGCACGTAGACGGGGGCGCCGTAGCGTGCGAGCGCGCGCTCCACCGCCACGACGGCGCGATCGACGCCGGCGCAGTAGCCGCGGGGGGCCGCGAGCAGCACCTTCTTCTCCCCGTCGACCGGCAGGTCGCGCAGGCGGCCCTCCTGGCGGCGCAGCCGCGGCATCGCGAGGCTCACGATGGGCGCGCCGAGGGAGCGCTGTTCCCTGATCCGTTCCGCGGTGGCCTCGTTCATGGCGTCGATTCTACCGTCGGCGCCACGGACGGCCGTCCAGGAAGCGCGCCGCGGGTCCGTATGCTGGGGGCATGGCAGCAGCGGCATCGAACGCGCCGGCGACGCGCGAAGCCCCCTGGCCCGTCGGGCTCATGAGCGAGAAGATCGCCGCCTGGGTCGACCGTCTCGGCCAGGTGTGGGTCGAGGGCGAGATCACCCAGTGGCAGCTGCGCGGCGGCCACGTGTACGGCAAGCTCCGTGACCTCTCGCAGGACGCGACGGTCAGCTTCACCGTGTGGCGCTCCGTCGCGCAGCGCCTGACGAGCGAGTTCGCGCAGGGCGACCGGGTGATCGCACTCGTGAAGCCGAACTTCTGGGTGAAGGGCGGCTCCCTGACCGTGCAGGTCTTCGAGCTCTCGCACGTCGGCATCGGCGAGCTGCTCGAACGGCTCGAGCGGCTCCGCCGCCAGCTGCAGTCCGAAGGGCTCTTCGCCCCCGAGCGCAAGCGCCCCCTGCCCTTCCTCCCGAACCTCATCGGGCTCGTGACGGGCCGCGACTCGGACGCCGAGAAGGACGTGATCCGCAACGCGACGCTGCGCTGGCCCGGGGTGCGCTTCGCGCTCCACTACGCGGCCGTGCAGGGCGAGCGCGCGGCCGCGGAGGTCGCGGCGGGCATCGAGGCGCTGGATCGCGATCCCGAGGTCGACATCATCGTGGTCGCCCGCGGCGGCGGCGACTTCCAGAACCTCCTGCCGTTCAGCGACGAGCGGGTGCTCCGCGCCGCGGCCGCGGCGACGACACCGCTCGTGAGCGCGATCGGGCACGAGGCGGATCGCCCCTTGCTCGACGAGGTCGCGGACCTGCGGGCATCGACGCCGACGGATGCCGCGAAGCGGATCGTCCCCGACGTCGGCGAGGAGCTGGCGGGCCTCGATCAGGCCAGAGCGCGCATGAGCGCTCGGCTCGGACAGCTGCTCTCCCACGAGGCCGACCGCATCGCCCAGCTGCGCGGCAGGCCCGTGCTCGCCGCGCCCGAGCGCATCGTCGACGAGCGGGCCGAGGAGCTCGTGCGCTGGATCGCGCGCGGCACCGAGCTCGCGGATCGGGCCGTCGAGGACCGGACACGGGGGCTCGCGGAGGCGCGGGCGCGACTGTCCGCCCTCTCCCCTCGGGCCACGCTCGAACGCGGCTACGCGATCGCGCAGCTCGCCGACGAGGCCGGCGGCGCGGGCCCCGTGCTCCGCGACCCGGTGGATGCCCCCGAGGGCACGGCGATCCGCCTCTCGCTCGCGGGGGGCCGCCTCGCGGTGACCTCCGCGGCTGCCGCGGACGGGTGATCCTCGTCCAGCGGATGGGGTGGAACGGCCCGTGCCATACTGCATGTCATGGCGAAAGCACGCATCCCCGGCGACGACGACGCGGCGCGGCCGCACCCGGAGGCGCCCGAACAGCCGTGGGCGCTCGATGAGATCGACGAACAGCTGATCCTGCTGCTCGAACGCGACGGCCGCATGAGCTACGCGGATCTCGGGGTCGAGGTCGGATTGACCCCGGGCGGCGCCAGAGCGCGGGTGAAGCGGCTGCAGGAGCGGGGCGTGGTGCGCGTCATCGGCGTGACGAGCCCCCGGGCGGTGGGGCTGCAGAGCATCGCGAGCCTGCAGATCGAGGTGAGCGGCGACATCGACGCGGTGGCCGATCGGATCGCGGCGTTCGAGGGCGTGCGCTACGTGGTGCTCGGCTCCGGCCGCTTCAGCATCCTCGTGGAGGCCTATGCGACCTCGCCCTCCGGGCTGTTCTCGCTGATCAACCGGCAGATCCGGGAGATCCCCGGGGTCGCGCACATCGAGACCTTCCTGTACGACTCGGTGCACACCCACCGGCCGATCTTCCCGCTCGGCACGGGCCGGTAGCGTAGCGCCGCCGGAGGGCGGCGCTTGGCACCGAAGCGACGCGCACCGGAGGCCCCGCCCGCCGGCTGTCCGGACGGGCGGGGCCACAGGGAGACGGCGGACGGCGCGTGCGGGCCCCGTCGGAACGCGCGCCCTAGTCGACGAGCATGCCGAGTGCGCGCGCAAGCTCGGCCGAGTGCTCGATCGTCTCGCGCTGCCAGGGGCTCAGCTCGCGGGTGGGCGATTGGCCCACCGAGATGTTGAACGGATCCTCGACACCGGTGCGGATGCCGCTCAGCGATTCCAGCACGGCGAGCCCGCAGAAGGGGACGTGCACGGCGGAGTACCCGCCCTCGTGCGAGAAGACGATCCGGCCCTTGCACACCTCGTCGGCGAGTGCCAGGAGGCGGTCGGCGATCCCGCGGAAACCGTCCGAGGTCACGCTCATACGGCCGAGCGGATCGAACGCGGAGGGGTCGAAGCCGCTCGAGACCATGATGAGCTCCGGCTGGAAGGCGCGGATCGCGGGACCCGCGACCTCCTCGACCACCGACCAGTAGGCGCCGTCGCCGGAGCCCGCGGGGAGCGGCACGTTGATGTTCGTGCCCGCGCCGGCTCCCGCTCCGCGTTCGTCCGCCATGCCGAGGTCGACGGGGAAGAGCCGGTCCTGGTGCACGGAGATGGTGAGCACATCGGGATCCTCCCAGTAGATCTTCTGGGCGCCGTTGCCGTGATGCACGTCGTAGTCGAAGATCGCGACCCGCTCGAGCTTGCCCGCTGCGCGGAGCGCCTCGATCGCCACCGGCACATTGGCGAAGAGGCAGTACCCGCGACCCTGGTCCGGCTCGGCGTGGTGCCCCGGCGGGCGCACGAGCGCGTAGGCGTTGTCGACCGTCCCGTCCATCACCGCTTCCGCAGCGGCCAGCGTGCCGCCGGCGGCCAACCGGGCGAGGTCGTAGCCGCCGCGGCCGAAGGGCGAGAAGCCGTCGCCCGCGTCGCCGCCCGTGACCGACTGCTCACGGATGCGCTCGACATGCCCCGAGGTGTGCACGCGCAGCAGGTCCTCCGTCTCCACCTGCCGCGCGGGAAGGCGCACGAGCCGGTCCAGCAGCCCCGAGACCTCGACGAGTCCGGCGAATCGCGCCTTCGACTCGGGACTCTCGAAGTTGTGGTACGGCTGCACGAAGCCGCCCGAGGGGTAGATCCCTGCGTGAGTCCCCGTGTCGTGCCATGCGTACTGCTCGTGCCAGACGTAGCCGGTCTTGCGCTCCATTGCGGTTTCCTTCCGTGTCGCGGGGATCGCGCCTGCCGTGTCTCGTGACCGTCCCCGGCACGGAACACCATAGTGCTGAGAATTCGCGAATGACAACTAATACGGGAAATCGAATGTCGAAACATTAATGAAATAAAAACTCTGTTGACTATAGAGCGCCCGACATGGTCTTATGGGTGACGCAGAGGGCCAGTGGGGGCCGCTCAGCACCGCTCTCGCCTCAGCGCCGGAGCCACGGACGAAGGAGTCACATCATGAAACGCACCCGACGCATCTCCGCCGGCATCGCCGTCGCAGCCGCCGCGGCACTCGCACTGAGCGCCTGCGGCTCCGACGGCGGATCGGGATCCGGCTCGGACGGCGGCGAGTCCCAGGGCGCCGTCGCCATGAGCTTCGCGGGCCTCGACATCCAGATCTGGAACGACATGCTGCCGTTCATGGAGACGATCGTCACCGACGCCGGATACGAGTTCGTGACCGATGACCCGAAGTGGAACGCGCAGACGCAGGTGCAGGACTGGGAGTCCTGGATCGTGCGCGGCGACATCAAGGCGATCATGGGCTATCCGGTGCAGTCGGACGCGATGGTCGCCGTCACCCAGCAGGCGAACGACGCGGGCATTCCCGTCCTCGGCTACGGCAGCAGCTGGGACGGCGTGCAGGCGGCGGTCGCCCTCGATCACGAGGCCGACGGCAAGCTCGCCGGCGAGCAGGCCGCCGAGTGGATCGAGGAGACCTACGGCGATGAGCAGGTCGACGTCGCCTTCCTCGGCTGGCCCGACACCGATCTCGGGCGGCTGCGCGGCAAGGGCATGCTCGACGCGCTGCAGGCCGCGGATCTGAATCTCAACATCACGGAGCACAAGACGCTCAGCCTCGACGACGGCTACGCGGCCGTGCAGAACCAGCTCAACGCCGTGCCGAACACGAAGGTATGGCTGGCGATCGCCAACGATCCCGCACTCGGCGCCTACCAGGCGCTGACCGACTCCGGGGTGTCGCCGACCGATGAGAGCATGCTGCTGCTCAATCTCGACGCCACCGACGCCGAGCTCGAGATCATCATGGAACCCGGATCCTTCTGGCGCTACGCCTATATCGCGCCCGCCCGCGAACTCGCCGAGGCGAACGCCCGCATGCTGGTCGCCGCCGCCGAGGGCGAGCCCGTCGAGGACACCACGGTGCCGGTCACCGAGGTCACGAGCGAGAACGCCGAGCAGTTCCTCCTCGCCAACCAGTGACCGCCGCGGGGCGCTCCTCAGCGGAGCGCCCCGCGTGCCGTCGACAGCCCCGAGCCGCTCACCGCCGAGAGGATCCCGCATGACCGCACCCGAGCCCCGGCTCCGCTTCGACGGAGTGACCGTCGACTTCGGCGCCACACGCGCGCTCGACGACATCGCCTTCGCCGTCGAACCCGGAGAGATCGTCGGCCTGCTCGGCCACAACGGCGCGGGGAAGAGCACGCTGTTCAACGTCACCACCGGGGTGATCGGCGCGTCCTCCGGCGGTTTCGCCGTCGATGGCCAACGTGTGGAGGGCCGTCTCACCCCCCGGGAGGCGGCGCTGCGCGGCATCACCGTCATCCACCAGGAACCCGCCCTCGCCCCGAACATGACGGTGCTCGAGAACCTGTTCCTCGCCCGAGCGGCGCCGAGCGCGGCCGAGCGTCAGCGCCGCGCGCGCGAGGCGCTGGCCGAGGTCGGCGCGGATCTTCCGCTCGACATGCCGGTGGAAGCGCTGGGGCTCGGCGAGCGCCAGCTGGTCGACATCGCGCGCGGGATGCTCTCGGGCACGATGAAGGTACTGCTGCTCGACGAGCCCACCGCCGCCCTCGGCAAGGCGGAAACGGACGCCCTGCACGCCCTCATCCGGCGCTTCGCCGCGCAGGGGGTCTCGGTGCTCTACGTCTCGCACCGACTGCCCGACATCATGGAGGTCTGCAGCCGCATCGTCGTGCTGCGCGGGGGCGCCCTGGTGGTCGACGGACCGGCGAGCGACTTCACGCCGGCGCTGCTCGCCGAAGCGCTCGTCCCCGACCTGCGCTCGCTCGACTTCACCCGCGTCGAGCCCGGGGCCGAGGTCGTCGCCTATGCGCTGTCCGGCGGCGAGATCACCGCCCGCGCCGGGGAGGTGGTGGGGCTGTTCGGCATGGCCGGGGGCGAGCAGTTCGGCATCGCGGCGCAGCTCGCGGGCGCGGCCGCGGATCCCAGACCGTATCGCCTGTGCGGCTCCGAGGTCCGCTTCGCCTCACCGGGCCGGGCGATCCGCCGCGGCGTCTTCTTCGTGCCGCCGGATCGCGACACGGAGGGCCTCATCGCCTCGGAGACCGCCCTCGACAACGTCATGCTCCCCTGGTACTCGGAAGGTCCCTCGCGCGGCTGGTGGGTGTCCACCCGCTCGGGCGCCGACACCTACGCCCGCGCCCGGGCCGGCCTCGACATCCGCGGGCCCTCGGCCGATGCCGAGGTCTCCCAGTTCTCCGGCGGCAACCGCCAGAAGCATCTGCTCGCCCGCTGGCTCTACCCCGCCGAGCCGACCCTGCTCGTGCTCGCCCAGCCGACCCAGGGCGTCGACGTCGGCGCGAAGCTCGACATCGTCGAGGCGACGCGCGCGGCCGCCGCGAACGGCGCCGCCGTGATCGTCGCGTCCAGCGAGTCGGACGAGATCGCGAGCATGTGCGATCGCGCATACACCGTGCTCGGCGACCGGCTCGTGCCGGTCCCCCGCTCGGAGTCATTCAACGCCCAGCTGCTCTCCTCCCTCCTCGGCCTCGCCGAGCCCGCGCACGCCTGAACGGAACCCACCATGAACACCGAACGCCTCAAGATCTTCGCCGCCAAAAACGGCATCTTCCTCGCACTCATCGTGCTCATCGCGGTCTTCTCGATCCTGCGGCCGAACTTCTTCTCCTTCGCGAACGGGCAGAGCATCCTGCTGCAGGCCGCCGAGCTCGGCCTCATCGCGATTCCGGCGGCATTCCTCATCATGTCGGGAACGATCGACCTCTCCGTCGGCTCCGTGGCCTCGGTGGCGGCGATCACCGGCGGGCTGACCATGAGCGGCACCGGATCCACGCTGCTCGGCTTCGCCGTGGCTCTCGGCACCGGCGTGGCGGCCGGCGCGCTCAACGGCTTCCTCGTCGCCTACCTGCGGCTCAACTCCTTCGTGGTGACGCTGGGCGCGCTGAGCGTGTGGGGCGGCCTCGCCCTGCTGCTCTCCGACGGACGCACGATCCCGCGCGCCGAACTGCCCGAGGCCTTCCGAGCGATCGGCACGCTGAAGCTCGGGCCGGTGCCGATCCAGATCGTCGCACTGCTCGTCGTCATCGCGCTGGGCTGGTACGTGCTCAATCACACGACCTTCGGCAAATCGGTGAAGGCGATCGGCGGCAACGAGCGGGCCGCGCGGCTCATGGGCGTGAACGTGCAGCGCTCCCGCTTCCTGCTCTTCGTGGCGACCGGCGGCTTCGCCGCCCTCGCGGGGCTGTTCCTCTCCGCGAAGGTGCAATCCGCGAACCCCAACATCGGCTCCGGGCTGGAGCTCGAGGTGCTCACCGTCGTGCTGCTCGGCGGCGTCGCCTTCGAGGGCGGCGTCGGCCGGATCAGCGGCGTCGTGGCGGGCCTGCTGTTCTTCCGGGTGCTGCGCGCCGGACTCGTGTTCATGCAGGCGTCGCCGTTCCTGCAGACGATCCTCGTCGGCGCCACCCTCATCGTCGCCGTGGCGCTCGACAGCTCGATCCAGCGCATGATCCGCACGTCGTGGGCGCGGCTCGGGCGCAGGGCCGTCGCCGAGGAGCCCGCCGAGCGGCAGACCGCGGCGACGGGGTAGCACGCGCGGCGGAGCGCGGGGCGCTCCGGGCACGCTCCGTCCCGCGCTCCGCGGACGGGTAGTCCATCCGCCTATCCGAGCTCCTCGACCGCCTCGCCACGCGCGTCCATGCGGTAGCTCACGGAGTGGTAGTCGTCGGAGAAGGAGAAACCGACCTCGACGGGACCGACCGACCGGCCGAAGGTCTCGCTCTCGATGTCGGAGTCCGTGCCGCGCCCGAGGGTGAGCGTGACCTCATCGAGCGCGGTGACGCCGGCCTCCGCCGCCGTCGCCTCGACCGCCGGCCACAGCGCCGCCCAATCGACGTCGCGCGCGTCGAACTGCTCGAGCTCCGTCTCCGGCTGGATCGTGGCGGCCCCGCGGTGCTCGACGAGTCCGCCGCGGTACATCCAGGTATCCGTCTCGATCGCGCCGGGCGAAAGCGGCGCGTCCACGATCACGTACGCGTCCGTGACGACGACGTCGACGAGGTTCCCGTGACCGATCTCGTGCCCGAGCGCGGAGACGGCCGCCTCGAGATCCTCCGGACTGCGCAGATCCGCGTGCAGCCGCCCTTCGGGGATCGCCGCGAGCGTCTGCGCCACGGCTACCCGGTACGGCGCGAGCACGATCCCGACGCCCACGGCGAGGACGAGGGCGTATCCGAGCATGCGCAGCGGCCTGCCGCGGCGCCCGGTGCCCACGAGCGGGGAGCGCCGCGAGCCGTCGGCCCTGAGCCCGCCGGGATCGGATCGCCGCAGCGGCCCGGCCGCGCTCGCGGACGGCACCGCGTCGACGACCCGGAAGGCCTCCGCGCTCGTGGCGGGCTCGTCGACGAGCGCGACGTCGGGCCGACCCGGGACGAGGATCGCGACGGCGCGGACCGTCCCCGGCTGGAAGGCGGGGATCTCCGTCAGCGGCACGATCTGCCTGAGGGCCGCCCGAAAGGCCGGTCCGTCCTGCGGCTGCACCGTCAGCTCGAGCTCGCACACGGGCTGATCGTTGATCCGCGTCCCCGTCTGGCGCAGCGCGTCGATCCGCGCGAGGCCGAGCCTGCCCGCTTCCACGGCCGCGCGCGTCGCCGCGGGATCGGCCCGTGCGAGGCCGCTCGACGCCCGGGCCACGAGGACGAGAACGCCCGACAGCGACGCGACCGTCATGCCCGTGGGGAACGCCCAGGCCGCCGCGCCGGGGTGGCCGATGATCATCATGAGCACGCCGCCGAGCACGACCCCGACGGCCAGGAAGAACAGGAATCTCAACATCGACACCAGGCTAGCGCGCGACGTCGCGCCGGTCCGCGGGATCCGGCCCTGCGCGGCGCCGGCGCGACGCATCCCGGGGTGCCCAGCGGCGGGAGGTAAGCTGGAGGGCATGGCAGACACGGTGAGCCCGGATCCGGCCGCGCTCAGCTACGAACAGGCGCGCGACGAACTGATCCAGGTGGTCGGCAGACTCGAGCAGGGCGGCACGACCCTCGAGGAGTCGCTGCAGCTGTGGGAACGCGGCGAGGCGCTCGCGGCGCGCTGCGAGGAGTGGCTCCTCGGCGCGCGCAAGCGCCTCGAGGCCGCGCGCCGGAATGCCGGCGACGGCGATGCGCCCGCCGGGGGCGACGCGTAGTCCATGGCGAAGAAGCACAAGCCCCCGGTCGTGGTCGCCGAGCTCGGCCGCCCCGAGACCCCGGCGGAGACCGCCGCGCGCAAGGCCACCGACAGCCGCCTCTACCGCGAGCGGAAGACCGTCAACAATCTCGTCTTCTCGCTGCTCGTGAGTCTCGCCCTCGTCGTCGTGATGGTGCTCATCGTGCCCCGCGGGGACGACGCCTTCTCCGAGCACGCGGTCGACGTGCCGAGCCTCGCGTCGGAGGCGTCGCCGAGCGCCGGCCGCGAGCTCGCGGCCCCCGAAGTGCCCGCGGCGTGGAAGGCGAAGCAGGCGACCCTGCGCGGCAGCGGCGACGGCGTCACCGCGTGGCAGATCAACTACACGACCGTCGACGAGACCACCGGAGCCGAGGCCTACGCGGCCGTCGTGCAGGCGTTCACCGCCGACGGCTCCCCCGTCGACGAGACGTGGATCGCGACGGAGCTTGAGCAGCAGGCCGCGACGGGCACCGAGGAGATCGGCGGGATCTCCTGGACGGTCTACGACCACCCGGATCGCGATCCCGACTCGAGCAACATGCGATTCGGCCTCGTCGGCGACTGGCAGGGGGACGCGATCCTCGTCTACGGCACCGACAGCGCGGCGACCCTGCGCGTCCTCGCCGCAGACGTCGCCGCGTCGCTGCAGGCCGCGCCCGCGGCCGGAACCGACCCCACAACGGAGGAGGAAGAATGACCGCACCGCGCGTCACCCCGCAGGAGGCCTGGAACGCGTTCGCCGCCGGCAACGAACGCTTCGTCACCGGTGCCTCCGCGCACCCGAACCAGGATGTGGAGCGCCGCTCCGAGCTCGTGAACTCGCAGACCCCCGACGTGGCGCTGTTCGGCTGCTCCGACTCCCGCCTCGCGGCGGAGATCATCTTCGACTGCGGCCTCGGCGACCTCTTCATCGCCCGCAACATGGGGCACGTCGTCGCGGAATCGATCACGGCCTCGATGGAGTACGCGGTCACGCAGCTCGGCACCTCCCTCATCGTCGTGCTCGCGCACGACTCCTGCGGCGCCGTCGCGGCGGCGATCGACCAGTCGAGCCGCACGCCGTCGGAGACGACGGACTCCGTGCGCCACACTCTCGCGCCGATCCAGCCCTCGGTGCAGCAGCGCTGGCTGCGCGACAACACCGACACCCCCTACGCCGATCCGAGCCGCATCGACGCGAACGCCGTGGGCCGCATCCATCTCGCCTCGACCGTGAGCGAACTGCTGCGCACCTCCCGCGTCATCAGCGACGCCGTCGACGCCGGCACCCTCGCCGTCGTCGGCTGCCAGTACCGGCTCACCGAGGGGCGCGCCGTGCCCTACACGGTCGTCGGCCCCGTCGAGCTCGAGCTCGCGCCGCTCGACTGATCGACGCGGGCGCGCTCCGGAGCGCGACCCGCTCCACCGCAGTCCCCGCACATCCCGTCGTCCCGCGGCAGCGCAGCGTTCCGCGGGGTTCCACCCCTGACACCGAAGGAAGACCGTGACCACTCAGCACAGCGCAGACAGCACCGTCGAGTACCGCATCGAGCACGACACCATGGGCGAGGTCCGGGTGCCCAAGGACGCGCTCTACGCCGCGCAGACGCAGCGCGCCGTCGAGAACTTCCCGATCTCCGGCACGGGTCTCGAGCCGGCGCAGATCGTCGCGCTGGCGCGCATCAAGCGCGCCGCCGCGATCGCGAACAAGGAGCTCGGCATCCTGGAGGCGCCCACCGCCGACGCCATCGTCGCCGCCGCGGACGAGATCATCGCGGGATCCCACCACGAGCAGTTCCCGGTGGACACCTACCAGACCGGCTCCGGCACCTCCTCGAACATGAACATGAACGAGGTGCTCGCGACGCTCGCGACGCGGCATCTCGGCGCCCCGGTGCACCCGAACGATCACGTCAACGCCTCGCAGTCGTCCAACGACGTCTTCCCCACCTCCGTGCACATCGCCGTCACGGGCGCGCTCATCGAGCAGCTGACCCCCGCGCTCGCGCACCTCGCCGAGGCGCTCGAGGCGAAGGCCGAGCAGTGGAAGTCGGCCGTGAAGTCGGGCCGCACGCACCTCATGGACGCGACCCCGGTGACCCTCGGGCAGGAGTTCGGCGGCTTCGCCGCGCAGATCCGCTACGGCATCGAGCGCGTTCAGGCCGCGCTCCCCCGCGTCGCCGAGGTGCCCCAGGGCGGCACCGCCGTCGGCACCGGCATCAACACGCCCCTCGGCTTCCCCGAGAAGGTCATCGCCGAGATCGCGGCCTCGAGCGGGCTGCCCATCACCGAGGCGCGCAACCACTTCGAGGCGCAGGCGAACCGCGACGGCCTGGTCGAGGCCTCCGGCGCGCTGCGCACCATCGCCGTCTCGCTCACGAAGATCAACAACGACATTCGCTGGATGGGCTCGGGGCCGAACACCGGGCTCGCGGAGCTCCACATCCCCGACCTGCAGCCGGGCTCGTCCATCATGCCGGGCAAGGTCAACCCCGTCGTGCCCGAGGCCGTGCTGATGGTCTGCGCGCGGGTCATCGGCAACGATGCGACGATCGCGTGGTCCGGCGCCTCCGGGGCCTTCGAGCTCAACGTGCAGATCCCCGTCATGGGCACGGCGCTGCTCGAGTCGATCCGCCTGCTCGCGAATGCCTCCCTCGTGCTCGCCGACAAGACCATCGCCGGGCTCGAGGCGAACCTCGACCGGGCGGCGGCGCTGGCCGGCATGAGCCCCTCGACCGTCACCCCGCTCAACCGCCTCATCGGCTACGAGGCGGCGGCGAAGATCGCGAAGCACTCCGTCGCGAAGGGCATCACCGTGCGCGAGGCCGTCGTCGATCTCGGCTACGTGGAGCGCGGCGAGGTCAGCGAGGCCGAACTCGATCAGGCCCTCGATCTGCTCTCGATGACCCACCCGGGCGTCGCGAAGTAGACGCGCGGCACGTCGCGCTGTGCGGCAGTCGGGGCCCGGGATCGCAGGATCCCGGGCCCCGACGCTTGTCGGGCCCGAGCACTCGGCCCGCCGGTGCACGCCGTCCACAGGCGCCAGGAGCGAACGAGCGGCACCCGAACGATCCACAGATCGTCTGGGACCGCGTCGCGGCTGCCGCACGGCGACCAGACTCGAGGCATGGCGCGGCTCGAACGGCGGATCAGGGACATCGGCGGTGCCCTGCGCCGCGCCGCGGATCTCGAGCGCGACGGCGTCTCGGCGCGGGAGCGCGCCGCGCTCGTCCGCGATGGCGCGCTCGTCCGCGTCCGGCGCGGGTGGTTCGCACGAGCGGAGGACTGGCGGGCCTGGTTCCCGGAGGATCGGCACGTCGCCGCCGTGCTCGCCGCGCATCGGGACGCGGCGACGCCGCCGCTGTTCTCCCATCATTCCGCGGCCGCGCTGCTCGGGCTTCCGCTCTGGCGCCTCCGCGCTGAGCCCGTGCACGTGATCTCGACGCGCAGCGCGGCGAGCGGGAGCGGGATCCGCCGCCACGACCTGCGGGTCCCGCGGCGCGACCTCGGCGGGGTGGCGGGCGTCCGCTGCACCGGTTTCGAGCGGACCCTGCTGGATCTGGCGCGCGTCGCCGACGAGGCAGCGCTCGTGGGCATCGCCGACGCCGTGCTGCGACGCGCCGTCGGAGCGGGGCGCGGCATCGGGGCGGGGCGCGGCATCGGGGCGGGGCGCGGCATCGGGGCGGGGCGCGGCATCGACCCCGACCGTGTCGAGGCGTGGCGACGCGGTATGCGCGAGCGCTGCGACGATGCCGGAGGCATGCGCGGCGCACGGCTGCTCCGGCGGGTGATCGCGTTCGCGGATCCCCGTGCCGACTCGGTGCTCGAGGGGGTCAGCCGCCTGCACTTCGCGCGCCTCGGCATCGCGGTGGACCTCCAGCGGCGCGTGCCCCGAGAGGACGGCGGGCACTACGACGTGGACTTCGAACTCCTCGGTCTGGGCGTGCTCGGCGAGGCAGACGGCGAGGCGAAGTTCACGGACCCCGGGATGCTCGGCGGCCGGACGCCTCAGGAGGCCGTGCTGCGCGAGCGCCGGCGTGACCACTGGATCACCGGGAGCACGGGCCGACGGATGATCCACTGGGGGTATCGCGACGCGCAGAGCACCGAGCGCTTCGCCGCCATGCTGCGCGCGTACCGGATCCCCCTCCCCGACCGGTAGACGGGGTGCGGCTCCGACGGACGGGACCGGCCTGCTGGCAGGACCGGCCTGCGGACGGGACCGGGCGTCGAGCAGAACCGGCCGGCGGGCAGGATCCCGATGTGCACGCGCGGGGCAGGACCGACCGGCGAGCAGGATCCCGATATGCGCGCGCCGGAGCAGGCGCGGCCGGAGAACCGGGTTCCGACACGCGCGGCCGGCGGACGAGACCCCGACACGCGCACCCCGCCTCGACGCCATGCGCACGCTGCCGCCGCGAGATCGTTCCCCATCGCATCGCGCCGTGCGCTCCACGCACGAGCCCCTATGCAATCTGCGAAACCCCATGAAACCGAACGTCAATACCGTAGGGTCTCGGAGGTTCCCTAGGGTCTCGACGACTGCATAGGGTCTGGACGACTGCATAGGGTCTCGGAGGCTCCGTAGAGGCCCGACGACCTCATAGGGGGCCCGGCGATGACGCGGGGTCCGGCGGCGCCGGGGACGGGGCACGAGGTCATCACGCGGCCGATCGCGCGGCGCACCGGTCGGCCGAGGAGGGGCGAGGTGGTCGCACTCCGGCTCAGCGGGCGAGGGCGTCTGCGACCGCCGCGTCGATCTCGGGGAAGCGGAACGCGAACCCCGCCTCCGTCAGGCGGGCCGGCAGCACCCACCGGCTCTTGAGGATCAGCTCGGTCTCCGTCCGGATCCCGAGGGCGCCGAGCTCGAGCATCCACCGCGGCAGCGACGGCCCGACTGCGGCGCCGACCGCACGGCGGACGACGCGCATGAACGTCGCGTTGTCGACCGGATGCGGGGCCGCCGCGTTCACGGGCCCCATCAACTCGGGCGTCGCCTCCAGGAAGTCGAGGATGCGTGCGGCGTCCTCGACATGGATCCAGCTGAATCGCTGCTTCCCGTCACGCGCGCCCGGCAGGTGCGCCGTGCCCGCCTCCCGGCGTCGACGGCCCACCGGCCACCGGCCGTCGTGCTGCGCGCCGCCGAGGCCGAGCCGCGCGAGCGTCCGCAGCGGCCCGAGCACGCCGCCGATGCCCGGGGCGAGCTCGGGACCGAGCACGATGGCGCTGCGGAGCGCGACGCGCCGAGTGCCGCGCAGCTCTCCGTGGAGCAGCGCGGCCTCCCAGGCGCGGGCGACGTCGACGGAGAAGCCGGCGCCGAGTTCCCCCGAAGCCTCGGTCATCGGCCGATCCTCCGCGTGCCGGTAGATCGTGGCGGTCGAGGAGTTCACCCAGAGCTCGGGCGGACGGTCCGCCGCGCCGATCGCGCGGTGCAGCGCCGCGGTGGTCTCGGTCCGCGACCGGAGGATCTCCGCCCGGTTCGCCGGGGTGTAGCGGCAGTTCACGCTCTTCCCGGCGAGCCCGACGACGAGCGCGGCCCCGTCGACCGCGGCGGCGATCCCGGCCGTATCGTCCCAGACGAGGTCCGCGCCCGAGCGGCCGATCGTGACGACCTCGCGCCCCTGCACGGTGTACCGGTGCTGCAGATGCCGGCCCATGAAGCCCGATGCGCCGCCGATCACCACGCGGCCGGTGCGCGTCTCCCCGCCGCCGATCATGCCCGCCCGGCGTCCTCGGCGCCGGCGATGCCGATGCCGACGGTGCCGACGCCGATGCCGTTCCCGTTGCCGATGCCGTCGTCGGCGTCTTCGGCGATGACGCCGTCGGTATCGAAGCCGGCACCGATGTCGGCATCCTCGATGATCCGGTACCGGAACGACCCGCTGTACCCGTAGATTCGCCCGACCACGGGCATGTCGATCGTGACGTCGACCCGTTGCACGCCCGCCGCCTCGTCGAAGCGCTCGTGCAGTCGGATCACGGGGGCGATCGCCCGCGGCAGGCGCAGCATGCGCCCGACGATCCGGATCCCGACGGCGCGACTGCGCAGTCGCAGGCCGCCGTCCGCGACGGAGAGGTCGAAGCTCGCGACGATCGCGCCGGACGGGCCGAGCTCGTCCACGAGCCCGCCGTGCGCATTGCGTCCGACGGCATCGCGCATCGTCCAGGTTCCCCCGGGCAGCGCGAGATCCCGCGTGCTCACCACTCGCCCGTCCGCGATCCGGTTGACGATGCGGAAGGGCACCTCGCGCGCCCAGCCGGCGTGCGCGATCCCGGCGCGCTGCAGCGGGAGGAGGAGCGGCCGCAGCCAGCGACGCGGCGTGCCGACGCTCGCGAAGGTCCCCTCGCCGACGCCGGCCCGCCCGGCGGGGATCCCGGAGAAGTAGCTCCGCAGCACCGGGTGCAGCTCGGCGACGCGCGCGCCGAGCGCTCGGGCGTACGGCGAGTCGTTCCGGGGCTCCTCCGGGGGCATGCCCCGAGGCTAGCAGTCACCCGGGAACGCGGACACCCGGGAACCCGGGAACGCCGACACGCGGCAGTTCGCCCGATCCCGGGGCCGGGATCGCCCGATCCCGGCCCCGACGCGCCCCGATGCGCTACGGGGTGTCGAGCAGCTCCGTGACGAGCGCCGCGATCTCGCTCCGCTCCGAACGGGTCAGCGTGACGTGCCCGAACAGCCGGTGCCCCTTCAGCCGCTCGATCACCGCGGCGATCCCGTCGTACCGCCCCACGCGGAGGTTGTCGCGCTGCGCGACGTCGTGCGTGAGGACGACGCGGGAGTTCTGCCCGATCCGGCTGAGCATCGTGAGCAGCACGCCGCGCTCGAGCGATTGCGCCTCATCGACGATCACGAAGGCATCGTGCAGCGAGCGGCCGCGGATGTGCGTGAGCGGCAGCACCTCGACGAGGTTCCGCGCGACGACCTCGTCGAGGACGTTCTCGGAGACGATCGATCCGAGCGTGTCGAAGACGGCCTGCGCCCACGGGTTCATCTTCTCCTGGTGGTCGCCCGGCAGGTATCCGAGCTCCTGCCCGCCGACCGCGTAGAGCGGGCGGAAGACCATGACCTTGCGATGCTGCCTGCGCTCGAGCACCGCCTCCAGCCCCGCGGCGAGCGCGAGCGCAGACTTGCCCGTCCCCGCGCTGCCGCCGAGCGACACGATGCCGACCTGCGGGTCGAGCAGCAGGTCGATCGCGAGCCGTTGCTCGGCGCTGCGCCCGCTCACGCCGAAGACCTCGCGGTCCCCGCGGACGAGGTGCAGCGAGCCGGGGCCGTCCACGCGGCCAAGTGCGGATCCGCGCGTCGAGGTCAGCACGAGCCCCGTGCCGCGCGGCAGCTCGTCGAGCCCTGCGACGTCGTCGAGCCGCTCGTCCTCCCAGAGCAGCTGCATCGCGGTCTCGTCGAGCTCGAGCGCTGCGGTGCCGGTGTACGCGTCGTCCCTGGCGAGCTCGGCGCGGTACTCCTCGGAGCCGAGGCCGAGCGCGGCGGCCTTCAGCCGCATGGGCAGGTCCTTCGAGACCACCGTGACGTCCTGGCCCTCGGAGGCGAGGTTCTGCGCGACGGCCAGAATACGCGTGTCGTTGTCCCCGAGCCGCATGCCGCTCGGTAGCGCGTCGAGGCTCGAGTGGTTGAGCTCGACCCGCACGGTGCCGCCCGCGTCGCCGACCGGCACGGGGAAGTCGAGGCGGAGGTGCCGCCCGCGGAGCTCGTCGAGGATCCGGAGCGCGCGGCGGGCGAAGTATCCGAGCTCGGGATCCTGCCGCTTCTTCTCGAGTTCCATCACGACGACGACGGGCAGCACCACGGAGTGCTCGGCGAAGCGGAACAGGGCCGCCGGGTCGCTCAGCAGGACCGAGGTGTCGAGCACGTAGCAGCGCTGATCCTGGTCCGCCGACGGGCGGTGCGCGTCGCCGGCGCTCGCCTCGGGGGCGTCGGCGGGGTGCGCTGCGGGGGGTGCGGGGTGTTGGAACTCGGCCACGGGTCGCTCCTCTTGCTTGCCACGGCTCCTGCGTGTCACCGAAGCCGAGGCGGCTTCGGCGGCCGGTCGTCCGGGATGCTGCTGCGCCCCGGGGATCGGTCCGCCCATCGGGCACCCTGCCCGATGCCTCACACGCTACGCCGCGATCCGCGAAACCTTTCCCGTGACACGCATCCCGCGCGTGAACTTCTCGTGACGGCCCCGAGAACGCACGGCGTCGTCGGCCTCCGACCCGGGTCGCGGGCGAGCCGAGGGGCGGGTCTCGCGAACGCGGCGCGCGGGGCCTTCCTTCTCCGGTATCCTGTTGGCTGCGATACCACAGTCGGGGGCCGCGTCGCAGCCTCCGGGTAACACTCTGAAGGAGCACCGCTTGCGCACGATCGACTGGGTCGACGGGGCCATCGAACTCATTGATCAGACCCTGCTCCCGCAGACGGTCGAGATGCGACGCGTCACCGAGCTCCCCGAGCTCATCGACGACATCCAGCGCCTCGCCGTGCGCGGGGCGCCGGCGCTGGGCGTCGCGGGCGCGCTCGGCGTCGCCCTCATCACCGCGAGCGTGCGCGCCGAGCTCGGGGACGCCGAGCTCGACGCCGAGGAGGTCCGCCGCCAGGCCGCGCTGCTGCGGGAGGCGCGGCCGACCGCCGTGAACCTCTCCTGGGGGGTGGACCGCGCCCTCGCCAAGCTCCCGGAGGGCGCCGACGCCGTCCTCACCGAGGCGCTCGCCATCCGCGACGAGGACATCGCCGCCTGCATCTCCATGGGGCTGCGCGGCGCCGATCTCACGCGGGAGCTGACCGCGAAGGACCGCGTGCGCGTCATGACCATCTGCAACACCGGCAGCCTCGCCACGGTGGAGCGCGGCACCGCGCTCGGCGCCATCCAGACGCTCCTCGAGCAGGGCGCGCTCGAGGAGGCGTTCCCGCTCGAGACCCGTCCGCTGCTCCAGGGCGCCCGGCTCACGGCGTGGGAGTTGCAGCGCATGGAGGCGCCCTTCCGCCTCCTCATCGACTCGGCCGGGCCGTTCCTCCTCTCGCGGGGCATCGCCGACGCCGTCTTCATCGGCGCCGATCGTATCGCCGCGAACGGCGACACCGCGAACAAGGTGGGATCCTTCTCCCTCGCTCTCGCGGCGCAGCACGCCGGCGTGCCCTTCATCGTGGTCGCCCCCGAGTCGACGATCGACATGTCGACCGCGAGCGGGGCGGACATCGAGATCGAGGACCGGGGCGTCGACGAGGTCGCCGGCTTCGCCGGCGTCCGCACCGCCCCCGCAGGCATCGGCGCCGTGAACCCGGCCTTCGACGTCACCCCGCACGAGCTCATCACAGCTATCGTCACCGAGCGCCGCGTGATCCGCCCCGCCGCGGGCGAGACGCTCGCCGGGGTGCCGTTCGAGGACCTGCGCGCCTAAGCTCATCCCAACCCCGCTGCGCTCCGCAGCATCCCACCCCCGAAAGGACCGGACATGTTCCTCACCAAGCGTCGCGCCCGCGCGGCCCTGATCGCGGGCGCGGCCTCCGCCGCGCTCCTGCTCACCTCCTGCGCGGGCGGCGGCTCCGACGCCGGCGGCTCCGACGCGGCCGCCGACGGCCCGAGCTTCATCTACATCACGAGCGACCCGATCGGTCAGAACGAGTTCCTGAAGTCCGGCAAGGTGGGCATCGACGCCGTCGCGGAGAGCTACGAAGGCACCGCGAAGACCTACGAGTCGAAGGACGACGCGACCCGGCGTTCCAACCTCGAGGCCGCGATCGCCGAGGCCCCGGAGGTCGTCGTGATGCTCGGCTTCCAGTTCGCCGATGTCGCCAAGGAGCTCGCCGAGCAGAACCCGCAGCAGAAGTTCCTGCTCATCGACACCTTCGTCGACGGCGCCCCCGAGAACCTGTACCAGGCCACGTTCCGCGAGCAGGAGCCCTCGTACCTCCTCGGCGTCGAGGCCGGCCTCCTCACCCAGGCCGACAAGGTCGGCTCGGTGCTCTCCGTCGACAACGAGCTGCTCCGCAAGTACTCGGACGGCTTCGCGGAGGGCGCGAAGAGCGTCAACTCCGCCGTCGACACCGTCGAGCCGCAGATCATCGGCGGCGAGAACCCCTTCGCCGACCCCGCACGCGGCAAGGAGCAGGCGCTCGCCTTCGCGTCCACCGGCGTCGACCAGGTGTTCGCCGTGGGCGCCGCCTCCAACGGCGGCATCATCGAGGCCGCGGCCGAGAAGGGCTTCTCGACCTACGGCGTCGACGCGAACCAGTGCGACCTCGCCCCCGGCTCCGTCGTCGACGGCACCGTCAAGGCCGTGAACAAGGTCGTCGAGACCGTCGTCGGCGAGATCATGGACGGCACGAGCTCCGCCGAGGCGACGAGCTCCTTCGGCCTCAAGGAGGAGGGCATGACCGTCGTCAGCCTCACCGAGGACGCCGCCGACTCCGGCTGCACCGTGATGGAGAACGCGGACGTGCTCGCGCAGGTCGAGGAGACCCGCGATGCCATCGTCAGCGGCGAGCTCGAGATCGCCTCGGCGAAGTGACCCGCCGGCCGGGGCGGATCCGCGCGATCCGCCCCGGCTCGTCCCCATCCCCGAATCCGAAGGAGCGAGCATGGCATCGGAAGTCTCCATGCGCGGCATCACGAAGCGCTTCCCCGGCGTGCTCGCCGACGACGACGTCGACTTCGAGGTCGAGACCGGGGAGATCCACGCGCTCATGGGCGAGAACGGCGCAGGCAAGTCGATCCTCATGTCGATCCTCGCGGGGGTGTACCAGCCTGACGCGGGAGAGATCCGCATCCGCGGCGAGCTCCGCAGGATCGCGTCCCCGCTGGACGCCATCGACGCCGGCATCGGCATGGTGTTCCAGTCCTTCAAGCTCTTCCCCTCGCTCACCATCGCCGAGAACGTGGTCTTCCGCAGCGAGCCCACGAGGCGCGGGCTCATCGATCGCCAGGCGGCGAACCGCGAGGTCGCGGCGATCGCCGAGCGCTACGGCCTCCAGATCGACCCGTCGGCGCGCGTCGACAGCGTCCCCGTCGGCGTGCTGCAGCGCGTCGAGATCGTGAAGGCGCTCTACCGCGACGCCCGCGTCCTGATCCTCGACGAGCCCACCGCCGTGCTCACCCCGCAGGAGACCGAGCGCCTCTTCGACGTGCTGCGCGCGCTCAAGGCCGACGGCCGCACCATCATCCTCATCACCCACAAGCTGGGCGAGGTCATGGCCATCTCGGATCGGGTCACCGTGCTGCGCGACGGCCGCAACGTCGCCCAGCTCGTCACCGCCGACAGCTCCCCCGCCGAGATCACCCGGCACATGACCGGTCGCGACGTGGACCTCACGACCCCGCCGCCGGCGCTCGCCCCCGGGGAGACCGCCCTCGAGGTGCGCGGCGTGACCGTCCCGGGATCGGGCGGCCGCGACGCCGTCGCCGACGCCTCCCTCGCCGTGCGCGCCGGCGAGGTCGTCGGCATCGCCGGCGTCGCCGGCAACGGACAGGTGGAGCTCGCGGAGGCGATCATCGGCATGCGTCGCACGAGCGCCGGCAGCATCGCCGTGCGCGGGCGCGAGCTCGGCGCCGCGACCATCGCCCAGCGGCGCGACGGCGGGATCGCCTACATCCCCGAGGACCGCCACGCGGTCGGCAGCGCCGGCACCGCCGACGCGATCGACAACCTCGCGCTCGGCCACCACCGCGCGGCCCCGATCCTACGTCGCGGGCTCCTCTCCCGCTCCGCCATGGCCGAGCACGCGAAGCGCCTCATCGCCCGGTTCGGCGTGAAGATCGCGAGCCCCGCGACGCCCGTCGGCACCCTCTCCGGCGGCAACCTGCAGAAGGTGGTCGTCGCCCGCGAGCTCGACTACGGCTCGCCGGTGCTCATCGCCGAGCAGCCGACCCGCGGCGTCGACATCGGCGCCATCGAGTCGATCCACCGGGAGCTCTGCGAGTACCGCGACGCCGGCGGCGCGCTGCTGCTCATCTCCGCCGAGCTCAGCGAGATCCTCTCGCTCTCCTCGCGGATCCTCGTGATGTTCGAGGGGCGCATCGTCGCCGAGGTGCCGAAGGCGGAGGCCACGGAGGCGCTCCTCGGCCTCTACATGGCGGGGCACGAGCCGGAGGCCCGGCACCGGCCCGCCGGGCTGGTCAGCGCATCCGCGGGAGCCGACCCGGCAGCCGGCGCAGGCGCGGCGCAGGCCGTGCAGAAGGGAAGCGAGCAGTGACCGCAGCGGACACCGGGGCCGGACCCCGCACAGCGATCGCCGGCGTCGGTCGCTGGCTCGCGGGGCCGATCCCCATCTCGATCGTCCTCGCGCTGCTCATCGGCGCGTGCTTCATGCTCGTGGCCGGCGTCGATCCGCTGAGCGGCTACGCCGCGATGCTGCAGGGCTCCTTCGGATCGGGAGCGGGCCTCGCGAACACGATCGCCCGGGCGATCCCCATCATCGGGATCGGCATCGCGATCGCGATCGCCTTCCGCGCCGGCGTGCTGAACCTCGGCACCGAGGGGCAGGCGGGCCTCGGAGCGGTCGCCGGCGGCGTCGTCGCCCTGACGGTGCCGGGCCCCGCGATCCTCGTCATCCCCCTCGCGATCGTCGCCGCCGTCGCCGCGGGCGCCGCGTGGGGGCTCATCGCCGCGCTGCTGCAGAACCTGCTCGGCGTGCCCGTGCTCCTCTCGACGCTGCTGCTGAACTACCCGGCGCGCTACTTCTCCTCCTGGCTCATCCGCTTCAAGCTCGACGACCCCGACTCCGACCTCGTCGCGTCCCGCCCGCTCCCCGAGTCGGGGCAGCTCTCCCTCCTCGTGCCGAAGGACTCCGCCTTCGCCGAGACGCTGCGGGGCGTCTTCGGCCCGACGGGCCCCGTCACCGCGGTGCTCACCGGCGTCAACTGGTCGCTCGTCATCCTCATCGTCGTGGTCGCCGGGGCGATCTTCATGAACCGCCGCACGCGCTTCGGTTTCGAGTCGGGGCTCAGCGGTCAGAACGCGGAGTTCGTGCGCTACAGCGGTGTGCAGCCCGGACCGCTCGTGCTGCGCACGATGGCGCTCTCCGGCGGTCTCGCCGGGCTCTTCGGGCTGCTGCTCACCATCGGCGCCCCGAGCACCAGGCTCATCGAGGGGTACTTCATCCAGACGAACTTCGCGTGGACCGCCCTGCTCGTGACGCTGCTGGCGCTCTACCGGCCCCTCGGCATCGTCGTCGCGGGGCTCTTCTTCGCGGCCATCATGGTCGGCAGCGACGCGATGGGGCGCGAGCTCGGGCTCTCGCCGCAGATCGCCGCCGTGATCCAGGCGCTCGTCATCATCCTGCTCGCGTTCCGGGTCGCGCTCCCCCGCATCCGACGCAGACGCGCGGCGGCCGAGGCGAAGGAGACCGCACGATGAACTTCCTCGAGCTGTTCGACCAGGATCTCATCTCCTCCGTGCTGCGCGCGCTGATCCCGATCCTGCTCGCCGCACTGGGCGGCATGATCGCCGAGCGCGCCGGCATCTTCAACATCGGCCTCGAGGGCATGCTGCTCGTGGGCACCTTCGCCGCGGTCGCCGCGTCCTACTTCGCGCAGAATTGGATCGTCGGGGTCCTCGCCGGGATGCTCGCCGGGATGCTGTTCTCGCTGATCCTCGGCTACGGCGCCGTCTATCGCAAGGGCGACCCGATCGTGCTCGCGATCGCGATGAACATCCTCGCGGTCGGCATGACGAGCTTCCTCCTCGTGGCCATCTTCCAGGTGCAGGGTGTCTTCCAGGACCCCGCGATCGACGGCATCCCCGTGTGGCGGATCCCCGTGCTCGCCGACATCCCCTGGATCGGGCCGCTGTTCGCCCTCACCCCGCTCGGCTACCTCGCGCTGCTGCTCGTGCCGCTGCTGTGGATCGTGCTCTT